>CALLPI010000011.1 GCA_938015595.1 uncultured Saprospiraceae bacterium | reverse complement strand
CGTGCCCACTGTAGTCGTCGGCGCATTGTAGGTCGTGCCAGTCGCTCCAGAGATGTTCGTCCAGCCGCTCGTGCCGTTTGCACTGCTCTGCCACTGTATCGTGCAGGTGCCTGTGCCGCCTGACGTACTTGCTGTAAGCGTCACCGTGCCCCCTACGCATACCGTGCTGCTGGACGGCGTAATGCTGATCGTCGCATCAGGGGTGACAATCACTTCTGCATTGCCCGACGTGGCCACATCGCAGCCGCTGCCCGTGCAGGTGTACGTGGCGCGGTAGTAGGTCGTGCCCGCTGTAGTCGTCGGCGCATTGTAGGTCGTGCCAGTGGCTCCAGAGATGTTCGTCCAGCCGCTCGTACCTGTGGTGCTCCTTTGCCATTGAATTAGACACACCCCCGTACCACTAGACGTGCTTGCCGTAAGCGTCACCGTGCCCCCTATGCATACCGTGCTATTGGACGGTGTGATGCTGATAGTAGGGTCAGGTATAACCGTTAAAGTGGATACATTCGAGGCCGTAGCGTCACAACCACTGCCTGTGCAAGAATATGTAGCACGGTAGTAAAATGTGCCTGTGACATTGGTGGGCGCATTATAGGTCACATTATTGGCGCCATCGATATCGGTCCAACCACCTGTGCCCGTTGAACTACTTTGCCACTGCACTGTGCATGTACCTGTGCCTTTTGAAGGAGAAGCAGTCAAGGTAGCTGTGCCACCTACGCATACCGTCCTGTTAGATGGCGAGGCAGTGACATAAGGATCGTGCACTACTACCACTTCTGCATTGCCAGACGTAGCCGCGTCGCAGCCGCTGCCCGTGCAGGTGTACGTGGCGCGGTAGTAGGTCGTGCCCGCTGTAGTCGTCGGCGCATTGTAGGTCGTGCCAGTGGCTCCAGAGATGTTCGTCCAGCCGCTCGTACCGTTTGCACTTCTCTGCCACTGTATTGTGCAGGTGCCTGTGCCGCCTGACACGTTCGCCGTCAGCGTCGCCGTGCCGCCTACACACACGGAGCTATAAGATGGATTGATACTTATAGCAGGGTCTGATAAAACTGTTAAGGTGGCCGTATTGGAAATCACATTTGTACAGCCAGAAGCCGATACTACTGCGTGATAATTGTAGTTGCCTTCGGCTGACACACCACTAATCTGCAGATTTGCTGAAGTAGCCCCAGAATAGGTAGCCCCTGCAGGCGTACCATCAGATACATTTACCCAGGAAGAGCCGTTCAAGTACTGCCACTGAATGCTAGGAGAAGAGGCGCCGGATACTGATATAGATAGCGTAGCTGTCCCTCCCAAGCATATATTCTGGCTTTGCGGCTGAGAGGTAATAGAAAGACTGCAGGTTACCACATTGATACAAACGCTGGTAGGAACTACCGAAGCGGGATTTCCATCACAAATTCCCCAATGTTCTATGACAATCTCATCTGTTCCATTGGGCAAAAAGATATTTCCACCGAGAGGGCCTCTCCAGTATGCTTGAGTAACATAGTCAGGTAGGTCAGGAGTATAAGGAGTAGAAGCTACCACTGATCCGCTCTTCTTAAAAACAATCCGAAATCGCTCATTTTGCTGGAATTGATGCTCTCGCCCCACGTAGCCATCCCAGGATACTACGTCACTGACATTAACCGTAACAGGACCGTTGAACGCCGCAGGATAAGGTCCTGGTATTGTGTAGGTATTATTCCAGCCACAAATGAGCTTGATTTGGGAGGGATCTCCGGTCAAAGGATCGATGGTCTGTGACCACAAGAGATTGCCACTCCCCCCTACGCAATTGGCCGATGGCGCGCAGAAAGGAGGTGCTACATTATTATCAGGATCACAAGAAGTAGTCAAACACCAGGCATCGGTTTTAAGCCAGTCACCCGTCCCCATACCACCTACCCGAATGGAATGGGTATTGGCTGGCACTGTACTATTAATGGTGTACAGCGTCATGGTAGGGAGCTGAGAATTAACCTCCACTACCGACTTACTGATCAAGCCACCTGAGCTGTTGTAATAGTAAATACCGGCTTCGTGATACAAGGAGGGGACGTGTGTGCCACCCCAGAATGTAAGATTAAGGGTAGTACCCTGGGCGTATCCGCCAGTAACAACTGTCTGGAAGAACATGTTGCTGCTGGTGTTTGATATCCGGAAATGCGCCGCATTGTTGCCACATACAGCTACATAGCTTCCATAATTAAGCGTCCCTCCGAACCAACTCCAATTATTGGTACCATTTTCGAAACCAGGGTTCTTCACCAGGTTGTTGGGGCAACTACAATCAGGAGGTAGATCCTCAGTGACTGTAACCGTATTGGACTCACCATCGTAATCGATACGTCCAGTGCGGTGTGAGCCACGCATAGAACGAGTGCTGTGTGCAAGCAGCACAGAGGTGTGAGTCTCACTGACAGAATTAGGAATCACCTGCCAAGCTGTGTCACTACCGCCTGGTGGTAACGTGATATTAGTAGAGGAATCTGGAGCCATACCACTGGGCATGGTCAGATTGGAGCTAAAGGCACCTCTGTTAATGACACCGTTACAGTGGGCATGAATTGAGCTGGAAATCAGGATCATAACCCCGAAAAGCATTGCAGGGATAAACGACCTGGATGCAATAAGCAACTGTGGAATTGCCCTCATAATGACGACATTTGCATTTAAAGAAGAAGATGAAATGTGAAAGGATATAGGTGCGCTTTGCCAAGCAGTTGAACCCTCTGCGTTTCTGTGAGAGTTTACTTTAGAAGGATTCAAAGCGCCGCAAGTATGCGCAAAACCTGTGTAAATTTTATTCATTTCGCAAATTGAGTTAAACGACATGCCGATATCCAGAAGCAATGTTTAGCCCTGGCAACAAATAACATTAGCCAAAAGCACATTCGCTTTTGGACACCTACATTGACTTTCCAACTAGCGGGAGTGAAGGGTAAATAGTCTAGGACTCCCACGCATATGCCAGCGAAATACTGCCGACAACATGAGTTAGAAAGTGTTTGTTTCTTGTTTCCTCTGCCGCCTGAAAGAATTTAGCCTAACAGACGGAGCTTCGAAGAAAGTGTGTTGTTCGGTAAGGGAGAGCGCCATTTAAGACACGCAAAAGTACCTATGGTCACCATTCACAAGAAAGGTATACACTTTTTTTTATCATCTTTTGTGACAATTACAAGAAAACGAAGATGAGTTAATTAATAAAAAATTAAAAAAAAGCCATATATTTTTAATAAAAAGTCTTTTTATGCGCTTTTTTAAAGTAAAAAATTTGAAAATATACACTAAAAAAGTGACGAATACAAAACAGCGGTATATAAATTACTCTACCACTGAAATTTTCATCATGTTGGTGCGATGGCGCTTATGGATGGGCATGCTACCGGTGTTGATGACAACGTCGCCTGGAACAAGTTTTCCGGCAGACTTGAGTATTTCGTTCACGTCCTGGAAGGTTTCGTCGGTAGTAGTGAAGCGGTCGTAGTAAAAGCAGCGCACACCCCATACCAGGTTGAGTGTCGCCAGCATATGACTTAGGTTAGAGAAGATAAAAATCTGTTTATTAGGCCGGTAGCTTGATACCATAAAGGCCGTATAGCCGGAGCTGGTCATGCCTACAATAGCCTTAGCATCCACATCTTCGGCAGCACGGGCGGCATTGTAACAGATGACGTCCGACAGAAAAGTGCGCTTTTTGACGTGTGGCGTAGGCCGCTTGAACTGTGGCATATCATGCTTTTCAGCTTCCCGAATGATACGCTCCATGTACTCTACTACCCGAACGGGAAAGTCGCCTCGAGCCGTTTCACCACTGAGCATCACGGCATCGGCGCCGTCTAGCACAGCATTGGCTACGTCGGTGGCTTCGGCACGAGTAGGGCTGGGGTTTTTCATCATGCTTTCCATCATTTGGGTGGCCACAATCACTGGCCGCGCCCGCTGTATGCACTTCTCAATGATAGTCTTCTGCACCACTGGCAAGCGTTCAATGGGCATTTCGATTCCCAGATCGCCGCGGGCTATCATGATACCATTGGAGTGCTTAATGATCTTGTCAATGCGCTCTACGGCTTCTGGCTTCTCGATCTTGGCTATGATTTTGGCCGGATGGTTTCTGGCTTCAATGCGCGCGCTGAGGTCTTTAAGGTCTTTAGGCGAGCGCACAAACGACAGCGCAATCCAGTTGACAGGCTGCGTAAGAATGAAATCTAAGTCAGCCAGGTCTTTTTCGGTAAGCGCCGGAAGTGAGACCTTGGTATTGGGTAAGTTAACTCCTTTGTTAGACTCAAGCAGACCGCCGTGCAAGACTTTGAGCTTGACGGTATCTATCCTATTGGTTTCCAGCACTTCAAACACGAGTTTGCCGTCATCCACCAGCACTGTCTCGCCGGGATTAACGTCCTGTGGAAACTGTGTGTAGCTCATGTAGATGTGCTCCATGGTACCTTCGCACTTCTCATTTACAAAGGTGACGACATCGCCTTCGTTCAGAGGTAGCCCGCCACCGGCCATAATGCCCACACGCAATTTGGGGCCTTGCAGGTCAGCCAGAATGCCCACGTGCGTGCCCAGCTTTTCGTTGATATCCACTATGCGCTCAATGACCTCCTGATGATCTTGGTGGGTGCCATGAGAAAAATTGAGCCTGAAGATATCTACTCCCGCTTTAATCAGTTCTGTCAAAACTTCTGGGGAGCGGGAGGCCGGCCCGACGGTGGCTACAATTTTGGTACTTCGGTGTTCAACGTTGCGCATGGATGCTACATTTGAGTGAAGAGATAACCTACATACACGAGGCTTGTTGGCTTATTGACGGGGTCAAGTTGGACCTCTCCCCCCTCTACGTAGAAGTCTATTCAATACACCTCGCACTAAGTGTATGTTTTACAATAATGGCGTAAAAGTACAATTTTCGCCAGAATTAACCCCTGTCTGATTTTAGACTTCTAGCCCCCTGTGACAAAAAACGCTGAGCATACTTTGGATAGCTACACTTCCTGCTAATGGAGATTGACCTTGTACATGGGTTCAAGCCAACGCCAAATAAAAAGGCTTGACGCACCATGTGCCAGTACGTCAAGCCTTGTGAGTTACGATATTGAAATGAGCGAAAGGGACTGCGGGCGTATTTAGCCAATCTGCCCTTCCTCACGTCTTTTCTGCTGGAGATACACGGCTTTGATGATCTCGTTGCGGCGCTTTACAGAGGGTTTCACAAACTCCCTGCGGCGGCGCAGTTCGCGCAACACCCCAGCGTTTTGGAACTTTCTCTTGAGTTTTTTCAACGCCTGATCAATGTTGTCGCCGTTTTTAACTTCTACAATAAGCATAAAGAGACTCCTTTTTTAGTTTTGGACTGCAAAGGTAAGGCGCCGGCATCGAATTTCCAACGCCTCGCTGCGTAATTTTTTTAGAAGTCCTCTTAAAAATATCCCAGCTTTAAACTCGGTGTAACCACAGGATGATGCTTGAAAAGGCCAGAGGTTGTACCCATGTAATAGACGGCGGAATACCGAACATCTTTTTTGCTCTGACTCCTTCGTGCATATCATCCGATGCGCACTCAAAGATCTTTTTCGGATTCCCATTTGGAGGTGTATCCGCTTTTACTCAGATATTTTTGAGATGGCTCCTAGTCATAATCATCCATGCCCATACCTGCACCCGCCGGCATAGGAGTTTCTTTTTTGGGTTTTTCGTTGATGACTACCTCGGTGGTGAGCACCATGCCGGCCACGGAGGCGGCGTTTTCCAGCGCCACGCGCGTCACTTTGGTAGGATCAACCACTCCGGCGGCTTTAAGGTCTTCGTACACATCGGTGAGGGCATTGTAGCCGAAAGCACCTTTACCTTCGCGCACTTTCTGTACTACTACCGAGCCTTCCAAGCCAGCATTGGCTACAATGGTGCGCAGCGGATACTCAATGGCCTTGCGAATGATCTCTATGCCGATGGTTTCGTCTTCGTTTTCACCTTTGAGACCGCTCAGCGCTTCAGCTGCTCGTACCAGGGCTACACCGCCGCCAGGCACGATACCTTCTTCAATAGCGGCGCGGGTAGCGTGGAGGGCGTCGTTTACGCGATCTTTCTTTTCCTTCATTTCGGTTTCAGTAGCAGCACCTACATGTAGCACTGCTACGCCGCCAGATAGCTTGGCCAAGCGCTCTTGCAGTTTTTCCTTGTCGTAGTTAGACGTGGTCGTTTCAATTTGCTGCTTGATCTGCTTGATGCGCAACTTGACGGCTTCGGGGTCGCCGCTGCCACTTACAATGGTAGTATTGTCTTTGTCAATGATAACCTTTTCAGCGCTACCAAAGTGCTGGAGGTCGGCATTTTCAAGCTTGTATCCTTTTTCCTCGCTGATGACGGTAGCGCCGGTGAGCACGGCAATGTCTTCGAGCATAGCTTTGCGGCGATCGCCAAAGCCGGGCGCTTTGACGGCAGCTACGCGCAGGGAGCCGCGCAAGCGGTTGACCACCAGCACACCCAGCGGCTGGCTATCTACATCTTCGGCTACGATAAGCAGCGGACGCCCTGAGGCTGCAGCGCGCTCCAGCACTGGAATAAACTCGCGAATATTGGAAATTTTGCCATCGGTGAGCAAAATGAGGGGGTTTTCAAACTCCGTAGTGAGACGGTCAGAATTGGTAATAAAATAAGGTGAAAGATAGCCGCGGTCAAACTGCATACCGCTCACTTCCTCCACATAGGTATCCATGCCTTTAGCTTCCTCTACCGTGATGACGCCGTCTTTGGTCACGCGTTTCATGGCATCGGCAATCATGTCGCCAATGCTGCGGTCGTTATTGGCCGAGATGGTAGCCACCTGACCAATGCGGCCATAATCATGGCTGATGTCTTCTGATTGAGACTTGAGATGAGCCACCACCGCCTTGACGGCTTTGTCCATGCCGCGCTTGAGGTCCATGGGGTTAGCGCCGGCGGTCACGTTCTTGAGGCCATGCTCAATCATGTACTGTGCTAATACAGTAGCGGTAGTGGTACCGTCGCCTGCCAGATCAGAAGTTTTGGAGGCCACTTCGCGCATGATCTGAGCACCGAGGTTCTCTACAGGGTCGGGCAGAGTGATGTCTTTGGCCACCGTAACCCCATCTTTAGTGACGTGGGGAGAGCCAAAACTTTTTTGCAACACGACATTTCGACCTTTGGGGCCTAGGGTCAACTTCACGGCATTTGCCAATTTGTCAATGCCCGTTTTGAGTTTTTCGCGGGCTGCAATATCGAAATGGATTTCCTTTGCCATAATGAGACGTGGTTATAATTGGTTAAACGAATCGCCCCTATTTGTGCAATCGGCGTGCCAAGTGCGCTTTTGCTTGCACAAGATGTCATTTTGGCAGCCCTTGGATGAACCTGAAATTACCTGGTGCAAGGCCGCTCATTTTGTTTTACCTTTGCCTCTTAAAAACATGCTGCTAAAAACACGCGGCATCGTGCTGCGCACAGTGAAATACGCCGAAACCAGCCTCATCGCCGACTTGTATACGGAGCACAAGGGGCTGCAAACATATATCATAAATGGTGTGCGCAGTGCCAAAAGCAAGACCAGCGCTGGCATTTTGCAAGTCATGTCGCTGACGGAGTTGGTGGCCTACTTCCGGGAAGACCGCAAAATGCATCGCCTCAAAGAGATCAGGCCAGCGTTTGTATATCAGCGGCTGCCCTTTGAAGTGCGGCGGAGCGCCGTAGGGCTGTTTATGGCAGAGCTGGCTCGTAAAACCATCCGGGAAGCCGAGGAAAACCAGCCACTTTTCCAGTTGCTCTATGACGCCTTTGTCTATCTGGACGAAACACCAGCGCCTTTTTTGAATCTCCACCTCCATTTCATGCTAGAACTAAGCGGCCACCTGGGCTTTCATCCGGGAGGAGACTGGAGTACAGAGACGCCATATCTCAATTTGCAGTCTGGTCTGTTTGAGACTACCCCGGCAGGTTCTCACAGTATGAACGAAGTACTGAGTGCTATAGCCTATCAACTGCTCAAGTGCTCACGCTGCCATTGCCATCAGATAGCCATGACAGGTGCACAGCGTCGGCAGTTGCTGCAGCTACTCATTACCTACTATCAACTACACATAGAGCACCTGCCGCCAATTCACGCGCATTCGATATTGCAGGAGATATTGGAGTAAATCCTTGAAAATGTGGTAAGCAGGACACTACTCGCCGCATACTAACCCCTCCATCAAAATACCCTCAATATCCCGTTCAATATCAGTTGGTGTGATACTTTTACCGGGTTTGTACCAGTCGTGCAGCCAGCGCATAGATGAAAAAATGGTGTGCACAGCAATATGCGGATGAACGTTGCGCAGTTTTCCGCATTGCACCCCTTGTTCCACAATGGCTTTGAAGCGCTGCTCATACTCGCGGCGTATGGCGACGAAACGGCTCAGGTAGGGCTCGGTCAGATGGCGCCATTCATCATTAATGGCAATGACCGAAGTGGCATCTTCCGTAGCGATGAGGATGTGCAGACGAATGAGCGCACGGAGTTTATCTGCTGCGGAGCCTGGCATGCGTTCTATCTGAGACAGTCCGTTGAGAAAGCGCTGGGCATTGTCAAAGCAGATGGAACGCAAAATTTCTTCCTTAGAGGCAAAGTGGTTGTAAATACTAGGTGCTTTCAACCCCACGGCCTCTGCCAAGTCGCGCATGGAAGTAGCAGCATAGCCTTTGTCGCGAAAAAGCTGGGCGGCAGCTTCGCGGATTTCTGCTCTCTTGGAGGGTGGTTCAATCGTGGTAATCGTAGTCATGGTGTCCTGAAATCTTGCCAATATTGGTGTACAGCGTTTTAGATGCGCTACACGTCAAAGTCCACATGTACTGCCTCGCTAAGCGGATACGCCTGACAGGTTAGTATGTAACCCGCCGCTATTTCGTCCGGCTCAAGGCCGTAGTTTCGTGCCAGATGCACTTGTCCTTCCAACAGGCGAGCTTTGCAAGTACAACACACGCCCCCCTTGCACGCGTATGGAAGGTTGGCACCTGCGCGCAGGCTAGCATCCAGAAGGTTCAAACCAGGCTCCTCAAGCGGAAACTCAAAACTCCGACCATCTATCCTGACGCTGATCCGCGTCGCCACTGCAGCGGGCAATGACGCCAGTGCTACCTGGCGTACGTCTTCAGGCGCCACAAAAAGTTCGGTGTGTATCCGCGCAGCCTCGACGCCTTGCTCCAGAAGTGTTTCGCGCAGCATGCTCACCATGGCTGCCGGCCCACACAGGTAAAAAGCGTCCGTACGTGCTACATCCAGGAGCATGCGGCAGTAAGTCCGGCACTTATCAGCATCCATACGCCCGCTGAACAACGGGCTGTCCGTTTGCTGGCGGCTCAGTACGTGATATACGCTGAAGCGTTGCAGGTAGCGATTTTTCAACCCCTCGATTTCCTCCAAGAAGATTATAGTGTCAGGGCGACGATTGGCATAAAATAGGGTGCATGTACTCTCCTGCTCTGTTTCCAGTACAGTTTTCAGAATGGATATGATAGGGGTAATACCGCTGCCGGCGGCAAAGGCAACGATCTGCCGCTTGGGCGCCCCATTGGGAGGTAGCAAGCAGAATCGGCCGGTGGGTGCCATGACCTCCAGTTCATCGCCAGGCTTTAGCACTTCGTTGGCATAAGTAGAAAAGCGCCCGCCCTCAATGCGCTTGATAGCCACCCGCAACTCATGCTCGAATGGCGCCGCACAAATGGAGTAGGAGCGCCTCACTTCTTCTCCATCCAGATGGCTACTCAGGGTCAGGTGCTGCCCTGGCAAGAAGCGATATACTTCCTGCAAGTGCTCGGGCACTTCAAAGGCCACTGATACGCAATCGGCCGTTTCACGGCGTACTTCTCGTACTTTCAGACGATGAAATTTGGGCATACTAATGAACGTTAGTTTGCAAAATTATGAATTTCAAGATTTCAGGAGCATTCTTTTTTATCTTTGCCCTATATTTACATACGATAATGTAAACTTTTTTAAACCAAAACGCAAAACCATGCTCAAAGAATTCAAGGAATTTGCCCTAAAAGGCAACATGCTCGACATGGCCGTAGGCATTATTATCGGTGCGGCATTCGGCACGGTGGTCAATTCATTTGTCAATGACATCATCATGCCCATCCTGTCTTCGCTGTTTAATGCCCCAGATTTCAGCAACCTGTTTATTATACTGAAGGCCCCGAGCGACGCGGCAAGCACCAACCTGTCTTCTATTGAGGCCGTGCGCGAAGCTGGCGGTGTAGCCTTGGGTTATGGCTTGTTTATCAATGCCATCATCTCGCTGCTTATTGTAGCACTGGCAATGTTCATCATCGTAAAGGGTATGAACAAGCTCAAAAGGCAGCAGGAGGAAGCCGCTTCAGCCCCTGCGGGGCCTACTGCTGAAGAACTACTGGCCGAAATCCGGGACATACTCAAAAAGCAGTAGTCTTGAGAATCTTGCAAGCAACACCTTTTGTGTGGACGGTGTCTGACGAGGAAGCAGTTTAACTTGGTGTTCAGCCGAGACCTGCTTCTTCGCCAGCCGCATAATTGCTTTACGCTGGTAGGCAGCAGCGCGCTAGCGCCAGATAGTCGGGGCGGTCGGAAGCGTATTGATGAATAAAACTGCCACGAATTTCGCCATCGTGGATGATGAAGATACCGGGCATCTGGGAGGCGTCGCCTATTTCGGCACCAAAGCCATTGCCCTCTAGTACAATGGACTGAAAGCCTCGGATCCAGGAGCGCAAGCCAAACAACTGGCGCAAGCTACCTTTGACCAAGCCAAAAGCAGCATAATATTCGCACATGGGGTCGCTGATATGTTCAGCACCAGTAAGACCATAGCGCTCGAAAAAATGCAGCGCGGTGTCGGGTTCTGCCATGTGCACGAATATGATTTTGAGACCTATCTGCTCAATATCTTCCCGCAATTCAGAGATATCAGAGAGCGCTTCGCGGCAGAAGGTACAGCCAAAATGCCGCAGAAATACTAGCATGACTGGCTGCTGCTGTGAGACCTCCCGCAAACTCACGCCTCGGTTGGTTATCATGGCATCCATTATACCCGGAGTATTGAGCACAAGTTCCATTTATTGTATCGGAAACATGACATTCGAACACCCAACATAACAATAACACCCTTTTAATGTTCAAGCCTGTATGTAATATCGCTTCCGCACAATCGGATGCGCCGTTTGTAAGTAATGCCTTAGCTTTGCCCCTTGTTGACTTTTAAGAACCACAAGCTATGCTGCTTTCCATGACCGGCTATGGCCGTGAATCGCAAAACTACCAAGACAAGACCATCTCGGTGGAAATTCGCTCGCTAAACAGCAAGTTCACCGACATCAAGCTCAAAATACCTGCTAAATACAAGGACTATGAAAACGATTTGCGCCGCTTGCTGGCCGAACGCGCCGAGCGGGGCAAGATTGAGTTTACCTTGGAAATCAAATCCATACATGGCGATGACGACTTTGCCCTCAACATGCCTTTATTCAAACGCTATGCCTCAGAACTGCGCAAGATCGCCGAGGAACTCCACATCTCCCAGGCCGATATTTTCTCCGCCGTGTTGCGCTTGCCCAACGTCATTGCCACTGATACCGAAAACATAGACGAAGCCGAATGGGAAGCCGCGCTGCAAACCACCTACAAGGCTATTGCGCATTTCGACGCCTTTCGCCAGGCCGAAGGGCAAGCTATGGAGAACGAACTACAACAGCGCGTACAAAACATTCTGGCTGGCCTACCCCTGGTAGACCCCCACCAGGAAGAGCGCGTGAGCCGTGTGCGCCAGCGCATGTACCAAAACCTGGAAGAATACCTGGGTAAAGATAAGATTGACGAAAACCGCTTCGAGCAGGAAATCCTTTTCTACCTCGAAAAAATGGACATCACCGAAGAAAAAGTACGCTTAGAGCAGCACTGCAATTATTTCCTGCAGGAGCTTGCCTCCCCTGACATCGCCAAAGGGCGAAAACTCAGCTTCATCAGCCAGGAAATGGGCCGCGAGATCAACACCCTTGGCGCCAAAGCCTACTCTTCTGAAATACAGCGCCTGGTTGTCCAGATGAAAGACGAACTCGAAAAAATCAAAGAACTGGTGGCTAATACGATATGAACAAACTGCTCATCTTTGCTGCTCCTTCTGGCTCTGGCAAAACCACCATCGTGCGGCATTTGCTGAGCCGCTACCCCAGCCAGATCGCCTTCTCTGTATCGGCCACTACCCGCACGCCGCGCCCTTACGAACAACACGGGGTGGACTACTACTTTATGTCACCCGAAGATTTTCAGGCGCACATTGAGGCCAAGGACTTTGCCGAATGGGAAGAAGTATATGAAGGCCAGTTTTACGGAACCCTCCGCAGCGAAATTGAGCGAATATGGGGCACAGGTAAAGCCGTCATTTTTGATATTGACGTACATGGCGCCATACGGCTCAAGCAACAATACGGCGCGCAGGCGCTCACCGTGTTTGTCAAGCCGCCCTCTGCCGAAATACTGGAGCAACGCCTGCGTGCGCGCGGCACCGAAAACGAAAACGCGCTGGCACGTCGCATTGCCAAAGCCAAACACGAGCTTTCTTTCGAGAACAAATTCGATGTGGTACTCGTTAATGATGTATTGGACAAAGCGCTGCAAAAAGCGGAGCGCATTGTCGAGGCTTTCATCAACGAAGCGCATGGTCAAACCAAAAAGCTGAAAAATACTTAGTCATTTTCTCCAAACCCAACACTGCTGTGGACACAAAGAAAGATACTACTACGCAAGCTCTCTTCGGCAAAGAATTGACAGAGAAAAATCAAAATGCCATACAAATAGTCCAAACCTATGCTAAGGCATACAAGATCATAGAACGCTGCCGGCAGGCTATGGGCAAGAAGGTTTATTTCAAAACGAATACTTCTTCGACTAAGAGCCTCAAAATCAATACGGATGCATTCTCTTCCACGCATTAAAACATCTCAGGACTGGAATGACTTCATAGCAAAGAATCCGCAAATAGATGGCAGTTCGCTTCTGCAGATGCGGTTTCAATGCTATAAGGATATTGAAGAATACCGAAAAAGGCCCCTCATTGTTTACGCCTCTAAGTTTCTGGATACGCTTCCTAATAGCCCCAACTCCATTGATATATCAGATGTAGATGGCTTTACCGATCTTGCGCAGGCTTTGCAGAGCTATCATGAGGTGGACGTACTGCTGCACAGCCCTGGAGGCCGGCCGGATGCCACAGAGAGAATTGTACACATCCTCAGAAGCAAATTCCAGCAAGTACATTTCCTGATTCCGCATTCTGCCTACTCGGCGGCTACTATGCTGGCGCTCTCTGGCAACAGCATCACACTTCATCCCAGCGCTACCCTAGGCCCCATTGACCCTCAACTCAGCGGTATTCCAGCGCGCTCCATCAAACGCGGATTTGAAAAAGTGCGCGAAATCATCAAGCAGGAAGGGCCGGAAGCACTGCCGGCTTACATTCCGCTCATCGAAAAATACTCAATTGACTTGTTGGAGCTGTGCGAAGACTCTGAAAAACTCTCCAGGAGCCTGGCTTCGGAATGGTTGCTGAATTTTATGCTCGGTGGAGAGCCGCGGTACGAGAAACAGGTGGAAGAAGCAGTTGACTTTTTTTCGGACTATGACAAGCACCTCCTACACTCCAGACCCCTGCTCATCAGCAAGCTCAAGCCTTTCAAGTTAAACATTCAGCAAGCCGACGTACTTCTGAGCCAACTGCTGTGGGAAGCCTACATCCTGCTCAACGGCTTTTTTGGTCTTTCTAATTTTGTCAAACTTTATGAGAGCCGGCATGGTATTTCCTGGGGCAAACAGTTTCATCAAAGCCCACTGCCATCACAATGATTGCTGTCAGAAAATGAAATTTAAGCCATCATAAATACGCTATCTCTATGGAAACGCTCATCACCAACGACGTTCGCATCAGTGTAGAGGCATTCTTCCAACCCGACTACTCCAAGCCAGAGCGCAACGAATACATCTTTGCCTATCGCATCACCATTGAAAATCTCAACCCCTATGCTGTACAACTACTGCGCCGCCACTGGCATATATTCGACTCCGGCGGCGCCCGGCGTGAAGTAGAGGGCGAGGGCGTCATCGGCAAGCAGCCGGTGCTATCCCCTGGCCAGATGCACCAGTACGTTTCCTGGTGCAACCTCAGCTCCGAAATTGGCGCCATGCGCGGCACTTATTTGTTCATTCGCCTGGACACCCAGGAGCACTTTGATGTGCACATCCCCAAATTCCAACTTATTGCTGACTACCGCCTCAACTGACCGCGCTGTGCTTAAAATTGACATGCACACCCACATACTCCCCGAGCGCTTGCCCGACTTTGCCCAGCGCTTCGGCTACGGCGACTTCATCCACTTGGTACACCATGCACCTGGTAAGGCCAAAATGATGAAAGGAAATACTTTCTTTCGCGAAATTGAGGCTAACTGCTGGGACCCTGAGCTCCGCATTGCCGAGTACGCCCGCCACCACACCCGCGTGCAGGTGGTATGTACTGTACCGGTCATGTTTTCTTATTGGGCCAAACCCGACGACTGCCTTGAACTCTCCCGCTTTCTCAACGATCACATCGCCCAACTGACGCACGACTACCCCCAACACTACCTCGGCCTGGGCACTGTGCCCATGCAGGATGCTGACCTGGCAGTGCTGGAGTTGGAGCGATGCAAAGCCATTGGGCTGCCAGGTATCCAGATAGGCTCTAACATAAACAACCGCAACCTCCACGAGGAGGAGTTTTTCCCTGTCTTCCAAGCCTGCCAAGACCTGGACATGGCGCTGTTTGTACACCCCTGGAACATGATGGGCGAGGCGCACACCCGCCGCTATTGGCTGCCTTGGCTGGTAGGCATGCCCGCTGAAACCAGCCGCGCGATCTGCTCCATGATCTTCGGTGGTGTGTTGGAGCGACTACCCAAGCTTCGGGTCTGCTTTGCCCACGCCGGTGGCTCTTTCTTGCCTACTATTGGCCGCATCCAGCACGGATTCAACTGCCGCCCCGACCTCGTGGCCATAGACAACCCCGTACCGCCTGCACAGTATCTCGGCCGCTTTTGGGTGGACTGCATCACTCATGACCCGGTCATGCTCCGCTACGTCATTGACTTGGTGGGCGAAGATAAAGTAACCCTTGGCTCCGACTACCCCTTTCCCCTGGGCGATCTCGACATCGGCGCTTTTATAGAAAAAATGGACCTCCCCGAGGCTACCCTGCACAAAATTTACTGCACCAATACACTCGAATGGCTCGGCATCCCTGACTGGCCGCAGGGGTAAATCCTAGCGCCAACGTCTTTGGCGCGACAAAAGGCTATGCTGCATATAAAAATGTTTTGCGAAATTGCAGCGTTTGAACGAAACTATTTCGTTTTTTTCGCTCCGGCAAAAAGAATACATCTCATTATGATGCGCTGGTTTTTGGTAAGCATTTGGGGTTGGAGTTTGGGCAGCCTAGCAACAGCACAACAGGAAGCCAAATCACCTTCATTGGCCATGCAACAGCACTTGGTACGCGAGCGCCAGGCGCCCAAGCGTGCACTAAACCTGTACTTGGGTGGCGGAGCAGCACTGGAACGCTACCGCGACGTAGCTATGTCGCCGTTGCTGTACGAAGGCATACAGGGCGCAGGTATCCTTGGTCTGGACATCGCGGGGCCGAAGGCGCGCAATCGGGTGGAAGGGCAGTTTTGGCTGGGCAACACCTCTGCAGCGCGCGTTGGTGGTAAAACGGAAAACATGGCTTACGCTGCTATTTGGGGCAGTCTGTGGCGTATTGGGCCACCAGGCGCCAAATGGCAGTGGCGCGCAGGGCCGGCGCTAAGCTCCTGGGGGAGCCTGCGCCATCACACCAGCCTGGTCAACAGCAATTATTTCTACGACCTGTTTTTCTCACTCGGCCCCACGGGGTCAGTAGAGCGGTCGTTTCGCCTCCTGCGCCGACACTGGCATGCCGAGTGGCAATTGGCTACGCCCATACTGAGTTGGGGGCTGCGGCCCACGTATTCCGGCCTGGTGGCTGCCACGCCCGAAGACGAACTTACTGCGGCACCTTATCTAAAAGAAGCCAGGCTGGGCACATTTGGCGCCCTGACGCGGGTACAATCGCGCCTGCAAGTGCGTTATCCTTTGGCCAGTGACAACGCCTTGCTGCTAATTTACTACTGGGATATGTTCCGCTCTGACGCCGGGCAGCATCCAGTAACTCACGCTATAAACGGACTGCAGTTTGCTCTTTTCATAAAAATGACGAGATGAAGCGGTGGCTGATTTACTTGTGGCTGCTCGGCTTAACCTCCAGCCTGAGCACCTGCGAAATGCTCCTGCTAGACGACGACCCAGCTGATGACCCCGTGACCAACTTTGAGGCGCTGTGGCACGAGCTCGACCGGGGCTATGCTTTTTTTGAATTTAAAAATGTGGACTGGGACAGCGTCTATCGCGTGTTCCGGCCTCGTGTCAACAGTAATACTAGGACACTGGAGCTGTTTAATGTGATGTCGGACATGCTCTACACCCTACGCGACGGGCACGTCAACCTGGAGGCGGGCTTCAATCGGTCGCGCAACTGGGAGTGGTATCTCAACTACCCCGACAACTACGATGGCAACCTCATAGAACGCCAGTACCTGCGCAACCGCCAGTGGTATACCGGGCCGCTCATCCATACTATCATTGACAGCATTGGCTACCTGCGCTACGGCAGTTTCACCCAGCGCTTTGACGAATCGTACATTGATCTGGTGATTGCTCGCTTCAGCAATCTCAAAGGTATGATCATTGACGTGCGCAGCAACGGCGGCGGCTTTGGCTCTATGGCTGACCTGCTGGCCTCCCGCTTTGCTGACCGCCAACGCCTGGCCTATCGCTCGCTAGTGAAGAATGGCCCTGGCCGCCGCGATTTCTCTGCCCCAGTAGATGTATATATCAAACCCGAGGGCGAGCGGCAGTTTACCAAACCGGTCATTATCCTGACAAACCGGCGCAGCTATAGCGCTACTACTTTTTTTGTAGCCAAGATGCTGGCCTTACCCCATGTACGCATCGTAGGCGACTGGACGGGGGGCGGCGCCGGTACACCTGTAGGTGCAGAGTTGCCCAACGGATGGACAGTACGCTATTCTGCTACCCAAACCCTGCTGCCTAATGGCTTCAACATTGAAGACGGTATTCCACCGCACATCAAAGTGGACATGACAGAGGCGGATCGCCTCCAGGGCAAGGATACCATATTGGAGCGGGCGCTAAGAGAACTGCGTTGATACCCTGCTGACGGAGTGCGACGGAAATCTAGGGCATGATTTTGGCCTGTGCCACCTGCAGTACATCTTTGGACGCCCCGCCCAAGCTTACGAAGGCCACTACTTTGCAGTCGCGTTCTTTCCATCCAGTAGGGAGGTTGAGCGTGTAGCGCTTACAAAAGCGGCTGCCGGTATTGAGGTTTTCCTGAATCAGATTGCCAGTAGCGCTGGTCAGCATGGCTCGCAGTACGTGCTTGTGTACATAATCAGCCTGCTTACCGGCAGGGGTGAGTTGGTAGTCGGTGATGTTGTCTTCTATGAGCGCTACGTTTAGGCGCACATCGGGTTCAGCGAAGGTTTCTTGCACAAACACAGTGATGTCTGCTTGAAGATCGCGTGTGGCAGCGTTAAAGGAGGGATTGACAGCTAGTTTTACCCTGGGTGGCACACTGAGCTCCTGCTCGATGTAGCCGGCCCACTTGGCTTGACCGAGCTGGAGGCTAGATTCCTGTGCAAACTTCCGCCGGTTGACTACTGCCGTAGGGTAGCCCAGAGGTTCGCCCAGGAAGGATAGGATTTGGGTGCCTGCTGGCGTACGAAAATCGTAGAGGCTCTCGGGATAAGGCGGAGCGAAAGGACCTGCATGAACGGACACTGCTACCAGCCGGTTGCCGTGCTGCGCCAGTAAGGCCTCTATGGCTTGTGCGCCTGCAGGGCAATTGTTGCAACGTACGCCAGTAAATTCTTCGATGAGTACGTTGCGTTGCTGATTGGCCACTGTGGATGCAGCCTCAGAGGGGCACTCACCTACATCCATCACTGGCGTAACGATGGGAGGCACTTCGTAGCAACCAGCCAGCAGGAGCATGCCTACGGCCCACAGCCAAGCCAACCCCAAGCGCACTTCCATACTCATATCTTTTGATGAAGCCTACGGATGCGAAGGGCTGACTCAGCGCCAGCCCTTCGCCACGGCCGGAGTGTATTAATATTCCAATCCGCGCGGGAGTTCCTTGGCGTGCGCTATCCATTTTTCCACTTCAGAGAGAGTGGGCAAGCGGCGCACGAGGTTCTTGGCGGCATTTACTTCTTCCATTTTAGCGGTCAGGTTTTCCGCATTACGGCGGGCCAGTTCGGCTACAGTATCTACTCCAGCAGCCTCCAGTAGCTCAGAGTACTCGGAGCCAATACCTTTGACGCGGAACAAGTCGGCCATGTTGGCAAATTTCAGGATTTGAGCTTCCGACAACCCGGACTTTTGAGCCAGTTCAGCTCTTTGCTTGGGGGTGCGGGCGTTTTCCAGCAGGGCATCTGTGCTATTAACACCTGCTGAACGGAGTTTTTCGCCCAACACAGGGCCAATGCCTTCCAGTTCTTCGATTTTGTAGTTTGCCATAATGATAAGTAGTTTGGTTTCTGTATGCTGGCTTTGTCGTTTTTGGACGAGCAGGGTGCTAATCCTATATATGAGGCAAAGCTAAGGTAATTCTTCTGTGCCGCCAAATAGCTTACGGGAAAAAAAAACCTACACCCGAAGGGACAGGGTGTAGGACTATTAAACATACTATGAGAAAACTGACACAAAGTTATACGGCAGTTTGCTTGTGCAAAGCTACATTTACGGAACGGTATCAAAACAGGTGTTTTAGTGTTGATTTTGTAAGGGAATGGTATTTTTTTGCCGGTAAACGGTACGTACGAGTTCATATCAGGCAGGCGTTCCCAGCAGGCCAAGTATTTCATCCACGTATTGCCGGTGATTGGCCAAGCGGGGCACCTTATGCTGGCCGCCGAGTTTTCCCTTAGTGCGCAACCAGCGGTGAAAGGTGCCAGGCGGTACTGGACGTAGTAGCAGTTGTTGTAGGGCAATATTACGATGGCGCTTGGCTTCGTAGTCGGAGTTGATGCGCTGGAGGTTGGCATCCAGCAACGTATTGAAGTATGCCAGATCAGCAGGGGGCTGTTCAAATTCAATGAGCCACTCGTGGCTGCCCTTGTGCTGACCCTGCAAATACACTGGGGCTACGGTGTACTCAGCTACTCGGGCGCCCGTAGCCAGACAGGTTTCGGCCAGGGCTTTGTCGGTATTATCTACCATAACTTCTTCGCCAAAGGCATTCACAAATTGCTTGGTGCGACCAGTGACCCGAACGCGATAGGGGTTGGTCGAAGTGAACATAACGGTGTCGCCGGGCATGTAGCGCCACAGGCCGCCATTGGTGCTGATGACGAGGGCATAATTGCGTCCAATTTCCACTGCTTCCAGGGGCACAGCCTGAGGGCAAGGCTTATACCACTCGCTGGCCGGCAAAAACTCGTAATATATGCCGTTTTGCAATAGCAGGAGCATACCTTCATCGGGCGAAGCAGTATCCTGTGCAGCAAAGAAGCCTTCCGATGCGTTGTAAACTTCCTGGAAGTCTACGTAGTCCGATGGGAAAAATGCCTGGAACTGCTGCCGATATGGCCCGAAACTCACCCCTCCGTGAATATAGAGTTGAAACTTGGGCCACACTTCGAGTAAATGCGCCGCATCGGTCAACTCCAGAATACGCCTGAGGAGCACCATAGTCCAGGTGGGGACACCGGCAATCATCACCACGTTGGGGTTGCGGCTGCCAGCCAGTGCCATACGCTCTAGCTTGGGCTCCCAGTCGGCCATCAGGGCGGTTTGCACATCGGGAAACAGGTGCGAGCGGGCAAAAAACGGAATGTGCTCAATCATAATCGCCGACACATCGCCATACATAGTAGCCGGAAACGCTGAGAAGCGCTGCCAGGAACCACCCATGATCATAGTTTGGCTGGTAAAAATCTGCGCATCGGGGCGGCGGTGGTAAAACAAGGCCAACGTGTCGCGGTTGCCCATGATGTGGCATTGGCGCAGATTTACCGAAGATACAGGAATAAACTTGCTTTTATCATTAGTAGTACCAGACGACTTAGAAAACCACCGCACTCGCCCTGGCCAGAGTACGTCGCGCTCGCCATGCATCATGCGTAGGATGTAGGGCTTGAGGCTTTCGTAATCTTGTATGGGCACCTGGCGGGCAAAGGCCTCGGGGTTGCGTAGCGAGCGGTAGCCGTACTGCCTACCCCACTCCGTGTAGCGGGCGAAGGTTATCAGGTCTTGCCAAACAGCCTGCTGAACCGCTATTGGATGTGCCATGTATCGGACTATTTGCCGGTATCGCTGCTGCAAATACAGCCGAAATGCCTGGTTAATCCACTGCGCCATGATGCGTTGCTGTCCTTGTGTTGATGCGAAGGTAGGTAATTCGTCTAATAAAATCATACGCACGCCTCAGCAAGTTGAACGAGCAAGTCAAAATGCTGGTCAAGTTTTGCTGCCGCAGACGGTCGCTTTGCAAGTTTTGTCGTACTTTCACAGCGCTATTTTGCGCAATAGCAGCATCAAGCTTGTACTAAAAAAATATGGAATCATGAATATCTCCACCCAAACCCGCTTTCGTCCGGGCGTACTACATGGCGACGAAGTCACGGAATTATTTCGCTATGCCAACGAAAACAACTTTGCCTTGCCTGCCGTGAACGTCATTGGCACCAACTCTATAAATGCCGTGCTGGAAACAGCTAAGGCAATCAACTCGCCGGTGATTATCCAGTTCTCTAATGGCGGCGCGGCGTTTTTTGCTGGCAAAGGCCTGTCCAACGAAGGGCAAAAAGCGGCCATTCTGGGCGGCATTTCCGGTGCCATGCACGTGCACCAACTGGCCGAGGCATACGGTGTACCTGTGGTGTTGCATACCGATCACTGCGCCCTCAACCTGTTGCCCTGGGTGGACGGTCTGCTCGATGCCGGCGAGAAATTCTACGAAAAAAACGGCTATCCACTGTACTCTTCTCACATGCTCGACCTCTCCGAAGAACCCATCGAAGAAAACATGCACATCAGCGCTCAATACCTGGCACGCATGAAAGCGCTGGGTATGACCCTCGAAATAGAACTAGGCGTGACTGGTGGCGAAGAAGACGGTGTGGACAACACTGGCGTGGACAGTTCTCGCCTTTACACACAGCCTTCCGAAGTGGCCTATGCCTACGACACTTTGCGTAAGGTAAGCCCACGCTTTACTATAGCCGCCGCCTTTGGTAACGTACACGGCGTGTACAAGCCCGGCAATGTGAAACTCCAGCCTATTATCCTCAAAAACTCCCAGGAGTACGTGCGTGAGAAATTCGGTATCTCCGATCCGCTGCCCATCAACTTCGTCTTCCATGGTGGATCCGGCTCTTCGCGCGAAGAAATTCGGGAAGCCATTGAATACGGCGCCATTAAAATGAATATTGACACCGATATGCAGTGGGCTTTCTGGGACGGCGTGCGAGGCTACTACGAATCCAAAAAAGGCTACCTACAGGCACAAATCGGCAACCCCGAAGGCGACGATAAGCCTAATAAAAAATATTATGACCCTCGCGTGTGGCTGCGCAAAGGCGAAGAGAGCTTCGTGGCACGCCTCAAACTGGCTTTTGAAGATTTGAACTGCATAGGAAGGAATGGGTGACTGAGAGACTGGGGGATTTTTTAATGTAAAAACTTGCCTTGCATACTTCTTATAGAAGGGGTGTGCATTGGCGCAGGAGAATGCAGACGCTACCTGCTATCTCTATAAAAAAGGAGACCACAGTATATATCAGGGGCCCTCGGAAGAGAAGCAAGAGCTATTTCAGTTCGCGCATAAAAGGCAGAAAACACAAAGGGGCACAAGGCTGGCTGCTTACTAGGTGCAAAATTATCTGCTTAGCTTAGTATTTGATACACCACTAGACTTGCCAGGTACGCCAAGCCCGTCATGCCCGCAAACTGTAGCAAAGGCCACTTCCAAGAGCCAGTTTCGCGGCGTACAATAGCTAAAGTACTCATGCATTGCATGGCAAATACGTAGAAAATGAGCAAAGACAAAGCCGTAGCCATGGTATAAACCGGCAGCCCAGTGACGGGATTGCGCTCGCGGGCCATGCGCTGACGAATGGAGTTTTCGTCGTCCTGGGCGCTGCCTATACTATATATAGTAGCCATAGTGCCCACGAATACCTCCCGCGCAGCAAAGGACATGATAAGTGCAATGCCCATTTTCCAATCAAAACCCAGCGGACGAATGGCCGGCTCCATCTTTTTGCCCAGCCAGCCAGCCCAGGAAGCCTCCAGACGCTCAGCAGCTACGAGATCTTCGGTTGCGGCCTCGTCCAGCTGTTGGTGCGTAGCTACAACCCTGGCCTGAGCTTCGGCGGCTCGCATTTTGCCTGGCGGGCCGTAGCTCGACAGCACCCACAATACCAGAGAAATAACCAGGATGATCTTGCCAGCCTCTACCACAAAGGCACGCACTTTTTCCCATACGGTGAGGACCACATTGCGTATCACAGGGCGGCGGTACTGAGGCAGTTCTAGCATGAGAAAACTGCGCTCCTCAGTGCGCAGCACTTGCTTAAGCAACCAGCCAGAGAGCAGCGCCGCCGTAATGCCCAACAGGTATAAACCCATGAAGGCCAATCCTTGCACATTGAGAAAACCCCACACCGTACGTGGCGGTACTACGAAGCCAATTAGCGCAGTGTAAACCGGAATGCGCGCTGAGCAACTGATAAACGGCGTAACTAAAATGGTGATGAGCCGCTCCTTCCAACTGCTGATGGTGCGGGCGCCCATGATGGCCGGTATGGCACATGCCCCGCCTGAAATTAGCGATACAATGCTGCGCCCATTAAGTCCAAACCAGCGCATGAGTCGGTCAAAGATGAACGCTGCCCGCGCCAGATAGCCCACCTCTTCCAGTAAGGAAATGAGCAAAAATAGAATAACAATTTGCGGTACAAACACCATGATGCCTCCCAGACCCGCCAAAAAACCTTTTACCAGGAGATCGCGTAGCCAGCCCGACGGCAACACCTCGGTGAGCCATTCGCCCAACAACCCAAAGCCCGTATCTATCCAGTCCATCGGATACTGCGCCCAGGCATAGATGGATTGAAATACCAATGCCATGAGCAAAAAGAAAATCAAAGGCCCCGCCACACGATGGGTGAGTATGCGGTCGAGCATAGCAGTGACGCTGTGCCCAGTGTCGCCCCCCCTGCGCAACGCGCGCTGTACCACTGGCAAGAAGACATTATAGCGTTTAAGTGTTTCATCTACTTGGCATTTGAGTCCGGCAAACTGCAGCTCCTGCAACGCCTGAGCAATAGCCGCACGTTGGCTTGCGCTGAGAAAAGGCAGCCACGTATGATGGTGAGCCACTAAAAGCGCATGGTAATCAGAAGGCTCGGAGAAGTGATTTTTTACCGCTTGAACTGCCGCTTGTTCCTGAGGCGTGAGCTTATACAATTCCGTAGGCACCGCTGTTATCTGCCCATCGCGGAGGGCCTGCAGACAATGCCGCAACTCATCCATACCCTGTTTGGTGCGTCCGCTGATAGCTATCACAGGTACGCCAAAGAAGCGCGCCAAGCCGGCAGCATCCACTTGCAGCCCTTCTTGCTCTGCTACATCGTACATGTTGAGAGCCAATACTAGCGGAATGCGTAGATCGCACAATTGCGAAAAAAGCAACAGGTGTTTCTCCAGGCGGGTCACATCAGCCACATATACTAATGTGTCAGGGTAGTCAGGGTTTTGTATATCAGTCAGGGTTTGCACCACCATGCGCTCATCCTGTGCATTAGGGTACAGGCTATACGCGCCGGGCAAGTCTATGACGAGCACCTCCGATCCATCGGGCAACCTGAACGTGCCTTCTTTTTTCTCTACGGTTATGCCGGGGAAATTGCCCGTTTTCTGGTGTAGGCCGGTCAAGTGGTTGAATACCGATGACTTTCCGCTGTTGGGGTTGCCTACCAGGGTTATGGTAAAACGCTTGCCGTCAGTCATGCCAACGCAGATTGATGAGGAGCTCAGCGAATACAGACCATGTCGGCTTCTTCGTTGCGCAAGGCAATGAACAACTCATCGGCTTGAATGTAAAGACCTCCGCCGAAAGGCGCGCGCCGTAAAATACGCACTTGCGACCCCGGTAATACGCCCATGGACATGAGCCGGCCAGCAATAAACTGATCTTTAAAATGCGATATCGTGGCCGATTGCCCCTGGGGCATGGCCAACAAAGAACACGTGGATTGGTCTGGGCGGGCAGCGGCTGTCATGCTTATTTTGATTTAATCTAATTTGCAATTGCCGCTGCAAAAATATATGCTTCCCTGAATTAAGGAAGTAACAAATGTCACTTCGTGCAAAAATACCTAAGCTCTGTGCATCATACCTAATATTAGGTATCCGTTACGACAAGCCCAATACTCTGCGATTCAGGGCTTCGTTAGTGTGGCCACCGGCAAAGTCGTCAAAGTTTTTTTGTGTAGCCTCAATGATGTGACGACGAATGAACTCCGCCCCTTCGCGGGCACCTTGCTCCGGGCTTTTCAGGCAGCACTCCCACTCCATGACGGCCCAGCCATCGTAGTCATATTGTGTCAGTTTGCTGAAAATTCCCTTGAAATTGACCTGCCCGTCGCCAGGCGAGCGAAAACGACCGGCGCGCTCCACCCAGTCCAAATAGCCACCATACACTCCGGTGCGCCCGTTGGGCAAGTACTCTGCATCCTTGACGTGAAACATTCGGATAAACTCGTGGTAAATGTCAATAAACTGTAGATAGTCTAGTTGCTGCAATACAAAATGGCTGGGGTCAAACAGGATACTGACGCGCGGATGCTCGCCGGTAGCAGCCACAAACCGCTCAAAGGTGACACCGTCGTGCAGGTCTTCGCCCGGGTGGATTTCGTAGCACAAGTCCACGCCGGCCTCATCAAAGGCGTTGAGCAAGGGCAGCCAGCGTTTGGCCAGCTCTGCAAAGCCAGTATCGGCCATGCCCTGCGGGCGTTGCGGCCAAGGGTACATGAAGGGCCATAGCAGCGCCCCGGAGAAAGTAGCGTGCACGTCCAGCCCTAGGTTTTGAGAAGCCTTGGCAGCATAGCGCAGTTGCTGTATAGCCCAGTCAGTACGAGCTTTAGGGTTGCCACGCAGCTCCAGCGGGGCAAATGCATCGAACAACTCATCGTACGCTGGATGTACAGCTACCAGTTGGCCTTGCAAATGAGTAGAGAGTTCGGATATCTGCAAGCCGTACTGGGCAATACGCCCCTTGAGGTCGTCGCAGTAGGTTTTACTTCCGGCGGCGGTTTGCAAGTCTATCAGGCGGGCTTCCCAGGTGGGGATTTGTATGCCCACATAGCCTAGACTGGCCGCCCATTGACACAAGCCCTCCAGGTGATTGAAAGGTGCTTCGTGCCCCATAAACTGCGCTAGGAAAATAGCTGGGCCTTTGATGGTTGTCATACCATTTTTTCTTTTGCACGCAAAGCTAAGGAATTGACCAACTTGCTCAACGCTGTAATACACATTATTGAAAGAAATTTGCCACTTATAAGGAATAGGCATATACGCTTCTACTCGCCAAGTTTGGTGCGCAACATCTGTAAATCATGCACAAACTTGGCGTTGCTCAGTATATGATTCCAGATCATTATGAAATTTTGAACCAGGAAGTATATCTTTATGGAGTAGCCATGTAAGAGTAGGTATGTAGCCTCCAAAAAGAGGCTGCACTTGCAAAGCCTCGAAGGAGCTTTGCAAGTGCAATTGTATTATCAAAAAGAGTACTCCTTATATTTACTGCAGAGTAGTGGCCAATCACAAGTTTAGCGAGACTGTGTCTGACTGCCTTGCATGTAGATGTGAATGCGTTCGTCTGTGTCTCCGCCTGTAGTTCTGTTCGTATGCGCGAGGGTATCGTTCAGCCTGAAGGATAACTTGGTTTCATCTTCTCTCGAGTCTTTATACTCAGGAATTGCTGCGACTTCAGCCCGTTCAGGAACCTTGAAACCACTTCTCCCGGAGCACAGGGTGATGTTTGCAAGTTTTCAAAGCCAAACGATACTTCGCAACAAGTTTATTGCAAATTCATTTATCTTGAGCCTCAAAACTGACAAATAAATGAATAAAGAGATAGAAGACTTTTTTGAGCAGTTTTCGCCCGAAGTCTCAAACATTAGTAAAATACTATTGGAAGCTACTGCGCAAATCATGCTCCCTAAAAACAAAATGTGGATAGACCAGGCAGACAAGATGATAACATTCGGGACAGAAAAGAACATGAAGGGTGAAATCTGCTACATCAAGCCGCTCAAGGATTCGGTAAACCTCGGTTTTTTTCACGGAGCAAACCTAGACGACCCCAAAAAACTGCTGCAGGGCACGGGCAAACTGTTGCGACATATCAAATTCAGGAAGAGCGCACACATTGACCTGTACGAAGTAAGTGCACTTTTGAAAACCGCACTGAAAGAACACCATGACAGACAGAAAAAGTAAGCCCTGACCTGCCAAGCTGTAGGCCTGGCCAATCGAGGGGGCCGAGAAGTACGCCACCTGGCTTGGTCGTCGCCGGAATGCGGGTGTTCATCTAAAAACCAGCGCGAGCTGCAGTCATTGTACTGTTTCTTTGCATGAAGAAAAAACACTATCATGGGACAGTTTTTCAAGTTTGTGTTTGCCTCATGCCTGGGCGTTATATTAGCCAGTGTAGCCCTAGGCGCGCTGTCGTTTGTCATGCTGACCGCCATTGCCAGTTCTGCAGGCAAGAAGGCAGTGAGCGTACAACCCAATACTGTGTTGCATCTCAAGTTTGACAAGCCCATACCTGAAAAAACCAACAACCTACCCATGGATCCCTTCAACTTCAAAGAGCAGAAGATACTGGGGTTGCACGATATCCTGGCGGCGCTGGAGCGCGCCCAAGCCGACGACAATATCAAAGGCGTGCTGCTAGAAACTGATGGGCTGCAAGGTGGGCTGGCCACGGCAAACGCCCTGCGCGATGCTTTGGCTAGGTTCAAATCGAAGGGCAAATTTGTATATGCCTACGCCAACGCTTATACCCAAGGGGCATACTACCTGGCTTCTGCTGCTGATAAAATTTACCTTAGCCCGGTAGGATTGCTGGATTTCCATGGCTTTGCCGTCCAAGTACCCTTTTTCAAAGACCTGCTCGACAAAGCCGGCATAAAGGCACAGGTTTACTACGCCGGCAAGTTCAAAAGCGCCACCGAGCCATTTCGGCGCAACAGCATGTCGGAAGAAAACAAGCTTCAGGTGCGCGAATACCTCGAAGATACTTTCGGCGAATTTCTCAGCGATATAGCTGAAGCACGCGGCATCTCCTCAGCTGAGCTACGCCGCATTGCTGACAACATGGCGGCTACCCTACCCGAAGATGCTCTGCGCCTCAACATGGTGGATGAACTCACCCACCGCGATAAAGTACTTGACGATATCCGCCAGAAAACCGGCCTTAACAAGAAAGATAAAATCCCCACCCTGACCATCGAAGAATACGCCGAAGCTAAGCCTGCCAAAACCAACCTCAAGGCCAAGCACAAAATTGCCGTAGTGTATGCCGAGGGCAACATCGTAGATGGCAAAGGCGAAAATGGCAGTATCGGCGATGTGAAGTATGTAGATATCCTCTCCAAAATCCGCAAAGACAAGCAGGTCAGAGCCATTGTGTTGCGTATCAACTCCGGCGGTGGCAGCGCTATGGCCTCCGAAAACATCCTGCGCGAAATAGAGCTGGCCAAAGCCGAAGGTATCAAAGTGGTGGTATCCATGGGCGACTATGCAGCCTCCGGCGGCTACTACATCGCCTGTAAAGCTGACTCCATCTTTGCCGAACCTAACACCCTGACCGGTTCTATTGGTGTGTTTAGCCTGATTCCCAGCGCCCAGCAATTGCTCAACAAGCAAATTGGCATCCAATTCGATACCGTGAAAACTGGCCAGTTCGCTCATGGTATTTCGCCGGTGTACGACCTCACCGAGGCAGAAGGCAAAATCATGCAGTCTTTCGTGGACAAAATGTACGAAACTTTCCTGGGGCACGTAGCTGCCGGCAGGGGCATGTCGCGCGATGCTGTCAATGAAATTGCCCAGGGCCGCGTGTGGACGGGGCAAAAAGCCGTGCGCATTGGCCTGGTTGATCGCATCGGCGATCTGGACGACGCCATTGCCGCTGCCGCCAAACTGGCCGAGGTCAGTGAATATCGCATTAGTGAGTACCCACGCGTCAAAGACCCAATTAAGCAATTGCTGGAAGAACTCAGCGGCCAGTCCACAGAAACACGTGCCCAAAGGTTGCTTAAAACCCAACTGGGCAACCTGTACCCGCACTACCGCTTTTTGTACGAGTTGCAACAAAGCAAGGGAGTACAAGCGCGGCTGCCGTTTATGCTGGAGTTCAGATAAGGACCACCGCAATTCGACTCGTCAATTTTTGTGCACAACTCCTGTAAATTATCTACAAAACTTGGCAAGTCAAAGCATAGTAATGAGCCGTACACAGGGTACACGCACAGGGGCTTGATATGCGTGCCCTGGATGGGGGTGAAAGCTAGCGGCCGGATATGTGAATGCCGCATACCTGTGTCTATGCCTTTCATGCAGTCTGCCAGAAAAACTTGCCATCCTTCCCGGGCTGGTTGAGCCTAATCATTTTGTGCACAAGCTGCAAGCCGTTGGCGTACCTCCGGCACGGACACGTACCCATAGTTGTTACCCCAAGCAGAGTTGATGTAGTTGATGATGTTAGCTATCTGAAATTCCGAGAGTTGCGAAATGCCTTCCATGGGCTGATTGTAAGTTTTTGTGTTTACTACAATCTCGCCTTGCAGCCCATACCGGATGATGCAGGCTGTGGCAGCAGGATCTCGGGCCAAGTAGTCAGCGCCGGCCAATGGCGGTATGACCCCTCGTAACCCCAGGCCGTCGTCCATGTGGCAAGAGGCGCAATGAGTTCGGTACAAGGCCTGGCCTTGCGGATAGGGTTGCCGATGGCAGGCCTGTGCGACGACCAAGCACAGCAAAGGTACCAAAAAGTATATCGGGCGCCATTTCATTTTCGCAATGATCTAAACCAGTTTACTCTGGAATTAGTTTTCACATGCTCAACAATGCATGCAATGAAGATTGACATCCTGGCAGTAGGGGTACACCCCGACGACATAGAACTCGGCGCTAGCGGCACGCTACTGCGGCACATTGCTCTAGGGCGCACAGTAGGCTTGCTCGATCTGACGCGCGGCGAACTAGGCACACGCGGCAACGCTGCCCTGCGCCAACAAGAGGCTGCTGAAGCAGCGCGTCTCATGGGGGCGATCTTCCGGAAAAACCTGGGTATGGAAGACGGCTTCCTGACCTGGTCAAAGGAGGCCATCTTGCAAATCATTGCCATCATACGTCAATACCAACCCGATATTGTGCTGGCCAATGCACTTGATGACCGGCATCCCGACCACGGCCGGGCAGCCAAACTTGTGGCTGATGCCTGCTTTTACTCTGGCCTGGTCAAAATTGAAACGCTGGACGCCGAGGGCCAACCTCAGGCGCGCTGGCGCCCTAGGGCGGTGTATCACTACATACAGGATCGCAACCTCAAGCCCGATTTTGTAGTGGACATCAGCCCCTGGATGGAACAGAAGATAAACCTGGTGAAGGCTTTCCGGTCTCAGTTTTTTGACCCCGTGCATATCCAGGAGTTCGCCCAGGAACTAGATACGCCCATCTCGGGCACAGATTTTATAGAATTTTTATATGCCAAAGCCAAGGCCTACGGACGGGATGCCGGCTACCTGTACGCTGAGGGATTTAATACGGCACGAGCACCAGGGGTGAGCAATCTGTTTGATTTGGCGTAGCAGTCAGCTCAGGACAGGCGGCCTTGCGCAGTGTGGTGAAACTTGCGTTCCAGATTGTCCAGCACCATATTCCATAGGTCTTCATAGGGAATAATCTCGATCTCATGCGACTGATTGGCAATTTCAAGCGGCTTGCTTTTCAGAAGGGCCAGCAATTTTTCCGTCTTGCGAATGACGGCTTCTTTATGAAATAAAGCCTGAGGTATCTGGATGAGCATTTTGATAAAGACGTTACTCCTGAAGGTTTCGCTTTGCTTGAGGTAGCGGTTACAATATTTTTCAATAGCTTCAATGCGGTCAATGACCTTGTCGTATTCCTGCTCCAGCAGCAGGTACAGAATCTGGATAATGAGCACAGGAATATTCATGCCACGCTTATCGCGCGAGTAGGTAGGAATTTCGTTAAGAAACTTGCTCAATCGGAATTTAGCACCAGGCTTGGCCTCGGGGATCATTAGCCCCATTCTTTCGGTCAGATAGGAGAATGCTTCGTATATCTTCCACATTTCTTGAATATTGGCAGGCTGTATGCTCATCTTCGGATGTTTAAGTATTTGCCGGCATATCCGTTGGGCTTTGATATAGTGAGCCGTGTGCATAGCCAGCAGAAAGAGCAGCTCCTGCATTTTAAACCAATTGAAAGAGCCTTCCTCGAATATATGGCCATGTGTATCCATAAGTGCCTGACCCTTTTCATAGTCGCGCAATTGCACATAACACACAACCAATTGATAGTAGAATACCTGGAGTGGCAGGCCGCTGTTGTAGGGTTTCTGCTGGAAGAAGGTAATAGCCTGTTCACAAAGTTGAGCCGTGCGCACATAGTCATTGATTGCTGTATAGGCAGTCATTTCGATAAGACGCCCCAGTAGTTGTAACTTGAAGGCATTGCTTTCTGCCAGCCACGGGGCTATTTGCTCAAAACAACGGCGAGCCATCTCTGCCACCTGGGTCTTGGAGGCTTTGCTATTGACAAAAGCTGCAGTCAGTTGGGTGTAAAGTGCTTCAGTCTGGTTTTCTCTGTTCCAAAGGATTTCCAATTCGGCTATTTGCTGATTGATTTGCGCCAGGCGCTTCATGTCGCCCTCTATGGTGCCATAGTGTAGGCGCAGCATGCGCAGAGCATTGATGGCCAGCTCTGTAAATTCAAAATGCAGGGCATTCTTAAGCAACTTTTCGAGGAGGTGCAACCCATTAAGCCGAGCATTGCGCGTCATAAGAATCTGGATAATAGCCCACTTTTGATTGCACTCAAGGAACGCACGTTGCCGGTCGGATATAGAGGTATCGGTCATCTCTAACAGCAGTATAGCTTTAATGAGGCGTTCTTTCAGTTTAGTTTTCAGTGCATTAAATCGCGCAACTTCTTTTGTGTTTCCATAAAGCAGCATCATGGCTTCTTCTTCGGTATGCACCTCACCGCTATCAATAGCCTCGAAAAGCCTATGCATCTTGGAGCCAGGCCTAAGAATAGACACCCAAAGTTCTTCATGCTTGGGCTTATTTTTCTGAAAAAAAGACAGTAGTTCGTGTAAGTGTTTCACCGTATTATATTGATTTTTGAACAAGACTTAGCAAGATACAGCCTAACCCTTGCTTAAAAGGTACCCACTCAACTAAGCCCTATGGTTTTTCTAAGTATCAACGGAGAATCCCTACTCTATAACCGCAGTATAGACTCGCGCTTTACAGCTTGACAGCCGTAGAGATATAGCGATAATTGGCATTTGGTACTGAGAATCGATGCGAAGAACGCTAACTTTGGCAAGTTTCACAACAAATAAAAAACATAAATTTAACTGTAACTCGTTTGCTTTTAATAGCCAAGAACATAAAAATAATGTTTTTTTTGTTGCTTATGGTATTCAATATCAAAAAGTTAAAAATAATTGTAAAAATTCAAAAAAATCAACTTAACCTGTCGTCTTTTACTATACAACACCTCGGCATAGATACATGCAATACAATATTGATTTGTAAATAATTTATTTCTAATGATTATGCTGATTTTACGGCAACCCCATCAACAGTTCAACACGACAGGAATCAGCCAACGTTTATATGCAAAAACAAAAAACGGCAGTAGAAAAACTTGTTTCACTGCCGGTACGGATATGTATCAAGGGAGGATATCTGGTATCTTTTGCCGTATGCAAAGAAGGGCAAACAATTTCATCCAAAAATTACAATCCATTTACTATCCGTTTCCAATATTGGATACAAGCCGGGCTCTATGCAATAGTGCTCCAACCGCAGCACATTTATTATGCTCCAGGGCAGTTCATAAGCTGTCTCTACGCGAAAGCCCTCCTCCTGACCGAAATGTTTTTGAGCTGCTTCTTTGCATACAGATCGCTTAAAAATACTGAAGTACAACTTTCCTTGAGGCGTAAGGCCAATGATAGCCCTAGCGCGCCGGCAAAACGTGCCAGATTCCTTCCAGCCGCCATACATGGCTGTGACACGACAAATGCCGACCCCCCTGCATCCGGCGCTTGGCGAACCCAGCACTACTTCCGCTCGCACAGTGTTTAAGAGGCGCTTTTTACGAAGCCGTATTTGTTGAAAAGCAACTAAGTGAGGTGCAATATTTTGCATACTAAGCAGTTGGTTTTTGCAGAGTGAGTACCCCCGTTAAGCAGGAGTTGCCTTTCGCGAAAAAATATTTTCGGGAAACAGTAAAATGACTGAAACAACAAATTATTCTTTTCAATCTTCAAAGGTAGCTGATAATCATGCTGTGATAAGAGACAACAATATCCCTGAATTGTTGACAGATCAAAACCAACAAAACAGGCGTTATTAAAATTTTTATTCCTGTAAATCAACTACTTAATTAACTGTAATTATTAGTAATTATATAGGAAAATTTACTTATATCACCCAAAGTAATACCCAAATTGCTGCTAGCGCAAAAATTGCAAAACCAGCCACAACAGAGAGTAAAACACGGTTTGGGTTTTTACTGGCACCGACTGGCTGGCGAGGGCTTTGCTCACAGAACCTTCCTCAATATTTTTTGATAATATGGCCAATGTGCGTACTTTCGTCGCCAACAAAGCAATGACGGGATGAGAGCGCTTACGGTCTTTTTGCTGTTTATAGCGTACGCGCTGGGCGTGCGCTGGTATTACGTATGCCAAATCAAAAAGATGTGCCAACCACAGACACCGGCGCAAATCACAGCGCCGGTAGATGTCCGGGACAAAAACCTACGCCTACTTTCTGGCGACACAGTGCTGTTGCAAGGCTATGATCAATTTGCCTTTGCACCAGGTCAGGCACAACCCCGGCTCAACCACAACAACGAGATATTCTTAGACTCAGTAGCCGCGATTCTGCAACGCATCCCAAGCCGAAAACTGATCATTACAGGGTTCTATGCCCCGCAAGAGATGAATCAGTCTTACGGTTTCTTCGAAAATTTTGGAACAGCTAGAGCCGATGCCTTGCGACGCCTGCTCATGCAACGCGGAGTGGAGGAAAGTCGCATCAGCCTAGATCACGACTTGAGCAACGACTCCCTGCTGCGCACCCCAGCTGAGTTTTCCGTATTTTATGATGCTACTGCTCGCCCCGATGCCTATGAAAAAGTACAGTTCTCTTTTACCAATATGACCTTTTCGGATGCCAACTTTGCCTTTGGCTCGGCGGAGTTCAGGCCAGGGGCAGCTTTCACTGCCTACGCCGATTCGGTAAAAACCTACCTGAGCCTAAACCCCGATAAGAAACTCACTATCATTGGACATACAGATAACGTTGGCTCGGATAAGTTCAACAACGATCTGGGGCTACGCCGCGCTAAAAGTGCACGCGACTATTTCACTAAACTGGGTGTGACAGCACCTATAGAAGTGCAGACACAGGGTAAACACAAACCAGTAGCCACCAATACCACTCCAGAAGGCAGGCAGAAGAACCGCCGAGTCAATTTCGTCATTGAATAATCAAACTGCTCATCATGAACAACTTCTTCACTCAGTTCAATTCTCAGGAAAGCATCGCCATCCTCTTTTTTCTCATAGTGGCTTTTTTGTTTGGCCTCCTGGTTGGGTACTTGCTCCGAAGCCTCAAGGTAAAGGAACTGCGCCGTGCCGCAGAGGAAGCCGAAAAAAAGGCTGAGGAAGCGCATGGGCAAGTCGTGGCGCTCAAAGAACAATTAGACTTGTTGAATGCCGATGTCAAGAAAGCCATGTTCGAGGCTGAAGAACAACTGGCACGCGCCTCGCGCCTGGAGGAAGATAACAACCGGCAATACCACGAAATGCTCTCCCTAAATGCAGAAATTGAACGCCTGCGCCAGGCCAACACAGCGCTCAACGCCCACTTAGAAGACCTCAACCACCAGGTGCTTGGCCTCAAGGCTCAGGATAGCACCGCACCTCCTCCAGCAGAAGCCCACGTAGTGGCAGCTGCTCCTACACAGAACGAAGCCCTCAGCGAAGCTCTCAACCGCTTGGAGAGCATTGTACAAAAGCTCAGCCAACTAGAGGCTGAAAACGCCGAATTGCGCACCCAACTCGCCGATGCACTTGCCCGAATAGAGCCACTGACCGCTGCCGCGTCTTTGCAGTCGGCTTCTATCGCTTTTGACCTGGCCCAAGAGCAAGAAGCAGATCCCGAACAGATTTTTGCCCACGGCAAAGAGGTGCTACAAGAAAAAATCGCAGTAAACGCCACCGCACCTCAAAAAGATGACCTTACCCGCATCAATGGCATCGGGCCTTTTATTGAACAAAAACTCAACGAACAAGGCATATATACCTATGCGCAAATCAGCGAATGGGACGCCGCAACCATCGGCCAGATTACTGAAGCCATAGGCTACTTCCCAGGCCGCATTGAGCGCGACAACTGGGTAGGTCAGGCGCTGGAGCTGGCTCAACTCAAACAGAAAAACCCAGAGGCCTTCTCCATGGAAGCCCTGGCAACCGCCGAGCCTACCCTGGAAGACCTCAAAGTAGTGGAAGGTATCGGACCAAAAATCGAAGAATTGCTCCACACCAGCGGTATCCGCAACCTGAACGACCTGGCCGAAACCTCCGTAGAGCGCCTCAGTCAAATACTGGAAGAAGCTGGCGGACACTTTCGCATGCACACCCCCGATACCTGGCCAGCACAGGCGCGACTAGCTTCCAACGGCGACTGGGAGCTGCTCAGAGAATACCAGGAGCAACTTAAAGGAGGAAGGGAAGTAAACTGAAATTTCTTCGCGCATCTACCACAAACCGCAGCCAAATGATTCATGCCAATAATCCTGCCCTGCGCTCTTGGGTGGACGTACCGCCCGGCAGTGATTTTCCTATCCAAAACCTACCCTTCGGGGTGGTGCGTCGCAACGGAGGCAGCCCGCGTCTGGCAGTAGCCATTGGTGGGCACGTAGCCGACCTCAAAATACTGGCTGAGCACGGTTTTTTTGACGACCTGAAAATTGACCGTGAAGTCTTTGCCAAGCCATACCTCAATGATTTTATCGCACTGGGCAAAGCCAAGACCAGCGCCGTGCGCAATCGCCTCTCTCAAATCCTGGATTCCGACTTTGAAGAGTGGGACGCCAGCGAGCTAGCGCCGTTTTTTCTCTTCCCCCAGTCGGAAGTAGAAACGCTTATGCCGTTACAAGTAGGCGACTATACGGATTTTTACTCTAGCCTGGAGCATGCTTCCAACGTAGGGGCTATGTTTCGCGACCCCCAAAACCCCCTGTTGCCCAACTGGCGCCATTTGCCAGTGGCCTATCACGGGCGGGCATCCTCCATCGTGGTATCGGGCACGCCTGTACGCCGCCCCAAGGGGCAGATGCTGCCGACAGGTGCCGAACAGCCGATATTTGGCCCCAGCATCCGCATGGATTTTGAGCTGGAGGTGGCCTTTGTAGTAGGCAAGCCAACCGAGTTAGGACAAAGCGTGCCGGTACACGAAGCAGAAGATTATATCTTCGGGCTGGTATTGTTCAATGACTGGTCGGCGCGTGACATTCAGCAGTGGGAATACCAGCCCCTGGGGCCCTTCCTAGGCAAAAACTTCGCCTCCACTATCTCGCCCTGGGTGGTCACACTGGAGGCGCTGGAGCCTCTCCGCGTCCAAGGGCCAGCGCAATCGCCCCAGGTGTTGCCCTATTTGCAATACGAGGGCGCCAGGAACTTTGACTTACACCTCGAAGTATGGATACAGCCCGAGCAGGCTGAACCTATGCGGGTGTGCCGCTCCAATTTCAAGTATATGTATTGGAACATGGCACAACAACTGGCGCACCACACTGTCAATGGCTGCAATTTGCGCGTGGGCGACATGTGTGCTTCTGGTACCATCAGCGGCCCTACACCTGATAGCTATGGCTCCATGCTAGAGCTGACCTGGCGCGGTACCAAACCACTGACCATGCCCGACGGCAGCACGCGTGCCTTTCTTCACGACGGCGACATCGTGATTCTGCGAGGCTGGGGCGAACGCAACGGTGTGCGCATTGGCTTTGGAGAGGCCACCGGAAAACTACTGCCGGCACTGTGACGGCTCACTGTGGTATCTCGAAAGGCTTTTTCTCGTCCAGAGCGTTGGCGAGTGCTTGTAATGCCCGCTGATTTTCTGGCAAATCCCAGGCCTCCCACAAGCTCTGTTTCTCGGCACGAGTGAGGTGAAAAGAAATAGCTGCTGGCACTTTGGCATGCTGAGTAGGGCGATACAAAAAACGAATAACTTGGAAGCGGTCGGTGCCCAGCAGGTCAAACACAAACCCAATACTGGCATCTTGTTCAAACTCCTGCAGGCTAAGCAACTGGCTGGCTACATCCAGCGGGTTAAACAATGAGCTAATAACGCCCTTTTGCTCGCTGGGGCTGATAGTTTCTATCTTCTCGGAGGTATTGATTTGCACTAGTACTACGCCGGAGGTGTGCTCCTGTATCCACTTCTGAAACACTTGTATGAATCGGGCAGCCGAGAGCAAGCCGTAGTTGTCGCGAAAGCCGGCATCCATTACTTCTATGCCGGGCGTAGTAGGCAGGTGTATAGTGGGCAACACATAAGGGTAAGAGGCATTCATGCGCAGGGCGGTGAGAAAGCGCAATTCGTCGGGGCGATGCCGACACAGCAGCCGCCTGAAGTCCACGGCATCTATCTCTACAGCGTCGGGCTGATGCACGCCGATAGGAGAAGTCATCATAAAGCTGACACCGTGTGGCGAGATAACCATACGCCGACCATCGTTCACAATGGTAGGCGTAAGGTACATCATGGGTATGACGGCTTGCTGTTCAGGAATGCGGTATTCGTACAGTTTTTTATCCAGGAGCCTACCGGAGTTCTCGTTGAGCTGATGTTCAAAGATATAGCCCCTGTCTTTGAGGTAGCGCTGCCCCTCCAACTTGAAGGCATTCCAAGGCAGGAAGAAATCGTTGGATACAGTAGTAAAGGCTACAGCATTGAGGAGGTCGCGCGAGATGCGATGCGCGTAGCGACTGTCGCGGTAGTCAATGGGAGCGCCCCATCGGCTCTGCAAGTACAGCTCGCGCAGGTAAGCCATGCCTATCATACCACCTGAAGCGCCCGTGACGAGTGTAGCGTGGTCCATCAGGCGGCCGTTGAGCAGGCTGTCAGCTCGTTGTATGGAATACATAGTCCAAGCTGCTGAGCGAAGCCCTCCACCGCTCACACACACAACGACCATCTTGGGGCGTATCAGGCCGCGCCGACGCATTTTGGCACGCCAGTTTTCCAGGATGAGGATGGTTTGTGCTATATCCAGGGCTACGGTATCGGGGTGGCACAGTTTTTCCAGTTCATGATAGGCGTATAAAACAGGCCTTTGGCGGTAGTCAAGCCCGTAGGCTTTGTTTTTGGCACGCAGGGTATCAAATCCGGTCAGGAACTCCAACAGCAATAAGCCTGCTATCAGCGCCGTTACCCACCACTGGCTGAACCAGTACACAATAGCCCCCAGCAAGGCCGTGAGCAAGCTGGCCAGAATGAAAATGCTGGCACCTGCCGGAATACGTAGCCACGGCACCTCAATAAAACTGCCCAGACCAATGAGCATGAACATACTGAGCAACTGTATCAGCAAGGCGTTGAGATGGTTTTGCCGGAAGATGCGCATGAGCATAGAGGCATCGTAGTGTTCCACACTTCGCACCGGCCGGTACAATAGCGTCTCGGTGAGATAAATGCGCACTGGCATGCAGTTTTCGTCTTGCTTGATATAGTCGAGGTTGGCATCGCGGCGGCCAGGTACTACGCTTTTGACCCAGTCTGCTGGCACAAGCCCTTTTCGCACAAAGGCAAAAATATCGGTATTGGTGAAGTGGAAATACACACCGTTGAAGACCAACAGCACCAACATACCAGCCAGTAAGCCAGTAATGTGTAGCAGCGTGGCATGTACCGGCAAGCCTTCATACACGTCCTGAAAGCGGATGATAGAGCTAAGGTAAAACCCCAGGAAAGCCACTGGCACAATAAAATTGTTGACGCAAAACTTGGTAAAGGGCTTAGCCAGGGAAGCCAGGAACGGAAACTGATGCGCGCTGAGTAGATAAGATGTCAAGTTCCAGGTCATGACGAACCCGGCAAACGTAAAGCCGATGAAAAAGAAACTCCAGAAACTGACCTTGCCTAGGTATTCGGGGTCTAAAAACAACAGCCCAAGCCCCAGTTTACGCCCTGCCAGGCCAGCGATCATCAAGGCCGGCGCCGCCCAGACGACCAGGAAGAGCAGGTGGCTGCGCAAATGTAGCAGCAGCAATTGTATCGGAAAAGAGTACGCCAGCGCCTGTATCCACGGGAGGGTGGGCCATTTCATAACGCTTGGACGATTAGCCTCGTATGCGTATTTCCACCCGGCGGTTGAGCGCGCGGCCTTCTTCAGTGGCGTTGCTAGCCTTGGGGGCGTTTTCACCGAAGCCTCGAGTTTCAATCTGAGCAGGACTACACCCTTTGTTTACCAGATACTGGCGCACAGCTTGAGCGCGGTTTTCCGATAGTTGTTGGTTGGTGGCGGGGGCACCTACGTTATCGGTATGCCCCTGGACTTCGATATGCAGATTCTCTTTGATGACAAGGTCGGCCAAGCGGTTGAGTTCAGGGTAGGATTCGGGCTGTATCTGGTACTTACCGGTTTCAAAAAACAGGTTGTTCAGGGGCAGGGTCATGTTGCGGGTGCGCATTTCTTCTAGGGTAGCCAGTTGCATGGGCTTGTCTAGGCGAATTTCGCCCAGTTCATTGCGCAGATCCACGTTACCGGCCAGGGGGAAGTACCCAGGTTTGCGCACGCTGTAGCCGTAGCGGCTGCGCTCGGGTAGTACAGCAAAGAACTCTCCGGTAATAGGATTGGTGCGGGTGATTTGTACCACCTCGCCGGTGCGCAGGTCTTCCCACAGAATTTCAGCATCCAGTGGGTTGCCTTTGCTGTCGGTCATTTTACCGGTCACGGTGGCTACAGCTTCTGGCTTGGCGGCAGCGGGCAAGTCGCAGCGCACAATATCTTCGCTGCCGTTGAGGTTGGCCGAGTAGTAGGCAAAAGTGCCGTCAGTGCTGACGCGGAAGCCCCAGTCACTTCCTTTGGTGTTGATGGCTGGGCCAAGATTTGTGGGTTCGCTCCAGTTGGTCCAGGTATCATCTAGGCGCTTGCTCATGTAGATGTCGAAATCGCCCAGGCCGCCGTGCCTCTGTGAACTGAAATAGAGGGTTTTACCGTCGGGGTGGATGAAGGGCGAGCGATCGTTTCTCTCGGTATTGATGGTGGGGCCAAGCGAGATGGGCTGCCCCCAGTTGCCCTGCTCGTCTTGCAGACAGACGTAGATGTCGGAGTTCCAAAGGTTGCCGGCAGCAAAGAGCATGGCTTTGCCATCAGAGGAGATGCTGAGGTCGGCTTGCCAGCCAAACTGGTTGAACGGCGGGGGCATCAGCGTGGGAGCGCTCCAGCCCTCGGCGGTGCGCTGGCTCACATAAAACTTGCCTTGCCGGAAAAGGTAGAAGTAGTTGCCATCGGCGCTGATACTTTCAGGCGCTTCACTTTTATCGCTGGTGTTCCAAGCGCTTTCGGGCTCAGGCTCCGACCACTCGCCCCGTGCATTCTGATACGATACGAAAATATCTTCAGAGCCATTGTGTCTCCGGCACAGGTATAGCGTACGGCCATCAGCAGATAGGATAGGAGAGTAATCGCTTTGTGGCGTATTAATGCGGGGTGCAAATTCGCGACGATTGAGGTCTTCGAGTTCAATTTCGTTGAGTTTTTTTTGAGGAGCAGGGTTTGCCGGTGTTTGCACTATGGGCTTACTGCGCAGGAGTTCTAGGTCAGCTATGTCTTTTTTGACGAAATCTGGGTTGGGGAAGGCAGGGTTATCCAGCAAGAACTGCTCCAGTTGTTCGGGCTGCGTAGCTCGTTTGCGCACCAGGTCGTAGTAGCGGTTCCACACTGCCGGAGCATCTTTGTGGTGCGGATGCTGTTGTACAAACTTGCGACAGGAAGCCTCTGCACCGCGTGCAACCACTCTTGCTGCCAGAGCGTCCAGTACGTAGCGGTGAAAAACGGACTTAGGGTACTTATCAGCCCAAAGCTCCAGTGGTTCTACCTCCGGGCTATTCAGCGCCCGCTCTACTTGCGCGGCCAGGGAGTCGCGGCTCATTACATTGTCAGGAAACTGCCGCCGAAAAGCCGGAAACGCGCCGATGCCATCTTGCTCCATAGTACGTTCAAAAAGGAGTATTTGCATCTGGCGGAAGATGTCAGGTGTTACTGTTTCCATGCTCTCGCCGTAATCTATGAACAGCTGAAGTACGGTATCCTTGCCGGAGCTTTGTCGGGCTTTGTCGAATATGAGGGGATTGAGCACCTCGTAGATCTTGCGCTTGTTCTGGGCGCTAGCACGGGTGTAGCGTTGGAGGTAGGCCTCACAGGCCTCAATGGTACCGATGGCCAGCGCGCGATCAGCGGCTTGGCCGGAGAGGAGCTGGCGTTGTTCGCTGAGCATTTTGGCCGTGAGTTTTTGCTTTTTGGCCAGTTTTTCGCGCTGCTTGGGAGACAGTTTTCGGAAGGCGCGTTCGGCGCGCTCGATGTACACATAAGCACTGTCGAGGTTTTTGCCCTCAAAGTGAGAGTGGGCATACATTTTGGAGAGGCTGTACCAGGCCAGCGGCAGGTTTTTATTAGCCTTGATATCTGCCCTGAAGGCAGCTTCTGCAGCCGGCCAGTCGTTACTTTCTAGTAGGGTCATGCCTTTGTCAGACTGAGCTGCCAGGAAGTGGATATCGCAGATGGTAAAAGCGAGCGTGGCGCATAGCATTTTTAGAAATAGTCGCATAATTTTCATGTTATGATTGTTCGAATAGAGTCGAGCATATTTTAATTGGCGTCTAATGTAGCTGGTTGGTCGCTTCCGACGAAGGCCGCCGGTGTGTAAATTACACCAATGACACGAGGCTCATTTTTCGCGGCTTACCTGGCAGATTCCGACTCCCCTGCCAGTAGTTTTTCACAAAGTCTTAGGCCGCCATGGACTTCGTTGGAATAGCATAGCTTTACTTATTCCTCGGGGTAGGCATGACTAAGAGTTTGAGCATTGTTTGAACAAAACTCTACAACAGGAAAAAATTTAATTTTGCTTGCTAAACCATTTGTAAAGATAATCCCTTCGCTCAATACTCACAACTTAAAACTCGTAGCTCTGAGCATGCTTAAAAAACTAGTGCAAAATTATACTTTTATGCTTTTTTTTCAAATCTCAGTGCTGAATAGCTGCAAAAATCGAATAATAAATACAGCGAGCCCTTGCCTGCAAAAGGCCAACCTTGCTCATCCCTCTGCCTCAAAAACCTGCCGCCCGTCGAACTAACGTGTTAATTAGTCTTAAAATAATATTTGGCGTACAACATTGTGCTCCGCCTTGGGTTAGTGATATAGTTTTTCATACTAATCCAATGTGCGGCCGTATCGCTTTCGGATGCGGCCTTTTTTTATCCTCCCCCCCTCCTTAGCCTACCGCTAGAAATCGCTCAATCGTGCCGCGATATAAATCGTCGCAGCGTTTGGCGTAGTAGTTCGAATTCCTGCCCAAACCCCTGTATATCAGGCAATACCTCTTGGCAAGGCTCTGCCACCACACCAGACGCCTGCAAGGCCAGTTGGTGCTCCTGTGCCTGCACGGCTGCTTTCAGCGCCAGCGCCCGCTCCTGCTTGCGGTGCAAAATGGCTCGGTACTCCTCTACGTGCTCTAACAGAGAAAGATCATCTGGGTGTCGAGAGATCACCATGGATAGCGCCTCTCTGAAAAGTTGAATTTGATCCAGCACGTAGTCCAACTGCTGCAGGTGCGCTCGGTGCAGTTGATGCAAGTCCACAGTTTGCGGTGTGAGTTCAGGCATGGCAAGCACGATTTTTCCACTCAAGGTATCGCCTCATTTCCATGGCTGGCAATGACTTTTGTCAAAGCGAGCGTCTGAGCGCGTTACGCCCTACCCTACAATGCTTCCCATTTCGCATCGAAACCGGCCACAAGTATTTGCTCTGCCGATAAAAGCCGCTCCGTATTCGTATTCCTCCCTTTCACCAAGCGATGCAAAGCGCCTCAATACGCCAACAAGGCACGCATGGCATCGGCCACCTTGTCGGCAGAGAGGATCATGGTGTTCTCCAGTGTTTCGTTGAGCGGGATAGCCGGCAGGTTTTCCGAACCTATGGTGCGCACCGGAGCGTCCAAATACTCGAAGCAGTGCTCCTGAATACGAGCGGCCACGCTTTGGGCAAACGAGTTGTGCACAGGTTCTTCCGTAATGACCAGGATACGCCCGTGGCGCCGGGCTTGAGCAAAGACAGCCTCAGTATCCAGTGGATACAGGGTGCGCAAGTCCATCACAGTGATTTGCCCTGGAAATGCTGCTGCTGCGTTGAGCGCCCAGTGCACACCCATGCCGTAGGCAACAGCTAGCAGCGCCTGTCCAGACTCAACGTACTCAGGCTCAGCTTCCAGTACAAGACGCGCCTTGCCAAAAGGAACGACGTAGTCCTCGTCGGGCTCGATGGTACGGGCAGCCTCTGTACCAGGTACTTTGCTCCAGTACAGCCCTTTATGCTCGAGGATAACCACTGGATTAGGATCGTACCAAGCAGCCTTGAGCAGCCCTTTGAGGTCGGCACCAGTGCTGGGGTAAGCCACCTTGATACCGCGGATATTGGTCAGCACTGACTCTACGCTGGAAGAATGATAAGGCCCGCCGCTACCGTAAGCCCCAATGGGTACGCGAATGACCGAGGCCACCGGCCATTTGCCGTTAGACAGGTAGCAACTGCGGCTCAACTCAGTAAACAATTGGTTCAGCCCCGGCCAGATATAGTCGGCAAATTGTACCTCCACCACGGGGCGCAATCCCACCGCCGACATACCTGCTGTACTACCAATGATAAAGGCTTCCTGTATGGGGGTGTTAAACACGCGATGGTCGCCAAACTTCTGGGCCAGGGTGGCGCATTCCCTAAACACCCCGCCTAAGCGCGCACCTACATCCTGACCATATACCAGGCATTCGGGATGTTTCTCCAAGAGTTCTTCCAGAGCGAAGAGTGCACAGTCCACCATAACTTTATAGGAGCGGTCGGCGGGTTCGCGCAGACCAACCTCCTCAGTGATGGGTGTAGGCGCAAAGTCATGGGTAAACAAATCTTGCGGACGGGGGTCTTGTGCCTGGCGGGCGGCTTCAAAGTCGGCTCTTACGGTTTGCTCTGCTTCCTGGTCTATGGCGTCCAGTTGCGCTTGTGTCCATCCTTCTTCCAGCAGGCTTTGCCGGAGCACGGGGTAAGGGTCGCGCAATTGGTGTAGCGCCAGATCATTGCGGTACCACTCCTTGCGCACACCGGAGGTATGGTGATTAAGCAGCGGCACATGAGCATGCACCAGGAAGGGGCGTCGCTCGTGGCGTATGCGCCAAGTGACATCGCGCAGGGTCTCGTAGCAGGCGACAAAGTCGCTACCATCTATACTGATGGCCTCCAGGCCACGAAAGCCCTTGGCATACTCGGCGGCATTTTGGGAGCGAATTTCGCTGGCATGGGCGGATATGTCCCACTCGTTGTCTTGCACCAGATAAAGAATAGGAAGTTGCTTGAGTGCCGCCATCTGGAAAGCCTCTGCCACCTCGCCTTCGGTAATACTGGCATCGCCCAAGGAGCACAGCACAATAGGGGCTTGTTCGGGCGCCCAGTCGGCTATGCCGTGCGCAGTTTTGTACCACAAGCCCATGGCAGCCCCTGTGGCAGGAATGGCCTGCATACCGGTAGCAGAAGACTGATGCGGTATTTTGGGTTTGTCGGGGTCGCGCAGGCTAGGGTGGCAGTAGTAAGTGCGCCCACCAGAGAATGGGTCGTCGCGTTTGGCCATGAGTTGGAGCATGAGGTCGTAGGGGCGCATGCCAATGCCTAGCAGCATAGCGTCGTCGCGATAGTAAGGGTAGGCGTAGTCCTGGGGTTGCAGTTGGAGGGCCGTCGCAAGTTGTACGGCCTCATGTCCACGAGAGGTGGCATGTACATACTTGGATACCACCCTGAAGTGCTCTTCATACACCAGTGTCATCCAGCGGGCAGTGGCCATTAGGCGAAAGGCCTTTACAAGCAGGTCGGTGTCTATTTGGTGGGCGGTTTTCATAGTGATTTTATTTTGTTCCAATAAAGTGGTGGCCAGTATGGATGCAAATATGATGCGCTTTTAAGTGGGCTCAAGCGCTTATATCCTTACTAAATTTAAATGCTGCCTGGTGATTGGGCAACGCCTCCAGGCATTGCGCATAGCGCTCGTAATCGAAGGGCGAGTCTTGCTGCATAGCTGCCACATACTCTGCCGCCACGCATTGCGCTATGAGCAGGCGGGCATCGCGGGGGCTGTATCCGTCGGCCAGCAGGCGTTGCAAGGTATGGATTACCGCAGGAGGCTGAGCATTCTGCAACTGCTCCTCCACTACTTTCAAAAACTCCCCCTTGAGCAATTCCTCGAATCTCATGATTAGCTTTTTTGTTTAAAGGCAGCGATGGCAGCCTTGGCGTGGTCAGAAAGTACCAGACGACCGCTGATGGCCGCGCGCTCCTCCAGCAGTTCGTCCCAGTGAGCAGCATCTGCCCAAAGGATGGCTTTGAGTTGGCGCATGGCCTCTGGGTGCGACCCAGCCAGGCGATTGGCCAACTGGCCTATATGAGTATCCACCTCTTCTACAGTGGGATACACCGCCTGGTACAAACCCTGCTCAAAAGCCCAGGCAGCACTCTGAAACGTAGCAGCATCTATGGCCAGTTGTGCAAATGCAGCCTTACCAATACGGCGCTCAATGACAGGGCCTACTACAAACGGCCCAATACCTACGGCCAGTTCGCTCAGTTTCACAGCTGCTGCTTCTGTAGCCACGCAGTAGTCGGAGGCAGAGGCCAGCCCCAGCCCGCCGCCCACTGCCTTACCTTGCACCCGTGCGATGATAAACTTGGGGCATTTGCGCATGGCGTTGATCACGTGGGCAAAGCCCATAAAGAAGCGCTTACCGGTATCAAAGTCCTGTATGGTAGCCAACTCGTCGAAGGAGGCGCCGGCACAAAAAGTGCGCTTGCCCTCGCTTTTCAACACCACGACTTTTGCCTGGGCGTCAGCGCCGGCAGTCTGAAAGGCTTCTGTCATCTGAGCCAGCAAGTAGCCGGGCATGGAGTTGTGCGCCGGATGATAAAAACTGATGTACGCCACGCCATTATCGTGTACGGCGTACGATACGTGCCCAATGGCAGTAGAAGTATGCATGGTTGCTTCGCGTTTGGGGCTCAAAGATAAAGCGAAGCAGGTAATAGTAGGCTAATGAACGTTCGTTTTGTGAAAAATAAGGTAGAGTCAGAACAAAAAAACCTGCCTACTGTTACAGGGTGGTTTTATTGGCTAATGTTTTTTGTTTGTTTATAGTTTATACAGGCGTTCCCTGTTTTCTCTGGGAACGCCTTTTTTATACAGGTGCAGCCGGCGCTTCACTTTGCGCTTGTAGCAGAAGGGTTTCCAGTTGCTCGACCGAAGGCACCTCCCCGCATTCAAAAACCACATGCTCATCCACCAGGATGGCAGGTACAGAGTTCACCTTGTAGTGGAGAATGGTATTCAGGTTGCTGATTTCATCCACAGCTTCTGCCCAGCCTAAGTGCTTGATGGCCTCCAGCAGGTTGCTCTTGATACACCGATAACGGGCGTCGCCCATGCCGAGTAGCTTGATGGAATGCACAGTTAAAACGCTTTAGTCTCTCGTAATTCTTCAAAGCGAAGCAATTTCGAGGCTAAATATACGGGCGAAACGAGCAGTGCACAACTGATCTTCGTCAGCCTAGGCCAACAGATTTGTCACTCCTGGGTCAGGTTGTCATGCCGCCGCACACACTGATGACTTGCCCGGAGATGTAAGTGGCTAATTCAGAGCCAAGAAACACGCATAAGTCGGCGACTTCTTCGGCTCGGCCCAGGCGCTTGAGCGGGATGGCCTGCAAGTAGGCTTCCTTGGTTTTTTCGTCCAGCACGTGCGTCATATCGGTTTCGATGAAGCCGGGTGCCACGGCGTTGCAGCGAATGTTGCGCGAGCCCATCTCTTTAGCAATAGATTTAGTAAAGCCGAAAATACCGGCTTTGGAAGCAGCATAGTTGGCCTGCCCGGCATTGCCCGTGATGCCCACCACTGAACTCATGTTGATGATGGCGCCACCTTTATTTTTCATCATAGGGCGCAGGGCATACTTAGTGAGATTGAATACCGACTTGAGGTTGGTTTCGATGACGCGGTCCCACTGCTCTTCAGTCATGCGTAGCATGAGTGTATCCTGGGTGATGCCAGCGTTGTTGACCAGCACGTCCAGACGGCCAAAGTCTTCCAGCACTACGTTGATCAATGCCTCTGCTGCAGCATACGAGGCAGCATCTGAGCGATATGCCTTGGCCTTGATGCCCTGAGCAGCCAACTCAGCCTCCACGGCTTTAGCTTTTTCTTCTGAACTGTGATACGTAAAGGCCACATCAGCACCCTGCTGAGCAAAGCGCAGCGCAATGGCTGCTCCTATGCCGCGCGAACCTCCAGTGATCAAGGCTACTTTTCCTTCCAGTAATTTCATGATTTTCTATTTATTTTGGCAGGTAAAGGTAGGGAATCTTGCCCATTCGGAGGTCTTTGACTAAATTTGTACAATATAACCCAAAATCACCGGAAATTCGGAAACCGATGACACACCTCCTGTCTGCGCTACTGATCGCGTTGGCTAGTTTCAGCCTTTGGGCGCAGACTTTCACCGAGGTTATACCCATTACTTGTAGCAACACCGTATAATATTAATGGGCTGGGCTACCCTACTTAGAATCCTCCGGTCATTGTGAATCGAGCCAACCAAGGCCACAGCATTCTGCTGGGTGATTTTGTGGAGCCTAATGCACTGCAATATCTGGCGCCCTCGTGGTTTGCTGGTCGGGGCACGGTGGTGTGCAATGCGCTAGAGCCACACAGATTACTTGTCAAACTGGGATTTACGTTTTTGACGTCGCTTGCCCTTTGGCGCTGGATCGCGTGTTTGCTCATGAAGTGGAGTGCCGCTACTCTGTCCTCCTGACTGTACTGAGCGGCTGGTGGGCGCCAAGGTTGCTACAAGATGCTCAACATGGCCATGCACAGGTGATTCTACACCCCACTGACGCTGCAAGCGTACAATACTGGCCCAACTCAGGTTTTGAGGGGGTTGGATTAGGCACTGGTAGATTTGTTGCACGGCAGCGATACCGTACTTTTTCTCTTTCAGGCGTATTGCAACCCGGCCTCTGCGGTAGTTGAGCCTGCGGCATTCACTCCGGTGTATTATCCCAATCCGGTTTCGCAGTGCTTGTTCATCCAGGTAGCTCCGTCTGTGCAGTGCCGCCCCAGGTGTTTGATGCGTAAGGCAAGGTGCATCGCGTACCTGCGAGTAGGCTGGAAGGCAGAGTAGAACTGGATGTACAGAGGCTTGCCCCTGGCATGTATCGCGCAGTGGGGCTGGATGCTCAAGGCCGTTACTTTGTGGCCTATTTTGTAAAAACGCAGTAGTGCTTCGGGATGCAAAGCCTGCGCGTATTTCGGGAGAAAAAATTTTATTTGGCGCTTGTTTTCTATCCAAAGTTGCTACCTTTGCGCCGGTTTTTGGAAAAGGTAACCTGAAGAAGCGCGCACCGCAATGATATACAAGCACTTTATTCATCTGTTTATCACTATAGTGCTCGGCTTGGCGCTCCCTGCCTGGGCAAGTCACGAACACGGCTCCGAGCACGACCATCATCAGCCCGAGGAGTACGATGCCGTCAGCACGGTCATGCACCATATTGCCGACGCCAATGAGTTTCACGTCTGGAAAGGCGTGCACATTCCGTTGCCCTGTTTTCTGTATGCGCCCGGGCACGGCTGGACTATACTCTCCTCCGGAAAATTCAAGCATGGCCATCAGGCAGTAGATCGCTATGTGCTCAACCACGGCCGCGTCAATCGCATCCGCTCTGAAGACTTCCCCATGGGTGAAGTGCACATTGATGGCATCATTTCCAAAGAAGTGGAGGTAGAAAAGAATGGCAAAAAAGAAAAGAAAGAAGAATATTTCGCGCTGTACCAGGGCAAGGAATACCCACTGGACAAGCCCAGCACCCTTGATGGTGGCATCCTCGGCGGCGGCATCACCTCATTTTACGACTTCTCCATCACCAAAAACGTAGCCTCCATCATGTTAGTAGCACTATTGCTCATCCTGGTGTTTACGGCAGTGGCGCGCGGCTACAAGGAAAACGACGGAAAGGCGCCCAGGGGCATACAAAGTTTGATAGAGCCGATCTTCATGTTCATTCGCGATGAAGTAACACGCCCCATGATTGGCGAAAAGCACTACGAGCGCTTCCAGCCCTTCATTATGACCCTGTTTTTCTTCATCTTGTTTTGCAATCTGCTAGGCCTGATTCCCTTCTTCCCCGGCGGCGCCAACATCACCGGCAACCTCTCTGTGACGCTAGTATTGGCGCTCATGGCATTTATTGTAACCAATATCAACGGCAATAAGCACTACTGGCAGCATATCTTCTGGATGCCGGGCATACCGGCCTGGGTAAAGGTCATTCTCACTCCGGTAGAGATACTGGGCGTGTTTATCAAGCCCTTTTCCCTGATGATACGTTTGTTTGCCAATATCACTGCCGGCCACATCATCATCCTCAGCCTGATCGGGCTTATCTTCTTGTTTGGCAAGAATGGTACAAACGTAGGCGGCGCTGCGCTAGGTGCAGTTATCGGCGGCCTGTTTACCGCTTTTATGAACCTGATTGAACTGCTGGTGGCTTTCCTGCAGGCTTTCATCTTCTCTATCCTGACCGCCTCGTACATTGGTGCGGCAGTGGATGAAGGCCACCATCACGAGCACGAAGAAGCACACTAAAACAATTGAAATTATATTGAAAACCAACAATAAATAATCATTCACTCATAAATATCTCAACATCATGGGAGCAATTGGAGCTGGAATCGCAGCATTGGGTGCAGGCATAGGCGTAGGCCTCATTGGCAGCCGCGCCATGGAAGCCATCGCTCGTCAACCGGAAGCGGTAGGTGACATCCGCAACAACATGATCCTGACGGCAGCCCTTGTAGAAGGTGCAGCCCTCTTCGCCATTGTGGTAGGTCTGTTGTCTCGCTAAACGCATCACACCCAAAAAATGGCCGGCGGCAAAGCGGTTGGCTCTTGCTTCCGGCCTCAATTTCAACACACCTCGATAATTGAAAATAGCCATGTTTTCACCTCTTTTCTTAGCTGAATTCTCTGTCATCAAACCCGATCCGGGCAGCATCTTTTGGTCGGCCCTTATTTTTATATTCTTGTATTTCTTCCTGGGGCGTGTAGCCTTCCGCCCCATTCAGCAGGCACTGCGCAAGCGCGAGGAAGACATCCAGTCTTCACTTGACGAAGCCAAGCGCACCCGCGAAGAAATGGCCAAGCTCAAAGCCGACAACGAAGCGCTGCTAAAACTAGCCCAAGAGGAGCGTGCCCGCATCCTGCGCGAAGCAGCAGAAACCAAAGAGGCCATTATCAACGAAGCCAAAGTCAAGGCCAAAGCTGAAGCCCGTAAGATAGTGGAAGAGGCCAAAGAACTGATTGAAAACCAGAAAATGGCCGCTATCGTGGACGTAAAAAACCAAGTGGGCAATATGGCCATTGACCTGACCGAACGCCTGTTGCGCACCCAACTCAAAGGCAATGTTGAGCAAGAACAACTGGTGGCCCGCCTCATGGACGAAATGAAATTAAATTAAGGCGCTGGTACGGTACAGCCGCGCTCACCTCGATAAACGCGAACTATGTCAGCATACAGGATTGCCGTTCGATATGCCAAGTCACTGCACGACCTGGCCATCGAGCAGAATAAGCTCGAACGCGTAATGGAAGATGTGAAGTCCTTCCGCGAGCTGATACAAGACCGCGACTTTGCTCTTTTCGTCAAAAGTCCTGTCATTCCACATCAGCGCAAAGCCGAACTGGCCGACAAAATACTCAAGGGCAAGTACGACCCGCTCACTATGGCCTTCTTGCGCATTCTCTTCCAAAAAGGGCGCGAGAAGTACTTGGCCGAAATAGCAAGCGAGTTTATTGCTCTTTACAAAAAATTCAAAGGTATCTCTACGGTGAAGCTTACCACGGCAGCGCCTCTGAGTGAGCAAGTTATCAAGCAATTGGAAGCCAAACTCAAATCAGGAGGCATTACCAGTGAGCAAATTGAGTTTCACACCAAGGTGGACCCCGACATGATTGGCGGGTTTATTCTCGAAGTAGATGACTTGGTGTATGATGCCAGTTTAGCCCACAAGTTGGATGCCCTCCGGCGAGAGTTTGCATACAACCCTTACGTGTCTCAAATTTTGTCCCGATAATTTTCTTTTTTCGTCCATTCTCAAAATACAACATACCATGGTGGATGTCAAACCCGATGAAATATCCGCAATACTGAAGCAGCAACTCTCCGGCTTCAGCACAGCCAGCGAACTGGAAGAGTACGGCACAGTGCTCCAAGTAGGCGACGGTATCGCCCGCGTCTATGGCCTCAACAATGCCCAGGCTGGCGAGTTGGTCGTTTTTGAAGAAACTGGTGTAGAAGCCATCGTGCTCAACCTCGAAGAAGACAATGTGGGTGTGGTATTAATGGGCGCCAGTACAGGTATTAAGGAAGGCTCGCGCGTACATCGTACCGGCCGCATTGCCTCTATCAAAGTAGGCGACGGGTTTGTAGGTCGCGTAGTCAACCCGCTGGGGCAGCCTATTGACGGCAAAGGCGCCATCACTGGCACGCTGTACGAGATGCCGCTAGAGCGCAAAGCTCCTGGTGTGATCTATCGCCAGCCCGTAAATGAGCCCCTGCAAACCGGCATCAAGGCTATTGATGCCATGATCCCCATTGGCCGGGGCCAGCGCGAACTCATCATCGGTGACCGCCAAACCGGCAAAACCGCTATCGCCATTGACACCATCATCAACCAGAAGGAGTTTTACGAGCGCGGCGAGCCAGTGTACTGCATCTACGTGGCCTCCGGCCAGAAGGCTTCTACTGTAGCCAACGTAGCTAAGACACTTGAAGAGCACGGCGCCATGGCCTACACGGTGATCGTATCTGCTTCGGCTGCCGACCCAGCACCGCTTAAGTTCTATGCACCTTTTGCAGGCGCTGCCATTGGTGAGTTCTTCCGCGACACAGGCCGCCCGGCACTCATCATCTACGATGACCTCTCCAAGCAAGCCGTAGCTTACCGCGAGGTATCGCTGCTATTGCGCCGCCCGCCTGGCCGCGAGGCATACCCTGGCGATGTGTTTTACCTGCACTCCCGCCTGCTGGAGCGTGCCGCCAAGATTATCAACAACGACGACATAGCCCGCAACATGAACGACCTGCCTGAAAGCCTCAAGAAGGCCGGCATCGTCAAAGGTGGCGGATCGCTCACTGCGCTACCTATCATCGAAACCCAAGCCGGCGACGTGTCGGCTTATATTCCCACGAACGTTATTTCCATTACCGACGGGCAAATCTTTCTCGAAGCAGGCTTGTTCAACGCCGGTGTGCGCCCTGCCATCAACGTAGGCATCTCCGTGTCGCGCGTGGGGGGCAACGCCCAGATCAAGTCCATGAAGAAAGTGGCCGGCACCCTCAAACTGGATATGGCCCAGTACCGCGAACTCGAGGCCTTCTCTAAATTTGGCTCCGACCTCGACCCTGCTACTGTGGCAGTACTCGAAAAAGGCAAGCGCTTGGTGGAGGTGCTCAAGCAGCCGCAGTACTCGCCAGTGCCGGTAGAAAAGCAGGTAGCCATCATCTACCTGGGTACCAAAGGCTTGCTGCGCATTGTGCCAGTAGACAAAATCAAGGAGTTCGAGCACGTATTCCTTACGGAAATGGAGCGCCGTCATGGTGACATTTTGGAGAACTTCCGCAAAGGCAAGCTCGAAGATGCCGACCTCAAGCAGGTGGAAGCACTGGCCAACGAACTGACCATGCACTACAAGAAGTAATTAACCCGTGGCAACCGGATCAGGCCGTGCGGGAGAGCCTCTCGCATGGCTTGGCCCCAAGCCCAATCACTGCGAGCAATCATGTCTGGTAGTCTAAAACAGGTACGAGAGCGCATCCGCTCGGTACAGAACACACAGCAGATCACCAAGGCGATGAAAGTCGTCTCGGCAGCCAAGTTTCGCAAGGCTCAGCAAGCCATTGTGCAAATGCGCCCTTACGCTGACAAGCTCAATCGCATGTTGCGCAACATTCTCTCCAACATGGAGGGCGAAGCCGACACAGTGTTCGGCACGGAGCGCCCTGTGCAAAAGGCCTGCATGGTGGTGGTCACATCCAACCGCGGCCTGTGCGGCGCGTTCAACGCTAACGTCATCAAAGGAGCGGTACGTGTCATCCAGGAAGACCTGGCCGAGGTGCGCCGCAATGGCCAACTGAGCATCCTGTGCATTGGTAAGCGCGGATATGACTTCTTCCGCAAGCGCTATGCAGACTGCCGCCTCATCGCTGACTATATAGACTTGTTCCAACACCTGGATTTTGACCACGTAGAGCCGGTAGCCCAGCAACTTATGGATGATTTTCAGCAAAAAAACTACGATAAGGTGTACGTAGCCTTCGGCCACTTCCGAAATGCCGCTACGCAGTTTCCCATGGTGGAGCAGTGGCTGCCGGTAGCCAAAATACAGGCCTCCGGCCAGGGTGGATCAGCCAAGCGCGCTGACTATATCTTTGAGCCGGATATGAAAGGCTTGCTAGATTACCTCATCCCTTCCATTTTAAAAACCACCTTCTTGCGCTACCTGCTGGATACTCATGCCTCTGAACACGGCGCGCGCATGACCGCCATGGACAAAGCCACCGAAAATGCCGAGGAGTTGCTGCGCGAACTCCGCATCAACTACAACAAGGCCCGCCAAGAAGCCATTACCAAGGAAATTCTCGAAATCGTAGGTGGCGCTGCTGCTCTGGAAAGCTCATAAGCAAATCCCTTGTGCAACACAAAGCGATACGATAAACCAACATTGCAGTATCACAGGGCGCAAACATTGCCTTAGGTTGTTTGCGCCTTTTTCATTAATTCAATAGAAGGTCTTGCGACCGATCATCTTACAAACCGCTCGATAAAGGCTGGCTGCAGCAGGTGCCTGATGTCTGAATAAGGCACGAAAAGTCGGATTTCGCCCATAGCATAGGCTGCAATTTCGTAGGGTGGATAGTTGAATACTACTCCCCTTCCGGTGAGGCCAAAGTTTTCGGTGGCTGGTATGGTGTTGTCGAAGAGCGTATTGCCCAGCGGCTCATTTTTGGGAATGGAAAACTTGCTACGGGCTGCTTTTTCCAGATAGGGCGCCAGCTCTTGGTCATATCCAGGCAAAAACACATCTTCCAGCAGCAGTTCTTTGCGGTTTTGCAGATCATAGCTGCGCAGTTCAGTGGCGTAGTTGCCATGTGCGCCACCGCCGAACCAATACGTCCAAAAACCGAGGGTAAGCAGTTGGTTGCGGTTGTAGAATACCTCTACCGAGTGGTTTTCCTCATAAGAAAACATCATGTAGCTGGTTGGGTCTATTTCGTCCGGGCTGATGTCGTCCATATCCTGGCGGTAGCTAGCAAAAAAGGACTTGCTCAGGCGCGAGAAAGCTTCTTCAGGACTAGATACGACAGCGGCTAGCGAATCGCCAATCATACCTTTGCGAATGGCCTCAGTGAGGAATCTGGCTGTAGCTGGGTCGGTTGTACTTTCTGTCGGGCTAAGCCACACCATGCTGTAATTAGCGGACGGAGAGGTTTCTTTTTTACTAGGGAAAAGGAGGATGTGGTCTTGGAAAGACTGTGTGCGGAAAGCCACGGCGCCGTCGCTATAGTCTTCTTTGAGCTCAAAGGGGTAGGAGCGCTTGCCATCGCCACTACTCCAGGTACCTTTGTAGGTGCCAGAAGCCATATCCAACTTGCCAGTGAACGCAGCTGAGAGATCGTTGAGCGTGACCTCTGTGAGGATGAGACTCCCTGTAGAATCTATCATACCGTATAGGTCTATGAGGTCTTCCTTGCTCTGGTAGTAGTAGCTACCGTGATAACCATAGTAATCGCCATCATCGTAGAGCGGGGTGCGAAAGACTAGGTCCATCACAATGGGAAAAGTGCCAATACTACCTACCAGCCGCCAGTAGCGAGAGTTCATCTTGGGTTGGCTGGCATTGCTGGTAGCGCTTGAAGCGCTACTGCTTTGATTTTCGGTGCTCTTATCTTTTTTAGGATGGCAGTTTGCCAGGAGCAATGCAGCAAGACATATGACAGTGGGCCAGGTGAGTATGTTTTTCATATCAGCATGAATTTGAGAGTAAATTTAGAGAATAGAGCGCAAGTATTGATAACTTATGGCAACACTCTCTATGGGCGGGCGCTTACATACGTCTTGCTCTACAAAGAAGTATTGCATGCCAGCGGTCTTGGCGGCAGCGAAAGTCTCCTTCCAATTGATGACGCCACTGCCCACCTCTGCAAAAGCCTTCTCAGGCGTGTCGTCCATGTCTTTGACATGCCAGAGCGGAAAGCGCCCAGGGTACTTTTTGAAGTAATCGAGGTGACTAAAGCCGGCTTTGTTAATCCAGTAGATATCTAATTCAAATTGGACCAGGGCGGGGTCTGTTTCGGCCAGAAGTACATCGAAAGGAATCTGGCCATTGAGGGTAAAGAACTCGAAGTCGTGGTTGTGATAAGCAAACTGTATGCCGTATTGCTTGCATACCTCGCCCGATTTGTTGAAGAGTTCGGCCAGACGCTTGTAGTCGTCGATAGACTGGCGCTCTGACTCCATCAAATAGGCACACACCATGTAAGACTGTTTCAGGGCCTTGGCATCGGCTACGGCGCGTTCCCACTGATTGACCAGCGTACCTTTTACATTGGGTTCGTGGGCGCCGGTGAGGGTGTGGCTACTGGGCACCTTGAGGCCGATGTCGGCCAGCAATTTGCCTACTTGCTGGATAGAACGCCCCAGATACTGACCTTCCCGATAGCCAAAGAGCTCGATGTACTCATACCCGATAGCAGCTATCTGGCGCAGGGTGTCTTCCAGATTGGCTACGAGTTGTTCGCGCAGCGTATAAACCTGCAGGCCAATGGGTGTGGCTTTGTCGTTCTTGGAAAGCATAGCACAGTGCTGTAACGGTCCGGCGGCTAGCGCAGCAGAGGCCAGGGCCGAGGTACGAATAAATTCCCTTCTGTCCATGACTTTTTGTAATTGTTCAGATTTTGCTCAAAGACTTAAGAGTTTCGAGCCTTGAGCAAAAGGTTTGGTGGCTCTTCAGGAATCAAATCTTGTTCGTGAAGAAAATTGAAAATTCCGCTTCTTCAACAGGAAGTATTCTTCAATTCCCAGCGCCGGAACTCGCAACGAGTATCCTGCAATTGTCCGAAGTAAATAAATTACAGAACTTTTCAATAATCAGTTTCCTCGTCGTCGTCATGGGTATCGGCAAAATCGTCCATGTCCGACATATTTTGCTCCAGCGTATCGTCTTCTTCTTCCTCCTCCGGTTCATCAATGAAAGCCTCACGTTCGAAGATAAACTCCTCCTCGTCGTCCAGGTCGGGTATGGGTTTTACACTGGTATTGCCAGGCTTGCGAATGACTTTGGTAATGACTTTTGGGGTGTCTACTTGCACAATGGGCTTAGGCAAGGGCTTGGCGGCTGGCTTTTCTTCCTTCAACTTGGCTTCCTCGGTTTTAGCTGAGAGGCTCTTGGTGGTAGTAGGCACGGCCAGGAGGCGTTTTTTGTCAATGAGTTCGCCCGTGATGGAGCAAATACCATAGGATTTATTACGAATGCGCACCAGTGCATTTTCGAGGTCTTTGATGTACATGCGCTGCCGGATGGCCATGTTATTGAGCATCTCCATTTCGTTATTGATGCTGCTGTCGTCCATCCAGTCGCCGCCATGTTCGTCGCTGGTATTTTCCGTGATTTCGAGTATCTGGTCTTGCAGGCTCAGGAGGTTGGCTTGGGCCTCCTCCAGTTTTTTTTCAATGATCTCCTTGAACTCGGCGAGGTCGGCATCAGAGTACCGTACAACCATGTTGGACATCTGCTCAGGTTTTTTCGTTTTATCAAAAAGAAGTGCAAATATAAAGAAAAAGCGAACAAAATTTGAAAAAAACGGGTGTTTAGCAGGTAAACTGCCTTCATGCCAGTGGCTTTTTGCAAAAAGCCGTTAAGGAACACTGCGGCGATGTAAAAAGTTCGGAGTGTTTTTCCTCAACGGCGTATCTTCGCACAAAGTTGATAAAATCAGAGACCTTGATTATGCAGCACATTCTGTCTCCGGAAGCCATGCTGGCTGAATCTTTTGCCGACCTGCAGGAGGTAGCGCGTCGCTATCATCCTTTGTATGCTAATGCGCGCCCGTTCCCCAACATTTACTTTGATGATTTCTTTCAAGAAGATTTCCTGCGTGAGATTCTAGCCGAGTTTCCTGACCTGGCCGCCCGCAAAGACAATATCTACTACAACAACCCTAACGAAAACAAGCACGCCGGCAAGGGCGAAACCGACATGGGACCGCACACACTGGCGCTGGTGCGCTACCTCAACTCGCAGCCTTTTTTGGAGTTTCTCCAGGCGCTTACAGGCATTGAAGAGACCCTTATCCCAGACCCCTACCTGGAGGGTGGCGGATTTCACGAAATTAAGCCTGGCGGATTCCTCAAGCTCCACGTGGACTTCCACAAACATCGCCTTACCAACCTCGACCGCCGACTTAATCTCCTGATTTATCTCAATGAAGACTGGGACGAAAGCTACGGCGGCCACTTCGAACTCTGGGAACGCGACATGAGCCGTTGTGCAGTCAAAATCTTGCCGGTGTTCAATCGCGTGGCGCTGTTTTCTACTACCGGCGACTCCTGGCATGGCCACCCCGACCCACTCACCTGCCCGCCCGGGCGCAGCCGCAAGTCGCTGGCACTGTACTACTACACTAACGGACGCCCCAAAAGCGAACTGAAGGCCTCCGAGCGGGCACGCATCACCACTACCTTTGTGGAGCGCAAAGGCATGGATAGCCCGGCTATGCGCCGCTATAATACTATGGTAAACTTAGCTAACCGCATATTGCCAGCCTCGGTAGTGCGCTTCATCAAAAAATTCAGAAATACCTGACTACTATGGAAGCTAGGCGTCACTTGGTTTGGCTCTACGAGCAACTGCCGGCACTAGTGGAAAAGGGCCTACTCTCGCAAGAGCAAGCCGAAAGTATTCAAGCCTACTACGGCCCAACAGATACCAAGCCAGCCTACAGTTGGGCTTTCATTGCTTTGGGCATAATTGGTGCGCTGCTAGTGGGCGGAGGTATTATCCTGATTTTTGCCTACAACTGGGACAAACTCCCCACGGCCTGGCGCACGGTACTGAGCCTGGTGCCGCTGATATTGGCGCTAGTCATTTATGGCTACATGCTTTTCCGAAAGCGGCATTCCATTGCCTGGGTTGAAGGTGCAAGCGCCTTCCTGATGCTGATGCTGGCGGCTAGTATTTCATTGGTGAGCCAGACGTACCATATCATGGGCACCACTGAGTCGTTTCTCCTCAGTTGGTTGGCACCCAGTATTGCCTTGCTGTTCGTAGCACCATCTTCACTATGCGCCATCATCTACATGATTGGCATTGCCTCTTGGGCCCTCGCTACCAAAGGTGCTGAATCGGTGTGGTACTGGGGCTTGCTGGTGGCGGCCATGCTGCACGTATGGCAAGCTTGGCGCAGTGGTCAAGTGCTCCGGTATCGGCTCACAGCCTGGGCTTTGGCACTGACATTGCCCTACGGTTGGTTTGGCACGATCGAGGCATCTATCGCCTTATATGGCCTGTGGGGCTCTGCAGCACTACTGGGGCTGCTTTATCTGTTGGAGGCATTTGAGCCAGAAGACAAGCCCGTAAACCCCATCGCCTTGCCTTTCCGCAGTTTTGCCGCTGTAGCCATTTGTATTTTCCTGGTAGTCCTGACCTACTGGGATCAGTACGAGCCTTTGGATTGGGCGCAACTGTGGCACGGCAACGGCTATGCTCCCTGGGCGGCACGAGTAAACCTGGCGGTATGGCTGGCGGTGGTAGTAGGCTATGGTGCACTGCTGATCAAGCGCTTTCGCCAATGGCCGGCATATGCGTACTTTCCTGCTTTATTTCCGCTTTTTCTGTTGTTATGGCTATCCCTGGCGCCGCATCTTACCGACTTGTGGCCTCGATTGGCTACCAATGCGTATTTTATGGCCTGGGGTATAGCGTATTTGTATGCTGGCGTACGATACAGCCGTATGGGGCTGGTCAATCTTGGCATGCTAATCATTTTAGCGCTGATCGCCTTTCGTTTCTTTGATACTAATTGGAGTTTCCTAGGTAAGGGCATTGCATTTGTAGCACTGGGGTTGGCTTTCCTGGGGGGGAATTTTGCACTGGCAAGGCGGTTGAGGCGCGGCAAGATGGAATAGGATAAGGAAGGAAGTGCACTGCTTTGATTCTTTGCAAACTATAAGGCTGCTTAACCCTTTAGATGGACATGCAAAGGTGTCGGCAAAATTGTAGGAGTTGACCAAAGTGCTGCCGGCGCAGATAACAGAGGTAGCGAAGCCTGATTGAAGTTGAATTTGTGAAAACGCACACGACACAGGGTCATGCGTCAGAGAAAGGGTATGTAGGGTATCCTGGTTTTAGGGCGTCCTCGAGCAATGGATTGGCGAGTAAAACGCAAGAGCGTTGTGGTGTACACCCGCCCAGAGCAAAGGTGGCGATGACCAGGACAGCAGGCAGGGACGTATTTCATGGGTATCCGATTTTTTTCAATACAAACCCTTTGCCTACCGAATGCCGGCTGCGGCCAAACAGCACACTGTCAATGCGGAGAAAGGCATCTGTAAGCGCAGTCAGAGCGGGTTCCTTGGTACTGGGGCGCAAGGCGCGACGGCGTTCCTGCCCTTTGGGGAGGTTGGCAGCGTTGGCTTTAAATAAGCGTTGCGCCCAGCCAGTCCAGTACATTTCCGACAGCGCCACTAAAGCGCCGCTGAGGTTGCGTTCTTCTACTACCTGCAGGCCGTTGCGCGTAGCCCACTGCTTAAAGTCAGCCCCGAGCACTAGATATTCATGCCCGAAGGCATAGGCACCTTGAGCAATATGCCGATGGCTGCCCAACCGGAAGAGAATCCAATTGACTGGGTCATAAGCGAAAGGAAACTCTAACGAAGGAAAAGTAATGAGCGCCAGGCCGCCAGGCTGTAGTACGCGCCCCACCTCTTGCATCATGCGCTCAGGCTGGCCTACATGCTCAATAACTTCTACCGAGATGAGTAAGTCAAAACTGGCGTCGGGATAGCTCAACTGCAAGGCGTTTTCTACTCGGTATTCGATGTGAGGAAGGTGGGCATTGAGCTGGCGAGCATAGGCGATGTCTTGTTCGTTGATGTCGCAGGCGTGCAGACACTCACAGTACTGGGCAATCATAGCGTCATAGTCGCCTTCGCCAGCGCCGAGGTTAAGAGCATTTTGGAAGCGCCGCCCTTGCCGAGCAAAGGCTTGCAGACGATCAGCCACAAAGCGGTAGCGGTTGCGGTAGGTTGGGAAGAGCAGTTTATAGTTCATGTCCGGAGGGTGTTCTTAGAGTTGGGCAGCGGCGGTGCGATAGCGCTGGGCTGTAGCACTTTCGCCTTTCTGGTCGTAGAGATTGGCGGCGAGGTCATAGGCTTGCTTGAAGCGCGGATTCAGCTCAATGGCACGATTGACCTGTTGCAGAGCGCGGTCCAGGTCACCGTTTTGCTGGTATATCAAGGCCAGGTAGTACATGGCAAAGTAAGACTCATCGTTCACCTTAATGTTGCGCTCCAGCGCGGCGGCAGCACCGGCGTAGTCACCGGTGTTTAGCAGCGCTAGCCCCTTCTGGAACAGCCCCTGCTCGTTGTCGGGTGCAAGGCGTAGGCTTTCTTCTGCCGCATTTACGGCTAGTGCAAACTTGCCGGCATTCAGGTAGGCATTGGCCAGCCCCTGCCAGGCCAATTCGTTGTCTTTATGGGCTTCCAACTCTTTGTTAAAAAAGCCAATGGCGGCTTCCCAGTCTTGGTTTTTAGCAGCCTGCTCGCCCTGGAAGGCATATTTATCGGCGTCTTTCTCCACGGCAGCTATAGGCACGCCGCTGGCGCGCACCACGTGTATGGCCTTGCTGTTGGGCCAGGTACCAGCGCGCAGATGCGGCCCGCGAAAAAAGCGCGAGGGGAAAATACCGTAGTCCCAACTCTCGGTGTAGCGCTGGCTGAAACGCACATACACCGGCCTAACCTTGCCCTTATACTTGCCGGCCGTCTGGTAGTACACCGGATAGAAGAAGGTAGTGCCTATGACGACAGTATCCTGCATGTTTTCGCTGAGGATACCTTGCTGCTCCATCCAGTCCAGTGCATTTTTCACGCTCACACCCCAGTAGTCGGTTTCGTAGTGGCCAAATGCACCGCGCAGACCCCCACCAATAGGGTTGAAGTACACGTAAGCCAGGGTGGGATTGCGCACCAGAAACAAAGCGGCGTCGGCAGTACTAACTGCCAGCAGCGCCCATACCACGTACTTAGCCCAGGGCAAGCCAGCAGTCAGCCGCTCCAGCCCTACCCAAAATAGCGCTGCCAGTACTACCCATGCTGGATATACAAACAACAAGTGGCGCCAGCCGTCGTGCAGGATGGAGTCTTTATAGATAATATATGCAATAGGGAAAAATGCCGCGAACAGGCACAGCCCCAGCAGCAGTGCACTCCAGCGGCGCAGCGTCAGCGGCAGCAACAGCACGGTGCCCAACACACCCAATAGTACGGAAAGCGGTATGGTTTTCACAATCCAGACCACAGAATAGTACCAGGGGGTTTTGTCCGACATAATGTTTTCGCCTTGAAAAAGAAGGCGTATCTTGATACCCAGTTGCGAAAACTCCGACAGGGCTTTGAACGGATGGCTCAGCGGCGCTTTGAGGGCAGCCGGCCAGGTAAGTATAGCCAATACGTAGGCTACTATGGCTGTACCAACCACCACGGCAGCATAAATGCCAACTTGCTTAGGTGACTTGCCCAGGCCACGCAGCCCAAATTTGCCCAGGAAATCCAGCCCAGCAAACAAGCCCAGGTACGCAATGAGCAACAAACCGCCTGCACGGGTGGCTATGGCTAGCGCCATGCCCAGCACCAACCCCAGCGCAGGCCGCCAGTGAAACTCTGGAAGTGGATGCAGCAACCGCGCCATGTAGTACAACGTAATGGCAAAGCCTGCTGCAAAGGGGATGTCCTTGGGGTTCATCATAGCGTGCCCAAAAAAACCTGGCGACAAAAAGGCCAGTAAAAAGGCCAGGATACCCGCCCGCCAGCCGGCTATTTGTTTGGCCAATAACCCAATGAACAACATAGCCAGAAAACCAAATACCGCATTGAACCCGTGGCGCACGTGGTGATAGGTGGGCTGCGTAACGTCCAGGTCAAGGGCTTTATTGGTCAGGCCAGTCAGCAAGTCAAAGAAGCCACCGTAGTAGTGCATGTTACCTTTCTCTACGAACAGGGCGCTGGTGTCTTTGCCCATAGTGGTGTAAAAAGCCACTAGTCTCTGCGAATAATCATTTTGGTATTCGTCGTCGCCATTGACGCCAGTGGCCGGTGCTATGGCTAGCATAATGGCCAGGGCTACGACAGCCAGGGCTACAAACACTCCGCGCAGTAGGCCATCAGCTTCAGTATGCACAGGCCAGAGCTGGACGGGCGTTTTTTTCTTGGCTGGTGAGTGGCCAGCAGAGGTTTTGGCAGTGGGTGCTTTGGCAGCAGGCGGTGGGCTGGATTTTTTCTTGCTCATATTTGCAGTAAGTATATGGATAATTTATGGCGTTTGAAGGTTCGGCCAAAGGTAGGCAATCCGCCTCAATTGCAAAACTGCGCCACGGCAGCCTCAGCTTCGGGCAGTTGCATGGCGGCGGCCTGACGCATGTCGGCGCAGAAGCGGGCTTTGTCCTGGAGATCTTTGTAAGCCATGGCGCGGTAGTAGAAAAACTCGCGGCGACTGGCATCCAGCCGAATGGCTTCGCTCAAGTCGGCTATGGCTTGCTGAGGCCTGCCCGCCTTGCCATGCAGAAACCCACGGCGATACAGGCTTTGTGGAGAGTCGGGGTTCAACGCCAGGGCTTGGGAGTAGGCCTCCAGTGCTTCGGTGTCGCGGGCCAAGTCTTCCAAGGCGGCGGCTTTATTTTGCCAATATACGGAGGCGCGGTCGTTGAGGGCAATGGCGGCTTCAAAATCCTGTAAGGCTTGGTCAGGGCGGCCCAGCCGAGCCAGGGATAGCCCGCGCTGGCACAGCAGGTAGTCGCGCTGCATGCGTACTTGCTGCGAACGTGCCAGTAGTTGATTCCACAACTCCAGTGCCTGGGCGTGCTGCCCTTTGTCGTTGAGCAGCGCTGCGTATTCCACTTGCAACAGATCGTATTGCGGGGCTACCTTCATGGCGCGGGTAAGCCATTTCTCGGCCTCATCGGTGCGGCCGGCCTTGCGCTCCAGTATGCCCAGATTGGTCAGCGCTAGCGCGCTGCGCGGATTGGTGCGGATGGCGTTGGCATAGTACGCCTGGTAGTTGCGATAATGCGCTGTATGGCGCCATGCAGATAGCATGAACACCAGCGCCAGCAATATTAATATTAAGGCCTCTATTCGGCGGTATTTGGACAAAGCCACAAGCACCGGCCATAAACCTACTGCCAGCGCCAGCGATACCCCGATGGAAGGGAAGTAAAGCCGGTGGTCGAGATAGTCGTACCCATAGGATACAAATACCGGCTGGTAAAACATAGAGGGTAGCAGGGGCAGCACGAACCACACTGTACAAAACCACAGCAGCGGCATCCATTCGGGCCGGCGGCGCGCCATGTGGTACATCCACAACGCCGCTGCAGCCATAATGACCAACCCCATGAGGGTCAGGCGAGCGCTGTAGCCCGGCATAGTAGAAAAACTATCCGGAAGCAGCAACTTGTACAGCGTTTCGGGCCATACGCGCAAGTTGTACAAAAATGCTTTCAGGCTGAGATTTTGCGCCTGGGCTGCAATACTCTGCCCGCGCAGCCAAAGGTAAACCGGCGCAATGACTACCCAGGCTACTGCCGCAGGTAGCAGACGCCTGATGGCTATCCGCTCCTTGCCATCGGGTAGCCGCAGCCACCACAGTAGCCCGGCCAGTGCCGGCAACAAGATAGCGTTTTCTTTGGCCAGTAGCGCCATGCCGAACGATGCGATATGGATTGCATACCATGCCGTGTGGCCTTTTTGAAGAATTTTCAGCCAAGAGATCAGGAACAACACGCCCCAGGTGGCCAGCAACAAGTCGCCGCGAGCCGGTATCCAACATACAGCATGGGTATTGAGGAAGTGCAGGCTCCAGATCATGGCGCCCAGCAACGCAATGTGAGCATGGTAGCTCAGCAGGCGTAGCAACTGCCACACCAGCAGCCCGTTGAGCAAGTGCAGCAGCAGATTGTGCGCGTGATACCAGCCAGGTTTTGAGCCGGCTATCTGATGGTCTATCCAATAGGACACTGACTGCAAAGGCCTGTACAGTTCAATAACCTTGTTTTGTAGCCAGGCATCGGTCAGAAAGAGATTTCGGAAAGAAAAAGGCTGCGCCAGTATGTGCGCACCATCGAGTATCATCACGTCGTCATCGTGGTACGAAAAGTCGAATCCTATCACCCTGGCGTACACCACCGCTGGCAGTACGAGCAGCAAAAACCAATGCCACGGCCTCGGAGATGCCGACACCCGATGCTGGAAGATAGCAGATTTAGAGGGCGAGGGGGGTGAATGCGCTGGTTTTGTTTTTTTATGCGCCATGCAATTTGCAAAATGGTAACACTTTACAAAGTTATGCCATAATATGAAAATGGCTACTTTTGCCTGGCTTTTATTTAATGGCGCTAAAAACCGTTGAACATACTCAACACAACATGACTTCTTCTGTAAATATCCTTTCTCAACGCGCCCTCCGAATGGAGGAATCGGCCACCTTGCGCATGGCAGCCCTGGCTCGCGAACTCAAAGCCAAAGGCAAGGACGTGATAGATCTTAGCCTGGGTGAACCTGACTTTGATACGCCCACTCACATCAAGGAAGCTGCCAAGCAAGCCCTAGACGCTGGCTACACCAAATACACACCCGTGCCTGGGCTGCTAGAGTTGCGCGAGGCCATTTGTACTAAATTCCGGCGCGACAACGGGCTGAACTTCTTGCCCAGCCAAATTGTGGTGTCTAACGGCGCCAAGCAGTCCATTGCCAACGTATGCATGGCCATGCTCGACCCTGGCGATGAGGTCGTCATTCTCTCTCCATACTGGGTGTCTTATGCCGAAATCGTAAAAGTAGCAGAAGGCGAGCCAGTTATCGTTCACGCTGGCATTGAGCAAGACTACAAGCCCACTGCTGAGCAAATAGCAGCCGCCATTACACCAAGTACCAAGTTGCTGCTGTTCTCTTCGCCGTGCAACCCTACTGGCTCGGTATTCAGCCGGGAGGAGCTGCAGGCCATTGCGGAGGTAGTCAGCCAGCATCCGGGTGTGTATATCGTTTCGGATGAAATCTACGAATACATCAACTTTTCAGGCGAGCACGTCAGCATCGGCTCGTTTGAGCAGGTGAAGGATCGCACCATTACCATCAATGGTTTCTCCAAAGGGTTTGCCATGACTGGCTGGCGACTCGGCTACATGGGGGCGCCCAAATGGATTGCCGACGCTTGCAACAAGATTCAAGGGCAGTTTACCAGCGGCGCCACTGCTTTTAGCCAAAAGGCTGCTGCCTACGCCCTGCTGGCCGACCTCGGCCCTACCCGTGAGATGTGCCGCGCCTTTCAGCAGCGCCGCGACATGGTGGTGGAACTACTAAGCCGCATCCCTAGCATCAAAGCCAACATGCCGCAAGGGGCGTTTTACAGCTTCCCCGACATCAGTGCGCTGCTGGGCAAGCGCTGTGGAGACCGCATCATCCAAAATCCAGACGACTTCTGCGAGTACTTGCTGGAGAACGAGTACGTGGCCGCTGTGTCGGGGAGTGCGTTTGGCGATGATCGCTGTTTCCGAATTTCCTTTGCTGCTTCCGAAGCCCAACTACGCGAGGCTGTTATCCGTATTGAGCGAGCTGTGAGAGCACTGGTATAAAAGAAAAATGAAAACAGGACTTGACTGCAGAGGGCATACGAAAAAATAAGCCAAACATTTGAATACTGAACTCTTCATCGCGCGCAGGGTAGCCGGAGCAGGCCAGCAATCCTTCTCTAGGCTTATCATTCGCATTGCCGTAGCAGCTGTAGCCGTTAGTATAGCGGTAATGATAGTGGCTTCGTCGCTCATTTCAGGGTTTCAGAAGGAGATCAGCAGCAAGGTCTTTGGTTTTTGGGGGCACATCCACATTTCCGATAGCGAAATCAACGCTGCATTTCTCGAACTCAGCCCGATTGAACGCCAACAGCCTTTTTACCCCTACCTGGACACCGTGCGCCGCGTACCCTACATCCGTGAGCGGTCTATCTTGGGCTTGACCTCTCAGAGTAGATCCTACACCCACGGTGGTATCCGCCATATCCAGGTCTTTGCGCTTAAGCCAGGTATCATCAAGTCCAAAAATGAAATGGAGGGCATCATCCTCAAAGGCATAGGAACTGATTTTGACTGGGCTTTCCTGGAGCAATATCTTGTGGAAGGTACCCGCATTAACGTTTCTGATACTTTATCTTCCAGCGACATTATCATCTCCCGCCAAACCGCCGACCGCCTACGCGTAGGCCTCGGCGACCGTTTCATCGTCCATTTTGTGCAAAAAGGCGAGCAACTCAAGCGCCGCTTCACCGTCCAGGGCATCTACAAAACCGGGCTGGAAGAATACGACAAGGTCTTTGCCCTGGCCGACATCCGCCAGGTGCAGCAACTGCTCGGCTGGCGGGAGGAGCAAGTAGGTGGCTTCGAAGTCTTTCTCGACGACATCCGCGATCTGACCCCCATTGCCGACTATATCTATTACGAACAACTGCCCAACGACCTCTACGCTGAAACCATCCGCGAAAAACTGCCCGAAATTTTTGAGTGGCTCGAACTCCAGGATATCAACGAGGTGGTTATTCTAACCATGATGCTCATCGTGGCGCTCATCAATATGATTACTGCTTTGCTCATTCTCATCCTTGAGCGCACCAACATGATTGGCACGCTCAAGGCGCTCGGCGCTTCTAACTGGAGCATCCGCAAGATATTCCTCTACTATGCCGCCTACATTATCCTCTGGGGCTTGGCCTGGGGCAATCTCATTGGCCTGGGGATTTGCCTGCTGCAAAAGCACTTCCGCTTCATTAAACTCGACGAGACTAACTACTACCTCTCCGAAGCTCCTGTGGACATCCAATGGCTCACTGTAGCTGCTCTTAATATCGGCACCCTGGTCATCACGCTGGCCTTCCTGGTCATTCCTTCTTACCTGGTATCGCGCATTAGCCCGGTAAAGGCCATCCGTTTTCAGTAGAAAAAAGGAAAAATTCGCTGGTAGGCAGATCGGACCGCCTAATATCCATTGAGCATGATGCGCCAACGAGCCACTCGGACATTCGCGGCAACTCATGCTCTGAGGTTAGTCTCTGAGGAAATCCAGTTCTTCTGTATCAGGGTTGAGGCGCACCATGACGGAAGGCTCGCCGGCATTGCGCTCCATTTGGCGATGCCGCACCACGTGTGCACAGTGCTGTATGATTTCGGAGCTGATGCTGCCGAACGAACTCGGCCAAGGCTGATGAACGACCGCGGCAAACACAGTGAAGATAGGCTTGCCAAAGGCCTGGAGCAAATGCCGGCAGAAGGGGTCGCGCGAGATGCGTAAGGCGGCTTTGCCGGGCTGAAAGCAAACCTCTGGACCAAACTTTGGGCCAGCCTCTACCAGTATCGTCAGGGGGCGCTGGTGATAGTGCAGTAGAGTTTCGAGGCGCGGATGCAGATGGGGTATCCATTGTTTGAGCATTTCCAGCGAAGTTGTCAATATCTCGCCTACTTCGGGGCTGCGGGCTTTCACAATGCCCAGGAGGTGTCTGGCCGCTGCGGGGTTCGTAGCGTCGCAGCCTAGGCTCCAGAGGGTATCGGTAGGCAGCAGGATGACGTCGCCGTTATGCAAAGCGCGCAACGATAGGTCTATATCGGTTTGATACGTATGCTGCCAGCCTGCTTTCTGTGTAGAAGTCGTCATGTAGTCTTATTAGTGGTTTACTTTGTCGCGTGGCTGCCCAACAAGAAAAAAACACGCGTATTCGATTTATAAAAACGCCCTGCTCACGTCTTTTATTACGATAATTTTGTTTTTCTTGGTGGTTGTTTTGCTATTGGAATATCAGGCAATACCAGATTTGACGTTTTACAAAGACGCTACACTGCTGCACTATGAATACTTCAAATGCTTACCGATATACAAACAGGACGCTGCATCAGCTATTGACCCTGGCCCTATTCGTGCTGGCTGGCACGAGTGCTCTACAGGCGCGGCACATCATAGGAGGGGTAATGACGTACCGCTGCCTCAACCCTGGCAGTTATGAGTTTACTCTAAAAGTGTATCGGGATTGTAACTGTACCAACTGTGCCGACTTCGACCCCGTAGCTTTCATTGGGGTGTATCGCTGCGTGGGTACGAATTGCGCTGGCCAAAGCCAGACTAACTTGTTTAGGCGTGAAAACGTGAGCCTCCAATCTAGGAGGAGCATTCCCGCACCTACTTATCCGTGCCTGATACCTCCTAACGTATGCGTGCAGGAAGCAATATATCAATTTACGATGGATTTGCCAGTGTCCACCACGCACAGCTACCATGTGACTTACCAACGCTGCTGCCGCAATGAAACCATCAACAACATCTTCACCCCTGACCAAGTAGGTGCTACATACACCATAGAAATCACGCCAGCAGCCCAGCAGGTGTGCAACAACAGTCCTACGTTTGATACTTTCCCGCCTACGGTGATCTGCGGCAACCAGCCCCTGAGCTATGACCACTCAGCTACGGATGCAGAAGGCGATCAACTGGTATACGAGTTTTGCAGCCCATTGCTAGGGGGTGGCAATCTGCTGGACAACTTCAACTACTCCACCTGTGCGGGGGCGTATCCCAACCCAGCCTGTCCGCCGCCTTACAATCAGGTATCGTTCGTAGCTCCTAACTACACGCCCCTGACGCCTATGGGGGGCAACCCCGTAGTGCGCATTGATCCCAACACTGGCCTAATCACCGGCACGCCTGTCAACCTGGGGCAGTTTGTAGTGGGGGTTTGCGTTTCAGAATACCGAAATGGGGTGCTCTTAAGTCGGGTTTTCCGCGACTTTCAGTTTAACGTAGCACGCTGCGACCCCACGGTTGTCGCACAGATACAAGCCGATTCTGTGGTGGATGGTCGCTCCTACTTTATTAATGCCTGTGGCGATACCTCCATTACCCTTATCAATACGAGTTTTCAACGCAGTTTCGTCAGCAATTTTCAATGGCGGTTCAACATCAACGGTAATATTGTGACTTCCAATGAATGGAACCCTACGATCAACTTCCCTGGCCCAGGCAGATATACAGGCATGCTCATGCTCAACCCCGGCACCAACTGCGGCGATACGGCCAGGGTATTTCTCAACATTTACCCCAGTATCAACGCGGATTTTACTTTTGCCTACGACACTTGCTTGGCTGGGCCGGTGCAGTTTACCGACCGCTCGGTGTCGGGTAGCGGCATCATTGCCCGATGGCGATGGGACTTCGGCGACGGACAAACAGACGGTGCTCAAAATCCGGCGCACGTATATCGAATACCCGGCGATCTGCCCGTAACGCTGATAGCTACCGACATCAATGGCTGCAGGGACACGGCCACCAAAAATGTAGCCTACTTCCCTGTGCCAGCACTCATCGTCATTGCGCCCAGTGCTTTCAATGGCTGCCGCCCTGCTGACATCTTCTTCAACAACCTGTCATTCCCTATTGACAGCACCTATCAGATCAGCTGGGACTTTGGCGACGGAAGCTCTAGCAGGCGCATAAGCCCTACTCATACCTATCAAGACCCCGGGGTATATAACGTATCGGTGCGCATCATTTCTCCCATCGGATGCCAAACCGATACCACCTTCAACAACTTGATCCGAGTACTGCCCTCCCCGCGTGCTGGCTTTAGGTATACACCAGAAGAACCCACCAGCATTGACCGCACGATTAGCTTCCTGGATCTCTCCCAGGAGGCCAACCGATGGTTCTGGAGCTTTGGCGATGGGCGTTCTTCCATACTGGTCAACCCTGTGCATGTATATCAGGACACCGGCAAGTTTACCGTGATGCAAGTCGTGACACACCCCAATGGCTGCCGCGATACGGCCATCCAGATACTGGACGTACGCCCAGAGGTGCGCTTCTTCTTGCCCAACGCCTTCACGCCCAACGGCGACGGGCAAAACGACGTATATCGGGGCAAAGGGATTATGGAAGGTGTGCGCAACTTCAGTATGACCATCTGGAACCGCTGGGGCGAGATGGTGTTTGAATCCAATGACCCGGATGAGGGCTGGAATGGCCGCAAGTTCAACGTTGGGCAAGATGTGCCCATGGGCGTGTATGTAGTGTACGTACGCTTCAACGGGCCGCGCGGCGAACCCTTTGAGATGAAAAGCTTTGCCACCGTTGTGCGCTGAAGCGCCCTTATTTTATGCCCCCACCCACTTGCTTGCCATCTTTGAAGGTGTACTCTAGTGTCACCTGGCCATCCTTGTTGTAAGCGCGGTACAGGCCATCTTTTACGCCATCTTTGTACTCGGTGGTAAACTGCAGCCAGCCTTCGCGCACAAAATACTGGCGATGCGTGCCGTGCATCTTGCCATTGCGGTACTCGGCCTCCTCCTCGGGGCGCTGAAAGCGATACTTGATCCAGTAGCCATCCAACTGGTTGTTCTTGTAGGTGGCCAGCAGAGACACTTGCCCTATCTCGTTGAAGAAGATATAAAGGCCATCGCGTATGCCGGCTCTGTAAGTAATGAGTTTATACGGCAGCCCAATCTGAGGGTAGAAGGTCATCCACTCGCCGGTTTGCAGGCCTTTTTCGTCAATGTAACCTTGCTCCAGCACCCTACCGTTGGTATCGCGGAGGGTAACCCGGCGCAAGGGCGAGCCGTCCATCTCTACTACCTCGTATTGGCTCAGGTCTAAGGCAGGCGGCGCTGGGCGTTGGGTGGCAGGCCGTTGGCCGGAGAATGACTCGCTCGCTGGTGCCTCACGCCGGCAAGCCCACAAGGCGATAAGTGCCGCCAGCGCTATCCATGCAATTTTCTGGTTCATATCGTTTTTTGGTGGTAAAAATGGCAAAACTAGCACTTATCAAAAAGGACATTCTCCTTGCTTCATGGATTCATGCGGGCGCGGCCATTGAAATAAAACCGATGCGGCATACCGTTGAGAAAAAAAGTAAGTTCGAGCCGCTCTTGATATTTGAGCTTGCCGCTCATCATCACCACACCGCGATAGGTCTGCTCTGGTAGTAGAGTATGTGGCATGGCTAAGCCATCATCAGAAATAAAAGATGTACTGGAGTTGTTATTAAGCACAATATTGGCTGCTGTACTGAAGTTCCAGATGGTCAAAGATGGATCTAATAAAGCCCCAATGGTTACCAGGGCCATAGCTCCATCCACGATAGCATTGCGCGTATTGCGACGGCGTATGAATTCTTCTGCTGTGAACACCCTGAACTGATTCGGTGTGCCCAGAGCGTCAAACCCAGTTGCGCTCAAGCATGCAGGGTTTACTTCTACCGAACGGTCTTCATCGCTGTGGCAAAGTAAATCTACCGCGATGGTACGCCCACCCCTGGAGGTTACTTTGGCCGAAACCTCAGTGCGCTCAATGGTGGAGCGAATGTAGGGAATACCTTTGTAATACAGTATCTCGGTGTTGGTGCTTTGGTCTTTGGCTGGTACAAAATAGTAACCAGAAGCACAGGAACTCAAAAGCACGATGGGCAATAGAACGGGTAAAAATCGCATCATATACCACAACTTTTATATATAACAAAAATAGCCCCCCTAGCAAAAAAGATGAATACTTGCGCTTGCTTTAACACCAAATTAATCCGCGCCATTTTCCTTTCGCGTGTGTAATTTCTGCATGTCTCGCATCTTGAAGGTAAAATACCGCATCCAATATGAAACGAGTAACTATTTTGCTTTGCGGGCTATGCCTACATGCTACCGCACTACGCGCCCAGGCAACTCATGAAAAAGAAGTTGCTTCTTCTATCCAAAAAGTAACGGTATATCTGAAGGGTGCGCAAATAACGCGCACCGCCCGTGCAACCTTACCCGCCGGGCTGTCCATACTGCGCTTCACCGGCTTGTCTGCCCAGCTCAACGCTGAAAGCGTACAGGTAAGCGCCACTAGCAATTTTACCCTGCTATCTGTCAGTACACAAACCAACTATCTCAAAGAAAATGAACTCAGCGAGGAAGCCAAACGCCTGCAAAACGAAAAGAGTGTGCTGCAGGCCAAGCTAGATCGCGAAAGCGTGGCTCTGCAAGTATTAGAAGAGGAAGAACGCCTCATTCTGAGCAACAAAACCCTGGGAGGACAGCAGGGCTGGTCAGCTACCGACCTCAGCGCCGTGGCCGAACTGTATCGCAACCGTCTCACCGAGCTCAAACTCAAAAAACTGGAAGTAAACCAAACCATAAAGAAACTCCAGGAAGACCTCCAGAAAATCCAACAGCAAATCCAGGAAGCCGGCGCCAAAAGACGCCCTACGGCCACCAGCGAAATTGTAGTGCACGTTTCGGCGCCAGCGGCAGGCCCAACAGAGTTTCGCCTGACTTACCTGGTGGACAACGCCAACTGGCAGCCCAGCTACGACATTCGCGTACAGGACATCAGCCGTCCCATAGCCATAACCTACAAAGCTAATATAGTACAAAATACTGGTGAAGACTGGCCTAACGTATCATTGACCCTCTCTACTGGAGACCCCGGCAAACCTAACACCCGGCCTGAATTACTACCCTGGTGGCTGCGCTTTCAAGACCTCATAGCCCACCAGGCAGGGCGTATGTACGACCTCTACACAGCCGATGATGCCAAAGTACAAAAATTGGCCACCAATACTTCGCTCAGCGAGCAAGCAGTTATTGCCAGTGGCCCCTCAGTCCAGCAGATTGCCCGAACCACTACCGTAGAGTTTCAGATTGCCCAACCATACAGCATATCCTCTGGCACCAAGCCGCTGACCGTCGCCATGGCCGACCTGGAGATACCTGCATACTACGAATACTACTGCGCTCCCAAGCTGGATAAAACCGCCTATCTCACGGCCAGCATTACCGGCTGGGAAAACTACAACCTGCTCTCCGGCGAGGCCATGCTCTTTTTTGAAGGCACTTATGTGGGCAAAACCATACTGAACACCACAGCTACCAACGATACTCTGCTGATTTCGCTGGGCCGCGATGAAGGCATTGTAGTAGAGCGCACCCGCGAAAAGGAATTTTCTTCCAAGAGTTTCCTGGGCAACAAGACTACCCAAACCAACGCGTGGGGCATTGAGGTGCGCAACAAGAAAAAACAGCCCATCTCTATAGTAGTGGAAGATCAGTATCCTCTTTCTACCCACGAGGAGATAGAGGTAAGCCTGGACACTGCACCCGGCGCCAACAATGACCCCCTTACTGGAAAACTGGCTTGGCGCAGGCAAATACCAGCGGGCAAGGCCGAGCGATTTGCCTTCCGCTACACGGTAAAATACCCGAAACGCAGGAGCCTGACATTGGAATAAGGCAATCTCTGCTATTGCACCACTAGCGCATATCGCATACTACTCCCAGTAGTGGGTATGGTCAGTTGTAGATAGTACACCCCTGCAGGCCAGGCGGTGGTTTCCAGATCGAGCCATACTTGCCCTGCCGGCCATACGCTTCGCTGTACCAATTGCCCCTGGGCATTGGTCACGGTGAGCAAAGCAGATTCGGGCAGCGCATTTTGCACACGCAGTTGAGTTTGCTCTCGGGCAGGATTGGGGGCGGCAGTAATTTGCCATTCGCCGCCCAGCTCTTTCACGGCATTAGGTTCCAGCAACACGGCATATACAGGTATGCGCTCGCTGATGCAAACCTTATCCTGCAACTTGACGTCCCAATTGTAGAAGTAGTAATACACATCTGTGCCGAAGTTGGTATTCTTGATAGAGAGCACACCAGGCACAGTGTAGGGATAGGACACATTGCCGCTGGTACGACGCAGGCGCGGCCCGTTGAAGCCGAAAGTTTGCTGGTTTTGCGCCTGGTTGGTGGTCAGTGAGAAGTTGCCCCCTACTGGCACTTCAATATCGAGGGTAATGACCGTATCACCGGGCACTAAGTCTACTGGTACAGCCTGAAGCACGACGCCGGCGCTGTTGCGCAACTCTATGATGCGGCGCCCCGGCGCGTCGGTATAAACCCGTACCCGACGTAGGGTAAAAGGCTGAAAAGCATCGAAGATGAGGGCGCCATTGGTGTTGTTGCCGCTGTACTGCGAACTACCTGCATGCGCGGGCGGCCCGGCAGTAGCCGTACCCCCGGCGTAAATTTCGGGGTCTTCCACATAGAAAGTATCGGTGGCGGTGAGCATGGGTATCTCAAACAACTCGCCAACGAACAATACCTGGCCGCCCACTGGTGCTTGGTACCAGTGCGGAGCATCGCCTGCGGCGCGCAAGCGAGCTGTACCCGGCGCTGTAAGCGTATCATTGGCCACAATAGGTACTGGCGCTTGCAGCAGCCTAGTGCTGACGGGCGGCGAATCGAATAGGCGGCACAGCCCCGGCACCGATACAAAATAACTACCCGGCTGAGAAACTGTCACAGATTGAGTGGTAGCGCCGTTCGACCACTGGTAGCTGCTGGCTCCTGAAGCCCGCAGCACCACGCTTTCGCCCGGGCAGAACACCGTATCGCCCAGCGCTTCTATCACAGGAAATAGGGGTGGGTCCACTACCACTTTTACTGCAGGGGTGATGGTTTGGCAAGAACCGCTGGCGGCAGCCACTACAGCACTGTAGCTTCCGCTCTGACGCACTACCAACTGCGGCCCCTCCGCACCATTCGACCACTGATATTGCGCCCCCCCTGAGACGGTCAGCACCAAGCTATCCCCAGGGCAAAACACCAATGGCCCGCTAACATTCAGCGACACGTAAGGCGAAATACACTCTCCTTCTTTGATTTGGATGGACTGGTCGGCGGGGACATTGTAAAACACCTCCCGCAACCCCGACGGCCAGCGCACCACCAGCGAGTCCACCGAAGTATGCTGCCCCAGCCCAAAGTGCTGGTATAGGCTGTTCATAATACCGTAGCTCTCGCCGCTGCGCACTTCGCGTACCTGTATGCCCCATGGGCCATGGATGGTAATGCGCGCGCCCACCGCGCTGCGATTAGAAGTGACGCCCTCCAAGCGTACGGTGAGATAATGATTGTTGTTGTCGGTGGTATTGAGCCACACCACATCAGGTATATTGCTGGGGGTGGTATAGATGAGCGCGTAGCCGCCATATACATCGAGACGGCCATCATGGTTGAGGTCACCTACGGCAAAAGACTCCATCTGCACAGTACCGAAGGCCTGTAGCCCTACATCAGTGAATGTGCCGTCGCCGTTGTTGCGATACAAATGATGGCGTGTACCTGACACGATAATATCTAACCAGCCATCGTTGTCAAAATCGCGAAAGATGCCCTGCACAGCCAGCCCTTGCACATTGATACCAGAGCCGCTAGTCGCATCTGTAAAAATGCCATTGCCATCGTTGATGAGCAACTGGCTGGCTACATCGTGATTGGTAATGAAGCAGTCCAGGTCGCCGTCGTTGTCAATATCGCCGAAGTCGGCAGTCCAAGATTGAGCACCGATGCGCAAGCGGTGTACGTTGGCAGTATCCTGGCGAAAAACACCATTGCCTTCGTTGATGAAAAGCTGATTGATGCGCCGGCCATCGGTAGGGTCATTTACGCCGGAGCGGCATTTGGCAATGTAGAGGTCCAGGTCGCCATCGTTGTCGAAGTCTGTCCATATGCTACCATAGTTGCCGCTATTGTCAGAAGCAGGTACGGTGGTCATATCAATCCAGTCGTTGGCTGGGGTGAAGCCACCATTGCCGGTATTAGCCCAGATACGATTGTTGCCGTCATCGTGGCAGGCAAAAATATCTAAGTGGCCATCATTGTTAATATCTGCAAAATTGGAGCCTTGCAGGAATATGTTGGTCCCTGGCAAATTGCCGATGGTGTAGGAAGTGCCATCGGTTGAGGCCCGTACAAGTTTCACGCCATCGTAAGAGCCGCCACACACCACGTCGTTGAAACCGTTGTTGTCAGCGTCAGCAATGCACATACTCCACTGGCTAGAATTGGAAACTTGCCCGGCATTTATGGTAATGAACCCCGTGCCATCGGGTTTTTGCAGACGGATAGTCAGGATGCGGCTGTTGCGCAAATGTATGATATCGTCGTAGCCGTCAGCATTCATATCGGCCACGCCAATAGCCACCCCGCTGAAATGATCGCCAAAATTCAGCTTGGCGTTGGCGTTATCAAAGGTGATTTGCGCGTGTAGCATCCCCAGTAGGCTACAAAAAGTATTCAAAACCAATGTATAAAAAAACTTTTGCATATTTACTGCGATTGTGTGTTTGCTATTTGTTACCACGCGGATTTTACATAAAGTCCAAGTAAAGGTAGCGGTGGGGGTGTATCCTATCTCTACCTGCACCCCGCCACCAACCTACGATTTGCGGAAAAACGACCAAGTAAACTGCACCTCGACCACTACCTCCCCACTGGGCAATGTACCAGTGGACGTGACCGTGGCCGTCTGCGGCTGACCGCTATCTACCGCCCGCTGTATCGCCTGGCGCAATACAGCACCTTGCAAGCAGGTAAATGTAGTTGTTGCAGTAGCCTTTTTTACAAAATGTGCCTCCAGGTGTGTGATGAGCATAGAGATACGCCCCTTGCCCTCTGTATGAATTTTGGCTAGCAATCCAGTCGAAATCTCTGCAGCGCCACAAAGCGCGGCGAAGTATGTAGAACGAAACGGGTTCTGAGTACGCCAGCTGAAAGGAATGGTCACTACAGCTTTATCTTCGTCCACTTCGCGTAGGCGCACGCCCCAAAACAATAGACTGGGCAAATGCCTCAGAAAATATAAACGCATGACCCACGGCCTGAGCAAAAGAGCGCGAAGACGCTCACTACCGAACGCCGACACTTCTATCGGGAAAACTTCGCCGGTTGGCTTCATAATTTTCTAGTATTACGCAAATGTAGCATAAAAACTATGCTAGCTATTCCTATTTTATCTTTTGGACGTGGGCAAACCACAGCATTGCAATACAGATTACAAATCATTTTTTTATCATCACTTGCCGCCCCAACCTGGGCGGTACGAATCCAAGGCGTCATATACCACCTCGTGGATGCGCTTTCGGATGTTGTTGTTAAAGAATTCAGTATTCTGTGCCCTGGGATGCACGCGGTTGGAGAGGAAAATGTACACCATCTTGCGAGAGGGGTCTGCCCAGGCGCAGGTTCCGGTAAAGCCAGTGTGGCCAAAAGCCTCTGGCGGCATGTTATCAGAGTAAGAAGGATATTTGACCTTTCGGGGCTTGTCAAAGCCCAGCCTCCTGTTAGACTTGGCGTCCAGCGAAGTAAAAAGCCGTACAGTGGCAGGTTCTATGTATTGCCGACCTCCGTAACTGCCTTCGTTGAGCAACATTTGAAAAATGACGGCCAGGTCTTCAGCATTCGCAAACAAGCCCGCGTTGCCGGATATACCGCCAAGGAGTGCCGCCGCAGGATCGTGCACATAGCCATGCACTACCTGCTGGCGCCAGCGAAGGTCGTTTTCCGTAGGGGCTATCTCGTGGAGAGCGAAGCGCTGGAGCGGGCGGTAGGTGAGCCGACGTAGCCCCAAGGGCATGTAAAACGCCTTTTGTACATAAGTATCCAGCGCGACTCCAGAGGCTTTTTCTATCATCTGTTGTAAAATGATCATATTCACATCGCTGTAACGCATACCTGGAGGGCTTTGCACCGGCAGGCGATACAAACTGGCCAACAGATGGGCTCGCTCCTCGTTTCTAAAATAGAAATCTTTGGCTACTGGCACGGTGTAACCGGGCTGCTCCTGACGGCAAAACCAATTGTTGCAGCGCATACGCCGTGTGAGGCCAGCTTTTATATAGGGTTCTACCGGCATATTGGCTTGTAAGCCGGAGGTATGGGTCAGCAATTGCCTGACGCTAATCTGCCCGACCTCGCCTTTGGCCTGGGGTATGACATCCTGCACCTTTTCGTCTAGGGTCATTTTGCCCTGGTCTTTGAGCTGCATCAAGGCAAGGGTAGTAGCCGCCACCTTGGTGATGGAAGCAATGTCGTACAGGGTTTGCTCTGTCACTGGATAGCCACCATTGAAAGTATGCTTGCCAAATGCTTTGGAATAGATGACCTGACCATCTATAACTACCAGCACCTGGCAACCAGGGATAATGCGTTGTTGTATGGCGCTGTGGGCAATGGCGTCAATGCCCACTAGCTTTTCAGGACTGATGCCAACATTGCGAGGCGTGGCAAACCTGAGCCGCACTTGGGGTAAAACGACACCTGCTCCGGCCATCCAGCGCTCCCCTACCCTATCCGGCAGTTTGGCGTGCACGCCTACTGCACCCCACAGTGCCCCAGCTGCTGCTTGCTCTGTGTGGGTGTGTCGCTCAAAGGCCTGAATCACGACCAGATTAGTATCCGCCAAAACCAGACGCTGCGGCTCCCCAAAATGCACCAATATTAACCGCGCATTGGCCGGACGCGCACTTAATAAATCATAAAACAGCTTATCTCTTGCTAGCTGCACCTGCCGACTATCGCGCAGTACCACTGTCACTACAGCCGTATCCCACCATAGCGCCGTATCGGCATTCCAGAGCACTACAGTGTCTGGATCGGCATAATGGCGAAAATATTTCTTGAAAGGGCTAAATGGGTCATCTGGTGGCAACACCAACCGGACGCGCCCCGGCTGCAAAGGCGTCAACGGCGAACGCCCCTGCAATACCACCACGGAGTGCTCGCGGATACGCTGCGCCTGGTAGGCTAGATCCGCGTTGTTGAACAAGTAGCTGGGATTGACGGCTAGCAAACTGTCCTGGAGCATTCGCGCCAGTGCTGGCGGCCGCCTGACCTCGCTCCAGTGCTTGGCTGCCAGGATGCGCCGCACGCGCCGGTTGAGCTCACTACTGGAGAGTTTGCGTGTTTTGTACATTTGCATCAACAGCCCTCGCACACGGGAAAGTGTATCGGCAATGACAACCAGATCGGCACCGGCCCAAATCAGGTCTTCTACTGAACCAGCACCAGCCAGCAAGCCCTCAAAACGCAGTTTTTCCTCAAAATAATCTCGCAGATAGTTAAACGGCTTGCCCGGCTGCACTACTGATGAATCTAGCCAAAAACCAGCAACACCGGCGCGAGCCAGTTTGCGATAGGGCGCCAACATCTGCTCCGTCAGCCGAGCAGTATCTTTGGGTATGTAGAGCAAATGTGAAAAAGCGTTGCCCAGGCGAACCATACCCTCCTGACGCCATTCACGCAAGGCGCGGGTTGGAGCAGCATAATCGCGCCGGGGCAAGCCTGAGCTGTCCGACCACACAGCGCCCCGATAGAGCGGAGGTTCCAAACTCCAGTTGATGCCAGCTACAGCCGCTTGCCTCCGAAGGAGTTTCTCCATAGCTGCGCGATCAGTTTCGTCAGTTGCTGCATCTATGGTTATTTGCTCTGGGAAGGGAGCTGCGTCGCAAAACTGATTGTTGAGTAGAGCTGTTTCCAACGTACCTATCCAGACCGGAAAGGGAGATACCGCACGAATGCTGTCAGCAAAAGCTCGAAAATGCTCCAGATGCAGGTTGCGAATAATGACCCCGCCCAGCAAGCCTTTCTGGGCATCTGCATAGAGGTTTTGCAGCACGGCACTATCGGCTTCTACTTCCACCATGAGGAGTTGGGCCAGTTTTTGCTCCATGCTCATAGCGTCTAGCAGTGCCTCTACCGCTTTTTGGTTTTCCTGAAAAAAAGGCGCACGTATCATCGTCTGGCGACGAAACCGTTCACAGCCATTCCCAAGCAAGAGAACGACGGCAAGGCAACTCCACATTGCAAAAAAACTGATATACCTGGGTGGTTTGCTCGTCATAGTGCGATGTTCGCGGGTCTCTGATGCCAAAGCCCCTGCTATAACGGCGATAAAGGTAGTTAAAGTCTGACAGAAAATGTCCAGCGCTGTAGATTTACCTTTAGCATTCTATTGCCCCGAAATACTCCTCGTACTACCCCGTGCGCACTATATTGTGCTGGCAGTAGTCTGCAATAGATGAGAACCAGGCAAGTCACTTAGCCCATATTTCAGGTAAAAAACTGGGACGGCAGCATCTGCAGGTTCACTAAAAGTTATTGTAAAGCTCTGCTGGCGCGCGTCTATGGGCAGTTTCTTTCCAAATCCTTTGATGGCATTGTCCACAGCTTAGCGAACGACGTGACATACTCGCCTACAAAAAAACCGCCAGCCGGCTTTTGCTCCGGCTGGCGGTTGCCTTTTTATAGCTTGGGTAAGCAGCGCTATTTTTACAATAGACGCTGCTTACTTACACTTGAAACAATTTCTCCCTAACGTTATCTGGTGCGCACCATCTTGCGCGTGGCCGTGAAATCCCTGCTCGTCAGGGTGTATTGCAATACACCCACTGGCAGTTGTTCGCCGTCCAGCTCTATTTGATGCAAACCGGCACCATACTCACCTTTGAATACCTTGAGCACGCGGCCTCGCACATCCGTGATGGTCAGCGTCGCCTCGCCTGCCTGCGGCAGGTAGAAGCGAATCATCGTGCGCTCGTTGTACGGGTTGGGCTGGTTCTGATACAATGCGTAGTTCTGTACTACCTCGCGCACACCAAAGTGCAAGCCTATATCCAGGCGACGCCCCTCGCGGTCGTAAGCCTCTGCTATCGTCTTACTGCTCTCTACGCGCAGCATATCGCTCAGCATACCCGACGCATCCGCGCGGAATACCAGCGTGAACAATATCTGGTCGGACTTCGCCTGGCTGCGTCCACTCAGGTCGTGCCAACTCATCGTCAACAGACCCTCACCTATGAACCGCAGGCCGAAGTTGCCCTCCTGTGCCACTCCGGGCTTGATGTCTTCCAGGCTCAACGCTGTGCGGTCAAAGCTCAAAGTCAACTGGTAGCCGAGGATGCGCTCCATATCACGCCCACGCACCGGCACTTCTATGCGGTCGCCTGCTTTCAGGCGCTGTTCTTCCAGTTCAAACCAGAAGCGCCCTTGCAGACTACGGTCACTTGTCACCGTGGCATTTGGCACAGCAGAGCCGTTCACATCCCCTATTTTCACGGCTAAGAAGTCTTGGTCTATTACCGCTCCGTTCAGGTTGTTCACGTTGATCACCTCGGGGAAGGGCTCGAACCACGGGTTGGTCGGTACAGGGAACACGTAGCTACGCGGTATGAAGCGCCAACTCGTGTTGTTGGGCAGGTCGTCTATCACGTTCAGAATCAGACGGCGCAGCATGATCACGTCCGTTGTGGTGATGCTGCCAGAGTTGTTGGCGTCTGCCGCTATCATCTTGTACGGGCTATCCAGGAGTTGCACCGTCAGGATATGACGCTGGATGAGCACCAGGTCAAACGTCGTCACGCCGTTCAGGTAGTTGCGATCCAGCACTGGCGTTAATGTGTAGTCATGTAGTGGCTCTAAGTTGCTGAACAAGTACACCCCAGACACTGGCGTAGTCACGCTGGCCGTTATCGAGCCGCTCAGCGAAACATCCACGCCTTGTACCGGTTGCTGGGCTTCGTTGCGTATCGTACCAGTTATTGAACCTTGAGCCGGACCAGTGCACACGCCGCTCTGGTCTTGTACCCGAACGTATGTCTCGCAGAAGTCGCGGTTGCCTGCGGCATCCCATGCATCTACGTAGATAATGTGCAGCGTGCCTTCTGTGCCATCAGCGGCATTGTAGTCTGCGCAAGTGAAGTTCACACCCGTGCGGTTGATATCCGGTGCTTGCCCCACTCGACGGATCGAGTAGCGTATTGGCAGCGAGCAGTCTGTAATCGGGCTGGCCACAAAGTCCGTAGCCCATACTGCCGCCATACCGCCATCTACTACCCCATCGTTGTTGCTGTCTACACCCATCAACGTCACCGTCAAGCCATTGTGGCAGATCGGGGTGGGCGCCTTGCAGTCGCGCACTTCTACCAGTGTACTTAAGCTCGTTACGTTGCCGCAGCCGTCTTCTGCATGGATTTCCAGCTTATGCACACCAATTGGCCAACCTTGACCCTGGCTTACTACCGTGTAGCTCGGGTAGCTGCCCTCGATGGTCAATACGCTAGTATTACCTGAGATGACACCATCTGGATTACGGCGTACGTTGTAGTCGTACGGGAATGCACCGTCGCTGAACGCATCAAGGAATACCTTCACTGTTACATCGTTAGGCGTACATACTTCCTCTACCGTGAACGGCACTTGCACAGGGCCTTCGCATACGGGATCAGCCTGCGTCGGGCTGTCATAGCTGCAGAACGGCTGGAGGGAGTCAATAGCAATAGTAGGACGCACATTGTCGTACACTTTTATGTGCTGCGTGTATTGCCAGTAGCCGCGAGAGCGTATCGAAGGCTTCAGATTCGAGTTAGTCCAGTGGCCGGCAGGGTTGGTCTGCCCATCGCAGCTCGTCGCTTTTGCGAAGGCCGCTGGCACGTTGTTACCCTCGGCGTTGTCTCGGTCGTAGTATGCTACGCCGTTGGGGCGTACCAACACCCAGATGTGTTCATCGCCAGGGTTATTGTCGCAGTCTTCGTCGCGGCCCACGATGATCGGATCAGACTGGCCGTCGTACTCACACCAGTTGATCACCCTATACGTACGCAGGATCTTGTAGCACTCTGTACCTGAGGCGCTCAACGTATCGTCGTGCACGCTCACGGCTAGCAGGTCGCAGGCAATCTCGTTGTACAGAATCGTATCCGGCGATGCCACTCCGCAGTTGGCTTCCGCATCTTTGGGGAAGCGGATTTCGTAGTTGTGCACCTCATTAATGGTGATCACTTGCTGGCACTGGTTGGCGCTGATATTGCCGAAACCATCCGTAGCCCTGAAGCGGCGAATAATCGTGCCCCAGCCGCAGTCGTGCAGATTCACTATCGGCTCCAACTCCTGCACCGAAGCAGCACAGTTATCTTCTGCTGTAGCTTCGCCGAAGAGTTGACGCAACTGCGTCAGGTTCGTCGGGTCAAAGTCGTAGGGCAGGTCGTTGCAGTTCACGCTCACGTTGTGCGGTGCATGGCAGAACGGACGTATTTTGTCTTCCACCAGCACTTCCTGCCAACAGATGTTCGTGTTGCCGCTGACGTCCGTTACCCGCAACTCAATGCGTACGCGCTGGCCAGCATCGCAGCAGTTAAAGTCCACAAAGTCGGCCCAGTCGCTGAATGTAGCTGTTATGGGTGCGCACAAGTCATTGGTTTCTATACGGCGGCGCACCTTGATCTCGGCCAGGCCGCAGTTGTCGTTGCTGCCTTCGTCCAAGTCAGCAGCAAATACGCGCGCTGTGCCACCGCCGTTGAGCGATACGTTGAGTTGGTCGTTGCACACGGCGTTAGGTTCGATACTGTCGCGTACCACGAACGGGCAGGTCAGCTCGGCGCTATTGCCGCAGGCATCAGTAGCAATGTAACGGAAGAAGTAGTTGGAGCCAATCTGCACATTGCTTACGATACGGTTCTGGCCTGGCATGATGGTAGCAAGCAACTGTTCTTGTTGTGTAGTACCAATTTGCTGGCCATATTGGTTGAGTACCGGCACCTCTACCAGCGCTACCAATTCCGTGCGCACTGTAGCACCGGAGCAGTTATCACTCACCGTGGGCATAGGCACATTGATAGTAGCCGTGCATCCGAACGGATCAGTAATGTAAACCGGTGGATCCTGCGGGTTGCCCCAAGCATCTACTACCGTCGGGCAAGTGATCTGTGGGGCGGTGAAGTCGCCTACTTTGATCAACTGACGATAGGTGAAGGTAGAAGCTGGGTTGCACCAGTTGAACACCGTCCAGCGGCGGATAAACTTGTAAGAGCCGGCGCATACTTCGATGCGTGGTTCGTCCTGATACTGGGCGGCCAGATTACAGTACGTCTCGTTCAAGTTCTGGATACCAAACGCCGTGTAGAGGAATGGATAGCCCGTGAGCGACGGATGGGGGTTGCCATTGGCATCAGTCGGGAACTGCACGTCGCAGTCTACCGTAACCGTGAATGGCGGCAAGATCACATCCGAAGTATGCGCCTTGCGCACGCGGATTTCCTGGACGCACTCGGCGGCGTTGCCGTAGTTGTCACGTGCGCTCCAGCGGCGCAGGATCACCGCATCCTGGCAGCTACCGCCGTCGGTCAGTAGCAGGTCAGTGAAGGTGATATCTGTCACTGGATTGGCGCAGTTATCCACTGCCGTAGCCATACCTGTCAATTGCGGGCTGTTCGAGTTGTTCAGTATCTGGTTGATGTCTGTACAGATCAGGTCGCGTTGGCCAGTAAGTTGGCTGGTCGGTACGCCATTTATCAAGCCGTTGCCGTCGCTAAACACCGTGTAGCGATACGTACCCGTCACATCGGCGCCAAACGAAGTAGTGAGCAATGTGTAAGTTACGCCAGGCTGCAGCGGCAGGGTCAGGCGCAGGGTCGGGTCAAACGGATTATTCACCGCGCCCGTACCAGTCAGGTTGTCGTCCACTTCTGCAATCATGTTTTCGCAGGGTTCGTTCGGGTTGAACGGCCCTTGGAAGAGCGCCACGATACCGTCATTCCAGTCAGTGCGCAGCGAGAAGGTGTAAATATCTGGCTGGCTTACTGTGAAGGTATAGGTATCGTAGTAGTGATTGCCTGGTGCTGGGTTAGCCAAGTCGAGGAAGCAACCCCAGTTAACTGGTTCGAATTGCGGGTCGGTAGTCGCCAGTGCGCCGTCTATGTATTGCACGGTCTCGGTTACTGTGGCTTGGCTAGTATTCGGCGGGCAGGTGATAACCGGCGGCACCTTGTCTTCTACTTTGATGGTACCCCAGCAGTGGTTGTTACACTGCGGGTCAAACACCTTGACGAAGAGCGTCTGGCCGATGAACTGCGAGGTAATGGTATTGCCCAGGCTAGCACCGGTAATCGGGTGGATGATATCCACCTGGAATGCCGAGAAGCACGGGATGTTGCCTTGCAGGATGGCATCGGCTGTGATGGTGGCCATACAGTTTTCGCCCAGTGAGATGTTTACGTTGGCGTTGCAAATCAGATTCTCAATACTCACTACCTGCACGGTGAGGATGGCTGTCTTGGCCGGACAGTTGTTCACTGCAGGTATGGTGTAAGAGAAGCGATAGTTGCCAGGCTGCAAGCCGGTGACGGTCACTGCGCGTGGATTGCTCAGGTCGAGGCCGGTGTTGTCCAGGTCAGCCCATATACCGCCAGGTGACGGATTGCCTTCGAGCGAGCCAAAGAAGTCCACCACTACAGAGGAGGCACTACACCCGCGGCATACCTGGATAGTGGTGTTCTGACCAGCCGACTTGTAGCAAGATACATCTACCAGTGCAAAGTCATGGTCATCTTCATCACCGCCAGCTAAGCCATTGCCTGTCACGTTGTTGTCTCCATTGACGATGTCGTTATTCGGATCAGCATCCGGCGTAGAGTCAATGTCGTTGACCGGATTGCCGTTGGCATCGGTAGCACCGCTGATCTCTGCAAAGTTCAGCAGGTCGGTACCCTGTTCAATACTGTCGTTCACCACCAGGAAGATAGATACCGTGTAAGAGTAGCCAGGCAACAAGCCGCCCGCCGGCAATTGCCCACCAGCCACGCTAATAGTGGTAGTCGGATTGCCGCTTACCAAGGTCCAACTTGGGTTGATGGAGGCTACAAATTGCATACCCGCCGGCACGTAATCCGTAATGACAATATTATCGGCAGCAATTTGTCCTTGGTTGATGACGGTGATGTCGAACTTGACCGTGTCCAGTGGATTGACTACTGCTGGTTGCCCATCGCCCAGTGTCTTAATGAGGGCGAGGTCAAACACTTTGATAGTTATCACAGCAATGTCATGATCATCTTCGTCTTCGCCAGCCAAGCCATTGCCGCTGATTTCGTTGTCTTGGTAGAACGGATCATTATCCGGGTTGGTATCTGGCGAGGAGTCCACGTCGGTTTGGGCACCGCCGTTGGTGTCTGTAGCACTGCTGATTTCCGCGCGGTTTACCAGTTGTGTGCCCGGTTGCAAAGGCGAGGCTACCACTAGGCGAATGATCACAGAGACTGTAGTACCTGGCAGTAAGCCACCGGCAGGCAGCAGCCCGTTAGCCACAGTGAGTGTGATGGTCGGATGACCTCCCACCAAAGTCCAACCTGGGTTGAGGGCTGCGTTGAAGGACATGTTCGTCGGTACGTAGTCGGTCACTGTAATATTGTTAGCGGCAATGCTACCCTGATTGAACACCGTAATGGTGAAACTTACCGTGTCGCCAGGAGATACAAAGGCATCCTGACCAGGCGAAAGCACTTTCACCATGGCGAGGTCGAATACGTTGGTGATGACCTCGGCACCGTCATGGTCGTCTTCATCGCCACCCAGCAAGCCGTTGCCGTCAATGTAATCATCTATCAGGTACAGGTCGTTGTTCGGATTACCGTCCGGCGTAGAATCCACATCCTGCTGCGGATTGCCGTTGGCATCGGTAGCCGAACTGATTTCCGCAAAGTTATAATGTGTGGTGTTCGGCGGTAGCGGATTGTCTAGTATTACACGCAGCACTACCGAAGCCGACTGCCCGGGCAGCAAGCCGCCAGCAGGCAGCAGGCCGTTGGCCACCGTTAGCGTGATGCGCGGACGACCAGCAATGAACTGCCACTGCGGGTTGAGCGCTGCATCGAAGAACATAGTAGCCGGCAGATAATCCGTTACTTGAATATTGTCAGCTGGGATCATACCCTGGTTCACCACTGTGATGGTGAAGCTGAGCGTATCCCCCGGATTTACGTATAGCGGCTGGCCTGGTGAGCGCTGCTTATAGAGCGCCAGATCGAAGAACTCGGTGATAATTTCAGCGCCGTCATGGTCGTCTTCATCGCCACCAGCCAAACCGTTGCCGTCAATGTAGTTATCTTGCAGGTACAAGTCGTTGTTCGGGTTGGTATCCGGCGAAGAGTCCACATCTACTTGCGGATTGCCATTCTGATCAGTAGCTGGCGCGCTGATTTCCGCAAAATTCACCAGGCTCAATCCCGGCGGCAGCGGCGAATCCAATATCAGGCGTAGCACTACTGAAGCTGATTGACCAGGCAGCAGGCCACTCGCAGGCAGCAAGCCGTTGGCTACCGTCAGTGTGATGCGCGGACGACCAGCTACAAGTGTCCAGCTCGGATTGAGCGGCCCGTCGAAGAACATATTAGCCGGCACGTAATCCGTGATCTGGATGTTATCAGCAGGTATAGTACCCTGGTTCACCACTGTGATGGTGTAGCTCACTGTATCGCCAGGGCGCACCACTATAGGCTGTCCTGGGCTAAGCACTTTGTAGAGCGCCAGGTCAAATACGCGTACGATGACCGTAGCCTGGTCGTGGTCGTCCATATCTTCACCGCCAAGACCGTTACCGCTGATCTCATTGTCCTGAAAGTACGGGTCGTCGTTGGTATCGTTCGGACCGTAAGTCTCAGAGTCAATATCCACCTGCGGATCGCCGTTCTGATCAGTGGCGTTCGATATTTCCGCCCAGTTCACCAGGTTGGTTCCGGCAGTAAGCGGCGCATTGACGATCAAGCGGATATCCACGAAAGCTGTACCCAGCGGTGCCAGGCCACCTGTCGGCAAATCGCCATTGGCCACCGTCATGGTATAGTTCACACTATTGTTAAACGTGTTCACCAACCAACCGGGGTTGAGTGCCGGACTGAAGGTCATGCCAGCAGGTACATAGTCTGTCAGCAGGATATTGTCTGCAGGAATCGTTCCTTGATTGAATACGAATATGCGGAACGTTACCGTGTCGCCAGGCTGTACCAGCGGCGATTGTCCTGGAGCCAATTCCTTAATCAACGCCAGGTCGAATATGCGCGTGAATACATCGGCGTAATCGTGATCGTCTTCGTCTTCGCCCAGGTTGCCATTGCCGCTCACATCGTTGTCATTATTCACCACGTCGTTGTCGCGTACACCGTCGGGTGTAGAGTCTATATCCTGCTGCGGATCACCATTTTCATCTGTTGCAGAGGTAATCTCCGCAAAGTTGCGTATCATGGTGTTGGGCGGCAGCGGACTGGTCAAAGTTAAGAACAAACTGACCTCTACCTGCTGACCAGGCTGTAAGCCACCTGGAGGCAGGTCACCGCCAGCCACCGTAAGCCAGCGCTGTACCACATTAACATTCACTGGTAAGGGCCAGGAGAAGGACATCGGTACAAACCAGTTGGCATTGCCTGTAATACCTGGCTCGAAGAATAGATAGCTCAATGGGTAATAATCTGTGACCAGTATGCTGTCGGCTGCTATCTGGCCCTGGTTGATCACACGGATGCGGTAGTGGATCGTATCTCCAGGCTGCACCGTCGAAGACTGACCCGGTGCCAGCAACTTGATCAACGCCAGGTCAAATGCACGCGTCGTGATGGTAGCACCATCGTGGTCGTCCTCGTCTTCGCCCGCGTTTCCGTTGCCGCTCACGTCGTTGTCTGTAATATAGTTGTCGTTGCTCGGGTCGCTATCCGGTGTAGAGTCTATGTCCTGCTGCGGATCGCCATTTTCATCCGTCGCAGAGGTAATCTCCGCAAAGTTCGTAACAGACTGTCCCGCCGGCAGCGGCGCGTTCAACGTCAGGTACAAACTCACCTCTACCGAATCGCCCGGCTGCAAACCGCCCGCCGGCAGGTCGCCGTCCGCTACCGTCAGCGTGCGCTGTACTAAGCTCGGCCCCACTAGCATCCAGTTCACGTTGCCCGTGATGCCCGTCTCAAACGTCATCGCGCCTGGCACGTAGTCGCTGATCAGTATGCTGTCGGCTGCTATCTGGCCCTGGTTGATCACACGGATGCGA
>CALLPI010000010.1 GCA_938015595.1 uncultured Saprospiraceae bacterium | reverse complement strand
ACACAGTGACGGTGACCTCGCAAGGTTGCACCTTCAGCCGCACCGTAACGCTGACCAACGGTGCCAACAACCTGCAAGTGACTGCTGTGCCGGTGCCGGGCACCTGCGGCCAGAACGGCCAGATACATCTCGGCTTCACGGGCGGTACAGCGCCGTACCAGATACAGTGGACTGGTCCGGCGGTGAGCGGCAGCGCTACGACGAGCAACGCCTTCTACAACATCACCGATCTGCCGAGCGGCACCTACACCATCACGGTGACAGATGCACAGGGCTGCACGCGCACGCAGACTGTGACGCTGACCAACGGTGCCAACAACCTGCAAGTGACTGCTGTGCCGGTGCCGGGCACCTGCGGCCAGAACGGCCAGATACATCTTGGCTTCACGGGCGGTACAGCGCCGTACCAGATACAGTGGACTGGGCCGGCGGTGAGCGGCAGTGCTACGACGAGCAACGCCTTCTACAACATCACTGATCTGCCGAGCGGCACCTACACCATCACAGTGACAGATGCACAGGGCTGCACGCGCACGCAGACTGTGACGCTGACCAACGGTGCAGGGATTACCTTTACGGCTACAGGAGTGAGCGGCGTATGTGGTCAGAACGGTTCTATCCAACTCACTATCAGCGGTGCTGCCGCGCCGTATTCGGTGAGTTGGTCTGGTCCGGTTTCCGGCAACGCTACGGCGGCAAGTGGTAGTTTTACCATTCCCAACCTGCCTTCTGGCACTTATACCGTGACAGTCAGCAGCGGCCAGAACTGCACGGCTACGCAGAATGCAACGCTCAACAACGGACAGGCATTCAATATGACGGCCGTGGCTACTCCAGGCGTGTGCGGTCAAAATGGCTCCATTACACTGACCTTTAATGGGGGCGTGCCGCCTATTGCTATCAACTGGACAGGGGCGGTCAATGGCTCGGCCAATACCAGTGCCAGCAGTTATATCATTTCCAACCTGCCCAGTGGTACTTACACTATCACTGCTACTACATCGCAAGGTTGCGTTAGTACCCAAACAGTGACGCTGACCAACTCGGCCAATACACTGGCTGTGATTGCTACGCCAGTGAACGGCTTGTGTGGTAACCCCGGCCAGGTTCAACTGACCATCAGTGGCGGCACAGCCCCCTACGCCATAACCTGGACGGGCGCGGCTTCGGGTAGTGCGAACACCTCCAGTACGAGTTTCACTGTACCCAACCTGGGACAAGGCACTTACACCTTTACTGTAACGGATGCTAGCAACTGTGCTAACTCTACCTCAGCTACGGTGAACGTGGCGGAAACTGATCTGGAGATTACCACCACTGCCAGCACAGGCAGTTGCGGCCAGGAAGGATCGGTACAGGTGATCATCAGCGGGGGCAATGCTGGCTATACCATTAATTGGAGTGGTCCGGAGTCGGGTAGCGCCACCACCTCTAATAATAGCTTTACCATCAATAGCCTCACGCCAGGCACATACCAGATTTCAGTAACGGATGCCACAGGTTGTGTAGAAACGCAAACTTCTACGCTCAGCTCTCCAGAGGCAGATATGGAAATCACCTTGACCAGAGTTAATGGCGTGTGTGCACAGCCTGGCTTCATCACAGTGAACATCGTATCAGGCAATGCACCTTACACGCTGAACTGGATTGGGCCGGTAAATGGTTCCACCACTACTTCTGCCAGCAGTTTCACCATTGCTAATGCTCCGGCGGGTACATACTTTGTGACGGGTACAGATTCAAGAGGATGTATAGATACCGATACGATAGTAGTAACGACAACGGGCAGCGTAAGTATTACAGCTGTACCCAATAACGGCATTTGTGGCATGCCCGGCTCTATTACGGTTAACCTGATAGGTGGCACCAGTCCTTATGCCATCACGTGGTCGGGGCCGGCCAGTGGCAGTATATCTATCACAGGTACTACGCATACCCTCAATAACCTGGCCAGTGGTACATACAATATCAGCGTAACGAGTGCCAACGGCTGCACCGCTACAACTACAGCTACGCTGAACAATACAGGTACAGTATTCACCATCAACGCCTTCCCATTCCATGGCTTCTGCGGGGCGCAGGGCTATTTACAAGTGCGTATGTTTGGTGGCGGCGGGCCATTTATGATTACCTGGACAGGACCGGCCAGCGGTTCGGCTACCACATCGGCTTCTACCTACGACATTACCAACCTGCCCAGCGGTATCTATATGATTCAGGTGGTTAATTCGCAGGGCTGCACCGCCATGGACGTGGAGATGATCAACAACTCTGATGCGGGCGGAGTGGTGGCTGATGTTTCAGCTATCAATGGTGTATGCGGAGTGCCGGGGTCTATCTGGATTACTATTCTACAAGGCCAGGGGCCGTTTGTCATCACCTGGACGGGGCCGCAGTCGGGTAGTATTACAACTTCTTCTACCGACTTCGATATTCCTAATCTGCCGCAAGGTACCTATACGGTGACGATTCGGGATTTTGACCTCTGCGAAGCGACTTACACCGTCACACTGATTAATGCGCCCGACAACCTGAATGTAACACTCACGGCTAACAATAATACCTGTGGCAACCCAGGCTCTATCACCGTACAGATAGCCGGCAATGCGCCGCCATATGTCATCACCTGGACGAGCATCTATGGCAGCGGCAACCAGACCATCACAGGCAATACCTTCACCATCCCGAACCTGCAAACCGGTAACTATACGGTGCGGGTAGATGATGCTGCCGGTTGTCATGAGATCAATACGCGCCAGGTATATAACGAAACTGGCTTCACGATGAGCATCGTGCCCAATGTGGGCGGCTGTGGTTTCCAGGGCTCTTTGCAGATCAATATATCAGGCGGTACAGGGCCGTTCAACATCACTTGGGCAGGGCCAATGAGTGGTTCGGCTACGTTCAACACGTCGTCGTACAACATTTTTGGGTTGCCTCCCGGAGCGTATAATATCCACGTGACGGATGCCACGGGCTGTACGCGCTATCAGTTGGTCAGCTTTAATGCCGGCTATTCGGCGCCGATATCGTCGTTCACTTTCAGCGTCAATGTGCTTACAGTCAGTTTCACCAACCATTCGTCGCCTGGTAGCTACTTATGGCAATTTGGCGATGGCGCCACCTCCACGGCGGTGAACCCTATACATACCTATGCGCAGGATGGCGTGTACAATGTGTGCCTGATTGTGAGCAATCCTTGCGGTACTACTACATATTGCTTCAAGATCAACATCCAGGTGCCCTCTAACTACGCGATTTTGGATGTAGGCGAGGCTAGCGGCCTGGCTGGACAAAACATCCTGGTGCCAGTGCGCATACGCAACTGCAGCAATCTGGCTTCGCTGGCTGGCTCACTGCTGGTGCAAAACCCGTCGGTGGCTAACATCGTCTCGATCTTGCCAGCAGCCATTGCGCCGCAGTTCAATTCGGCGAACAAGACATTCAACTTTTTCTCCAACACTGGCCAGGGCGTACCCTTACAGCAAAACCAGATACTGTTCTACCTGGTGGTACAACTAACAGGATCGCCGGGGCAGTCCACGCCGATTCGCATTGTGGAATCGCCGCTGCCCGTGGAAGTAACTTGTATAGTAAACGGCCAAGCCGTAGAAAGGCCCTACGTGACGTTCCCAGGTAGTGCTGCCATTATTTCGCCAGCCCAGGTATCGGGCGAAATTCTCACCTACTGGGGTGCTCCGGTAGCCGAGGCGGAGGTGCACATCGGCAATGACCACATGGACATGATGGAGATGACCGACGAAAATGGCTACTATGAAGCACCTGATGTGCCAGCGGGCGAAATGATGACCATACGCCCCTCCAAGTATGGCAACCCGACCAATGGGCTCTCTACTTATGCCCTATTCATCGGTCAGCGCTTCATCCTGGGTATGAACCCACCGCAGATCGAATCGCCGTATCAGATCATTGCTGGTGATGCCAATTGCAATGGCGCGTTCACTACGTTGGACCTATTCCTCATTCAGCAACTCATTATTGGCGTGCGCGATAGCTTTGAGCATTGCCCGTCGTGGGTGTTTGTGTCGAATAGCTACGACATGCCGGATGTTTTCGATGCCTACAATGTGTTCCCGTATCCCAACTGCGACAGTATGGTGGTCATGGGCGATACACTGGCTAACTTCACCGGCGTGAAAGTAGGCGACATTCTTGGCCATGCCAACCCCAACAACTTACAGGATGGCAGCTTGGAGCCGCGTACTGCGCCTGAGCTAGAACTGGTAGCTGCTGACAAATCAGCAAGCCAGGGTCAGATCATCAGTATTCCGGTGCGTAGCAGCAACTTTCACGACATCACCAACTATCAGTTGGGGCTGTGGTTTGATCCGCAATACTTTGCCTTTGACGGCTTTGACCCAGCAGCTGCTTTGCCTTTTGCTACGGTGGCAGCGGGTACTGCTCAGGCATCGCAAGGGCGCATCAGCATCAGTTGGTTCAACATGGCCGGCACAGGCGCTAGTGCCTCGCCTGACGAGGTGCTCTTTACCATACGCTTGAGAGCCTTGCAACCAGTATCTGGCTTGGAAGGTTTAATGGAGGTGCGCTCGCAGTGGATTCAGTCGGAAGCCTACAACAGCGCCGAAGAGCGCATGGGCATCATCTTGCGCTTTGAGCCGCAAGGTATTACTGATGTAAGCGTGATAGAAACTGACGGATACTTCCTGCATCAGAATGCGCCCAACCCGTTCTTCGGCCAAACGGCCATCAGTTTTGACTTGCCAGAAGCCATGGATGCTGACTTGGTCGTCACTGACCAGTTGGGTAGGGTAGTCCATCTTGCACGAGGTAACTATCCGGCAGGCCGCAGTACCGTATGGTTTGAAGCCGGCAGCCTTGCGCCAGGTGCATACCGATACACACTCAAAACAGCAGGTTATACTGCTACTCGCACCATGACAGTGGTGAAGTAGCCAAGTAAGCCAAGCTACGCTAGGGAGATTCCTGCTGACGAGGCGCTGTGCAAATGCGGCGCCTCGTTTTTTTTTAGGCTCTGAAAGTGAGTAAAGGCAACTGAGTATGAAAGGCCATCTGGCGACTGAAACTGCTGTGAAACAGGCGCTCCCAGATGCGCCGGCGCGGAATGAACAGCGCCAGCAGGTCAATGCTGTATTCCTGAAGGTAGCTCTCTAGTCCTTCCATAACGGAGGCATGACGTACGATGGTAAAGTCAGTAAATGCCGTGGGGTAGTGCTCCAGCGAAGTCATAGTCTGTATTGATATATCGTCGTGTGCGGCGGTGTGAATATGCACAAAGTGTAGCTGGGCATCCAGCGTTTGGGCTAACTCCGCCAGTTGTGCTACGGCATGTACGTCAGAAGGCTGAAAATCGGTAGCGTAGGCAATGTGGCGGATGCCTTTCCATTGAGCTTGTGCCGGAATAGCCAGCACCGGGCAAGGTGCTTGCATCATAGTATGGGTGGTGACACTACCAAGGAGTTTATCCATTGGATTGGTAGCACCGCGCGTACCCATGATGATGAGGTCGTGCTCACCTTTTGCCGCTACATCCACGATTTCCTGATGGGTGAAGATGCCGTAGTCGGCGTGCATACCCAAGATGGGAGCATCGGGGAGTTCCGCTACAAAGGCTGCCAGGTTTCGTTCTACTTGTTTGCGCCGTTCTTCTATCATGGTTTCAATATAGGCAGGCGGCACGCTGCTGGCATCAGCAGCAGGCAAGTGATACACGCTCATGACTTCAATTTTAGCTCCGGTTTGCCGGGCAAACTCACAGGCGTAGGTAAATCCCTGTCTGGCGCCGGCAGAGCAGTCGGTGGGAAAAAGAATCTTTTTCATACGATGGTTTTGTATAGAGTAAAGACCAGGATCGGCCGACTCACCGGCCACTCCTGGCATTCAGGATGTATTCACTTGCGCAAAGCTAACAGCGCTTCCGCTAATATTCAAATGATCTCCAATCTTACTGCAATATCATCTATAGAGTCAACAGGAGTGGGCGCATCTGATGATGTGCGTCGTAGCAGATGCCCTAGCAAGTGGCGGCGTTATCGGCCTTACTGATGCGGGGGCATCAAAGAAGAGGCTGCCTTAGTAGGCGCGGGGAGGCAAACAAGGTTAATCGCATAGGTCAAGTTGGTTGTCTTTAAAGTAATTTGATAATTCTACGCTGAATCTAGCAACAAGCATGCCCCCTCTTCCCCCACCAGCGTACCGATGGCCACTCCCATACCACCCATTCGCACGGCTACAGCCAAGCGTTCGTGTAGGCGCTGCACTATGGGTTTTTTCTCTGTGCCGACTCCTAGAATGCCGCTCCAACATTGTGCTATCTCCACCTTGTGGCCGGGCAGAATGACATTGCGCAGCAAATCCAGCAAGGCCTCCTGTATCAAAGGTGTAGTCCCAAACTCTGCCGTAGCTTCTTCTTCCGGCGCCAGGTTTCGGCCTCCACCCAGCAATATGCGATCCGGCCCCACATTGCGGAAGTAAAAATATCCTCGGTCATAGTGGAAAGCTCCTCGAAGACACAAATTGGAAACGGGCTGCGTGATGAGCACCTGGTTGCGAGCCGGAAAAACAGCCAGTTCCGGCAGAAGTGCACGGGCAAAGCCATTGACGCACACCAGTACGAGGGGTACTTTGATGCTCCACCCGGCAGCAGCCTGCAAGACTACGCCATCAGTATCCGGCAGTATGTGCGTTACGTCTATGCCATTCATCAGCACTACTCCTTTTTCTTGAGCTAACCGCATCCAGGCCTGCATCATGCGGCCAGTGTGAAGTTGCCCTTCCAAGGTATTGGCAATAATGTGGCGCACTTTGCCGAGTTTCAGGTAGGACGCATTGGTATCTGCAATTTGCCAGGTTTGTGGGTGTCCTGTGATGGCAGAAGCGATCTGATTGAAGGTAGATAAGTGCTCCAGACAGTATTCGTATGAGTGCTCATTTGCTTGGGTAAATATCTCGTATCCGCCCAGCCCTTCATAACCCAAAGCGGCGTCGCCCAGTCGGCTACGTAGGCGTTGCAGCCCATGCCATCGCTTTTCTACTAGGTGCCACACGGCATCTTCCGGTTGGTGCTGCAGGTCGTCTAGTAGTTCGGACATACTGCCAAAGCAAGCAAAACCGGCATTGCGCGTGCTGGCGCCTATGGGTAGGGGGCCGCGTTCCCATATGGCTACATGGAGCGATGGCGCAAGTTCCTTGAGACGTACAGCAGCGCTAAGCCCTACAATGCCGCTGCCCAGCACCACCACATCCAGGCGCTTTAAAAAAGTATCGTATTCCCAAAAACTCAGCTCGTAGTGCATAGCGTACAAAGATGGCTTTTTTTCGACATATGCAAACTATCTGAAAAGCCACTACACCACCTTATGCCCTCAGCGATTGCCAATACTTGTGACAGCAAGGGGATTACTACACATAAAAAAATATGCTTCATTACTCATATCGTTGAGCAGCAACTGCCGCGTTTGTTCTTGATACAACCATGGCGCTTTGGCAGGAGTTTGCTGGCGTCCATGCTGAGCACGCGCTACGACCGTGCAGGGTAAGAACCAGAGGAACTTATGGATATCAGTATTTGTAACTACGATTTCAGGGCCGGGGCTTGCTCATTGATGCAGACCGCTCTGTAGGTACCAGCGCGGACATAGCCCTACAAAAACCGAGTGCGCCACTCTGGCCGGGGTAGCAGGCAGGTTTCGGAACGACCAAACCAGCGATAGCGATGCGCGGCAATAAATTCGTACACGGCATCTCTGAAAAATTTTGGCACGAGCCCACCTATCCAATAGCACAGCGGCCACCAGCCGCTCAGGTGTCGGGCTATGCGTAGGGCTGCGTCGCTGTGGGTGTAGGCACGAGTGCCTTCTAAGAGCACTACTGTGCGCATCTGGTTAGTAGAAAGCCCATGCTGCCGCAATAGTACCTGCCCTAGCGCTGACTGTTGTGCGGCAAAGCGAAAGCGGCCTCGTGAGTCGTGTAGCAGGATGAATTGGACCAAGCGGTTGCACAGGTTGCAGACGCCGTCGTACAGAACAATGTATTCCATATTTATGGCAACAACTACGAACGCCAAATGTTTTTTGTGTGAGCATTGTCAAAAGCACTAACTTTGCAGTCTGTTTTTCTCATTAAATGAATGCGCGACATGCAAGATAACAGCAACGGCCTGGCCATTGCCAAGCGAGCCAAAGAAGACCGCTATCAGGGGCATGATTATTACCTCGTGGACGAACTGCTAAGCCAGGATCACCTGCTAGCTCGTGAAGCTGTGCGCGCCTGGGTCAAGCAAGAAGTGACGCCCATCATTGAAGCATACGCCGATAAAGCCCAGTGCCCTACGCACTTGTTCAAGGGCTTAGCAGAGATTGGGGCGTTTGGACCCAGCCTGCCCGTGGAGTATGGCGGCGGCGGCATGGATGAAATTGCCTACGGCGTGATCATGCAAGAACTGGAAAGGGGCGACTCCGGCGTGCGCTCTATGGCCTCAGTGCAGGGGTCTTTAGTCATGTATCCTATCTACAAATATGGCTCTGAAGAGCAGCGCCGCAAGTATCTGCCCAAGTTGGGTAGCGGCGAATTTATCGGCTGCTTTGGCTTGACTGAGCCTGACCATGGCTCTAATCCTGGCGGTATGGTCACCCATATCAAAGATGACGGCGACGCCTATATCCTCAACGGTGCCAAAATGTGGATCACGAACTCTCCTGTAGCCGACATTGCCATAGTGTGGGCCAAAGATGAGCAAGGCATTGTACGTGGCCTCATCGTAGAAAAGGACATGAAAGGCTTTTCTGCGCCCGAAATTAAGGGTAAGTGGTCGTTGCGCGCTTCCATCACCGGCGAGCTGGTATTCGAAGATGTGCGCGTGCCCAAGAGCCACGTATTACCCAATATCCAGGGGTTGAAAGGACCGCTTTCTTGCCTTTCTAAAGCGCGTTATGGTATAGCCTGGGGGGCTATCGGGGCAGCGCTGGACTGCTACGATTCAGCGTTGCGCTACTCCCAGGAGCGCATACAGTTTGGCAAACCCATCGGGCAGTTCCAGCTTATCCAAAAGAAACTGGCCGAAATGATTACCGAAATCACCAAAGCACAACTGCTTGTCTGGCGCCTGGGCGTGTTGGCCAATGAAGGCAGGGCTACTCCAGCCCAAATCTCTATGGCCAAGCGCAACAATGTGATGATGGCACTCGAGGTGGCGCGTGAGGCCCGACAAATTCATGGCGGCATGGGCATTACCAACGAGTATCCCGTCATGCGGCACATGATGAACTTAGAGACCGTGCTCACATACGAGGGTACACACGACATTCACTTGCTCATCACCGGTATGGATGTCACAGGGCTCAATGCTTTTGTGTGAGTTGAAGCGCAACCCTGGCATGTTTCTTATTGTTTTTTCACACGCAAAAAACGCCTTTGGTAAACCAACACAGGGTGTTTATTCGTTGTATGCCTTGAATTTCAGTAAATATACTATCTCAGAATGACTACTCGTTCCTTTTGGGCTCTGCTTGGCTGCTGGTGGGCAGCATACGGCTTGATGGCACAATCTGGATCTATTTATCTGACTAATCCATCCTTCGAAGATATGCCACAGCATAGCCGAACGCCCATCGGCTGGACGGATTGTGGCCCGATCACTGAGTCTGCCCCTGATGTACAGCCCGGTTTTTGGGGCGTTACCAAGCCCGCTCAGCACGGTAATACTTACCTGGGCATGGTGGTACGCAAAAAGGAAACCTGGGAATCAGTGTCTCAGCGCCTGAGCCGGCCACTGGAAAAGGACAAGTGCTACGAGTTCAGCATGTACTTGTGTCGTGCAGAGTTTTATCTCAGCCCAGTTTCCATAGAATCCAGGGACTCAGCTAATTTTGTCACACCTGCCAAACTTCGCATCTGGGGCGGCTTCAGCGCCTGCGATAAGCAGTACCTACTGGCCGAGACCAAACCCATCATTAGTCACCGCTGGCTCGAATACACCTTCAAACTGGAGCCAATTGCCAACTACACCCACATTACGCTCGAGGCATTTTACAACACGCCGGTGCTTTTCCCCTACAACGGCAATGTACTGGTGGACAACCTATCTGAAATCAAACCCATACCCTGTGATAAACCCGTAGAGGAAATGCCCGTAGCAGAGGCGCCGCCTGCCAAGCCCAATACAACTACCACTCCTCCTGCTACCAAGCCTAATATACCCACTACCCCGCGCACTGGCGATACTACTTCGCCCAAACCCACCCTGCCTCCGGCGCCTCCTGTCAATGATGCGCCGGCGAAACCTGCTGTGGGCGAAGGTTCTATTGCAAACTTGCGCAGTGCCGACCTCAAAGAAGGCCAAACCATCCGCATTGATCGCCTATATTTCAAAGCCGATAGTGCCGTAATATTGGAAAGCTCATTGCCTGTACTGCATGAACTCTACACCTTCATGACGAAAAACCCAGATGTGGCAGTCGAGATTGGCGGCCATACCAATAGTCTGCCGCCCGACAAGTACTGTGATGACCTCTCCACTGCCCGCGCCAAAGCAGTGTATGACTACCTTATTGCCAAGGGTATATCAGCTTCTCGCTTGCAATACAAGGGCTACGGCAAGCGCATGCCCATTGATACTAATGCCACAGTGGAAGGCCGCCGCAAAAACCAACGCGTGGAGATCAAGATCCTCAAATTGAAATAGCCTGTAACTCAGGCGCTGACCACCTTGCGCAAGGAGCGTCGGTAGTCGCGTGGGCTGAGGCCAGTGATATGCCGGAACAACTTGTTGAAGTGTGATAGGTTGTTGAAGCCGCTCTCGTAGCTCACTGCGGAGATGCTGAGATGTTCATCAGCTAGCATTCGGCAGGCGTGTGCGATGCGGTATTCGTTCACAAACTGGGTAAAGGTTTTGTTGGTCAGTCGTTTGAAGTACCGGCAAAACGCCGGTACGGTCATGCTTATGAGCTGGGCTACTTCCTCCAGGGCAATGTGCCGGTGGAAGTTGTCGTCCACAAACTCATAGATGCTACGCATGCGTTCATGGTCTTGAGCATTGACCTCCAGCGCAAACCCTCCGGCATTGAGCAAGGTATATTCTTGTGAGTGTGCCAAATCTTGCAAAATATAAAGCAACTGCATCATGCGGTCAAAGCCGTTGTGCTCTACCAGCCTGACGAGGCGCTCGCCGATGCGATGTTTGGTTTCACCATGGAAGGTAATGCCCAGGTGCGCCCGTTCAAACAGCTGGCGAATAGCACTCAACTCTGGGCGGTGCAAGAAGTCAGCGCCCAGGAAGTCTTCCCGCATTTGTACTACAATTTCTACATGCTCGTCGTAGAGTTCTTCCGAAAAGCCAAAATGCGGCATGTTGGGGCCAAGAAAGATGAGATCACCCTGTTCGTAAAAGGATACGTGCTCGCCGATGTGGCGCTTGCCCCTCCCGTTGGATATGTAAACGATTTCGTACTCTGGGTGGAAGTGCCAATACGGTTTGCTCAGGTAGTTGATATCCGTAAACTTGCGTATAGTAAAGGAATTGCCAAATACCGGCTCTATTTTCTCCAAGGTAGCTTTCATAACTTCAGATTTTCGAAGGATTCATACACCGGGTAAAAGGCACGTGCTTCACGTGTTCAACGCAAAATTAACGAGAAAAAAGCCATAATTGGCTGTCTAGGTTAAAATAGCATCAATATTGGCTAATTGAAGCAAAGTTTTGCAGGTGAATGAGCGCAGTATATTGTCGAGATGAGCTTGTAGGGGCACTCAGGTGCATCAATTCAGCCCGCTTACAAATACCTCCACTTGGCCGCGTAGCCCTACCTGCACCCTGATGCCCTCTGGCGTTATGTAGGCATTCTGAATTTGCAGTTGGCTGAGCTGCCCCTCCAGGTGAATGCCTGGAGCTACGGGGTAGTGCCTGAGTTGCTTTTGTAGTTCTGTTTCCAGTTCCTTGAGATTGTAGTCCAGCAGAAAATCCATATTGTCTTGCAGGGCGCGCTTGAGGTTGCTTTTAAGAAGCCAGGCGGCAGTTTTGTGCAGGAAGTTCTGGGTGTCCACTGTAAAGCTCAAGTCTTTGATATCAATGGAGTTGCGCAAGGGGTTATAATAAGGCCGCCCCTCCAGATAAACGCTGCCATTGAAGCTTCCGCTTAGGCGGGTGTGCACAATAAGGACGTTGCCCTTGCCATAGAGCTCTACGTCTTGTACTGTTACGCTTCGACTGCCAGACGAAAAGGTTTCGCCATTGAGTTGTTCGCGGGCAATGCGCTCGGCTTCCTGGTAGGGTACTTCAGCATGGAGGTAAATGGCGAAGTCTTTGAGCGGCGAGTCAGAAAACTGTCGGGGTGGCAAGGGTAGGGCAGAGAGCGCTTGTGGCGCGCGGCCTATGTGCAGGCGCGGCCTGGATGAAATCAGTATAGTGGCTGCAATGGATTGAGGCGTATATTCTAGCGGCGTGATGGCAATGGTTTCGGGGTTAATGAGCAGCCAGGCGCGGTACTCAGGTGAGAGGAGTTCGGGCTCAAACATGCGCTTCCAGGCTTCTTCTACCTGGGTGCGAAGGTTGAGTTGTTCTTTAGCCAGCCGGTCAATAGCCGCCGTGATGGTATTTCGGCTGTTGTTGACTACCATGTCGCCAATAAACCCGATGGGAATCTGGATGGCGCCCACTTGCAGGCGTGGCTTGCGCAGCCATTCGTAGCTTTCGATTGCGGTTTGGGTCTGCAACTGCCAGTCGGTACCAATGTCAAATACGGTGCGAAACTGGATGGCTATCTCAGCTGTACCGGTAAGGTAGGTAAAACCTGCCTTGTATCTGAACCAAAGGCTCACTGGTACGTGATACTGGAGGTCGCGCCCAGATACGGCCAGCGAGATGTAATCCTTCTTCTCCACCCGCAAGGCTAGATTATCACCATCATCGGGGTCTTTGTCTTCAAAGATGATGCCTTCTAACTGCTCATTGATGGAGCGCTCCACATCTCGTATGTTGATGCGTACCGGAATGCGAATAGTGGAAACCTGCTCCATACTGGGTAGGGTATCGTATTGTTCCATAGGCCGGGTAGGTTTGGGGGCAGATTTGCAGGCCGCCAGAGACAAGCACAGCGCCATAGCAGCCCAAAAATGGCTTTGCATGGCTGCGGTGGGGCTGCCGGAATACTTCGTTGCATGGCGTTGTCGTGGTGATCTCATGTGCTAGAACAATTCAAATTATTTGCCGAGCCGCCTTACATGACTTGCTCTGGCTGAATAGCTCAGCAATAATAGAAAGGCTATCTGAGCTCCAGGGCTCTGTTCTTATGACGCCGGAGCTATAGCTCCTGCCAATGAGGCGCAGGTTTTTGAGGAGGTGGTTCAGTGCTTGCCATAGCAACTTTGTCACTTTGACAAAAGTGACGCACAGGCTATGCATATGAGAAGCAGAAAGGTGCGCGCTCTTCATAAAATTGGGTTTTACAGCATCCATAAAAACCTCCCCACATCTGTTTCACTGCACTTGCATTAGCATGTAGCCCTTATCAGACGCGCGCCTGTACTCCTCTTGCAGGACAGCATTTTTCGAGTAAGACTTGGGCGCCAAGTTGAAGAAGACTACCATTCGACTGCAAATGTACTGACAAAAAGTTCTTCTCGCTGCATGTATTTCAGCGGCCCGCCTCTTCAGCGGCCGACAGGGCTTCGGTTGATCTGAAAGCGCTGCGCGCGCAGGATTTATCCTCCCCAAAAAACAGATGCCGTATCCCCTCTTGAAGATACGGCATCTGCGGTCTGGCAAGGTAGCGCTGCCTGAACGCTTGTACACGAAGTTTAGCGGAGCGTCGTCTTGAATATGCGCTCGCTCTTAGCCCAATTGGCCTGCTCCATCCGGAGGATATACACGCCCGCAGGCAGGGCGTTCAGGTCGAACTCGAAGCCCTGCTCTCCCACCCCAACCTGACCGGCGCGCAGCAGCGCCCCGTCGCTTGCAAACACCTGCCAATAGGTGTCCGACTCCGTCGGTTTGTCGAACGCTACGCGGGCTGTGCCGCTCACAGGCATGGGCGAGATGACATATTCGGGGCCGTCCATGCGCAGGCTGACCACCGGGCTGTACTCCGACGCGCCGTCGTAGTCTGTCTGACGCAGGCGGTAGTAGTTGACACCGGGCCGCGGATCGAGGTCGTCGAATGCGTAGGCTTGCGGGATCTGTGTCGTGCCTGCGCCCTTTACCCGTCCGACGGAAGCAAACGCGGTCCCGTCGGCGCTGCGCTCAATCTCAAAATAGTCGTTGTCCTTCTCCGTGGCGGTGCGCCATTCGAGCCTGGCGGTCCGGCCGCGCTTTTCGGCATTGAAAGAGAGGAGCTCGACGGGGAGCACAAAATCTGCCTGCACCTCGAAATCGTCTATACGGAAGTTGCCTGGGGCTGTAGTGGCACAACTTGAGAAACCCCCAGAACAACCTCCGCCGGGGTTTACAGTTGTGAACGAAAACCTAAATCTTAGATTCGGCTGATTATCCGCGCCTGAGCCCAAAGAGAACCACCCGACATAAGCCCATGTAGTAGTCGCAGTACCGCTGTTGTATGCTGAAACAGTATTCCAATTGACTCCGTCGCTGCTCCATTCTAAAGTCACTGAGGGTGTAAAGCAACTGGTTTTGCGATGCTGAAATCGCACCGATATTCCTGTATAACCTGAGGAAGAAATACCTGTTACGCCAAATTCTCTGTAATCTCCAGCGGGAGTACAATTTTTCACCGATAGATTAGCGCCGCCGCCAGGCGGAGCGGTAGAGGTTAAAATCTGCAGGATTGGACTGCTAACATTTGCGTTCCAATCTGAGGGCAAAGGCGCATCGTCAACTATTCCAAAATTTTGAATGTACAATTGCGTCTGCCCCCAACTTACCCCCACGGAAACAACGAGGCAGACGACAAGCGTGAAAAATTTTTTCATAGTACTGTGTTTTTTGCGAGGCAAAACTGCGGGCAATCCAGGGTTGCTGAGCGGAGTAAGGCCAGGCCTGAATGTGCAGCGTCTGCCTTGCGTACGAATTTTTGAAGTAACAATTTCGAACGCAAAGATAAATTTTGGTCGGTGGAGCTTTTTGTGATGTCTGAAGTAATTAACAGAAAAATAATATGAACTGGGCCGTGTAGGCTGATTGACATTTATTCCAAAAACAAAGAGCTGGCTTTAGTGTGCCTGCAGCTATGGCATATTGTGAAGTACCATGCGCCTTTTGTGTAGCTGTACAGACCTGCAGTGTATGTTGCGTGCGGCTCTGCCTTTCGTCGGTATTGGCTAGTAGTTTGCAAGCCATCCCAGAGTTCAGGATTGAGATGTGTGGCTTTGTTCGGGCAGTTGGGTACACTGCTGTGGTGGAGTTGTTTGGAGGTCTGGGCTTTGTGGTCTATTGTGCCGTCATGCGTTGTGCTACTGGCACAAGGCGAGTTCCTCACTACTTTTTAGCATCGCAGTTTTTTCTCAGCGTTCTTTTGCCGAAGACAGCGCCTGAAACCCCAGTGCCTGTCGCATGCGGGTGTGAATGCCAGTGTTTTCGTAGATGCCGCTGAACAATTCGGCAGAGGGGCCGTAGGCCAATACAGGTACAAGGGCGGCGGTGTGGCTGTTGGTGGTAAAAGCTATTTTGAGCCGGCCAAAGCGAGAGCCGGGCTGGATGGCCATGCCGCCGGTTTCGTGGTCGGCAGTAACGATGACGAGGGTATCGTCGCGGCCTTTGGCAAACTCCAGTGCTTCGCGTACGGCGGCGTCAAAGTCGAGAATTTCGCGTATGGCTTCGCGAGCGTCGTTCTGGTGGCATTTCCAGTCTATTTGTGAGCCTTCAATCATGATGAAAAAGCCCTTGCTATTGCGCCTGGCCAAGTATTGCAGCGCATAGCGGGTGGACAGCGGTAAGTAGGTGCGCCCCTGGGTAAAAGCCCCTGGCTGCGATTCTGCAGTGAGGAAGGCAAAGCCCCTTTGAGGGTTGAACGGCGCGCGCAGCACATCCTCGGCGCTATGGTCGGATACGTAGTAGCCCTTGAGGCGCAGTTCTTCATAGAGGTCGCGCTTGTCCGATACCCGGTGGATGAAGTACTGGCTACCGCCACCAATGAACAAGTCCACATCGGCAGCTACCAGGTCACTGGCAATGTCTTCATAGGCAATGCGGCTATCCTGGTGGGCATAGAACGCCGCTGGTGTAGCATGTATAATAGTAGAAGTGGCAATCAGGCCAGTGGCCATGCCTTTGCTTTTGGCTTCAGCCAGAATGCTGTAGCAAGCCACTGTATCCGCATTTAAGCCAATAGCGCCATTGTAGGTTTTTACGCCACAGGCAAATGCAGTGGCGCCGGCCGCCGAGTCAGTAATGAGGTTGTCGGCAGAATGGGACTTGTGAAAGCCTACCACCGGCATTTCCAGCATAGCCAGTTGGTTGTTGTTGGAGTACAGCGCTGCCGATATTTGGGTCAGCCCCATACCATCACCTATGAGCAGAATGATGTTTTTGGCTTGCCGACCAGGCTCAAAGAGCTGCAGCCCTGCGGGTACGGGCGCAGAGGTTTTACAAGCGTTAGAAACCATCAGCAGGCCGATGAAGGCAAGCAGGATGTTCAGAGTGGCGTATTTTGTTTGGCTGGAGCAGGGCATTTTCCTTGCTGTCTATGCTAAGCATTGGGTCGGCAAAGGTATAAATTTTCGAGATAGAGTGCGATTAAAATTATATTTTAAAAAAATGACATCACGGTGCTGGTTTTACAATAATGTTTCAATTTATGTAACCTAAGTGGCTGGGCTTGCGTTATAATAGCGGTGCAATTTTGAGTTGTAAACCCAATCTTTACCCGAAGTTGTCTGCCAAACGGCTGGGCTTCGTCGAGTATTCAAGTGGCATTGCCCCTGTTGATGAGTAACTTTGCAAAAATGATAACGACTATGAATACGAACACCCTTAAAACCAACTTCGCCCTTTGGTGTATGCTTCTGCTGAGCATACCGCTAAGCCTGAATGCTTACCACGGTGGTTCGCCCACCACTATTTTTGAAACGCTGATGAAAGACGGCGTACTGGATATTACCATCGAAACTGACCTGAGCGAATTGATCTACAATCGCCGCCGCGACGACTATCAACCCGCTACGTTGAGCTACACCGACCAAAAAAATGTGCCGGTGTACCACCAGATTGAGGTGGGCCCGCGCGGCAAGTTCCGCCGTCGCATTTGTGACTTTCCGCCGGTCAAAATAAAATTCTCTAAAAAAGCGCTCGCTGCTGCTGGTCTCAAAAAACACAACAACCTGGACTTGACCACGCACTGCCTAGAAGACCGTGATGCCGGCCACTTCAATGTATTCCGAGAGTATTTGGCCTATAAGCTGTACAACGAACTCAGCCCAGCCAGCTTTCGCGTACAATTGGTGCGCGTCACTTACGTGGATACCAAAGGCGTAGTCAAAAAAATGAAGCGCTACGGCTTTATCATCGAAGACGATGAAGAATTGGCCGAACGCCTGGGCGGCAAACTCTGCGACTGTCTCAACGTAGATACTGACCGGATGGATAGCGAGGCTGAAGTGATGGCCTCTGTATTCAACTACATGATTGGCAATGAAGACTGGAGCCTGTCCATGGTGCGCAACCTCAAGATGGTAGAATCAGCCAATATTGCCAAACTCACCCCTGTACCTTATGACTTTGATTTTTCCGGTCTAGTGAATGCCTCTTACGCTGTGCCCAGCGTCGAGCTTGACCAGCGCCACATTAAAGACCGCGACTATCTGGGGCCGGAAGCTGACCCTGCGGTGCTCGGGCTGATACTGGCGCGCTACGTAGAGAAGAAGTCGGCGCTGTACAAAATCATCAACGACTTCAAACTGCTGCCCGTGGAGCATCGCCAGGATATGAAAGCATACCTGGATTCCTTTTACAAAACGATAGAAACCCTGCCTGAAGGTAGCCGGCGCCTGCCCCCCTGGCGCTACGCGACCTCGGGTGAAGTCAGGCCAATGAGCGTATCGGGATATTAGTGTTCGGAAGGAGCTACTTCTCCTTCTTCTTCTTTTTGGGCTTGCGCAGGCTGGGGTCTATGAAACTACCATTGGCCACCTCCACCCATGCCGAATGCACATACCCGTCTAAAGGGGGGTGCATTTTGCGTAGGCGCACCTTGATGCCCAGGATGTCCTCCATTTCGTTGTGTTCTTCCTGATATTCCTTGAAGTATTCTGTAAGGCGTTTGAGTATGCGCCGCGCTACGGTTTCAATGAGCTTGGAAGGCTTGAGCATTTCCTCGCGGCATAGCAAGTACACAGTTTCGTAGTTTACGGTGTGTTGTATGTCGTCATTGTTTTCTTCATAGAGCAGCGCTTCTAGCCATACATCTATTATGTAGTCATTGCCCAGTTGGTATTCTTCTTCATAGTAGCCATGACGTGCGCGAAACTGCATGCCTTCCAGTGCAATGAGAATCATAAAAGGCGTATCTTCTTTGTCTAGCATTTTGTATTTGTATGTTTTAAACTTTATCGCAAAATGACCAGCTTACCAATGCCATTGCGGAAGAATCCGTCTGCTTGGTTGCTGTGTGGCACTAGGTCTTTGCCTTCTCGGTCTTTGGCAACAACCTGGTATAGATACACGCCGTTGGCCAGTCTGTCGCCATACGCGTCGGTGCCATCCCAGGCATAGTCGGTCAGGTGCGTACCTATGCGCAGGGGGCCGAGGTCGGCCTGAGTAAGCTCGCGCACTATGCGCCCCGACACCGTCATGATGCGTATGGCAAACTGTGCCGGAGGCTCCTCGCCCGTCAGTGTGTAAACAAAGCGGGTAGAGGTGGTAAAAGGATTAGGATAATTGAGTACATTGGAGATACGCGCCTCGTTAATTACTTCAAAATGAATGCGATAGTCTAGTTCGCCGGAGGCATTGCCGCTTGCGTCACGGGCTTGCACTACCAGGGCATAACGACCACTCTGATTGAAGTGGGGGGTCATTTCAATGATAGCGCGGTTGGCCGTATTGGGTGCGGCAGAGGCGGGTATAAAACGTACAAAGGGTGCATCTAGTGGTACAGGTACAAGATTGGTAGTATTGGGATATTGGAGCAGAATTTTGAACAGGGAGGTATCCTGCAGGCGCATCCAGGGATTCTCATCGCGCAGGGCTATGGAAATCAGGGGCTTGGCAGATACCAAATCACCGTCAGCTATGCGAATACCGTCAAAGGTCACTTCCAGCAGAGGGTTGCGCTGGTCGCGTTGCACATAAAATTCAAACAGGCCAAAGTTGTTGAAAGCATGTAGCTCAGGCTGATCTTTGTCGGGGTTCACTTCTATACGGAGTTGCTGCAAGCCCTGCAACTGGCGGGTGTCGGCCTGCAGAGAGGCAATAAGGGTGTCGTTGGCCTGCAGGGGCGCCATACGGTGTTGGATGACTTGCTGCGCCCCGCCTGCATTCACAATAGCATAGCGCATCAGTAGGCTATCCATGGTGTAGGGCATGGCATTGCTAACGGCTACCCGCAGCTGCAGTGGCTCGCCTTGTTGAAGGGTATCCCGTTGAAACTGAAAAACTGCCGCCGGATTGAGTACCGCATCGGGCAGCCCATCGTACAGCACGCGCCAGTACGGCAGGTGCGGCGAGGTGCGCTGTAGGGTGTCCACCGCACTGAATCGAAGGCGTAGCCAGGGGTATTCAGTTGCACTGAACTGGCTCAGGTCAGTATCAGGCAAGGTGATGCCAGTGAGTAGTGGCACCTCTACTGAATCAGGTCGAATGCCGTACAGGTCAATACTCCATTCATCATGAGGCTGGGCGTCGCTGACCTTCCAGTGCAAGCTCGACCAGCGCCGAGCTGGCCCAATGCGCGGGGAGAACACCTCGCCGCGATCCCAGCGGCCATTGATGTAGGCGGTGGCGAAAACGGGTTCGTTGAGGTTGCCCAAGGTCTCGATCACTGGCCAAGTGGGGTCATCTTTGCGATAGATAAGAATGTACGGGCGTGGGCCGATTTCGGCTGTGCTGCGTATGCGTTGAGCACCTTGGGCCTCCAGTACCTGAAACAAGTTGACACCGAGCGCTACGGAGTCCATGGCCCAGGCTCTGGGAGCGTAGCCCACAGTATCGCCAGCAGGTTGTACGGTGTAGATGACGACGTAGTTGCCCGACGGAATGGTATCGCGCAAGAAGTTGATGGCGCGCTGGCGCCACTCTTGGTCAGTAGTCCAGTAGGGAAAATGCCCAGGACGCGCCCATCCGGTATTTTGACGGCTGCCGTACAACCCGGGGCGCGGATTTAGCCAGGGAATACCGGTGTCTGCATCTAGGCTGAAGATGTACAAACCGCGAGTAACCGGGCCATCCCACACAATGAAGGGATGAGTGTCGTTATTGATGTTGACCGACGGCAGCGCAGGCGGCATCACACCATTATTGACGCGTACAAATTTGGCATCGTCTAAAAACTTGAGGCGTCGTTGGCTCTCTGACATTTCCATGCTAATAAAGCGATTGTCGTCCCATTGCTCAAAGTGCGACTGGTTCCAGCCTGATGGGCTACCGTTGAGGTACAGGAATGAGCTGCTGCGCCAGTTAAAGCCAGACTCTGGCAAGCTGTCGGGGCTGATGCGCCAGTAGTACACAGTGCTGTCGCGCCAGGTCAGGGACGGCGTCCATGTCAAGAGGCCGCCTTTTTGCTCCACAGTGTGGCGAATACGCATCGGGCTATCAAATCGCAGTGTGGTGTCCAACTCGAATATGTATCGCTGCGTTGGCGCAAGTATTTCTAAGGTAGAGGCTTTGAGCGTGACGGGCGCTGCGCCCACAATGCCTTTGTCGTGCGGGTAAAGCGGCGCTGCACCATTGGCAAATACAAAGAAGTCTATGCCTTCTCTGCCTTGTGCGTCGGCCAGGGTATTGTTTCGTTCGGCCAAGGGCAAAGGTGCTTCGAGGATTTCATCGTCTGTATCGGCTTTGATGTAAAAGCGATTAGCCCCCACTGCGCGCTGACCGAAAACTGGTAGTTGAAAGCGATATTCGTCGGCGTAGCGCGGAGCGGGTACCCGAAAGCGCAGTGCCGTCAGTTGGGAGCCATCCGGCAGTTGGCGCATGATTTCAAAGTAGCAGCTATCTTGCACGGCTTTACCGATATTGCGTGCCACAAAGCGGAGTTCTACACTGTCGGCTTGAGCGTTGATGCTGCGTGGGGTTACAGCAGCCTCTGCAGTGCGCATCAGCAGGTCGGGTGCATCATAGGGCGTAATGACCAAGGCAGGGTCGCCCAGGAGGGTAAACTGCTGCAAGAGCACGCGCAGATGAAAAAATCCGGTCTGGTCGTACTGTTCGATCACACGTTGGAGTACATCGCCTACGCCGCGGCCGTACATGCTATTGCTCAAATAGTTGAAGTAGGTTTGCCCCAGGGTATTGAGTGCCGAAAGCCCCCCCAGGCCGGTAGTGGCAAAGAAGGCGATCATACCTTTTCGATCCTGAAAAACGAAGCGTTCGCCAATACTGCGTCCTGCCTCGTGCACCTGGCCGGTATAGCATCCGAAGGAGTACAGCGCCGGATAGCGCCCTTCGTTTCGATAGCTCTCGGGTTCGTCCACGGCCACATCGAAGGAGTTGGGGCTGGCATGGCCGTATATGGTTACGATGGCGGCGCCGTTGTTGATGCGGTTCAGTAGCGCATCTGATCTGACCTGCTGTATGGGGTCGTTATTGGTTTTGAACAAAGAGAGTACATTGGCTCCCATTTGGCTGTTGTAGAGTGTGTTCTCTACTTGAGCCAATGCGTTTTTGATGAATTGCTGCTCGCCGGCGTCGTTGCCACCTCCGAGGTGAATGACTTCCTTTTTCCAGGCGCGCTCCTGTTCGTCGGCAGAGCGGGCGCCTTGTTCGTGCGCAATGACCTTGTCCAGATACTGCCGCACTTCAGTGGTGTTTACTGCAGAGATGCGACCGATGGGTAGTACTGGTACATTGGAGCGGTTGGATGCCGCCAGTAGATTGTCAGATCCAGGCATGCCAAAAGTAGGCACGAGGAAGTTGCCAGCTACTGCCGCTGCCGAGCGCCCGACGTTGTATTGCAGCGCCCTGCCGATGAGCAACGCGTACGAGGGGGGGCTTGCCCAGTGCCGAGTAAAATGATGTATTGCATTGCGAATGGCCAGTGGGTGGCGCTGCACGCCGTAGGCAAACTGGTTGTAGAGCTCTTCCACGTTTAGCACAAGCGAGCGGTGGCTACCTCCGGCCTCAGAGGCTCTATATGTGGCATATTCCTGCACGGGGTTGCCGTCTTGAAATAATCGGGGGTGAGAAATGATGAGGTAGGTGGCATCAGCCTGGCGATAATCCTGAAAGGTCACAGGCTGCATAGTTGTTACGATGCGCACGCCAGCACTGGGGTTTACCAGTATCAAATGGCGCTCTTGAGGCGCTGGTGGCAGCGCGATCCGTACAAATCCGTTACTAACCTGAGCCACTATTCGGATGCGACTGGCCGGATCGTAGAGTACTGGCAAGGTATTACCTGAGTTGAAGTTACTGATTTCCAGATACTTTAGAGTAGAAGAGGCCACTATGCGAAAACTAAAACTACTCTGGCCACCAAAGTTAAACTGACGCGGATAAGTTAGGCTGGCCCAAGCTATGGCATAGCGGTCGTTGGAGGTGTTAGCGCCAGTCAGTACCAGGCTTTCTGTGTTGGTCAGGGCAGAGGTGGGTTTGTCAATCGAAATTTCCTGCAGGCGGTATCCTGAAAAATCCTGCGAAAAGGCGGCGGCGCCGTTGATGGTTATGCGGAGTTCGTGCGGTCGGTTGTTGGCGAAGAGCCGGAGCCTGAAGCGGCTATTTTCGGCTGTGTTTTGTACAAATCGAGGTGCAAAGTTGAGGGTAGCTGTATTGAGAAAACCAGATGAAAACCCCTCGCCTTCATCGAAAACAGACTCTGCAACGTTTTGATTATCGGTTTTCTGTACTGCGGTGCTGGAAAAAACCTGCATTTCTTCCATCCAGAACCACTCTTCTTTGGGTGGCAGAGTGCTCAAGTCGTTGGCAACGGTTTGGTAGCGCAAAGCGGGCGTGCCCGCTGTCGTCCAGGTCAGGAAGTATGCGCTGGTATCGGTGACGATACTGTACAGCGGGTTGAGCATCTCGGCTTCGGGGTTGCGATACAGAAAGCGGTCCAGTTCGCCCCGGTTGTGCACGCCGTAAAATTCGATGTAGTCTTGAGTGCCGAAAAGACTGTCCGTGCTGACAAACAAGGGAACTTCCCTGCCCATCCAAAACAACTGAAACTGCGCGCCACTCACTTCATTGAGTGGAATGCCCTGCGCAATGAGCGTACTGTGGGGAATGCGGTAAATGCCGTCGTTGCTGATCAGTATTTTGAAATAAGGCTGCCCGTAGCGTATCCATTCGTTGCCGTACAGGGTGTCCGTGCCGTTCCACATCTGGGCTAAAAGCCCTGTGCAGGCCATGCAAAAAGCGAAGACGAAGTTAGTAATTGTCCACTTCATGCGCTGGATGGGTATTTCATTACCATGAAAAAACGCATTTGTTGGCAAAGCGTTGTGACGTGCTTCACACAAAAGGTAGCGAGAGGCTCAACAGGCGCATGGTGCACCGTTGGGTCTTCTACCACATCACTGGATGTACGCGAAAATTCCCTATCGTATTGTATTCAATAGTTGGGGCTGGTACTTTTATCCAATTGATGACATTAAACACGGTTTTGAGGAAGTAGCTGCGGGTAGGAATGCGGGTGAAGTCCACGTCCAGGGAGAGGTAAAATTGGCTGTAGCGGGGGTAGCGCAGGGGGTCGGCTCGGAAGGTTGCTCCGTTGCTTTGCCACTGGTTATCGAAGCCTCCGTAGAGGTTTTCGGCGCCATAGCCCACTGCTATGTTGAGCCATTGCGGCAAAAATACAGGACGATTGGGCTTAGGCCAAAAAGAGGTCGGGTTGACAGACGCCCACACCGTGAGGCCATTATATCCTTTGAGGAAGCGCTCTGGGTAAGATATGCCATAGAGTTCTCGGGCACGTGCGTAAAGGGTTGTAACTAATTGTCCGTCAGTAGAATATATGGGTTCTGAGGCGTGGCGAGGCTCAGTGTATGAGGTTTTCATGAGGATGCGCTGCTCGTGCCAGGCCGCCTCCTGGGCCAGAAACAAGCTGCTGCCCAGCAGGTTGAAGCCCATATCAGACAGCGAAAAACCCCACTTGGCTGAGAAGCCATCCATGACCTCTACGGTAGATTGCAGCAACATACCTACGCCGAAGCCTGTCCACATAGCGGTGCGGCGGTTTATGCCCGTCCATAGTGCGCCTTTAAACGCCAGTGTGCTCTCCATGTGCGCAGTGAACAAATGCCCTGCTTTGTCCATGTGGCGCCACTCGCCCCAGTCGTCAAACAGGTGAAAGGCGGTGAGTTCATAGCCTTTGTACCAGGCGTTGTACAGCCCTATGGAGACTGCTCCGTACAAGGCACTGCCGCCGCCAGCACACAGCCAGAAGCGGGTTTTGTGCAGGGTGTCGGCGGGCTGCCAGAAACTTAGGTGGGGGGCATCTTGAGCTTGGGTTGGCGCTCCAGCACAGGCCAAAAGAGAAAATAGCACAATGAATAACAGACGTTTCATAAACAGTTTGTTAGATGGATATGCGGATAAACCTTAACTTTGCAGCCCTAAAAACAAGAAATATGCCTGTTTGGCTGTCCGTGCTGTTGGAAATTGTAAAAATCACCGTTCCGGCGCTCATTGTGTTCCTTACGGTTTACACTCTGCTCAAGCAATACCTCGAAGGGCAACAGCGCCTCAAAGCCCTGGAGTTGCAACAGAGCCGGCAGAGCACCACTATGCCGTTGCGTTTCCAGGCTTACGAGCGCCTCAGTATGTTGTGCGAGCGCATTGCCTTACCCAGCCTCATCATGCGCCTTCGCCCCGACGGCCTCACCGTGGCCGAATACCGCCTGGCACTGATGTTGGCCATTCAGCAGGAGTTTGAGCACAACATCACCCAGCAAGTGTATATTTCTGAACAACTCTGGGAAATTCTCAAAGCCGCCCGCGATCACACAGTGAAAGTCATCAACCTGAGCGCCGAAAAACTGGATGGCAAGGCTGATGCCCGCGAACTGGCCCAAGTAGCGCTGGGGCTTCCACCCGAAAATACTGTGGCTGCGCTGGATAAGGCGCTCAGCGCTATCAAGCGCGAGGCGGCTATTTTGCTAAATGCTTAAATTTGTTTTGCTATGCCTAGGCTGTACAACCTGATCAACAACAAGGAGTTGAAGAACCGCATGTTCACCTTGGCCGAGCCACGCGTCACCCTGTCTTTTTACCAATACTGGAAAATTGACGACCCTGCCACTTTCCGCGATCAAATTTACCAGGAGTGGTCGGCCTTAGGCGTGTGGGGGCGCGTTTATGTAGCGCACGAAGGCATCAATGCCCAGGTTTCCGTGCCACAGGCTCGGCTCGAAGACCTGCGCCAGGCGCTCTATCGCATTCCGGCATTGAATGGCATTAGGCTCAATATAGCCATTGACGATAACGGTAAGTCCTTTTACAAGCTCAAAATCAAGGTGCGCACCAAGATTGTGGCCGATGGCTTAGACGACCAGAGTTTTGACGTTACCAAGCGGGGGCGCGCGTTGAGCGCCCGAGAGTTTAACGAACTCACCGACAGCCCCGATACTATAGTGGTAGATATGCGCAACCACTACGAAAGTGAAGTAGGCCACTTTGAAAATGCCATCTGCCCAGAGGTGAGCACCTTCCGCGAGGCGCTGCCAGTGGTAGAGCAAATGCTGGCCGACAAAAAAGATCGGCCGGTGGTCATGTATTGTACTGGTGGCATACGCTGCGAAAAAGCCAGCGCCTACTTCCTGCACCGAGGCTTTCAGCAGGTTTACATGGTAGAAGGCGGCATCATTGAATACACCCGCCAATGCCAGCAGCAAGGGCTACCTAATAAGTTTATCGGCAAGAACTTTGTGTTTGATGAGCGCTTGGGCGAGCGCATTTCTCCGCATGTCATTGCGCGCTGCCACCAGTGCGGGGCGCCCTGCGATACCCACGTCAACTGCGCCAATGATGCCTGCCACTTGCTCTTTATACAATGCCCGGTTTGCGCCGAGAAGTACGCAGGTTGTTGTTCGACTACTTGCGCTGATTTCATACAACTTCCATTAGAAGAACGGGAAGCCCTCAAGCCCCAGGTACAGTTCAACGGCAGCCGCTTTGCCAAAGGCCGGTACAAAGCCTATCGCAAGGGTGAGGTATGCGATATAGCTGGCTGATTCAGCTGTTCTGATGATGATGTTTAATTGTTAATTGTGCTCAGAAGCCACGAGCTTTGAGCTGTAAACTTCGGGCAGAGAGGGCATGCCTCATTCATGGAGAAAATTCTGAAATTTGCTACATAGTGGGCGGCTTCAATTTACAGCACTGGAGCGCACAGCTCAAAACCCGCAGCTCGAAGTTATTGAGCATCATTTTTCCAAATAGCGCTACTCCTGTATTTCTCGCTGCAGCTGAGCCTCCTCCTCTGGCCGCAAGGCGTAGTGCCGCACAAACTCCTCTACGGATGGCCGAAAATACAGAAAAGCGGCAAAAGTTGCGATGAATAAAGCATAAAAAAAACTCTTTGGGGTAGCAAAAGCCATAGCCAGTGCGAATAGCCCTGCACCCTCGGTCAAAGCGCTGCGTATGATCAACGAGATGCGGTAATGAGCGGATTTTTCCTCCATATCGCTTAGCTGCGCCCCTTGTTTTTTGCGATACTCATCCATGCCAAGCGCTGTGAATATAGCCATAAAGGTAATGGCTATCCCTGCAAGCAATAGTGGATCATTGGCAGAAAGGCTGCCTAGCCCCTTGGGCAGGCCTTTCAGGTACAAAGTAATGCCTAAGAAAAACAACTGTACTGCCAGCAGCGCCAGATATAGCACGCGCAACTGCAAGAAAAACATCTTCATGGCTGCTTGTTTTTTTTTTTTTAACGCCGCCCTCAACCGAATGTTTGCTTTTGGCAAACATCGCAGTTTCTCTTTGGCCATACCGATTGTCGCTGCTATCTTTGCGCCCAATTTGTGCACACCCTCTATGTACAACCAGTGCTCAAAACACAAAGATACAAATACCGGACATCATGATTGAGCTAGTAGCACAGACGAAGTACGCTCCGCCTGCGGGCGCTGGCCCAAACCACAAACTGTAACCAATAAGCAAACATGCCCAGAGATACTTCCATTCAGTCCGTACTCATCATTGGCAGTGGCCCCATCATCATTGGCCAAGCCTGTGAGTTTGACTACTCCGGCTCCCAGGCCGCCCGATCCCTGCGCCAAGAAGGCATCGAGGTGACCCTCATCAACTCCAACCCGGCTACTATCATGACCGACCCCGTCACGGCCGATCACATCTACCTGCTCCCACTCACCGTGGATAGCCTAGTGCAAATCCTGGAGGAGCGCCGCATTGACGCCGTACTGCCTACCATGGGGGGGCAAACCGCGCTCAACCTGGCTATTGAAGCCGACCAACTGGGCATCTGGCAAAAGTACGGGGTGCGCATGATTGGCGTAGATGTACGCGCCATTGACCTAACAGAAAACCGAGAACTCTTTCGTCGTCACATCCTCGACATCGGGCTTAAGGTATCGCCCTCGTATATTGCCAACTCCTTCCTCGAAGGCAAGGAGGCCGCCCAGAAAATTGGCTTCCCACTGGTCATTCGGCCGTCTTACACCCTGGGTGGTACCGGTGCGGCTTTTGTGCACGAGGAAAGCGAGTTTGATGCAGCCCTACGCCGGGGCTTGGCCATGTCGCCTACCCATGAAGTACTGGTAGACAAAGCTCTGCTGGGATGGAAAGAATTTGAGTTGGAACTTCTACGTGACTCTGCCGACAACGTAGTCATCATCTGCGTAGTGGAGAACCTCGACCCCATGGGTATCCATACCGGCGACAGCATCACCGTGGCGCCAGCCATGACCCTGTCCGATACCGCTTATCAAACCATGCGCAACCAAGCCATCAAGGCCATGCGCTCCCTGGGCAACTTCTCCGGCGGCTGCAACATCCAGTTTGCCGTAGAACCCGAAACCGAAGAGATGATTGTGGTAGAAATCAACCCTCGCGTGTCGCGTTCTTCGGCTTTGGCCAGCAAGGCTACCGGCTATCCTATTGCCAAAATCGCCGCTAAATTGGCCATTGGGTATCGCCTCGACGAACTGCCCAACCAGATCACCGGCAATACCTCAGCTTACTTTGAGCCTACGCTCGACTACGTCATCGTGAAAATGCCCCGCTGGAATTTCGAGAAGTTTCCTGGCGCCGAACATCGCCTCGGCCTGCAGATGAAGTCTGTAGGTGAGGTCATGGCCATTGGCCGAAATTTCCTCGAAGCTCTTCAAAAAGCCTGTCAGAGCCTCGAAAACAACCGCACCGGCCTTGGCGCCGACATGAAGGAGTGGATTCGCACCTCCGATGTGCTGGAGCGCCTGGAAAACGTCAGCGAAGACCGCATCTTCCGCCTCAAGGATGCCCTGCGACTGGGTGTGCCGGAAAAAACCATCTACAAACTCACCAAAATTGACCCCTGGTTTATCCGCCAGATCAAGCGCCTGGTGAAAATGGAGGAGCAACTTATTCGTTACAACGTAGCCGAAGACATTCCAGAATCTTTCTTCCGCGAACTCAAGAAAGTTGGCTACTCCGACGCCCAGATCGCCTGGCTGCTGCGCATCCGCGAGGAGGACGTCGCCCGTCGTCGCAAAGAGTTGGGCATCCGCCGCACATTCAAGATGGTAGATACCTGTGCCGCTGAATTTGAAGCCCAAACCCCCTACTTCTACTCCACCTTTGACCAAGAAAACGAAAGCATGCCTTCCCAGCGCAAGAAAATTGTAGTGCTTGGCTCAGGCCCCAATCGCATTGGCCAGGGCATTGAGTTTGACTATTGCTGCGTGCATGGCTTGCTGGCCATCAAAGAACTGGGCTACGAGGCCATCATGATCAATTGCAACCCAGAAACCGTCTCTACTGACTTCAACGTTGCCGACAAACTCTACTTCGAGCCAGTGTACTGGGAGCACATCGAAGAAATACTGGAGTTGGAAAAACCCGAAGGTGTCATCGTGCAGCTCGGCGGGCAAACCGCTCTTAAACTGGCCGAAACCTTCCATAAAAAGGGCATTCCTATCATTGGTACCTCTTTCGAAAGTATGGACCTGGCCGAAGACCGAGGTGCCTTCTCCGACCTACTGCGCGAACTTGACATCCCCTACCCCCGCTACGGCGTAGCCACCGACGCCGACGAAGCCATCCGCATTGCCAACCAAGTAGGCTACCCTGTACTGGTACGCCCCTCCTACGTGCTGGGCGGCCAAAATATGCGCATTGTCATCAATGACAACGAACTAGAGCGCCACGTGCTCAATATCTTCAAACACCTACCTGACAACCGCGTGCTCATTGACCAGTTCCTGGACCGTGCCAAGGAGGCTGAAATTGACTGCATCTGCGACGGCGATGAAGTACACGTCATGGGCATCATGGAGCACATTGAGCCCGCTGGCATACACTCTGGCGACAGCTCGGCAGTGTTGCCTACCTACAGCCTCTCCGTGCAGGCCATAGCCACCATGGTAGAATATACTGAGAAACTGGCCAAATCGCTGAAAATCAAAGGATTGCTAAATGTGCAATTTGCCATAAAACCCTCCAAAACCCCTGGTGAACCCGACAAGGTATATGTCATAGAGGCCAATCCGCGCGCCTCGCGTACCACGCCTTTCATTGCCAAAGCCTACAAAGTGCCCTACCTGCAAATTGCCACCCAGGTGATGCTGGGCGCCAAAAAGCTACGCGATTTCAACATACAGCCGCAACCCAGCGGGTTTGCTATCAAAGTGCCGGTCTTTTCTTTCGAGAAATTTCCCAATGTAGATATCAGCCTTGGCCCGGAGATGAAGTCCACTGGCGAAGCCATCCGCTTCATCCGCGACCTGTCTGACCCCTTCTTCCGCGAGCTAGACAGCAAGCGGAGCATGTACCTGACCCGATGAGCGCCCCTAAGATACTGGTCATTCGCTTTTCCTCCATCGGCGATATTGTACTCACCTCGCCTGTGGTGCGCTGCCTCCGCCAACAACTCGGCGCTGAGGTGCATTTCCTGGTCAAACAATCGTTTAAGGCCGTAGTGGAGCACAACCCCCACATTGCCCGCGTGCATACCATTAGGCACCACGTGCGCGAAGTACTGCCGGCGTTGCGGGCCGAGCGCTTCAACTTCATCGTGGACTTGCATCACAATCTACGCAGCCTCCAGGTGAAGCTGGCCCTGGGCGCGCCAGTCCGGAGTTTCAACAAACTCAACCTGGAGAAGTGGCTACTGGTCAATCTGCGCATTAACTGCCTGCCCAGATTGCACATCGTAGATCGCTACATGGCCGCCGCTACTCCCTTGGGTATCCAGTACGATGGCCAGGGGTTGGACTACTTCCTACCGGAAAGCGATGAGCAGGTGGCGCTTCAATGGCTCAGTCAACGCTTGGGTGCCACCCCCGTGCCCTATATTGCTTTTGTGATCGGTGCTGCGCATAACACTAAGCGCCTACCTGAAGCGCGTATTGTGGAGTTGTGCCGCATGATGGAGAAATCATCCATTGTGTTGTTGGGGGGAGCAGACGAACAAACCCAAGGCGAGCGCGTAGCAGCACAGGCCGGCTTGCACGTAGTCAATGCTTGTGGCCAACTCAGCCTACATCAATCAGCGGCAGTAGTCAAGCATGCGGCTAAAGTCATCACGCACGATACCGGGCTGATGCACATTGCTGCAGCTTTCCGCAAGGACATCCTCTCCATTTGGGGCAGTACCGTACCAGCCTTTGGCATGACACCTTTCTACCCGGAAGGCATCCAGCAAAATACCACTATTGAGGTGCAAAACCTACCATGCCGACCGTGCTCCAAAATCGGGTATGAGGTCTGCCCGCGCGGGCACTTTAAGTGTATGATTGATATTGACCTCCGGCAAGTGGCCAACCTCGCTGGTTGAAATGCCAGGGAGCACGTACAGCAGCGTTTTGCCACTTTGCACAAAGCAGTTTTCACGCTAGTTCACACAATAGAGGAGGCAAAAGGCGCAAAGGCTGCTGTTTGCCGCTGGCTCTATGCCTCACATCTGAAAATAGAAAAACCACTTTGCCTTTTGCAGCGTTGTTATGATTCTCGATAATCCAAGCGACTCAAAAACAGTGTCCAACGAATGATTTTACCGATTTATACCTACGGCCAGCCAGTGCTCAAGAAAAAAGCGGCGGTTATTGCGCATGATTACCCAAACTTGCCAGCGCTCATCGAAAACATGTGGGAAACCATGTACAACGCACATGGTGTAGGCTTGGCAGCACCCCAAGTGGGGCTATCCATACGCTTATTTGTGGTAGATACGGTACAGATGGAGAAAAATGGCAAAGAAGAGAATGCTCCAGGCATCAAAAGAGTGTTCCTCAATGCAGAGATGCTGGAGGAAACCGGCGAGGGCTGGCTCTACGAAGAAGGCTGTTTGAGCATACCTGATATACGCGGCGATGTGGAACGCCCGCCACGCATCCGCGTACGCTACCAAGACGAGCAGTTTCAATGGCATGAGGATGTGTTTGACGGAATCAATGCGCGCGTCATTCAGCACGAGTACGACCACATTGACGGCATTCTGTTTACCGACAGGCTCAAACCCCTCAAAAAGCGTCTACTACAGCGCAAACTCGAAGCCATACGCCAGGGTAAGGTCAGTGCCGACTACAAAATTAAGCCAGTTATGCGAGGGTGAGCGAAAAAAGCAGTACCTGAGGTCAATATTAGCTTGCGCCAGCCTTGCGCCCTTTTACATTCAGCAATACCGCCTCTAAGGCATCATTCTTCTTGCGCCGCGCCACTGGCACGCTCATGCCGTTGCGCAGCACCACAGCAATTTTGTCCTTCTTAACGTAGCGCTCTACATATGCCAGGTTGATGATGTGCGACTGGTGGGTGCGAAAAAACAGTGGGCAGGGCAGTATCTTCTCAAATTCTTTGAGATTGCGAGAGGCCAGGAGACGCTTGCCAGCCGCTGTGAACACGAAGGCGTAGTTGCCGCAACTCTCCATGCGCGTCACTTCTTCAAGTGAAATGAACACCGCTACCCCCAGTTGCAAGTCATTGGGCATGATGCTTACGCAGTGGCCGCCTGGACATATTGGCCGGGCAGCGCGGCGAAGCGGCTTTCAAGCATGAGAATATCCTCAACGAAGCAGGCAATGTAGCGGGCATGAAAGCGAAGCTGCGCATACTCCTTAAGTTGTAGCGCTTGCCAGGCTTATTTTTTTCTAAAATCGAAAATAATTTTGAAATTGATAGAAAAATATCAGACCAGGAGCCCGTTAAACCCGCAGCCTGTTTTAGACTTCAACTGAAAAAGTACCGAATCTCGTTTCATTTCCATACTGCCCTATATTTCCACAACACTATACCGCCCCAATATGCTGCCTCATTAGTCGTATCGTATTTTTTCGGGCCGGCGCAGTAGTGTATGCCCAAACGCATTGCCAGGGCGTAAACCGAGATGGCTTTTGATACATTGAACCGAGCTGGCATACTCCGGGCATCAATGATGCACACACAATTTCAAGCTCAAAAAGTAATAAGGAGTACGAAAGCAGCCTCATGGCTTTTGCCCATGTACGGTAGCAGACACGCAAAATATTGTTGCCCCAATCGTGGGGTAGCTAACAAGATTCCCTGTATCTTTGGGCAACTTACAAAGTGGTGCGCAAGTTTGAACTTTTTGCACCGATGATTTTTTATGTAGTTTTAACTAAAACATTTCACTTTTGAGCGAGATCATACTTACGGTAGAGGGCGTAGACCCCGTAGAATTGTATGGAGAAAACAACGTAAAGCTCAATCTGCTTCGCAAAGCATTTCCTGAAGTGACCATAACCTCGCGCGGTAACAGCCTGAAGATGGCCGGCGAAAAAAAATACGCCCAAAAGGCCAAGTCTAAATTTGAGATGATGGTGCGCATGCTCAAAGAACACAAAGAATTGCCAGTGCAAATCGTGGAAGATTTGCTCAATGGCGATAACCCGTTTGAGACGCGCCTTAGCAATGTACATGACAACCAGACCATTTTGCACGGTACACAAGGCCGGCAGATCAAAGCTAAAACTCGCAACCAGAAAAAACTCATTGAAGCCGCCGAGCACAACGACATCGTATTTGCCGTAGGCCCAGCAGGCACCGGCAAAACCTACACCGCCGTGGCACTGGCTGTACGCGCCCTCAAAAATCGCCTGGTCAAGAAAATCATCCTCACTCGCCCTGCTGTAGAAGCCGGCGAAAGCCTGGGGTTTCTGCCCGGCGACCTCAAAGAAAAAATTGACCCCTACCTGCGCCCCCTCTACGATGCCCTCGACGACATGATACCCGCCGAGAAGTTGCAGCAATTTATGCTCAATCGCATCATCGAGATTGCTCCCCTGGCCTTTATGCGCGGTCGCACGCTCGACAATGCCTTTATCATCCTGGATGAAGCCCAGAACTGCTCTACGCTACAACTTAAAATGTTCCTAACCCGTCTCGGTCCTACGGCCAAGTGTATCGTCACTGGCGATTTGTCCCAGATTGACTTGCCCTTCCATCAAAAATCAGGCTTAAAGCGCGCTATTGATTTACTGGGGCGGCTCGACGGCATCGCTACTGTATATCTGGACGCCGACGACGTGGTGCGCCACCGGCTGGTCAAGGAGATCATCAAGGCCTATGAAAAATCGGACGAAGAAGCCCGCCGCAAGCAAGCCGAACGCGATGCAGCTCATACAGACGAGGCCGAGCATGCTGTTCATCGCCAAACTACTATAGATGTGAAACCAGATACTGAAATACCGCCTGATAATTAACCACCCTTCCTTGCCTTTTACAAACTACACGACATGGAATATCGAGTAAAAATTCACCCGGCCAAAGAGCGCGAATTCCTCCAATTACTCAAAGCCTGGGAAAGCCTTGGCGTGGTGCTTGGCTATGAATTCATAGACCCAGCCAACGCCGACGCCGACGCTATGGCAAATGCTGATGCCGCACGCCGGCGCAAGCGCGCAACTGATGCCGCTTGGGAAATAGCAGAGCCGTACAAAGACCTGCTCGACTGACATCGCTTTCTTCATGCTCATTCATCTACATCGCTCCCCTGGCCCACTCCGAGGCAACGTAGTACTGGCTGGCTCCAAAAGCATCAGCAACCGGGTGCTCATCATTCAGGCGCTCTGCACAGAAGCTTTTCCCATATTAGGGTTGGCCTCTGCCAAAGACACCCAACTCATGCAGGCGCTCTTACAATCTAATGAAGAAGTACTGGACGCCGGCGCAGCAGGTACCACTTTTCGCTTCCTCACTGCGCTGCTTTCGCTGCGAGAGGGCACCCAAGTGCTTACCGGCAGTGCCCGCATGAAGCAACGACCTATTGGCGCCCTCGTGGAAGCACTGCGCACCCTGGGTGCCGACATTCAATATTTGGAAAAAGAAGGATACCCGCCGCTGCGTATTGGCCCGCCCAGGCAGATGGGCGTGCACACCTGCGAAATCAGCATTCCTGCCGATACTAGTAGTCAGTATATTAGCGCCTTACTACTCATTGCACCGGTGCTGCCGCATGGCCTTGCCCTGAGGCTGGAAGGGCACATCGTGTCCAGGCCCTATATTGAGATGACGCTCCGGCTTATGGAATACTTCGGCGTTGAGCATGTATGGGAGGGCAATGCCATTCACATTGAAAATCAGGTATATACCCCCAGACCCTTCGAGGTGGAAGCTGACTGGTCGGCTGCATCTTACTACTATGCTATGGCCGCTATGGCCTCCGAGGCTGAGTTTACCCTGGGCGGTTTATTTGCTCACAGTTTGCAAGGCGACGCTGTACTGAGCCTGATGATGCAACAATTTGGGATAGAGACTACTTTTACTGCAGGAGCAGCACACCTGCGCAAGGCAAAAGACGTAATGCCGGCAAGTAATTTTGAATGGGATTTTATTACCTGCCCCGACTTGGCTCAAACCCTGGCGGCTACCTGCGCTGGTCTTGGTGTAAAAGGCCTGCTTACTGGCCTGGAAACCCTGCGCATCAAAGAAACCGACCGGATTGCTGCGCTCCAAAAAGAACTATCCAAAGTAGGAGTAGCTTTTGAAGAAGTACCTCCTCATTTAGCGCCATGCCACGACAAACCTTATTTTGCCTTGCGGGGAAAAGCCCATGCTGCCTCGCTGCCCGTATTTGATACCTACGAAGACCATCGCATGGCCATGGCTATGGCTCCGCTGGCCATGTGCTTCCCCATTGCCATACGAGATCCCCAGGTCGTAGAAAAGTCTTACCCCGATTTCTGGAAAGACCTGGAAAAGGTGGGATTTGCCATAACTATTGGGGCTGCTGAGCTTGCTTAACGAAGCGCACCCTGAATTCCGACTCGTTGAGTATGGTATGAACCACCATTTCGGCAGGGGTGATGGATTCAATAACTAGGTCAGCGTCGAAAGGCCCCTTACGCTGCTGTATCACGTTGTCCACGATATAGTATCTCATCCCCTGCGGCGAGCCAGCTATGTTGGTGTAGAGACTGTCGTTAGGTAGAAATTCGTAGAACAAGTCAGTTAGTGTGCCAGTAGGCTTGCCGTCGCGAGTGGCCTCAGCAGCTAGCCAGCGCCCGCCTGGCAATATTTCTGCAGGGTCAGGCTTGCCCCAACCGCACGAAAAAAGTTGGGCGACCAATGCAGCACCCCAAAGAACCAGTGTTTTCTTCATAGCCATAAGGCTTGAGCTTTTTTAGTTGCAAAGGTAACTTGTTTTTCTGGAAAACACCATACTGCCCAAAGGCTTGCTATCTTTGCTTGCTTGAACGCAAAGACGGTTTTATGAGCGAAGAAAAGAAACGGGCCATTACCCCGCTGGAGTTGCTCCTGCTGGCCATAGCCATATTTATCCTAGTTTCCGTTGGCCTGCAGCAATGCGGAGTCAAGGTGTTTTATCGCAAGGATGACACCTATATCATACACAAGCCGCATCAATAGAGGGCTATTCCTCTATGACAACAAAGCTGGGTGTCAGTGGGTCAAGGTATTCCAGCAAGGTGTCGAAAAAGGTATGCCCATGCCGGAGATAGAGCGGTAAGAAGTTATCGTGTCTTTCCTGGAGGCCATTGCCAGGAAAGTATTTTTCCTTGAGGTTGCGCAATTGCTGGAGTGCAGTATCCTGTTTTTGTTTTTCAGCGCGCAAAATTTTGGCTTCCAGTGCTTCCAGTGCGTTCAATTGCCGGGTTTGCTCGGCCAGCACGGCTTTTTCCAGGGTAGGATCAACGGCGGCGGCCTTGCTCAATACCTGCTCGAAAACCGATATAATCTGCGCCCGCTCTGCTGCCAGGTCAATTTCGTAGGTGGTGTTGGCAGCTACATACTGCTTAACTAAGGTTTCTACGTCTTCAAACAATTGTTCCGGTCGAATACCGAGTTTGGCCATGCGTTTGCGGCCGCCTTCGTCTAGCCACCACGCCGAGCTGCGGCGCACCAGCATGGGATAGTGCACCCCAAAATAGGCAAACTGGCTCTTGCGCTCCAACCAGTAGGCAATCTCGCCTCCGCCACCGGTATAGGCCAGGTTAGGTAAAATGGTTTCCTGATAGAGCGGGCGCATTACTACATTGGGGCTAAACCGTTCAGGATGGGCGTGTAGTTCTGCCAGGATTTGTGCCTCGTTAAAGCATAAGTCTGTGTTCAGCACCTTGAACTGGTTGCCTTCTCTGACGATGCGCTCGCGCAGCCCTTCCTGCAGGTAAAAAAGGTTGATGTCGCGGGCATGCGCCTGGGGGCTAAACCCTATGGCTTGTAGGCTTTGCTGGGCTTGACTCACTAGTTTTTGTGAAGGGCGCTGAAGCAGTTCACGCTCTATGGCAGGCACAAACAGACGTTTGAGTGCTGGTACGCTGGCATCCAGCACCACCAGGCCGTAAGCGCCAAAAAAGCGATGCAGCAGGTCAAGGGCGGCTTTGCCATAGGTATCATGTGCACTATACGCCAATCGAATCTGCTCGAACGCATTGTCACCTGCTTCCCCTAGCACCAGTCGTAGTTCTTCCAGCAAGGGTTGGAGGGTGTAAGCCGGCATAGCTCCTACTGCGCCGCGCCAACCGCTGTGCCACTCCAGCGTTTTGCCAAACAGGCGTACTTTATTGATTTCTTCGAAGTCGTGGTCTTCTGAACCGCTCACAAATATGGGCACAAAATGACAATGAGGATACGCCTGGGCCAATTGTGCAGCCAGGCGTATCACGTTTACAATCTTGTACACCACATATAGAGGCCCTGTGAGCAAACAGGGCTGGTGAGCAGTAGCAATGGTGAAGGTATCGGGCAGGCTAAGTAGCTCTACCTGGCGCTGCACTTCCGGTATGGGTGGCAAGTTGCTGTACTGGGTGCGTAGCGCTTCAACTAACTCGCTCCTGTAAAAGGGAAACTGCCGACGGCGCGCTATGACCCGTGCAAACTGCTTCAAATCAGGTTGATACTCGTAAAAAGGGCGGAGCGCTTCATTTCCGGTGGCATACGCCACATCAATCCGGGAAAGTTGCGGTATCCGGTCAAACGGGATTCGGGAGATATTCATAAGTGTGTGTAGCCGATGCGAAGTCGCTTACATTCAGTTCAATAGCGCTCGATCGGGTCTCCCTGCTGCTTTTTGGCGCGCTCTTCCAGTTCTTTGCGCTCGGCTTCGCGCATGCCTTCTCGTAGCTCGGATTCAATGTTGGATCGGGCAGCGTTGAACTCGCGGATACCTTTGCCAATGCCGCGCATCAGTTCGGGAATTTTTTTTCCGCCAAAAAGCAAGAGTACTACACCGAAAATCACGAGGATTTCGGACCCACCCATGCTGAAAAACAACAAGATATTCATTCTGAAAGTATTTAGAATACAAAGTTAGACATTCGCGCCGACAAGGTGCGCTACTTTTTTAGACCTATCTCCCGCAGGCGCTCGTTCAGGTACTCCCCCGCGGTGATGGGCGAGTAGGCCAACGGGCGTTGTTCCGTAACGCAAGAGGGCAGGCAACTCAGATCCATACTGCTTTTGGGATGCAGGAAGAAAGGGATAGAAAGCCTGGGCAGATGCCAGAGTTCGCGCGGCGGATTGACCACCCGGTGCGTGGTGGACTTGAGGTAGTTGTTGGTCAGGCGCTGCAGCATATCGCCCACGTTGATGACGATTTCGTCGTCTTCGGGCAGGATGGGTACCCACTCATTGTGTGCATCCAGCAGTTCCAGGCCACCTGCGGAGGCGCCTACCAGCAGGGTGATGAGGTTGATGTCTTCGTGCTGCTCGGCGCGTATGGCCGATGCAGGCTCTTGTGTGATGGGCGGATAGTGGATGGCCCGTAAGATGCTGTTGCCGTTGAGTATATGCTCGTCGAAGTATTGCTCTGGCAGGCCCAGGTGCAGGGCGATGGCGCGCAGTAGATGGGCGCCGGCTTTCTCGAAGGCGCGATACAACTTCAGACCCGACATGGTGAAGTTGGGTACTTCGGCGACGTGCACATTCTTCGGGTACTCGTATGGCACTGGGTCATCATCTATCACCTCCTGCCCGATTTGGAAAAACTCCTTGAGGTCAGCCACTTTGGATTGCTTGGCGTGCTCTTTGCCAAAAGAAGTATAGCCGCGCTGGCCAGCCAAGCCAGGAATTTCGTACTTTTTTTTGACTTCTTCGGGGAGGCTAAAAAAGCGCTTGGCCTCCTTGTAAAAGTCTTCGATGAGTTCTTTGGCGACGCCGTGATTGACGACGCCCACGAAGCCGATGTGATGAAAGGCGTCGCCCAGGTCTTTGACAAAAGCGCGACGGTCATTTTCGGTTCCATGCACGAAGGCGTCGAGGCTGACCAAAGGAATGGAGCGCGTTGCGATGGTGCTCATGTGTTGATATGCAATTTCAAAGTTCTAGATAAGCCTCTATAATTACAATCGAAAGGTCATTAAAGTTGAGTACAGTAGTGATATGAAAGGCTGCTATAGTATTCAGGTGAAGACAAATCGGGCATTGGGCTAAAGCCGGCTTCTACGCTCAGGTTTGAATCGGCTTTTGGTGAGCAATTCCTGGGCATCGCGCATGGCTATGAGTTGCTCTATGTTGGTTTCAGGGTGGAGCTTCATGTAAGCCTTGACAATTTGTAGCCCCATGAAATTGGCGGTGCGCCCCGGAGCTTCTGGTGGCATACCAGGCGAGCTGGGTGAGTACTCGACGTACTTGCGGATTTGGCTCCAATTGGAGGAATACAGCAGGTTTTCGCTCAGGAAGAAAGCCCACATTTCCATCTGGTTTTTCTGAAGCCATTGGGCTTGGGCACCGGTCACTTCCCATTTGATACTGTCGGGGGTGTAAGGCAGCAGTAAGTCCAGTAGGTAGAGTTTCTTGCCGTTGTAGACCATGACATCCAGCATTCGGTTGCCGTAGGGTGGGCCGAGAATATCCTCAATGAGGGGCTGGAGCGTTTTGCTCACCAGGTGCTCGCGGGTGAAGGTGCGGGTCAGATAGGCGGAGAAGTTGGAGTTGCCGGGGTTCATGGCGGCATAAGGATGCTGGGCTCCCAGGAAGAAGTCGAGACCTACGGCCAGGGAGTTGTCGCCGTATATAAAATTGCCGATGCTGTACTCGCTGATGAAGGTGGTGATGTCAGGTGCTTCTCTATCTGGAAAGTAGTACTTGAAATACTGGAAGGCCTGTCGGAAGTCGCGTTCAATGTCGGGCATGGTATTGTACCTGAGCATGCAGGAATCGTAGAGCGCGCGCACGGCAGGGTGTTGCAGAAAGCCTTTCACATAGGCCACGTGGCCTTCGGGAGCGATCTGCGGGTTTTTGGAGCCGAGAATTTCGTTGAAGAATATCTCGCTGAACTCAGGGTAAGCCTTTTCGAGCTCTTCTAGCCCTTTGGCTACCTCAAGTGTATCAATGGCGAAGAGGTCTTTTTCAAATCGGTGGATGTTTACTTCCACGTTGATATCCGATACATCGGGTGCTTTTTCGTCTGTTCGGGCGCAGGTCCAAGCCAGAAAAACCATAGGAATCCACCAGACCCGCCACTGTGTGTTTGTCATTTCTTTCACAGGATGTTTATACTTTGCTCCAACAACTTTTAACTTTGTCGGCGTTTTTGGGGCGCGAAATTACAAATGCGCAACGTTTCTGCATTAAAACAATGCTTTTATGAGAAAAATTGCAATCGCTATTTGCTTTATGACTGGCATGTCGAGTGCGGCCTGGAGCCAACAGGACGTCCGCTTCGGCTTTCAGGCCAGTCCTGTATTGAGTTGGATGAACACCGACAACAACCGCATCAACAGTAGCGGCCAGAATCTGGGGCTGAAACTGGGCATGCTGGGCGAGTTTTACTTCAGGGAAAACTATGCGGTGTCCAGCGGTATTGGGTTTTGGTTCAACGCCGGGGGCACGCTGCTCCATGAGTATTCCGGTATTTACTGGGATCCTGCTATACTCCCTCCAGGCGTGGATACAATGCCTGATATGGTCAAACTCAAGTACGGCATTCAGTTTGTGGAAATCCCCATTGGCTTGAAGATGCGCACCAAGGAGTTTGGCTACAATCGCTTCTACGTAGAGCCGGCTCTGGCACTTGGCTTCAAAACCCAAGCCAGGGGCACTGCCATAGGCCAGGGATTGGGCGAAGAAGTAGAAAAGCTCAACATACGCAAAGAAGTGAACCCCTTCAACCTCTCTTGGGGTATTGGTGCTGGTCTGGAGCGCAGCATTTCGCAGAGCACGTCACTGGTATTGGGTTTAGCCTTCCAGGTGGGCTTCGCTGACCTGACGCGCAACCGAGGGCAAACTTTTGTACCCAACCGTCCTGAACCCGTACGCGAAAATTCCAAAGGCAAAGCCAATGGGTTGATACTCCGCCTGGGGGTTCTGTTTTAATCATTCTGGCGCCAGCTTGCGCCGTGCTATTTTGTCCGTTTTCAGAAACCATACCAAATGACCATATCATCTGATACCGAAGCCAATACCTTGCTGGACAACTTCATTGACCAGGCACTGAACGAGGATATTGGCCCCGCCGACCACACCTCGCTGGCCTGCATACCTGCCAATAGCCGCAGCAAAGCACACCTGCTCATTAAAGAACCTGGTGTGCTGGCTGGCGTAGAAGTAGCTCGTCGTATCTTGCACAAGGTAGATCCACAGTCGCATTTCCAATTGTATCTGGAAGACGGCGCAGACGTCAGCGCTGGTGAGCAAGCCTTTGAAACCGAGTGCAACACCCGTGCACTGCTCAGCGCAGAGCGCCTCATACTCAACACCATGCAACGAATGAGCGGCATTGCTACCCTGAGCAATCGCTTCCATTTTGAAGTGGAAGATCTGCCTGTGACCATCCTGGATACCCGCAAAACCACCCCGCTGATTCGTTTTCTGGAAAAGTGGGCCGTACGGCTGGGCGGCTGCACCAACTATCGCAACGGACTGTATGACCGCTTTCTCATCAAAGATAACCACGTAGAAGCCTGCGGCAGCATGAGGGCAGCTATTGAGCGCGTGTTGGAATATCGTAAAACTCACCAACTGGAAGACCTCGATATCACTGTAGAGGTGCGCAATCTGGTAGAGCTTTACGAAGTGCTGGAAGTTGGCCAAATAGATCGCATCATGTTCGACAATTTCGAGTTGCCTCTGCTCCACGAAGCCATAGCTATCGTAGATGGGCGCTACGAAACTGAGGCCTCCGGTGGGGTCAACATTCACAACGTGCGCAAAATAGCTCAGACTGGGGTCAACTTCATCTCTGTAGGGGCATTGACGCATTCAGCGGTGAGTTTGGATTTGAGTCTGAAGATTTTTGAGACCGTGAGACTGTGAGGTGTAGGGGCTTTTTATGTTATACTTCGACTCGCCAAGTTTTGTGTGCAACATCCGCAAACCATGCACAAAACTTGGCGTTGCACAGTATAAAGTGAGACAGTATCTGAAAATCAAGAATATATGCAAAATAAGCGTTGGCCGGCTTTTTTACTGGTCGGGTTTGTACTGGCAGGAGCATGGTCTTGTGAGAAAGATATGCCGGAAGAGCCACAAACATCTGATCTGGAGGAGTTCAACATGTTGCTAGGCAACCCCAGCAATGCCACCACGCAACCTAGCAATGCCGAAAACTACCTCATTACCTTGCCGCAGTACGCGGTATCTTACAACCGCACCCGGGGTATTCCTAACTGGGTGAGTTGGTACCTGAGCGCCGAATGGCTGGGCACAGTGGACCGCCAGGATGATTTCCGGCCTTATCCCGACCTGCCCGCTGGGTGGTATCAGGTGTCAAGTGCTGATTATGTAGGTAGCGGATTTGACCGAGGACACAACTGCCCCTCTGCCGATCGCTCTTTGAATATGACCGACAATAGCAGCACTTTTTATATGATCAATATCATCCCGCAGTCGCCGGCAGTGAACCAAGGCCCCTGGGAAAAGCTGGAATCGTACTGTCGCAAATTGGCGCGCCAGGGCAATGAGTTGTACATTGTGATGGGTAACTACGGCTTAGGCGGCACTGGCAATAACGGCGCAGCCAATACGCTTTCCGGAGGTAAGGTGGCTGTGCCCGCTATCACCTGGAAAGTCATTCTCGTGTTGCCCAAAGGCGAAAATGACCTCAGTCGCATCAATGAAAGTACTCGCGTCATTGCTGTAAGTATGCCTAACCAGAATGTGGCAGCTGCTCAGAACTGGGGCGAATACCGCGTGACAGTCAACCAAATTGAAACTGCTACCGGATACGATATTTTCAGCAATATTCCGCCGGCTATACAAAATGTGCTGGAAGCCAGAAAGGATACCGGCCCAACGGAATAAGCCTATTTTCGCTTGCAGCCGACACTACTAGCTTTTGCCTTGTGCGCGAGTAATCTCGAGTCATATCTTTGACGTTCAGTCTGTAACACAATCCTTTCGGTAATGCCTATATTTCGCTTAGTACTGCCGCTGGTTGCCTGCTTGCTATGGGCTCAGTCCTATGCGCAGCAACCCGCCGATTTGAAATCTTCGTTGGAGTCCGTTCCGCTCCTGACTATGCCTCCCCTAGACAATGAGGTACTGCGCCGGGCTGAGCTGGCTCAGCGAATACCTGGGCGTCCGTCTCGCTTTGCTGAAACCTTTCATGTGGATGTTTCGCCAAAAACTCATGGCCAGTGGGATACGACCAGCGCTGGCCTGGCCGTGTGGCGCCTGCGCGTGCACTCTGCTGGCGCGCATTCACTCAATCTTGGCTTTGACCAGTACCGCATGCCCAATGGCGGCGTGCTCCTACTTTACACACCCGACCGACACTCGGTACAAGGCCCGTTTACGCCCGCCGACAACCAGGAACATGCCCAACTGTGGACGCCCATTGTAGAAGGCGACGAGCTAGTTATTGAAGTGCAACTGCCGGCGAGTAAAGTTCCAGAGTTGCGACTGCATCTGTCCAGCATTAACCATGATTTTATGGGATTCGCACAGATGCTCTCCGGCTCCTGCAACCTGGATGTCATTTGCGGTGGGGCCGACGGTTGGGCTATCGTGGATCACTTCCGCGATATCATACAGTCGGTGGGGTTGTATGCACTCAACGGCAACACTACCTGTACGGGCTTTTTGATTAACAACACCCGCAACGACTGCACACCCTACTTCATGACGGCTTTTCACTGTGGGGTGAGTGCAGCCAATGCTCCTTCCATGGTAGTGTATTGGAACTACCAAAACAGCACCTGCCGCCAGCCAGGCAGCCCAGCCAGTGGAGCGCCGGGCACCGGCAACCTCAACACTTTCACTACTGGTGCTGTACTGCGCGCCAGGTTTCAAGCCACTGATTTTGCCTTAGTGGAACTTACTGGCCAGATACCCGAAACTGCCAACGCCTACTTTGCTGGATGGAATCGCAGCAACCACCCCCCGCAGGATACCGTCATTGGTATACATCACCCGGGCCTGGAGGAGAAGCGCATTAGTTTTGAATTTCATGCTACCTATCCTGGCAACTGGGGCAGCGGCAGCCAAGACATTCCCACAGGCAATCACATTATCGTGCCTGATTGGGACATCGGCACCACGGAGGGGGGGTCTTCCGGGTCGCCTTTGTTTAACCGCAGTAAACAAGTAGTAGGCCAGCTACACGGTGGTTCTGCTGCTTGTGGCAACGATCTCTACGATTCTTATGGCTGGCTGGCCTTTTCCTGGAATGGCGGTGGCACGCCGGCATCGGCTTTGCGCACCTGGCTCGATCCCGACAGTACTGGCGTAGTAGCATGGCAAGGCCGTTGGGCCAGGCAATGCAATTTTTCCGTTAGTCCGGTCATCGCTTCGCTGGGCGTGTGCGCCCCTGATACGGCTAGATATACCCTTGCAGTAAGCCCCAACTTTGAGCAGCCGGTTGACCTCGCGCTGAACAACGCGCCTACAGGTGCTACAGTTTCCTGGTCGGCCAACCCAGCTATGCCTGGTGATACTGTGCACCTCGAGATCAGCAACACTGCCGCCATAAGTCCTGGAAACTATACTATGACCCTGGGTGCCAGCGATGGTATTCATCAAAGCAATACGTTTCTCTATTTGTTGGTCAATGCAGGCATTCCCACGGCGCCGGTGCTACAAACACCTGAACACCAGGCACAGGGCGTGAGTCTGGTGCCGGCCTTCACCTGGGTGGCTCAGCAACCAGGTACGCGGTACCAATTTCAACTTGCACAGGATGCAGCCTTTACTCAAATTGTGGGCAATGTAAATGACCTAGATAGCAACGGGCTGAGCAATCAAGTATTGGCGCCAGGCACCACCTACTACTGGCGCGTGCGCGGCAGCAACCTCTGCGGGCAAGGGCCGTGGTCGGAAGTGCATTCGTTTTCTACCGCGGTGTCGATATGTGCTTCAAAGCAAGCCACAGATTTGCCCATTGTTATTCCTTCACAAGGCACGCCTACCATTAGTTCCGTCATCAATTATGTAGCGCCAGGCGTAGTTGCCGGGGTGAAGATCATCGGCCTGGATATACGGCACACCTGGGTGGGCGACCTGCGCGCCACCTTAATTTCGCCTTCGGGTACGGCGGCAGTGTTATTCGACCGCATTGGTGTGCCAGCCACCTTCAGCGGATGCAGCAGTGACGATCTCTTACTTTCTTTTGAAGACGCCGCCCCCAATACGGCTCAACAACTGGAAAATATGTGCAATCCCACTCTGCCAGCGGCCAGCGGCAACTTCCAGCCGGTGGATGCTTTTACCGTTTTCATTGGGCAACCTGCTACCGGCGATTGGACGCTGCACATCAATGACCTGGCGAACTTTGACGGCGGTTCCCTGCAGGCTTGGCACCTGGAAATCTGCACGTCCTTACCGCATGAAGCGCGCCTGTTTCCCGCTCAGACGCAATTTGACCTTTGCATCTCCGATACGCTTACCTTTGAGATGGGCGTCGGTACGGCTTTTGATTCTACAGGAGTTGAACTTACCATAGAAGGACTGCCCAGTGGGGTGCAGTATGCTTTCTCGTCACCTTTGCCCGTAGCACCAGGGCAAGTTGTGACGGTGCGCGTCTGGGGCTTTCCACAAGTTGGCAACCTGGATATGACTATAGCAGCCCAGACAGCTTCAGGACAAACCGCCTCCATTGCCATCAGTGCTGCTTTGCGTGGCACATTGCCAGCTGCTCTTCTCCTCAGCCCGGTTTCGGGTGCTACCGCTCAGCCTCAGGATATAACCTTGGTGTGGGGTGTGGTAACTGGCGCTACCGGCTACCGGCTGCGCGTAGCCAGGGATTCTCTTTTTACCCAACTGGTAGCAGAGGTCACGCTTCCTGCTAACTCATACAACCTCCAGAACCTTAGCTTACTGACCACTTACTACTGGGTAGTAGAAGTGCAAAATGAATGCGGATGGAGCGCTACGACAGTACCAGCACGGTTCACTACTGCTGGTGACTTGAGCTTGAGCGCCATGCCTACATCCATCACCGCCTGCCAATCGGGGGTGGCAGTTTATACCCTCAACCTGGGCAGCGGCTTTATTGCACCTGTGACCTTTACATACGCCAGCACAGGGCCAGGTACTGAGCGCCCTCTTTTGGTATTTGATACCCTTGATAATCAACGCGTAGCTAGGGTGACCAACTTGCCAAGCCTGGCGCGGGGTGTTTACCAGATAAGCCTCCAGGTCTTGAGTGCAGACGGCGCTGTCAGGACAATCGGGTTGAGCCTTACAGTGAAAACCGCTCCGGATTTTCCTGTGTTGATCGAACCGGCCAACAATGCTACGCTCTACACCTTGACGCCAACGCTGACCTGGAATGCTGCCGATGGTGCTACGAGCTACTTGGTGGAGATAGCGCGCGATGAGTTTTTTACCGACCTGGTGGTTTCCGAAATACGCACCACCCCAGGCTTTATGCCGGGGCAAGCGCTGGCCGCCGGTCACTATTACTGGCGGGTAACGGCTCGAAATGAATGCGGCAATGCCACCGCAGCGCACAACCGCTTTCGCCTGGAGCCAAACAGCGTTTATGAATTGGGGAACATGCGCATACGCATCATGCCCAACCCCTCGCCAGGGCAGGTGTTTGTGCAATGGTCAGAACCAGCGCCGGCGGGCGGCATAATCAGTATATACCATATCAACGGGCAAGCGCTTCAAAAACAAGTATTTGAACCAGGGGCCACTCGTCAGGTCATACACATAGGAGATTATCCGCCAGGGTTTTATTTGCTGCGGCTTCAAATGGGTACCCATGTACTGATTCATCGCGTAGTACGCTCGTAGCCAGGGCGGAGTCAATGGCCAACTGGCTGCGAGGTGTAGGTTACAAAAACTTGATTTGCTTGTGTCGTTGAAAAGACTTACTTTTACATACGAAATCAACGACATAAATGCGCAACATGAAAAACCTGCTCGTCCCCACTGATTTTTCAGAAAATGCGGCCACCGCCTACGACTATGCTGTTGATATAGCTAGTCGCTTCGGAAGCCACATCACGCTCGTGCACGCTTATCATTTGGCTTCTACCGCCACAGTAATGGTATCAGTAGAAGATATGATTAAAGAAGATGCCGGGGCGGAAATGAACGCCGTGCTGGCGCAGCTACGCCCGCGGCTTCAGCACGGCGCCAGTGTAGAAGGTAAGGTAGTGCGCGGTGATGCAGTAGGGAGTATTTCCCGCTTGGCTGAATCAGGAGGCTATGACTTGATCATCATGGGGTCGCAGGGCGCTACTGGCTTGAAGGAAATTTTCTCTGGCAGTACGGCCAATGGTGTGATCCGAAACGTCAATATCCCCGTACTGGCCATCCCTGCAAGCTACACTTTTCAACCTTTCAGCATTATCGTGTTTGCTGTGGATGAAGGCAGCGTTTCGTCGCCTGCATCTATGAAAGCCCTACTTGCATTGAGCAAGGCATACAACGCCAAAGTGCGCGTGTATCACAAAGACGTCGGCGAAGATGATAAAGGCATTGATCCAACCATTGATATGTTTCTGGAAAGCGTAGAGCACTCCTTCCACTATGAGCTAGGGGTTGATGGCATACATGACAGTTTGGCGGAATTTACTAAAGAGTATCAAGCCAACCTGCTATGCATGATTCGGCGCAAGCGCAGTTTCCTGGAGCGCATCTTTCACCAAAGCGCCACCAAGCGGGAGGTTTACCAGATTCAAATGCCGCTTCTCATCCTACAAGACGACGGTGACTAATCCATGAGTGCAAGCCTGCACACCCGCCTCATCAAGTCTGAAGCCCAAAGGCTGGGATTCTTTCTGACGGGCATCGCAAGGGCAGAACGACTGGACGAAGAAGCCCGAAGGTTGGAGGCTTGGCTCCACGGGGGGTATCACGGCCAGATGGCGTATATGGAAAACTACTTTGAGCAGCGCGTGGATCCCCGCCGCCTGGTGGAGGGTGCCCGCTCGGTCATCAGTCTTGCTTACAACTATTATAATCCTCAAAAACAAAGCGACCCTGATGCGCCGCAACTTTCGAAGTATGCCTATGGTGAGGATTATCACTATGTTATCAAGCGCAAACTAAAGTCACTGCTGCAATTCATACGCGAACACATTGGCGAAGTGAATGGCCGCTGCTTTGTGGATTCTGCTCCAGTGTTAGAGCGCGACTGGGCCAAGCGAGCAGGCACGGGCTGGATAGGCAAAAATACCTTGCTCATACACCCCAAAGCAGGTTCGTACTTCTTTTTGGCTGAGTTAATTCTTGACCTCGAACTGATCTACGACCAGCCCCTAAGAGACTACTGCGGCACTTGCACGCGCTGTATTGACGCTTGCCCCACCCAGGCCATTGCTCCTGGCGGCTATTGGATGGACGGCAGCAAGTGCATCTCTTACCTCACTATTGAGCTGCGGCAAGCCATACCCGAGGCATTTCGCGGGCAAATGGCCAATTGGATGTTTGGCTGCGACATTTGCCAGGAGGTTTGCCCCTGGAATCGCTTTGCGCGCCCGCACGAAGAGCCAGCCTTTTTGCCGCCGGATCACTTGCTGGACATGAAGCGCCAGGAATGGATAGATTTGAGTGAGGAAGTTTTTCAACAACTATTCCGGCGCTCGGCCGTGAAGCGGACCGGATACCGCGGGTTGAAGCGAAATATCCTCTTTGTAATGCAGGCACAGAGGGTCGGCTGATCTGTCAGTCAGAGCGTAGTTCTTTTTCGGCTTTAGGAAACTGTAAAAAATCCGGCACACCATATCGAAAAAGGTATCGAAGTCATGAGGTTTTTCCACATATATAGTAGCGCCGGCCATCTTTGCTGTGCGTTTATCCTCCTGTAAGCCGGACGAAGAGAATACGACAATGGGCAAGTGATTGAACTGCCGGAGGCGGCGCAAATCCTTGAGCAAGCGCAAGCCATCCAATTTGGGCATGTTGATGTCGAGGATGAGGCTGTGCAAGTCTTCCAGCACTAGCCCAGGAAGTTGTTTGATAAAAACTTCCCCATCCGAAAAATGAATTAGTTCTATCTCTTCTTCGAGCGAGTTCAAGGCTACACGTGTAAGTTCTACATCGGCAGGATTGTCTTCTACCAGAATAATACGATGTGCCATTATTTTTACAATTTATGATACAATAGTTGCAGTGATGATAGCCAATTTATGAAAGGTAGAAGCCAACAAGTATCTGCTACAAAGATAAATATTTTTGAATATGCGTGCTAAGTATCTTATTGAGTTAATTATATATGCACTTCAGCTCGTCAAGGTTCTGTGCACAACGCCTGTGAATTGTACACAAAACCTTGGCGTTACCCAGTATAGCTTACCTGATTTTTTTGTATCTGAGCCGAATGGAATTGCCGATAACCACTACGTCTGAGAAAGCCATGAACAAAGCCCCCCACATGGGATTGAGAAAACCCAGGGCCGCTAACGGAATGGCTACGATGTTGTAGGCGAAAGCCCAAAACAAGTTTTGCCGGATGGTGAGTACCGTATGCCGGGCTATCAAGAGGGCGTCGGGTAGGCGCTTAAGTTGGCCGTTGAGCAATACGATTTGTGCAGAATGTATAGCGGCAGAGGAGCCTTGGCTCAGCGAAATGCCTACAGTGGCACGGCTTAGTGCGGGGGCGTCGTTGATGCCGTCGCCGATCATGGCGGTGGGCATCGCTGCTGAAAGCCGCTCTATGTGGCGCAGTTTATCCTCGGGTAGTTGTTCAGCGTACCATTGGTCAATACCAAGTTCGGCAGCAAGTTTAGCAGTAACTGCGGCTTTGTCGCCGCTCAGGATGATAGGCTGTACGCCCAAAGACTTAAGTGAGGCGATAGATGAAGCGGCATCCGGCCTAGTTTCGTCAGCCAGTTTGAAGGAGGCCAGCAGTTGATCGTTTTCGGTGAGAAATATACTGTCCTCCAGGTTAGGTGGAGGCGCCATAAGGATACGGGCGGAGCCGAGGCGGAATACATTGCCCGCGCCATCCATGGCCGATACACCGATGCCTTTTTCTTCTTTGAAGGTGTGCAAATCTAGTGTAAGGCCGTTCTTGCGATGGAGCATGTGGTCCATTAGCGCACGTGCAGCCGGATGGGAGGAGTGCTGTTCCAACTGGAAAACCAGCGCGTGTACGCGGTCTTTATTGGCGGTAAAATATTGAATGCGCTGTACTTGTAGTGTGCCGGTGGTGAGCGTTCCCGTTTTGTCAAACACCATTTGGCGAATGCGGGCAAATGCCTCCACCGTGTCGCCACCTTTGATCAGCACACCGGCTCGCGCTAGCCGGCCCACGCCCACCATCACGGCAGTGGGCGTGGCCAGCCCCATGGCGCAAGGGCAAGAAATGACCAGTACAGCAATGGCATTCATCAGGGCCTTGCCGCTATCGAGATGAAATACAAAATGCGCCACCACAAAGGTAAGCAACGCAATGCCCACCACTGCCGGTACAAAAACAGCGCTGATGCGGTCGGCCAGGCGCTGAATGGTAGGTTTGCGCTGTTGAGCAGATTTGACCAGTTCAATCATCTGCGCCAGAACCGAATCTCTGCCTGCAGCGGTTACTTCTAGGCGCAGGTGCCCGCTTTGCGCCAGTGATGCGCCAACGACAAAATCTCCTTGCTGCTTAAATACTGGCTCGCTCTCGCCGGTGAGCATGGACTCATCCACCCAGGCGCTGCCTTGTATCACCTTACCGTCGGCGGGTATCTTGTCGCCTTCATTAATTATTAGAATATCGCCTTTGGCGATGCTGTCTTTGTCCACCGCCACAATAGCTCCAGAAGGCATCAACTTGCGGGCTTTCGGCGCTTGCAATTGAGTGAGTTCTCCAATAGCAGAAGTAGTTTGTGCCACTGCGCGTTTTTCCAGCCAGTTGCCAGCCAGCACTAGTGTGATAATAGTAGCCGCCGTTTCAAAAAAGATGTAGTCAGGCACAACTTTTACTGCGCCTACCAAGCTGTATGCAAAGGCGGCGCTGCTGCCCAGCAGGATCAATACATCCATATTAGCCACGCCGCTGCGCAGTGCCCCCAAAGCACTACGGCCGAAATGCACTGTACCGATGACGTACACAGGCAGACAAAATGCAAACTGCACCCAGGGATGATGCATCCAATGCCAATGAACGCCCAGTATCATCAATAGGTGATTCAATAGCAGCGGAATGGTGAATGTTGCAGCAAGCAGTAGTTTTTTTTCCAGTGTCCAGAAAGGCTTAGGAGCTTCGCTTTTTACTACTACATAGCCTAATTTCTGAATGCCATGCTCTATTTCTTCTATGGAAACGGGTTGGCTCCCAAGCCTGAAACGCACATCTTTGGTAGAAAAATTGACGGAGACTTCCTGCAAGCCCTTGCGCTCCAAAAAACGGGTTATACCCGTAGCACAATTGTTGCAGTCCATACCTTCCACCTTCCATTCTACGAGTTGAGAATCCATACCAGAGAATAATATAGGCAATATAACAGAATGAAACAGCAAAACGTTGTCATAGCATCAGGCTCAACTTCCTATCATCATACCCGCACCAAAACCAATGGGCAGTTTGAGAATAATCCAGATGATAAGCAGCAGCGTCCAGCCTATAAAGAAGGTCACTGTGTAAGGTAGCATTGTGGATACCACTGTACCAATACCGGCCTTGGAGTCGTAGCGCTGTATAAAAGCCACAATTAAGGCAAAGTATGACATCATGGGCGAGATGATGTTGGTCACGCTGTCGCCTACGCGATAAGCCGCCTGGGTGAACTCCGGCGAGTATCCCAGTAGCATGAACATAGGGATGAACACTGGCGCCATGATGGCCCACTTAGCTGAAGCGCTTCCCATAGCCAGGTTGATCAGCGCCGACACCATCACAAAAGCTATGGTGAGCGGTATAGGCCCCAGGCCGGAGGCGCGAAGCCCTTCGGCGCCTTTCACAGCTACCAGCAGCCCTATATTGCTCCAGTTGAAAAACGCTACAAACTGTGCTGCAAAGAACACTAGTACGATATATGCCCCAAGCGTTTGCATGCTTTTGGCCATGCCCTTCATCACGTCTTCGTCGTTGCGAATGGTCCTGGCTCCCCAGCCGTAGGCAATACCCAATACTGCTGCACCCAGGAAAATCAAAGCTACTATGCCCGACATGAACGGGGAGCGCAATATGCTCCAGTCTTCAGGATTGCGCAGGTAGCCGTGTGCTGGTATCAGGCCGGCCAGTACGATAGCAGTGAATAATATGCCGGCAATGAGTGTGAAACGCAATCCTCGCTTTTCTGCTGTCGTCAAGGGCGTGACCTCCTCGGCTTTTTCCTCGCCCTGGTAAGCGCCCAGGCGCGGTTCTACCACGCGCTCTGTAACCCAGGCACCTAGGAAGGTGATGAGGAAGGTGGATACCGCCATGAAGTAATAGTTGCATGCCGGATTTACCTCGTACTTCGGGTCTATGATGCGAGCGGCTTCCTGCGACAAACCCGCCAGCAGAGGATCAATCGTGCCTAGTAGCAAATTGGCGCTGTAACCGCCTGACACACCAGCAAACGCTGCTGCTAAGCCTGCCAGCGGATGCCTGCCAGCAGCTAAGAAAATGACAGCAGCCAGTGGAACCAATAGCACATAGCCTACTTCACTAGCGGTGTTGGAAATGACGCCGGCAAATACAATAACGTAAGTAAGCAGGCGGGGTGGCGATTTGAGCACGATGAGCCGAAGTGCTGTACCTATTAGCCCCGACCCCTCGGCGATGCCGATACCCAACAAAGCCACTAACACTGTACCTAGCGGGGCAAACCCCGTGAAGTTGGTGACCATGTGGGTCAAGATTTTGTGCAAACCCCTTACAGAGAATAAGTTCTCTACAGTGATGGTCTTGCCTGTGCCTGGGTGTGTCACTTGGATGTCAAACAGGCTGAGTAAGCCGCTGAGCAATATAATAAACAGGGCAAACGCCGCAAACAAGGTAGCTGGGTGCGGCAGTGCATTGCCCAGGCGCTCTACCAGGCTCAAGAAACGTTCCACCCATCCTCTTTTTTGTTTGTTCATAATTCTGATTTGACAGTTGACTGGTCAGGAAAACAAGGTGTCGGTGGCGAAGATAGAGGATTGCGTCGAAGATAAAAATCTACTGGGCAGGATAATTCTCGTACCTTAGCGGTCCTAATTCATCAACGACGCAAGGCTAGTATGGCCATCTGGACGGGTTTCATTGTAATGGTTTTTGTTTTTCTGGCGCTTGACCTTGGTGTATTTCACAAGAAGCATGAAGAAATCTCCACACGCGACGCACTGCTGTGGACGGCCTTCTGGATAGCGCTGGCTTTGCTGTTCAGCATTTTTGTACACGAGGCCTACGGCAGAGGCTGGGTAGCCAATCCAGAGCAGTTGAGCGGTCGGGAGGCAGTACTGTTGTACATCAGTGGCTTTTTGATTGAAAAATCGCTCAGCCTGGACAATATCTTTGTCATTGCCTTGATTTTCAACTATTTCATGATACCCCGGATGTACCAGCACAGGGTGTTGTTTTGGGGCATATTGGGTGCTTTGTTCTTCAGAGGCATCATCATTGGCATGGGCGCCATCTTGATACAACGCTTTGAATGGATGGTATATGTATTTGGAGCGCTACTCATGTACTCGGTGTACAAGATGTGGCGTGCCGACCAGGAAGACGTCAACCCCAGCCGTAACCCAGTATTACAACTTTTTAAGAAGGCTTACCCCGTGCTCCGGCACTTCCGGGGCGAGCGATTTTTCGTGCGCCTCCAGGTAAAAGGGCGCAGCATTCTGGCAGCTACTCCTATGTTCGTGGCTTTGCTAGTGGTAGAGACTACTGACATCGTATTTGCGGTGGACAGCATCCCTGCCATTTTTGCCATTACAAAAGACCCCTTCATTGTATTCACCTCTAATATTTTTGCTATTCTGGGCTTGCGCTCGCTGTATTTTGTGCTGGCTTCATTGTTAGATAAATTCAAGTACCTCAAGTACAGCCTGATGTTTATTCTCTTCTTTGTAGGGGTCAAAATCCTGATCAGTCATTTTTATCACTTGCCTGCGGTGGTATCCCTATTGGTTATTGTGTTGGCGCTTGGTACTGGCATAGTGATATCCCTGCGGCTCTCCTCCTCCAATACCGAGCCACCCGTTCAGGTGTAAATCAAAAGTACTTTACCCTTCTTCCCGGCGTGCCTGGTTCAAATCTCGATTGATAGCAATAGCCGCATTCAGTTCGAAGCCAATAAGCAAGCCTAAGGCATTGAGTTGCAGCCACAACATGGTTACAATGATAGTTCCAAAGCTACCATAGAGCTTGTTGTAGTTGCCAAAATTGTCCACGTAAAAAGAAAACACCAGCGAAGCTAATAAGCATAAAATAGTAGCCAGCGTAGCGCCTGGCGAAAACCAGACAAACTTGCGCCGCACCGCCGCACCAAACCGGTAGATGATGGCGATACCTGCATAATACAGAGCCACGATACTTACCCAGCGCAAGGCCGACACACTCCACTCTAGCCACTTAGCCCAGCCTGTCCAGCTCGCTATAGCATGGATAATGACGTTGCCCAGAATGATGAATACCACAGATAAAAACAGCAGAAAACTCAACAGGACAGTCAGCCAAGAGGCAATCCAGCGCTTGCGCAACGGGTTGCGTTTGATGAAAGTGCGGGCATATGACTTCTCGAACCCCTGCATGAGCGCCAACATGCCATTGGAAGCAAAGTACAAGGCCAATATGAAGCCAAAAGATAACATGCCCACCCGGGGGCTGGTAGTTAGGTCTTGAATGAAGCTACTGATTTGTGCACCTACATCGCCAGGAACGATTTGCTGGATCTCATGCTGCAGTACTTCTTCGAAGTTGTCGCCCTCGCCCGGCAGAAATCGAAGCAGGTACTTGCGCAGGTAGGGCAATGTAGCAAAAATGGAAATCAGCGACGGAAACAAAGCCAGAAAAAAACTGAAAGCAATGGCATTGGCGCGAATCATGAGGTCGAAACGCCGCATCTCGTTGAATACAAACACCAGCACGTCGTGTACCGGCACCTTAGAGAATCCCGGCAACGAGCGCCGCCGCGACAGTACCAACAGCATGCGCACCCACCTCCAACGACGAGGATGCCACCATGATCTCTTCTGCTTTCGCGATAAATTCAAGCCCTTTAAATTTCTGCCCAAAGCTATATCAAAAATGAAGGAAAAAGGAAAAATGAAAAAGGAAAAAGTGCAACAAGCAAAGCATGCTTTGGAGCGTCTTTTGGCCCCCTGCATTACCAAAAGATGCCCTTGTTGAAGTACATCTTATCTCTATAAAGCAATCTTCTTCATTTTATTTGCAATGACTGGTATCCTGTAGGTAGCATAATATATAGTTTTTCAGGTGTAGATAGTTTTTTGCCGTTTGCAAGAAGTTTTATCTATCAGTAATTTGATGCTGGAGCGCCATTTCTCAACTAAAAAGCCGGGCAATTGTTTGGCACAAAAACAGCCAATTCCTGTAACTTTGCACTGCCAAAATAAGACCGACATGTTTTTTGAACTCTCTGCAGAACACTTGGCCGTACAATCGGCCGCGCGCGATTTTGCCCAAAAGGAACTTAAACCCGGTGTCATTGAACGCGATAGCAAAATGGAATACCCCTACGAGCAAGTGCGCATGATGGGCGAGCTCGGCTTCATGGGTATGATGGTCTCTCCCGAATACGGCGGTGGTGGTATGGATACGCTATCTTACGTGTTGGCTATGGAGGAAATCTCTAAAGTGGACAACTCCTGCTCGGTCATCATGTCGGTCAATAACTCCCTGGTTTGCTGGGGTATCGAAACTTTTGGTACAGAAGATCAAAAAGCCAGGTACCTACCCAAATTAGCCACCGGCGAATGGATCGGTTCTTTCTGCCTCAGTGAGCCGGAGGCTGGCAGCGACGCCACCAGTCAGCGCACCACTGCAGTGGACATGGGCGATTACTACCTCCTCAACGGCACCAAGAACTGGATCACCAACGGCGGCACTTCCAAGTTGCACATTGTGATAGCCCAAACCCATCCGGAAAAAGGCCATCGAGGGATTAATGCCCTATTGGTAGAAACTGATCAGCCAGGTGTGGTCATTGGTGCCAAAGAAGACAAGCTGGGCATACGCTCCTCAGATACCCACTCCATCATGTACAATGATGTAAAAGTGCCCAAGAGCAATCGCATTGGCGAAGAGGGCTTCGGCTTCAAGTTTGCCATGAAAACTCTGGCTGGCGGCCGCATCGGTATTGCTGCCCAGGCCTTGGGCATTGCTGGCGGTGCTTTTGAATTGGCCACTGCTTACTCCAAGGAGCGCAAGGCTTTTGGCAAGCCCATCAGCCAGCATCAGGCCATTGCCTTCAAACTGGCCGACATGGCCACTGAGATCGAAGCTGCTAAACTCATGGTGTATCGCGCAGCCTGGCTCAAAGACCAAGGTCTGGACTATAACACTGCTTCCGCTATGGCCAAGCTCTATGCTTCTGAAGTGGCCATGCGTCATACGGTGGAGGCAGTGCAGATTCACGGCGGCTACGGCTTTGTGAAGGAATATCACGTAGAGCGCCTCATGCGCGATGCCAAAATCACTCAGATTTACGAGGGTACTTCAGAAGTTCAACGCATTGTAATTGCCCGTAATGTGCTGGAGGGGAATCTGTATCTGCCGGTAGTAGGACGAGCGTTAGAGGGGGTGTAGGATAGGGGCGCAGGGCCAACTCCAGGCAGCAGCCTTGATTCTGTGAGTTGCGAGCTACGAGTTGTGGGGGGTATTGGTACCTCGGCGGCTCTCCGCGCGCTTTGCGGAGTACTAAGCCTCACCATGCATCGACCTTGTGCAGTGCGGCCTGATTCTTACCTGAAAAATGCGCACCTTTGCCCGCAAACAAAGGACTCTATGGATTACATACTTTCTCACCTGCCAAGTAAACAGTTGCTTCTTGGCTTTCACGGGCGCTTCATCCACACTGAGAAGACCACTCTGTCGTTCTGGGAAATTGAGGAGGGTGCTATCTTACCCGAGCATTCGCATCCGCACGAGCAAAGCTCTATCGTACTTGAAGGTCGTATGGAACTGACTATAGATGGCCAAACTCGGGTGTACGAGCCAGGACTGGTGGCCGTCATTGCCCCCCATATCGTACACAGCGGGCGCGCCCTGAGCGCCTGCAAGATACTAGATGTATTTTGCCCGGTCCGGGAGGAGTACAAGTAGGGCTATGTTGTCTGCTGCTGAAGTCATCAGCCAGTTGCTGCATCATAAGCCCAGCCCGATGCAGGCCATCCGGGCAGAAGTGCTTGAGCAGGCTGGGGTGCAACTGCTCCTTAAACGAGACGACTTACTGGCTTGGCGCCAGGATAGCCCCCTGTGTGGCAACAAATGGCGCAAACTCCAGTACAACCTACAAGCTACCCATGCACAAGGCTGTACCCATTTGCTCACCTTTGGCGGGGCATACTCCAATCATCTGGCCGCAGTAGCTGAAGCAGCGCATGTATTGAATATGGCTGCCGTGGGTGTAGTTAGGGGCGAGCCAACTGAGCCGCTCAATCCTACGCTAGAATTTGTGACTTCGCGGGGCATGCAACTGGTGTATGTCAGCCGCGCCCAGTATCGCCAGGCTGCACAGGAGGACTGGCCCGCCCGGCTGGGGTTGCCGGCATCGAGCGTTTGTATCTTGCCGGAAGGCGGGAGTAACGCCCTGGCGCTGCAGGGCTGTATGGCATTGGCCGAGGAGATCTTTATTCAAGCCAATCCTGATTTTGTAGCAGTAGCCTGTGGTACAGGAGGCACGCTGGCTGGGTTGGTTGCAGGCCTGCAGGGGCGCAAGGCCAGGGCTATTGGCATTAGCGTGCTCAAGGGCGATTTTCACCGTGCCGAGGTACAGAGACTACTAACCGAAACAGGGCAGGCGCCCTTAGCAGGCACCTTTGAAATACATACCACATACCACCACGGCGGATATGCCCGGCATACCCCAGCCTTGCTGGATTTCATCCGTTCGTTCCGCGCCTGCTACGGCATCGTACTCGACCCCATCTACACAGGCAAGCTGATGTACGCACTTTTTGACCTTGTGCAGCAAGGTGCTTTCCCGGTAGGGAGTACTGTAGTAGCTGTGCATACGGGAGGATTGCAGGGCATTGCAGGGTTTGAGCAGCGATGGGGTAGAGGTGCCGAGGCGGTCTGAAAATGAAAATACCACCCCCGCAATTGTTCTGTTCATACGCGATAATTTAGCAAGCCTGACCAAACATGAGTCCAGTTACTAGAGCATTCATACTTCACGCTGTCAAGTTTCAGGCATGAGCATGAAGTAGAGTGGTATCATAAGAGATTGAGGCACTAAGTTTAAATCACTACGTCATCCCACACGGTGCGCATCTGCAAAAGGCAATACACTGAGCAGGCTGGTTTGCGCGCGTATGAGTGACCGAATGCTTCAACGGGGAGAGGAGGAGCAACTCCTTTGGTGAGGTTTAGCTCCCTCCCTTCCCTGCTTCTTGCCTCTATGTCGCCCATCTTGCCGTTTCCGCCTGTAAATCTCCCCTCAGGAATAGCGAAAATACACCATCTTTGCGATTCGGCAAATATGCAAGAATATGAGCATCCGTTTTGGGGGTAGGTTTACAGAAGTATTATTCGTTTCAATAACATTACTGGCGCTGACAGCAGTGTGGATGAGGCAGCACACTGAGCCTTCCGCAGCTAAGCCCAAGGCATCTTCGCTAATCAACGTTGCTAAAGTACAACCATCGGAGCAAGCACCACTGCCAGCAGTAGCTCCATTGGCAGGGCAGAGCCAAACCTACAGGCAATACAAATCGCTGTATCCGCGTAGGGTGGCACCACAGCAGGTGCAGGTACAGCAGCAGGTTGTTCCAAGCGCTGTGCCTTCTTACAAGCCTACTAAACAACAGCGCATAGACCAGGCCTTTGAAGACCGCCGCCTGCGCACCATGGATCCCGCACTGGGCTATGCGCCCGCCGAGCGCTTACTGGACGCCATTGCCATAGGGCTGCGCAAACAGGAGGCCATGCGCATGGAGCCAGAAAAAAGCCAAAGCATCACTAACGCTCGCTGGCGCGAACGCGGCCCCAACAACGTTGGTGGCCGCACCCGTTGCTTGCTGGTGGATGCCAACGACCCCGACGGCAAACGCGTGTGGGCTGGCAGCGTATCGGGCGGGCTGTGGCGCTGCGACGATATCACCGCGACAGTCACGCGCTGGATTTCTGTGAACGACTACCTGCCCAATCTGGCCGTGATGGACATCGTGCAGTCGCCTATCAACCCCAACCTTATGTTTTTCTGTACTGGAGAATACACTGACATACGTGGCATTGGCGTGTTTCGCTCTACCGATGGCGGTACTACCTGGCATCACCTGCCGACTACTATTGCCTTTTTTTATTGCTTCAAAATGCTGGTACATCCCGTCAATGGAGATGTGTATGTGACTACTGACGCCGGAGTGTGGCGCAGTCAGGACAACGGCGAAACCTGGGCGCGCATCATCGGCAATGGTACTTCGGGGGTGTCGGCCAATCGCTTTTATGATATTGAACTGGCTTCCAATGGTCATATTTTTGTATCTTCACGCAACGCTATTTTTCGCTCGCCATCGGGTAACGTCGGTACCTGGACGAACATCACCAATAGCCCAGGTGCTCCCCCTGCAGCCAGCCAGCGCATTGAGTTTGACGTAGCGGAAAGCGATCCGCAGGTCATCTATGCCGTAAATGACATTGACGGCGATGTAGAGGGTATCTATCGCACCAACAATGGCGGCGCCTTCTGGACAAGAACCTCTATGCCACAGGCACTGGGCATGGACAACTTTGCCCGCGGTCAAGCTTGGTATGATCTTGACATCTCGGTGCACCCCACCAATCCAGCGCGCGTCATTGTAGGCGGTATTGACTTGCACCTGACCACCAACTCCGGCTCTTCATGGACGCAGATTTCCCAGTGGTTTGGCGGTGGCGGCATTCAGTACGTACACGCCGACCAGCACCGCATTGTGTATGATCCCAAGAACAGCAACATTATTTACTTTACCAATGACGGTGGAGTGTATCGCACTACCAACGGCAACGCCCCTGCTAGTCAGCTGCAAATCAATGACCGCAACATCAGCTACAATACCAGCCAGTTTTATGCAGGGGCTATTCACCCACAGGAGGCGCGTAGCTACTACATTGGCGGTACACAAGACAATGGCTCTATTGCACTGGGTGAGCCTGGTATATCCCCCGGCAGGCAAGTACTGGGCGGAGACGGATTCTTTTGCCATATTGATGAAGACGAGCCTGATATACAGATGGTGTCACTGTACTTTGCCAACTACTCCCTATCCACCAACGGTGGGCGTTCCTTCTTCAGCGGTGCTAGTTTGAACGGCAATTTCCTGAGTGCGTCCGGCTACGACAGCCGTACCAATATCCTGTATTCCCAAACCCGTGCAGCTGACTTCTACCGCTGGAATGTAACTACCGGTACAACTACTCCTGTGGATGTAGCCGACTTGAACCTGGATGTATCAGCAGTAGCTGTGGATCCCAACATACCCAACCGCGTATATTTTGGAAACTTCAACGGTGGCCGCATCGTGCGCGTGGACAACGCCCATGAAGGTAATGTAGTGGATGGGATTGTGCTTACGCCATTGGCCGGCGTCATCTCTTGTATTGAAATTGAGCAGGGCAACCCCGAGCATCTGCTGGTCACGGTGTCCAACTATGGACTGCCCAGCGTCTTTGAGAGTTTTGACGGCGGCCAAACTTGGATCAATGTGGAAGGTGACCTGCCTGACATGCCCGTAAACTTTGCCATCTTTAACCCCGACAATAACCGCCAGGCCTTCCTGGCCACCGAAGCCGGTGTATGGACCACCGACCTGCTGAACGGCGAACAGACCCGCTGGTATCCGCCGGCGGCTGGCCGAGGTACGCCATTTGTGCGCACGGATATGCTACGCCTGCGCCGTTCTGACAAGGTTATCCTAGCAGCTACACACGGACGGGGTATGTTCATCAGCGACGTGCTTGCCACGCCAACGGCCCGTATGCGTTTCGACGAACTCAGCTACACCCGTGTGCCCATACAGTTCTTTGGAGATCCCTCCACCAATGCAGAATCCTGGTTTTGGCAATTTGGCGATGGGGCTACCTCTAATGATGAAAACCCCCAACATGCGTATGCGAATGTAGGCACTTACCCGGTATCGCTCACCATTAACAACAGCCTGCAAACAGCGCGCTCTATTAAAATACTGCCCGACTTGCCCCTGCCATGGAAAGAAGACAAACCTAACTGGGGCGGCAATTTGGAGGGCTTCACCGAGCAGTACGGCGTCTACACTGTATCGGGGTCGTCGTGGCAGCGCGGGCGCTCCACCATCACTGGCAAGGACGGTACGCGCAGCGGCCAGAACGCCTACGTGGTAGGGCTCACAGAGCCGTTTTACCAGCCCAACACGCACACTATGCTCTATTTGCCCAACTTCGACTTTTCGCAGCCTGGCATCTACGAGTTCAGTTTCTGGGGTAAGTGGCGCATCCATCCTGGGTTTGATGGCTTCCGGGTAGAATATTCCACCGACAGGGGGCAAACCTGGCAAGTGCTAGGCGACAGCGTGCAAACCAATTGGTACAACCAGCGCAACAGCAACCTCAGCGATGTAGCCTTCCCTGTGGGGTCTTCTTATTTCAGCGGCAACCGCAATGAATGGTCGCAACTGCGCCTCAACGTCAGTTTCCTCTCTGGTAATCCCGACGTAGCCTTCCGATTTGTATTTCGCTCCGACGGCATCGGTAACCACATAGGTGTAGCCATTGACGACATCCGTATTGACAAGTACGAGGGCGAACTCGTGACTCGCTTGCAAAGCTTCAATGGTACTTATGTCAATGGTGGGGTGTCGGTCAAGCTAGACTGGCTGACCCAACCTGAATACTTCTGCCAGCGCATCGAAGTGGAGCGCTCGGTAAACGGACGAGACTACGAGCGCATAGCCACCCTGAATGCCACCGGCGGCCGTACCCTGGAGGCGCAAACCTACACGCATACCTCGCTGGCGCAGCGCAACTTATACTTCTATCGCCTCAAAGTCATCAACGAAGAGCCGGCCATCAACTACAGCCATACATTTTATTCGCCTGTCATTGTCATGCAGCGCAGCGCGCCCACTGCGGCAGTCAACCGCATCTTCCCCTCGTTGTCGGGTACTTCAGTGGGGGTCACTTTCAACCAAGTGGTGGAAAAGGAGGTGCAGTACGAGGTACTCGATGCGGCAGGTCGTTTGGTGGCCAGAGGCCGCGCCGACGCACCGGGGCCTTATCTTGAAATAAACCTGGGCTTTCATTTGGCCAAAGCCATGTACGTGCTGCGCCTGAAGGTAGGCGAGCAAAATTTTGAGGCGTTCAAGTTTGCCGGCGGCTGGCAGTAGCCTCAGAGCGACCTCTCCAGCAGTGGTACAATATGATCGGCAGAGTAGCGGCTGTAGATACTGCCGGCCAATTGCATTTTGTGATAGAGTTCGCCGTCGGCAAAGCGAAGCTCCACGGCGCTTTGGTCGTCGGTATTCTCCATTCGGATGCTGCGCAGCCCAGCCTGCAGGGCTTCACGGCCCATGTCGTCAACAGCAATGCGCCTGAACACTTCTACTAGATCGGGCAGTATATCATTTTCCAGGCGGTTCAGAGGGTACTCGTCGTAGGCAGTGAAGGTATCCCAGTCAATGTGGATTGTGGGTTCGTAGCCCGCTACAGATCTAATTTGTGCCAGGATACCGGGTAGTACATTGTCCTGAATGTTTTTAGCAAGGCGTTTTTCCTGAAGTCCCATTGGATTAATTATTTAAATGCGAAAAGAACGTCGAAAAATATTGAGAATTAATTCGTGGGCAAAAAACGTGTGTAAAAATTTACGATCAATTAATAAACGGGCGCCTTACGGTAAATAATGTCGTTGCTATTCTTCCAGAGTATGAGACTCTTCCACACGGTATTGCGGAATGCTGATGACTCGCTGATCGGGACCATCTCAGCGCTGCGCTTTCACATTCAGCTTACCAGCAGGGTATCGCCTGCATTGTTTAGCCTGCTGAGGCTGCGGCCATAGCTGGCAGTATATTTGGCGCTTTTGTACCTATGGTAATGACGCTTAAAGCTCTATACCGAGCAACGCCAAGTTTTGTGCATGATTTGCAGATGTTGTGTACAAAACCTTATAACCTTGCGGAAGTATCTTGAGTGCGTCCATGTCATCAGGCAATAGTCTCTATCGGTGCTTTTTGACGTGTGCTTCTGATCAATTCTGCAGTTACTCCCTCTCCTTTGGGAAAATCGCCCACATGTCCTTTACTATCGGATCGTAACAATTAGAGCGCCGTAGGGGCGGTATGGCCAATTGGCAGGTTTCCAGGAGGTTGAAGTCAAACAACTCCACGCTGCAGCGGTAGTTGTCAATATATACTACTTTGCCACCGGTATAGTCGGCCAGGCAGGTATATTCGGCAAAAGCGCCGGTATTATGCAAGCTGGCATCCAGGAAGGTAAGTACGTGGATGGTGATGTTTCGTCCGGCCAGCCCGGCCGCCCAGGCGCAGATGTCTAGATTACCTACGCGGCATATATTTTCTCCGTCGCTAATGAGGAAAATAGACTTGGCTACGGAGTCAGGGGTTGCAAAGAGTTCGGGCGACTTCACCAGCATGGTTAGCAGGGGTGTAGTGCCATCAGGGTAGAGGTAGTGAATTTCGTCTTTGAGGTGTTTTGGGCTCAGACTGCCCACAGGCATCCATTTCAGAGGGGGCTTGTCGCAGTCTCCGCCAATGGTGGCCAGCCCAAGGCGCGTGCGGGCAGGTATTCGCTCTACGAGGTACAAGGCCATTTCTTTCATTACACTGAAGCGGCTCTGGTTCAGACAAATTACTTTTTCCATGACCATAGAGCCGGAGATATCTACGAGGAAAAGTACGTCTTCGTAGCGCCCCAGCTGCAAGAGCTGATCTATCCTGGCGGGCATAGCGCTGAATGCCGGTGTCAGCTGGCGTTGTTGGGCAAGGGAGTCGGCATAGGCAAGCCACTGCGTGTGGGGCAAGCCCAGGGTGTCGGCAATGGTGCGATAATTGAGCAGGGCTACTGTGTTGTGAGGGTTATAGCGGAGTGCTTTCTCAAACTGTTCGACAGCACGTTCCAGGTCTTGCCTGTACACATGGTAGTGCAGTGCCAGCCCTGCTTTGACGTACGCGCCCTGCCCCTGGTGCAGCAATAGCGCATAGCCCAGGGTGTTGTGAAAGACGCTAAGTTTGCGCTCGTCGCCAGAGTGTTCTTCCATGGCAATGGCGCGCTTGATGTGGGCGATGGCATATCTGGCTTTGCCAGCATATAGATAAGAAATGCCCACAAAAAAATGCCAAGCAGCTCGCTTGATGGTATATTCTGGATCTTTGGGCCTCAATAGGCGGTTGGCTCTGTCGAGTAAGGCGCGCCCTGCCTCGTGATGCCCTGCTCTGCTCATGGCCACCCCCAGTGCCACTGCAAAGTAGAAGTTGTCGGGAACAGCGTTGTGTGCTTGCCGGAAGTGTGCTTCAGCCTGCTTGTAATGCCCCTCCCCATAGTGCATGGCGCCTCGGTAGTAATGCTGGTAGGCGTTTTTCTGCGCATATACAGCCCCTGTCGCGAGACTGCACCATAACAGGGTCATCAGCCATTGAGCAAACATACCGCGAAGTACGGGAAAAATGATGACTTTGAGACTGGGCGATAATTGTCTTTTTTTTTTTGAGAGAATCGGCGAGGGAGCATCGAGAGAACAGAGAGTCGTGAGCTTAGGGTAAGGGAATCCTACTGAAGGATAAAATCTTGCTCACGGAGAAAACTCTGGATCTGCTTGTTTGGTGGAGAGCGCACCCCAATTGCAGCGCTGACCATACGCACAGCTCTTAGCTCATGGCCTGCCCTAAGGAATAAAAGGTTGCTATTCTTCTATTCTATGTGGGGCATAGTTGCCTAAGCTGCAAATCGTCTATCCAAACTTGAATCCAAGTTCTGGCGCTTCATGAACGCCAATGTGTCCAGAGTTGAACTACCTTTTCGATGCGTCTGGCCCCCTTACTCCCCGCTCCCGTACCCTATAGCCACTGCTGCCACTACAGCACTCAGCGCTAAAGCCATCAGCACCAGCAACAAAGGAAAAACGAAGCGCAGCCAGCGATCCAATGGTACCCGGCACATGCTAAGCATAGCAATGAGTCCGCCTAGGGCAGGATTAATGAGGTTGGTCAGTCCGTCGCCAATTTGATAGGCCAGTATGATGGTTTGTCGGGTCAGCCCCAGTACTTCACCTACTGGTATGAGCACAGGAAGCGTAGCCAAAGCCTGACCGCTACCTGACGGAATGAGAAAGTTCATGAGCGACTGCACCGCTGTCATGCCCACTGCAGCGGCATACAACGGCAGCCCTTGCAGTGCTTGCGACAGGTGGTGCGCAATGGTATCGTTGATTTGCCCCATTTCCAGGGCTACTTTGATGCTGGTGGCAAAGCCCACCATGAAGGCTCCAGGTGCCACGGCCGATACTGATTTGAGCGCGATTTCTCCAAACTCCTGTATTGAGTGCCGGTTGAGCAAGCCCAGAAGAATGGCCAGCATGCAGAATACTGCCGAAATATGATTGATGTACCAATGATGGGCAAATACGCCATATAGTATGATGGCTAGCACAATGGCAAAAGCCGCCAAGGCTATAGTGTGCGCACTTGTCATGCGATAGGCTTCAATGGGTTTGGATAGGTGCAGCCCTTTTACCTCCAGATCTTTGCCTAGGCTGTGCACGGGGTCTTGTGCAATTTTTTTTAGGTAGCGTATATTGTACCAGGCCAGCACGCACAATGCAACGAAACACAATATGCTGCGCAGCCAGGCACCGGAAAACAGCGGCATTTCTGCAATGCGATGCGCTGTGCCAATAGTGTAAGGATTGACAGGCGACAGCCCAAAACCAACCGTAATAGCGCCTACTGAAATACCGGCAGCCAACATTAGGTCGCCCCCGATGGCCAGGCTCAACAGAGCGGCGATGGGCACCATGGCAATGTTATTTTCATAGCCCACAAACACCCCCAGCGCCCCGAATACGAAAGTCATTACCACTACAATCACATAGCGGCGTGCCATGCCCAACTGCCTGACCAGTGCACCCACGGCATGCTCCACAGCGCCGCTGCGCTCCAGGAAGCCAAACATGATGCCAGAGGCAAAGATTATGAAGATGATGTCGGAGGCAGTTTTGAACCCTGCCGGCAGTGCCATAAACATGTCCATGATGCCTAATGGCGTACTATCTACCGTGTGATAGGAGCCAGCAACTACACGCTCGCGGCTATCTACAACGATGCGCTCAAACTTTCCGGCGGGCAGTACGTGGCTCAGCCCCGAGGCTACGGCCAACATGCCCAAAAGTATGGCTGTGGGATGCGGTATGTGGCGATACCAGTGGCGCTCCATGTATGTCAATGGCTGCAAAGCCCCTGGATGACGTGGAAGGTGTCGTGCAGGGCTGTCAACTGGCTTTTGATTGTATCGTCTTTGGCTTTTTTACGCACGCTCTTTTCTAGTGCCGCAGAGCCTTTTATCAGGTCGTCAATGGCTTTGCGAATTTCAGCAGTGTTGAACGAAGCCGGAATAGGCGATACTTTGAGTAGTTCGGCCTTAAGTTTCATTTCGCCGGCGCGCTCGCGTATGGGCTTGAGGTTTCCATCTTCCATAGGATGGAAAGTTTGTGCCATAACCACGTGGAAGTCCTTGAGTGCCTGCCAGGTATCTTTTTCGATGCGCTTTAGCAGAGGGTCGTTGAGGGCGACGTCATACTTGCGGCTCACGGCGGCCCAGTCCAGCACATTCCAGATGGCGGCCAGGTAGTCGCTGCGTTTATTTTGATACTTGAGGTAGTAGGCGTGTTCCCACACATCAATGCCAAGAATGGGAATGCCGCGCTCCTTGGACACATCCATTATGGGGTTATCCTGGTTAGGCGTAGAGCACACCTGCAGTTTTTTATCCACCGTGACAATGAGCCAGGCCCAACCGGATCCAAAGCGTGAGGCAGCTGCCTGGTTAAGTGCATTTTTGAGGCTGTCTAGTGTACCGTATTGCCTTATGATGGCTTGCTGGAGGGCTGCACTGGGCGTTTGGGCTGGAGTAGCGGAGAGGATTTCCCAAAATAAGGTGTGGTTGTAGTGCCCCCCAGCATTATTGCGTACGGCATCGCCGCGTCGCCCGCTAGTGAGTAGTAAGTCTTCCAGCGAAAGCTTCTCGGCAGTTGTACCGGCAATGGCTTTGTTGAGATTGCTCACATATCCCTGGTGATGCCGCGAATAGTGTATTTCCATTGTTTGAGCGTCAATATAGGGTTCTAGGGCATTGTACGCGTAGCCCAATTTAGGCAGTTCAAGAGGCTGGCTTTGCACACTGGCTGCAGCCATGGCTGCGATAGCTGCTGCTATGAAGCGAATTGTTATACACATAGGATTGTTTTTTGGACAAAAATTCGACACAAAGTTACAATAATTTCACTTGCTGCGTCCTTTAAGAAACAAGTTGAGAGTGTGTCAAAATTGCAGATGTACTGACACAAAGTCACTCCAAGGGGTAATTGGCATTCTATTTGCCTACTCTTATACCAGTGATAAAAATCACATATCGCAAAACACAACCTTATGAAACCTCAAGTGCAGATACCAAAGGAATTGCTGGCGCAATACGACCTCTTGAACACCATACACGGCGGTGTAGCTCAAACCCAGATACGCGCATGGCAGGCGGAAGAAGGATACCATCTGGTGTTGGCTGCACCAGGTATTGACCTGAATAAGGTGCGCATAGAAGTACTGCAACAGCGCTTTGTCATATACTTGCTAATGGATGCTCTGGGCGGAGCAATGCAAATGCCTTATTACCTTGTAAACTTGCCCCTGCTGCCAGTGGTGGACGTGGAGCGCATCGAAGCCCGCGTGGAAGATGGTCACATACACGTATTTGCACCCTTCAATGACTGGGCCAAAGGCAATCGAAAGCAAATTGTGCTGGAAGACTGACGCTGCCACCACCCTACGCCACCTATTTGCTTCTGGTATCGCAAGGCCACTCCATTTTGGAGAGTGGATAGCTGCGCTTGGTGTAGGAATAGTGCCACCACTCGGTAGGCGTGGAGCGAAAACCGTGTTTAGCCATGGTTTCCTTGAGCAATTTGCGATTGTCGAGCACTTGCTGAGGTAGTTTGGTGTAGTTGTGGTAGGCTTCCTCGCCAAAAAAGTCAAAAGGCGTGCCCATGTCAAGCTCTTTGCCGTTGGCATCCACAATGGTGAGGTCCACTGCCGAACCGCGATTGTGCATGGAGCCTTTTCGGGGGTCAGCCACGTAGCGGGCATCTGGCACTTTGTTCCAAAGTCTCCACTGAATGGGTAGTGGTCGGTAGCAGTCATACATTTTGAGGCCATAACCCTTGCGGCGCAGTTCGCGATGCACGTTGCGCACGGCGTAAGCTACGTCTGCGCGCAAAAAGCAGCGCGGGCACTCGTAGAGTTTTTCTTTGACAAAGTTGTCAGTAGTAGCATACTTAAGGTCCAGCATAATAGCCGGCTCAATAGTAATCAGTTCTATCCAGGCCGAGGTATCGAAAAGGACGTTGCCAATGGCTCCCTCCTGTGCCTTGACGGCCTGCGCAAGGCATAGCCCGCACACAAAAAATAGCAAGACGCGAAGTTTCATAACGCACGGTTTTGTTGAAGTTGTTATGGTGTCAAGTCTATGATGCGCAAGCGTTTGCGCTTGTTTAGTTCAATCACCTTATACTTTCTTAGCCCATCCAGGAGTATGAGGCCGCCTGCAGTGATAGTAGTGGCACCCGCGCTGATCTGGAATGGAGTGAGTCGTACGCCAGGCTGATTGTCGTTGCTCTCGTAGAGTAAGTGTCCCATAGTCCAGATCATGCCTACGCCCAGCATGCGAGCACCCAGTTTTTTGTTGGTTTGCTTGGGCATACGCAGTGCCTCAATGTCTTTTAGTGGCAGGATTCGATTGTGAAATACTACCATATTTGCATCGTATAGCACATCCTGCACCTCGCCGGAGTACCAGCTATCTTCATAGCGATACACCAGCACTGTACCGAGGTAAAACCGCGTATTCTTGATGCGGCCGGCGCGCTCCAGTTGGATGAATTTCTGAGCATATACAGGGGGGTGAGTACCCAACATGACCATAACAACTAGCACTGGCAGGGCTAGGCTAGCAACTATAGTATGGTATTTTCTGGGTAGCACTTTGCAGTTTTTGACGATTAAGCTACAGCTTGCCTTGTTCAGTACGCGCGCTCGTCGCGGTTTTCCATGTATTTTATGAACGCTCGATTCACCACGCGATTGCCTCCAGGCGTAGGGTAAATACCGGAGAAGTACCAGTCGCCATTGTTGTTGGGGCAGGCTTGGCGCAAGCCCTCCACTGTTTGGTAGATGAGTTCTATCTTGGGCTTGATGTTGGGCGGCGTCACAATTTGGGCAATCTTTCGGGTGATTTCCTCGTAAGTAAACAACTCGTACAAGGGCATCAGTTCGTTGCGTATTTCAGCTACTGGTAGGCTTTCGGAGGCCTTGCAGCGCTGGTAAGTTTCCTCAAGCAGGTGGGCTTGACCGGCGTCGTGCAGCAGGGCTACCATGGCCTGGAACGCCACAAATTCTTTGAGTTTGGACATGTCAATGCCGTAGCAATCGGGGTAGCGGATCTGTGGCGCGCTGGACACAATGATGATTTTCTTGGGGCGCAGCCGGGCGGCAATCTGCAGGATACTGTCGCGCAGTGTAGTACCTCGCACAATGGAATCATCTAGTAGTACGAGGGTGTCTTTTTCATTTTCCACCAGGCCATAGGTTACGTCATACACATAAGACACCAGTTCGCTGCGGTGTTGGTCGTCGGCGATGAAAGTGCGGATTTTGGCGTCCTTCACTACGAGTTTCTCTACGCGGGGCCGCATTTGCAGGATTTTCTGGAGTTTTTTGTCGGGCAGGCCTTGAGCTTCGGTGTGCAACTTGAGGATTTTTTCCTGCTTGATGCGGTTAAGGATTTGCTCTAGCCCTTCGGTCAATCCGAGAAAGGCGGTTTCGGCGGTGTTGGGCACAAAGGCAAACACTGTGTGCTTAAAGTTGTAATGAACGGCTTGCATGACTGGTTCGGCCAGTTGATACCCCAGTCGTTTGCGCTCCAGGTAGATGGCGTGGTCAGTGCCGCGCGAAAAGTAGATGCGCTCGAAGGAGCAAGCAGCACGCAGGCGGGGTTCGATGAAGGGTTTTTCGCTCATCGCGCCGTTGCGCTTGATGATGAGCGCATGGCCGGGCTGAAGTTCCTTCACCTGGCTGATGTGCACATTGAATACCGTTTGTATGGCGGGGCGTTCGGAGGCAGCCACTACTACTTCGTCGTCAGCATAGTAAAAAGCAGGGCGTATGCCGGAGGGGTCGCGCATTATGAAGGCGTCGCCATGGCCAAGTAGCCCTGCCATAACGTAGCCGCCATCAAACTTCTTGCAAGCGCGGCGTAGCAGTCGCTGTATATCCAGGTTGTCAAAAATGAGGTCGTTGATCTCAGTATTGCTGTAGCCGTCGGGTTTGTACCAGGTGTAGAGGCGCTGTACCTCGTCGTCGAGGAAGTGGCCGATTTTTTCCAGCACCGTCACGGTATCGGACTTTTGCTTGGGATACTGCCCGAGTTCCACCAGTTCCTGGAAGAGTTCGTCCACATTGGTGAGGTTGAAGTTGCCTGCCAGCAGTAGGTTGCGGTGCATCCAGTTGTTTTGGCGCAAGAAGGGGTGGCAGGTTTCAATAGTATTGGGGCCGTGTGTACCGTAGCGCAAGTGCCCCATGAGCACCTCGCCCATGTAAGGCATGTTGGCTTTGAGCCAATTGGCGTCATTGAGGCGCTCGGGGGGCAAATTTTGGAAAGGAGCATACACCATTTCAAAGAGATCTTCCAAGTAGTTGTTGGCGATGCTGCGTTTGCGGCTGATGTATTTTTCGCCGGGGGCCACGCTCAGTTTGATAGCGGCCATGCCAGCGCCGTCTTGCCCCCGATTGCGCTGCTTGAGCATCATCAGTTGCAGTTTTTTCAGGCCGTAGAATGCTGTGCCGTACTTCTGCTGGTAGTGTCCCAATGGCTTGAGCAGGCGGATCAATACAATGCCGCACTCGTGTTTAATATGGTCACTCATCCTCGCATTTTATCAGGAGACCACAAAGGTAAGACTATCGTGCCAAAAACCATTCCTGCAATTGTGCGTTTCAATGTTTTTCAGAAAAGACAATGCCTGGACACATGCAGCCGTCACACATACAAACCCTTGGCCAACTCAAAGCCTCGGGCTACCAATCCAAATCCATCAAAGAGGAACTCCGCAACAACCTAGTGCACCTGCTCCAACAGCGCCAGAAGGTTTTCGAAGGTATCATCGGCTTTGACGATACGGTATTACCCGACATTGAGCGCGCCGTGCTCAGCCGCCACAATATCCTGTTGCTAGGCTTGCGCGGCCAGGCCAAAACCCGCATTGCCCGTCTGCTGGTCAACCTCCTGGACGAATACATCCCCGTAGTAGCTGGCAGCGAGCTCAACGACGACCCCCTGCAGCCCATCTCACGCTATGCCAAAGACCTCCTGGCCGAGCATGGCGACAATACTCCCATTGCCTGGTTGCACCGCCACGAGCGCTATATAGAAAAACTGGCTACCCCTGACGTAAGCGTGGCCGACCTCATCGGCGATGTAGACCCCATCAAGGCCGCTACGCTCAAACTGCCTTACTCTGACGAACGCGTCATCCACTTCGGCCTGGTACCCCATGCCCATCGCTGCATCTTTGTCATTAACGAGCTGCCCGACCTCCAGGCACGCATTCAGGTGTCCTTATTCAATATTCTGCAGGAGGGGGATATCCAGATCCGAGGGTTCAAACTGCGCTTGCCTCTCGACATCCAGTTTGTCTTCACTGCCAACCCAGAAGACTATACCAATCGCGGCAGCATCATTACCCCGCTCAAAGACCGCATCGAAAGCCAGATACTCACCCACTACCCCAAAACCATAGAGATAGCTCGCCTCATTACCCGCCAGGAAGCCCAACTGCCGCCCGCACAAAAACAAGCCGTGCGTGTACCCGACCTGCTGGAAATCTTGCTGGAGCGCATTGCCTTTGCCGCCCGCCAAAGCGAATGGGTGGACACCAAAAGCGGCGTATCTGCTCGCTTGAGCATATCCGGCTACGAAAACCTGGTCAGCACCGCCGAGCGTCGTATGCTGCTCAATAAAGAAAATACTGCCACCTGCCGTATTACTGACTTCTGGGGGGTGGTGCCAGCTATTACTGGTAAGGTAGAGTTGGTGTACGAAGGTGAGCAAGAAGGCCCTTATCAGGTGGCCATGCACCTGCTGGGCAAGGCTGTGAAAGAAACCTTCCTCGACCACTTCCCCAACCCTGACAAGTTGCGCAAAGGCCGCGATCGCGATACCGACCCTTATGGCGTCATCCGTGCCTGGTTTGCTGGTAGCAATACCATTGAACTGCTCATTGACGCCCCCGAAAAGGAATACCGCAAGGCGCTAGATAAAGTAGCCGGCTTACGCAAATTTGTAGAGCAAAATCTGAACCTACACGGCGACGAGGCCTACCCCTACATGGAACTGCTGCTGCATGGCCTGGCTGAGTTTAATGTAGTAAGCAAAGACATCCTGGAGGCCGGCTTATCCTTCCGTGACGTGCTGGCGGGCATGCTCAACGACACCAATTTTGACGACGAAGATTGAGGTCTGCAGTTTGCGACGTAACTTTACGGCATGCTTCAGTACGCTTGTTGGATTAGCACGTTATGTTTTTTGTTAGGTTTTGAGCTGGCACTGGCTCAGCCCGCCACACACGAGCTGCTCGTGGGCGAGTGGCTAAGCGAAGCGCGGCAAGACATACCCCTGCTGCGGCAGTTCTTTCAGCGCATGCCCAAGGGAGGCGACTTGCACCACCACTTCAGCGGCTCCATCTATGCCGAAACGCTGTTGGAGTGTGCTATTGCCCGCGGCTTTTGGTTGGATACGCGCACGCTTGAAGTAAAGCCTCCTTCTTTTCGGCCTGCAGGCAAAGACCGAAAATACTGGCGGCGTTTGTCCGAGTTGCAAACGCTGGGCCTGATGGAGGGCTACCACGACCGGTTACTCCGCAAGTGGTCGGTGTTGCAATACGGCTATGATACCGCAAAGTTGCCGCCGCATGCGCACTTCTTCAGCACATTTCCTGCATTTTTGCCCGTTGTGGACAGTTGCCTCGTCGAAGGGCTGCTAGAAATCAAGCGCCGAGCTACCGCACAACGTATTACATATGTAGAAACCATGTTCATGCCGGTGCAGCACAGCATCCAGCCAGCTGAAATATGGAATCGAAAACTATTGGCCGCCCCCGACAGCAATGCTGTAATGGCATTGTTGGAGCAACTATGGAAGGACCTCCAGGCGCACCCTGATTACCCAAACGCTGTACAACAGCATAACCACCTGGTACGCCGCCTGCACGATGCCTATGTGCCTGATGAAGAGGCGTTTGTTATTCGATATCAAAACTATGTGTTGCGCACCTTGCCGCCAGCGCAGGTATTTGCCGACTTGGCGCTTGGCTTTGCCTCCGCCCAGGCTGAATCGCTCATTGTGGGCGTTAACATCGTAGCCCCCGAAAACCACCCCATAGCCATGCGCGACTATGGGCTCCACATGCTATTTTACCGCTTCTTGCACCGCAAATTCCCCAAAGTGAAATTTGCCATGCATGCCGGCGAGCTGATCCTCGGCCTGGTGAAACCCGAAGACCTGACCCATCACATCGAACAGGCCGTGCATGTAGCTGGCGCCTCCCGCATCGGTCATGGGGTGGGCGTTACCTGGGAAGGTCTTGAGTTAGCTCGTTTCATGGCTCAACGAGGCATCCCCGTAGAAATCAACTTGAGCAGCAACTGCTTCATCCTGGGCATAGCCCCAGAGGAGCACCCCCTGAGCCTGTGGCGATACGCCGGCGTCCCTCTTGTGCTCTGTACCGATGATGAAGGCGTACTGCGCAGCCAGCTTAGTGAGGAATATGTACTGCTGTATCGCCACCATAATTTTTCGTATCCTCAAATCAAGCAGTTAGCCTTCAACGCTCTGGAGTATAGTTTCCTGGAAGAGCCTGCATTGAAAGCCCGCCTGTTGGCCAAGCTCAAAGATGATTTTACCCACTTTGAACTGGAGGTCTTGAACCAGTGGAAACGCCACTGAGCGCATACTGCCCAGTATCAAAGCCCCAGCACCGCCGGATTCATCCCCATGGTAGAGAAGCCGCCGTCGTGATAGAGATTTTGCATAGTGACCATACGCGTCAGGTCAGAAAACATGACTACGCAGTAGTCGGCGCAGGCTTCAGCAGAAGCATTGCCTAATGGCGACATCTTGTCGGCGTAGTCAAAAAACTCTGCAAATCCCTTCACGCCCGTGCCAGCAGTAGTCTTGGTGGGCGACTGTGAAATAGTATTGACGCGCACTTTCTTTTGTACACCGTAGTGATAGCCAAAACTGCGTGCAAAGGACTCGAGCAAGGCTTTGGACTCCGCCATCTCGTTGTAGTCAGGAAAGACGCGCTGCGCCGCAATGTACGATAGGGCCACAATAGAGCCGCCTTCGGCCATAGCATCCAGCTTCATCATCACCTGCATCATGCGATGGAAGGAAATGGCTGAGATGTCGAAGGTTTTGAGCATCCACTCGTGGTTGAGGTCAGTGTAAGGCTTGCCCTTGCGCACGTTGAGCGACATGCCAATGGAGTGTAGCACGAAGTCAATCGGGCCGCCAAACACTTCCAATGCTCGACGAAAGAGGTTTTCCAGGTCTTCCATGCTAGTGGCGTCGGCAGGTACGATTTCAGCACCTAGTTTAGCGGCCAGTTCGTTGATTTGACCGAAGCGCAGGGCTACTGGTGCGTTAGTCAGCAGAAGTTGGGCGCCTTCTTCGTGGCAGCGCTCCGCCACTTTCCAGGCGATGGATTTCTCGTCCAATGCACCGAAAATCACGCCTTTTTTACCGTGCAAGAGGTTGTTTGCCATAGGTTGTTGCTTGTGTGTTTATAATTAGAAGGCGAAGTAAGCTAATTTGCACGACATGGCAGTAATAAAACGGCAGTAAGTAGCCTGGGCAAGTATGTCTGGCAAGCTCCCCCAATCAAACTTGGCAGAGAGGTAAGACGAGTTGGCTGCTGCTCTTGTTGCTCCGGCTATGAAGATGTCATTCTGCTTGGTTATACCGGCAAGAGTATTCAACTTTGGGGCGTTTTTATTTAATCTTTTGTGCCCATGCCCAAGATATTGGTTACGGGAGGCTGCGGCTATATCGGCAGCCATACCATTGTGGACTTGCTGGATCACGGCTTTGAGGTGGTCAGCGCTGATAACCTATCCAATGCCGATGAATCAGCACTGGACGGCATAAAAGCTATTACCGGGCGGCGCGTGCCCAACTACGTTGCGGACTTGTGCGATCTGGACACCACCTTGCACATCTTTGAAGACCACCCCGACATAGCGGGTGTCATTCACTTTGCAGCGCTCAAACTAGTGGGCGAATCCGTAGAGCAGCCCATCCGCTATTTTCGCAACAATCTCAACAGTCTCATCAACGTACTAGATGCCATGTGCCGCCACAGGGTGCGCCACTTCATTTTCTCTTCGTCATGCTCAGTGTATGGCAATGCCGCCGAGCTGCCTGTGACAGAGAGCACACCCTTGCAAGAGGCTGAGTCGCCCTACGCGCGCACCAAGCAGATGGGCGAGCAAATTGTACAAGATGTGCTCAAGGCTTCTCCTGGCTTGCAAGCGGTGCTTTTGCGATACTTCAACCCTGCCGGAGCGCATCCCTCAGCATTGATCGGAGAGGCGCCTACCAACCCAGCTACCAATCTTGTGCCAGTGATCACTGAAACGGCCATAGGCTTGCGATCAGAAATGACAGTTTTTGGCAATGATTACCCCACGCGCGACGGCAGTTGTATCCGCGACTACATTCACATCATGGATCTGGCTAACGCGCACACCAGAGCTTTGCAGTACCTGCTGGATGGACGCAACGCGCAACCCTGCGAGATATTCAACCTGGGAATTGGCCATGGCGTGACAGTGCTCGAAGCCATACACGCGTTCGAGCGGGTATCGGGGCAGGCTTTGGCCTGGCATATAGGCGCACGCCGCCCTGGTGACGTAGTAGCTGTATATGCCGACAATGCCCGCGCACGTCAGTTGCTGGGCTGGACGCCTGCACGAAATATAGACGACATCATGCGTACGGCCTGGGCGTGGGAGCAGCAGCGGCGGCGGTCAAAAAACTCCTAAACTGCAGCCCAGCGTAGTTTGCCTGGTGCGGAAGGCATGGTAGCGTAAAGGAAAGTACGCACCGCTGATGCCAACAGATCAGGATTGATTTGCGATATGTCAGGATCAGGAAGTGCCATTACTTCCGCTATGCCCGCAGCGAGATCAATACAGCGCTGGTCTTGCCGCACAAAAGCGCCTCTGCCGCCTAAGTATTCGGCCAAGTACTCTTGTTCGGTTTGACCTGGAGTGGGTATCAGCAGCGCTTTTTTGCCCAGAGCAGCCAGGTCCATGAGGGTGCTGTAGCCGGAGCGGCAGATGATCATGCGGCTGTTGGCAATGGCTTGGCTGAGCGCTGGGGCGTCTAAGAAAGGTACAATCTGGATATGATCGTGTTGCTCGGTATGATTGTCGGCTTCGGGTTTGCCTTGCACTAGCAATACGCGATAGGGGAGTTGAGCAGCCTGTCGCAGGATGGCTTTCTCCAGGTTGGTACGCTGTGGCTCGGGGCCGGAGAGCAGCGCCAGTACGTCGTAGCGCGTATTGCTGGGCGGTACAATGCTTAGGCGAGTGAGCGGCCCCACATATGCGGTATGCGGGTGCGGAGTAGGGCGGGAGAGATCGCCGGAGAGGCTGTGGCTACCCGACCAGTCTGGCACCCAGCAATGGTTGTAGCGGCGCAAGAACCAGTGGTTGAGTAGGTTGGTCAGGCGGTATAAAAATGTATTGGGCGCTCTGACGTTGAGTTGATGGGAAATAACCACTGTGGGCACTTTGTGGGTAAAACATCCCATGCGGTTGTCGGAGATGATGCCATCCAGGTGGAATTCGTCAATCATGCGGCTGATTTGCCGGTGCTCTGCCCAGACTGTCCATAGCAGACGTGGCATCTGGTAGAGGACGTTCAACACTATGCTACGGAAGGGGTAGCGAACATCGTACGGTGGTAGTTTGAAGGAGGGCAGGTCAGGAAATTCCCGCTGGAGTACCTTGAGTGGACGTCCGTTGGAGGCGATATACACTTCAGCACCCTGGCGTATTAGCTCTTTAATGATAGGTACGCAACGAGTAGAATGACCAATCCCCCAGTCTAAAGGCGCTACGAGAATCCTCGGTTTGGTATGCATTGCCAAAGGATTTGTTACTTTTGTATTCTCTAAATGGAGGCAAAAATACAAGCTTATGTTAAGTAAGATTATGTACGGCATGTTAACTTTATGTATATTATTTTTGGCGTCGGCGTGCAAAGCGAGTCATTGTGGCTGCCCGATGCACTAAATCCTGTGGCAAAACGAGCAAGTATGAGCCAACTCACCCGTGTACAGCATACTTTAGCAGTGCTTGGGCCAACCGGTGGTAGTCTGTCTGAGGTCTGGCAATTGCTGCGGCAACAACCGGCGGCACGCTGGTCGCTCCGAGTGTTTTGGGTACTTTTGTTCGTAGCAGTGTTTGCCGATTTCATTGCCAATGACAAGCCTTTGTACTGCCGCCTGGGAGGTAGGCATTATTTTCCTGTAGCTAAGCACTACTTAATAAAAGCCGGTTGGGCCGAATGGAAAGCGCCTTTCACCGGAGCTAACTTTGCAGACTTGCCCTATGAGCGCGTTATTTGGCCGCCCATTCCGTATTCGCCGCAGGTGCTGGACAAAAAAAATCTCAACTACGTCAGTCCTTTTGGCAAGCAACGGGTGGCCTCCTGGCGATACCGGCACTGGCTAGGCAGCGACCAGATAGGCCGCGATGTGGCAGCAGGCCTGGTGTGGGGTACGCGCACTGCACTGTGGGTGGGCTTGCTGTCTATGAGTATTGCCTTGGTTATTGGACTGGTGCTGGGAGCTGTGGCAGGCTTTTTCGGCGATGACGGACTGACCACTACCTGGACGCATATTGTCCTCAATTTGTTTGGCTTAATTGCTGGGTTGTTCCTGGCTTTCGTGCCCGATACGAATGGGGAGTGGCGTGGCTGGCTACACTTATTGATGACGTTGAGCGGCTACCTCATCTTAGCTAACCTAATAGCCTGGGCAGTAACGCGCCTCCCCGTATTGAACAAACGAATTACGCTGCCCGTAGATTTGCTGGTAATGCGCCTGGTAGAGATTCTCAACTCCATACCGGCCTTGCTGCTGCTGCTGGCCGTGGCGGCAGTACTGCGCAAACCCTCCCTGGCCGCTGTGATGCTGGTCATTGGCCTAATACGCTGGACAGGCATTGCCCGCTTTGTACGAAGCGAGCTGTTGCGCATTCGCAGCCTGAGCTATATTGAAGCAGCGCGTGTGCTAGGCTTGCGCGAATGGCGTATCCTCTGGCGTCATGCCGTGCCCAACGCGCTTACACCCGTGCTCATTGCACTTTCTTTCGGCATTGCAGGCGCTATCTTGCTTGAGGCGTTCTTGTCTTTTCTGGGGATAGGCCTTGCACCCGACGAAGTAACCTGGGGCACCATGCTCAACGTGGCTAGAAGCAATTTTCGTGCCTGGTGGTTAGCGTTGTTTCCAGGGCTGGCCATATTTGTGACGGTTACGATATTCAATCTCATCGGCGAAGGGTTGAGCGAGGCCATACGAGGGCAGAGACAGATCTAAGACATCAGAAATATCATGAAACGCACATTAACAGCTTGTTTATACTGCCTAGGGCTTATTGGCCTGCTGCAGGCGCAGACGCGGCCAGTTTCCATTCACGAGCAAGAGGCAGCGCACTATCGCCAGTTGGGCATCAGCTCAGAAGACTGGCAAGCAATCAACGAGTGGAAGATGGCAGACTACGCCAAAAACATGAGCAATTGCACCCTCAACAAGCGTGTATTTGGGTGGCATCCCTACTGGAGCAACGGCCTGGAATCCCAATATGACTGGAGCCTGCTCAGCGACTTATGCTACTTCTCTTATGAAGTAAACCCCTTTACTGGGCAGGCCAATAACACTTACAACTGGGTATCAGCACCGGTAGTCACCCAGGCCCTGGCGCGAGGGCTACGCGTACATCTGTGCGTGACCCTGTTCAGTAATCATGCCACTTTCTTTGGCAGCGCAACCGCCCGCCAAACGCTCATCAGCAATCTCATTGCCATGATTCAGCAACGCGGCGCTCACGGTATTAATATTGACTTTGAAGCTGTGCCTGCCTCCCAAAGTGCCAATCTGACCGACTTTATCATCGCAATGGGCACGCAACTGAAAATAGCTTTACCAACTGCCGAACTCTCAGTGGCGCTGCCCGCTGTGGACTGGAGCTACGTCTTTAATGTGAGCGCCATGGTGCCTTACGTGGATTTTTTCATCATCATGGGCTATGATTACTACTGGAGCGGCAGCACCCAAGCTGGGCCTACCGATCCGCTGTATGCCTTTGTATCCAGCTACAATCAAAACCTCTCGCGCTCTGTTACCAACTACTTGAATGCCGGTATACCGCGCCACAAACTCCTGCTTGGACTGCCTTACTATGGGCGCGAATGGGAGACCACAAGCGACCAAATACCTGCCAGCACCACCGGCGCCTTTCACCGATCTCGCACTTATCGCGCTGTGCGCGACGATAGCGCTACCTACCAGCAGCGAGGCTATCATCTTCCCAGCATGTCGTCCTACTATGTGTACCCTACGGGTAATACCTGGCGGCAGTGCTTCATCAATTCGGAGCATACCCTGGGACGACGCTACCAACTGGTACTGCAACGAGGGCTGGCCGGCATAGGTATTTGGGCATTGGGGTATGATGCTGGCTATCCTGAGCTGTGGAATCTCCTGCGGGATTACTTTACCAATTGCGCCGTTCAGCCTTGCCAGGATACCCTGTACGACGGTGGCGGCCCAGTCTCAAACTACTACAATAATGAAAACTATACCTACACTATTGCTCCGCCGGGCGCCACGGGACTGACGCTGCAGTTTCAGTCTTTCCAACTGGAAAACGGATATGATACCTTATGGATATACGACGGCTCAAGCATCAATGCACCTTTGCTTGGTGCCTGGACGGGCGGCAACAGCCCCGGTACAGTGCAGGCTACTGGAGGTAGCCTGACGCTGCGGTTTGTTTCTGATGCCACCGCTACTTGGCCAGGATGGGTAGCGCTGTACGAATGTTCTACAGTGAGTAGCATACCTACCGATGAACAGTCCCGTATCCCATTGATTGTGTTTCCTAATCCTGCCAGAGAAATTTTCACCGTGCGTTTGCCTATATCTGAAAATATGCCCTTGCAGGCTGAACTCTTCGACCTGGGAGGACGCCCAGTGCCTGTAATAGCCACTGAATCATATACTGGCGGCACCTGCGAAATGAGTATCCGCCCGTCTTTGGCCTGTACACCAGGGGTGTATGTGGTGCGCATTCGCTCTGCCAATCAAGCGTGGACAGCCCGCGTGATGCTTTGGTAACTACAGCCAAGCAGGACGTTTACGTCAGCAAGAAATCCAGGTCGTCTTTTCGGATTTTCATATTATTGGCAGTGGCCAGGATGTCTTCGGCCAGTTGCATTTTGCGTTCCTGGAGTTGCAGAATCTTATCTTCAATGGAGTTGCGGGTAATGAATTTGATGGCTATCACTGGCTTATCCTGACCTATACGATGGGCGCGGGCAATGGCCTGCTCTTCTACGTGGGGGTTCCACCAGGGGTCGAGGATGAATACGTAGTTGGCTGCAGTAAGATTCAGCCCCGTGCCACCGGCCTTGATGGAGATGAGAAAGGCTTGTACTGCAGGATCATGTTCGAAGCGTTGTATTTCGGCCTTGCGCTGAGCGGCATTGTGTAAGCCGGTGAGCATGGAGTAGGGCTGGCCTTTCTCATCCCATTGCTGTGCAAAGCGATTGAGGTATTTTACAAAAGAGCTGAAAAACAGCACTTTGTGCCCGGCCTTCTGGATGGTATCCCAGGCTCCCATAATTTGGTTGAACTTGCCGCTATCGTGCGTATAATCGTTCAGAATCATCCCAGGGTGATTGACCAACTGCCGCAGGCGCATTAGGGTTTGATGCACTATTGCCAAATACTGGGCGTCGTTGGGGTGGTAGTGCTCCAGCAGGTAGTTGCGCGCCTTGGATTTCTCTTCCTCGTAGAGCTTTTCTTGCGGGGGTGTCATTTCACAGTAAAAGACCTGGCGATGCAGGTGCGGCAAGTCCTTGGCCACTTCTTCTTTGGTGCGGCGCAGCAGGTAAGGAGCTACTAGGGAGCGGAGGCGAGTTTTGGCGGCTTCATCTTGTTGTTTTTCGATGGGTATGATGAAGTGCTCTTTGAAAAAGTGGAAAGACTTGAGTAAGTCGGGGTTGATAAACTGCATTTGCGCCCACAGGTCGCTCAGAGCGTTTTCGATAGGTGTGCCGCTAAGAGAAATTTTGTGTCGGGCGCGCAGTTGGCCCAGGGCCTTAAAAATCTGACTGTCTTTGTTTTTGATTTGCTGGCTTTCGTCCAGTACGATGTACTCCCACTCTATTTTAGTTAGCAATTCGCAGTCGCGCAGAGCCGTTTGATAGGTGGTGAGCACCACGTCGTAACGGGCCAGCAGACGAATGTCTTTGAGGCGATTGGTACCCGTGTATGGCAATACGTGCAGGGAGGGGGCAAACTGCGCTAGCTCTTGTTGCCAGTTGAACACCAGTGAGGCTGGCAACACGATAAGCGCTTGCAGCGGCTGGAAGAAATCATCAACTACGGGTTGGAAGAGCGACAACTGCGCGCTGCCTGATGCAGTTTGGGCTTCCGCCGGCTTCTGTGCTTTGACATAAAGAAGAGCGGCGATGGTCTGGAGGGTCTTGCCGAGGCCCATGTCGTCGGCTAGGCAAGCGCCGAGGTTGTCATGGTAGTGTTGAGCCAGCCACTGGAAGCCCTGCAGTTGATAAGGGCGCAGGGTGGCTTGGAGGGTAGCCGGCTGGAGTATTTCAGCAGGGGGCTTGTCGGTAGGCTTAGCAGAAGAGAACAATTCCGGCAATGCATCGCTGAGTAGGTTTCGCTGACTTTTAAGCAGACGCCAGGTGTCGCCTTGTTTTTTGCCCATGAGTGCCAGGTGGCTGAAGCGGCTCATCCACTCCTGCGGAATGAGCAATACGGTGCCATCGGGCAAAGGATAAAATCGATTGCCTTGCTGGATGTACGGCGCCAGCTGCGCAAAGGTTATGCAATACTCACCTGCGCTTATCTTGCCGCGCAAGTCAAACCAATCATTACCTTGATGCGTCTCCCATACAATGCGCGCCTCGTGAAGCGCTATCGGGCCAATGTCGGTTTGTGGCGCTACCACCCGGAAGCCTTGTTCCTCCAGGGATACGCGGTGCGTGCAGAGCCACTGTAGGAGGTGCAGTGGATCGTCGCAAGGAGCAATAAACTGGCTGCCATGCCCCTGCTCCAGGCCAAGTTGGCGCAAGACGTTCAGATAAGCTGCTTCGGCCTCCGGGCGGCGTTGCACTTTCACAACGCGAATGTTGTTGTCGTCGTTACCAAACTCCAAGGAAGTGCGTTCCTTGCGCGGATCGAAGCAGGGGAACGAAGCGCCAGGATAGTCCATATAGACGGCTAAAGCCCAGGTGCCTTTGAAGATGTCGTGGTAAGCTTCGAGCCGGCAGACGGGGTCTGCATCATGCCGCACCAGCTCAAAGCCTTCTGCCTCTAGGTGATCCACGCGAGCTGCAGCCTTGAGGATGACCTTTTGAAAGTAGGTTTTTACCTGGGCTGCCGGTACGCGTACTTCGCTCTTTTTTTGAAACGGCAGCAGCATATGACCATTGATGTGCGCCAGGCGATACAAGTGGTAGTCCACAATGACCCAAGGTTCTTGGTTGGTCACGGGTACTACGTCGCGGGTATGTATCTCCCAGGACGTACCCTGGCCGTCGCGGAGGCGCAGGCGATAGGAAATGCTGCCTTCCGGCAAGCGTCGAAATGTGAGTAGCGGCTCCAGGGGCACATTTTCTATGGTCAGCAGCACGTCCTTGACCAGGGTACGCCGCTCAGCCTCCCGGCTCACCAGAAAGCGATGCTTTTGCACCAGGGCAAGCAAATCGTTCATGCGGCGGTGTACATATTGCTGTATTTGACCTTTAAGAACTTCGTCGGTATAGAGTGCTGCCAGTGGCTCGGTTTTCTTCTTGTTTTTGTTGAAGTACTTTTCCAGCGCTGCGGGCTGTATCTGCTCTGCGATACGCATTAAGCGCAGGTGGGTATCGGCCTCGTTCACCCCCAATGCTTCCAAGTGTTGAGGGCCGGCTTTTTGCAAGATGTGCAGCGGTTTGCCATCAGAGGTACATTGCACCAGCAGCACATTGATGGCATACAGCCCGGGGAGTGCTTCGTAGAGATTGTACACCAGTGTGTGGGTGGGGTTGTTCATGGCCATTCGCAATGTTCAGAATTACTGAGCAAGCAAACTCACTACAGCCAGTACGGCATGGTGATCAGAGGCAAAGCGCCCTGCCCAGGTATGGCTCAATGTGGCATGGCGAAGTACCTGCACTGTGGGGCTGGTACAGAAAATATAGTCAATCTGCACGTCTTCCACTTCGCTGGAGCCAAATCCATTGAATGTGGCATGAGGACCAAAGTGTGGCAGTTGGCTTACAGCCTTGCAATCAGTCAGATGCTCCAAAAGCCACTGTACTGGGGGGGCCTGCGGGCGTGCATTCAGGTCGCCCATAATGAAAGTTGGAATCGAGCCAGCTAGTTCTCCGATTTTTTCTAGCAGCAGTTGGGCGCTTTGTAGCCGCGCCTGTTGCCCCACATGGTCAAAATGCGTATTGAATACAAAAAACAACAGCCCTGTGCGTTTGTCTCGGAATTGAGCCCAGGTGGCAATGCGAGGCAGGGCGGCATCCCAGCCTCGGGATGGTCGCTGCGGCGTAGGGCTTAGCCAAAACGTACCAGATTGAAGTGCACTTAGCCTGAGTGTATCAAAAAAGATAGGAGAAAATTCGCCAGCTTCCCGTCCGTCGTCGCGCCCTACGCCCACGTAGGCGAAATGAGGCAGCATGGCCAGCAGGTCGTCCACCTGATTTTTAAGCGCTTCCTGCATGCCGCATAGATGCACGTCGTAGAAGCGCAGGGTCTCAGCTACATAAGCCTTACGCCTATCCCATCGGTTGGGGCCATCCTCGGGGTTGTCAAAGCGGATGTTCCAGGTCATTAGGTTTAGTGCAGGAGTTGTTGGTTGCGCCATACTATGAAAGCAAGGATAGAGTGCCAGGAAGCAGATGCGGAGGAGGGTTTTCATTTGTGTAGGGTACATAAACAGATTATGAGGCTAACGTGCCTGAATCGCATTACTTTTGCTTCGGCAAATGTAGAGCGCTGCTGCATCTGTTGCAACTTTATTTCTTTCAGAAAAAACTGAAAGTACAAAAAAGCGTTATATCAAGGAAATTTGCGACGTCCCACATGTTTGCGACTGATCATACCTATGCGATGGAAACCCTGCTAAGGGACCCTCAACTGCCTGCTGAATTGCGCCAAATTGTAGAGCAAGTTCTGACTGACCAGCGCATCAGCCCAGCACAAGGCTTGTTGTTGTACGAGCAGGCTTCTTTGGCCTTCGTGGGTACGCTGGCCAATTACATCCGTGAAAAGCAACACGGCCACCGAACCTATTTCAACCGCAACTTCCACATAGAGCCTACCAACCTGTGCGTATATGACTGCAAGTTTTGCTCGTACTCGCGCCTCATCAAGCAGCGCAATGACCCCTCCGCCTGGCAATACACTATGGAGGAAATGCTCGACATTGTAAAAAGTTATGACGATCAGCCTGTCACAGAAGTACATATCGTGGGCGGGGTGCTGCCGCAGTATGACCTACAGTTTTACCTTGAGTTTTTCCGCCGCATCAAGTCGCATCGCCCGGCATTGCACATAAAGGCGCTCACACCGGTGGAGTACCATTACATCTTTAAGAAAGCCAAGGTAAGCTACGAGGAAGGCATGCGCCTGGTGGCTGAGGCAGGCTGCGATAGCTTGCCCGGTGGCGGTGCGGAGATTTTCCATCCGGAGATCCGCCAGCAAATTGCCGCCGACAAATGCACTGGCGAGCAGTGGTTGCGCATTCACGAAATATGGCACAATCTGGGCCGGCGCTCCAACGCCACTATGCTGTACGGCCACATTGAGCGTTTTGAACACCGAATTGACCACATGGAGCAACTTCGCCAATTGCAAGATAAAACCGGCGGCTTTCAGACGTTCATCCCGCTCAAGTTTCGTAACCACGACAATCAAATGAGTCATATTGCCGAAAGTACGCCTGTAGAAGACCTGCGCAATTATGCCATTGCCCGCATTTACCTCGACAACTTCGATCATATCAAGGCATACTGGCCCATGATTGGCCGCGAAGTAGCCCAAATGGCACTTGCCTTCGGTGTGGATGACATTGACGGCACCATTGACGATACTACCAAAATATACTCTATGGCTGGTGCCGAGGAGCAGTCGCCTGCGCTTAGCACCCGTGAGCTAGCCAACCTCATCAAAGCTGTAGGCCGCCGCCCTATTGAGCGCGATACACTTTACAACATCATACAAGACTACACTGACCACGTCTTCCCAGAAGATGAGGTGTTCAAAGGGTATCTGGCATTGCCAGTGGTGTAAGATAGTAGGGCTAGAGCACGGTGCCGGCAGTGAGCAGTATAGTCTTTGCAACCCTTTGTGTCCTTTGCTTTACCTTCGCAAACCAGCGCATGCGCATAAGTTAGTCTCTGCCTGAACCTAGCACAAGAATGGATGCTGTGCGCTGTATGAATGAAACTGCAGGCATGACCAAAAATCTTACTTGACAACATGAGAAAGCTGAAAGTAGCCGCCGTGAGCTACCTGAATACCAAACCGTTGCTGTATGGGCTGCTCAGAAACAAAAAAGTAGCAGCGCAAATAGACTTGCAACTGCACATACCCTCCGAGTGCGCGCGCCGCCTTAAAAGTGGAGAGGTGGACTTGGCTTTGACGCCAGTGGCCATTATACCAGAGCTGAATACGCCGCGCATTGTGTCAGATTATTGCATTGGCACACTCGGCGCCGTGCGTACGGTGTGCCTTTTCAGCGAGTACCCATTAGAGAAGGTCAGCCGTATTTTGCTGGATTATCACTCCCGTACTTCAGTAGAATTAGTAAAAATCCTCCTACGAGAGTACTGGCATATCACGCCAGAGCTAGTGCCAGCATATTCCGGCTTTGAAGTTGACATACAAAGAGGCACCGCTGGATTGATCATTGGCGATCGAGCTATTGAACTGGAAAATCAATTTCCCTACGTCTATGACCTCGGCGAAGTATGGCTGGCGCACACCGGCCTGCCCTTTGTATTTGCTGCTTGGGTGAGCGACAAGGCCTTGCCGGCAGATTTCCTGCGCGAGTTCAATGCTGCGCTCAAGGATGGGCTGCAGCAAATACCTGATCTGGAGTATCTGCTCGTTCCGCCGGTGGAGGGATTTGACCTGCACGCTTATTTCACAGAACACATTAGCTACGAACTCGACGACGCCAAACGGCAGGCGTTGCAGCTGTTTCTGCAAGCCATGAGCTGCCATGCACAAGTGGCTGCGCCGGCTCTGCAGTTCGTCTAAGCACTGACCAATCCTGCCCGGGCAGAGATTTCCAACATACGGTCTATGGAGGTGCGCCCTTGCTCAATAATCCAGTCGGGCAAGGTGATTTCGGGCATCTCGTACTCCATGCACAGATAGAGCTTTTCCATGGTGTTGCGCTTCATGTGCGGGCAGTCGTTGCAGGCACATGCATTGTTGGGCGGCGCGGGGATGAAGGTCTTGTTTGGCGAGGCCTTTTGCATTTGGTGGATAATACCCGATTCGGTGGCTACGATGTATTCATTGGCAGAGTCTGAGATGGTGTATTTCAGCAGGCCGGTGGTGGAGCCGATGTAGTCGGCCATTTCGAGGATGTGCGGCTCGCACTCGGGGTGTGCAATGAAGCGGGCGTGCGGGTGGCGCTGTTTGAGTTTTACAATTTTTTCGTGGCTAAAAATTTCATGCACCATGCAAGCACCGTTCCAAAGCACCATGTCGCGGCCGGTTTTTTTCACCAGGAATTTGCCCAGGTTGATGTCGGGTGCGAAGATGATTTTTTGGTCGGGTGGAATACTTTCGATGATTTGCACGGCATTGGTAGAGGTGCAGCAAATGTCGGTGAGGGTTTTTAGCTCAGCGGTGCAATTGATATAGCTGACTACGATGTGGTCGGGGTATTTCTTTTTGAACTCGCGGAACACCGGCGCCGGGCAAGAATCAGCCAGGGAGCAGCCGGCTTTGAGGTCGGGCAGGAGTACTTTTTTTCGCGGGGAGAGCATTTTGGCAGTTTCGGCCATAAAGTGCACACCCGCAAACACGATGATGTCAGCGTCAGTAGCGGCAGCTTTTTGAGACAGCCCCAGGCTGTCGCCGATGTAGTCGGCAATGTCCTGTATTTCAGACTCCTGGTAGTAATGCGCCAGGATGATGGCGTTTTTTTCGCGTTTAAGACGGTTGATTTCGGCTGTGAGGTCGAGGGTAGGGTCCACTTCAATGTCGAGGTAGCCCTTCGATTCCAATTGCTGTTGCGCCAGGACGAGGTTGATCATTTTACAAAATTCAGTTTGCGAATTTATATAACGCGGAACCAGTGCAGGGTGTTTTGAAGGGCGGTAGTAGGTTTTGTACTTTACTCGTCAAGTTTTATGCACAATATCTGTAAATTGTGCTTGACGCCGCGCCGTGCCCGAATCATCCTACGCGCAGCAAGCGCCATTGCAAGCCGGGTATCTGTTCCAGTTGGGCTGCCTGTTCGAGGTGTAGGCCAGATGCTGCTGCCTTGAATCTGAGTAAGCTGTTTTCTGCGCTGCTCAGCCTCACGCTGCAGACGATCCGGGTAGTTTGCACATCGTATTCTTGAGCCAGTAAGGTGAAGTTGTTCTGTTTTAGGGCCTGCATTACATTGCTGGTCAGGGCGTAGTCAAAATTGACTTCATATACTGCTTCAAGTGTTTTTTGTGTGATTTGTGCCTGAGCCAACGCGTCTTGTGCACTGCCTTTATAGGCGGCGATCAAGCCAGGTACGCCCAGCAGTGTGCCGCCAAAGTAACGTGCCACCACTACCAGCACGTTGGTGAGGCCGAAGGAGTCAATCTGCCCCAAGATAGGCCTTCCGGCAGAGCCAGCAGGCTCGCCATCGTCGTTGGCGCGGAAGTAGTTTTTATCTAAGCCGAGCCTGAGGGCAAAACAGTGGTGCCTGGCTTTGGGGTGGAGTTTGCGCACTTCTTCCAGCCGGGCTTGCCAGTCGGCTTCCGTATTTATCGGAAAGGCGTAGGCCAGGAATTTGCTCCCCCTGTCTTTGTACTCTCCCTTCGACGGAGCGTCAATCGTCAGGTAGGTGTCTTCCACTTCGGGAGGTTTTAATTTCAGGATGGCATGTGTTGTATAATGGTGCGTACTTGTGCTTCGGCAAACAAATCTACGATTTCGTCATTCATCAGCAAGCGCGCATCTTCTATATTATCGAAGAAGAGGTGTTCAATAAGAATAGCCGGCATTTGGGTTCTAACCAACACAAAGAATGCGGCCTCTTTGTCGGGGTCTCCATCGGTGTTATCGGGGCGGTAGGATATGCGGTCGCCCAGTAGCTCCCGTGTGGTGTTAAACATCGTGGTAGCTATAGGGTCGGAAGCTGTTTGACCACGCGAGGTATAGACTTCAAAACCTCGCGCCTGTCCGTTGGCGGCATTGGCATGTGAAGATATGTAAATGCCTGGGGCAAAATTCCGATGATACCAGTTGGCCATATCTATCCGGTATTGCAGTGGCGTGTCTAAGTATTCGTGGTGTACCATCAGGTAGCGAATACCCAGATTTTGGAGTTTAGCAGCTACTCGGTTGACGAGAGTGCGATTCCATACGCCTTCATAAAACACGGAACCTTTGTGAAAGGTGCCTGTCTTGTGGTCAAACATCTTGGAGGGTGCAGTAGTGTAATTGCCTCTGGGGTCAATGCCGCCATGACCGGCATCCAGGAATACGCAGAACTTGTTGGTCATATCTTTCAATTTTGGGTTGCAATTTCAGAAAAATACAGTATATTTGTCCCTTGAAAATAGTTTTCTTTTTCCCAAAGCCGATCATAGCGTCTCTTCGCGCTAGTATTCCTACTACTTCTGTCAAAGGCTTATCTCCCGGAAGATGTCATTCAGCAGCGCCTGCCTGGTCATCAGAGTAGTTGCTGTAAGTGCTTTGAGAAATTTTTTTTACTACATACAAACACTACTATGAGAACATATCAACCCAACCGGGCTTTTGCCCGACCCCTTGTGTTAGTCAGTGCATTGCTGGTACTGCTCCACACGGCAGTCTTGTCACAAACTGTGTTGACCACTGGAGACATTGCCTTCACTGGCTACAACAGTGACAATCCCGATGATTTCTCCTTTGTGCTGCTCAAGGATGTACAGGCCGGCACTACCATCACTTTCACCGACAGAGGCTGGAAGGCTACCGGAGGTTTCCGGGCGGGAGAAGGTACGCTGACCATCACTTTTGCACATGATCGTACCACTGGAGAGCAATTTCGGGTGCCCGGCAACACTGGCATATTCATTGACCAAGACGGCCTGAGTGCTGGTTCCAGTACAGGTAGCAATATACTGCTCTCAGCTGCAGGAGATCAGTTGTTTGCTTATCAAGGTACCGAGCCATTAGATAATTCCCCGGCAGAACAGGCCAAAATCCTGGCTGCCATTCAAATGAACGGCCCCTGGGATGCTGACGCTACCAGCGACAATACCTCCTACCTGCCGCCCGGGCTGACCAACGGCCTTAATGCCTTGGCTATTAGCCCGCAGATTGACAATGCGCGTTTTAGCTGCGCCGTTACTGGACCTAACCTGGCCGATTTGCGCGCCGCACTCCATGATCCGACCTACTGGGATAAGGATGACAACATCCGCTTTTCTTTGCCCGCTCCCTGCGAGCTTACCTGCGGGCTGAGTACAGACCAGAAACCACCGCTGGTGATATGTCCGTTCATAATGGAGGATTTCCTCAGCGCCGCCTGCGATTTTACGCTGGGCGACTACCGCCCCTCCGTCTTTGTTATGGACAATTGCGACCCCTTGCCTACGCTCGTTCAAAGCCCCCTGCCAGGTACGACGGTGTATGGCAATACCATGATAACCATTACTGCTCAGGACAAATTCTCGAACATAAGTAGCTGCACCTTTGAGTTTTTTCTGGAAGACACCATCGCGCCTAACATACTCAGTTATCCAGGTGCGCAGATTGGTGTAGTGGGTAGCAACTGCACCTTTGTGCTCCCGGATTATTCTGGGATGATCACCTTTAGCGACAATTGCGACCCCGCACCTGTTGTATTGCAAAATCCTGTGCCTGGTACAGTAGTGAGCCAAAACACCACTATCACACTTACTGTACAGGATGAATCCGGCAATGCAAGCCACCGCGCGTTTCAGCTTACTTTGCTCGACCTAACCGAGCCAAGCGTGTACTGTCTGATTGACAAATTCGCCTTCTTCAATGCAAACTGTGGCTTTGTCATCCCTGACTACCGCTCCGAAATAGTGGTATCGGATGAGTGCGACCCCAATCCTGTCATAACTCAATCACCACTACCCGGCACGGTAGTGTATGGCAATACCACTGTATCGTTCAAAATTACAGATGCTTCTGGCAACCAAGGAAGTTGTGCCTTCAATCTTTGGCTGACTGATGGCACGCCGCCCGCGCTGAGCTGTCCGCCACCATTCGACGTGCCCTTCGATACTTTGTGCCAAGCCATTATGCCCGATATCAGGCCGGCAGTTACCCTAAGCGACAACTGTGACCCCAACCCCGTACGCTTGCAGTTTCCTGCACCGGGCACGCCGCTTACTTCCGATATACCGGTAGTTGTGCTGGCCGTTGACGCTAGCCAGAACACAAACTTTTGCTTTACTCAGGCTAGGCCACGCGACCTGACCCCGCCCTCGCTCACGTGCAAAAACGCCACCATAGCCTTAGGTGCCAGTGGCACATACACACTGACAGCAGCCGACGTGGTACTCTCTGCCAGCGACAACTGCAGCAGCCCGGTGAGCCTGACTTTTACACCCGCAATGCTTAATTGCTCACATGACGGCCAAACCATTGCGGTGACGGTACAAGCCACCGATGCTGCTGGCAACTCCAGCGTTTGTACGGCTATGGTGGCGGTAAGCAGCTCTTCCTCCATTGCCAGCCCCTGGACAAGCACCCAGGTGGGCAATAACTTTGGCGCAGCCACCTTCAATGGCTGCAGTACGGGATTTCAGATTTCATCCATAGGGTTTGCCTCGCCATCGGCAGCTTTGGATGCCATTCAGTTTGTGCATCGTCCCTTGTGTGGTAGTGGCCAGATTACGGCTCGCGTAGTGAGCATCAATGTCAATGGTGCCTCCGCAGGTGTAATGATGCGAGAAACGCTGGCCCCAGGTTCTAAGAAAGTAGCGCTTAAGTCTAGGCTTTCCAATGCTATTTGGCGCGAAGTGCGCAATATAACTGGCAGCATGGCCAACTCTCAGCAGTTTCCTTCGTCTCATACCTGGCTGCGCATCATACGCAACGGCAATAGCTTTGAGATGCAAACCTCGCCCAACGGTACGAATTGGATTTTTGTGGGGAGTGCTCTGATTCCCATGTCCAACTGTATCCAGGTGGGTGTCTTTGCTGAAAGCACCACCAATAGTACTCTGGCTACCGCATTGTTGGATAATGTCAGCGTTACAGGCGTATTGACTCCGCTAATGGCCAACCCCTCGCTTGATATGGCTCTGACTGAACCGGAAACGCATGATGGCCTCCGTATTGTGGCATGGCCCAATCCGGCTACCGACTTTGTGCACTTGCGTCTGGAGGGCGAAGCGCCGGAAGCACCTGTGGTACTTGCGTTGTTCAACAGCCTGGGGCAGATGGTGTGGGCAGACCACTGGGACGCCGCCGCCGTCAATCCTGTGTTGCATCTGGCTGTACAAAGCCTGCCTCCCGGCATATATACTTTGCAAATGCGCAACTCGGAAGGTAAGACTGTAAGCCGAAAACTGGCCGTGCAGCGCTAGAACAACCCTGTGATGTGACCTTCGTTGTCAATGTCTATGGCTTCGGCAGCAGGTACTTCCGGCAATCCGGGCATGCGCATCATGTCGCCGGTGATAGGTACGAGGAATCCTGCACCGGCGGCGATCTCAATTTCGCGTACGGTAAGGGTGAAGCCCGTGGGCTTACCAATGAGGTCGGGATTATCCGACAGTGACTTTTGCGTTTTGGCCATGCATACTGGTAGTTTGTCTAACTCCAGAGATTGGATGCGTTTGAGGTCGGCCTTGGCTTTGGATTGAAACTCCACGCCGTCGGCGCCGTAATAGCGGGTGGCAATAGTGCGGATTTTTTCCTCTACGCTCCAGTTCCAGTCGTACAGGGGGGTAAAGGGTGTCTGCTGTGCGTCAGCAAGGCAAGCCACAGCGCTGGCCAGTTCCAGCGCGCCAGCACCGCCTTTAGCCCACACCTCGGCTGTGTGCACCGGAATGCCCATGCGCTGGCAGTGGGCTTGCACTATAGCCACCTCCTCGTTGCTATCAGAGGTGAAGCGGTTGATACCTACTACCACTGGAAGGTTAAACAGGCGGGCATTTTCCAGGTGTTTCTCTAGATTGGGTAGGCCACGCTGTACGGCTTCGGGGTCGGGCATAGCCAGGTTTTTGAGGCTTGCACCGCCATGATACTTCAGTGCCCGAATGGTGGCCACAATGACTACGGCGTGCGGTGAGAGGCCAGCGGTGCGGCATTTGATGTTGAGGAATTTCTCTGCGCCGAGGTCAAAGCCGAAGCCTGCTTCAGTGACGACGTAGTCTGAAAGGCTCAGCCCCATTCGCGTGGCAATGATGGAATTGGTACCCTGGGCAATGTTGGCGAATGGCCCCCCGTGCAGGATGGCCGGTGTGCCTTCGAGCGTTTGCACTAGGTTGGGCTTGATGGCGTCTTTCATCAGGGCCGCCATGGCGCCTTGTACTTTGAGGTCGCGGGCAAATACGGGTTTTTTGTCATAAGTGAAGCCTACGAAAATATTGCCAAATCGCCGCTTGAGGTCGCTCAAGTCATCGGAGAGGCAAAGGATGGCCATGATTTCGGAGGCGGCGGTGATGTCGAATCCAGTTTCGCGGGGTATGCCGCCGGTGGTGCCGCCCAGGCCGATGATGATCTTGCGCAAGGCACGGTCGTTCATGTCCATCACGCGCTTCCAGGCTACGGTGCGGGGGTCTATGCCCAGGTTGTTGGTTTTGTTCTGGATGTTGTTGTCAATGACGGCTGCCAGCAGGTTATGCGCTTTTTCAATGGCGGCAAAGTCGCCGGTAAAGTGCAGGTTGATGTCTTCCATGGGCAATACCTGCGCGTAGCCGCCACCAGTAGCGCCACCTTTGATGCCAAATACAGGCCCTAGCGAGGGCTCGCGCAGTACTACGATGGTTTGCTTGCCAATGCGGTTGAGCGCCTGCGCCAGCCCGATAGACATAGTGGTTTTGCCCTCGCCCGCCGGTGTAGGCGAGATGGCCGATACCAGGATGAGTTTGCGTTGGGCAGCTTTGGCTTTGTCAATCAGGTGTAAGGGCAGTTTGGCCTTGTAGCGGCCGTATCGCTCCAGTTGGGCATCATCTATGCCGAGCATTTGGGCGATCTGGCCAATGTCTTTGAGCGATGCGGCGCGCGCAATTTCGATGTCGGTTGGCATGATTTCGTTTGTTTATTGGGTCAGGAAATGGATGTGCCCAGTTGTTTTATACCGTATGCCCGCCATCAGCGGTGAATACAGCGCCGGTACAGTAGGAACCAGCATCGGAAGCCAGCATCAGAGCAAGGCCGGCAATTTCATCTACTGTGCCAATTCTGCCAGCGGGGAGTTGGGTGAGAAGGTGCTTGAGCAAAGCTTCATTGCCCCAGAGCGCCTGGCTGAACTTAGTTTGTATCAAGCCAGGGCAAATGGCATTGACGCGGATGCCGTGTGTGCCCCACTCTTTGGCCAGCACTTTGGTGAGCATGACCAGGGCGGCTTTGCTGACGCTGTAGATGCCTAGGAATGGCTCTGGCGAGACGCCGCCGATACTACCGATGTTGATAATGACACCACCGCCGCGCGCCTGCATTTGGGGCAAGACACCTTTGGCTAGCTCGAAGGGGCCTTTTACGTTGACATCCATGATTTTGTCAAAGGCAGCAGCGTCAGTTTGCTCCACAGGGCCGAATACAGGATTGACAGCGGCGTTGTTGACTAGGATGTCCACTCCGCCAAATGCCTCTTGCGCCTGTGCCAGCAAGCGCTGTATATCCTCCAAGTGGCCGGCATTGGCCGCGATGGGCAGCACATGCTGTACGCCGTTGGTGCGCAGGCGTTCAGCGGCGGCTTCTAGGGCGTCCTGTTTACGGCTATTGATGATGACTTTAGCGCCGGCCTGCCCAAGCCCCTGGGCTATGGCTTCGCCTATACCTTTGCTGGCGCCGGTAATCAGTGCTACCTTGTTTGTGAGCTTGAACTTGTCAAATATGTTCATGATCGTTTTTTTGTAGCCCAAAGAAAAGGATTTTTTACTTTTGCAGCATCAAAACAGAAAAAGGCATGACTAGCAAAGCAAATAGCTCTACCACCAGCGACTGGCTCATCTTCCTGGTATCGCTGGTAGTCATTATTTTGATGCTGATGTACGTGAATGAGTGGTTCTGGGTAGCGCTACCTTTCGTACTTACCTACCTGGCCAGGGCACTGAAGGTGATTTGATTCTTATGGAACTCACCATACAGACGCCAGCGCTTCTGTTTCCGACCATTTCGCTGCTAATGCTAGCTTACACCAACCGCTTTTTGGCGATAGCAAGCCTCATACGCAAATTATCGGCTGATTTTGAGACTACACACCAGGAAAATTTGCTTTCGCAAATTAAGAATCTCCGAAAGCGGGTACATCTCATTCGTTGGGCGCAATTCTTTGCTATTGCCAGCCTATTAGGATGCACCGTTACCATGTTTTTGGTGTATAGGCAGTTGCAGCCTATGGCACATGTTGGCTTTGCTTTCAGCATGTTTTTGATGATCATATCGCTGGTGCTATGCCTGTGGGAGATATTCCTTTCCGCCGATGCCTTGCGCCTGCTGCTCAACCACCTCGAAGTAAAAGAACAAGAGCAGCGCAACGCTAAGCGCATTTGAGCAATGCCTGGCTTTAGGAATAAAAAAATATGTTGGTTTAACAGTCAATTCCTTGCATATACGCTCCTCAGTAGCTACCTTTGGTGTTGGTTTATGTGAAAGCCCCCTGCCGCATTCGTGTACCATCTCAATCTTTTACTATGGGGAAGGATAAAAAAAGCCTGGATGAACTGAAAAAAGAAATCAAAACGATTGATAAAAAGGATCAGGAAAAAGTTCGGGGGGGGAGCTCGGACAAAGAAAAGGACAAAGAAAAGAATAAATGGAACAGTGGCCTGGGGGGTATAGTGCCCCAGTAAAGCTACGCGGTTGTTTTACGAATATGATACTGTGGGAGGACTACGCGCTCAAGCGGTAGTCCTCTTGTATTTTTTTGAATGACAAGTATTTAGCGGGTATGACTACTTATATGACACCTCGGCGCAACCAGATCAAGCAATGGGACGCCAAGCTAGCCAATGAAGCCAACCCCCAGAAGCGCTTAGACCTCATAGACAAGTTGGTTGCTCATTTAATTTACACTGATCCAAGCCGCGCCCGATTGCTATTGGCCGAGCAGGAGCAGTTGCTCGCGCAGTGGCCTCATGCTGATTTCCAGGTCAATTTTCATTATTTCAGCGGAGTTATCGAGAACCAGTTCTATCACTTTCAAGAAGCCGCCCAGCATTACCTGGATGCCCTTATCCTGGCCGAGGAGCAAGGTGATGTACTTCGCCGCACCGAACTTTACGTGGATTATGCCGGCATTTGTATGAACCTTGAACGCCTAGAGGAGGCTGAGCAATGGCTTGACAAGGCCAATAAACTGCTGCAGCGCCGTCCAAACATTCGCCTAGCTTCGCGCTACACTTGCCGCGAGGGCTTCCTTCAGTTGCATTATGGCGATCTGGCCACTGCTACCGAACTTTTGCTGGAAGCCGACAAGTCTATCCGTCAGATCACCCCTTTCGAACTTAAGGATCAATACTTCCTGACCCTGATTTACAGCGGCCTGGGTAAAGTGTATGAGCGTAGCGGCGACATTGAGCGAAGCGTAGAGGCCTATCGCCGTGTGGTTGAAATTTGTGAAGACACCGGCATTCGCGCTCGTATGGATTGGCATTACCTAAACGTGGGCGTGGGGCTGATGTCGTTGGGCGAATATGAACAAGCCGAAGTTTACTTTGGCAAGGTAGTAAATATGGGGCAGGAGGCCGAAATCGTAGCCCGCGCAAGCGCCTTAGGCAATCTGGGCTATTGCCGCTTCCGGCGCCGGCAGTACGGCAACGTGCTGGCCTTATTTCAGCAGGCCGAGGAGTTGTTTAAAGCCAGGCCAGCAGGAGCAGCGCACAACTTTTCTATCATTGAGGGATGGCGCGGCAGTTTCTATGCCGAAACCGGCAAGACCTCCAAAGCTAAAGAGCACTTTGCCCAGGCCTTTGAATATGCCCGCCAAACGGAAGATTACAAGCAACTCTCCAGTATATGCCGCGATGTGGCCGCATTTTATGCCGCGCGAAAGGACTTTAAGAATGCCTATGAGTTTCAGCTCTTGTACGATCAAATGGCCGAGCGCTACCGCGAGCAGGTCAATACTCGGCGCCTGATGGAACTGGAAGTGCGCTACGAAGCCGAGAAGAAAAAGCAGGAGGCCGAAATGCTGCGTCTGCAAGGGTACAAACTTCAACTCAAAGCCCTGCGTGCGCAGATGAACCCTCACTTCATGTACAACGCCCTCAACGCCATACAGCAGTTTATCACATCCAACGAAACTGGCCCTGCCTCTAAATACTTGGCTCGCTTTGCTCAGCTTATGCGCCGTAGCCTTGAGTATTCCAACTATGAAAATATCTCTCTGGACAAGGAAATCGAGTTCCTGGAGGATTATTTGTACCTCAACGAAAAACTTCGCTTTGAGGGCCGCTTGCAGTACCGCATCATTGTGGACGACGACATTGAAGAGGATATCTGTGGCGTGCCCACTATGATTGTACAGCCCTATGTGGAAAATGCCTTGGAACACGGCTTGCGCATAAAGGAAAATGGCCTGTTGGAGGTGCGCTTCTCCCTGCTAGACCATCACAATATATTATGCATCGTGGAAGACAACGGTATCGGGAGAGAAAAAGCCCGCCAGATGCAGCGTGCCAGAGGGTATTACAACGACCATCGCTCGCTGGGCACCAGCATTACCCTGGAGCGTCTGCAATTGCTACAGCAATCCAGCCAGAAAGGCATCTTGGTGCGCACCATTGACCTTAAGGATGAGCACACCGGCGAAGCCAGAGGCACCCGGGTAGAAATCAAGATACCTGTGGTGGAGGTGTCGCCCCGAGGGTAACCAGGGCAAGTGGCAAGTGGGTATGTGCGTATCTATACTTCGACTCGCTAAGTTTTTGTGCACAGCCATGTACAAAACTTGGCGTTGCCCCCAATATAACTTGTTTGTCTGCAGCAAAACCCCCAACCAGGAAAATTAAATCCAATTTAAGACCTTTGCAGCCTCTAAGTTTTTATTTGCAATGAAATATTTAATCGCTGGCCTTGGCAACATTGGCGCGGAGTATGCGTACACACGGCACAATGTTGGCTTTCAGGTAGTAGATCTTCTGGCTCAAGACGCAGGCGCTGCCTGGGAACCCGAACACCTGGGCGCCGTAGCCCGTGTCAAGCACAAAGGCCGCACGCTGGTGCTACTCAAACCTTCTACATATATGAACCGAAGCGGCAAGGCTGTACGCTACTGGCTTCAAAAGGAAAAAATCGAAACATCCAATTTGTTGGTTATCCTGGATGAGATCAACCTCCCCTTTGGCAAACAGCGCTTGCGCCCATCGGGCAGTGACGGCGGTCACAATGGTCTCAAAGATATTGATGCGATGCTGGGCCATAATAACTACGCCCGCCTGCGCATTGGCATTGGGGCAGATTTTCCTAAAGGACGACAGGCGGAGTTTGTACTGAGCGATTGGAATGAAGAAGAAAAAGCCAAATTGCCCGAAATATTGAAGACTGCTGCCGAGACGGTGCGTAGCTTCGTCGCTATTGGCTTGCAGCAAACCATGAACCTGTACAACAAGAAGTAAACTTCTGTTTACAAAGTGTTAATCAGCAAATAACGCAGGAACTTTCCTCCTCGGGCTGCTGTTGTTTTTTTAGTTTTATATACTAAATCGCACTTTTTTGAGGTTCTATTTTTGATAATTGATAAAAGGCTCATAGGTTCAGGCTGTACTGTACATATTCATGGGATTATAATTTGTTAGTAGTAGGTCGTATCATCTTTCGTGATGGTGCGACTTTTTTTGGTGTCGTCTAAAATTCGCCTTGCAAATCTCGACACAAAGCCCTTTCTTTGCACTTGTGTCAGTGTAAAGCGCTCAAAAGGGGTGCCACTCCCAAGGAGCCTGCCACTGCATAGACGCCCCTTCATTCGTACATCTCCCTTTTGAAATACCAAGCGAAAACCAAGCGCAGCTATTCAAAAAAAAATGTGCGGTTTTCCACTAAAAGTTGTATGGCGTATGTATTGCGGCATAGTATTTGCCGTGCGATACACGGGACTATATGAACTAGTAAATTATTATAAATTCGCTATGTATCCAGAACTACGTAAGATACGTAACGCCGTCTTTTTAGGCTTCCTTGCCGTGGCAATGATGCTTCCAGGCGTGCTTATGTCCCAAATTACCGTGCATCTCAACATTGCCAATCCTCCTTGTTTTGGCATGCCCACTGGCTCCATTACAGCTACGGCTGTGGGGGGGGTGGGGCCCTATCAATACTTGTGGAGCAACGGTGCTTCTGGGCCGTTCATTCACACTTTGCCTGCCGGCACTTACACGGTGACTGTGACAGACGCCGCGGGTAATACTGGGGTGCAAAGCGCTACGGTTACACAGCCACAACAACTGGCCATTGTGTTTTCTGGAGATACGTGTGTATTGCCAGCCCTTGTGACGGCCAATCCAATAGGGGGTACTGGGCCGTATTCCTATGCTTGGAATACAGGGCAAACTGCTCCCAGCATTGTCATCAATGCGCTGGGCAACTATTGCCTGACTGTCACAGATGCGAATGGTTGTCAGGCTATAGGGTGTGTGAAGATCACTTTTCCGCCTATTAGTCTATCGCTCACGGTTACCAACTTGACTTGCCCGGGTTTTCAGAATGGGCAGATTACCTCTACCGTCAGTGGTGGTAAGCCGCCGTTTACCTACCTGTGGAACACTGGCGCCACCACGCCCAATTTGTTTAATCTTGGGGCGGGAACCTACACCCTTACTGTGACAGACGCACGTGGCTGTACTCGCACAGCCACGGCTAGCGTGTTGTCACCATCCAGTATTTTTCTAAATTTGCAGACTACGCATCCCGCTTGTCCAGGTGTGAACAACGGCAGCATCACAGCAGTGGCCACCGGCGGCCAGCCGCCTTATACTTACCTTTGGAGCACTGGCGCCACTACCCCAGTCATCAACAATCTGCCGCCAGGCACTTACGCTGTCACCGTTACGGATGCGAACCTCTGCCCAGTATCGGCTACGGCTATATTGGTACCGCTTTCCAATCTGAACGTGACAGCTACCGGTACGACCCCCAACTGCCCAGGTATAAACAACGGGACTGCCATTGCTGTGCCTTCTGGTGGTCAGCCGCCTTATACTTTTTTATGGAGTAACGGTGCCACTACGCAAGTGGCGAGTAATCTAGCGCCTGGTGCTTACACCGTAACCGTGACGGATGCAGCGGGCTGTGTCAAGATAGCTGTAGCTTCGGTGGGTGCAGCTTTGCCATTCAGTGCCACAATTTCCGCTTCACCACTAGTTTGCGAAGGGGCCAATACAGGCATGGCTACTGCCATACCTCAGGGAGGAGCGGCGCCCTTTACCTACCTGTGGAGTACTGGCGCCACTTCGCAAGGTATAAGCAACCTGGCCTCAGGCACGTATTCTGTAACCGTAACGGATGCTAATGGGTGCACAGCTACTGCCATTCGGATCATTCAGAGTGCTCCGACGCCAAGTGTTGCCATCACAGCCACGCCACTAGTATGCGGCACAGGCAATACCGGCAGTGCTACAGCAGTAGCCTCGGGTGGTACGGCGCCGTACAGCTATTTGTGGAGCAATGGTGCCACTTCGCCTGTTATAAGCGGATTAGCTACCGGGACATACACCGTTACAGTGACGGATGCCAATGGTTGCACCGCTTCAGCTAGTACCAGCATCACTGTATTTGATGATTTGACGGTCACCATAGTGCACACCGATGTACTTTGCTTTGGTGATAGCACCGGCAGTGCTACGGCTACTGCTACAGGCGGTACGGCGCCTTATACATTCACTTGGAGCACCGGCAGTGTCGGTTCGGTGGTCACCAATTTAGCAGCAGGTGTTTATACCGTCTCGGCTAGGGATGCCAATGGATGTATGGCTACGGCTAGTGTTACTATTATGCAGCCGCCTTCATTAGATGTTTCGACTACTAGGGTCAACGTGCTTTGTCACGGCGCTAATACTGGCAGCGCCACGGCATTGGCATCGGGCGGTACGCCGCCGTATAGTTTTGCCTGGTCAAATGGGGCTACTACTGCACAAATCACGGGTCTTCCTGTGGGCACCTATAGTGTGACGGCTACTGACGCCAATGGCTGTACAGCGACTACTTCTGTTATTGTTACCCAGCCTCCGCTGTTGGAGGTCAATATCACAGCTGTGCAAATACCCTGCCATGGTAGCAATACCGGCTCTGCTACGGTTCAGGCCGTTGGGGGGGTATCTCCTTACGTTTTTCGCTGGAGCACCGGCGCTTCCACGTCTTCCATTGCCAGCCTTGCACCAGGGGTATATAACGTAACTGTGACGGACAGCAACGGCTGTGATGCCATTGCCGGCGTGCAAATTACCCAGCCGCCGCAACTTACCCTCTCACTCATGCAAACGCAAGGTACTTGCCAAGATACTGCCAATGGCTCGCTGACGGCTGCCGCTTCGGGTGGAACGCCACCCTATACCTATGCCTGGAATGGCGGCGCTACCGGGCCAGTACGTAGCAACTTGCCTGCAGGTACTTACACCGTAACTGTTTCAGACGCCAACGGCTGTACGGCTACAGCTACCCGTACCATTGCAGCATTCCCTGTGCCTGCTTGCGTCATCAACATCCTGCAGGAAGTTATCTTAGGTAATGACGGTGCTCTCACGGTCATTCCGTCAGGGGGCACTTCGCCTTATTCCTATCTCTGGAATACAGGAGCTACCAGCCAGATTATCACCGGACTGAATGGAGGTACTTATGCTGTGACCATCACGGATGCAAATGGCTGTACTACTTCGTGTACTATCAATCTCATTGCCCGCAGCGGCCTCGGCGATTTTGTATGGGAAGACATCAACAAAAACGGCCTGCAAGACCCCGGAGAACCTGGCGTACCCAACATTCAGGTGCGCCTCAAGAATGCCGCCGGCACAATCATTGATAGCACCTTGACCGATGCAAATGGCCGGTATTCGTTTGTCGGGCTGGTGCCTGGCACGTATGCTGTGCAGTTTGTAGCGCCTTATCCGTATCTATTTACCCTCATCAACCAAGGTAGCAACGACACCATAGACAGCGATGCCAACCAGGCTACCATGGGTATGACACCCAACGTGACGCTGGCGCCCGGCGAGTTTAATGCTACACTGGATGCGGGCATCTATGTGCGGCCTATGGTGGATATGACTGATCCCTGCGTATGCCTGAACAACTCCACTACCGAGGTGGATGGCCAGTTTTTGGAAGTCATTACTATCTTTAGCTATCCTGGTGAGAGCTGGACGCTAGTCAATCCGGTGAATTTATTTTCGGTCAATAGCCTGCCGCCACCAGCCCCCCCCATTCCCGTTACTGGCAGCGTGCCGTTTGTGGAAGTAGCTCCAGGCGTGTATGAACTCCGCTTTATTTTGCTGCACGACAGGCCCTACCGAGCAGACTTCACCAATGGCATTGATACGCTAGACAGATCAAATGTGTGCCGATACCCCAGCATCAATCTTACTTCGCCGCTGCCTACCGACTTGTGCATATTTGCCGAACCCATTGTATTGTCGGCTGCACCTTCTGTACCCGGTACGGTAAGCTATTTTTTGAACGGCATACCCATCACCGTACTCGATCCTCAACAGCTTGCGCCGGGTAATTACGAGTTCCTGGCCAGGCTGATGCCGTTTGACCCAAATGAATGCGAAACCTCCATCCGTTCCACCATCAGTGTGACGAGCAATTGTCTTGCTAAGTTGGGTGATCGCGCTTGGCTTGACGAAAACGAAAACGGCTTGCAAGACCCCGGCGAACCCGGACTGCAAGGCGTGAAAGTAGTGGTGACCGGCGTGGGCGCCAGCACTCCATACAGCGATAGTACTTTGACAGACAATACCGGTATGTACATGTTTTCGCTGCCGCCGGGTACATACAAACTTACTTTTTCGCTGCCCGCCGGAAGTGACTTGCGTCCTACCTTACCTAATATAGGCAGCAACGATGCTATTGACAGCGACCCCGATACTATTATGCTGATGACCCAGGTTATCACGCTGGCTCCGAACCAGATAGACCTAACCTGGGATGCCGGCTTTGTGCCACCTTGTATCAACCTGACCAGCGCGGGTACTATTGGCCCAGCCTATCAGTTTTTATGTGGGCCGGGCAATGTGCCGCAGCCCCTGGTAAACGTGGCATTCCCATTGGGGGGAACACCTGGCGCGCCTATTGAGTACATCTGGATGCGCAGTGTGGTAGGAGGGCCGTTTGACAATGGGTCCTGGGAGCTCATCCCTGGCACAAATTCGCCCAACTATCAGCCAGGGCCAATTTATCAGAGCACTTACTTTGCACGTTGTGCCCGCCGGGTAGATTGTGGCCCCTTCCTGGAGTCCAATGTGGTGTTCGTGGAAGTGGGGAGTATCTCAGTAGCTAACATCAGCGGGCCGAGTATCGTATGCTTTGGGCAACCAGCTACCTTTTCGGCGACAGGCACGGTGCCCGGTGCAGTTATTACCTGGAGTTTTGGCCCAGGCGTAGTGCCATCTACTGCTGTGGGGTCTCCAGTGACGGTGAATTTCACGTCATTTGGTACGTTTCAAATTACGCTTACGGTAACTCAAAATGGATGTACAGCTTCTAATATCGGGTTCATCACCGTGAGTACCAGTCCGATTGTTTGCGGCGGCGATCTTCGAGTAGAAGCTATGGCAAGGGGTGAGCGCGCTGTAGATGTGACTTGGGTATTTCCTGAGTCGGAACCATACACGGTCTTTGCGGTAGAGTACTCAAAAGATGGCACGGACTTCCGCATAATAGCCAACGTAGCGCAGCCTGTACGTGTGGATGGAGGGCAGCGGTATTTTCAGTTTACTGACTTTCAGCCCAAGCGCGGGCGGAATTACTACCGCGTAAAATTAGTGCGCGATGGCCAGCCGGAGGTGTATTCCAATATAGCGGAGGCTATCCTCTACAGCGACTCCAAGCTGCTACTGTTGTACCCGAATCCATTGCAGCAGCGCGCGGTGCTGGAGTTGTTTGAAACCTTCAACAACCCAGTGCTGGTAGATGTAGTGACAGTGAGCGGTGTGGTGCTGGAATCACTCAGGCTGCCTGCGGCTACCCAGCGCGTTGAGCTAGATTTCTCCAGCTATCCTGCTGGAGTGTATTTTCTACGTCTGCACTATGGAGAGTTAGAAATCAAACGTCTGAAAGTTCTGAAATTGTAGGGTAGTTTCTTGCCCACTTCCCATAAAGTCTCCCTGTAAAAGATGGTGGCCAAGCGTTGCTTGCAACCGCTTGGCACCTAAAGCCACGTGTGGCCGCCAGTGCATGGCGCGTCTTCACGGGCTCAATTATGCATTTACAAAAAATCATCAATTTTATGGGGACAATGATTATACAACGGTTTATCTTAGGCAATTTGCCTCGGCGTGTTTGCCTGTGGTTATTTTATGTACTAACTGGCTTGTCATCAGCTTCGGCTCAGTTTGTATTGCAGTTCTCAGTTACGCAGCCTTCTTGTTACGGACTGCCCACAGGCGCCGTCACTGTTACACCCATTGGGGGTACGGGGCCATATAGCTATTTGTGGAACACAGGTGCTACTACGGCCACTATTTCCAACATCATGGCTGGTACGTATTCAGTGACGGTAACGGGCTCCAACGGTACAGTTTCGCAAAGCGTTACGGTGGACCAACCTACCCAGGTAGTGGCTACGCTTATTGGAGATACTTGTACATTGCCTACTACTATCACCGCGGTGGGATCTGGGGGGGTAGGTCCCTACTCTTATGGCTGGGACAATGGTACGCCCGGGCCTACCATCAACATCACTACTATGGGGATGTATTGCGTTACAGTAGTGGATGCTACGGGTTGTGGCATACAGGAATGTGTGAAAATTTTGCATCCGCCAATCAGCCTGAATCTGCAGGTGAGCAATCCGCAGTGTCCTGGGCAAGCTACTGGGCAAATCCAGGCGGTGGCTTCGGGCGGGAAGCCGCCTTTGAGCTATCAATGGAGTAATGGCAGCACAGGGCCAGTCATCAGCGGTTTGCTACCTGGGATCTATGCCGTGACGGTAACTGACGCGCGAGGCTGCTCTCGCACGGCAATGGGAACGGTAGTGGCGCCTCCGCCCATTGTTGTGACCATCTCGTCTATTAATCCCACTTGCACAGGCTTTACCAATGGTAGTGCTACAGCCTCAGCCACTGGGGGTACGCCGCCATACCAGTACACCTGGAGTAATAGCGTCAATGGCACCGTAGTAACCAATCTTGGCGCAGGTACTTACACCGTTACCGTACGCGATGCTAACGACTGTATCGCTATTCAATCCGTTACGTTGGTGCCTCAGTCCAATCTAACCTTGGGTGCGGCAGGTACAGGGCCAGGTTGTCCAGGGCAAAACACGGGCTCGGCTACGGCCAATCCGCAGGGTGGGGTAGTGCCTTTTACTTACTTGTGGTCGAATGGAGCTACTACCCAAACCATCAATAACTTGTCGCCAGGTAGTTATGCAGTGACGGTGACCGATGGCTTGGGGTGCGTAGCTACTGCCTCAGCTACTGTGCCTGCAGCTCCGTTATTCAACATCCAGGTCACTTCTACAAACGTGACCTCTTGCGGCGCCAACAACGGTACGGCTACGGTGACTATCACGCAGGGGGTGCCGCCTTTTACCTTTCAATGGAGCAATGGAGCCACAGGTGTGACAACCATCAGCAACCTGCCACCGGGCACTTACACTGTGACGGTGACTAATGGTAACGGTTGTCAGGCTGTTAGCGGTGCTGTCATTACTCAGCCGCCATTGTTGTCGGTCACAGCAACGGCATCGCCATTGGTATGTACGGGGCAAGCTACAGGTATGGCTACAGCACTACCTACAGGGGGTACTCCTCCATTTACTTACACCTGGAGCAATGGCGGCAATACGCAAACTATCGTAGGCTTGTCGCCTGGTTTTTATGCAGTTACTGTAACAGATGCTGCAGCCTGCCAAGCCACGGCAGCTATTACCGTACAAGCAGCGCCATTACCTACAGTGACGGTCAACGCTCCTGCCGTGGTGTGCGGCGCTGGAAACACAGCCACCGCTACTGCTATTGCTACTGGAGGTACAATGCCCTACACGTATCAATGGAGCAATGGCACCATGGGTGCTACAGCTGCTGGTCTGGCTACAGGCGTCTATACTGTAACCGCTACCGATGCCAACCAGTGCGCCGGAGTAGGCAGCGTCAATATCAATGTGATAGACAACCTGTCTGTATTGATTACCCGGCAGAGTGTACTTTGTTTTGGTGGCAACACTGGTAGCGCTATTGCGTCAGCTTCGGGCGGCTCACCTCCCTACCTGTACCAATGGAGTAATGGGGTGCAAGGGCCAGTGAACAACAACCTGGTGGCTGGCATTTACACCGTAACGGTAACTGACGGGAATAGCTGTACCATTACTGGCAGCACCGTCGTTGAGCAGCCGCCACAACTTACGGTTTCGATTACAGCCAGCGCCTTGCAATTGTGCCCGGGGGAGTCCAATGCCACGCTTACGGCATTGCCCGGTGGAGGAACTCAGCCGTACACTTTTCTTTGGAATACTGGCGCCACAACCTCCAGTATTTCCAACCAAGGAGCAGGTACATACAGCGTGACTGCGACCGATGCCAACGGCTGCACAGCTACAGCTACTGTGACCATCACACAATTTCAAGCCTTGCAAATCAGCATCATCGGTGCCGAGGTAGTCTGTGCTGAGTCCTCTACGTCTGGTGCAGCATCGGTGGTAGTATCAGGGGGGCTGCCTCCGTATAGCTATCTATGGAGTAATGGTGGCACTGCGGAGTCAGTTAGCAATTTGGCTACAGGCACGTATGCTGTGACTGCCACTGACGCCAATGGCTGTTCGGCAGTAGCAGAGATTAGCATATTAGTGGTTTCGGATTTCACAGTAAGTGTTACACCGCGCCATGTACTTTGTTTTGGCGACAGTACCGGGAGTGCGCTGGCTATTCCTTCGGGAGGTACGTTGCCTTACAACTTTGCATGGAGCACTGGTGCACAGACTGCTGAGGCTACTAACTTAACTGCAGGTGACTACACAGTAACTGTAACAGAAAGTATGGGGTGTACATTGGTTGTACCTGTGCAAATACTGCAACCGCCTTTACTGGAAGTGAGCGCTGCCGGAGTGAATGTGTCCTGTTTTGGTGGTAGTGATGGTCGTGCCCTGGCTACTGTGACTGGTGGCAGTCCGCCGTATAGTTATTTTTGGAGCAACGGGCAGTCCACGGTATCGGCTTCTGGCTTACCCGTGGGGGCGTACGGCGTTACTGTACAGGATGTCAACGGCTGTACGGCGTCAACTTCAGTCACTATAGGCCAACCTCCTGCTTTGGTAGTATCGCTTGTGCCAGTACATCCGCGTTGCTTTGGAGAGGCCTCTGGGGCTTTGGCCGCTTCTGTGTCGGGAGGCGTTATGCCTTATACTTACAGCTGGAGCACCGGTGCTATCGGTTCTGGTATTACCAACCTCGTAGCTGGAGCTTACAGCCTTACCGTTACGGATCAGAATGGTTGTACAGTGGTAGTATCTACTCAGCTAACCCAGCCGCCAGCTTTGGATATAGCGCTGGAGAAAGCGAATATCATCTGCTCTAACAACAACATTGGCACCCTGAGTGCGCTCGTACAAGGAGGTGTTTTGCCCTACACGTACGTCTGGAGCAATGGTCAGACCAGCCAGATGATCAGCAATTTGGCCGCGGGCGTTTACAGCCTTACCGTGAGCGATGCCAATGGTTGTATCGCTGTGGCGCGAGATACCATCAGGCAAACCTTTCAGTTGGCCATCACCCCAAGTGCTACTCCAGTGAGTTGTTTTGGCCTGAGCGACGGCGTCGTTTCATTGGCAGTAAATGGCGGAACTCTGCCTTACAGTTATACTTGGAGCAATGGCTCCAGCAGTTCTGAACTGAGCGGATTGTCAGCAGGTAGCTATACGGTTACGGTGACTTCCGCCGACGGCTGTACCAGCACAGCTACCGTGACCATTACACAGCCGCCTATGCTCATGTCCTCTATATCCAGTACCGCCATTACGTGCAACGGGCTTTCCAACGGTGCAGCTTCTGTAGTGGTTACTGGTGGCGTGACGCCTTATATCTTCCGCTGGAGCAATGGCAGCTCTACGCCCTCCATCAATAATCTTCCTGTTGGCAATTACACCGTGACCATCACCGACGCCAATGGCTGCGAGGTGGTGCGCACAACAATGATTAATCAACCACCTGCACTTTCTGTATCCATTACCCAGCAACAGGGCACTTGCGAGGGTACTGCTGCTGCGGTACTACGGGCTGCTGCTTCGGGCGGGACGGGAGCTTACATCTATCGTTGGAATGATGGCACGATGGGCGCTATGCGCTCAGGGTTGTCAGCAGGTACATACAGTGTTACTGCTACCGACGCCAATGGATGTACAGCCAGCGCAACATTCACCATTATGGCGTTTGTCAATCCATCCTGTGCTATAACCATACAGCGCTATGTGGTGAGCGGTAATGACGGCTCGCTTGTGCTTACACCTAGCGATGGTGTAGCGCCTTACACCTATCAATGGAACAATGGAGCCACCACACCTGTATTGAACAACGTGGCACCAGGGCTTTACTCGGCTACTGTGACTGACGCTAATGGCTGTACGAGCGTCTGTCAGCGCCAGCTTCCCACGCCGTCGGGTGTAGGCGATTTCGTGTGGATAGACGCCAATTTCAACGGTATTCAAGACCCCGGCGAAGTAGGTATTCCTGGTGTCAAGGTGGTGATCTCTGGCACGGCAGAAACCAACCCCTACGTGGATTCTACCTTTACCAATGCCAATGGACTGTATTTCTTTGACGTGCCTCCGGGCGAATACAAACTCACCTTCATTCTGCCAGCAGGATCTGACCTGACTCCGACTATATCTAATGCTGGTACAAATGACGCACGCGACAGCGATATGGACCCCGTCACTTACATGACGCCGTTCTTTGTTGTGCCACCCGGCGTGGTGGATTTATCGTGGGATGCGGGTTTCACCCCGCCTTGCATCAACATAGATAATCCGGGCACCATAGGGCCGGTATATCAATTCCTTTGTGGGCCTGGCAATGTGCCTGCGCCAATTACCAGCATAACCCTCCCCTCAGGCGGAACCGACACAGCACCCATCGAATACATCTGGATGCGCAGTGTGGTCAACGGGCCTTTTGACAACGGGTATTGGGAACTTATTCCCGGTACCAATTCACCGAGCTACCAACCTGGGCCGATTTATCAGACCACCTACTTTGCCCGGTGTGCTCGCAGGGTAGAGTGCGGGCCGTTTTTGGAGTCCAACGTTGTAATTGTGGAGGTAGGTAATGTTTCAGTAGCCAACATCAGCGGCCCTGGCGTGGTATGTTTTGGCCAGCAGGCTACCTTTGTCGCTACAGGCACAGCGCAGGGGGCAGTCATTCAATGGACGTTTGGTCCGGGCGTAACACCTTCCTCTGCCACGGGGCCCACGGTTACTGTGAGTTTTACCTCTACTGGTACGTTTACCATCCAGCTTAGCGTGACGCAAAACGGCTGCACCGCTCAGGGCTTTAAACAAGTGACTGTGACCAACAGCCCCATCTATTGTGGCTCAGGATTGGTTATCCACAGCGAGCTCAACGCACTGCGGGAAGTGCTGACTACCTGGGAGTTGCCCGATGCAGAGCCAGACCACGAAATGTTTCTAGAGCACTCCGCCGACAGTGTCCTTTGGCAAGTACTAGCCGAAAATATCGCTCCCGTACGGATATCCGACAACAAGAAGCAGTATGCTTTCCTGGATACCAAGCCCAAGGCGGGGCGAAATTTGTACCGTGTGCGCTATGTATCGGCATTTGGGCGAGATACTGGCTACTCCAATGTAGAGGAGATCATTTTGTACCACGACTCCCGGCTGGTACTGTTGTACCCGAATCCGGTAAGCGGTCAGGCGGTACTTGAGTTCTTCGAGACTTTTAGCAACGAAGTCTTGTTGGAGGTGATATCTTCCAATGGCATCCGACTGCAGCGCATGGTATTGCCGGCGTCTGCCAAGCGTGTGCTGCTCGATTTTAGCGGGTATCCGCGCGGAGTGTATTTCCTACGGTTGAAGTACGGCGATGTAGAACTCAAGCAATTAAAAGTGATAAAAATGTAGAGGTGGTTCCTGACAAATTGGCATTTATTCTGAAAAATCTCGTACCTTTGCGCCGCCCAATTTGAACTTTTGCGTCAAAACAGGGCTTTATCAGAATAAAACACGGCCAATGCTGTACAACCACAACCCGACATTGACGGACGTTCCCAAGGCCATAGATGAAAGCAGGCAGGGCGAGACGGTGTACTGGGAGCAGGTCATGCCTGGGCCGCCGAGCCGCAAGCGCTTCTACATCGAGAGCTACGGCTGCCAAATGAATTTCAGTGACAGCGAGATTGTGGCTGCTGTGCTGGCCGAAGACGGCTATGCGCCTACCCGCATATTAGAAGAGTCAGACCTTATCCTCATCAACACGTGCTCCATACGCGAAAAAGCCGAGGAGACTGTGCGTAAGCGCCTGCGCTTGTTTGATGCGGTTAAGCGTCAGCGTCCTGGCGTGCTGGTAGGCGTGCTGGGCTGCATGGCCGAGCGCCTCAAAAAGAAGTTTTTGGAAGAAGAAAAACTGGTGGACATTGTGGTAGGCCCCGACGCCTACCGCGATCTCCCCAAACTCGTGGCCAATGCCGAAGACGGCGAAAAGGGAATCAATGTTTTTCTCTCTCGCGAGGAAACCTACGCCGACATCAGCCCCCTGCGCCTGGACAGCAACGGCGTGAGCGCCTTTATCTCCATTATGAGGGGGTGCGACAACATGTGCTCCTTCTGCGTGGTACCCTTCACGCGTGGGCGCGAGCGCAGCCGCGATGCTTTTAGCATCGTGGCCGAGGCAACCCATCTCTTTGAGCAGGGGTACCGCGAGGTAACCTTGCTCGGGCAGAATGTGGACTCTTACAAGTGGCAAAACCCGGAAACGGGTAAGGTAGTTTCTTTTGCTGAACTATTGGAGATGGTGGCATTGGTACATCCGCACTTGCGCGTGCGCTTCACTACCTCGCACCCCAAAGACATGACCGACGAGGTATTGTACACCATGGCGCGCCACGACAACATCTGTAAATATATCCACTTGCCTGTACAATCGGGCAACAGCCGCATTCTGCAGTTGATGAACCGCACCTACGACCGCGAATGGTACCTTCAACGCATTGAAGCCATTGAACGCATCCTGCCCGATTGCGCCATTTCGTCCGATATCATCACCGGCTTTTGTACGGAGACGGAGGAGGAGCATCGCGATACACTCAGTATCATGGAGCGCGCCAATTACGCTATGTCTTACATGTTTGCTTACTCGGAACGCCCGGGCACACTGGCGGCCAAAAAATATAGAGATGATGTGCCGGAAGAAGTGAAAAAGCGCCGCCTTAATGAAGTTATCCACCTGCAAAACCAAATTTCGCTTCGGCACAACCAGGCAGATATCGGCAAAACCTTTGAGGTGCTCATTGAAGGCGACAGTAAGCGTTCTAAAGACGAGTTCAAGGGACGAAACTCTCAAAACAAAATGCTGGTGTTCCCTAAGCAACCCGGCCTGACCCCCGGCGACTACGTGCGGGTGCGTGTCGTGGCAGCTACAACGGCTACGCTACTGGGCGAAATTGTTTCTTAAACTGTTTGAAGATAAACGCTTTGTCAGAACTTCAATCCATCAAACAGCGCTTTGGCATTATAGGGCAGTCACCTCTGTTAGACCGCGCCCTGAGCACCGCCATTCGCGTAGCACCTACCGACCTCACTGTATTGCTTTCCGGCGAGAGCGGGGTAGGGAAGGAAGTATTTTCGCGGGTTATCCACTCGCTCAGCGCGCGCAAGCACAATAAGTTTATCGCCATTAACTGCGGCGCCATTCCAGAAGGCACTATCAACTCCGAATTATTTGGGCATGAAAAAGGCGCTTTTACCGGGGCTACCAACGAGCGCAAAGGCTACTTTGAGGCATACGACGGCGGTACTATCTTCCTGGATGAAATAGGCGAAATGCCCCTGGACACCCAAAGCTACCTGCTGCGAGTACTGGAAAACGGCGAGTTTATTCGCGTAGGTTCTTCCACCACCTTAAAAACGGACGTGCGTATCATAGCTGCTACCAACGTCAACCTGGAGGAACGCATCAAAAAGGGCAAATTCCGCGAAGACCTCTATTATCGCCTTAGTACCGTACCCATCAAAGTGCCGGCACTGCGCGAACGCCGCGAAGATATATACATCCTTTTCCGAAAGTTTGCCGTGGACTTTGCCGAGAAATACCGCATCCAGCCAGTGCAGTTGGATGAAAAAGCTCGTCAGCTCCTGGAAAACTACAGCTGGCCCGGCAACATTCGGGAGTTGAAAAACATAGCAGAACAGGTATCTGTACTGGCAGAGGAGCGCGCCCTGGGAGCAGAAGAGCTACTGCGCGTGGCACCCATGCTGCTCAATCGCCACTTGCCTATGATTCCTGAAAAAAATGGGATAGAAGGTACGAGCATGCAAGAGCGCGAAATACTGTACAAATTGCTCTTCGACATGAAAGGCGACCTGAACGACCTCAAAACCCTGGTGTTTGAGCTCATTCGCACCAACAACCTCAACGTACCCGACACCCAGCATTTGCGCGTATTGCAGTCGCCAGTTTTTGCCCCTGCCGAAGCCAAAGAGTCATTCCCGCACGCCGAGCCCATTTTTCAAAAAGAAGCGGCAATTGGCAGCCGCGCTGTCATTTCTGCACGCGAAGAGAACTTCGCTACTGAACCCTCCGGCATGGCTAAGCCTATCATCCTGGAGCATGCCGAAGAAGCTGACTTCGACCAATTGGAGGTAATGGAAGAGAACCTCTCGCTCATCGAGAACGAAAAGGAACTTATACGCCGCGCCTTGCGCAAGCATGGCGGCCGGCGCAAGGAAGCCGCACACGAATTGGGCATCTCGGAGCGTACACTATACCGGAAGATTAAAGAATACGACATGCAATGATACGCTTCTGGCTTCTTGGTATCGTTCTGCTGGCAGTTGGTATCACATCCAAAGGTTGCTACACCCTCAGCGGCGTGAGTATTGACCCCTCCATTTACAAGAGCTACTGGGTAGAACTCTTTGTCAATAATGCCGATAACGCACCGCCGACCCTGGCTCAAGAGGCTTCCGAAGCCCTCAAGGAAAAAATCCGCACCGACTCCCGGCTGGTACTCAACAATACCAACCCCGACATTGAGTTCAAGGGCAAAGTGGTGGACTATGCGGTCACTTTTGAAGCGCCGCAACCCGGTGAGCAGGCTTCTATCAACCGCCTGCGTATCATTCTGGCAGTGGACTACACTGACCACAAGCAAGAAAGCAAAAGTTGGAAGCAAAACTTTCAGTTCTTTTTTGATTATCCGACCACTGTGGATCTGGCCTCTGTGCGACAGCAAGCACATGATGTGATTCTGGGCCAGATTATGGAAGATATTTTCAACAAAACGTTTACGGACTGGTAGCCGGTTGCACCGGTAGCTTTACCCGGTACCAGTGCGCTTTGCGAAGCGGTACGCGCTCAGAGGCAATGATCAGTGTCTGAGCGTCTATGTAGTCTATGGCCTCGTATTGGGTGGGGCGCAGGCATCTGCGCACCTTGAGTTCGGTACACTGGCCGCTAAAAAAATGGCTGTGCGGGAAGTCTTGCCACAGCCAAATGCTGGTGCGCGTATGCGGAAAAACACCCAGAATGCGCTTGTAATAGTAGCTCAACAGAGCCAGTTGGCGGCCATCTGGTCGAATAGCAGCAGCTGTGGCTACTCGTTTCGGCAAGAGAACACTATCGGCCAGCAATGCTGTATAATTCCCAGGATGAGCTGGCAGCAGGTAGTGTTTGGTGTAGTAATTGCCATACTGGAGCCGGTTTTTAGAAAATAAATGCAGGGTGTCGTTCCACCAGCACATGGCTTCCATATCAAACGATGCTTGGGCAGGTGGTGGCGGAAAAGCCTCCTGGTCAGGGTAGCGAAACAGGATGCTGTCCACAGTATGATGAGCTGGGTTAAAGATGTATATGCGCAAGTCCTGGCGGCGGTTGGCATTGTTGCCAAAGTCGCCGATGAAGAAACGGCCATCGGGCGCCGCGCATAGGTCTTCCCAATCTCTATTGACGGCGTGTGGCACAGGTATCTTGAGTAGCAACTTTCCTTTGGCGTTGGTCAGGTAAAGCGCTGGTTCGCCACCACTGTCATTGTGCCACCACAGGCTGTCTGGGCTGGCTATGTGCAGGCCGGAGGCTTCGTTTAGTTCTGTAGGTAGCTGCACCTTGCGAGACTGCGCCAGCAACACGCTCGCTCCCAGGCAGCAAACCCATGCCATCATTAGTGCTTTAAGCATTTATCCGTATTTTACGCGAACTCTGATAAATTTTAACGCATCGCTATTTCAATCTGGTAGCCGCGCCAGTGGCTTCTGTAAAATCTTGAAGCTCGAAAGTAGGTGAAAAAGTGCAAAGAGTACTTCGAGATTCCCCTGCTTCGGCAGTACCTCATCATTTCCAAAAACAATAAACGTGGACAGAAATCCGCACTTGCTATGGGCACAATAGATGGAAAACTTACTACTTCACGGAGTGGCAATCGTTATCGAACTGGAGAAATTCGGCTCCGGTTTTGCTGAAAGATGTGTACCAACAGATTGACCTAAACAAGGCATAAAAGCTTGTAGCCTTGTTTAATCCTGTATAACCTTTACTCCGGGCAGTACCTTGCCTTCCATGAGCTCCAGCATGGCGCCTCCGCCAGTGGATACAAAACTTATCTGGCTGGCCAAGCCCATTTGGCTGACAGCTGCTACAGAATCGCCGCCGCCAATGAGCGAGAAGGCACCATTGTGCTGTGTAGCTTGTGCTACGGCTTCTGCGATGGCGCGCGTACCACCAGCAAAAGGTTCCATTTCGAAGACACCCATGGGGCCGTTCCAGAAGATGGTTTTGGATTGGATAATGGCTTGTGCAAAGGCTTGGCGGGCTTCCGGTCCGATGTCCACGCCCATCCACCCATCAGAAATTTGGTGGGAAGGTTCTACGCGATGGTTGGCCGTTTCGGCAAAAGCGTCGGCCACTATGGAGTCAGTGGGTAGTAGCACTCGCACGCCACGCGCTTGAGCTTTTTCCAATAAGTTACGCGCCAGGTCGAGTTTGTCGTCTTCTACCAGCGAGTTGCCTGTGGTGCCACCTTGCGCCTTGAAGAATGTGTAGGCCATGGCGCCGCCGATGATGAGGTTATCCACGAGTTCTACTAGGCGGTCCAGTATCTTGATTTTATCGCTCACTTTGGCGCCACCGAGGATGGCTGTCAGCGGGCGCTTGGGGTGGTCCAGTACCTGGGCTGCGTTTTTGAGTTCTTTTTCCATTAAAAAGCCGAAGCCCTTGCGCTCTGGCGGGAAGTACTTGGCCACAATGGTAGTAGAAGCATGGGCGCGGTGAGCCGAGCCGAAGGCGTCGTTGAGGTAGATATCCGCCAGGGAAGCCAGTTGTTGGGCAAATGCTTCGTCGCCTTTTTCTTCTTCCTCGTGGAAGCGAGTGTTTTCCAGGAGCAGGATTTCTCCGGGTTGCAGGGCGGCGGCGGCGTTTTGGGCTGCGGGGCCAATGCAGTCTTCGGCAAAGAGCACGTTGCGCCCAGTTAGTTGCGACAGATGCTCCACTACGTGGCGCAAGGTGAACTTCTCTACATTGATACTACCGTCTTCTTTGCGTTTTTCGAGGGGGCGGCCAAAATGCGACATGAGAATGACTGCGCCACTTTGCTCCAGAATGTGCTGGATAGTGGGCAGTGCTTCGCGGATACGGGTATCATCCGTGATATGGTATTGCTTGTCCAGAGGCACATTAAAGTCAACCCGGACAAGGACTTTCTTGCCAGAGAAATCAAATTGCATAGCTATTATTTTAGGGTTAAGGCTACGAGCAGAAGGCAGTTTCAGCGCTGCACTGCTCGTAGCCCGAGGAAACTACATTAAATTCGAGTGGTAAGGTCGGCCATGCGTGCGGAGTAGCCGGCTTCGTTGTCATACCAACCCACGATTTTGGCCATGTTGCCGTTGGCCATAGTCAGTTCAGAGTCAAAGATACAAGAGTGCTGATTGCCGAGGATATCTACAGATACAATGGGGTCGGCGCAGTATTCCAGAATGCCCTTGAGCGTACTTTCAGCGGCAGCCTTGAACGCAGCATTGATATCTTCTTTGGTAGCTGGCTTTTTGAGGATGGCGGTCAGGTCGGTCACCGAACCATCGGGTACAGGTACACGCATGGCATTACCGTTGAGCTTGCCTTTGAGGTGCGGCAGCACCAGCCCCACTGCTTTGGCTGCACCAGTAGAAGTAGGTACAATAGAAACCGCAGCGGCGCGGGCGCGGCGGAAGTCGCGGTGGGGGGCGTCCTGGAGGTTCTGGTCGGCAGTATAGGCATGTACGGTGGTCATCAGGCCCATTTCTACGCCGAATGCGTCGTCCAGCACTTTTACCATGGGTGCCAGGCAATTGGTAGTACAGGAGGCGTTGGAGTAAATCAGATAGTCAGGTTTGATTTGGTCATCGTTTACGCCCAACACTATCGTAGGAATATTGCCTGTAGCTGGTGCTGAGATGAGTACTTTTTTAGCACCCGCTTGCAGGTGCAGTTTGGCTTTTTCCTCATCGGTAAAACGGCCGGTGCATTCGAGTACTACATCCACACCTATGCTAGCCCAGGGCAACTGAGCTGGGTCCTTTTCGGCCAAGGCACGGATGGCTTTTCCATTGACATAGATATTTTCTTCGTCGGCGCTTACTGTACCATTGAACTTGCCATGCACAGTGTCGTATTTTAGCAAGTGTGCTAGTGTGGGGTTGTCAGTCAGATCGTTAATGGCCACGATTTCCACCTCTGGATTTTCGAGTAGATAGCGGAACGTGAGGCGTCCAATGCGCCCAAACCCATTGATTGCAATTCTTTTAGCCATGAGTGAAGTGATTTTAAGCGGTCAATGAATCTTTCTTAGTGTAAAAATAACAATAATTCTGTTTTGGCGCGTCGTGGAATTGTTATTTTATTGTCAAGTTTTGAGGCGGCGAAGTTACGCAACAGGGCGGAAGATTACCCTTGTTGGTAATTTTTTCTCAAAGCAGTGGCACGTGCCGCTCAGGAGTGGCTGCCTTGCTGCAACTTACATGGCGGTACGCAAGGTTGAGGGGGTGCATAGGCTATCTTATAAGCTACCTTAATGAGAGTAGCTTGTGAGACAGCCTCTATGTCCAGCAGGTTTTTGCATTTTCTGTGGTTATTTGGCGCGCACCAGCTTTAGGGTTTTCACTTGGTTGTCCACCATGATGCGCACAAAGTAGATACCAGCAGGGTAGTTGCTCAGGTCAACGGGATAAACTGCCGAGAGTACCTTCTGTTCGCGCAGGAGCAGGAGTTGTCTTCCAGTGGCATCCGTCACTGTGATATGGGCATCTACGGGTTCGGCAAATTCTACATTTAGGCTGGCATACCCGTTGGTGGGGTTGGGTGCCAGGGTTACCCGACTGAGGCGATCCAGGGGTTCTACAGCAGCCGTAGGCATGGATGATATGTTGATATTGTCAATGTCAATCCAGTAGTCGCCGGCGCCCCAAGTGGCGTTGAAGCGAATGCGAATACTCTGGCCAGCGTAGGCCCCCAGGGGGATGCGTCGGGTGGTCATAGCAGCGCTAGGGGTGTGGTTGGTTCCGTTAATGGTGAGCAAGGTAGTGAAGGTAGAGCCGCAATCAGTTGAAATTTGTACGCGAATATTGTCGTTGGGCGTGAGCTCAGTAGGTATGTTGACACCGGAGAAGTTGACCACGCGGTAGTCAAAGCTCAGGGTGTCATTGGCCGCAATGGCGCCGATGGGGGGTGTCATAGCATTGAATACGTTGTCGCCACTCCAGAGGTTGTCGGTAATGACGAAGGAAGTATTGCCATGGGCATTGCTGACCACTACGTCGGGGTCCACCGTCCAGCCTGGTGGTACTACACCGCCCTCGAAATTTTCAGTGTAAGGCGTGGGGAGAGCTGAGCGGAAGACGAAAGTAGTAGTATCATTACTCGTAATCTGCTCGCCGGTGGCTTCCGTCCACACCCGGATGATGTATTGCCCAGGTAGCGAAGAGTTGAAACTGGTTGTAAAGGTAAAACTAGCGGACAGTCCGGGTTGAATAGTGAGCCCCCCTACATTTTCTATCACGGGGGCGCCGCCATTAATACTATAGGCTACATTGAAGCCGGTTCGAGGTGCAGTGCCGACATTGACCAGATTGACTATGATTTGATCAAATGGATGACCGCAGGGCTGGTTGGTGGTATTGGATGCACTGGCAGTAAACAGGTCGTTGGCTACCGGCGTAGATATAGATACGTTGTCAATGCCCATACCCTCCCGGGTAACAGATCCATCAGAACTGAACACGAAGCGGATGCGTACATCGGCTTGCCCTGCCGTACCAGTGAGGGTGTTGAATGCTGTGACCCAGCCGGTGAAGCCGCCGGTACCCGTCCAGCGTTGATTAGTCGCGTCGTTGTACCAGTTTTGGCCGGTACCTGCTGTGCCTACCTTTGTCCAGTTTTGACCGCCATCAATGCTGCGCTCTACCCAGCCTCGGTCAAAGTTATTTTCGGAATCGAACCACAAAGAGAAAGAGAATCTGGGGTCAGTATTCAGGCTGGAGAAATCCAGGCAGGGAGACACCAGATAAGAGGTTTCGCTGTTGTTGTAGTTGCCACTCAGATTGGTCACCCAGGCATTTTGGCCACTGGCAGCAGCATTGAGTTGTGGGGCCGCTGGTGCGCCAAACTGCCAGGATGCATTGACGCTGCCCTGGCCGATGCGCCAGCCGCCGGGGCCGTTTTCAAAATCATCACTATATGGAAAAATACTAATAGTGGAGGAAATTTGCACGCTAATGGTGATAGATATGGTATCATTGCTGCGCTCCTGATCATTGGTTAGCTGCGACCAGGCCGCAATGTTGTACGTGCCGTTCTGTGTGAAGATAAGTGGTGTAGCGAAGGTATAGTTGACTTGCTGGTTGGGTTGCACTGTCAGGTTGCCTACGTTTTCTATCACTGGGGGTGCACCATTGATGGAGTAGCCTACACTGAAGCCTGTTTGGGGTTGCGAGCCGTAGTTGGCCAGGGTGATGTACAGCGAGCCTGTTTCGGAGCCGCAGCCTTGTGTAGGCGTGTAAACGGCACTTGCACCGGCCAGGTCATTAGGTGCAGGCAGAAAGATGCGCACGTTGTCAATGCCCATACCCTCCCGGACAACAGACCCATCAGAACTGAACACGAAGCGGATGCGCACATTGGCTTGGCCGGCTGTACCTGTGAGCGTATTGAAGGCTGTGACCCAGCCAGTAAAGCCGCCTGTACCGTTCCACCATTGCATCGTGGCGTTGTTGTACCAGTTGAGGCCTGTGCCGGCGCTACCTACCTTTACCCAGGTTTGGCCGCCATCAATACTGCGTTCTACCCAGCCTTCGTCGCAGCAGTTTTCTGAATCGAACCACAACGAAAAACTGAGGCGTGGATCTTGTGCCAGGGCTGAAAAGTCAAAACAGGGCGACAGAAGATAGGAGTTCTCGTTGTTGTTGTAGCTGCCGGTTAGGTTGGTGACCCAGGCATTTTGCCCGCCAGCAGCAGTGTTCAATTGAGGGGCTGCAGGTACGCCAAACTGCCAGGAGGGGTTTACGCTCTCCTGAGCTACACGCCAGCCGCCAGGGCCGGCTTCAAAATCTGCCAGATAGGGAATATTGGACACAACAGGCACTAGGTCTACTACTACGCTGATTTGAGTGGTATCGTTCAAGGGCACCAGGTCACCGTCGAGGTCGCTCCACACTTTAATGTTGTATGTGCCGTTTTGATTAAACTCAATGGGTGTATTGAAGGTGTAGGCGCCTTGTTGATTAGGCTGGATACTTAGCGCCCCTACGGTTTCTACTACAGGCGTGCCACCATTGACAGAGTAGGCTACGTTGAAGCCCGTTTGCACCTGTGTGCCCAGGTTGAGTAGATTGATGCGCACTGTACCGCTTTCTGTGCCGCAAGCCACGGCCGGAGTGTAAGTAGCGTTGACGGTAAATATATCCAAGGCCGCCGGAGGCGAAATGAATACATTGTCAATGCCCATGCCCTCTCGGGCAACAGACCCATCAGAACTGAACGCGAAGCGGATGCGCACGTCAGATTGACCTGCCGTGCCTGTAAGGGTATTGAGCGCTGTGACCCAGCCGGTAAAGCCGCCCGTACCATTCCACCATTGCATCGTGGCGTTGTTGTACCAATTGAGGCCTGTGCCGGCAGTACCGACTTTGGTCCAAGTTTGCCCGCCGTCAATACTGCTTTCTACCCAGCCCTCGTCGCAACAGCTTTCCGAATCAAACCACAGGGAAAAACTGAGGTGTGGGTCGGTGGTGAAGCTGGAGAAGTCGAGGCAAGGCGATACCAGATACGACAATTCGCTGTTGTTGTAAGGGCCGGTGAGGTTGGTCACCCAGGCATTTTGCCCGCTGGCCGCAGTATTGAGCAGGGACGAATTAGGGCGCCCGAATTGCCAGCTGGAGTTGACGCTGTTTTCCGCCACACGCCAGCCGCCGTTCCAGGTTTCAAAATTTTCCAGGTAAGGGTACTGATTAATGAGCGGGATGCTCACCAATACCGCGGTCAGTGTGTCGTTGGTACGCAGGCTATCGCCCTGGAGGTCGGTCCAGATGCGCAAGGTGTATTCACCGGGTTCGGAGAAGTCCCATCGTAAGTCAAAAATAAAGATATCGCTGCTATCCTTGCCCAGCACGCCAGTGTAGAAACCGTCCACCGGAATATTGACCGGAGCGAGTTGGCCATTCACACTAAAGCGTATGGGGATGAGCGACTGCGGATTGCCGCCGAAGTTGCGAATGCGTACGCGGATTTGCTCGGCAGGGCCGAGGCTGCATGCGGTTTGTGGTGTGATCAGCGCTGCAACGCCTACATCGCGGGCAAATAGGGTTTTGAAACTAAATGGCCCCACTACATTACTTGTATCGCCGGAGGCGCACACTACCCGCATATAGTAATGATAGCTGGTGTTTTGCTGCAGGCCGGTGAGGTTGCGATTATTGCCTGTGGCTGATATGGAAATACCAGTGCCTGGGGTAAAACCAACAGGGCCGTATTCAATGAGGTAAACTCCTTGCGAGTCGGTGGGTATCCAGCCGATGCGTGCCGTAAATGCTCGCACATCTAGCGCTGCTACTCCAGTAGGCGACAAGGCCGGGCACACGGGGCATGCTACAGTAGTGGTGAATACAGCACCGACTTCAGGGTCGGGTCCATCGCTGAAGAGGACATTGCCATCGCTGTCGCGCAAGATGTAGGTGATTTCATTGTCGAAAATGCCAGAGACAAAAGTGAGCGTTAGGGTTTGGCCGTTATTCACTATCAGGTTGACCGTAAGGGAAAAACCGCCATTGTCTGTTGGGCTAACAGCGTAAGCGGTGTTTTGCCCGCCAAGGTTGACGATCAAAGAAGCCCCATTCCATCCGTCGCCAAAGGAGTCAAACATCTCCAGGGTGTAGGTACAAGAACTTGCCTGTGCGTGTAAGATATTGATGCTCAAGCTCCATGCGCATAGGATTAATCCTAAAGTAGCGAAAAATTTCATAGACAGTATGCTTTTCCAGTAAAATTTCAATCCAGTTGACCGGCTAAAATTAGCAAAAAACGCAAACCGTGCCCTCAAAATTCATCTGTAACGACTTAGCGCTTACCAAAAACCTCCTCCTGGAGGCTCTGGTGCACAAGGCTCATAGGCAGTTCATTTGGGGTGTACCAGCAGCACGTGCATGGGCTGCTTGGAAGGATTCAACTCCACGTAGTTCCAGTCGTTGAACCAGTAGTAGGTTTCGCCAGTGAGCAGATCGGTAACCTTGAGATGGACGCGCCCTTCAATACCCAGCAGTTTTTTGGGTACTTCTACGTAACCTGCCTGAGTAAATTGCGCATCGAAATTGGCAATGCACCAGATGGTGTTGGTGCCGTCGTCGCTGCGTTTAACGTAGCTCATGAGCATGTCGTTGTCGGTGCGGGTGAAGGTCAGGTTGTACGTGCGTTGCAAGGCGGGGTTTTCGCGGCGAATGCGGTTGATCTGAGTCATGGTGTCAGTGATGCGGTTGCGGGTATCCCAATCGTAGGTGCGCAGTTCGTATTTTTCAGAGTTGAGATACTCCTCCTTGCCGTTGAGGTTGCCTGTGTTTTCCATGAACTCATACGCCGGGCCATACACGCCGTAATTGGAGGAGAGCGTAGCAGCCAATAACAAGCGCAGCACAAAGGTGTTGGAGCCGGCATCCATGAGGTGATAGGGCAAGATGTCGGGTGTATTGGGCCAGAAGTTGGGGCGGAAATAGTCGCGCAGTTCGGTGGTAGTCAGTTCGGTGAGGTATTCCTCCATTTCCTTGCGATTTACGCGCCAGGTGAAGTAGGTGTAGGATTGTGTGAAGCCGAGTTTGGCCAGCGCAGCCATGATTTTGGGGCGTGTGAAGGCTTCAGACAGGAAGATGACGTCGGGGTGTTGGCGGTGTACTTCGTCAATGACCCACTCCCAGAAGGCAAAGGGCTTGGTGTGGGGGTTGTCCACGCGGAAGATTTCTACACCGACGTCCACCCAAAACAAGATGACGCTTTTGAGTTCTTCCCAGAGGTTGCGCCAGTCGTCGGTTTCAAAGTTGATGGGTACAATGTCTTGGTACTTCTTGGGCGGATTTTCAGCATAGGCTATGGTTCCGTCGGGGCGCCAAAGGAACCACTGGGGGTGTTCCTTGACCCAAGGGTGGTCGGGTGAGCATTGGAAGGCCAGGTCCAGTGCAATTTCCAGGCCGTGTTTTTTGGCTTGTTTGATCAAGTGTTGGTAATCCTTGAGTGTGCCCAACTGAGGATGTATGGCCTTGTGGCCACCTTCAGCGCTACCAATAGCCCAAGGCGAGCCGGGGTCGTTAGGTGTGGCTTCCAGGCTATTATTCTTGCCTTTGCGATTAGTTTTGCCAATAGGGTGTATAGGCGGCAGGTACAGTACGTCGAAGCCAAATGCTTCCAATCGGGGCAGCAGGCGCTCTACGTCTTTGAATGTGCCGTGTTCGCCGGGTTTTAGGGCGGTAGAGCGCGGGAAGAGTTCATACCAGGCGCTGAACACAGCGCGGTCGCGGCTAATGCGTACGCGCAGGTTTTTATCGTACCAGGTCTGGAATTGCTTCATAGGATGCGCTACCACCAGGTCGGCGAAGGCATCGCTGATGACCAACGCTACGGCAGCCTCGTAGTTGCCTGGTTTTTCGAGGGCTTCGGCCATTTTCTTCAAGGCTTCAGCTTTGGACTTAGGATAACCCTGAGCAGTACGCCGAAGTAAGTTAGAGCCAATGAGCAATTCTACGGACATATCCTGCTCGTCGGCGTATTTTTTCTGAAATCCGGTGTGCCAGGTTAGCAAATGATCTATCCAGGCTTCTAGCTTGTAGTAGTAAAAGCCTTTTTGGGATACCTGAAAGGAGGCTGTCCATACGTCGTTGGGTTGGGGTGTCATATAGACTTCCGTCCAGTTTTTCTGGCTCTCGTGCCGGTAGTAAAGAGAGGCACGGAGCAGGTCGTGTCCGTCGGAGAAGATATCGGCGCTGACGTCCACGGATTCATTCACTACGCGCTTGATGAAATGTCGGCCGTCGTCAATTTCAGGTTTCACGTTTTCAATGATCACGCGGTTGCGGCTATCAGTCTGCATAGTAGCGGGTTTTTATCACTGGCTGCGAAGAATGGCAGCAATGATAGGAATTTTACTGCGATTTAGAGTATCATGCGTCCTCGAAATAATTTTAGTGTGGCTGCTTTCTTGTTGCTGCCTATTATATTGTGGCATGGTGCCTGGCAATTGTTGGAATGCGTTGGCGTCAGCGGGTGCTCGGTTCCTTGATGAAGTCTAGTTTTTGGCCAGCGTATGGTTCAGTGCGCAGTGCTTGTCGCATGTGCCGGATAGTGTGCAAGGGGGCTTTTTCCAGGGCTAGATTGACTATCCAGGCAGGAAGTGTGTCGCCGGGGTCGGTTTGCAGGGTGTATTCAATGCTTATGAAGCCGGGTTTGTCAGGTGTTATCTTCCAATGGGAGTCGCTGGTCTGTACGCGAAAATGTCCTTTTGTCAGGGGGTAAGCATTGGGTTTGGCCGTAGAGTGCAGGTGTATGGTGTGCGTATTGGGGTCTTGTGAGATGCGTGCGTGCAGCACGTACTCGCGGTCGGCATAAGGCCAGGGGAAGTCAATGAGTTGGTAAAAGGTGTAGTCTGTGGGGCTTTTCTTGTCTATCAAGAACGACTTCAGGCAGTGCTGCACCCAGGAGCAAGCATGGTTCACATCGCTGAGGAAAGCAATGGCGGCGCTGGCGCTGCCTTCCATTCGAGTTTTGATTTTTAGGGCTTTTACCGCTTGGTTTTCTTGGGCGCGATGATAGATTTGTATGCCATCTACTTCTTTACTCAGTTTCCAGTCGTCTTGGGCATGTAGGCTGGCAAAGGTCAGGAGGCATATCAGCCCTGAGGTAATTGCTGATGGTTTCATTTTTATTTTGAGTTTTGCTGCAAAACTAAGGATTAGGCCTACCTTTAGGGCTAAAATTTTTCTAAAATGCGCCGCGCCACGCTCTTCGCTTACTTGCTGCATCCTTTGCCAGTACTTCTTAGCCTGGCGTTGTGCATGAGGTTTTTTTCCTTTTTTCCAAGCGTTATCAACCACGACGAGTCCACCTACATTGTCATAGCCGACGGACTGCTGCGGGGCAAGACTTACTTACAGGACTATGTGGATACCAAGCCCATTGGGGTGTTTTTGTTGTACGCTGCCGTGCTCAAGGTTTTTCCATCGGTATGGGCGGTGAGGGTGTTCACTGCACTATGGATTGGGTTGAGTGCCTGGGGCTTGCATTTGCTCAGCCGTCGCCTGGGGGCAAACCTGGCAGCGGCATGGGCTGCCGGCATTCTGTATATTGTATTGTGTTCGGTTTTCACTTTCTACGGTGTATCGCCCAATACGGAGTTGTATTATTGTGGATTTACCATTGCAGCGGCCTGGTTGCTAGCCGGCAAGCCTGGCACAGGGCGTTGGATGCTGGCGGGTTTATGCCTGGGCTTAGGGTTTATCATCAAGTACTCAGTATTGTTTGACGCGCTGGCGCTGGGGCTTTTTTTGTTGTGGCGCCAGCGGCAACAGCCCCAGGGCTGGGGCGTATTTGTGGGCAGGGTAGGGGCTATGGCAGTAGCCATGGCACTGCCTTTTGCAGGCGTGTGGTGGTACTACAAACAGACCGGACTGCAGGAGTCGTTTCTGTACTACACCTTTGAGGTAATGCGCAAGTACCCCGTGAGCCGCAGCTTGGGCGAGTATACCCGCTTCCTGGCGGATTTCCTACTGCGGTACTTGCCGCTGAGTGTCATGTTTTTCTATACCGCCTGGGCTAAGTATCCACCTATTGCGCTCAGGGTGTTGGCTTTGTTGTGGGCTGGGGTCACGCTGGTGCCGGTGATGATTACCGGGCGGCTGTTTGGTCATTATTTCATTCAGTTGATGCCGGCGTTTGCCTTGCTGGCGGGGGCGTTTTTTCATGAAAGGCATCCTCGCATAGCTGCCTGGCTGCTAGCCAAGCGGGTATGTTATCCCTTAGTGGCTGTTGTCCTGTTGGTTAACCTGTATTTGCAAAAAAAGGACTACTACGATCGCCCCGACTATCCGCTCCAAATAGCCACTTGGCTCAGACCTCGTTTGCAATCTAACGACCAGGTGTATGCCGGCAACTACCACCAGATACTGTACTTCCTTTTGCGACGCAACAGCCCCACGCCCTACGTGCATCGCAGTCTGCTATGGGCGCCGCATCATATCCGGGCACTGGGCATTGATGAGACTGCCGAATGGGAGCGCCTCATCAAGCTGGCGCCGAAATACGTAGTACTGCAGGATGGCTGGGCTAGCAATACCTTTACAGCTTTCATGCAGGAGCGCTACCAGGTGCGGCAAACATTTGGCAAAAATATCAGCATGTGGGAGCGATTGCCATAGGCTTGATAGAACTTAGCCCTGGCTATATCAAGATATAATCTGACTTTTTACCTTTGTTTTGAGCAATTACGTATCGCTTATGTCTAAATCTGTATGTGTCATTGGCGCCGGTTGTTCTGGCTTGGCCGCTGTAAAAAACCTCCTTCAGGCGGGCGTTCGGGAGGTAGTATGCTTTGAGAGAAACGATCGCGTGGGTGGCAACTGGATCTACACCGCTGGTGCATCGCACTCCAGTGTATGCGAAACCACCCACATCATCAGTTCCAAAAAGATGTCGGAGTTTCTAGACTTTCCCATGCCCGACGACTATCCCGATTACCCTTCTCACCGCCAGGTGTTGGCGTATTTCGAGGCCTATGCCCAGCATTTTAGCTTGTTGCCGTATATTCAGTTTAATACTGAGGTAGCTCAAGCGGAGAAGTTGCACGACGAGCGCTGGGCCATTACGCTCAGTACAGGCGAAACGCGCCTGTTTGACTATCTTTTTGTAGCCAATGGTCACCACTCCGTACCGCGTATGCCAGAACTACCCGGGCATTTTGCAGGAGAACTGCTCCATGCACACGACTACAAGCAAAATGTGCCCTTTGCTGGCAAGAGGGTATTGGTTATCGGCGCGGGTAATTCGGCTTGCGATTGCGCCGTGGAGATCAGCCGCGTGGCCGAGTTTACCGCCATTAGCATACGCCGGCCGCAGTACATCGTACCCAAATTCTTCATGGGCAAACCCACCGATACTTTCAACGACACCCTCAACAGATTGCCCCGCTTCTTGAGTAATGCTTTGCGCCAACTCAGCCTGCGGATTCAGGTAGGCGATTACCGCAATTACGGCTTGGAGCAGCCTGACTTCCCAGTGACCAGCGCGCACCCCACGCTCAACTCTGAGTTGCTGTATCGCATACGGCATGGCAGGGTACATCCTCGGCGGGGTATCCAGGCCATTGACGGCTACACAGTAACTTTTGCCGACGGCAAGCACGAAGTGTTCGATGCAATTGTGGCTGCCACTGGTTACAAGATTGCTTTTCCTTTTTTTCGCAAGGACTTTATTTGCTATGAAGATGCTGTGCGCATCCCGCTGTACTTGCGCATGATGCACCCTGAGCATCCTACGCTTTTCTTCATCGGGCTAGCACAACCCCAAGGCTGTATATGGCCCTTGTCAGATGTGCAATCCAAACTGGCCGCCAATATAGTAGCGGGGCGCGCCCAGGTGCCGGCCAATCTGATTGCTCTGGCCAATCAGGAAGCCGACGAAATAGCCCGCGAGTTTTTGCATGTGCCGCGCCATGCCGTAGAGGTGCATTTCAGGCCTTTTTTCAACAAGATCAGCCGCAACATCCCAGCTAATGCGCCTGCCTGGGGGGCTGATTCATGAACTTGGCCTGGGGGCGGAGTCGGCACAAACCACTTTGCCAAGGTGAACTTCCTGAATAGCCCTGTGTTTTTGTCCGCATGAATGCTGCCGAATTTGCTATGCAAAAAACCGCCCAGCTCACCGGCCACAACGCCGCGGTGTATGCCCTGTCGCTCGGGCGTCAAGCCAGTTCCTTCTTTTCTGCTGCTGGCGATGGCTGGATAGCTGAATGGAACCTGGAGGCACCCGATACCGGAAAGCTGGCGGCACAGATAGAAGCTCAGGTATTTTCACTATGCTACCTTTCTGCACTTCAACTGCTCTTGGCCGGCGACATGAACGGCGGGCTGCACTGGATAGCGCTGAACCAGCGCGAACAAACGCGCGACATTGCCCATCATAGGCGCGGCATCTTTGCCTTGTTGGAGGTGGATGCTTGGGTGTTCAGCGCTGGCGGGGAGGGGATGCTCACTCGGTGGTCTGCAGCCGATATGCGCTCCATAGAGAGCTTGCACTTGAGCAATCGCAGCTTGCGTGCGCTGGACTACTGCCCCAGCCGCCGTGAACTGGCCGTGGGCGCTTCCGACCAAACTATTTACCTTCTGGATGTAGATTCACTGGACGTTCGGCACACCATTGCTTTGGCACACAACAACTCCGTGTTTGCAGTACGCTACAGCCCCGATGGGCGCTATTTGATCAGCGGTGGTCGCGATGCACATCTGCGCGTATGGGACGTCGCTCGGAATTTTGCTCCGATTTCGGCCCAGCCAGCGCATTGGTACACCCTCAATGATGTCGTTTTTCATCCACAGGGGCACATGTTTGCTACTGCCAGCCGCGACCGTACTATCAAGCTCTGGGATGCAGCCACCTTCCGATTGCTTAAAGTACTGGACACTGTTCGTTACGGCTGCCATATTAATTCGGTGAACGCTCTGCTGTGGCATCCTCATAACTGTACACTCATCTCTGGTAGTGACGACCGCAGTATCATTCTTTGGAATGTGCTTTGAAGGAGAAAAAACCTACCTTTGCCTTCTGAATCCAAACTAGTGCATGATTCTCAGCGACACAAAAATTCTGGAAGGCATTGCCGCCGGGCACATCGTCATTGAACCCTTCCGGCGCCATTGTTTAGGCACTAACTCCTATGACGTACACCTGGGCAAGTGGCTAGCTTGCTACAAGGATGAAGTCTTGGATGCCAGGCGTCATAACGAAATTGAATACTTCGAGATTCCGGCAGAGGGCTTCATCCTCCAGCCAGGCCGGCTATACCTTGGCGTCACAGAAGAATACACAGAGACCTTTAACGCTGTACCCTTCTTGGAGGGCAAGTCCAGTGTAGGCCGCCTGGGTATTGATATCCACGCTACTGCTGGCAAGGGCGATGTAGGCTTCTGCAATTATTGGACACTTGAAATCTCCTGCACTCAGCCTGTACGGGTCTATGCTGGTATGCCTATCGGGCAGCTCATTTACTTCAAAGTAGAAGGGGATATCGAAAACTACTACCACCGCAAGCAAGATGCCAAATACAACCACCGCAGCGACAAACCGGTGGAGAGCATGATGTGGAAAAACCAGTTTTAAGACAACCATGCCAGCTGAGATCATCGGCCAGATCGGCCAACGACTTATCTACCGCCAGCAAGAAATTGACGATGAAATCGTGCGCTTCCTCGAAAGCGTAACCTGGGGTGTAGGCGACAACCAATATGAGCACTACTATACCTTGCACAGGCTCAAGTTGCTAAGCGAACCCGTGTTTTTTGTGGGCAGAGAGTCCGATACGGGCAAACTCTACGGTGCGGTGGTGTTTGGCTGCCGGCGCATCATGGGCGTCAAGGCGTATTACATTCGATTTTTTGCTGTAGCCCCAGAAGTACGTGGGCAGCGCATCACCACACCCCTGGCCGAAGCGCTGTTCGAGTATCTGCGCCACGACCCCGAGCCAGTCATCTTCTACGCCTCTACCGACCGCATCAATCCCAGCGTAAACCGCATGGCGGCAAGGCTTGGCTTTGAGGAAATTTCTCTGAATCACACTGTAGCTTTCAGCCGGTTCTTTCCGCGCGCCCATGCAGGGGTAGCTACGCTCAGCGAGGCTGAATTTGCTTGTTTCCTGCCAGTGCTAGAAGAAACCTACCGCCACTATGCTTTCTGGACTGCCGATAATCTGGGCAAAGATGGCAAATACTTTGTGCTCAGGGAAAACGGGCGCATCGTAGCTGGCCTCCAGGCATGCCCTGCGCTCTGGAGGGTAGGCAAAATGCCTGGCTTCTTTGGCAAGGTAGTATTGCCGCTGCTGCCTTATACGCCTGTAAGAATCATTTTTAATCCCAGGCGCTTTAAATTCCTGGCTTTCGAGGGTATCTACGTAGCTCCCGGTCATGAGCATCAGTTGCAACACCTCATGGAGGCAGCGCTGCATCACTTTGGGTATCATTCTGCGCTGTTTTGGCTCAACCAGGCCGATCCCTTGCGCGAGTGCATTTTCCCCTACAACCGCATGGGGCTGCTCCATCGCTTCACCCGTGGCACGTTGGCTAGATTTATCGCTTTATTTCACCGGGTAGATGAGAGCACTATCCAGGCGTTGCGCAGCAAGCCCGTTTACAATTCTTCGATAGATTACGTGTGAGCACTGTCGGCATAATTTTAGCAAGGACGGAGAATAACAGAGAATACTTGTGCGCCACGCCTAAAATATCAATAGAGTGTTTTATCTTAGCATAAAAATTTCATGCATCATGTCCAACAGGTTGTCTAGTACCGACATCATCACCTACCTCATTGTAGTCGTATGTCTGGTCGCGCTGGCTTTTTTGCTGTACAAAATCATCGGTATGGCCAACGAAGAGACCCCGCCAGGGGCTATTGAGGAAACTAATACTGTACCAGATACTGACCCTAGCTACTTGGATACTACCCAGTTTTCGAATATCGACTTTGGTGACGAAAAACCCCTGGAGCCAGCCAAAACTGATCCGGCAGACAGCAAAGTAATGCCAGTGGATGACTACCCCCCCATCAATACTTCGCCTGCTTCAGCGGCCTCCTCTACCTCCAGAACCCCTGCGCCCACTTCTTTTGACCAGCCAGAAGCCGAGACGCGCACTACTTCAAGCAGCGGGGCGTACATGGTGCTGGCCGGCTCATTTAAGGAGAAAATCAACGCAGAGACTATGGTAGCCAAGTTGCGAAAGGCTGGCTTTGAGAATGCCTCGGTGGAAATGTTTGACAGGGGTGCCTTCGCAGTAGCACTCGTAGACCGCTTCGACTCCTACAGAGAGGCCAATGCCTTAGTAAAATCCTTAGAAAAAAAGGGTATTGAAGCCACCATCCACAAAAAGCGCTAAATCAGAGGCCTGTAAAACACCCATGAATACCCATGTGCCCTACGAACCCATCAGCGTGTTCGATATGCTCAAGATTGGAGTAGGTCCGTCTAGTTCGCATACACTGGGGCCGTGGCGTGCGGCACAGCGTTTTGTACAACGCCTCGACGATAAAGCTCTTACTGGGCAGATACTCCAAATCACAGTCAATCTCTACGGCTCGCTGGCGCTGACCGGCAAAGGCCATGGTACCGACATCGCGGTGATGCTAGGGCTTGCCGGCCAAGATCCTGTACACATTCCTGTAGATGCGGTGCGTACCCTTCCGCAGCGCATACGCCAGGAGAAAATACTGCACCTGGGCGGGCGCCATCCCATTGTGTTTGACCCCGAAGTGCATATTGTCTTTTGGATAGCCAAATCGCTGCCCTATCACGCTAACGGTATGCAAATAGTGGCTTACGGCCAGGATTTTCAGGTTTGTGAGCAGGCCACCTACTATTCTATAGGTGGTGGCTTTGTGGTGCAAGAAGGCGAAACGCGCCAAAGTCAAGCTGTACGTCTTCCCTTCCCCATTGATAGCGGTGCCGATCTGGCGCGCCATTGCTTCGAGCAGCAATGCGCCATCTGGGAAATCGTGCAGGCCAACGAGCAGAGCTGGCGTTCAGCACAGGAGACCCGTGCAGGGCTGCTGCGCATCTGGGAGGTGATGAAGCAGTGCGCCTGGCTGGGCTGCCACACCGAGGGGGTGTTGCCCGGCGGTTTGCAGGTGGTGCGGCGCGCTCCTGAGCTGTACCGCAGGCTTATGCCCAATGATACTGCCGACCCTGATGCCTGGATTGCCAGCATTCGGCAGCAGGGCTATACTTTCTCTGACGTACTCAAGTGGATAGGCTGCTTTGCCATGGCCGTCAATGAAGAAAACGCTGGGTTCGGGCGCGTAGTCACTGCACCTACTAACGGCGCTGCAGGGGTCATTCCGGCAGTTTTGTTGTACTATATCTGCTTTGTGCATCCGCAAGCGGGCGAGGAAGAAATTGTGCGATTCCTGATGGTAGCCGGCGAGGTAGGTAGTATTTTCAAAAAAGGCTCCACCATATCGGCTGCAATGGGCGGTTGTCAGGCAGAGATCGGCGTATCCTCCGCTATGGCTGCGGCAGCGCTCGCCGAAGCGCTGGGCGGTACGCCCGATCAGGCGCTCATGGCTGCCGAAATAGCCATGGAGCATCACTTGGGTCTCACTTGCGACCCCATTGGCGGGTTGGTGCAAGTGCCCTGCATTGAACGCAACAGCATGGGGGCCGTCAAAGCCATCACCGCAGCTAGCATTGCCCTGGAAAGCGACCCAGCTAAAGCCAAAGTCTCGCTGGACAAAGTGATTAAAACTATGTGGGAAACTGCCCAGGATATGCACACCAAGTACAAGGAGACTTCCCAAGGTGGATTGGCAGCCCAGATTTCTATCATTCTGCCGGAGTGCTGACAATAGGAGTGGCTATTCTCTTTCGCGCCATGCTTCCCAGGCGGTGTCCAGAGCTCCTGTTAGAGCGGGCAGGTCGTAGTAGGTATCGGGCAAAGTGTATGTGCGCCCGCTTTGGGTTTCAATTACCAGCACATAGGAAGCACCCCGCGTCTGCTGAGGATTGATTAGCGAAACGCCTTGTACCTCGCGTACGTAGTGCCCGCGAAGTATCTCAAATGGGATGCACGTCTTGCCAATATGTAATTCGGCAGCTTCGATGCGAATGGTTTGGTAGCGAGAAGACTGCCACACCAGGCCACCTACAGTAAACAAGCCCAGCAACAAGGCAATGAACAGCAACATACCCAGGAGCATACGCCGGTTACGATCCAGCCTGGGTGCCTTGTACAGTACCCAAAACCAGGCAACGCCCAGCAACAGGCACAAGGCCGACAAACCAGCCACGGTGCTACCGTAGGCAACCCGTGACTCAAAAACTTGCAGATACAGTTCCATACAATGCAAGGTTTATTTGAGCGTCCGCAGCTTGTGTAAAGCCAGGACGATAAATTCCGCATTGGCGCTACTCAGAAGCACTTCTTCTTCTACCAATAGTTCTGTGAAGTCTTCTTCTGGATTAAAGTGTTGGAAAAAGGCCTCGTTCAAGTGAAAACCAAAGTTGTCGAACGGTGTACAGCGCAACAGTTTATATTGAGCTACGCGTACATCGTACACTACGATCATGTACCCTCCGTAGCGCGGAGGCGTGGCACACAGCAAAAATACTGGATACTCCAGGTAGGGCGCCGACCAGAATCCAAAGAGATTGGCCTCAAATAAGGGGTAGCGCATCAGGCGGCCAGGTAAGCGATGGGTATGGAGCAATTGCTGAAGCCGCTGCAATTGGTGCTCCATTTCACTCAGGGGAGTTGGATGATGAGGATGATTGACGTACGGAAGCCAGTCTTGCTTATTTACCTCGAAATACTCTACCTGACCGATGCGCAGTTTGTAGTCAAAACGAGGATAGCCCGGAGCCACATACCCTGGGTAAAAGTATGCCTTGCCAATGCGCTGGCAAAAGTCAATCTCTTCTAGCATGGTGTACAACCCCAGGCTGTAGTTCCGATAGGCTGGATCATAGATGCCAATGATGCTGGCCGCACTCTGCCGACCCAGGTCAAAATAACTGATGGCTACCAGTTGCTCGCCATCGTGCACGGTTATCTCAAAGGTTTGGAAAATGTTGTGCTCGCCGCCGTCCAGCAGGGAGTCATACAGCGATGGCGACAGCAGCCCCGGGAAGGCATTTCGGTACTTACTGTATAGCGCTTCCCGCTCGGCGTCAATATGCGCTGGGCCTGCGGCATACTGAAATCGCGCCCGGTTGCGCCGCATAATTTTCCGAAGACTCTTGCTGAATTGGTACCCTTCCAGCGGTAGCCGCACCCAGATGGCCGAGTAGAACTGTGAGCCAAAACACAGAAAATGCGTGGTGAAGATGGTTTGCCCCATGCGATACCACCCCCTGGCCAGGTATTCGTCCAACTCAGCAGCAGACAGGGAGGCGAGGTGGTGTTTCTCGGCAAACATCATGTTGTACTCCGTTTTTTATTATGAGCGGCTGAGTCGTTATACTGAGCAACTCCAAGGTTTGTGCATGACTTGCGGATGTTGTGCACAAACCTTGGCGAGTTGAAGTATAGTATCTGCCGTCAATATGCACAAATAAGCGTATTAAAAAATTATTCAAAACATGCGCTTTCGCTGAAAATACCAAGCCGTTGTAGCGCTCAGTACCAATGACGTCAATATAATTCCCATGATGGCATAGGTATTGTCCTGGAAGGGCAGGGGGATGTTCATACCGTAAAAACTAGCAATAAGCGTAGGCAGCATTAATAGTATAGTGATGAGTGTAAGCCGGCGTATCGTGATGTTGAGATTGTTGGAGATGATAGAGCCGTATGCATCCATCGTGCCACTAAGAATATCAGAATACACCTTTGACATCTCCATAGCCTGGCTATTGTCAATGACGATATCTTCAAACAGATCAGACAATTCTTCATCTTTGGCAATTTGCAGGAAGTCTGTACGCTTGATTTTGAGTAAAAGCAATTCATTGGAGCTCAATGAATTAAGGAAGTACACCAGGCTTTTCTCAATACTGAGCAATAGCTTGAGCTCCTGGTTTCGGCTCGAGTCGTAGAGTTCTTGCTCTATAAGGTTGCGCTTAGAGTTGAGTTTTTTAAGGCAGGTGAGGAAGCGATACACGTTTTGCTCAAAAATCTGGAGTACGAAGTTTTTTTCGTCGCTGGGGTCAAAGTTTTTGACCTTGTTGTCGAGAAACAACTGAATGATAGGGTTTTCGAATGCAGAAATGGTGATGACGTTGTCCAGTGTGAGGATGATACCGATGGGAACGGTGATATAAATGGCGTCGTTTTCGTCTTCGTTTTCGTTGAGGATGGGGGAGTTGAGCAGGATGAAGCGCACATCTTCTTCGCGTTCATAGCGCGAGCGTTCGTCCAGGTCCAGGGAGTCGGTCAAAAAATCCAGCGGAATATCGAACTGCTGGGCTACCTCCTCCAGTTCTTCATGACTAAAAGGAGGCGATATATTGACCCAACACCCTGGTTGCGCTTCTTCAAGTTCGCGCAAGCGGCCTTCCGACTTGAGATAATATTTGACCATAACATCAGTGCCCTTTTCAGCGGCTCAAACATACGACATCCACGCCTTACTAGGAGAGCCGAACCCCTCTCAAAAATTCGTCGGTGCGCATTCTACGCCGGCTTTGCAGTTGGAGTTCCAGTACTTCTATCCAGCCATCGGCTACGGCATATCGCAGGAAGTTTTTGCTGTCGCTGACCATTTGGCCTGGCGGGTATGGCTGGATTGGCTCCAGGATAGGGCGGCTGCGCAGTATTTTCATTTGTTGATTTTTCCATAACGTCCAAGCGCCGGGGTAAGGGCTTAACCCCCTGATAAAGTTGTGCACGGCAATGGCTGGTAGATGAAAAGGGATGCGGCAGGTATCGTGAAATATCTTGGGGGCAGGCGAAGCGAGGGCATCGTCTTGCTTTTTTAAGACGTAGCTTTGATTTTCGATAGCTTGCACAGTTTTGAGCACTACCTGTGCGCCCAGTTTCATCATGCGGTCGTGTACTTCGCCGGCGGTTTCGTCTGGGCCAATGGGCATGCGCTCTTGCAGGATGATGTCGCCGGTGTCTATTTCGGCATTTAGGAAAAAAGTGGTCACGCCGGTTTCGGTCTCGCCGTTGATGATAGCCCAGTTGATAGGCGCAGCGCCTCGGTAGCGCGGCAATAAAGAACCGTGCAGATTGAAAGCGCCCAGTGCTGGCATGCGCCATACAGCTTCGGGCAACATGCGAAAGGCTACTATCACCTGCAGATTGGCCTCCAGAGCGGCCAGCGCTTGCAAGAAGTTGGGGTCTTTGAGTTTTTCTGGCTGCAGCACAGGTAGCCCATGGCTCAGAGCATATTGCTTGACTGGCGACTGCAACAACTGCATCATGCCTCGCCCGCCCCATTTGTCAGTTGCCGTCACTACGCCCGCCACGTCATAGCCATGCTCCAACAGTATGCTCAGCGAAGGTACAGCAAACTCCGAAGTGCCCATGAATACAATGCGAGGCTTGACGAGCATGTTCAGAAGCGTTTTATGGATTCAAGTATATACAACGGCCGTTGTTTGATCTCGTTGTAAATATTGGACAAATAAATAGACATGATGTAGAGATTGAGGCAGGTAACAGCAAAGAATACGGCGATAAGCACCACCAGGAAGGTCCAGCCAGCAAAAGGCTCGCCGGTATTGCCCAGCAAATCCACGCCAGTAAACTTGACCTTGAGCGCATTGACGATGACCCCTACGAGAAACACCGCCGACCCTAGGAATATCCACAGTAGGAGAGTGCGCAAGAAAGTGGTGTAAGATGTGATGGCTACCAGCGAAGTACCAAAGCGCTCGCCAAATGGCTCCTGGGGCGTCCATTCGGGTTTGAGGTCGGTCTCCAGCGCTGCTGTTGGGTAGCCTACGATGGAGTAGATGGCCTTCATGTAGCGCAAGTTCTCGCGTAGGCGCAGCAGTGAGTTGAGCGCCCGGCGCGAAATGATGCGCGTGTCGTAGGCGCGTTCGTCCACCTGAAGCGGCGAGTAATGGCGCAGAATGTAGTAGAATGCTTTGTAAAAAGGCTTCCGCCACAATGGCATTGGGCGGCGTCGGCCTCGAAGATATACAATGTCGTAGCCCTCGCGGGTTTTGGCAAACAACTTCAGGATAAGCTCTGGTGCGTTGAAGAAGCCAGGCTCCATGATGACCACATAGTCGCCGTTGGCGCGATCCAGGCCAGCTACTACAGCGTGGTTACGATTTACGCGCGCGCTCAGGTTGAGCAGCCAGGCGTGTTGCTTCAACTCCGGGGGTAGCGGGGCAAGGTAAGCGTCAGGTGCCGATTCGAGGTGGTTGTTGACCAGCACAATTTCAAAATCGCTGAAATACTCGTGCAGCAGCGGCCATGCAGCATTCAGGAACCCTGGAAGCGCGCGGGCGTCGGCAGGCGAATCCAAAACGGCAACCAGCGATATAAAACTGTTGTACATAGCCACAAAAGACGGGATTTTTAGCGAAATCGCGTTGCGTTGTCTTGCACAGTTAAGGTTGTATTTCCACTGTTGCCGTGCGAGAGTAAAACTCAACCTCTAGGTGATGGGTAAAACGCCCGTCTTTTTCGTTTGCCGAGCGCTTGCGCACTGCATATACCTGGTACTGGCCGGGTATCATGGTGGCTACGTCGCGGGCGGGTAGCAGTATTTCATTGCGTTGCAGCGGCCCGGCTACTTCCGAGGTGTAGGAGTAGCCCTGTGCGTCGGTGAAGATCAGCACCAGGGTTTCGCCAGCTGTCAAAGGCGAGCCTTTGTAGGTCAGTACTAAACCAGACGATATGGAAGCTGGGGTTTTAAGGGCAAGGTCATCTAAGCGTTTGAGGACTAAGCGCGTTTCGTGCTGCTTTTGCAATTCGTCGGTAAATCTCAATGACACATTCTCCACAAAATCCATGCGGCGTTCGGTGCTGTAGCGCACTTCGCCGTTGGGTAGCGTACGAGACTCCATGGCGCTACCCAGTATGGAGACTCCACCCGGCCAGGCTTTGGGGCGCGCCGTAGCCAGGGAGTCGCCTTCGTAGTAGTTGGCGTAAGCCTGCAGGCGTTGCTCGCTGTCAATGTAGCGAACCACCAGGCTGCCGTACACATCGGGGTGCTTACTGGAAACGAGGCTGCAACTCGTCAATACACAACCTGCCCACATTGCAATAAAAAGCCTCAATTTCATGGCGGTTTTGGTTTCGGAGCGCAAATTTAGGCGAAATTGCACGGATGCGCAACCCAGAAGGTTGCCCTGGATTCATTACAATAATTTTAAACCCAGATAACTTTTTTCTGTCTAACTTGCACTCTGTAATCTTGATCTCCTCTTGCTGGAGACGCTGTGGAGTTCCCTTTCACCAAAACCTTCCGTACATGGACAGAAGAACCACTCTCGCCACTATGTTAGGCCGCAGGCAGACTGCCGGAAGTGCAGTCGCTGCGCCCCCTCCGGTATCGGGCTTGGCACCATATACTGGCCCCTGGACGCGGGCGCAGGCTGCCCACCTGTTGCGCCGCACCACTTTTGGCCCTACCAAAGCCATGATTGATGCGGCAGTGCAAGCTGGTCTGAACGCTACGCTGACTCAACTGTTGGCCGACCAGCCCATGCCCGACCCACCAGTGAACCACAACAATACCAATGACCCCAATGTGGCCATTGGCGAAACCTGGATCAATGCACCCTACGTGGCGGGCGTCAACCTGACGGGCTATCGCCACCAGAGCCTGCGCGCCTGGACGTTCGGGCTTATCGTAGGCGAAGGCTTGTCCATCCGCGAAAAGATGACCCTATTCTGGCACAATCACTTCGCTGTGGACAATACCGTGAACGACCCCAAGTTTCTCTACCGCCACATCACGTTGCTGCGCAGTTCGGCGCTCGGCAATTTCCGCCAGTTGGTCAAAGACGTAACTATTGACCCGGCCATGCTACGCTTCCTCAACGGCAACCAGAACACCCGCAATGCCCCTAACGAAAACTACGCCCGCGAGCTGATGGAACTGTTTACCTTGGGCAAAGGTCCGCTGGCTGGCCCCGGCGATTATACCCACTACACTGAAACCGACGTCATCCAAATGGCGCGTGTGCTCACCGGCTGGCGTGATACCGGCTACAACACCACTAATACCAACGTTCAAGTGGGTGCTATATTCCAGGCCAACCAGCACGACACTGGCAGCAAACAGCTTTCGCACCGCTTCAACAACGTGGTTATACCCAACATGGGTGCCAACGAATATGCCCACCTGGTGGACATTATCTTCCAGAAAAGCGAGGTGGCGCGCTTCATCAGTCGCAAGCTTTACCGCTGGTTTGTGTATTACCGGATTGACGACGCCGTAGAGGCTAACGTCATTGAGCCCATGGCACAAGTGCTTATTGCCAACAACTACCACATCAAACCCGCGCTGGAAGCCCTGCTGCGTAGCGAGCATTTTTACGATAGCCTCAATCTTGGCCCCATGATCAAGCATCCTATTGATTTTGTAGCCGGCACGTTCAAGCAGTTTGGCATAACTTACTCCAATACACTGACCAACCGCTACAACGCCTGGAACAATTTCATCCGCCTGAGCATACCCATGCAAATGGAGTACTTCAATCCGCCCGACGTAGCTGGCTGGAAAGCCTACTACCAGGAGCCGGGATACTATCGCTCATGGATCAATGCAGCCACGCTGGGGCCCAGGGTCAACTTTACCAATCAGATTGCTGGCAATGGCTACGTGGTCAACTCCGTACGGCACCAAATCAACCTACTGGCGCTGCCCTATCTGGTAAGCGACCCCTTTGATCCCAATGTGTTGATAGAAGAACTGGCCTTGTGGTTGTATCCACAGCCACTAGCGCCCAACCAGATTGCTTATTTGAAGGAGTTTCTGCTGCCTGGCTTGCAGGATTTTGTATGGACTAACGAGTGGAATGCCTACACCAGCAATCCCAACACCAGCACTACCCGCCAAGCCGTGGAGAACAAGCTGCGCAACCTTGTGCGCGCCATGCTCGCGATGCCAGAATATCACTTGAGTTGAACCGCCTGATTCACCTAATTTCAAACTGCTCAACTGATGAAAAGAAGACACTTTATCAAAACCGCGGGCGCTGCAATGGCAGTGCTGCCAGCTTTCAGAGGCATTCCGCTCGGCGCCATGGCTCTCCCCTCTATATTCAACAATATCAATGAAGACTCTGACCGCGTGTTGGTACTCATCCAACTCAATGGCGGCAACGACGGGCTTAACATGGTGCTGCCCATTGACCAATACGACAACCTGGCCAACGTACGTGGCAACATCCTCATTCCGCAGAGTACGGCGCTGCAATTGACCGACATCACCGGCTTGCATCCGGCTATGACTGGCATCAAAAGCCTATACGACAATGCACGCGTGGGTGTGGTACAATCCGTGGCATATCCCAACCAGAACCGCTCACACTTCCGCTCTACCGATATCTGGACTTCTGGCTCGCCAGCCAATCAGGTATGGAATACTGGCTGGATGGGGCGCTACTTCGACGACGAATATCCTGACTACCCCAATGGCTACCCTAATGCTACACATCCGCATCCCTTTGCCATCACAATGGGCAACCTGGTATCGCCCACTTGCCAGGGTATTGCCAGCAACTTCAGTATGACGCTGGAAGACCCCTTCACGCTGGGGCAGTTGCCTTCTGGTCAGGTTTCTTCTGTGCCCAACACGCCCTACGGCGAAGAATTGACCTTCCTGCGCATAGCTATTGCACAGACCAACGCCTATACCAACGTCATCACCCAGTCGGCCAATGCTGGCGCTAACCTGGCTACCTACCCCAATGGCCGACTCTCAGATCAGTTGCGTCATGTAGCTCGCCTAATCTCGGGCGGTTTGCGTACTCGCATATATGTAGTGAGCCTGGGTGGATTCGACACTCATGCCAACCAAGTGCTGCCTGGAAGCACTACTACAGGTACACATGCCGAACTGCTGCGCAACCTCTCCGAATCTGTAGCTGCCTTCCAGGAAGACCTGCGTCTGCTCAATGTGGAGCGGCGGGTTATCAGCATGACGTTCTCGGAGTTTGGCCGCCGCATCCGCTCTAATGCTGCCAACGGTACTGACCACGGTACGGCCGCCCCGCTGATGTTGTTTGGCTCTTGCGTCAATCCGCAGATATTGGGCAATAACCCCGTTATTTCCGCCAATGTATCAGTAGAGGAAGGCGTGCCCATGCAGTATGACTTCCGCGATGTGTATGGCTCTATACTTATGGACTGGTTTGAAGTGCCCGAAACCGATGTGCGCCGCTATCTGTACCAGGGCTTTACACACCTGCCGCTGTTGCAGCCCTGCCAGACAGCGACTTCCACGGATGCATCCGTCGTGGTGCAAACCCCGGGCATACAGGTGCATCCCAACCCGCTTGTGCATAGCGCCACGATTGTCTTCCGGATACCTGCCGATAGCGCACGCGCCCGGCTTAGCATCTTCGACGCTATGGGTAGCGAGGTACAGGTACTATTTGACATGCGCTTGTCTTCGGGAGAGCATACTATGACCTGGGATGCCAGAAAACTACCGGCAGGAGTTTACTTCTGTCGGTTGACCACCTCTGCAGGCTCACAGCAAGTAAGTAGGGTAGTAAAGCATTGAGCGAGAGGAGGACAAACCCCGGCTGTCTTTTGTGAAAATCTACGTAGTTTGGACGAAGGGGGGGGCTTTGAGGGCGGCGAGCTGGCTTGTGCCCCCCCCCGCACCCATCTAGGTTTCAGAAGCGCTCCAGCGCCGAGAAGAAGAAACTGCTCTCGATAACGGCATTCTCGTCAGAGTCAGAGCCATGTATGGCGTTTTCACCTACATTGCGGGCATACAGTGCACGTATAGTGCCAGGGGCGGCTTTGGCTGGGTCTGTAGCGCCAATAAGTGTGCGAAAATCTTCCACGGCGTTGTCCTTCTCCAGGATGGCCGCTACAATAGGGCCGGAAGACATAAAACTGACCAGCTCACCGTAAAAAGGACGCTCCTTATGCACAGCGTAGAACTCACCGGCTTTTTGGGCAGAGAGTTGTGTCATTTTCATAGCTACTATGCGGAAGCCGGCCTCATTAATTTTGGCCAAAATAGCCCCAATATACCCGCTCTGCACTGCGTCGGGCTTGATCATAGTGAATGTGATATTGCCTGCCATAGATTGTTTGGTTTAAAAAACAAGGCAAAGCTACTCAATATGTAATATTTCGCATATGAGGTGCATATTAATTTTGGCTGAATGTGCATTTTTTTAGAACTTCGCCCCTCATTTTGAGAGTACATGAAGAATTTGCATGAACTAAAACGGCTCCTGTCTGCACCAAAGGATATAGCGATCATTTCTCACCGGAACCCCGACGGAGATGCAATAGGTTCATCCTTAGCGCTTTATCACTACCTTTGTGGTCATGGCCATGCGGTGCACGTCATTTTGCCTTCAGAATACCCGGACGCTTTCCTGTGGATGCCCGACATAGCCCGCATAGTGATATACGACAACGATCCCGAACACGTCAAAGAAATTTGCGAGCGTGCCGAAATAATCTTTTGCCTGGATTTTAATTCCTTAGACAGAATTGACAAAGTAGGCGAAATTATTCAGCCATTGAGGAGTAAAAAAATCCTCATTGACCATCACTTGCATCCGGAATCTTTCACCGATTACATATTGTCTGATACCTCGGCCAGTTCTACCTCGGAACTCGTTTTCGAGTTCATTGACCGTATGGGGCACAAAGCTAGCATGAGTCTGCACGCTGCAGAGTGCATCTACACCGGTATTGTGACCGATACCGGCTCGTTCAAGTACAGCACTTCTGCCAGGCTGTTTCGCATCGTAGCAGAACTACTCGAGATGGGCGTGGACGACTACCGCTTGCAAGACCTAATCTTCAACAGCTTGGAAGAAAAACAGCTCCGGCTGCTGGGGTACTGTCTGTACAATCGGCTGGAGGTGTTGCCAGAGTATCGCACTGCCATTATCACCTTGTCTAAAGAAGATTATGAAACCTTTGACATCGTGCGCGGCGAAACCGAAGGCATCGTCAACTACATGCTCAAGCTACGCAACGTCGTCATGGGCGTGTTCATCACCGAGCAGCCTACCATCGTCAAAATATCGTTGCGTTCTAAGGGCGACTTCTCCGTGCAGGAAATTGCCCGCCAGTACTTCAAGGGAGGTGGCCACCGCAATGCTGCTGGCGGATTTGCTTTCCAAAGCCTCAAGGCCACTGTACGCAGATTCAAGGAAGTGCTTCCGCAGTACAAAGAAGCCCTGCAAGCCGTGAATTTGTGTTGACGAGGCGAGTTTGGCATCACTAGTCACTTTACCATTTCATTAATATACGCTTATGAAAAGTCTTTTGCTATTCATTCCCGCCTTGCTGGTGCTGTTTATGGCCTGCAACAAAAAAGGCGAAAATTATGCCCGAACTCCAGCAGGGTATCGCTACATCATGCACCTGGACAACCCAGGAGACACACCCCAGGCTGGAGATGTCGTCTCTTTTCATGTTACTGTGCGTCGTGATGGCTCCGACTCGATTTACTACAACTCGCGCAGCCAGGAGTCGAAAATACCTACGATCCCCATTCCGACTGCCGAGGAAATGCAGGGTGAGCCTTTTCCTCCTCACCTCGACTTGATTATGCTGCTTAGCCCTGGCGACAGCGCTACTGTGGTGTGGGAGCTGGATACCCTGCCTCAAAAGCCAATGGGCTTTGAAGATGCCAAAGAAATACGCTACACTATTACTGTAGTCAGCCTCAAAAGAAAAGCGGACCTGGAAAAAAACACTGATGAAGTGAAAGCCAAAGTGGATGAGTTTATTGCTGCTTTAGGCCAAACCAGCGGGCCGGCCAATCTCCAAACCGCTACGTCAGGCCTGAAATACCTCATCCTCGAGCAAGGTACTGGCCCTGCTACCAACCCAGGAAGCGAGGTGAGCGTGCATTACTATGGCGCACTGCCCGACGGTACGCTCTTTGATACCTCTTTTAGAAGAGGCGAACCTCTGGGTTTTGTACTGGGCGAACCTGGCCTGATTGCCGGCTGGACAGAGGGCGTGGACTTGCTCAATCAAGGGGGCAAAGCGCTGCTGCTCATCCCCTCCAAGCTCGGATACGGCGACCAGGGCGCTCCTCCGGTTATCCCGCCCAATACTGACCTGGTATTTTATATCGAAGTAGTTTCTGTGAATTAACTAACTCAAAACACGATGACGAACGAGCAATTGAGAGACCTTCGGGACCGGCTTGTCGCTTTGAGGAGGTATCTTTGACGTAGATGAACGACTTCTGCGCATCGAAGACCTCGAGCAACAAACACTGGATCCAAACTTCTGGACTGACCCAAAAAAGGCTGAGAGCATACTCAAAACCATCAAAAGCTCCAAAAACTGGGTGGCCAAATACCGTGAGGTAGAAACCGTGGTGGACGACGCCGAGCTTTTGCTGGATTTCTTCCGGGAAGAGCAAGCCACTGAGGAAGAAGTGGACGCCAAGTATGCCGAAGCCTTGGCTGCTGTGGATGACTTGGAGTTTCGCTCTACTCTCAACCAGCCCGAAGATGAACTGGGCTGCATACTAGAGATCAACGCCGGTGCCGGCGGTACTGAAGCCTGCGACTGGGCTGAGATGCTCCTACGCATGTACCAGATGTGGGCCGAGAAAAAAGGCTTTAAAGTGAGCGAACTCAATCGGGTGGACGGTGACGTGGCCGGCATACGCTCCGTAGAATTGGAAATTGCCGGTGACTTTGCCTATGGCTTGCTCAAGGGCGAAAACGGCGTGCACCGCCTAGTGCGGGTCAGCCCCTACAATGCCCAGGGTAAGCGCATGACTTCTTTTGCCAGCGTGTTCGTACATCCTCTGGTGGACGAACGCATCGAAGTGGAAGTAAATCCCGCCGACCTGGAATGGGACACCTTCCGCTCCAGCGGCGCCGGTGGTCAGCACGTGAACAAAACTGAATCAGCAGTGCGCGTGCGCCACTTGCCCACAGGTATTGTGGTAGAGTGCCAGCAAGAGCGCTCCCAGCACCAGAACCGCGACAAGGCTATGCAAATGCTAAAGTCGCACCTGTATGAACTGGAATTGCAAAAACGCCTGGAAGCGCGGGGCAAAATTGAGGCCTCCAAGATGAAAAACGAGTGGGGCTCCCAGATTCGCAGCTACGTATTGGACGATCGCCGCGTGAAAGACCACCGCACCGGCCATCAAACCAGCCAGACCGACGCTGTACTGGATGGTGATCTGGACGATTTTCTCAAGGCCTTCCTCATGCACCACGGCGAACCCGTGCCAGAGCAAGAGTAAGATACCAGAGAAAATACTACCTTTGGGATACGATGACCACGGCAAAGAAAATTGGCATTTTCCTCGGGCCTGCAATATGGTTATTGCTGCTGTTGCTGCCTGCTCCGAAGGGTATATCGCCCGAAGCGTGGCGTGTGCTGGCCGTAGCTTCGCTGATGATCCTCTGGTGGGTGACGGAAGCCGTACCTATACCGGTGACGTCGTTGTTGCCCATCATTCTCATGCCTCTGCTAGGTGTCAGCACCATTAAGGAGGCAGCAGCACCGTATGCCAATCCAGTAGTGTTCTTGTTCATGGGTGGCTTTATGATTGCTCTGGCTATGGAGAAGTGGCAATTGCACCGCCGCATAGCACTCAACATCATACGCCTGACGGGCGCTAACGCCAACGGCATACTGCTAGGCTTTATGCTGGCTACGGCCTTTCTAAGCATGTGGATCAGCAACACAGCCACCGCAGTAATGATGCTGCCTATTGCTGTGTCTGTCATTGACTTGCTGACCCGCGATGCAGATAAGTACCCGGCGCAAGGCGTGCGCAATTTTGCCCTCACTATGATGCTCGGTATAGCTTATTGTTCTAGTATAGGCGGTATGGCCACCATCATAGGCACGCCGCCCAACGTGGTGCTCAAGGGCTTTGTACGTGACCAATACGGCTATGAGATCGGCTTTGGCGAGTGGATGCTGATAGGTCTGCCATTTTCTATCGTGCTGCTGTTGGTTGTGTACTTCATGTTGGTCAAAGTGGCGCATCCCAACCGACTGGGGCGGTTTGAAGGCGGTAGGGAACTCATCCGGGAGGAGTTAGATCAGTTGGGGCAGATTACGCCGGGCGAGCGCAGCACGCTTATTATATTTGCTTGCACAGCTGCGCTGTGGGTGTTCAGCGGATTGCTGAACCGGTTGGTTCCGGGCTTGCGCCTGAACGACGAAGGCATAGCATTGACAGGTGCAATAGCGCTGTTTCTTTTTCCACTGAATTTCCGCAAGGGGGAGTTTATTTTGCAATGGCGCGACACCCAGCGCTTGCCGTGGGGCATACTGCTGCTGTTTGGCGGAGGGCTTAGCTTGGCCGAATCACTGTCAAAAACAGGCATCATAGACCTCATCGGCCATCAGTTTGAGGGTGTACAAACTGCTAGTCTGCTCATTATCCTGGGGCTGACGGCCGTATCGCTTTACCTTACTGAGGTCATGTCGAATGTGGCACTGGTTAGCATTTTTCTCCCTGTGGTGGGTGGTGTAGCACTGGGAGCGGGCATAGACCCCATCCTTGTGTTGATGCCGGTGACGCTGGCAGCTAGTTGCGCCTTCATGCTGCCCATGTCCACGCCGCCCAATGCCATTATATTTGCTAGTGGTCATGTAAGTGTAGTGCAGATGGTGCGGACAGGTTTTTGGCTCAATATCATTGCCATCCTCATCATTGCTGTGTTTACTGAGCCTATGATCAAATGGTTTTTTACCACCTGGACGCAATAATGAATTGACTACTGTGGCCTGCCATCGAAATCTCTTAAAAGCAAGGATCCAGTTATGCCTCGCTAGCCTTTTGGCCTTTGTGGCCATAGGTATATCGGCCTGCTACGAGCCGCGAGAAGGCTGTCTGGACTTAAGAGCCAACAACTTCAGCGTGGACGCCGACAGAGCCTGCAGCAGTTGCTGTACTTATCCCAGTTTGCGGCTCACTTTCCAGCACCGTACTGTGTATCCTGATACTGCAGTAACTTTTCAGCTGGCCGACTCCGTTTACTTCGATGCTGCTAGCCAGCCCTACCGTGTGCAAGATCTCCGTTTTTTGCTGTCTGATTTTCGCTTGGTTCGCCCCGATGGGGCTGAGCTGCCCATGAGCAATCGCTTGGCTGTGCGCATATTTGCTCCTGACGGCAGCCTCAAGCCCGATAGCATTACCAATGATGTACTGCTGATGAGACCCTCTTTGAGTTCCAGGCTATCCGCTGGCACGATAAGGGCTTCGGGGCGATTTAGCGCCTTGCGGTTTCGCATTGGGCTGACCGAGGGGGTAGCGAATGTTGATCCTGCCTCCTTGCCTGCGGTACATCCCTTGCGCCCGACATCTTCTGGCTTGGACTGGAGCCAAGCAGAGGGCTTTGAGTTTCAGCGCATGAAACTTTTGCTGGGCCTGACTGGCTCCGATAGCCTGGTTGTCAGTACACGCCGTGCTACCGACCACCAGATGATTGAAATACCCCTGGATGTGAATGTGCCTCCAGGTTACAACCTTGAACTAGACGTCCGCATTGATTATCTTAGTTGGTTACGCGACATTTCGCCTTCAACCCAGTCTCCATCGCAGGTGTTAACCAAATGGATAGCTCGTTCGCCCAGCGCTTTTGCAGTGACGGGATTCCGCTATTCTCTAAACTAAAATTTCACCACTATGCGCACATTGGCTTGGGTTGTATCCCTCACCGTCCTCTTGGTCGCTGCCTGCGGCAACGACAATAGCGAGGCTGCCTCTGTCAGTCTCCAGTTTAAAGCTCGCTTCGGCGCTGCGCCGCTGACCATGTTTACCCGCGCATACGCCTATCCTGAGGGTATGAATGTACGCTTCCAGAATTTTCTGTTTTACTTATCTGATGTGGAACTCATCAAGGAAGACGGCTCAGCGCAAAAAATTTCAGAAGTTGAGTTGATTTCCTTCAAAAATATCCAAGATGATGCCGCTGCTCAAAGAGGCGTTCAGATCTCCAAATCTAACATACCATCAGGCAATTACAAAGGCATTCGCTTGGGCATAGGCGTAGCACCAGCGCTCAACAGTACGCAGCCCGGTGACTACAAGCCCGGCCATCCGCTCACCGACAACTACTGGTCATGGGCGCTAGGTTATATCTTCACTAGGATTGAGGGCAATGCTGACCTGGACGGCGACGGCAACTTCAACGAAAATGCCAAGCTTACTTTCCACATCGGTGCCAACTCTTTGTACCGGACAAAAACCTTCGACAAAAGTTTGACGGTAAAAGCCGGCGAAACCTTGCACATTCCTTTTGAGGTGGACTTGCGCCGCGTGTTGGTCACCCCACAAAATATCTTCCTGGACTTTCGCAGCATACGACAGGACCACACCAATGATATGAACGTGGCTCGTTTTATCATGGATAATCTGGAGCAGGCCCTGGTGCTGGGGGAGTGATTGAACGACCTGGCAACAACGTTGAGTTGTAGATTGACAGCTCTTGCAATTGCTTTTTATTTGCCTTTCTTGCGGTTAGGATTTCGAGGTACAGGATCAGGCCCCCAGCTACCCCAGGGATGGCAGCGGAATATGCGCTTCAGTCCTAGCCAGAGTCCTTTGAGTGCGCCCCATTCTTCAATGGCCTGAATCATGTAGTTAGAGCAAGTGGGTTCAAAGCGGCAGTTTTTGCCCAGTATCGGAGATAACATCCACTGGTACAGCCGGATAGGAAAGATGAAGAGCATCTTGAGTAGGCGGTTCATGCCTCAAAGTTACGATAGCGTAGAAGAAAATTTGGTAATTTTTATCATCAACCCATGCTTATACCTTAACTTTACCCCACGTGAGCGAAAGTTATTACTATGAGCCAGCCTGCGTATTTATTCGAGGAATTTCCGGCCGTGCCCAAGCAGGCCTGGATAGCCCAGATTGAAAAAGAACTCAAAGGAAAACCCATAGCAGACCTGTATTGGCATCTAGACTTGGATGAGAAAATCATCGTGGCGCCGTTTTACCATCCTGAAGATGCTGCTCAAGCATGGCCCGCCATACTCAAAGTACACCCTGCCAATCGCTGGGAAATTGGGGAGTATTGTGAGGTGCAAGACGTACAAAAAGCCAATAGAGACATACGAGAGGGCTTGGAAGGAGGCGCACAGGCCCCGCTGTTTCAATTCAGCCGGGAGTTGAGCGACACCCAGATGAACCAATTGCTGGAAGGGATAAATCTGCATATGATTTCCATCCACTTCGGGCAGTATTTCCCAGGCAAAGACCCCCATAAACTGCTTTTTCAGTTTCATCGCATAGCTCAAAAAGCGGGGGTGAAACCCCAACACATCACGGGCTCTATTGACTGCGACCCCATTCTGGACTGGCCAGAGCCGCCCTTCGACATGCTGGCTGATATGATTCGCTTTGCTGTCGATGTGATGCCTCAGTTTAAGGTATTACAAATTAACGCTCGCCGCCTGCACTCTGGCCCAGAGAATACGGCCTGGGAGTTGGGCTACACCATAGCCAAAGCAGCTGAATACCTGGCGCAGATGCAGCAGCGTGGTATCCCTGCGGCGCTGGTCAACCAGCATTTGCAGTTTTCCATGACAGTGAGTACGAGCTATTTTGTGGAAATTGCCAAGTTCCGGGCATTGCGTTTGCTGTGGGCCAATGTACTGGAGGCCTTCGGTGTATCGGAGAGCAATGTGGCTATGGTGGAGGCACATTTGGCACCTGAGTCGCAGGATAAAGACCCCAACACAAACCTGATTAAGGCAGTTACACAGGTCATGTCGGCTGCTATTGGAGGCTCAGACATCGTATATGTACTTAATGCCAATGCTGCTCTGCTGCAAGAGAGCACCTCCTTCACCCGGCGCATGGCTCGTAATGTGCAACACATCCTCCAAATGGAAAGCCATCTGGATAGGGTAGTGGACCCTGCGGCAGGCAGCTATTACATAGAAAATCTTACGGAGCTTTTTGCTCAGCAGGCCTGGTCTATTTTTCAAGATATTGAAGCTAAAGGTGGCTATCTCACTGCTGGATGACAACAAACAAAATGAAAGCATGATATGTACAAGCCAAGCGACCTGAAGAGCATCCTGAACTATTTCTACGACTGGGAGCGCCAAAAGCCGAATGCTGTTTTTCTTAGGCAGCCCTACGGAAGTACCTGGAAACAAATTACTTGGGCTGAGGCTGGCCAACAAGCCCGGCAGATAGCCGCTGCGCTGGCCGGCATCGGGCTAAAGCCAGGCGACCATGTAGGTATCGTATCCAAAAACTGCTACCACTGGATTATTGCCGACCTGGCCATCATGATAGGGGGATTTGTCTCCGTGCCTCTTTATCCAACTCTTACAGCATCACAACTTCAACAAATATTAGAACTGAGTGATGCAAAAGCCTTGTTTGTAGGCAAGTTGGACAATTGGGAGCAAATGCGCAATGGCGTGCCTGCACATATTCAACTCATTGCGTTTCCGCACTACGAAGGCAACAGTCGCATCAACGAGGGGCTGTCGTGGGAAGGACTATTGGCAGCTTATGACCCCCTGCCCGGCAATCCCCAAAGGGGCATGGATGAGATTTTCAGTATTCTTTACACCTCTGGTACCACGGGTGTGCCCAAGGGCGTAATGCTCGATTTTTACGCGCCAGCAGCCCTGATGGAAAATGAACGCCGGTACGATAGCTTGGGGCTGTTTTCTGGCACGGAGCATCGTTTTTTTTCCTATCTTCCCTTGTGCCATATTGCTGAGCGGCTCATCGTAGAGGGCGCGGCCATCCTTACTGGCGGCACAATTTCCTTCGCGGAATCACTGGATACCTTCGCCAAAAACTTGCAAGATACCCAGCCTACGCTTTTCATGGGCGTGCCGCGTATCTGGACTAAGTTTCAACTGGCCATCTTGGACCGCTTGTCGCAAAAGAAGTTGAACAGGCTGCTACGCATCCCCCTCGTCAGCGCTATTGTAAAATACAAAATACGCAGCGGCCTGGGCTTGCAAAAAGCCAGAATGCTGCTGACGGGCGCCGCGCCTATGCCCGACGCCTTGAAAGACTGGTATGCCCAACTGGGCATCAACATACGCGAGGTGTATGGTATGACCGAGTGCTGCGGCGGCGCTACACTTATGCCTGCACAAGACATTCGTCCCGGTACAGTGGGGCGCCCGTTGCCCAATGTGGAGATAGGTATAGTACCCGATACTGGCGAGGTGACCATACGCCTGCCCTGGATGATGCGCGGTTATTACAAAGACCCCGATAAGACCGCCGAAACCCTGCGCGATGGCATGTTGTACACTGGCGACCAAGGCGAGATTGACCAGGACGGCTTTCTCAAAATCACAGGGCGCATTTCTGATACTTTCAAGTCGGCCAAGGGCAAATTTATCACGCCGGGCCCCATTGAGTGGAGTTTTGCTAAAAACGAATACATTGAGCAGGTATGTGTAGCTGGCCTGGGCATCCCCCAGCCACTAGCATTGGTGGTGCTTTCTGATATTGGCAGGCAAGTGGAAGTAGAAAAACTGCGCAAAAGCCTTCAGGAAACACTAGAAGCTATTAACAGTCAGTTGCCCAATTACGAGCAGCTTAAAGCCATTGTAGTGATGAATATGCCCTGGAGCGTGGAAAATGGCCTGCTGACACCTACCCTCAAGGTGAAACGCCATGAATTATATCGCAGGTACGAGCATTTATTCCAAGAGTGGTACGCAAGGCAGGAGGTATTGGTGTGGATGTAGGACAGAGAGTGTACAGCGCATGAGGCATAGGGCTTGCTGCTCAATCGAAACAGATACAAAAATGCCAAAACATGCAGAATCTTAAAGACAAAGTAGCCGTCATTACCGGAGCGGGTTCTGGCATTGGCAGAGCCTTGGCGCTGGAGCTAGCTGCCTGCAGCTGCAAGCTCGCCCTATGCGATCGCAACGACTACACCCTCAACGAAACCCGGCGCATGGCTGCCGACAAAGGCGCCGCCGTGCTAGCCACGCCGTTTGATGTATCCAGCAGGGAAGACATGTATAACTTTGCTGCAGAGGTGGTACAAGTATTTGGCTGTGTGGACATCGTGGTCAACAATGCTGGGATGACCCTCATCGAAGAAAAACTGGAGCACACAACATTCAGCGATTTTGAGAAGGTTTGGAAAGTCAATATATGGGGGGTGTTGCACGGCATCCAGGCATTTTTGCCATACCTCAAGCAAAGGCCGGAGGCTGCGTTGGTCAATGTAGCCAGCATTTTCAGCACGGCGGCCTATCCTAAGCAAGCGCCCTACGTGGCTTCCAAGTTTGCTGTTCGTGGTCTGAGCGAGACTCTGCGCCAAGAGTTGGCTGGTAGCGGGGTGGTGGTCACAGTGGTCATGCCTGGCGGGGTCAAAACCAACATCGTACACAACATTGACACCCCTGATACTACCACGCGCGACCGGCTGGCCTCTCGGTTTGACAAACTGGCAAAAACCAGCCCTGAAACCGCCGCCCGGTGCATCGTGGCAGGCATTCGTCGCAAACAACCACGTGTGCTCATCGGTTCAGATGCCCGTATGGTGGATTTGATTGTTCGGATTTTCCCAGGCCGATACGAGCGCATCATTCAAAAGTTATTGTCCTGAAAATTCAACCCATATGATCACTGCCACCACTTTTGAGCCTACCCAGCCGAAGCCTTCCGCTGCTTTAGATCTCCTCACCCTCTTTGAACTTCAGCAGCGGCACGCGCCTGCAGTGGCACTTACTTCTGCCAGCCAACGCATAGAGCGCGTCAATCGCATTTGGGCCTACTTGGATAACGAAGCCAACTTTTCAGCCTTAGCCGAAGCTATGTACGCTGACTTCCGCAAGCCCCGTTTTGAGGTATGGGCTACTGAGGTGGGTATTGTGAAACAGGCTGTGTTTACCGTACGACGGGAGTTGCGCCAATGGATGCGCGATGAGTATGTACCTGGCTCGTTAGCACTGGCAGGGATGCAGTCCTACATTCGATACGAACCTAAGGGCGTATGTCTGATTATTTCGCCCTGGAACTATCCCGTCAACTTATCTATTGCGCCACTAGTGTATGCAATTGCTGCAGGTAATACCGTGATACTAAAACCTTCCGAACTGACGCCGCATACCTCTAGATTTATCGCAGATATGATTGGTCAGTTATTTGAAGTACAAGATGTTGCAGTAGTAGAAGGCGATGCGCAAACTGCTCAGGCGCTGCTGGAATTGCCCTTCGACCATATCTTCTTTACTGGAAGCCCAGCTATTGGCAAAATTGTTATGGCTGCTGCGGCTAAACATCTCGCTTCTGTGACGCTGGAGCTGGGCGGCAAATCCCCCGTTATCCTGGATGAAACTGCTGATGTGAAGTACCACGCCGAAAAACTGGTGTGGGCCAAGTTCATGAACAACGGTCAAACTTGTATAGCCCCCGATTATGTGCTGGTGCATGAATCTCGGCTGGACACCTTGTTGCAGCACTTTAAAAAACATCTTGAGGGGTTGTACGGAAAAAACCCACAAACCTCGCCCGACTTGGCGCGCATGGTCAACGACCGGCACTACCGCCGGGTTTGGGAATTAGTGGAGGATGCCATTCAGCAGGGTGCACAGGTGGCCGTAGGTGGACAAAGCCAAGCGGACGAACGCTACATAGCCCCCACAGTGCTCATTGGCGTTAGGGAGGAGATGCGCATTATGCAGGAGGAGATTTTCGGGCCAGTATTACCAGTACTTACTTTTAGCCACTTGGAAGAAGTGCCTGCCATAGTGCGCAAACGCCCCAAACCACTGGATATGTATATTGGTAGCCGCAGCCAGCCTAACATCAACTACCTGTTGAGCCACACCTCTGCCGGCAATACGGTCATCAATGAGTATATGACTAGCCTGAGCAATCCATACTTGCCTTTTGGCGGAGTGAACCACAGCGGTATCGGTAAGTCAGGCGGACGATACTCATTTATCGAATTTTCTAACGCCCGAGGTGTGATGCGCCGCCATTGGCTCTTCAGTGGCCTCAAGATGATACAGCCGCCATTCAATGATGCGAAAATGAGGCTGTTGAAGTTTTTTTACAAGCTGGTTTGAACACTGCCGCTCAGTATGTCAGTTGCCCTTAAAGCGTTAAGGGTGCGTTAAAAAACTCCTTTACAGCCCTTCGATTTCAATGGAGGCTTACTTTTAGCCGTTTATCCGACCCAGGTCTTCAAGCGCCTGCAACTTACTATGCCAATACGACGAATAGGATGGGCAAGCGCCGGCGCCATTGTAGTGGCCAACATGATCGGCACAGGCGCTTTCACTACCCTGGGTATGCAGGCGCAGCACCTACAAAGCCCGTGGTCTATACTGTCGTTGTGGGTGTTGGGCGGTGCGCTATCTCTTTTGGGTGCTTTCAGTTATGCCGAACTAGGCATACGCATGCCTCGCTCTGGGGGTGAATTTCATTTTCTTTCCCAAACTTTTCATCCGTTGGCCGGATACTTGTCGGGGTGGGTATCGCTTACAGTAGGGTTTACTGCCTCCATTGCTCTTGCTGCCGTAGCTATGGGGTATTATCTGGCCAGTATTACGGGCATATCGGCTACTTGGAGTGCCCTAGTTGTGGTGGTGCTGGTATCGGCCGTGCATTCCTTTCATTTGCAGCAGAGTAGCTGGTTTCAGAATCTGGTGACGCTGCTCAAAATAGCGTTCATGGTGTTGCTAGTTACAGCTTGTTTTGTCATGCCGTCGGCTCAGCCGTATTGGCTAATGAGTGAGCAGTACTTGGCTGAGATCAGGAGTTTTCACTACGCGGTGGCTCTGGTGTACGTTATGTATGCCTATTCTGGCTGGAACGCTGCTGCCTACATTGTTGGAGAGTTGAAAGACCCCGTCCGCAATCTGCCGCGCGCCCTCATTGGAGGCACCGGGGTGGTATCCTTGTTGTATGTACTGCTTCAGGCAGGCTTTTTGCGCCAGGCCAACATTGCCGAGCTAGTCGGTAGAGTAGAAGTAGCCGAAATTGTAGCCGTCAAGTTGTTTGGCCTGGCTGGCGGTCAATGGATCGGTGCACTGATAGGGTTGCTACTGGTATCTTGCGTGAGTGCTATGATATGGGTAGGCCCCAGGGTGGGCCGCTCAATGGCAGAAGACTACCCGGTGTGGCGATTCCTGGCTAAGGACAACAAGCACGGCATACCTGTGAATGCAATATGGTTTCAGGCGGTCATCAGCATCTTCATGCTATGTAGTGGCTCGTTTGAGCAGGTGTTGTTATACAGTGGCTTTGTGCTGCACCTTTCTACGATGGCTACTGTGGCCGGGTTGTTTGTGCACAGGTATCGGGAAAGGAAGTCGGGCATGGTACCGCTGGGCTTTTGGTCGTTTTATCCGTACGGCCAGGTCATTTTTCTGCTCGTCAGCCTGTGGATGCTGGCCTTTATGTTGTATGACCGGCCCTTTGAGAGCCTCGCCGGATTTCTCAACATTGGCGTAGGCGCCATATCCTATTGGTACAACAAGCGCATGATGCGTTAGCGCTGCCGCTAACGCCGGAACTTGTTGCGCCCCGGTACTGCCCCGCGCGCACCGCCCATTATATCGGGGAAATTCATGGGCATTTTACTCATCTTGTGCATCATTTTGCGCATCTGCTCAAACTGGCGCACAAAGGCGTTTACCTGATCTAAGGTGTTACCAGAGCCAGCAGCGATGCGCCGTTTGCGGCTCATATTAATGAGGTCGGGGTTTCGGCGTTCTTCCGGGGTCATGGACAGGATGATGGCCTCGGTGCGGTTGAAGGCAGAGTCGTTGATGTCCACATCGCGTAAGGCCTTGCTCATGCCGGGTATCATGCCCATGAGCGATTTGAGGTCGCCCATTTTTTTGAGGGTGCGTATCTGGGAGAGAAAGTCCTCAAAGTCGAGTTGGTTTTTGCGGATTTTCTTTTCGAGGCGGGCCACTTCTTTTTCGTCAAATTGCGCCTGGGCTTTTTCCACGAAGGATACGATGTCGCCCATACCCAGGATGCGCTGCGCCATGCGATCGGGGTAGAAGACGTCGAGCGTATCCATTTTTTCGCCTTGGCTGACAAATTTAATGGGCTTACCCACGGTGTATTTAACCGAAAGGGCAGCACCGCCGCGCGTATCGCCGTCGAGTTTGGTGAGTACTACGCCGTCGTAGTTGATGACGTCATTGAAGGCCTTGGCGGTATTCACGGCGTCCTGGCCAGTCATAGAGTCTACCACAAAGAGGGTTTCCTGGGGGGTTATAGCGCTTTTGACGGCGGCAATCTCCTTCATCATCGTCTCGTCAATAGCCAGGCGGCCGGCAGTATCCACAATGACGACATCTAGGTTGTGGGCTTTGGCGTGTGCAATGGCATTGAGGGCAATTTGTACTGGATCATTATTGCCTGGCTCTTTATAGACCGGCACGTTGATCTGCTGGCCAAGTACAGTGAGTTGGTCAATAGCAGCAGGGCGATACACGTCGCAGGCTACCAGCAGGGGGTTGCGTTTTTGCTGACTTTTGAGGTAGTAGGCCAGTTTGCCGGAGAAGGTGGTTTTGCCCGACCCTTGCAACCCAGCGATGAGTACCACGGCAGGTTTGCCTTTGAGGTTAATTTCGGCTGCTGTGCCGCCCATGAGCGCCACCAGTTCGTCCATGACGATCTTGACCATGAGGTCGCCAGGCTTCACCGACTTGAGGACATTCTGTGTGCCAAGTGCTTTTTCCTTTACCTTGTCGGTAAACTCCTTAGCGATTTTGTAGTTGACGTCGGCGTCCACCAGGGCGCGGCGTATCTCTTTAATAGAGTCGGCTACGTTGAGTTCAGTAAGGCGATTTTCGCCTTTGAGCAGTTTGAATGCGGAGTCCAGGCGGTCAGACAGATTGTTGAACATGCGATTTGCAATTTTTTTTAAAAGCAGCAGCAAAAATATGAAAAGCTTGGCTTACTTTTGAGGTGTGCTTCTCCTTACTCACGTCCTGTGAACATGCGGCACCGGCGCTAACCCCGACCGAGCCGCCACATATGAATGGTTGATGCTGCCCCGCATGCCACTCATGTGTGCATACAAAATTGATAATCAACTACGAACAGTCTTATGTCAACGTCAATCAAAATTTTGCTATTGCTGTTGGCGTGGTTGCTCTACACCGTCCTTGTATATCGAGGATGCAAAAGAGAACTATGCCTGACTTGTGGCGACGGCGCCCAAAGTGGCATCGTAGCTCCGCCTGTGGATTCTGCCCAGGCTTCTGTCAAGCGCTATCCCATTGATTTCCAATGGGGCAATGCTAATCCCTTTCAGAATGACGGCGCCGAGGATGAAATCGCAGCGCTCAAAGCTGGCCTCGCCGCCGACAATATCTTAGAGGTAACCGGCTACTATTACGAAGGTGAACCCAAACCGCAAGGCTTTGAAAACATGGGATTTGCCAGAGCTGAGCAAATCAAAACGCTACTCGTGAAAGCCGGTATCCCTGCCGACCGCATCCGCGTGCGCGCCCGCGCCCTCGATGAAGCCCCCGGGATGCGCGAAGGCTACTTCGTGGGCTACGAGAGCCGCTGGCTCGCCCCAGAGAAAAAGGACGTGGTGGAAACTCTCCAGGAACTGGACGACCGCATCATCATTCGATTCCCCACCGGCTCTACCCAAAAAGTGTATGACAAAACGGTGGATGACTATCTGGACAAGCTCGCCGACCGCATTAAGAAAACAGGTGAAACCGTAACGCTCACCGGCCACACCGACAACGTAGGCGACGATGCCAAAAACATGACCCTCGGCCAGGGCCGGGCCGACGCCGTCAAGCAAATTCTCGTCGCCAAAGGCGTCAAACCAGAGCAGATCACCACTGCCTCCAAAGGCGAGACACAGCCCGTTACCTCTAATGACACCGAGGCTGGCCGAGCCGAAAACCGCCGCGTAGAATTGCGGCTCAACAAAAAATAATTCATTGATTACACCAAAAAAACGAAAATAACCATGCTTACCGGAAATCTTCTTCTTCACATCGAAACCAACTGCTGGCTCTGGTGGCTGCTCGGCTCGCTGTTGCCCCTGCTGCTGGGCATTGCTATTGGCTACTTGCTCTTCAGCAAATACCGCCGCCTGGCTGCCGAGCTAGAGGCTGAGCGCAACCAACTCAAAGGCGAAATAGCCGAGTGGGAGAAAAAATACATGGAACTTAAGTATCAATTTGATGAGGCCGATAAAGAGCGCGCCCGCCTCAAAATCTCCCTGCAAAGTTGCGAAGCTGACAAGTCCGTGTTGCAATTCAAACTGGACAAAGCCCTTGCTGGTGAAGCAGACGCCAATACCGCTACTCCTGGCGTAGCTTTGGCCGCTACTGCTGCCGGTGCTACAGGTGGGATGGGGGCGCTCTTCACTAGCGACAACCTGCAGATCATCGAGGGCATAGGGCCAAAAATTGAAGAAATCTTACAAGCCGCTGGCATTAAAACTTGGGCCGACTTAGCCAAAACCGAGTTTGATAAGCTCCGCCAGATACTGGATGACGCAGGGCCTGCCTACAAAATTCACAACCCAGCTACCTGGCCGCAGCAAGCCCAGTTGGCCGCCGCTGGCAAATGGGATGAACTGGTAGCTCTCCAAAAGGAACTCGATGCCGGTGAAGATACCGGAGGGCCGGAATCGCCCTCTAAACTCGAAAAAATGGCAGTCAAGCTTCTTGGCTTTTCCATGAATGCATCTGACCTCAAGGTAGTGGAAGGCATTGGCCCAAAAATTGAGGAACTGCTCAAGGACAACGGTATTCGCACCTGGGATGAATTGGCCAGCACCAGTGTAGCTCGCCTGCAGGAAATACTGGCTGACGCCGGCGATAACTTCCGCTTGGCCGACCCCGGCACCTGGCCGGAGCAAGCTGCCTTGGCCGCCAAAGGGAAATGGGTGGAACTCAAAGCATTACAAGATCAGCTAGACGGCGGCAAGCGCGTGTGAAAATACACTTGAAAAGCATTCAGCCGGCACGGAAAGCCTTTCCGATGCCGGCTGTTTTCTGTAGGTATTCAGGTACAGAGCTCACCATTGGCCTGATGCTAAGCCTTATCAGGAGGCTGGGTAGAAAAAAAAAACAGGCCTCCTGTTTGTGCGATTAGCTCGAAACCCCGTATCTTTGCGCTCGCTTTTGTAAAGGCACGGTAGCTCAGCTGGTCAGAGCGCATGATTCATAATCATGAGGTCGGGAGTTCGAGCCTCCCCCGTGCTACTCCGACGCTTCGCCTCGCAAAAGGTGGAGCGTTTGTTTTTTCAGACCACTTCAATCATCACCTTGTTCTTTTTGCCTATTTCCAGCAGCAGGTATCGGCCGTGCAGCAGGTGGGTGTAGTCCAGCAGATGGTCGTACTGGGCAACTTTGTCCTTGTTGATGGCGATGGCGTTGCCTTGTACGCTGCGGCGCACCTCAGCTTTGGAGGGCATAGCATCGGTGTGCTCAGCCAGGAGTTCGCCCAGGGTTACGCCATGAGCCAGCAGGCTGCGAGACACCTGCTTGCAGGGAATTTCTTCGGCTACAGTTTTCAGTTCAGACTCGCTCATGCCCAACAGATGCTCGCGGTCGGCATTTTTACCAAAGAGCAGTTCTGATACTTTTTTGACAGACTCGAAAGCCGCTTGCGAGTGAATGCGCACAGTGAGTTCTTCGGCTAGCAGGCGCTTGAGCGCGTTGGGGTTATCTACATACGTGCGCTCGATGTCCTCCACCTCTTCTTGGGAGCGCAGAGTGAAGTATCGGGTGTATTTTGCGATGTTCTCGTCTTCGGTGTTGATCCAAAACTGGTAGAAGCGGTAGGGGGAGGTCATGTGAGGGTCGAGCCAGATATTGCCAGTAGCTGACTTTCCGAACTTGGAGCCATCGGCCTTGGTTAGAAGCGGGGCGGTGAGGGCGTATGCCTTCTCGCCCAAGTGGCGGCGGATAAACTCTGTGCCGGAGGTGATGTTGCCCCACTGATCGGAGCCGCCCATCTGGAGAATGCAGCGGTGCTGTTTGAAGAGCACTTCAAAGTCATAGGCTTGTAAGAGCTGATAGCTAAACTCAGTAAAGGAAATGCCGCTTTCCATGCGGTTTTTGACGGAGTCTTTGGCCAGCATGTAGTTTACGGTGAGGGTTTTGCCTACGTCGCGCAGAAAATCCAGTACGCTCATGTTGCGATAAAAGTCGAGGTTATTGACCATGATGGCTTTGTTGTCGCCGTGCTCAAAGTTGAGCAATTTGCGCATTTGCTCGGCTTGGCGCGCCAGGTTGGCATCCAGCTCTTCGTAGGATTTGAGTTCGCGTTCTGAGTCCCTGCCGGAGGGGTCTCCGATCCTGCCGGTAGCGCCACCCATGAGCACGATAGGCCGGTGGCCAGCACGCTGAAACAAGGTGAGCAGCATGACAGGCACGTAGTTGCCAATGGTGAGCGAGGGCGCGGTGGGGTCAAAGCCGATGTAGCCGGTGACCATACCTTTGGATAAGACTTCTTCAATGCCAGGCGTAGCATCGTGCCATAGCCCCCTCCATTTTAATTCCTTGAGAAAGTCCATTTTTTTTAAAGATTATTGCTTAGAAAAGCCCGTGCAGTTCAGCATGTACGGTGTTTACTACCTTGCCCAGGTCTTCGGGGTTGTTTTCAAAGTCCACCTCATCAGCGTTGATGATGAGCAGCCTGCCTTCTTTATAGCCAGCAATCCAGTTTTCATAGCGTTCGTTGAGGCGCTTGAGGTAGTCCAGGCTCATATTGCCCTCGTAATCGCGGCCACGAGCCTGGATATGAGCCACCAAGGTAGGAATACTGGCGCGCAGGTAGATGAGCAGGTCGGGGGCTTGTACCTGCGAAGACATGGTCTGGAAAAGCTCAAAGTAGTTGCGGAAGTCGCGCGTTGACATCAGCCCCATGTCGTGGAGGTTGGGCGCGAATATGTAGGCATCTTCGTAGATAGTGCGGTCCTGGATGACAGTGCAATTGCCTTGCAAAATTTTGAGAATCTGGCGATAGCGGCTGTTGAGGAAGAAAATCTGAAGATTGAACGACCAGCGGTGCATGTCATGGTAGAAATCGCTGAGGTAGGGGTTGTCTTCGGTGCTTTCGTAGTGTACCTCCCAACCGAAGTGCTTGCCCAACTGGGTGCACAGGGTAGTTTTGCCCGCGCCAATGTTGCCGGCTATAGCTATGTATTTGAAGTGGTGGTGTCCGGGTGTTTCAGTAGACATCGCTTACAAGTATTACTTGAGCAAGAAAAGGTGTATCTTAGCGGCGAAAATACAACCCTCCGCCAGAAAATGGTATTTGGACGGTAAAATATTGCCACCCATCTAATACTTGCTCATGCAGATTGATGAAGCCCTTATCTTTCGGCTTGAACAGTTGACCCGGCTGGAGCTGGACGACGCAGAGCGCCAAGAGTTGCTGCATGACCTCAACCACATCCTTGAGTTGGTAGAGCAAATGAACAGTCTGGACACTACCGACGTGGCGCCGTTGGCTTATGTCAATGCCGCAAGTACGCCGCTGCGCAATGACGTTGTTGGCCCGCAGGCCACGCCCGAGCAAGCTCTGCGCGACGCGCCCAGAGCTGCTGACAATTGTTTCAAAGTGCCCAAAGTAATTGACCTTTAAAATGCTGCCTGCTGATATGAGTGTGGTAATTTCCATCCGAGACCTCAAAAAAACCTACATCATGGGCGCCACTCAAGTGAATGCCTTGCAGTCTGTGAGTCTTGACATTCAAAAAAATGAATATGTAGCGCTCATGGGGCCATCCGGCTCGGGCAAGTCCACCTTGATGAACTTGCTGGGCTGCCTGGATACCCCGACCTCCGGACAGTACTTGCTTAACGGAACCGACGTGAGCAGCATGAGCGACAGTGAGCTGGCCGAGGTGCGCAACAAGGAAATCGGCTTTGTGTTCCAAACTTTCAACCTGCTCCCCCGCTTGTCGGCTCTCGAAAACGTAGCATTGCCGCTGGTGTATGCCGGCTTGTCGCGCCAAAAGCGCATCCAGCGCGCAGAAGAGGTGCTAGCCGCTGTGGGCCTACAAGACCGTATGCACCACAAACCCAATGAACTTTCCGGTGGCCAGCGTCAGCGTGTGGCTATCGCCAGGGCTTTGGTCAACCATCCCTCGATCATCCTGGCCGATGAACCCACCGGCAACTTGGACACCAAGACCTCCTACGAGATTATGGGGATTCTCGAAAGTATTCATCGTGCAGGCAATACTATCATCCTGGTGACCCACGAAGCCGACATTGCCCAGCACGCGCACCGCATCGTGCGTCTGCGCGATGGCCTGGTAGAAGCGGATGCCTTAAATAAGCAAGTGATTTCTATGGCTGCTGTATAAAAAATAAAAACCCATCTTCACGATAGTGTAGATGGATCTTTTAGTAGCCCGTACGGGAATCGAACCCGTGTTTCATCCGTGAAAGGGATGCGTCCTAACCCCTAGACGAACGGGCCTTTGCATTTAGCTTCTCTAAGTTTTTTGCAAAAGCGGGGCAAAGATACGGTTTTTTATTTACGCTGCAAATTTTAGCGTAAATATTTTTTCATGTCAAATTACTTGAGGGAGCTTAGCTCTTCGCTTTGGGAGATACGCATAGAGTCTAGTGCAGCCAGCGACCCGTTGAATACGTTGAAGTCCACATATCCTTTGATACCGGGCAGCCGGCCGTGCTTGCCATACTGCCAGAAGTGCCATCGCGAACCACAGGCTAGTGTGGGTTCTTTGTGGTGGTAGCGGGCAATCCAGAGCGGGTAGCCTTCCAGATGACCGGCCAAGTGGCGGTTGTAAAAATATACATTAGTGTATATGATGGGCTTGACACCATAATGATTTTCTACAATATCGAGCCAGATTCGAGTGCGATGCAGCAATTCTGACTTGGAAAGGCTACCGATGAGTTCGAGGTCGAGTACAGGAGGTAGATCACCGCTTTTGAGGCGTACTGTACGAGCAAAATGGCGCGCCTGCTCGCCAGGTGGCGCTTCCGGTCGAAAAAAATGATAAGCACCCCTCCGAATACTCGTCTTTGCCAGTGCTGTCCAGTTGATGGCAAAAAGCGAATCTGCATAGGTGGTGCCTTCTGTGGCCTTTACAAAGACAAATTGGATAGGTATAGCCTCTACGGCCTGCCAGTCTATACGAGACTGATAGTGCGACACATCAATGCCATGCACTTCGTACTGCTCCAATTGTACAGTTGGGGCGTATTCGCAGGCCGTCAGCATAGCCAGCGCGAGAAATATGCTCACGAGGTGTTTCATAATGATTTGGCTGATGCCTGATTTCGGGTCAAAAGACCTATCCTGCTCTTTTGACATGCAATTTGTGCATTTTTTGTTGAACTGCCAAATGGTTGAGGTAAAATAGCGCTGAAAAAAGCGAAAGATATTCGCGTAAGGGGCTGAAAAGTAGTTTTCATGCCGAGCTTCTTACAAGAACCATGCGTAGATTCTAGCGCTTAATTACCTTCCACGTGCCTACCACTTCCTTGCCTCGCTGCATTACTAGCGAATATACCCCTGCTGGCAATTTGCTCATGTCCACTCGGCTTTGCCAGGCGTCTTGTACGCGCTCGCGGCTTTGCCAGCAGATGCGCCCGGTGACATCTTGCAGGCGAAACTGGAGCCACTGGGGTGTGCTTATTTGGAGGTCTATCAGCAACCACTGGTCAATGGGGTTGGGGAATACTCTGAACTGCCGGATGCCCCACTTTTCTAGGATATTGGATACCGTAACTACCGCCGGTGCCGAGGTGTATTCGCATCCCTCTGGCGTAGTAGCTACTACCCAGTATGTGCCCGATTGGGTCACTGTGTAAGTATGGCTGGTAGCCCCAGTAATGGGTGTGCCATTGAAGTACCACTGATAAGAGGCATAATTGGCAGGCACACTCAGTTGGTTGTCATCTATGAGAATTGGCGGCAACGCTGGCACAGATGGCAGAACGACGTTGAAGCTATCAGAAAGATTAGATAGGCAGCCCGCGGCAGAGGTAAAAGCCACTTGATAAGTGCCCGGTTCTGTAATCAATAGCTGGCTTTGTGTTGCGCCTTGAATGGGTTGGCCATTTCTGAACCACTGGTGGCCTAACCCTACCGGCGTTTGCGTCACGGCGATAGCAATAGTATCGTCTGCGCACAGTGTCTGCAGTATATCGGCCGGTAGCTCTGGTGTAGGCAAAGCAGGAGCGGCCTCTACTGTAAATTGCACCGTGCGTTGGCAGGTGTTGCTATTGGTCACAGTGGCAGTGTATGTGCCAGGTGGCAGGTTGGTCAAAGAGGCTGTGGTGGCGCCATTTGACCAGGCAATGGTATGCGTAGCGCCGGGGTTAGTAATGTTCAGTTCGATGCGTCCGTTGCCTTGGCCAGCGCAAAGTTCATCGCCCACTATGCCCGATACCTGGAAGGGCGAGCATAGTTCGCGCACCCTAAAGATGTTGCCACTCAGTGCTGCGAGGAATAACTCTCCGTTGTGGTTCTCGCCGAAGGAAACATAACTGTTAGGCGTGCCTTGCATGAGCTGCCGATGCGTCCAGCTGCCGGTGCCGTTGGGGTGTAAAGACCAGATGCGCCCACTGCAGTAGTCGGCAAACAGATAGTGCCCCTGTAAATCAGGAAATTCACTGCCTCTGTACACAAATCCGCCCGTGACCGAGCAGCCACTGGACGAGCCGGTGGCATACACATGCACAGGGAAGACATATGCTGAAGCTGCTTGGCAGCCATTGGTGTTGAAAGGCACATTGCCCTCGTAGCATCGCCAGCCGTAGTTTTCACCGCCTGGGCTGGAGGCCGGCTGGAAGTCAATTTCCTCCCAGGCGTTCTGGCCTACATCGCCAATCCACATATCGCCGTTGAGGCGGTCAAAGCTGAAGCGCCATGGGTTGCGCAGGCCAAGCGCCCATATTTCATTGAGGGTGTTGGGGTCATTAAGGAATGGATTATCAGGTGGTATGCTGTAGGGATTGCCGCTATTGACGTCAATGCGCAGCATCTTACCTAGGAGTGACTGCCGGTTCTGGCTATGGTTCTGGGGGTCGCCGCCGGAGCCTCCGTCGCCCAGTCCAATATATAGGTAGCCGTCGGGGCCAAAGTTGAGGTCACCGCCATTGTGGTTGCTAAACGGCTGATTAACTGCTATGAGTACGAGTTCGCTGGAGGGGTCGGCTACGTTGGGGTCAGTACTCGACACCTGAAACCTAGAGACACGCGTGTGCCCTTGCGTGTTGGTGTAATTGACGTAGAAGAAGCCGTTCTGGGCATAGTTGGGGTGGAATGCTAGCCCCAGAAGGCCACGTTCATTGCCGCTGGAGTTCACCCTGCTTTGAATGTTGAGGAACGGCGTAGGTAGGCGCTGTCCTTGCCCGTTGAGTATGTGTATGATGCCGCGCTGTTCTACAATGAAGAGGCGTTCGTCGCTAGCGGAGGCGATGTCTACTGGTCGGGTAAAGCCAGTGGCAAAAGGTTGCAATTGAAGCACAGGTTGGGCACAGGTAGTATCTGCTACCAGCGCACAGATGAAAGCGAAAGGGGCAAAAAATTTCATCGTGTTGAGCAAGATTGTAATAATGACGAAATTAAGGAATTCATCTTCTGCAGAGGTAAGGCAAATAGAAGGCTGTCTGTGACAAGACTAAAAAAACAAGGTTAAAAGTAGAAGGATGTGGCGGTCCTCGCAGAGAGGGGGTGTAAAGATGTACTGGCGCGAGATGTCCAGGCACTTTACCCAAAAATCATCGTGCGAACTTTAGCTCATGAAACCAGAGGTCATCATTGGGGATGTCCAGCTCCAGGCGGGTAAATCTACCACGGGCATTGGCTACAAAGTGGCAAGTACCCTCGCCAAACCAAGCAAACTCCTTGCGCCAGCGTACTATAAAAGTATCGTAGTGGAGGTGCTCCAGGTCGGCTACCAGGTCGGGGTAGGGAAGGAGGTACAGCGTCAGGCGATCATTTTCAAGTGTCACTTTGGCTTCTCCATACATAGGGCATGTAAAAGTGCCGGTATAGTCGGTCATTGGATGGCTGGGATGCGTACCGCTTACAATGGGGGTGATGGCATCCTGGATGCGCTGCTGAAACAACGCCAGCGACTGGCGGAATCCCGGCAGGTTTTCTCGGCTCCAGTCGCGTTCAGGAGCTCCCACAAAAGCGTCCATAATGTAGTAGGTTATAGCTGAACCAATGCTGGTCATGCTGTTGGTAAGTACTACTACGCCCAGGTCTTTTTCTGGTATCATTACTACCTGAGAATACATGCCATCGTATCCGCCACCATGCCCTATGACCTTGTAGCCCATGTAGTCTGACAAGGACCAGCCTAAGCCATAGGCGCGAAAGTGCGTGGATGGGAAGCGGCGTGCATATCCTTCCGATACAGGAATAGGCGTATGTGCCTGCCACATCTCGCGGCTTTGAGTCTTGCTAAACAGTGCTCGCCCTTGGCCGTACTGCCCCTGTTGCAGTTGCGTTTGGAGCCACTTGCCCATATCGTGCACGCTGGAGATGATGCCCCCGGCGGCGCCCATGGTGTCCCAGTTCATCCAGGGTATGGGCTTACTGCGTAGGTCGGGCAAGGTTTTGTGCGGGGTGGCGGCATTTCCTTTGGCGGATAGTTCGCGTATGCTAGTCAAGCTGCGGCTCATGCCAAGGGGAGTGAAGATGCGCTCTCGTACAAACTGATGCCAACTCATGCCGCTCACTTCGCGAACGACCTCTCCTGAGGCAATGAACATGAGGTTAGAATACTCGTAGCGGGCCCTGAATGGGGCGGCAGGTTCGAGGTGAGCAGCGCGCTCCAGTACTTCGCGGGCAGAGTAGGGTGTACCCCACCAGAGCAAGTCACCGCTAAACGTGCCTAGCCCGCTGCGGTGGCACAGTAGGTCGCGCACGCGTAGGTCGGCATTGGCTACAGGGTCTTTGAGGCGCAGCCAAGGCAGATACTTGCGTACGGGGTCATCCCAAGAGAGCTTACCTTCATCAACTAGTATAGCTATAGCCGCAGCCGTGAAGGCCTTGGTATTGGAAGCAATGGCAAACAGCGTGTGTTCATTTACCGGTTGGGTGGAGCCGGCTTCCAATACGCCGTAGCCCTTACTAAGCAGTACCTTGTCAGCTCGTACAATGGCTACCGCCAAGCCAGGCACCTGCCAGTCTTGTCGGGCTTGGGCAATGTAAGCGTCCAGTCGGGCTATACGGCTGCTGAGAGTGTCCTGAGAGGGTTTGGTGGAGCGCTGTTTTTGTGCCCACGCGGAAGTTATACCAGTTAGTAGTAGGGCAAATAACAAGATATTTCTCATCAGACATTTTATTTTTAGGGCATGAAGATGCGAAATTCTGGCAATTTAAAGGGAGATAGGCATGACATATATTTCCTGGATTCGTTTGACGAGCAAGAGTTTTTACGTTCGCCAAACGAATGCCACTGCATGAATAAACTTTCCTGCCTGGCCAAAGGCCTCTTATGAAGCACAATCTTTTGTTGCTTGGCCGTCTGCCGCCCAATGGCTCAATCGCCCGCCCAGGTAGCTGGCCGCACTGCCAGCCTGGGTATAGCCCTGAAGATGGCCTGGAATCAGGACATTACTTTTGTCAAGCTACCTCCGAATGTATTGGCCGACTTGGCCTACGTCGCCGTACTAATAGGAGTATATGAACTCAACGGCAAGCACATGAAAGTAAGTTTTCAGCAGGGCAAACTGCGGCTCAGCGTGCTGGGGCAGTCGTTGTACGAACTGACTCCCCTCGGCGAGCACTGCTTCCGGCTCAAAGGGCTGAACGGCTATCAAGCAGAGTTTCTCTGGGAAAGAGGCAAGGTTTTGGCCGCCAAGATGAAGCTACATCAGCCTAATGGTACATTTACGGCACGGCGGAAGTAAGTGACATAGCTTGTTGTTGCAACGTCTGCGCTAGCGTGCGTCGCATCAGTTCTGTTATAGAGATGCCAGCGTGCTCGCAGATGGCAGGCATAAGAGACCGCACAGGGTCGAGGTTGGGCAGTGCATTCACATCCAGTACATATACCTTGCCGTTGGTGTCGCAGCGAAAGTCGGTACGGCTCATACCGCTCAAGCCTAGGTGCTTGTGCAGCAATCGTGCTGCTCGGTACAATTCTGCTTCTACGCAGCCGGGCAATTCAGGCGAGAAGCAGCGGTTGGTTTTACCAAAGGCTTTTCCAGCAGTGTAAATCACGTTGCCATCCTCTGGGAAAATCTCTACAGGCGGAAGGCATTCAAAATCGGTGCCTTCCTGATTGGAGATTACGCCCACCGAAAACTCCCTGCCCTGTATATAAGGCTGTACCAGGAAGTCAGGTTCGCGCAGGGTATAACGCGCCTTGAACCAGGCACCAGTTTCAATATCAATATTTCTATGACAACTGCCCAGGCGCGGCTTTCGTAAATAGAGCGCCTCGTCGTTTAGTTTTTCTGGGCATTTTAAAATTTCGGGTGTGTGAAGCCCCAATTCGCGGCAAAATGCTGGCAATAAGGCTTTGTCCTGCGCTTTGCGCATAGCTGCCGGTGCAGAGGCGGTATGGGTTATGCCATGCCGGGTCAGCCACTCGGCTACTTCTACTTGACTAGCTTCATGGTAGCCATAGCAAAGGTTGAATACCACATCGAAACTGCGTAGTTGGCTGGCCAGTTTCTGCTCGAACCCCTCGAAGTGGATGATGGTTGGTATTACGTCTTGTGGGGCGTTAGAAGCCAGATATAGCAGGGTTTCTTCATTGACATTTTCCTTCCAGGGGGTAAGGTTCGATTCTGTGTAGAGCAAGGCTATGCGTAGTGGGCTGCCGTTCAGGGCGGCACACAGGCCCGAGTGGCCATGATGCGTGTGAGTAAGTGTAGGAAGCATTTGTCGCCGATTAACAGGCACAAGAACAGCACTTGCCAGCAAACCGGAAAATTTTTCACTTTAGATTAAAGTTAATTTGTAGTTAATTTTTTGTGAGATTTTTGAGGAGTAGTGTAAGTGCTATAGATGGGGTGAAGCAGTGTGTGTTTTTTAATCAAACAGCCTGCCTTGTGGGTTTTTCTTTTGTTCAAATAGCTGAAAGTTGTATGGGGGCACACTTTTGCCCTTGAAGTAGCGCCGCTTGGCCAGGGCAAATTGCTGGGCAATGACCTCAGCTACGTTGCCCTCGCCGCTCATGCGCGTGCCAAAGCGGCTGTCATGGAGTTGCCCACCGTGGCAGTCGCGTATGCGGTTGAGGATGCGCTTTGCGCGGTCGGGCATGGCTTTGCGCACCCAGTCTTCAAAAATAGCGGCTACATCGCCGTTGAGGCGTACTATCTGGTAACCAATGGAGGCCGCACCCAGCGCCGCCGCTTTTTCGGCCATAGGCAGGAGTTCTTGATCGGTCAGGCCGGGAATGATGGGCGCCAGCATGACGTTTACGGGTATGCCATGGCTCGTTAGGGTCTGAATAGCGCCTAGGCGACTCTTCACAGAGGCTGCGCGAGGTTCCAGGAGTTGGCGCACCTCTTCTTGCAGCGTAGTCAAGGAGATGGATACCTTCACAAGGCCATGTTCGGCCATTTGCTTGAGCAAGTCCAGATCGCGCAGTACAAGGCTATTCTTGGTAATGATACCCACCGGATGTCGGTGCTTCCAGAGCACTTCTAGTATCTGGCGGGTGATGCCAAACTGGCGCTCCGCTGGCTGGTAGCAGTCTGTATTGCCAGAGAGCATAATAGGTAGCGGGCGATATGTTTTTTTGCCCAGTTCTATATCCAGCACTTGCGCTGCCTGGGTTTTAACCAGGATTTTTTGCTCAAAATCTACGCCAGCACTGTAGCCCCAGTACGTGTGCGTATTGCGGGCGTAGCAGTAGGTGCAGCCGTGCTCGCAGCCTTGGTAAGGATTCATGGAGTAGCACAGGCCGATGTCGGGGCTGTCCACCCTGTTGAGCATAGTTCTAGGATGTACAACGATAAACTCGGTATGCTGGGTGTGTAGGTCTTTCCACTCCTCTGGTGTTTGCGGCGCTTCATCAAGGTACTGAGCATGGTAGGGATTGGGCGTGTTGATTTGCGCGCCTCGCCCTTTGCGGTAGGGTTGCTGCATGGTTGTCCACTTTTGAATGGACAAAAATAAACAAAAAGTTTTATTTTAGCACTCCTAATTCTTTCCCTATTTTGGTAAAAGCCGCCACAGCGCGCTCCAGGTGCTCCTGCTCGTGGGCTGCGGAGAGTTGTACGCGAATGCGTGCCTTGCCTTTGGGCACTACCGGATAGAAGAAGCCAATGACGTAAATCCCTTCGTCCAGCAATCTGGCAGCAAATTGTTGCGACAGCGGCGCATCATAGAGCATAATGGGTACGATGGGGTGCTCGCCGGGCAGTATGTCAAATCCGGCCTTGGTCATAGCTTGGCGGAAGTAACGGGTGTTGCGCTCTAGTTTGTCGCGTAGGGCCGTAGTGCTACTAAGCATATCCAACACTTTGATGCTGGCCCCGACAATAGCCGGTGCCAGGGTGTTGGAAAACAGGTACGGCCGCGAGCGCTGACGCAGTACTTCCACAATCTCTTTGCGGGCGGCAGTGAAGCCACCGGAAGCACCGCCCAGGGCTTTGCCATAGGTGCCGGTGATGATGTCCACCCGGTTCATTACGCGGCGGTATTCGTGTGTGCCTCTGCCAGTGGCTCCCAGGAAACCCGTGGCATGGCATTCGTCAATCATGACCATGGCATCGTAGCGATCGGCCAGGTCGCATATTTTGTCTAGTTGGGCGATGGTACCGTCCATAGAGAAAGCGCCGTCGGTAGCAATGAGCCTGCGGCGGGCGGAGGTAGCCTGGCGGAGTTGCTCCTCCAAGTGGTTCATATCGTTGTGCTTGTAGCGAAAACGCTGTGCCTTGCATAAGCGGATGCCATCAATGATAGAAGCATGGTTGAGTTCATCGGAGATGATGGCGTCCTGCTCGCTAAGTAGGGGTTCAAACAAGCCGCCGTTGGCATCGAAAGCTGCGGCGTACAAGATGCAATCTTCCATGCCGAGAAACTCGGCTGTCTTGCGTTCCAATTCTTTGTGGAGGTCTTGAGTGCCGCAGATGAAGCGCACAGAAGACATGCCAAAACCATGAGTGCGTATGGCTTCAATGGCGGCCTCTATGACCTCAGGGTGCGAAGATAGCCCAAGGTAATTGTTGGCGCAGAAGTTGAGCACTTTCTGGCCTTTGTCGGTTTTGACTTCGGGGCCTTGTGGCGTCACTATGATGCGCTCTTGCTTGTAGAGGCCAGCATTGCGTATTTCCTGGATTTCTTGTGCCAGGGCGGGTTCAACATGGACAAACATAGCGGTTGCGTATTTGAAATGCGCTGCAAAGATAGCGCAGAATTTCGGGAGTTGCGTGCCAACTGCAGCACAGTACTATAACAGAGGTACCTCAAAGCTCAGCCCGTCCCAGGCTAAAGCCACGTTGTGGGGCAATAAACGGCTTACTTCTGAATGGCGCCCCATGGTGTGGCTGATGTGGGTGATGAACGCTTGGCGAGGCCTGATATGCCGAATGAAATCCAGTGCTTCTGTTAGGCTTAGGTGTGAATGGTGCCCTTGTTGGTTCAAGGCATTGACAACCAGTGTATCGCAGTTAGTCAGTTTCCAGAGTTCTGAAGGAGCTATGTGCTTCATATCCGTGATATACACAAAGCGCCCAATGCGAAAACCCAGCACGCTAAGTTGGCCATGTTGTACTTCAATAGGTTGTATTTCAACGCCTTCTACGTAGAAGGGGGTTTGCGCGTTTATCTCATAGAGCATTAGCCGAGGTGCGCCAGGGTAGGGGTTAGTTTCAAAAGCATAGGCGAAGCGGGCGCGCAGCTCTTGCGCTACTTGCACTGTGCTGAATATTGGCATATCGCATTTTTGCATAAAGTTGAACGGGCGCACATCGTCCATGCCCATAACGTGGTCATTGTGTTCGTGCGTAATGAGAATAGCGTGCAGGTGTTCTGTGCCGGTTCTGAGCATTTGTTGTCGAAAATCCGGGCCGCAGTCAATGACGATATGGCAATCGCCGACTTGAATTAGAGCAGAAGTGCGCAGGCGCTGGTCACGAGGGTCGTCGGAGCGACAAACCTCGCAGTGGCATCCGATGACAGGAATGCCCTGTGACGTACCTGTGCCAAGGATGGTAACCCGCAGGAAGGAGGCGTCAAGGTTTTTTTTTGGCCTCATGAGATGCGGTTTGCGAAAGTTCCTGATAAAAGCGCTTAGCAGCGTCGCTCAGAGCAATGCCTTCTGCAGGAAGGTTGGGCAGTATGTCCAACAGGCTGTTGATACGGCCTTCTGTATCGAAAAACTTATTGATTACCACAATTTTACGATCTTCCACGATACAGTAACCAGACTGAAAGTTGCCTTTTTCATATCGTATCACGTAGCCGAGCTCCTCAAAGAGAGATTCCAGTTTTTTCAGGTTGTGCGCCGTGTATTTCATGTTTTCTGGCGAAGATTTGCCTGGGCAAAGGTATTATTTTTGGGTAAGAACTTGCTGGCTCAATAAGGGCATTGTAGTAGTTTGTCGTATCAGGGTAACCGCATTTAGTAGTGTTTTAAGTTTTAAGGTTTCAATGTGCGATGTACAAATGTGCAAGTGAGTACTTTTACAGGTTCTGATTCGCTCTACTGGTATTTCAGGGCCTTTTACACCGCCCCAGGCGCGTTGGATGTATTATCTAAAAATGGGGGCAAGACCCTCCATCCCATGCCTTTTAGCAGCCGAATGATGCCTTTTCCTCCGGCCAAGTGCGAGGCGCCCACAGCCACGAATAGCGTTTGCTGCTGCGCCAATTCATGTATGCGAGTAGCCATAAGGCGATTGCGGTCATAGAGCAGCAGTTTGCGCAGGCCGCCCAGGCTTCTTTTGGATGCGTGATATAAACGGTGTATATCGCCCAACTGATAGGCCTGAGTGAGACGCTCCAGGTGCCGTCGGTGAGTAGCTGGCCGGCTGGCCCAGGCGACCAGGGCGCGGCATTGCTGGTCAAGTGGTATGCGTTGTATGATGTCTATTTGTGCGGCAAAAGATTCCAGGCCGTATATTTGTTTACCCGCTTCTCGGGCATGAAGCCAGAGGTGTTCATCCAAGGGCAGGGCGTGGTCTTGAGCAAAGTGAGTGCTGTCTATCAGGCTGAGCCAGGCAAAAGGGGTGTAGCGGGGCACGAGGTCGGGGTCTATTCCTGCATATTTTTGCAGACTTTTGCGTACTTTTGCGTATCGGCGCGGTTTTAGCAATGTAGCCAGCGACTGGCCCTCGGGAAGCAACAGTTGGGCCTCTAGGCCACTTTCGGGGGCTTCATCCAGGTTGAACTCAGCGGCAAAGGCTTCGCAGGCCTCCAGCGCACGCATGGCTCGTTCCAGGTGGGTAAAGGCAGCCTTGTCGCGCACGTGCATGGTGCCGAAAAGCCAGGCTTCGCCAGGAGCGTCGAGAGACTCTAAGCGCCACAACAAACTGGAAGAGCGCATACTAGTACAGTCAAAGAGAGAGCCGCCGTCCGAGCAAGTCGGTAGCGGTTCCCGATATTTTAGGTGCTTTGTACTCCGTACGGAGCGGCAAGCTATTCATACTTAAAAGGCAGAATCTTGGAGTCTTTGACCGTGGAGAGCGTCATCAAGGTACGCAGGCGCTCGATTTCTTCAATTTGCGAGAGGGTTTTGAACAGCAACTGCTCGTAGGTAGGGATGTCTTTACAAACGATCTTAACTAAGAAATCGGCCTCGCCGGTGATGATGTAGCACTCTGTGATTTCGTCAATTTCCTTAATTTTTTCTAAGAAGTGGTTGAGGGCGTTTTCCTTTTGCCAGGCCAGTGATACCAGCACGAAGGTCTTGACATTCAAGCCAATGGCTTGGGGGCTTACTTTGGCGTGATAGCTCTCAATGACATGAGTTTGCTCCAGTTTTTTTACGCGTTCGAGCGTGGGGGCTGGTGATAGACCAATTTTTTTTGACAGGTCTAGGTTAGTGATCTTGCTATTTTCTTGCAAGATGCGCAGAATTTTAAGGTCTATTTTATCCAGTTTGTCCGACATGATGGTAAGATTTGTGAAGAATATCTTTTACCGCGCAAAACAACGAAACTAAAGCGAGAGTCAAAACAAAATTTCAAAATTTTTTTAGGGTCATTGAAGGGAATCCGGCTTGGGCGCCCAAAGCACCCAGGCCGGAGTGCGGTCAGATAGCTTGGTTGTGAGTGTATGGCGACTTTTACGGGAAGATGCCCATAGCCATGTAGTCATTGCTAATTTTATTGATGGCATTTACAAAAGCTGCTGTGCGTAGGTCGGGTATTTTGGGGTTGTCTTCTTTTTCTTTGCGAATCTGGTGGTAGGCATTGATCATGGTTTCTTCCAGGCCGGAGCGCACCAGGTCTATTTCGTCGGCGCCACGGGCAATCATGGCTTTCTCCTCATCGCTCACCAGCCTGCCTACTTCGCGCTCTACCATTTGCACCAGTTTTTCAAGTCTTTGCTGGTCGAAGCGTTTTTCAAGGCGGCCAAAGCGCATGTGTGAGAGGTTTTTGAGCCACTCGAAGTAGGATACCGTCACCCCGCCTGCATTGAGATACACGTCAGGTATGATGAGCTTGCCGGCATCCAGGAGTATTTCCTCTGCACGTGAGGTGATGGGGCCATTGGCGGCTTCAGCGATGATTTTGGCTTTGATACGAGCAGCATTCTTGTAGTTGATGACTTCTTCCAAGGCAGCCGGCACAAGTATATCACAATCATATTCAAGAATGCTTTCGCGTTTTTCTTTGGGGATGGACTGCGCGCCGGGAAAGCCTAGTATAGAGCCATTTTCCTGGCGAAACTTCATCACCTCGTGGATGTTGAAGCCATCAGGGTTGTAGATGGCGCCTTCAAACTCGCCTATGCCTACAATGATGGCACCACCCTCATCCTGCGAGATCATGGCCGTGTAAGAGCCTACGTTGCCGAGGCCTTGCACGATCATACGCTTGTTTTTGAGGCCGGTGCTAAGGCCTAGTTTTTTCATGTCTTCTGGGATGTTGCAGGCTTCGCGGGCGCCGTAGTAAACGCCGCGCCCGGTGGCTTCTTTGCGCCCGCGAATGCCATGTTGGTTGACGGGTTTGCCAGTGACCACGCCAGCGGCATCAATATCGGCGCCTTTGAAGGTGCGGTAGGTGTCGTATATCCAGGCCATTTCGCGCTCACCGGTACCGTAGTCAGGGGCAGGTACGTCCACAGAGGGGCCAATGAAGTTGCGGGCGATCAACTCTGTGGTGTAGCGGCGCGTAATTCGCTCTAGTACGTCAGGGGTATAATCCCAGGGGTTGATTTTTACGCCGCCTTTGGCGCCGCCGAAGGGTACGTCCACAATAGCGCATTTGTACGACATGAGCGTAGCCAGGGCCATTACTTCTTCCTGGGTAACGTTGATAGAGTAACGAATACCTCCCTTGGTGGGGGTGCGGTGGTGACTATGCTGCACGCGATAGGCTTCAATCACCCGTACTTCATCGCCGATTTTAACCGGGAAAAGCGTGCGATACACGGCATTGCACACCTGGATCTGTTTGAGCAAGCCCTCTGGGTGCGACGTAAACTGAGCAGCCTTGTTGAAAAAATTGGTAACGCTTTCGTAAAAGCTAACGATTCTGTCCTGGCTCATTGTCTCGAATTTGGTTTTCCAATTTGGTTAGTCGTCTTTCCAAGAAAATCAAAAACAGTACAATGCCGATGAATACTACGGCAATGACTGCCACCACCACGTAAATCTTGCCGGTGCTACGCATAAAATCAGTTGTAGCCGTTTGGGACGCCCACGAAGCCGTTGCGCTTCCCAACAAGAGAAGGATTAGCGCCAGGCGTTTTTTCGATGTGGTTCTGTTCATTGGAGTGAACTCAGTGCAGTTTACCACTGCTTTTAGTTTTTTTGGAAATGCGGATCAAAATAAGCGGTATTTTTTCATCTGACCAAGAAAAAAATTACAGGCGCCGAATATTATTCGCCAGCTTTGATTTCTTTAGCCCACAGCTCTACTCCGTTGGAATCGAATACTCGGATGGTAAGCGATCTGGATGTACGCGGCCCTGAAAACTGGAGGGTAGCAAAATTGCGCTGGTTGATGAATGTACCCGCTACGCGGTAGATGTTGGGTTCGTCGGGCGTAGTACGGGCGGCACCGGAGGTCAGGGGCGATACAGTAAGGTCGTATACCGTATTGCCGGCTTTGTTTACCAGTTTGCTAAGTTCAGTGTGGTGGCGGTCACCAGTTAGAAAAACTACACCTTTGATTTTTTCCTCTTCTATGCGCTGTAGCAAGTAGTCGCGTTCAGTATAGTGGCGGTTGGCGCTGAAGTTTTCGAATACTGGGGCAGAATTGAGTACCTGACCGCCTACTGCTACTATTTTGAAGGGTGCTCGGCTGTTGACCAAGGCACTGATGAGCCATTCAATTTGAGTTTTGCCTAGGATTTGGGCCTCGCCGGTTTTGCGGTTGTTTGCGGTGCGGAAGTAGCGGTTGTCTAGCAAGAAGAAGTCAATGTCGCTCCACCGAAAGAAAGTAGTGATGCCTTTCTGGTCATTGACCCCAAAGGAAGGATTGGCCCAAAAGAGTTTAAAGGCCTCCAGGGTCCAGTCTTTGAAGGGGTAGCTGGCGTCAGAGTCATTGGGGCCGAAGTCGTGGTCGTCCCAGATGGCGTAATGGTGTACAGAGGCTAGCAGAGGCTGGAGTTCGGGCAGGGAGCGGGTGTGGGTGTTGCGGTAGAGGACGCCGGTACGGGAGTTGAAGTCGGATTCGCGCAGATAAATATTGTCGCCTAACCAAAGCATGAAGTCAGGGCGTTTGTCCAGAATGGCGTTAAAGATTTGGTAGTCGCCGCCATAGGGTGTGCCAGGGCGGTCGTAGGGTGGGTCATTGACATAGGCGCAGGAGCCGGTAGCCAGGGTGAAATTGGGTGGGTCGGTGCGCCATTGCCATAGTGGAATCGTCTGGAATTGAGTAGGGTAAGGAAGCGATACAGGTTGGTTGTTGATGTAGAGCCGGTAACCGTATTGCTGGCCGGGCTGTACGCGGTCGGCTATGAGTTTGGCAGTGAAGGCCGTGTTTTTTTGCGTTTGTACGGGGTCGGTCAGTAGGGTGTCTTTGGGTTTTTGCAGATCCCAGTAGGCAATTTGTACTTCAGCTGGTGCTTTAGTTTGTACCCATAGGGCTACTTCCAGCATTTCAGCATAGCCCACCATGGGACCAGACTGCAATAGCTGATGTTGTGCATTTAGACGAAAGAAGCTGGGAATCAGTAGGGCAACGATAAAAAGCAGACGCATGGCTCTTGGTTTGTGTGCAAAAGTAGGCATTCTTACAGTACCTTTTTCAAAAAAGTAGCAATGCGCTGTGCTGCTTTTCCATCGCCAAAGGGATTGACCGCAGCAGGTGAAACCCTCGTTTGTAGCGTCGTTTGAACTGCTTTTTCTAGGCTGTCGTGCAGCGGGTCGCACAATGTAGCAGCATGTGCTCCCAGCAACTCCTGCCTTTCGGTACGGCTTCGCACCACTACAATGGGCTTGCCCAGGGTAGGGGCTTCCTCTTGTATGCCGCCGCTATCGGTGATGATAAGGCTGCTGAAGTGGAGTAGGGCCAGCATCTCCATGTAATTCAGTGGCGGAGATAATGAGACCTGCGGATGCTTGCCCAGTATGCGATGTACGGGGCGGTACACCTCTGGGTTGGGATGCACAATGAAAGCCAGGTGCAGGGAAGGCTGCTGCTCCACGAGCTGACGCAGCGCGCGGCATATATTTTCCAGGTGTACTAAGTTTTCCCTTCGGTGCAGCGTCACGGCAATCAGCTGGGCATGGGCGCTCATGGCTTGCTTCCATCTGCCCTTGCACTGAGCTAGCGTTTCAGGAGCGTGACGGAGCAAATTCAGTGCATATAGCAAGGCATCAATACCCGTATTGCCGCTCAGGAGAATGCGTTCAGGTGCAACGCCTTCATTCAGCAGGTTTTGTTGTGCGGAAGGAGTGGGTGCAAAGTGCCACTGGGACATCCGCGTAATGGTCATGCGATTGAACTCCTCCGGGAAGGGGCTCTCCAGCGAACCACTGCGCAAGCCGGCTTCCACGTGTGCTACGGGTATGCGTTCGTAAAAAGCCGCCGAAGCGCCGCCTAGTGTTGATGCGGTGTCGCCTTGTACTATGACCAGGTGAGGCCTTGCCTTTTGAATGAGTGTCTCAGATGCCGTGAGCATGTGTGCATTCAGTGCGGTGAGCGTGTAGGCCTCGTGAGGGGTATTTAAAGTAAAATCAGGCGATAGGTCGAACATTCTAAATGCTTCATCCGCCATTTTAGGGTGTTGCCCTGTAAGTCCTACTTTGACATCGAAGTACTTGGGGTGGTCGCGTAATTCTCGGATGAGCGGCGCCAGCTTGATGGCCTCCGGGCGAGTGCCGAGAATAAAAAGGATTTTTTTCATACCTTTTTGCGTTTGAAGCCCAAAAGTGGCATTTTACCTTTAAATTTGTATCAGAAAAAGTCCAATGGCTCTTCAAACTTTGAACACCTAATGAAAAAGGTACTTTTGGTGGGTGCCTTGTGGCTGTCTGTGCAATGCGCTACATCCGCACAGATGGATTCCATGCTCATGTACTCATTCAACTACTCGGGCGAGCGGGCTGTACAAAGCTTTAAGCCATTTGATTTGCCAGGCCAAAAGCCTGTGGTTTACAGCGCCTCCACCGAGTTTTGGGCCAACGTGAGGCGTTCCATCCCCACAGTAGTGTTCTATGCGTCGTTGATATTCATTACGGCCCTGTTGTTCAAGCATATTCGGCACTCCGTATTTCGGATCATTCTGCTATTAGGTAGCTTGGCCGTAGGTGTTGCCGGCGGGTATGTATTGGCTATGTTTTACGCATTGTCTTTTTCCAGACCCGTATGGGAAGACAGAGCCATGCTGCGTCTGCACGACTTGGCGCTGTACTGGCAAATGAAGCCCCAAAATATAGCCCCTTTTATGGATGAGAAGGCAGAGCTAGGCATGGCGACGGGGCCAGATGCCTTAATCATTGTGGACTACAAAGACAATCAGGGCTGGTATATTCCTAAGGAAAAAGTCACCTTTGCCGCTGCTCAGCCAGACGAAAGCATAGAAGTCGCGCAGGATGCCATACATATCAAAAGACCCATCGTTGCTGGCGGCTATCTGCCTCAGCACTTTGTCATTGGGCTGAAAGACACCTCGCCATCGCAGATACACCTCTACTATCAAACAGGAGCCTCTAGCTGCTGGGCAGAATCTATGGCCTCGAGCATTCACTCCTATTGGTACAATGCAGAATTAGAGTAACAGCTACACTGAGCAATGCCAAGGTTTGTGCATGATTTACAGATGTTGTACACAGAACTTGGGATCGAAGTATAACCTACTCATCGTAGAGTAAGTATTGTTTCCTCATTTGTCGGTATCGCTTTAGCTCCGGCTGCCAGTAGGCACGTATCTCCTCTTCTGTTTTGCCCGCAACAATTTGCGCGCGCAAAGTGCTATTGCCCGCCAGTTTGTCAAAAAACAGCGAGGGCAGAAAAAAGCTGTCTTTTTCGGGGAAAGCCTTATAGAATTGTATAAGGTGCGAGAGGTCCACTCGGCGTAGTTGGCGAAGCGAATCCAATGGCGTTTCAGCCAAGCTGACGCCCCGGCAGCGTTGTCCTTTTAGCTTAGGATTGGCTGCACCGGGCATAGCCTGGGGCACGAAGTAGTAATCGCCCATGCCGCTCTTGGGGTGGCCATATACCTGAAAGGGCACAGACGTGCCACGGCCTTCGGAAGCTATTGTGCCCTCAAAGAAGCAAGTGGAGGGATACAAATACACTGAGCGCATGTCGGGCAAGTTGGGAGATGGTTTCACCGGCAGTTCATAATATATATGGTGTGTATATCCGGTGCACGGTACAACTTCTAGTGGGCACTGCGCTTTACCTGGCAGCCAGCCTTCGCCGTTGATCATGCGGGCATACTCGCCCACCGTCATGCCATGTACCACAGGTACAGGGTGCATGCCTACAAAAGACTCGAAGCCTTTTTCGAGTACTGGCCCATCCACATAATGGCCGTTAGGGTTGGGGCGGTCCAGAATCAGCAAGGGTATGCTGTGCTCGGCACAAGCCTCCATTACGTAATGCAGGGTAGAGATATAGGTGTAAAAACGCGCGCCCACGTCCTGAATGTCAAAAATAACGCGATGTACTCCCTTGAGGTCTTCTGTAGAGGGCTTGCGCTTGCTGCCATAGAGCGACACAAGTGGGATGCCTGTGGCAAGATCTTTGCCATCGCTGATTTTTTCGCCAGCATCGGCGCTGCCACGGAAGCCGTGCTCCGGGGCAAAAATGGCTTTGATACGCACGCCTAATGTCAGGAGTGTGTCGGCCAAGTGGCGTTCGCCTACTCGAGATGTATGGTTCACAACCAGCGCTACGGTTTGCCCTTGCAGCATGGGCAGGTAAGCGTCCAGACGTTCAGCCCCACAACGCAAGGGCGCAGCAGGCAGTGTAGGGGCGCGGTCGGGTAGGGGAGGCGTCTGAGAGGAAAAGGTGCCCTGCTGGCCGCATGCCCAGGAAAGCAACGCTGCAAATGCTACAAAAAATTTTATCTTTGCCATGTTTTTTGTTTTAAAAAGCTGCTAATGACTGCCGAAAGATACGCCATTGTGGACATAGAAACCACCGGGGGCAAGGCCGATACGCATAGGATTACAGAAATTGCTATCATCCTGCACGACGGTGAGCGCATTCTCGACACCTGGGAAACCCTTGTCAACCCTGAAACCTGGATACCTTATGGCATTACCGAGCTGACTGGCATCTCTCAGGAAATGGTACAAGATGCTCCGAAGTTTTACGAAATCGCTCGAAAAATATTGGAATTGACCGAAGGCGCTATTCTGGTGGCTCATAATGCTTTTTTTGACTACAGCTTCCTGCGAGAGGAGTTTGCTCGCCTGGGTTACACCTTCTCTCGCCGGCAACTGTGTACTGTACGCCTGGGGCGAAAGACCTTTCCAGGGCTGCATTCCTACAGCCTGGACAACCTTATAGCCTGGATGGGCATCACCGTGACGCAGCGCCACCGCGCTATGGGCGACGCTCTAGCTACCGCCGAGCTTTTTCGACGCATTATGGCTCAGCAAGGCGGCGCACAGCAAGCTATGGCTATGCTCCAAATGGGCTTGAAAAACAACCGCCTGCCCGAGCACTTCGACATGGAGCGCCTGCTGCAACTGCCCGAAGCCTGCGGGGTGTACTATTTTCACGGTAAGGCTGGTGAAGTCCTCTACGTAGGCAAGAGCCTTAATATACGCAAGCGCATTGCCGAGCACTTTGCCAACAAAACAGAGAAAACCCGCAAATTGCGCGAGCTCACCTACGATATTACCGCCGAAGTAACCGGCAGTGAACTGGTAGCCCTGCTATTGGAGTCGGCTGAAATCAAGCGGCTGCGCCCTTCAGTCAACCGCGCCCAACGCCAGCAGTCGTTTCCTTATGCCATCTACGTCTACACCGATGCAGAAGGCTTCCTGCGTTTTGAAGCTGAACGCCTTAGCATCGTACAGCGCAAGAAGTTGAAGGTGCTGGCGGAGTTTCCCTCCATGCAGGCCGCACGCAGCAGGTTGGAGTGGGCTTCGGAGCAGTTTGAACTTTGCCGCCGGCTCACTGGGCTTCACGCAGGCAAAGGTGCCTGTTTTCAATTTCATTTGCAAAAGTGCAAAGGCGCCTGTGTAGGGCGAGAGTCCCCCGAAAGCTACAACGAGCGTGCACTTGCAACCTCGGAGGCCTTGCAGGTTGGCTTTGAGGAAGACTTTTTGCTGTTGGAGCGAGGTCGCTCGCCACAGGAGAAGGCTGTTGTGCTGGTAGAAGGCGGCCATTTTGCCGGCTATGGTTACGTGAGTGCGCAGGAGGGGTGGAGCGCTCAGGAGTTGCGGCAGGCTATACGCCCTATGAAGGGCACCCCCGAAGCTACGCGCATCATTCAGGCTTATTTGCATCGTAAACCAGCAGGGCTGCGAAAAATCCCGCTCCATGGCGCGAGCGAGTAGTTACTTACTAAATAAATTGCAAAAAAACAAACGATTTGAAAAAACGTTGTATCTTTGCGCCCGCTGTAACTGATTCTTGCAATCACTAACGGTCTTAAACATCACACCATGGCAGTTTATTTGACTTCTGAGAAAAAAGCGGAAATCTTCCGCGAGTACGCCGGCTCTGAAACCAACACCGGCTCTACCGAAGGGCAGATTGCCCTGTTCACGTATCGCATACAGATGCTGTCTGAGCATTTGAAGAGCAACCGCAAAGACCACTCCTGCCGCCGCTCGCTGGTAGCCTTGGTGGGCAAGCGCAAGCAATTGCTCCAGTATCTTATGAAAAAAGACATTACCAAGTACCGGCAGCTCATTGAGCGGCTAGGCATTCGCAAGTAACAATAAACCCATAACAGCACCCTTCCCTGGGGTGCTGTTTTTCTTTTAAATCTACACTATTCATGGGATTACAGATTCCAATTACCACCTCTTTCAATTTGCCTGATGGCAGAGAAGTAACTATCGAAACTGGTAAACTGGGCGCTCAATCCGACGGCTCCGTAGTGGTGCGCGTTGGCAACACCATGTTGTTTGCCACTACTGTGGCAGAAAAAAAGCCCCGCGAAGGACAGTCTTTCTTTCCGCTTTCTGTGGATTACCAGGAAAAATTTGCAGCTGCTGGGCGCATTCCAGGCAACTTCTTCCGCCGCGAAACCAAACTCTCCGACTACGAGGTGCTCATCTCCCGCTTGGTGGATCGCGCCATTCGCCCACTTTTCCCCGATCATTATATGAACGATACTCAGGTGATTATCAACCTGATTTCCGCAGAAAAGCACGTCAAGCCCGATGCCTACGCCGCCCTGGCTGCATCTGCCGCCCTAACCGTATCCGACATCCCATTCCTGGGGCCCATCTCCGAAGTACGCGTGGCCCGCATTGACGGCGAGTTCCGTATCAATCCCGACCGTCCTGACCTCGACCGCGCCGATATTGATCTCATTGTAGCCGCTACCATGGACAATATCATGATGGTGGAAGGCGAAGCCGACGAATGCCAGGAAGCCGACATGATAGAGGCGCTTAAGATAGCCCATGAAGCCATCAAAGTGCAATGCCAGGCACAACTGGAGTTGGCTCAGAAGGTGGGCGGTAAAGCTCTGCAAAAGCGCGAAGTGCCCGCCCCAGTAGAAGATGAAGAGTTAAAAAAGCGTGTGGAGGAACTAGCACGCCAACCCATCTATGAGGTGGCTCGTGGCGGCTTCGACAAGCAGACCCGTAAAGCCCGCTTTGATGAAATCAAAGAGCAACTCGTCGCTACTCTCACCGAAGAGAAAGGCGAAGAATATATGGAAACGGCTAAGCCCTTGCTGGAAGCCTACTACGACAAGCTCAAAAAAGAGGTGGTACGCCGTATGATCATGGACGAAGGCATTCGTCTTGATGGTCGTAAGCTAGACGAGATTCGCCCCATCTGGTGCGAAGTAGACTACCTGCCCTCTGCACACGGCTCTTCCATCTTCACACGTGGCGAAACCCAATCGCTCACCTCCCTTACCCTGGGCACCAAGCAGGACGAGGCTATGATTGACAACGCCCAGGAGTTGTACTACGACAAGTTCATCTTACACTACAACTTCCCTGGCTACTCAGTAGGCGAAGTGAAGCCGCAGCGCGCGCCTGGTCGTCGGGAAGTGGGCCATGCCAACCTCGCCGGGCGTTCTTTGCGCAAGGTGCTGCCGCCAGATATCCCCTATACCATCCGCATTGTGTCCGATATCTTAGAGTCTAATGGTTCTTCTTCAATGGCTACGGTGTGTGCTGGTTCGCTGGCGCTTATGGATGGCGGCGTGCAGATTAAAGCGCCCGTTTCTGGTATTGCCATGGGCTTGATCACTGACGGCGAGAAATTTGCCATTCTTTCTGATATCCTCGGCGACGAAGACGCCCTGGGCGATATGGACTTCAAAGTCACTGGTACGGAGAAAGGCATCACTGGCTGCCAAATGGACATTAAGGTGGATGGCCTGCCTTATGAAATTCTAGAAAAAGCCTTAGAACAAGCGCGTGCCGGCCGCTTACACATTCTCAACGAAATGAAGAAAACCATCGCTGCACCACGCGAAGACTACAAGCCCCACGCTCCGCGCATCGTTCAAATTTTCATTGAGAAAAGCTACATCGGCGCCGTCATTGGCCCAGGAGGTAAGGTGGTACAGGAAATCCAGGCCGAGACGGGTACTATCATTAGCATTGAAGAGGTGGAAGACAAAGGCGTGGTCAGCATTGCCAGCTCTAATAAAGAATCCATTGAGCGCGCTCTCGACCGTATTCGTCGCATTACCTTCACGCCCTCCATCGGCGACGTCTACAATGCCAAGGTCAAGTCAGTTATGCCATACGGTGCTTTCGTAGAGTTTCACGGCAAGAGCGGACTGCTGCACGTATCCGAAATGTCAAACCAGCGTATCGAAAACGTGGAAGACTTTATCAAAGAAGGCGACGACGTGACGGTAAAACTCATTGAAATAGATCAGAAAACCGGTAAGTATCGCCTTTCGGTCAAGGCCATCAACGAAACGGAGCCCCGCCTGCAGAGCGGCGGAGAGCGCCGTGATGGCGGTCAACGAAGCAGTGGCGGCGGTGGTGGTCACAAAGGCAGTGGCCCTCGTGGTGGTGGTAGCGGTGGGCGAGACCGTCGTTGATTGCACTTCCATTTTTGCCACAACAAAGGGGTAGTGCCTCATGCGAGAAAACATAGCGCGGCCTTCTTCTTTATGAAACTAAGTATACCTTTCCTACTTCTTGCCAATCTGGTGGGTAAACTCTCCCATTTGGAAGATGTTATACTCCCAGGCGCATTCGCATAGGGGCAGCGGTTCATCTCCGGTAATAAAGCCTACAATTTTGCCCAAGTCAGGACACGGATAGTAAAAACCCGCCTTGAGGTACACCTTGCCGCCCAGCCCGCCTATGGAAGCCTGGCCGAAATCTACTACAGGAGCGTTGGCGCCCTGCGAAGCAAACAACACCGGTAGATTTACCCGCAGCAGCGGGTCAATTTGCGCTTCTACCAAAGCATAGGCAATGACAGCATCTACTCCGCCACCAGCAATCAGTGCAATTTTCATGTAGGGGTCTATTTTGCCCGACGCCTCGAAACTGCCCATGTGGAGAAACCCATTGAGTACAACGCCTGCTTCTCCTTTGACGCCGCCGTACACCCTCACTGGTACAGGGCCGATGAGGAAGCGATAGTCGAAAATCTCTACGTCGAGTTTTTCCTTGAAGGTATAGTCCAGTGAAAGGGTGTTGGGCAACCCCGGCACAGCAGTCTTAAACTCGTAGTAGGGTTGGTACAAGCCGTTGAGTACGTTGAGCGATAGCCTGGCGCCGGCCTTGAGTTGCTGGCCGTACACGGGCATAGCGGGATTGCCAGCAGCGGCGTCCAGATTGATAGCCAGCAGCACTAAGTCGTTGTTGATGGGTTGCTTGCTGTCCACTATATGCTCGAAGTTGTAGTATTTGATACCTAGTGTGGCACCTCCTTTGAGCGCATACCCTTGGGTGCCAAAGTCCTTTTTGGAATAGACATCTATGACGCGCGTCTGCACAGAGTTGAAGCCCGTGCCTTTGAGATAGATGCCGAAGGCGGCATTTTCGTAGTTGGACGGGAAGCCATAGTTGAAATCACTGGTACCGCTATACTGAGAGATGGGCATTTTCAACTCCTGTTTTACACTGCCGTACATGGCTACTACTTGCGGAGTTCGGGCTATGATTTCTCCCGACTGATTGTACAGTACCGCCCTGACATAAAAGGGCTTGACTTTGTCTGTCGGGAGCGGTTCTATTTCGGCAAAGTTGATATAGAGGGCGGCGTAAGAGCTGTTTTTATGTTCGGGAAGGTTGAGTGTGCCTTTAATACTTTTGTTCCAGTTTACAGGAGAGATTGTGCCCTGTTTTTTGTATACTTTGATAGTGATGGCCTTGGCAGCGTCGTCAAAAGGTGTATCAGACACCATCCAGCCAATTTTCTGTACCAGTTTGGTCATGCCGTCTGGCACTTGGATGAGAAAAGGGAAACTACTTCTGCCTTGCTGTGCCAGGCTAACGCCCGACCACTCTGCCGGAAATTCATTCGTACCGTGGTCAGAGCCGGAGGCTGCCACATACAGGCTGGTTTTCCAGGAAAAATTGGAGAGTGTGCTAATTTGAGCCGCCGTGGGGCTAGATATTTGTACGTTGGTTGGCGGAGTGGAAGGCACCCTGGGGCTAGCAGTTTTTTGTGGTGCTATACTGAAACGGATAGTTTGATAGCCAGGGCTAAGGCTGGGTACGGCATCAGAGGGTACGGGGTTGAGCTTGGGGTTGAAGTCGGCAAAGGCGTTGGCCATGCGCAGGGAGCGCCCCTGGGCACAAAGGGCTTTTTCCATAGCGTTGACCTGGTCGTAAAAGTCTTTGACCGTAGTGTTGACTGTACGACCATCAGGCATGGTGATTTTCAGCGCAGCCGATGGATTGAGCGCCTTACCGTTGCGTGGGTTTTTGAGTTCAAAGGGCACGTAAGTAATGGGTGCGCGTTGTGTATTAGGATTATCCAGCAGGTTCTGGGTGAGCATTCTAGTAGGCAAATCCCGTGTGATAGGTTTGAACTCCACAATGGTACGTTTGGCGTTAGCAGGGTCTTTGCGTTCGGTGTAGTTTTCAGCTTGTGCCGGTAACGACTGCTGCAAGGTCAAGAGCAGCACAACAGAGAGAGCAAGACGACGAAGCATGGCAACTGCAGTTTTTGAGTGGAGAGATTAGGTGGCAAAATCGCCTCTAAAAATAATAAAAAATAGAGTATTGAGTACACTGTACTTACTCTTTTTGCAATATTTCAAACTCCGTGCGTCGGTTTTGACGCCGGCCTTCAGGCGTACTATTAGAGGCAATAGGGTGGTTTTCGCCGTAGCCTTTGTATTGGAGACGCTCTGGCGCAATGCCGCCTAGTATGAGATAGTCGCACACGGCTTTGGCGCGCTTTTCGGAGAGTGCCTGGTTGGCCTCTGGAGTTCCTGTGTTGTCGGTATGACCATTGATGCGGATGCGCACTTGCGGGTTGTCTTTGAGAAACTGCTGGAGGCGGTTGAGCTCTGCCTTGGATTCCGGCAAGAACAGGGCTGAGCCGGTGTCAAAGAGAATATTATGTAAAATAACGGGTGCTGAAGCGATAGCTGTTACTGTCGGCGTTTCGCCTGCGGCAGGCAGGGGTGCTAACTCCACTTGGAGCAGAAAAGGCTGCTCTGGCCGGTGGACGCTGTCCAGCTCAAAACGGGCAGTGTGAAAAACATAGCCTGGGTGGGCAATGTGCAGCGCATAGTTTTGCCCTGTGGGCAAGCAGTACAACAGCGTGCCATCGTCGGCAGCGCGGTTGTTTTGCAGCAGGCGATTATCAGGCATGGTATATAAGCTGACTTCCGCTGACAGCGGGCGCTGGGTATGGGTATCGCGGATGGTAGCTTTTACGTAGGTGACAGGGGTAGGGCGCAGCGAGGGTGGCATGGTGAAGGTGAAAATATCGGTATTGATACCGACGCGGTTTTGGCGGGGCTGGGCGCGAGGGTCATGGGCATCGGAGGTGTAGTAGGCCGTGGCTCCGTCGAGGCTGAGGGTAAGCCCGCCTTCGTTGGCCAGGGTATTGATAGGATAGCCGAGGTTTTCGGGTTTGCCGAAGAAGCCGTCGGTATTCAAATGGCTCACAAAGAGGTCGAAGCCACCCATGCCGGGATGCCCGTCGGACATAAAGTAGAGCGTGCGGCTATCGGCGTGGAAAAAGGGGCAGTCTTCGTTGCCAGCGGTATTGATTTGTGGCCCCAGGTTTACAGGTGGGCTCCACTGGCCGTCGGGTTTAAGCCGTGTAAGCCAGAGATCCCGCCCGCCTTGGCCGCCGGGCCGGTCGCTGGAGAAGATGATGACCTTGCCGTCGGCGGAGAGGGTGGGTTGGCGCTCGAGGTATTTGCTGTTGACGGGGTTGCCCAGGTTTTGTGGGCGGCTCCAGCGGCCATTTTCCCATCGGGAGAGGTAGAGGTCGCAGCTGCCCAAGCCGTCGGGGGTGTTACAAGCATTGAATACCAGTGTGCGCCCGTCGGCAGAGATGCATTGTGCACCTTCATTGTAAGGAGTGTTGATGCCGGTCATGGGCTCGGCTTTCGACCAGGCGCCGTTGGGGAGGCGTCGGCTGAAGTAAAAATCTTCCTGGCCATTTACGATGCGCGTGAACACCAGCATATTGCCATCGGCTGTCAGGGAAGGCAGGCTCTCCGGAGCGGGCGTATTGATGCTATCGCTCATTGGATGCGGGTCAAAAGGCACGGGCTTTCTTATGGCTTCTATGGCGAAGCGGGCGTTGGCAGCGTACTGTTCGGCTCGGGTACGCTGGGTTTCATTGTGGGCACCTGGGCCTTGCAGGTATTGTTCAAAACTATGGAGCGCTTGTTCGTATTTGGCCTGTCGCAATTGGCTCAGGCCAAGCGGATACCAGGCTCTGGGGTCATATTCGGGGGCCAGGGTCATGGCTTGGAGGTAGTCAGTTTCTGCTTGGGTATATTGATGGGCATCCATGTGCAGGGCGGCGCGCAGCAGTAGAGCATCTACGAAGGTGGGGTTTCGCCGCAGTATGGCATCTACTTGTTTGAGCGCAGCTTCCATTTGCCCGGCGCGGCTGTAGGCTTGGGCTTGCTCAAAGGCTTTGAGGACTTTTGGCGGCGTGGTTTGGCGGGTGAGGTAGTGCTGGGCATGTATGGCCGCTGTACTATGGATCAGACAAAACAGAAAGAAAGCTCTAAGCATGCAGACGAGATTTTCGAACAGGCCATTTTAACCCTGCTACCAACGCAAAGATACATTAGCAGATTATACGCTAAAACCCTTTTGCTGTGTCGGTATCAAGCAAAGCAGTAAAAAAAGCCCCAGGAGCGGCAGGCTGCATGCCCGCAGTTGTGTATCTTTCCGCCCGAAGCAAAACAGCCTTTTCCAATGACCAAAGCAGAGATAGAGCGCCACAAGAACGAAGACTACCACAAACTATTGGCCTCCAAACTCGAATACCGCCTGGAGCGCATCCACTTGGGCGGCGGCAAAGTTAAGATAGAGAAAGAGCATCAATTGGGCAAAATGACCGCTCGCGAGCGCGTAGCCAATCTTATAGATCCCGGCTCGTATTTTTTGGAAATCGGTGCCTTTGCTGGCTATGAAATGTACCCCGAATACGGCGGTTGTCCTGCGGGAGGTGTCATTGTGGGTATCGGCTACGTGAAGGGGCGCCAGTGCGTCATCGTAGCCAACGATGCTACCGTGAAGGCTGGGGCATGGTTTCCCATTACGGGCAAGAAGAACCTGCGCGCTCAGGAAATTGCTATGGAAAACCGCCTGCCCATCATCTATCTGGTGGATAGCGCCGGCGTATTCTTGCCTATGCAAGATGAAATCTTTCCCGACAAAGAGCACTTTGGCCGCATCTTTCGCAATAACGCCCGTATGTCGTCCATGGGTATTCCGCAAATCGCCGCCGTTATGGGTAGTTGTGTAGCCGGAGGCGCCTATCTACCTATCATGAGCGACGAAGCGCTAATTGTGGATGGTACAGGCTCTATCTTCCTGGCGGGGCCTTACTTGGTAAAAGCAGCCATCGGCGAAGAAGTAGATAAGGAAACTCTGGGCGGCGCACGTACCACTTCTGAGATTTCCGGCATCACGGATTATCGCGTGCCCGATGACAAAACCTGCTTGGAGACCATTCGCAATCTTGTGGACAAGCTCGGTCATTTTCCAAAGGCTGGCTTTGACCGCGTCGCATCCAAGCCGCCTAAAGCTGACCCTGCGGAAATTTTTAGCCTGTTACCTGACAACAGTGCCAAGCCCTACAGCATGGTGGAGGTGCTCAAACGCATTGTGGACGACTCCGAGCTTACTTTTTACAAAAAAGATTACGGCAAGACCATCATCTGCGCCTACGCCCGCATTGACGGCTGGGCCGTAGGCATTGTAGCCAACAACCGCGAGGTGGTGCGCACCCCCAGAGGAGAAATGCAGTTTGGTGGGGTAATTTATTCAGATTCAGCCGATAAAGCAGCTCGCTTTATCCTCAATTGCAACCAGAAGAAGATACCGCTGGTGTTCTTTCACGATGTTACTGGCTTCATGGTAGGCTCCCGCTCCGAACAGGGCGGCATCATCAAAGACGGCGCCAAAATGGTCAATGCCGTAGCTAACTCCACTGTGCCTAAGTTTAGCATTGTGGTAGGCAACTCCTTCGGTGCAGGCAACTATGCTATGTGTGGCAAAGCTTACGACCCTCGCCTGATTTTTGCCTGGCCTAGTGCCAAAATTGCCGTGATGGGTGGTGAGCAAGCTGCTAAAACCCTCCTGCAAATCCAAACAGCCACGCTAAAAGCCAAAGGGCAAACGCTCTCTGCTGAAGACGAAGCCAAACTACTGGAAGACATCACTGCTCGGTACGAACAGCAAACCACCCCCTACTATGCTGCTGCTCGCTTGTGGGTAGACGAAATCATTAATCCTATGGACACCAGGCGCGTACTATCTATGGGCATCGAGGCGGCCAACCATGCTCCGGTAGAGCCATTTAACGTAGGCGTTTTTCAGGTGTAAAGAAATCGCGCAGGCGGGGAGTACCCCTTGGATGAAGTATAAGTCGAAAACCTTTATGCGGTTTTGGATGTTTATACACATGTGTTTATTTATGTTTTGCTTTATTTGCATTTGACGCAACGAGCTACTCAAGCATAAAATTGAAGCTCGGCCCTCCCTTCTGCCAATATTGTAATTAATGAATACTACCCAAGAGCGCAACGCGGCAGCCGCTGATACCGAAAATAGGCCTGTGGCTGCATCAGAAAAAAACATTGGCTTGCTACGCAAGTGGCTGGCGCGCCTTGGCATAGCAGGCTTCATGTTCTTCTTTCTAAAAGGTATGGTTTGGTTAGCTATCTTCTTTGGGGTAGGGAAGTGCGTGTTGTAGTCATTTTGCCAAGATTACTCATAGTTCATTAGTTTGTAAGGCATACTTGGCCAAATGTTCTCTCTGGTCTGAGTGCACGCTGTCACAAGCATCCACAGCTTGTTGGTTGCTGAGGAAGAAGTTTTCTTCACCGATCTTTTCAATCAGGCCGGCGCGTGCCATAGCATCACGCACAGGACCTTTCACACTTACAAAGCGAACAGCTACACCTTGTTGCTGATATTGCACAAGTAGTTCCTCCAGTGCGTGTACGCCTGAACTGTCTAGGTTGTTAATGCTTTCGGCATTGATGATCAGCGACCTAAGGGCGTCTCCCTTTTGAGCAGCCAGCTCGTTGATTGCATCTAAAAAGTAGCTTACATTAGCAAAGTACAGTTGGGCATCAAAGCGTACGATGAGCACATCGGGGCGTTGCTCCAGGTTGGAGAAGCGCTCTACATTGCGGTAAAAAAACGTACCAGGTACTCGCCCTAGCACAGCAATGTGCGGGCGTGTAGTACGGTAAATGACCAGCGCAAGCGAAAGAATCACACCCAGGCCGATACCTTGCTCAATACCGATAAACAAGGTAGCGATGAAAGTAACCATCCAGAGTACGAAATCGCTGCGGTTGCTATGCCACAGATGTTTGGCCTCCTTGTAGTCAATAAGCCCATATACAGCTACCATGATGACGGCAGCCAGGACGGCGTTGGGCAGAAACTTGAACAGCGGCGTCAAGAGTAGCAGGGTTACAACAACCAGCCCAGCGCTGATGAGCGAGGCCAGCCCTGTGCGTGCTCCGGCTTGGTCATTGACCGCTGTGCGAGAAAAGCCCCCGGTGACTGGGAAGGAGGAGAAAAACGATCCGCCCACATTGGCTAACCCCAGGGCTATGAGTTCTTGGTTGGCATTCAGCTTGTAGTCCCGATGGCGAGCTTGCATGGCTTTGGCCACAGCAATGCTCTCCATAAAACCTACCAAGGCAATAGCCAGGGCAATGGGCAGCAGCTTTTGTAGGGTGGGCCAGTCCAGTATTGGGGCACTGAGTGCCGGTAGCCCGCTGGGAACTTCGCCCACGATTTTTACGCCTTGCTCATGCAGTCTTAGCCCCCACACCAACACAATACCGGCTGCCACTACTACGAGCGAGCCAGGGAAAGCTGGCTTCCATTTTTTGAGCAACTGAATAAGCGCTATGGCGCCCAGGCCAATGCCAAGTGTTAGCCAATGTGTTTCGCCGATGTGTTGCCAGGCACCAGCTAGAATTTCGTGCACGTGCTCGCCGCGTGGCATTTTAATGCCTAGTAAGTGCTTGAGCTGACTTAGCGCAATAACAATAGCCGCCGCCGAGGTGAAGCCGCTAATAACGGGATGCGACAGAAAATTGACCATGAACCCAAGGCGAAATACCCCCAGGGCAAATTGGATCATGCCTACCATAAAGGTCAGCGTAATCACCAAGCTGATGTAGTCAGCAGTGCTTGCTTCTGCCATAGTACTCACAGCTGTAGCAGTCAGCAAAGAGATCATGGCTACCGGCCCTACGGCCAACTGACGCGATGTGCCCAACAGAGCATAAATAACGAGTGGTATAGTAGCGGCATACAAGCCATAAATGGGTGGCATACCGGCAAGCATGGCGTAAGCCATGCCCTGTGGTACTAGCATGACGCCTACTGTAAGGCCAGCGACGAGGTCGCCGCGGAGGTTATTTTTGGGGTAGTTGGGCAACCACGTGAGAAAAGGCAGGAATTTTTGCAACGACATCGGTGTTTCGCTTTTTATTCAGCGGCATTTTTTCATTCATACTTCAGCTCACCGAGTTTTGTGCACAACATTTGTAAATCATGCACAAAACTCGGCGATGCTTAGTGTAAACTAATTGGGCGTAAAAAGTTGCCACAAAAATAGCAAGGCTCATTTGCCTGCTTGGGTGACAGGTGTCACAAGGCAAGTAATTTTAACAATTCATTTTTATATTTACCCTTAATTTTACCTCGCTGTAAGGGGCTTCGCTATTGCTGAAAAGCCCGCTTGTATCTCCCAAAACCGAAGGAAAGCTTGCCATGCCATGAGCAAACATGTACACACCATTGGCCTAATTTTTCTGTCTCAACTGCTAGTTTCCATGCTCTGGGCGCAACCCATATCCCTAAGCAACCCCTCTGCTTGTGGATTGAACATTGCGCTATCTGACAACAACTGCCCTGAAAATAATCCCAATATCTTTCTGCCAGACGAATTTGCCATACAAGTCAGCGGCGCGCCGGGTACTGCGCTTGGCATCAATGTATATTTGAAAGAAGTACGCATTGTGCTAGCCCATACCTGGATGAGCGATGTGCGTATTAGCCTGCGCTCGCCAGGCGGTATAGAAGTATTACTTACCGAAAATAACGGCGGCAGCAACGATAATCTAGGCAACCCCTCTGCGACGGCCTGTGCCGAGCCGGCTGTGTTCAGCACCGGCGCTTGTACCCCCATCAGTCAGGGCCAGCCACCCTACACTGATCGCCCTTACTTGCCTGTACAAAGTCTTCTGTTGTTCAACGACAGCGTGACCAACCCCAACAGCACTTGGCTGTTGCGCATCTGCGACGACGTGCCCAACGATATAGGTGCACTGCAGTACGTGGAGCTGGTATTTGAGCCTTTATCGTGTTTGCCTGTTACGCAAAAGCTGATCCTCGGCCTGGATACGACTACTGTGCTCTTGGGTTGGTCGCCGGTGTTCAGTTGTGGCACGGTGGTCATTGAGTATGGCCCACCTGGGTTTTTGCCCGGTACAGGCTTTGGTGCCGGTGAAGGGCAAGTGCAAGTTGTGCCATTCTGCCCGCCTTACCCCTTGAGCAACCTGGCGCCTGATACGCAATATGACATTTATATACGGCGGTTTTGCTCTGGCGGTAGTTTTTCTGGCAATGGCTGCCCGCTCTCGGTGCGTACAGGGTGCCAGCCGCCACCCACTACCATTGTGGAGAACTTCGACCAGCAAACGCCTTGCTTTCCCAGTTGTGCTGCTGTGTGCAATATTTCAGGTTTCTGGCGCAATGTAGGTGGCGACGATTTTGACTGGCTGGTGTATCAAGGCCCCACGCCTACGCCCAACACTGGCCCTAGCGCTGGGGTGAACAACGCCGGCCGCTACGCCTACATCGAAACTACCGGCTCGCTGTGCAACAATGGCCGAAGAGCCTTTCTGGAGTCCAATTGCGTGCGCTTGCGCAAGTTTGGCAATGATAGTTGCCATCTTTCTTTTCACTACCACATGTTTGGGGCGCAGATCAGCACCTTACGCCTGGAGGTATCGTCCGACGGCGGATTTACTTGGATGACATTGTGGCAACGTACGGGCAACCAGGGCAACCAGTGGCACAAGGCTTACGTAAGCCTGAATGCCTGGCCGGAAGGCGTAGTGCTCAAGTTTCGATTTGTAGGTATTGGCGGCAGTGGCTCCCTGGGCGACATTGCCATTGACCAAATAGTGCTTCACGGCTCGGAAGACTTGGGGCCGGGTATATTTGTCTATTATGCCGATGCTGATGGCGATGGGTATGGCCACGACAACTTTGCTGTACACAGTTGTAGCCCCACTGCACCTCCAGGATTCGCAACCATTGGTGGAGATTGCAACGACAACGATCCTTTTGTCCATCCAGACAGGGTGGAGGTTCCCTGCAACAACACAGACGAAAACTGTAATGGCATGGCCGATGACACCCAACTGCCACCGCCTGTAGCCAATGATGCTGCCATCTGCTCTGGCCAAACGCCCCAATTGTGCGCCCAGGCTGGCTTCGGAGGATTTTTGCTATGGTACGCCTCTCCCGACGGAGATGATTTTGTAGACTTCGGCGAGTGTATTAGTCCCAGCGTGCCCCCAAATCTCAGCTCAGTGCCCATTACTTACTACTATTATGTGGAAGAGTTTGCTCCGCCCTGCATCTCTACTTCGCGGCGGCAAGTAGCGCTCGTAGTCAATCCCGTACCGCAGGCTGCGCCGGTAGCGCCTGTATCAGTATGCGCTGGGCGTTCGGTCAACCTAGCAGAGGTGCCCATTACTGATACGCGCTTTACGGGGGGGGGCATCACCTTTCATACAAATACGCCTACAAGCCCGTCTAATCAATTGTCTTCTAATGTAGTACAGCCTGCACAGTCCACTACATACTATTTTCGCATCACCTCGCCTGGTGGCTGTACTGACGAAGGCCCAATAGTGGTGCAGTTGCAACCCGCCCCAGCTATTGCTATCAGCCCAGCAGATTCTTTTTCGTTGTGCAAAGATGGCTCGCAGGTAGTTGTGTCGCAGGCATCTGGCGGTACAGAGCCTTATCAATATCAATGGAGCACGGGTAGCCAAAGCAGCACTATCACGGTACAGGCAGGCGCTGTACCGGGTAGCATTGATACATATCAGCTCACAGTGAGCGACGCACTGGGTTGTAGCGCTGCTACCAGCGTGAAAGTGCGCACCACTAATAGTATAGATTCTTTGATGCGTAGCGTGACGCACGTGAGCGCCTGTGGCGCCAACAATGGGCGAATTGCCATCACGCCACTGAATGGATTGCCACCCTTCAACTATGTTTGGTCGGGCAACAATGGCGCAACAGGGAGCGCGTTTGGTATCCCCGGTGGATATGAGATTACGGATTTGCCACAGGGAGTATACAGAGTCACTGTTACTGACAGTTCCAACCCACCCTGTCCAGCCATTTTGCGGCAGATCTTCGTAAATGGGCCGGATGCCATAGTGTCTGTTCCACAAATTGTGCCGGTGAGTTGCTATGGCGCTGCTGATGGCAGTATTTGTGTGAATGCCAGTGGCCAAAATATTACATACGAGTGGAGCAATGGAGCCACCACGCCATGTATCAGCGGGCTTTCTGCTGGGTCGTATTCCGTCACCATTCGTTCTGGCGCTTGCGAAACCGTGCTAACCGATATTCAAATGCCTGAGCCGGACTCCCTTCGCGTGGTATCGAGTTTTACCCAGCCACTGTGCGCTACTGCACCCAATGGCGCTATTGCTTTACAAGTATTTGGGGGGACTCCGCCATATAGCTATCAGTGGAGCAATGGGCGTGCTACTTCCAGTATTGCAGGCATAACAGCTGGCGTCTATCAAGTAACGATAACTGACGCCCGTTTTTGTAGTACTACACTAAGCTTGACCTTAAGCGCGCCGCCGCCCTTGTCTTTCAGCGTGGACTCACTGCGGCATCCGAATTGTCATGCCCAGTCTAGCGGCTACATCAGGGTAAGAGGTACAGGCGGTACACCGCCTTATCAGTACCAGTGGTCAAATAGTAGTAGTACTTCCCCAGTACTGGAACAAGTACCCGCGGGAGCATACCGCGTAACCATCAGGGATGTAAACCTCTGTCAGGTAGTGCCGCAGTTCAATCTCGTACAGCCAGCGCCGCTCCAACTGCATACCGATTGGATTTCGCAGCCTGAATGCGTCGGCAATAACAATGGTACTATACGGGTGAGTGCCTCAGGCGGCACGCCGCCTTACCTTTTCACATGGAGCACGGGGTTTGTTGGCCAGGAAATCAATCAGTTAGCACCAGGCACTTACAACGTTTCGCTAACTGACGACAACCAGTGTGGCCCAGTGGTAAGTACGTTTACCATATTGCCGCTTTCGCAGTTGGAATTGCAAGTTGTCCAAAACAGCCCTCTTTGCGTGGGTCGCCAGGACGGTAGCATACAGCTGCAACCCTCGGGTTTCGAACCCTTTTCTTACTTATGGCTCGACAATGGGCATACACAACCTCTTCGCACAGGCTTAGGTGCAGGCGAGTACCCGGTGCGCATCACTGACGGGCGCGGCTGTCAGTTTGACACTTTAATTGTGCTTTCGGCATCACAGGTGTTTCACATTCAAACCAATGTGCTTTCACCGGCTTGTCATAACGGCGGCGATGGCTTGGTGGATGTCACTTTACTACAAGCAGGGCAGATGCCATACACCTTTGTTTGGAGCAATGGCCGGCAAACTGAAGATCTCATAGGCGTAGCTGCTGGTGCATATACGGTGACCATTACTGATGCACAGGGATGTCGGTTTGAATCTGACCCTATAACAGTGCTCGACCCCCCTCCCTTACTAATGGAAATAGCCGGGCTGGGCGTTATATCGTGCCACGGAGATTCCACAGGTTTTATAGAAGTGGCAGTCAGTGGGGGTACACCGCCGTATCAGATTCCGGCCTTATACAGTATACCAGCAGGTACATACACCCTCCAAGCCACAGATGCCCGTTCTTGCCCGGTGCATCTGACCGTAGTGATTCCTAGCCCTCCGCCCTTGCAAGCCAGCGTATCAGTGATACAAAGCGGCAACTGCCAGACACTCATCACTACCAACTTGCAAGCTGTAGTGAGCGGCGGCGTAATGCCTTACCGCTACCAGTGGAGCAATGGCGATACCACTGCTCAAATCATCAATGCTACTTCGGGCGATTACTCGCTCACTGTCAGCGATGCCAACGGTTGCATCAGAACAGTTTCTTCCATAAAAGTACGCACACAGTCTGCACCTTTGGCGATTACTTCGTTTACGGCTCAATCCATCAGTTGCTTTGGCGCGCAGGATGGTGCGCTCGTGGTACGACTTGGCAGCGGCACGGGGCCTTACCGGTATCATTTCAGCAATAACCAGATTATACAAACCTCTGCTGATTCTGTGCGCATTGGCGGCTTAGCATCAGGGGCAAACTATAGGGTTACAGTAACAGACCTCCATACCGGCTGCGTGCGCAGCGCTGGCCCAGTAATGATAGAACAGCCGCAGCCTCTGGCATTTTTTCGCACAGGGATTACACACGTAACTTGCTTTGGCGATTCTACTGGCTCCATTCAGTCCACTACTTTTGGGGGTACGCCGCCCTATCGTTACCAGTGGTTTAATGCACAAAATGTGGAGATAAGCCAGGAAGAAGAACTTACCCAAGTGCCGGCAGGTCAATACACAGGGGTAGTTACAGATGCCCGAGGATGCTCCCTGAGTATTCAAAATCAGCTCGTTGAGCACTTGTATCCGCCTATACAACTCATGGACTCGCTCACGACGATGTCTGACCAAGTGTGCAGCGGTACGCAGGCCGGCTTTATCAGCATAATGGCCACAGGCGGAGCTGCCCCCTATCAATACAACTGGAGCAATGGCGCCTCTGGGGCGTACGTCAATGGCTTATCTCCTGGGCAGTACATGCTAACAGTCACCGACAGCAAGCAATGTCGTCGCACTTTCGGTCCGTTCAATATTACCTTCTCTGCAGGCATTACTGTAGGCATCAATGCCACGCCACCCGACAGCACCGGGGCAAACGGTGCCGTGCAGGCCGTAGTATCGCAAGGTACGCCGCCCTACCGCTATTTTTGGAATACTGGCGATACTACGCAGGCTGTGTTCAATATTGGCCCTGGGCTTTATTTGCTCACAGTAACCGACGCCGCTGGCTGCACGGCCACTACCAGTGCTATTCTGGTCCATAGCCAAAAGGCAGCCTATTCTATAGGCGTGCGATTATTCCCTAATCCCAACGATGGAAGGTTCCGGCTGGAGTACCTCGCTCCTGCTGATACGCATATCAATCGCCTAGCTGTGTACAGCCTAGAAGGGCGCCTAGTGCATCAGCAAGCTCTGCCCGCGTACACTGCCGGAGCTGTGGTCGTTGAGCTCCCAGATTTAGCCCCTGGGGTGTATCGGCTGGAGCTTTACGAAAGCTATCGTGCCGTATGGCGGCAGGCATTTGTCATCCTGCGCTGAAAGCCTTACCTTTGCAGCTCATTTCAAAAAATAAATGTCCTCTATGAAGATTACCTCGCACAAATGGTGGCGGATCGCGCCTTTGATGGCAGTAGCCGCCTTTTTGCTGGGCGCTTTCACTGGCGCCGACCTGCTGGAAACCATTACCGGTGATGACATCAAACGCGCCGCCAAGATCGCTGCAGTAGAATTTACCCAGAAAGAAGTAGATTCGCTCCTCACTGGCTTGGAGGAATACCGCAATTTCTACCTGGAAAATCGCAAAGCCAATTTACCCAATTCCTTAGCGCCTGCTTATCAGTTTCAGCCCCTGCCGCCCGGCTACGAAGTGAAAATCAAAAACGAACCCAGTGGCTTCGACGGCGTGGGCAATGTGCGCTTGCCTAACAATAGAGATGACCTTGCCTACTACTCCGTGCGGCAGTTGGCTCAGTTGATCGCCACCAAGCAAATTACTTCGGAAGAACTGACCAAGTTCTACATCGAACGCCTCAAAAAGTACGACCCTAAACTCAAATGCGTCATCACGCTGACCGAAGACCTGGCTTTACAGCAAGCGCGCGCCGCCGATGCCGCCCTGGCCGGCGGGCAATACTTCGGCTTGTTGCACGGCATACCCTACGGTCTTAAGGATATGTTTGCTACCCAAGGGTATCCCACTACCTATGGCGCAGCACCCTACAAAGACCAAAAACTGGACTACGACGCTACCGTAGTGGAAAAAATGCGTGCCGCAGGGGCGGTACTGGTAGCTAAGCTCAGCCTGGGTGAACTGGCCATGGGCGATGTGTGGTACGGTGGCCAAACCAAAAACCCCTGGGATGTCAATACTGGCGCCAGTGGCTCCTCGGCAGGCCCTGCGGCTGCGGTGGCGGCAGGGTTGGTGCCCTTTGCTATTGGCTCCGAAACGCTCGGCTCCATCATTTCGCCTGCTACTACTTGTGGAGTTACTGGTTTGCGCCCCACTTTTGGTCGGGTGAGCCGATATGGCGCCATGGCCTTGTCTTGGACGATGGACAAAATAGGCCCCATCTGCCGCAGTGCCGAAGATTGCGCTATTGTATTTTCTTATATGCACGGGCCTGATGGCAAAGACTTAACCGCTGTGAGCAACGTACCTTATGTGTATCCGGCCAATCTCAATCCTAAGTTGATCAAAGTAGGCGTGGTGCAAAACGAATTTGACAAGGAATATCCCTTCAAAGAGCAGGATGCCATGGCATTGGCTGCACTACGCCGGCTCGGCTTCCAGGTGCAATCAGTGACACTACCGCCCTTGCCCAAAATTGACTTCATCATCAGCGTGGAGGCCGCTGCAGCTTTTGAAGAACTAACCCTGAGCAACAAGGATGACCAACTAGCCCAACAACTCAAGCGCTCCTGGCCCAACATCTTTCGCCAGGCGCGCCTGGTACCGGCAGTGGAGTACGTGAAGGCCAATCGCTTGCGTGCCCAGCTCATTGCCGATATGGATAAGCTCTTCAAAGAAGTGGACATTATTGTACACCCTTCCTGGGCGAGTAATGGCTTGCGTATCAGCAACTTCACAGGGCATCCCGCAGTGGTTGTACCCACTGGCACCAAAGACGGCAAGCCCACCAGTATCACCTTCATGGGGCGTTTGTACCACGAAGGCGAGCTGCTTAAAGTAGCACGCGCTTTCCAGATGGAAACTGAGCATCATACCCAGCGCCCTCCACTAGATTGAGGAGGCGGACGCTCAACGGCTGATTTGCATGATGAGGCGCACGGCGGTGTTGTCTTGCCAGCGATCCAGCGCGTATGGCCCATAGCGGTACAGTACTTTGGCGCCCAGCGAAATATAGCCGATGTTGAAGTAATTGTATCGCAATAGGGAATATACGGCTAGGCCACTCTCAAAGTAGCCGGAGCGCATTACTTGGAAAGAAAAGCCCCGATGCGCTGTTTCGTTGGCCAGCTCGCCCCAGCCCATGCGGTGTATCAGTGCTGGCTGCGGCTGGAATGTGATGCTACGGCGCATCAGCCTGGGGAAGATATGTTCGAGGTATAAGTGCGCATAGCGGTTGGACACAAATTCGTATTGCCACATGGCTTCGAAAGCCCATCGAAGGCTCACCGCGTTAGAGCCCGCTCCTGTGCCTATTGGCGTGAACAATCGGGCAAACGGCGTCTGAGCTGATACCCAGCCACCTTCGACCAAAAGATGCATACTACCCCAGCGGCGATGGTGCGCCGTATATTGTATCGCTCCATGCAGCCTCCAGTAGCTGTGCTGGCTGCCCCACAGGCCTTGGATGCCTCTAGTCGCGTTTAAATACAATATAGGAAAACGGGACTGCAGTTCGGCGTCTGTGCCTAGTAGCCGAATGCTCTGTATGCGGTGGGCGTATCGCACGTACAGCGAGGCTTCGGTAAAACTAAATCGCCGGATGGGTGTAGCATCCGCATTAGGCCAATAAGCATAATCGTATAAGGGGCTTTGCTGTTGGCGCTGCAGCGCGCCCTGCAGCCACAGCGCGCGCGAGAGCTTCCAGGTAAAGTGCCCACTCCAGAGTTCCTGGCGGTCCATGCGCCGGGCAAAGTAGCGCCGGTTGACTAATGTGGCACGCACCGGAAACTCTGTGGTAGCTGGCTCTATGAGGTCGTTTCGGTACTGCAATACAAAACTGTTTTGTCGGTTGTACGCAGAAGGGGAAATACTGAGCGCACCGCCATATTGCCATGCTTTGGCTCGAAACGCATATCCGCCCCAGCCGTACAGTTGCAGTGTTTTGGAGAAATTCCGGCCGGTGCGCAGCCCTAGTCCAGGCGCAAAACCCTCAAACTCGCTGAAGCGAAACAAGTCACTGAACACCCAGTCCACCTTGCTGCTGATGGGCAAGACGCCTTCAGCCAGGGCTTCGAAGGTACGCATCTTCTGGTCGAGGTTGATGATCTGCCCCAGGCTGTCTATGAAGGCAAAGGAAATCGAGTCAGTACGGCTCAGGGGTTCTTTACGAGCCAGGGGCAGCAGGCTGTCGTGTCGGCTGACATTCGGCGCAGTCAGCCAGGCATTTTTGAGGGCGAAAAATCCTTTGTTGAAGATCGGCGCAATGCGTACGCTGTCCAGGTATGTGCGCGAGGCCACTTGTATGCCAGCCTCAGGGCTAGGATATTTTTCTGCCTGCAGCACCAGGCTCAACTGCGTGGGAAACCAGTAGCCGTCCTGCACACGGGCATACTTTTGGTCTATGTGAAACTGTATCTGCTCTGGTTCTGCAGATTCGGCCAGTAGGTGTTGGATGGCATATCCCGCTGAGTGGATGTGCAGCACGCCTTTCAGCCCGGTGAAGGTAGTACCCGGCATAGGCCGGAAGGAAATGACGAAGATGCTGTCTGCTCCGTCAAACAAGGTATCCTCTAAGCGAAAGCGATACCGTGCTGTGCTGCCCGGTGAGATGGGGTTGAGGTAGCGCTTTTCCAGGAAAGGCAGTTCGTCGCGATAAAAAGCGAAAGGCTGCAATTGTGAAACAAGACCTGTAAACCAGGGCTGCTGAAAGCCAGAGGTGCGATGTCGGATGATTTCTTCGCGCTTTTTATCGGGTTGTTTCCAGGCGTGTCGGCTTAGGGTTTCCATAATGAAAATGTGCATGCTGTCCAGGCGGGAGGCGCGTACATTGGGCGTGGGCGGAGTATCGTCGTAGGAGGGGGGGCGTCTGGCTGACTCGCGGCGCACTATGGTTTCCCAATTGGGCAATAATTTGATCGTTACTTTGGTAAAAGCCTGATACTGATAGCCATCTAGTTTTTCAGGGTTGTGGTAGTCGCGGTTTTTTAGCGCCTGTCGAATGATTCGATGGGCGGGGTTTTCGCCGGCTATGACCACTGCTTCGCTCAGCGTGTAAGGCTCTTCTTGCAGCACCACCCGCAGTGGAGCAGTAGGCGGCCCGTTGATATCTACTTTTTGAAGTGCATAGCCTACATAGCTGAAGGTCAGACTGCGAATGTCAGGGCTATACAGCAGCTCAAAGTGCCCGCTCAGCTCGGTAGAAAAAACGTAGTCTTTTCGGTCATTGATAATGATATGCACGAAGGGCAAGCCTTCTCCGCGCTTGTCCGTGACTATACCCGCAATGCGCTGTTGAGCTTGCAGGTATAGGTTGGAGAATATTGCCAGTAAAAGAGTAAAAATATGCCGCATAAGTGAAGAAGTTTTAACCTGAAACACCTTAATGGGGCAAAAGCGTGTAGGGTGTTGCACAAAAGTTTTGTTAAAGTGCAGGGCTAAGTTTGGTATTCGCTACAAGCTAAAAACTTTGCATCCTGCCAGGTATGGCTTGATGACAGCCTGGTAAATGGGTAGGTAAGATAGGTGGCAAAACTGTAAAATGAAAGCGCATTGCGAACTGTGGCCGCTGATCTGTGGCCTGACGCCAGATACCCGCCGCTGCTTGCCTCGTCAATGCTCTGTCTGTTCTTCATCTGGCAGCAGTTCGCGGGGCAACTGCTTGGAGGCTTTGGCGCCGAGTTCGCGTATTTTTTCGGCCTTGCCTATGAGGGTGTCACCAGGGCGGCGGGCGTCGCTAAGTTTAAGCATGGCTTCCTGATGTGCCTGCTGAGCAGCTTCTATTTGGCGGCCAATGTTGCGCAGATCTTCTACAAAGCCTACAAATTTGTCGTACAGCAGTCCGCTTTGGCGGGCTATTTCCATCACGGAGCGCTTTTGCTTGTCTTGTTTCCAAATGAAAGCCACTGTGCGCATGGTAGCCAGTAGGGTAGAGGTAGTCACCAGAACGATGTTGCGGTCCAGAGCGTCTAGAAACAGACGTGAGTCATGCTGGAGCGCTGCATTGAAAGCTGATTCAAGCGGGATGAACAACAGCAGGTAGTCCGGGCTGTTGATGTGATAGAGGGCTGTGTAGTTTTTTTCGCTCAATTCGCGGATGTGGCGTCGCACACTTTCTACGTGCGCCAAGAGGTGTTTTTGTTGTTCGGCGTGGTCTTCTGCCGAAAAAAAACGCTCGAATGCTGTGAGTGATACCTTGGAGTCAATGATGAGGTGCTTGCCGTCGGGTAGGTGGATGACAAAGTCCGGGCGTTTCTGGCGGCCATCTTCATCAGAAAAACTGCTTTGGGCTACGTAGTGAACGCCCTTGACAAGGCCAGCGCGTTCGAGCAGGAGTTCAAGATGAAACTCGCCCCAGTCTCCTTGGGTTTTGGAGTTGCCCTTCAGGGCGCCAGCCAGGTTGTTGGCTTCTTGGCTGAGCTGCTGGTTGAGCAGGCGCAAGTGTTCAATTTCTTTTTTAAGTGAGACGCGGTCGCGGGTTTCCTCCAGGAATTTATGTTCGACTTGTTGTTCAAAGGCCTGGATTTTTTCGCGCAGGGGTTGGAGGATTTCTTGGATTTGTTGTTGGTTTTGGGCAGCAAATCGTTGCGATTTTTCATCCAGCAGGCGATTGGCTAGGTTTTCAAACTCTGTCTGAAAGCGCTCCTGCAAGCGAAGGGCTTCCTGTGCCCGCCGATCAATATCTTCGCGCAGATGGGTCAGCATTTGCTCCTGGGCAGAGTTTTTGGCCGTGAGTTGGCGTATGAGTTCTTCTTTAGCCATGACTTCATCGCGCAGCAGGTCGCTCTGCTCTATGAGCGCTTCGTGTTGTGCTTTAGGAATGTACTTGGCCTCCAGTTCGGCGCGCGGCACGTGGTCAATGCGGGTGCGCAGCCGAGCGAGCGACCAAGCTACCAGACTGCCAAGGAGCAGGCCGAGCAGGAGGAAAAGCAGTGCATACAGTAGTATGTTCATGGCGCGTTAGTTGCGCTTACGGAAGAATTCTGCATCGGGTAGGGTGCGTATCAAGGGGGCATTTTCCTTGATTTCCTGTGGTTGAACGCCGGCGCGTGTGGCCTTTTTCAGCAAATCTTGCAGGCGAAGGGTGTCGCCAGTGGCTGCATACGATTCGGCCAGGGTGGCAATGGCCTGCACGTTTTCGGGGTCTTTTTTGAGTGCTGTTTGAGCTAGTTTGATGGCTGTAGAGAAGTCGCCCAGATTTTTGCTGGCCTCGGCCTTGATGTTTAGTGCCTCCAAGTTAGTGGGGCTTTGGTTGAGCAGTGCATCTGCATCGGCTTTGCGTTGTTTTTCGGCTTCTATTTTCTGTTCTAGTTCCTGCAGTTTGGTGCGCAACACCTGGGTTTTTCGGGAAATACTGCTTTTGCCCCCGGCGTCAGTTTGCTTGCTTTCCTGCTCAGTGGCAATTTTGCTTGCCTTGACTAAGTCGCGCTTGGCCCAGTCCAGGCGCTTGACACCCATATAGGCTGTGCCTCGCATGGCGAGCACATCGGCGTTATCGGGAGCAATGGCCAAAGCAGTATTGAGCGTGCTGAGTGCGCCGATGTAGTCGCCCTGTTTCAACTGGATAGCGGCATAGTTATTGAGCGCTAGGCTGTAGTTGGGGTGTAATTTTAGCACTTGCTGGTAGGCATGCGCAGCTTTATCTTCCTTGCCGGTAGCGGAGTATGTTTCAGCCAGCAGCATGCCGCCAATGATGGCAAGTACAGAATCCTGTGGCTTCATGCTTTCAAGCGAGGCAATAGCTTGGTTGCTGTCTTGTGCGCGGCTCGCATTCAGGCCGATGGCGATTTTGAGTAGAGCTTCGATATTGAGCGCTACTTTGCCTTGCGTGAAGATGCTGCTAAAGGAGGTGATAGTATCTACAAAACTGCCTTCTGCAGGCAAGGTAGCCGTGATTTCTGTCTTTTCCCAGCCATTGCTTTCGGTCATCGTCCAGCGAGAAAAGCGCCAGCTATCGGAGAACGCGTATTTGGTGATGAGTATCCACTCGCGGGGAGCAATACGTTCGGTAGTGCCCCATATGGCTAGTTGGGCATTGCACTTGAGCGCTTCCTCCTGTGTGGTCGGGTAAGGCAAGGTATCGGCAATGGCAAAGATGCGGGATTCCACTGGCCAATTGCGGTCAATAGAACTGGCCAGGCGGTTCTGGAGGGCTACCGGCACGCTTTTGGCGGCCTCGGTGTCTTCTTTGAAAAGGGCTTTGTATTCCCAAAGTAGAATTTTGAAATCGGTTTTGTCTTTAAACTTTGGGCATTGCGAAGCAGGCACAGGGTGGCTTTGGGCAGTGCCATTGGATTGAAACAGGCGGGAGATGCCAAACCCAGCAGCAGCCAGCACCATGAAACCCACTAGTACCGCTATCACGCGTTGAGCGCTCCTGGCACCAGAGTTAGATGCCCTTACCTCGTCAGCCGCGGGGTTTTCCAGTACTTCAGCTATACGCAACACTCTGTTGTTCACCCTGTTGAAGGTCAGTTCTGCTTGCTCGTAGCTGATGCGTCCTGCATTGGCCTCTCTTTTGGCGCTGGCATACTGAGCCTGGGTTTCGGTGGCTTCTTGTTCCAGAGAGCGCCACTTGGTATCGGTTTTCAGGAAAGTGATCAGCACGCGGAGCGCTTCATCGGTTTCTGCTTGCCCAACGAGCAACTTTACCTGATCGGCAATTGTTTTGTTGTCCATTCCCTAGTAATTCAAGTAAGGTTGGATTGTTAACGCAGCCGCCCAACAATAAGTTGTCTAGGGGTGCTATCTACCCTCTGCAGGAGTTTTTTCTACAGGCAAATACCAAGGGCTGTTCAGTTGACTCTTACAAAGCGGTAGTCTTCGAACTTGAGGATATTGACAAACTTATTCTCAAAAAAACGCACAGCGCCGCTTTCGGGCATAGGGCTGCTACTGCCCTGCTCCTGTCTGCGCACAGGCTTGATTTCAAAACGCGTATGCAGCCCTTGGCCTGGGGTATTCTCCAGGGAAAACTGGAAGCGCGTACCGTATTTGCGTAGCATCCGGCAAGCATATAGCGTCATGTCGTAGCCCATGAAGGCTTCAGGCGTTGGCAGGATACCTAACCGGTTGAAGTAGTTGCGTTGGAAATCCTGGATGGCTGGTATATCGCGGTTGATGTAGTAGCTGGAAGAGAGGTGCAGGTTCAAATTGTGGTACAAGGTATAGTCAATACGTTCGTACTCCATCCATTGAGGCATACCGAACACAGCGAAGAACGAAGATGGACCCCTAGCGGTGTTGAGTTGTTGGAGCAGGGCATTTACAAAAGTCTCGTTCGACCAAGAGGGTACAATAATGGCCAGTGTATCCTGATTTTGCGTCAGAGCTTGGGCATTGATATTGATACGAGGAGAGCTTTGTTCGCCTTCTTCCAGGATGATAAATTCCCGGAGGGAGGTCGTGTCGTATATAATAGAAGTCTCTGCTTGAATTCGGTGGTGTAAATCCTGAAAAGCCTTCAGGCGCTCTAGTTCTTGTGGCCTGTTGCGGCACACTAGCACAATCTGCTCGGGCCGGAACCTCTTGCGGGCATAGCGAAGCAGGGCTTCGGAATGCGTCTGGAGCGAGGGGTTCATCTGGATGTAATTGGGGTTGTTGTCCATGGCCATGTTTTCGCCGGTAAAGTAGGGCGAAAGCAACACTCGCCTGTCATTTTTCACGGCTTCAGCAGATAGTCGTACATTTTCGCGGCGGTACGGGCCAATGATGAGATGTGCGTTGGCAAAATCTTGGTTGCGAAGAATGAGGTCGTTCATGCCGGCTTCTGAGGCCTTGGTATCCACCACTGCTACATTGAACTGCGCTCCTTCGGCTTTGAGTTCTTCCAGCGCCATTTTGGCACCAGCATAGAAATTGAGCGCCCAGGAGGCCTGGGGTGGCACTTGCCCATTAGCGGCAGAAAAACGATCAGTGACGAAAGGCAAGGCGAATACCACGTTGTAGGCATCTAACAACTCTGACCCGGTGTAAGGATCGTACTTCACAGGGTCAGTAACCAATACGCGCTCAGTAGGCATTTTGACCGATACAATGGGCGGTGCTGTGGAGGCAGGTACCAATTTCCAGCGCACTGTATCCATGGCCTCTGCTGGTGCAGTTTTCACTGTTACGTAGGTTCCGGTTTCGGGGTCATATACCCTGCGTCCCTGGATAGGGTCTAACTCTGGGTTTTGATACGAGGGGTCTTTGGAGGACTGCGCTTTGGTAAAAAGTTCGCAACCGGACAATATGAATACTGCCGCCAGGGCAAACGCTATCGGCAATTTATTCCCATTCAATAGTAGAGGGTGGCTTGGTGCTGATGTCATACACTACGCGATTTATGCCTTTGACGTTATTAATAATCTCACTGGAAACGACAGCCAGAAAATCGTGTGGCAAGCGGCTCCACTCGGCAGTCATGCCATCAGAAGAGTTGACGGCTCGTAGCGCTATGGCTTGCTCATAAGTCCGTTCGTCGCCCATTACACCTACGGAATGGATGGGCAGTAAAATGACGCCAGCTTGCCACACTTTGTCGTAGAGTCCGAATTTTCGGAGGTTCTCTGTAAAGATGGCATCTGCCTCCTGCAACAGGGCCACTTTCTGGGGGGTTACATCGCCCAGAATGCGAATGCCTAATCCAGGGCCAGGGAAGGGATGCCGTCCCAATATAGCTTTAGGAATGCCTAATTCTTCCCCCACTTTGCGTACTTCGTCTTTGAATAGCATGCGCAACGGCTCTACGATTTTGAGGTGAAGTTTCTGCGGCAGGCCGCCTACATTGTGGTGAGATTTGATGGTAACGGAGGGGCCGTGTACCGATACCGATTCAATCACATCGGGGTAGATAGTACCCTGGCCCAGCCACTGCACTTGCTCTATCTTGCGGGCTTCTTCTTCGAACACTTCAATGAACACCCGGCCAATGATTTTGCGCTTTTCCTCTGGGTTTTCTACGCCGCGGAGTGCGGCCCAAAAGCGGTGCCGAGCATCCACGCCAATGACGCGAAGCCCCATGCTGCGGTAAGATTGCAGCACTTCCTCAAACTCGTTTTTGCGTAGCAGGCCATTGTCCACGAAGAAGCATACTAGCGCATCGCCTATGGCGCGATGCAGGAGTTCGGCTGCCACGGTGGAGTCCACTCCGCCTGAAAGCCCCATGAGTACGTGGTCGCGGCCAATCTTGTGGCGAAGCTCCTGTACAGTATCTTTGATAAAGTGTGCCGGCGTCCACTCGCCCTGACAGCCTGCAATGTCGTACAGAAAATTGCGCAGCAACTGCTTACCACTGAGGCTGTGGGTCACTTCCGGGTGAAACTGGATGCAGTACACTGGCTGTGCAAAGGCCTGCGGTTTAGAGCGAAAAGCCGCTACTTCAATACTTTCTGTACTGGCTAGCAGCTCAAACTGAGGCGGAATTTGCGTAATGGTATCGCCGTGCGACATCCACACCTGATCGCCCTGCGGAATATTCTTCAGGAAAGGGTCTGCCTGATATATCCGGCTCAAGTGCGCCTTGCCGTACTCCCGTTTTAGCGAGCGTTGTACACTGCCACCATACTGCTGCGCAATGTACTGCGCACCGTAGCACACGCCCAGTACGGGTAGCTTGCCCACCAGCCTGTTCAAGTCTATATGCAGGGCATTTTCATCAGTTACTGAAAATGGGCTGCCCGACAAGATCACGGCCTTGACACTGGCATCAGGCTCTGGGAATCGATTAAACGGAAAGATTTCGCAGTATATGTTCAACTCGCGTACCCGGCGGGCAATGAGTTGAGTATATTGAGAGCCAAAATCGAGAATGAGTACTTTTTCAGTCATGTAGCAAAGGTAAACAAACTTTAATCATGTTCGTGCAGCTCAAACGCAATAATCGTCGGGGGGCACGAGTAAAGAGGGATGGGCAGGTTAATGAGACGCTGCGCGCCATTCAATACCCTGCCCATGTATAATTTTTTTCAAGCTGATGGCTCTCCGAAGCCGGATTCATCAATCCAGGTACAGTTCAAACTCTACGCGGCGGTTCTTATCGCGCCCTTCTTTAAAGCGATTGTCAGCAATGGGCCTGGATTCGCCAAACCCTTGGTGCGACATACGCGAGGCCTCAATGCCTTTGGCGACGAGGTAATCATAGCAGGTTTTGGCTCGGTTTTCAGAAAGTCTTTGATTGGCCGGCGCTTCGCCGATGCTGTCCGTATGCCCGCTGATGCGAAGTTTGTAGTCAGGGTACTTGCGCATGAGTTGCGCTACCTGATCCAGGATGGGGAAAGAGGAGGATAGCAGGTTGGCTTTGCCCGTCTCAAACTGTACATTTTTCACAGCGAGGTCCAAAACGGCCTTATCTTCCTGGGCTATGACCGGACAGCCATTGTTGGAGGCAGGGCCAGGCGTATCAGGGCATTTGTCGTTTTTATCGGCTATACCGTCGCCGTCGCGGTCAGGGCAGCCTTTGAGGGCAGCTGTGCCGCGCTGGTCGGGGCATTCGTCATCTTTATCAGCGATGCCGTCGCCGTCGCGGTCAGGACAACCGCGGGTAGCCAATGTGCCGCGTTGGTCGGGGCACTCGTCGTCCTTGTCATCAATACCGTCGCCATCGCGGTCGGTGATGGGGCAGCCATTATTGGAGGCAGGGCCGGCCTCATCAGGGCATTTGTCGTTTTTGTCGGCGATGCCATCGCTGTCGCGATCAGGGCAGCCGTTGAGGTTGAGCGGGCCGGCTTGAGTGGGGCACTCGTCTTTGTCATCGGCCAAGCCATCACCATCGGTATCAGGGCAGCCAGCGTGAATGGCTACGCCGGGCACGTCAGGGCAGCGGTCTTGGTTGTCGGGGATGCCGTCTTTGTCGCGGTCGGAAATAGCTGGTACCTCTTCTTCATTGGCAAAATTGATGAGCAAACCAGCGCCTAGCATTATATCATTGCGCAAGTCCTTAAAGCCAAAGCGATATTCCGCTTTGGTGCTCAGGTAAGTGTTCTGGGCTACTTTGAAGTTAAGGCTGGCTCCTACCGGTGCAGCGAAGTAGAACTTCTCCAGCCCTTCGCCCACGGTGCCAATGCCGCCATACAGGTATGGATACAGAAAGGAGCGCTGCTTGTAGAGCTTTAGTTGAAGGGTGGCGTCGAGGCTGGCCATGATTTGTTGGCGAAATGCGCCTTGATCATTGAGCGGGAAGTCGCCGCGCCCCAAACGCAGGGGTACGCCTATGCTTAGTGCTTTACTTAGCGAATGAATATACTCTAACTCTACGCCATGTTGAAATTCATTGCCGTACCACTTCTGAGTGATGGGGTACTGGAAGTTGGTGGCCGTAAATCGGGCGGCAAATCCATGGGGTGCTGTTTGCGATAGTGCTGCAGCACTGCTCAGTAAGAGTATTAGTAACAGAGCAAGAGACTTGTTTCTCATAACTAATCATTTTTTTGATGAAGAAAAATCTAAAAGATCTAGAAATTCTTTAATAAAACTCGCCCGTATCGCTCTTCGATGAAAGAAGATAGTTCGCGTGCTGGGCGGCTTACTCAAGCAATCCTCTTCCCTGTTTGACGATTTTTCCTTCTTTAAGTAACATTTTCATCAAATGGTCGAGTACGCCGTTGATGAACTCCTTGCTCTTGTCAGTACTGTATTGCTTGGATATTTCCACATACTCATTGAGGGTTACTTTGGTAGGAATACTAGGGAAGTTGAGCATTTCGCACACAGCCATTTTCAGTAAAATCATATCAATTACCGCTACGCGTTCTGCATCCCAATTGTAGAGCAGGGGCTTGATAAGCTCTAGGTACGTTGATTCGTTTTGCGCCATGAGCTTCAGCATGGTTTCTCCAAATTCTACAGTAGCCTCGGCGGAGGGTTTGTAGTCGTCCAGGAAATTGGTTTTTGCAGGTAAGGCGCGCAGGGTCCTCTTCAAGGCACCAGTGATGAGGGACTCGTCGTCAGTCCACTGGACAAAAGCGTCTTCTACTATTTCGTTGAAGTGGTCGTTGGCCAGGCATACCTTGTAGGCGTACACCAGCATTTCTGCGTGGTCGGAATGAGTTGGTGCCGGCAGGGCCAGGTAGTCGGTATATTCGGAGGTCTTGGTCAACTCCTGGTACATCAGGCGTACATTGTCTGGGTCGATCAATTGGTCTGTTTTGTAGGCGCGCCAGGTTTTTTGTAGCTCCGTATGTTGGAGTACGGATTGTACCAACTCGTTTTCAGCAAGTCTGGGGGTAAACTTGCGGTCTTCTTCCGTAGGGCGGAGTTTGGCCTTACGCCGGTCGTAATCAGTTTGGCTGTATTGTGCCAGCCGAATTATAAAAAGAAAATTATACAAGTACAACTCAAAAGAATGCCGAAGCCCCATTCGATAGACCTTCAACACATCTTCCGGCTTGAGGTATTCATCACGGCTTTGTGCATACAAGGCCTGCATCAATTTCACCCGGACATTCCTGCGACTTAGCATGCAATATGAATAAAGAACTTTAGAAAACAGGTGCAAATATATAAAAGTTACTGAATTTGCCGGGCTTTAATGAGTTCGTAATCGGGTAGTTTCCTGATGTGCCACTTCATAATAATCTGGCCATTTTTGAGCAGCAGTACGCCTGGGTTAGAGCGCATAATGGTTTTTAGCATGATGTCGTCGGCCTTGTACAAGGGGTAGTCAATGCCTGCTGCTTGACCAAAGGCTTTAAGGGTTTCTGAATCTGTGTAAGCTACCACAGCTCTTGTTTTATATCCATCTTTTAGGGCAGATGCTGCCAAAGGAGCGATTTTCTCTTTCCACTTAGCCAGGTATTTGGGGTCGTTGTATAACTTATACCCTACCACCAAGAAGTTGTACTCGGGGTCGTAGAGGATGTCTTCGGTGACGTCATTCTCATCAGCATCCATCACATAGAAATCACTAATTTTGCTTCGCTGTACAATGCGCTTGAAGGGCTTGGCTTCACCGCCTTTGCGCAGAGTGTCCCACACAAAGGGTTCAGATTGTACTTGGTCGGTATCCCATTCATCCTTGCTGTACTGCTGAAACTCTTTCATGTACTGCTCATAAGGGATGGTGCGTACCTCTTTGGTGTTCTTATTGGTTAATTTAAAAGCTGTCACTTCGATATTGCTCTCTGCCTCTGCTTCGAGTTCTTTTTGCTTGGCTATGTTTACTCCCACCTTGAACGGGCGAAAGTCGAATTGTGGCTCATCCCACACAAAATTTCGGATGTTGTAAAGCAGTACTAGTAAGGATGCACCCCATACAATACCGCTGCGCAAAGGTGGTGTGAACAACTGGTGCTTACGACGCCAAAATACGACAAATAGAATGGAGGGAATTAGCAGAAAAACGTCCTTCAGGAAAGATGTCTTGGGCTTGAGCTTGAGAAAGTCGCCAAAACAACCACAATCCGTTACCTTCATGTTAGTCTCTACAAATGGCCCCCACTTGCCGAAGTCAAAGAAATTGACGCCCGCTGGCACATAGCCGGTGAGATAGGTAAAGCCGGTGAGTACTGTAAAAAACGCCACCAGCAGAAAAAACAGCCAAGCGGTCAGCATGCGACGAGCACCCACCACTAGCATGACGCCCAGCACCATCTCAAACACAACCATACCTACTGAGAAGCCAACGGCGTACTGCGATAGCCAGGGGAAAAGCCCTGCTAAATCTTTCATGCCCGCTCCTAAAAAAGTGGACTCAAACTCAGCGAAGTACTGCTCCATTTTGAAGGCCGTACCCATGGGGTCTACTGCTTTCACAAAGCCGGAGAACAGGAATAACACGCCACAGAAGTTTTGTAAAAAACTGAGCCACAAGACATTGATCTGCTTTGGCCAAACGGCCTTCATGGCCAAGGTAAGTAGAGCAGCAGCTATGGCAATGTATAAGACGAGCGTGACAATGGTCATGGTTGTACAGTTTTTTCTTTGGCTTCTTCCATTTTGATAAGCGCAAAGATAGCATAATTGGCAATATCCATGTAGTTTGCCTCCAAACCTTCCGATACTAGGGTCTTGCCGGCGTTGTCTTCAATTTGCTTGATGCGCATTAGCTTCATCAAGATCAGGTCAGTGTAGGATGTAGGGCGCATATCGCGCCAGGCTTCGCCATAGTCATCATTCTTAGCCCGTAGCAACTCTACAATTTTCTTTGCCATGCTTTTGTAAAGCATGTGCGCTTCTTCTTCTGGCAAGTCCAGGGGTGCATCTGCTGGAAGCTGAAGTTGTATGAGCGACAGGATGCAGTAGTTGACAATGCCTATGAACTCTGACTCAATGGAGTCGTTTATCTCCTGGTAACCTTTCTCCTCAATACTACGAACCCGCTTTGCTTTAATAAAAATCTGGTCGGTTAGCGATGACGGCCGCAGGATTCGCCAGGCCGTGCCGTAGTCTTTGTTTTTTTGTACAAAAAGGGCTTCGCAGCGCGCCAGTATGAGGTCGAATTGTGCTAACGTCTTTTGCACTCTACTGATGATTTTGGAGACGAAGATAGAGCTTTGAAAATATTGAGTGCATAAAATGAACGTACCGTGTGCGTTAAATGGTAAAATTCTGTGGCTGATTCTACGTTTATGGTTATTGGATAAAACGCGCTTTCACCATGGAAAACAAGTACCTCCTGCCCTTACTGTGCGGGCTATTGTGGCTTTGCGCTGCGCAAGCCCAAATGAGTAAACCTGTAGAAACCGAAGCCGAATTTGAAAAAAACTATGCATGGCGCATTCGTCAGGAAAAACTCAACGGGGTGTATATCCCCAGGGACTTGCTCAACTGTTTTGACGAGCTCAACCGTCTGATCGAGCCCAAAGCTAAGCAGAAGTTTATGAGCATGTCAGAGTATGACGCCTACCACAAGCTCTACTTCAGCCTGGGGCGCTGGATCATCCAGAACTGGGGCTTTTACGAAGGCTCGCGCCTTTCTGATTACTTTCGCAGAATGGGGGTCTCCTACCCGGAAGACATGGCACAAATTATTATTACCTCCTATCATCGCCATCTGAACAAAATACCTCTTGAGGTAAAAGCTCAGGTGGAAGCCATTAAGGAAAAGCGTCGCCAGGAGCATGAAGCCCGCATGAAGAAGGCTACTATCATTAGCCAGGAACGCCGCCAGGTGGAGCGCAACTAACATCCAAAATCTACAGGGTGGGCATTTTACGTAAAAGAGCTATGCGAAGACTTCTTTGAGGTCAATGCACAAATCTGGGAAGATACTGGAGCGCAGGAGGTCTTCTCCCGTCAGCGGTGCCAGACCAATGTAGCGGTCTTCAGCGTTGAGCACATATATCAGCACTATTTTCTCCGTAGCGTTCACCATCCAGTATTCGCGCACGCTGGCTTCTTCATACACGCTAAACTTGTCGCGCATTTCGCGGGTGCTATTGCCAGGCGAGAGGATTTCCACCACCAGGTCGGGTGCGCCGGCGCAGCCCTGTTCGTCCAGCTTGCTTTCGTCGCACACTACGCATAGGTTGGGTTGCACCACGGTGGTATCTTCGCCCTTGAGTTGGCTCACCGGCAGGCGCACGTCAAAAAATGATTTCCTAGTAGTATATGTAATCGCCCAGATATTTGCTGGTGGATTCGATTCGGCGCTGGGCTCTTTTTGAAAATGCGCCCACGGATCAGCTCCACGCGCTCCTGGAACTGCCAGCGCAGGTGGTCAGCATAGGTGTAGCTACCCTCTTCTGGGTCGAGGTCGGAGAGCTGGGTTACAATATCGGGCGAGGCAATGGCACTCGTGTACGTAACTTATTGTAAAAATAATGGACTTCGCGCTGAAACGCAAATCCGTGCATTAATGTACGACGAAATGGTGAAAATCCAGCTCGTCCTGCTATTTTTGCGAACTGTTATGCTCATCAACTCGCAAGTTATGCGAAACATCTTCATTGCTGCCACTGGTCAGCACGTAGGCAAAACTACCACGACGTTGGGCTTGGTGGCCAATCTCCGGCAGCGGGGCTTTGTCACGGGCTACTGTAAGCCGATGGGGCAGAAGCACGTGCAGGTAGGCGAAGGTGAAGTAGCAGATAAGGATGCGGTGTTGTTTGCTGAGACCTTGGGCTTCGAGATGATGCCCAAAGTACATAGCCCCGTAATCATATTGCCCGGTCTGACCCGGCGATACATTCTGAACCCTTCCGCCTTTAACATTCGAGAGAGTATTCAATACGCTGCCAATTACCTGGAGCAACACTGTGATATCGTAGTGTATGAAGGTACAGGCCACCCTGGCGTGGGTAGCGTAGTGGACATGTCTAATGCTCAAGTGGCTAAAATGTTAGGTTCGGGTGTGCTGATGATTGTGGAAGGAGGCATCGGCAATACCATTGACCGCATGAATATGAGCCTGGCTTTGTTTCGGGAGGAAGGCGTGCCCGTACTTGGGGTGCTGGTCAACAAAGTGCGGCAAGACAAATACGAAGATATTGCCTGGCACTTGCGCATTCGATTCCAGAAAATGAACATCCCATTGCTAGGTGTATTGCCCTACGACCCCACTCTGTCTTTTCCTATTATGGAGGCCATCAATCAGGCAGTAGATGGTATCGTCGTCCTCAATGAGCATCGGCTTAGCAACAAAGTAGAAGATATTGTGGCTGGGTCGCTGGTGGACACCGAAGAGTTTAATACCTTTCAAAACCTACTCCTGGTAGTCAGCTACCGCCGCCTGGACGAAGCCATGCAGAAAATCATTTCTATCTCCGCCGAAAAAAAACTCAAACGCCCTATGTTATCAGGCGTCATTGTAACCAGCGACGGACGCCATGCGCCCTGGCATGAGCAGGCTGCACTGCGACATCCTTACTTTTCTGAATATGAGATTCCTGTGGTGTCCACTACTTTGGACACTTATGGGTCAGTGGTGAAAATCAGCCGTATCGAAGTTAAGATTAACCACCGCACCCCGTGGAAAGTAGAGCGAGCCATTGAACTAATAAACCAGTACGTGGATGTGGAAGAACTGATTCAGAGGTTAGATTTGAAAAAATAGCCTGGCAAATCTTCTCAATCCAACAAGCATCTGAAGGCGTCGAGGTAGCAATTCCCAGGTGTGGTGTGTAGGCACTCCGTGAGGATGCTGCCCGGAAGTGCTCCTTTGCCAGGCTCAATTTCTACATCTTCTTTAATGTTGAGATATAGGAGGGGGGCAACAAAGCCGAGAACATCACTGCCCTGCACATGTTGCTCACAATAATAGCTTTAGGCTGTTCAATGATTTGTGCAATGCAAATTGCCGAGAGTGTGGGGCAAGGGCTACTTGAAGCGAGCCTCTACCATGTAGTAGGCAGGCTTGCAAGGAGAGGGCGACACATCCTCCACCTGATGCCCCCAGTGGTCTTCCAGCTCGTCTTCATCGTCGAAGTACTCATCGTCGTCCTCATCATCGTCGTAGGGGTCAAAGTCCATTTCCTCATCATCGTCCATGACAAAGTCTTCCTCGTCAATATCAAACTCCTCGTCTTCCCAGTCCTCGTCTTCGAGGTCGTCGTCTTCATCCATATATTCATCATCCTCGTCAAAGGCATCTTCGTCGTCCTCCCATTGAGCAAGCAGACGCACTTGATTCAGCGAGGAGACAAGGATGCTGCCGTGCGTCAATTCCGCCGCACACGACGTCTCGCTGCTGAGTTCTGTGAATTGAGTAGCACAGGTGTCTTGGATTCGTCTCATCGTAAATGGTGTAATGTCTAAACAAAAAAATGATAAGCCATGGGCATAACTCAAGCGAACGCTTTAGTTCGACGGGGCTAAAATAAGTACATTGCCCAATATGGTGCGCTCGGAGAGTGAAGAAAAAAATTTATTGGGGGCTTGATGGTACATGCTATTGCTTCCACTGAATGCTCCAGATGCCTCGCACCTCGTTTTCAGAATACCCTGTGGCTTTGTCAGTTGGATAGAGCTTGGCAATTTTTTGAGCGATATCCGGCTCAATTGCCGCCGGCTTGCCATGGCACTGCAAGCACATGATATTGGTGGTAATGGGGTAATAGAACTGCGCAATGCCGTTTTGCTCCAGTACGACCGGCATTGGCTCCTGGCCTGCTGCTACTTGCTTTTTGAATGCCTGTATGTATTTTAGCTCTTCTGCGTTAGCCAGGTTGTTGGGGTTTCGAGGCTTGTCAGACACGCGTCGAATGTTGGCCTGGTAGTGCTGAGCCATGCTGTCGGTGAGGGGTATGGCGCGTGTATTGCAAAACTCCAGGGCATACGCGGCGCTTTGAGTCTGTAGTGCTTGCATGAGGTTTTGGCCAAGCACTTTTTTGGTTTCCAACGCAAAGTTCAGCCCGATGTCACTAGGTGAAAGCGGCACTTTTGCGGCAGAAGTATCTGCAATACCCGGTTGGCGATAAGGTAGGTTGGTTTTCTTTTCCCAGCTTGCTGCAAACCACGCTGGTTCGGCTATTTGATACCGATACATATACTCGGCTATTTGCTGTACTACTTCGGGCGGATACTGCTGGTAGGGCATCAGCCCATAGCGGTGTACTTCATCCTTCAGGCGAGCTTTGGCGGTATCCGGTGCATTGAGAAAACTCAGGATATCTTGTGCGAACCGTGCCTGCGTGATGCCATCTTTAAGATAGTGTGCCTTGATGGCTGCCATGGGCGGACCTACTCGCCCTTCATGCTCCGGTGCATGGGGGCTGTGGCACACATAGCAGTGGGTTTCCATCAGTTTTTTGCCTGGGTGTATTTCTGTTGGTATGGTACTGGCCTGCTGCACGTCTTCCGTTTTTTCGACAGAAGTATTGCGGCAAGAAGAAAATACTGCCACAAGACCAATCAAAAGCATAATATACTTCATACGGCAAATCAGTTTCGGCGACAAAAATAGCACAGCGTAGGCGGGCCTTGTGTAACTGGCGTCACAAAAAAAGCTTCATCTGCACCACATCCCCCACGCCAATACAACCCAAAGTCTTATATTTGCGCGCCCCTTATCGGGTGCTCTACATCACAAAACCAACAGCTATGGCGTTCGACATGCAGATGCTCACGGCTCATTACGAGTCTTTTGCTCAACGAGTGGACGCGGCCCGCAAAGCGCTTGGCCGACCGCTTACGCTCAGTGAAAAAATCCTTTACGCACACCTCCATCCCGACAGTCCATTGCAATCCTACACCAGGGGCAAAGACTACGTCTTTTTCGCCCCCGACCGCGTAGCCATGCAAGATGCTACGGCCCAAATGGCGCTCCTGCAGTTTATGATGTGCGGCCGCGACAAAACTGCTGTGCCCACCACCGTGCACTGCGACCACCTCATACAGGCCAAAGCAGGCGCTAAACAAGACCTGCAAACCGCCTTGGACACCAACTCTGAAGTATATGACTTTCTGGCCACGGTATCTAATAAATATGGTATAGGTTTCTGGAAGCCCGGCGCAGGTATAATCCACCAGATTGTACTGGAAAACTATGCCTTCCCTGGCGGCATGATGATTGGCACTGACTCCCACACACCCAACGCTGGCGGCCTGGGCATGATTGCCATAGGCGTGGGTGGCGCCGATGCGGTAGACGTCATGGTGGGCATGCCCTGGGAACTCAAAATGCCTAAGCTCATTGGCGTGAAACTTACCGGCAAGCTCAGTGGCTGGACCTCCCCCAAAGACGTCATCCTCAAAGTGGCCGGTATTCTCACCGTGAAGGGCGGTACCGGGGCTATCGTAGAATACTTTGGCCCTGGCGCGGAAGCCATGTCTTGTACGGGCAAGGGCACAATCTGCAACATGGGCGCTGAAATAGGTGCTACCACCTCTATTTTTGGATACGACGCTTCTATGAGCCGTTACCTGCGCGCTACCGAACGCGCCGACGTAGCCGAAATGGCCGATCGCATCGCCTCCTACCTCACTGGCGATAGTGAATGCTACGCTAACCCTGAGAAATATTTTGACCAGGTCATTGAAATAGACCTCGATACACTGGAACCGCACATCAACGGCCCCTACACTCCCGACTTGGCTTGGCCCATCTCCCGATTTGCCCAGGCCGTGCGTGAAAACAACTATCCGCAAAAGCTGGAAGTAGGCCTCATTGGTTCTTGCACCAACTCCTCATACGAAGACCTCGATCGAGCAGCCTCCATTGCCCGCCAGGCAGTGCAGAAAAAGCTCAAAGTGCGCTCAGAATTTACCATTACGCCTGGCTCCGAGCAAATACGCTACACAGTACAGCGCGACGGCCAACTGGAAGCTTTCGAGAAAATCGGCGGCGTGGTGCTAGCCAATGCCTGCGGGCCTTGCATTGGTCAGTGGGCGCGCCATACCGACGACCCCAATCGTGCTAACTCTATCATTACCTCCTTCAATCGTAACTTCTCCAAGCGCAACGACGGCAACCCTCAAACCCGCTCTTTCGTGGCCTCGCCCGAAATCGTGACTGCTATGGCCATTGCTGGCGACCTGACCTTCAACCCTTTAACCGATACGCTGATCAACGAAGAGGGGCAGCCCGTAAAGTTAGACCCGCCCACCGGCGCCGAACTGCCTGCCAAAGGATTTGCTGTGGAAGATGCCGGCTACCAGGCTCCGGCAGCCGATGGCAGCTCGGTCGAAGTCAAGGTTGCTCCCAACTCCAATCGCTTGCAGCTGCTCACGCCCTTTCAGCCTATTACTTCAGCCCAACTGTGCAACATGCGTGTACTCATCAAGGTAAAAGGCAAGTGTACCACTGATCATATTTCTATGGCTGGCCCCTGGCTGGAGTTTCGAGGCCATCTGCAAAACATTTCCCGCAATACCTTCATCAGCGCTATTAACTATTTTAATGGTGAGGCCAACAACGTAATAAACTATGTGACCAACCAATACATGCCTGTCCCCGAATCTGCACTGGCCTACCGCGATGCCGGCATTGGCACGGTGGTATTTGGCGAAGAAAACTACGGTGAGGGCTCTTCGCGCGAGCACGCAGCCATGCAGCCGCGCTATCTTGGCGTACGGGCAGTGGTAGTCAAGTCTTTTGCTCGCATTCACGAAACGAACCTCAAAAAGCAAGGTATGCTGGCACTCACCTTTGTCCGCCCTGATGATTATGAACTGGTGCGCCAGGACGATCAAATTGACCTGCTTGGCTTTGATGAAATGGCTCCTGGCCGCAACCTCATTATGGTACTGCGCCACGCTGATGGCACTGAAGATCGCATCGAACTGAGCCACACTTACAATCAGGCACAGATAGAATGGGTAAGAGCCGGCTCGGCGCTCAATAAAATACGCAAAGATCTCTCGGCTAACGCATAGGTCTTTCTCAACTAAAGAAAACAAAGGCTTGGGTGGTGTATGCGCGCCACGCCAAGCCTCTGACAAATTGCAGGAATATGATACGGCTCAAAGACACGCCTACCACCGCACCCGAGCACCTTAAAAAAGCAGACATTAAAGCAGAAACTCAACGCCTGGTGGAGCGCCTGGGCGAGCTGCAACGCATAATGTATGCCCAGAAGCGCTACTCTGCCTTAGTAGTATTGCAGGGTATGGATGCCAGCGGCAAGGACGGCGCCGTAGAGAACGTTTTTGCTGCTTGTGCACCTATGGGGTTGCAGGTTATTGGCTTCAAAAAGCCCACAGAAGAAGAATTTGCCCATGATTTTCTCTGGCGCATCCACCGCCATGCGCCTGCCAGGGGCATGATACATATCTTTGTGCGCTCCCACTATGAAGATATCCTCATTCAGCGCGTGCACAAATGGATTGACGAAGAGCGCGTGGACAATCGCATCCGGGCTATCAATGCCTTTGAGCAGTTGCTCACCTTTGACAACCATACCCAAGTGTTGAAGTTCTTCCTACACATCTCCAAAGCGCAGCAGGGTATAGAACTTCAACAGCGCATTGATGACCCCTCCAAGCACTGGAAGCACAACGAAGGCGACTGGCGCGAGCGCGAACTCTGGCCTGACTACATGCGCTGTTACGAAGACGTCCTTAACCGCTGCACTGCTATCCCATGGACAGTAGTGCCCGTAGACCAGCGTTGGTACCGCGACTACGTCATTGCCAAAACTATGGTGGCACAACTAGAAAAACTAGACTTACAATACCCGCCGCTGCTCAAGTAGAAAACCTTGCTTGTGCCAGGTTGTCAACGCTGGATATTTACCTCGACCGGCACAAGATTTCTCGCCCGTTGCCCAGTATTGCTGGTACAGTATCTGTAGGTTGGTTTTAATACACCAAACTACAACCGACGACCAACCGGTATCATGGACTCACTTCGTCTTGCCGTATCCCCAATGCTGTAAAATTTCTACCTTTGATCCCAAAATCCTTGTTGTTCTGATACGCGCTCATCTTATACTCGTTGCAACTTGTTATCTGGCGCTCCCTGGCTGGGTTGGTATGCCGTTAGAAGATGCTACCGAACACTACTTAAAAGTTGCTGCCCAGCCAGGCGATGGTGTGCTGTCTTTGCTGCGGCGCTACCAATTAGAACCATACTCCTGTAACCATGAGCAGTTTTACAAGCTCAACAACCTGAAGAGAAATGCTGCGCTGATGGTGCACAAAGAGTACACCTTACCCATCAAGCTCGTGGCTTTCAACGGGCGTACTATACGATCCAGTGTCGGTATTGAAGACTGGGATAAAGCGGTGCGCATCCAGGAGTACAACGAGCGCATGGTAGAACTGGGGCTTTGCCAGGAATTATACAAGACCAGTAAGGTGCTTTGGGTGCCACACCATCTGCTTTACTGCCCCGATGCCGACCTGACCGTGGCTGTGCCGCCGCCTGCTAATCTGCCCGCAATAGCCGACCCTGAAAACAAAGGTGGGCCGCGTGTGTTTCCCATTTTTGGCAAGGAGTTTGCCTACGTGCCTCTCGAAAGCAACAAACTCAAGGGCAAGGTGTATTATCTCATCTCAGGGCATGGTGGCCCCGACCCCGGCGCCATGGCCACCCGTGCCGGCCAGCGCATCTGTGAAGACGAGTACGCCTATGATGTCACTCTGCGTTTGTGCCGCAAGCTGGTGGCACACGGTGCTACGGTATATATGATTACCCGTGACGAAAACGACGGCATTCGGAATGATGAAATACTGCCCTGTGACACTGACGAAGTGGTATGGAGCGGCGCAACTATCCCCTACGGCCAAAAAGAACGCCTATGGCAACGCACTGATATCGTGAATGAACTATATGAAAAACACGCCGCACAAGGCGTAACCAGCCAGTTGCTGGTAGAAATACACGTGGACTCGCGCAGCCAAAACCAACGCACTGATGTTTATTTCTACCATCATTCTACTTCTGATAACGGCAAGGAAATAGCCGACCGCCTGCAAAAAACCCTTTGGGAAAAATACAAACAATACCGCAAAAACGGCAACTATACCGGCACTGCTTCTGCACGTGACTTGCACACCTTGCGCGAAGCCAAGCCTGCATCGGTGTATATCGAACTAGCCAACATACGCAACTACTCTGATCAGCAGCGTATTGTACTGCCCTCCAACCGCCAGTTGCTGGCCGAGTGGATATTTGAAGGCCTGACTACCAGGTGAAACTTCAGATAGGGTTTTGCATTGGGAGGTGCTCAAAGAAAATGCAAGGGCGTAGAGCATCGCATAGGTCTTTTCACTACTCTGCTTGAACCGACGTGCAAATTGGATATATGGCCGAATGAGAGCTGTGAATCGAATATTATTTTCCTCCAAAGCGTTTGTCTAACAAACCATTATTTGCCATGAAACCTCTAATCAGCCTGTTCGTCTTTGCGATGCTGAGTACCCTCGCTTATGCGAAAGCCGCCGGTAACTACGTGCAGTACAGCAACTTTGACCCAAGCCAGATGACTCGTTTTCAGAATGTAACCAAATTAGCGTGTCTTGCAGCCGATAACATTGTAGAAATCCGCATCAATGCCCTGCACAACAAAAAAGCCTCCTCTTATGTGGCGGTATTCAACATCATCCGGCAAGGGCGTGCCACTGAGGAGGCCAATAACCTGCTCAACAGCCGCCTTAACGCCTTTGTGAACGCTGTCAAAGCCCTGGGTATTCCCCCTGGGAATGTGCATGTGGACATGGTCAACTTCTTGCCCAAATACGAGATTGACGCCACCAAAAAACTCTTCAGTAAGAAAACCTACACCGAAGTGCCCAAAGACTCTGAAATTCAGAAGAATGTGCACATCCGCTATGCAGACCCCACCCTGCTAGACAAAGTAGCGGGTGCCGCTGCCGTCCAGGAAATTTTTAACCTAGTAAGAGTAGACTACTTTGACGCCAGCTCCTCTGAAACTTATGAAGATCTCCGTTGGCGCAGTTTTGACTATCTCGCCAAGATCAAGTCTGATTTTCGTAGTGCCGGTATCGCACTGGACAGTACCTACGTCATTGCCGCCGAGAATACCTGGGGAGCTTTTCCGGGCAATCGCTATGAATCATACCAAGCCCACAGTACCCAGGCTTTTGAACCAATAAACAAAAGCGCTACGGTCACTACATTGGACAAACCCATCTCCCGATTTTATACTTCGACTCGCCAAGTTTTGTGCACAACATCTGTAAATCACGCATAAAACTTGGCGTTGCTTAGTATGTAACGCCGTAACGGTCAACGACTATGATATCATTATTAACCCAGAAGTGCTCGAGCCTGTTATACATACAATCTGCTGGTGCGGTTCACCTTTGAGCCGCCAGCCAAGGCTAAAACCAAAACTTACCTGCTGGTAACGCCCTCCGGTGAGGTGCGGCCACTTCGCCTGGATTAAATACGCTGCCATGAGCCTGCTATTTTTTAGAATCAATTTGTTGCCTGCCTGCTTACTCGCCGGCCTCCTGAGTTTGAGCTTTGCTTGCGAGCGCAAGACAGAAGTCAATCCCATAGCCTATGGCTACGAGTACTTTCCGCTTCAAGTGGGGCAGAGCTGGGAATTCCAAGTAGACTCCATCATATTTGACCCTGCCGGCACAGGCACAAGCGTGGACAGCATCGGCCTTTGGGCCAAGGAACTAGTAGCCGATCGCTACATCACTGCCGCTGGCGATACAGTATATCGCATAGAGCGATACGAGCGATACGACACTACCGAGCCTTGGGCAATACGCAAAGTGCTGGCGCAATGGCGTACGGCTCGCCAAGCATTCCGACAGGAAGATAATCTAAAACTCATCAAGCTGATTTTCCCCATTGAGAAAGGCCGCCGATGGAACGGTACGCGCCATATCGCTCCGGAGCAGCGCGTGGTGGTAGCAGGGGAAGTACTGGAGATGTTTAAAGACTGGCAGTCTCAAATACTAGACACGGAGCAATCTTTTTCCACGCCTGCGGCAAACTTTATAGATGTAATAGTCGTTTCTCATGCCGATGCCTCTAACCTCATTGAGCACCGCTACCAGCGCGAGATATATGCGCATCAGGTGGGGCTGGTGTTCTTGGAGCAGCGCGTACTCGACACCCAGTGTCGAGTGTGCTGCAATGGCGACTTTGCCCGCTGTAACAACCTGCCCTGGAGGAGCAAGGCGGAGAAGGGCTTCATTGTGCGGCAGCAGCTATGGCGATGGGGCAGATGAGCAAACAATTAATACAGGGATGAATCAAGAGCAATACGTTTCGGTCGGGTACACCGGCAAGCCACATGGCATTCAAGGCGCCTTAAAACTGGTAGTAAAGGAACGTTACGAGCGCGATGTGCTCCAGGCCAATGTACTCTTCGTGAAAGTGAAGGGCAAGCCGCTGCCCTTTTTTGTAGAAGACCTCAGTATAGGCAATGCTTGGATTGTGAAGTTTGAAGATATCAACACTCCGGAAATCGCAGCAGGGCTGTCGGGCAAAGACCTGCTCCTGCGCAATCAGGATTTATTGTCGCATGAAAACGACCCCGATGCCGAACCAGACTATGCATTCTATATCGGCTACGAATTGGTGGATGCTGAACTCGGCCCTATTGGCCTCATCGAAGACGTATATGACCTGGGGGCGCATTCGCTTGCTGGCGTGCGCTACAAAGGCCGCGAAATACTGGTGCCTTTGCACCGCGAGTTGGTGCGTGCCATTCATGATGATGTCAGGGAATTGGTCATGAACTTACCCCAGGGGCTACTGGATTTGTAAGTACCTCAGAGTCGTTGTGCTTCTTCTGCTGCGCCGGTTTGTCGCTTGCGGGCTCCTTTGATGTTTTTATTGCCGAAGTCCTTACTCCACTGCAGCATAAACGTGCGTTCTGCTGTGCGAAATGCTGTGTACACATAGAGGTTGGTGTCAGGCTGCTCAGTGAAGCCGTACCAATTGGTGCTCTGTAGAACATCGGTGGCGCTCAAGCGCAGCTTGCCCCATCTACTTCCCAAGTTTTTCATGACCCCTACATTGAGCGAGCCGTTGGCGCGCCAGCGAGAGATGCTGTGGTAGCGAGGCGAGTCAAAATCTCCTGACACCTCTATCTTCCACTTGTGGGGTAGGCTGAAGGTATGGGTGCTGTTTAGAGTGTAAGCTACATTGCCCAACTCAAATCTAATGCCCTCTAGCACAGATCGGGTTTGCTGCTGAGAGAGAGAGCCGTTGAACTGCAATTCCCACCATTCAGTCGGCGAGAGGTTCAGCCCCAGCTCGATGCCCAGGCTGCGAAAGCGATCGAGGTTGGCGTAGGTGTTGAATTGTAAAGCAGTCTGCGTATCCACTAGCGATACCGGCCGCAGTGCTTGTCGTTCCAGGCTGTACACCAGGCTCAACTGCAATCCTTTGTGCGACCAAGCTGCTCGCCAGGTATCGGTAAAAGCAGGCTGCAAGGCTGGATTGCCGCGCTGTAAGGTGGTGGGGTCCACAAAGTTGAGCCAGGGCGCCAGCCACGAAAATTGAGGGCGGCGTATGCGCCGGCTATACGAAAAGTTTAGGCTTTGCCATTCGCCCAGGGGGTGGGAGATGAACAGGCTGGGAAAGAAAGATCCATATCGGCGATTGACCAACTCGCCGTGCGCAGCTTCGTCCAGGCGAGTGGTGGTGGCTTCCCATCGAATGCCGGCTTTGAAGTTGGTTTTAGGCAACAGTGAGGTACTGCCCGCTGATAAATATACCCCAGCGATTGTTTCATGGAAGCGGGCGTTGGAGTTGAACTCTGGGTTAGTGTTCCAGCTCGCATTATCGTCATCCTTGAACTCCGCTTTCGTGTTGTTGTCAAAACCCATGAGTGAAAGTTTAGCACCAGCCTCCAGTTTTATATGCTTGCCCCAGGTGCCCTCATAGTCTATTTTGCCAGTGGCTACGCGAATGGGGGTACGCATATCTATACGGACTTGATAGGCCTCAATAAGTTTGTCGTTTACATCCATTTTCCTGACCCAGTAGTATCCAGGTCGAGTGATGTCAAAAGATACATGGTCGGCATCCAATGAGAGTGTATGTGCTTTGCTCAATTGCCGCACCAAGTTGAAGTTGCCGGTAAAGGAGCGGAAGTGGTTGGTCTCGGAGTTGGGCATGTCAATGCGTTTGTATAGCGAGCCGTCCTCTGAATAAGTAGAGCTGTTGAATGCTTGGTTAAAGCGGTTTCGGTCGAAAAAAGTAGCCAGTAAGCCAAGCGTGGTGCGTTCGTTGGGTTGCCAGTCCAGTCCTAGGCGAGCGTTGTGTGCATTAGTGCGCAACTGCGGGCGGAAACTGTACATGTCAGCTTCTTCCACAACACCATCACTGCGTAAGGTGCTGCGATAATTTTCAAAGGTTTGGGGGGAGATGTTATGGTTGAAGTCATATTTGCCATAGAGGTTGACTTGGCCTTGGCGATAGTTGAACTGGTTGGAGGTACTCCATTTGCCGCGTTTGCCATAGCCGCCCTGCCAGGTAGTGCTACCATTTATACCCTGAGCGGTTTGATTTTTCAGTACAATGTGGATGATGCCTGCGTTTCCTTCGGCTTCAAAGTTAGCTGGTGGCGTGTGTATGACTTCAATACGCTCAATAGAGGCTGCGCTGATGCCGTCGAGCATCTGCAGCAGGGCTTCTTCGGGTATGCGGCTCAGCTTGCCATTGATCATGACGGCCACGCCCTGTTTGCCGGAGAGCATCAAGGTTTGAGTTTGTTGGTTTACCCTTACACCTGGCAGCCTTTTCAACACTTCCAGGGCGGTTCCACCGGCATAGATTGTGGATTTAGATACATTGACTATCAGGCGATCGCTTTTTTGTTCTAAAAAAGGGCGCTTGGCCTCTACTTCTACAGTTTGAAGTTGGACGTTGATGGGCTTTAGGGTAAAAACCCCCAAATCAATCACAGAGATCAAGGTTGGCATGGGAGGCAAAGAAACGTACAAGTCCTGGTATCCTAAGTTAGATATTCGTATTAGTAGCGCGCTGTCTGTCAGCGATTCTAATTCAAAAGAGCCATTTTCCTTGGAGACGTCGCCTTTCACCAGGGAAGAGTCAGCGGCATTCAGTAAGAGCACGCTAGCATATGGCAGTGGTTGACCTTCCGGAGTTCTAAGAAGACCAGTGTATTTGTTTTGCCCCCAGGCAACCTCTAGCGTTGAACAAAGGCATGCTCCCGTGTATAGTATGCACGCAAAGTACAACCTCATAGTACTTGACATATGAACTAATTTTCATAAACCGACTTGACTCTATGTCTATAGTGCTTCTGACACTTGGATTATTGGGGCGTACTTGCGCCTCAGCATGGTTGACCTGTCTGGGCGAAAGGCAATGTAAGCTACGTTGAACTACAGTTAGGAAATGATGGGATGCAGGTGTGTCAAGTCACCCGCAATATTAGCCAATCTTTTTATAAGTAGGGTATATTCACAGCCATTTTTCTTCTTGGCCGGTTACATTTACTTGTACTTCTTGCTTCTTTTCTTTGCGGGGTATAGTACCAAATATGTAATCCCATAGCGGCGAAGATACACCAAACATCACGTCGTCTTCGCTGTAGTGGTGGATAGCGTGATTAATCCAAAGCACTCTGAAGAAGTTTTTGGGCATTCTAAAGATATGTATTGAATAGTGTATCAGTAAATACAAGGCATACCCCACCATAAAACCCGCCAAGAAGGAAAAACTATATTGCCCCAGTATTAGCCTGAACAACCCTAGCAACAGCGTTCCAATAAACACACTCAGCACGGGCGGTAAGGCCAAGCGGCTCTTGTCTTTAGGATGCTCGTGGTGCACGCCGTGCATAGTGTATTGAAATTTCTTGCGTTTCTCTGTGTTGGGAGCTATGTGATAGACGTGTCGGTGCACCAAGTACTCTATCAAGGTAAAGAACAAAGTGCCGCCGAAAAACAGCAGGGCTATTTGCCCGTTAGTCAGCTGCGTGACTGTTTTAGTCCACCACAGTAGCCCTGCGGCATACAAGAAAAATATGGAGACGGGCACAGCAATGTGGCTTCGCGTCAGGCTGTCCAGAAACTTATTGCGAAAAAGTGCGACAGATTCGTGTTCATTTTCGGCAACGGGCGTATTTTGTCTGACTGGCATATTACCTCTCTTTTGCTGTCTGCAAAATTAAAAAAAAACTTAAAAAGCTGCACCATGGAGATGAATCTGATTTTGCGCACGACGGCCTTGGTTCCACCCTGCGCAGCGCGCACTTTTGCAGTTTCAGTAGCGTTGGTTTATTGCTAAAATGGATACCTTTGCCGCGCATCTAATCTTATGGCCTATGTCACTTCATACAGTCATCACTGGTACCGGCTCTTACTTGCCGCCTAAGATTGTAACCAACGCTGCTTTTGAGCAGCACGAATTCTACGACCCAGACGGCACGCGCATAGACCGTCCAGCTAAAGAGATAGTGGAAAAACTGGAGGCCATCACTGGTATTCGGGAGCGGCGTTATGCCAGCCCTGAGTTGCGCAGTTCTGACATTGCTGCTATTGCTGCCAGGCAAGCCATTGAAGATGCTGGTATAAACCCAGAAGAACTTGATCAAATCATTGTAGCGCATAATTTTGGCGATATCCTCACTGGTACGCTTCAGACAGACATTCTGCCCAGTGTAGCCTCGCGCGTGAAGTTTTCATTAGGCATAAAGAACGTGCACTGCATTGCTTATGATATCATTTTTGGGTGCCCGGGCTGGATTCAAGGCTTGATCCAGGCAGATGCCTTCTTCAAGGCAGGCATTGCCCAAAAGGCTCTAGTGATCGGTACAGAAACCCTCTCGCGCATTACAGACCCCCACGATCGGGACGCTATGATCTTTTCAGACGGCGCTGGCGCCTCGGTGATAGAGTACATGCATACAGATGGCGCCAGGGGCATACTGGCCTCCGCCGCAGTCACACATGCGCAAGAAGATACCTACTACCTCTACATGGGGCCTACCTACAAGCCAGGAGTTCAAAACCAACATCTTTACATCAAGATGCAAGGCCGCAAAATTTATGAGTACGCCTTGACTCACGTACCTACTGCTATGAAAGAGTGCCTTGACAAAGCCGGTGTTTCAGACATCCGCGAGGTGAAGAAGATTTTCATCCACCAAGCCAACGCGAAAATGGATGAAGCCATCATTAAACGGCTCTTTCGGCTGTACGGCTTGCGCGACTATGACCCCGAAGTAGCCCCCATGAACATCCACGACTTTGGCAACAGCTCGGTAGCTACCATACCTACTATGCTGGATATGGTACGCAGAAAACAGCTGGACGATCATGAATTGCATCCAGGTGATCTGGTGCTGTTTGCCTCTGTGGGTGCCGGCATGAATATCAATGCCATTACCTATCGCTACTGACGTGCAATTAATGATTCTTCAAAACTTTGGTAATGGTTGCGAAGCATTGCAGCGCACGAATGCAGGGGTGATTTGAAAACGTCTCCCACTCCACTATCCAACCTCATATCCTTACTTTGCCGCCATCGCCTGGATGAAATCCTCGCTCGAGGGCGTCACTTTGGAGGCGAAGAAGTGGGTAAGTTCGCCTTTCTCATTGATGAGGTACTTGCAGAAATTCCAGCTTGGCTCTTGGCTGTTCCAGCCGTTCTGCGCCGGGTCGGTTAGCCACTGATACACAGGCGCCTTGTCCTTGCCCTTGACGTGTACTTTTTCAAACATAGGGAAAGTAACGCCGTAGTTCTTCTGGCAAAACTCGGCAATATCTGCTGCAGACCCTGGTTCTTGCCCCATAAAGTCGTTGCAGGGAAAGCCCAGCACTACAACCTGATCTTTATTTTCGCGATAAAACTGCTCCCATTGGGCGTACTGCGGGGTGTAGCCACAACGTGAGGCCACATTGAGTACGATGATTTTCTTGCCGCGATACTGCGCCAGGGATACTGGATCACCACTCAGGGAGTTGACTGTGAAGTCGTAAAAAGAAGTTTTGTTAGATACATTAACCGCTGTAGATTCCATAGGTCTGGAAGTGATTTGTGATGAATTGGAACAATGAAGCATACTCCAAGCAATGGCCATCAGTAAAGTCAGATTCAGGATTTTCATAAGACTACAAATTTTGCCTGCTCAAACAAATCGCAAGAGAAAAGGTTTTGGCACTAGAGTATGGCACATGGCGCCGGAGGCTGTCACTCTGGTGACGTAGGCTCTGCTTCCTTTTGTGCGTGCTACCATTTTTGCGAGAACTGGCGGCAAATCAGAGTTGTTATTTTCATTCACAAATTATTTGCGAGAGGGGGGCTTAAAACCCAACAAGCACATACCTTTGCGTCCGCCTTGGGCATTGCTCGTGGGGTTTCCAAACAAATGACACTGGTGTATGAACAAAAGTAAGCTATGGCATTTGTCGATGTTGACAGGGCTAATGGGGTTATTATCATGGAGTATGGCTTCAGGGCAAGGCAGCTCTTGCGCTGTGCAGGCCAGTAGCAACAGCCCTTTGTGCGCAGGCGATACTCTGCGGCTGACGGCTACAGCGGTAGCAGGAGCAACGTACGCCTGGGCTGGGCCGGGAGGATTCATTAGCGATGCGCAAAATCCTCTGCAACCCGGCATCGCCCAGGCACAGGCAGGTATTTATCGTGTAACTGTGACAACTGCCGGGGGCTGTCAGGATTCCGCCCAAGTGGATGTAGCCGTCAGGCCGAGGCCAGTCATTCAATTGCCTGATACCGCCTACATCTGTCCAGGCGTGGACATCATTATTCCGGCTTCGGGTGGCACAGCACCTTTGCGTTATGCTATTCTGGGCGATACTTTCCAATTGTCAAATAACCTGGGCACGCGGGTGGGGGGTGTGTTTTCAGCTATTGCGCGCGATGCTAATGGTTGTGCCGACACTGCGCTGGTATTCATTTTCAATGGCCCGCGTCTGACGCGCGTAGAAGTGACGCCGCTTAGTTGTCGGCAGCCTAATGGTACAGCCACTGTCATAGCTGAGGGCACGCCGCCGCTGACTTACGCCATTGGTCAAAGCGAGATTTTCCAGCCAGGTCAGGTATTTACAGGCCTGGCTGAAGGCAATTACACTTTCAGGGTGAGAGACGCCAACGGCTGCCTGGCTGTCCGAAGTGCTCAGGTGCCAAGATTGCCGCCATTGCTGATTTCCCGGATAGAAACCCAGTTGGCCGCCTGTGGCAATGCCAATGGCAGCGTGCAAATTCAGACAGTGGGTGGCACGCCACCTATTTTGCACAGTATCCATCCTGATAGTTTGCCCGTAGCCAGCAATGTTTTTGCCGGGTTGCGTGGAGGAGAGTACACTGTACAGGTCAGCGACAACGCCGGCTGCATAGCCACCCAAACCGTACAAGTACCCAACGCGCCATGTGTGTTCTACTTACCCAGCGCCTTTTCGCCCAATGATGATGGCATCAACGATGTGCTCCAGGTGCTGGGCGATGCCGCTTTGGCCGCTGCCGTGGTATTGGAGTACAAAATATTTGACCGCTGGGGAGGTCTGGTGTACGAAGCTGGCAGTTTTCCTTTCTTTTCTAATGATCGCTGGTGGAACGGCCAGATAAAGGGCAAACCCGCACCTGCAGGCACGTACATCTGCCGTGCCGTCGTAGCCGTGAATGCCGAGGAGATCGTGCCTATAAGCGGCGAAGTGAACTTACTGCGCAATTAATACTAGCGTATAAGCAGTTTTTTTACAGCATAATATTTATTGTCAAATGCCAAGGTCAGCATCAACTGCTGCGAGGCAAAACTGCTGTGCAGGTACAGCCACTGCTCTTGGCGTCCGGCAGCCGATTGGCTCCAAACACCGCGTTGCAGTATCTTGCCATCCATAGTAGTCAGAAAATAGTGGACCTTGCCTGCGTATGGCAAGTCGTAGGTTACTTTCACGTTTTCTTGCGCTGGGTTAGGAAACATTTCAAAAGAGAAGAGATTTTTGTGCTCCACTGTTTGTAAGCCCGTTAGTTTTTTGCGGCTGAGTTGTACAGCATAGATGGTAGGGTCGGCGCTGGTAGTGCTGGTTTGGTTGGTTTCGAATGGATGAAGGCTAGGGCTGAGAATGCCGCCGTAAATATGCCCTATAAGCAGGGTATCTGCATTGATTTCACTTAACTTGATAACCTTGTTTTCATAATGGGGTAGGCGGTGGTTAAGGATGAATTCTGCGCTGGTGCCCTTGAAGTTTGGCATTTCTATGGGGAGTTGATACTCCTGCAACGAACCATCGGCAGCTCGAGTAACCAAGCTGATGGTTCGTACAAAGGGCACGAGATGGTCCTGGATTAGCTGTCCGTTTTGGTAGTAATACTGGCTGATACCGCCAAAGAAAACGGCGTGCATGCGGTTTTGGATGCTATCGTACAGTGCTGCATTTGCACTGTGGTAATTGCAGAGATACTGGTTGAAGTTGGTGATGGGGCTATACCCGCTTGCTGTGACGTCCACTGGATATAGGAATGGTAAGTTGGCCTGTAGTTGGAACACACCTGAAAATATGGTGTATCCGCGGCTTCCGTCTGGAAAGATCTGAGGCAAGAGGTTGTAATCTCTTCGCCGGAGGTGAATGGGATCTGTAATGGCTTCATAGTTGCCAAAGCTGAGTTGGCCGCCCTCCATGCTTATGGTGAACTTGCGTATTTGATTGGTGTATATTTGGGAAAATCCTGGCCCGTGGTCTGGCCCTATGGGGTTATATCGGCCGTCGAAGCGATGTCCACCTATTAAGTAGAACGTTTGGCCAATTTTACCCAGTTGACCACCAGTAACGGCAAATACCTCATGGGTGATTTGCCTGAAATACGGCGAAATGGGTGCTCCCGTCATAATAGCGTCCATTAATCCTGGCACATCAACGGCAGTCAGTTTAGGGTGCGTGATGTGTACGCTCAGGCCAGGTGCTGTGCCGTATCCACCCACGAGGTAGAGTGTTTCGCCATCCTGATAGAACTGCATGTTGGTGGATTGCAGCTGCTCCCGCAGGCCGGCAGGCAATTCATTGACAGAAGCAGACCAAAAGGTGCGCTGCTGCACATCAATAACATACAGTTGGGTGTTGTTGGATGCCTGTGCAAATGAAGCAAAGGGTTGCCGGGCGTGGATGCCGTCGCGGCGCCCCCCCACAATGAGCCACCGGTCTTCGTGCTGAGCATATGCATAGGAGTGTAGCCCCGGCAGATTGGGGATAATAACTGGTGTAAGCCGAAGCTCGTAGTCAAATCCTGGCTGTGCGAAAGTGGAAACGATACAAATAAGTGTTGCACTTGCTATGCCAATAGCACGTATCATTTGTACTGAAAGAATTTTAATTTGGCAAAGATAGGTGCTCCAACTCTGGCGAGTAGTGATATTGGTCACTTTGTGATAGCTACAAGTGCATGCTTCGACGCGCCATCAACTGCCGTAGTGTTTTGACGCCGCGTTGTTCTATCCGGTGCAGGAGCTTGAGTAGCAGTATAGCAGTGATGTAAGCATCGCCAAGGGCGGTGTGGCGGTCGTGCAGGGCAATGCGATATTGGGCGGCCAGCGCATCGAGGCTTAGTTCGCCAGGGTTGAAAAAATTCTGAGTGCTACCATTCAGACGTACATGTAGTTGCAGGGTGTCTAAGCTGGGATTGCGCAGTGTGCCGCAGCCCAGTTTTTTCAATGCTGTGTTCAAGATAGCCAGGTCAAAAGCGATGTGATGGCCTACAAGTACACTAGAGCCGCACCAGGCAGTGAACTGTTGCATGGCTTCTGCTATGCTTATTTGTCCTGCTCTGTCGGCGGGAATGATGCCATGAATGGCGATGTCTTCCTGCCTGGGAGTAGCTAGCTGCTCCAGGAATAACTCCAGCGATTGTGTTACTTCAATGGCGCCGTGCTGTACTTTTACTCCGCCAATGGAGAGTATGGCGTCTTTGACGGGATTCAGGCCGGTGGTCTCGGTGTCCAGTACAGCAAAGGTAACGTCGCACAGAGGCATATTGTCTGGTAAGGTGTGGCGCGTTTGCTTCAGATAGGCCTGCCAGAAGTCCGGCGGCGCTGATTTTCGGAAGAGTTGCGTAAACCACATGGCGCCCATTTTTTAGAAGAACCCCAATTGGAAGCGGGTCTTGAGTAGCGATTGCAAGTCCTGGATAGGGCGAAAACTGTTGCGCAGCAGGATGCGCTCCATTTTACTCAGCTCTGTCGGTTTGAAAAACCGACCAGAATTGCGTTGTTTCAATCCTTGGAGGGTGCGAAAGCGCATGAGTACTTCATAGGCATCGGCGGCGTCTTCGTAGAGGTTTTTATTTTGAGGTTCGCGGCGAGCTAACGCTTCAAACCGACGAAAAGTGTTGTTAATGCCGGCCATTTTATTTTGGAGAGTAAGTACCCTGGCGGCATCGCATAACGGCATCATAGCTCTGGCTTTGATGTCAAACTCATGGCGATGCTCGCCGCTGCGTTCTACCATAAAATCGCGGAAAAAGGTGAGCGGTGGCGGGTTTTCCAAGGCGTTTTTGGCAAGAAAAGCCAGAAATATGGCCTCCTGGTCCACTATTGAAAAAATGTGCTCAGTAAGTGCCTCAGCGAGTGCTACCTGCCCAAACACTGGGCGATAATCAAAGAAAATAGTGCAAAACATGACGGCTTTGGGGTCGGGTTCCAGCATCCAGTGAGAAAAACGCTCTTTCCACTCGCTGAGCGACAAGCACCATTCTGGATTAGAAGCCATCATATTGGCAGGGCAGTACTCAAACCCACACTCGTGCATTATGGCAGTGACTTTGTTGGCTAAAGCTAGATAGTAATCTTTGACTACCAGATGAGTATCCTCAGGTACGTCTTCAAACACCAGGGCATTGTCTTGGTCGGTGCGCAACAATTGCTCCTCGCGGCCTTCGCTGCCCAGCGCCAACCAGCAAAACTGCACCGCTGAAGCCGCCTTCTTCTCAGCTTGCAGGGCGCCGATGGCCAGGTGAATGGCACGCTCGATCAACGCATCGTTGACTGCTGTCATCATACCGGCAATGTAGTTGATAGCCACCTCTTGGTGAATGTACTGCTCGAGCAGTTGCTCGGCGCGCTCGCGTATGTGGCGCAGTTCGGCAGCGGTCTGAGCACGCTTGATTTCGCGCAGAAATACTGCCGGATTGTTGCCCTGCATAACCAGCAGGTCGTGCTCTGTGACAACACCCAACACTGGCAATGTATTGCTGCCGTCTTCGGTGAGGCATAAGTGGTGAATTTTATGCTTCATCATGCGCATTTGTACCTCTGCTACGGTAATGCCAATGGGTGCAGTAGTCACTGGGCTGGACATAATGCGCGCAACAGGCTCGTCCAGGGGGGTCAGGCCGGTGGCGGCTTTATGGCGCAAGTCTTTGTCAGTCACAATACCCACAGGGTGCATTTGCTCGTTGACTACGATAATGGAGCCAACCTCCTTTTGAGACATAATGGTGGCCGCCTGACGTATGCTAAGGTCTGGCGGGCAAGTAACTGGCGGACGATGCGGCTGTACTGTTTGGATTTCTAGCAACTGAAGGGCTTGCTGGTCTTGAGGTTTTTGGTCTAAGAATATCTTGCCTTTCGCCCCTGCTGCAGGCTTGCGTTGCCAGCCTGAGGCAAAATTAGAAGCAATGTAGAGCAGCACCTGGGGTGTTTGATCGGCTAATTGGCGAAAAACTTGTACCGGAATGGCATACAGCAGCGTTTCTTCGGCAGCTGTGGCTGTAAGTGCATAGGCGTCCTGCGCTAGCAAAGGGCGCAAGCCAAACAACTCGCCTTCGTCGCATTGGTCTATTGGCTCCAGCACGCCGTTTTCTTCATGCGATAGATGTACAGCGCCTTCGCGCACGACGTACAGGTATGAACCAGGCATCTCGCCTTGCTTGAAGATGACCTCGCCATTGGGGCAATATCGTACCACAGCCTGTGCTGCAAGCTCCTGAAGTTGCCTTCGCTCAAAAAGTTGAAATGGCGGATACTCTTTGAGAAAATCAGCAATGCGAATGGAGAGCGAGTTATCCATAGAGGATTTTATAGGACAAATATATGAACTTATATATACTTATATTCGTTCTTATGGCGAATAGGTTCATGATGAGAACACATTTCGACGAGGCCTTCCTGGAAAACTCCACCGAGACGCTGCGCGCCATAGCACATCCCATTCGCATTGCTATTATTGACTTACTGCACACACATGGCCGGCTCTCGGTGACCGATATCTTCAAGAAGTTGAAGATTGAGCAGGCCATTGCCTCCCACCACCTGCGCATATTGAAGAACCAGGATGTGGTGGATGTGCAACGCGATGGCAAAAACTCCTTTTACGCGCTGGCTAAACCTGAGTATTACGAGTTTGTACAGACGCTGGCCAAAGTGCTATGAAGTTAGGCAGCAGCAAGGCTTGCAAGGCTGCACTGCCTGGGGGCGTGGGCGTCAATTTAGCTTGCTAGAAGCGGCCGATCACCAGTAGAAAGCGGAAAACTATGCTCAGTATAACAGTAGATGGGCTACATTTTCTCTGGCATTTCAATGCCTAGCAAGTCCATAGCCGTTTTCAGCACTTGACTTATGGCCTGCGCCAATTTCAGACGGAAAGCTTTGGCTGCCTCTGATTCGGCTCGCAGGATGGAGTAGTCATGATAGAAGCGATGAAAGTGCTTAGCTAGGTTGTAGGCATACCCAGCTATGAGCGAGGGGTCGTATTCTGCCGCAGCGCGCTTGATGATGTCAGGAAATTCGTAGAGCGAGCGCAGTAGTTCCTTTTCGAGGTCTTGCAGGTGGACGTATTGCGCGGATGCGTCCCAGTTGAGGTGTATCTCTTCGGCTTTGCGCAGTACGGATTGAATGCGCACATAAGCATTCTGTATGTACGGGCCAGTTTGGCCTTGCAGATCTACCGATTCTTCAGGGATGAATATCATGCGCTTCTTAGGCTGCACTTTGATAATGTGAAACTTGAGGGCAGCCAAGGCTATTTGCCGTATGATGGTCTCTTGCTCGTCTTGGGGTAAGTCAGCTAGTGTGCCACGCTCCTGTGAGTTGGCACGCGCCACATTTATCACTTCGGCAATGAGGTCATCCGCATCCACTATAGTACCCTCGCGCGATTTCATGCGACCAGTGGGTAGTTCTACCATGCCATAAGAAAGGTGGTAAAGCCCGTTGGCATAGGGTTCGCCCAGGCGCCTGAGTACTTCAAAGAGTACCTGAAAATGGTAGTTTTGCTCATCGGCTACCACGTACACCATGCGTTCAATGCCGTACTCCTGATAGCGCTGGCGGGCAGTGCCCAGGTCTTGGGTGATGTAAACGGAGGTGCCGTCGCTGCGCTGAAATACTTTTTTGTCCATGCCGACGTCTTCGAGATTGATCCACACAGAACCGTCGGTTTCGCGGTAGAAAATGCCGCGTTGCAGGCCCTCTTCTACGATGTCTTTGCCCAGCAGGTAAGTGTCTGATTCGTAGTAGTATTTATCAAAAGACACGCCGAGAAGGGCATAAGTTTGCTCGAAGCCGTCATATACCCATTGGTTCATCTGTTGCCACAAAGCCAGCACTTGGGGGTCGCCCGCTTCCCAGCGGCGCAGCATTTCAGCAGCTTCGCTGCCTAGAATACTGTACTGGTTAAAGTAGCGGTCTTTGAAGTCTTTGAAAAACTGTTCCCGACTTTGCCCTTTCTTTTGGTATGTTTCAAAGACTTTATCGGCTTCCGGGCTTTGTTGCCAGGCGGCATACTCCTCTCGGAAGTGCTTTTCAAACTCCACATAGTAGTTGCCCACGAAGTGGTCGCTTTTGACGCCGACAGACTGAGGCGTGGCGCCATTGGCGTACTTTTGCCAAGCTAGCATGCTTTTGCAGATGGCAATGCCTCTGTCGTTGATGATCTGCACTCGCACTACTTCGTATCCGGCAGCTTCCAGAATTTTAGATGCGCTCCAGCCCAGCAAAATGTTGCGCACGTGCCCTAGGTGCAACGGCTTGTTGGTGTTGGGGGAGCAGTATTCCACCATTACTTTTTGCCCGTTAGCAGGATGGCGGCCGTAGTTTGGCTTTGTATAGAGGTATTCCAGCAACTCACTCCATACCTGCTCACTCAGTACGAGGTTGAGGAAGCCTTTGACCACGTTGAAATCAGCTATGATGGGCAGATGGTTTTTGAGGTAGTCGCCCAGTTCGGCGGCAATGGCGTCAGGGGCTTTTTTTATCCATTTGATAAAGGGAAAGACGACCAGGGTGTAGTCGCCCTGAAACTCCCGGCGGGTAGGCGTCAGGGTTATGTCGGTAGCAGGTATCTGCTGGCCGTACAGGGCAGCGATGGCCTCTGCACAGGCAAGTTGTACCCTTTGCAGCATGTCCATAGTTAAATGCGAAGGTTCGGAAAAGCTGCAAAGGTAAAAAATCCACGCAGAAACAAAAAATCGAAAAAGCCTGTATCAGTTGGGCTTGTAGCTCTCGTAAGGCGTGGTTTTATAGTGCCCGCCAGCAATATATTGCAGTTCTTTCATCATGGCATCTACCGTTTTGTAGCCAGGCGAGATAGTGATGCGCGCCTGCTGCTCGTCGAGATAGACATAGCTGGGGTAACCCAGGCGGCCATCCAGCAGTGAGTAGGCCAGTTCATGTACACCGCGCGGGCCATTGGCTATGTATTTAAGCGTGTGGCCTTTATAGACCACGTCTTCTTTTTGTTCGGCGTTGAACTTCACTGCGTAGAAGTGCTTGTTGATGTAGTCGGCCACTTTAGGGTCGGCAAAAGTGGTGGCATCCATTTTTTTGCACCAGCCACACCAGTCGGTGTACAGGTCAATGAAGATTTTCTTGGGCGCTTTTTCACTTTTTTTAATGGCTTCTTCCCACGTCATCCATTGAATAGCGGCTTGCGGAGAGGCCGCTGCGGTAGTTAGGCGTGGTTTCTGCTGAGCCATGATGAGACCTACTGCTAGCATAGGAACTGCAACGGCGAAAACAATTTTCATGTTTATTTCTTTTAGTTTGGACGCAAAATTAGCACGATACGCATAAAAACGCTACACACTATGCTTTTAGATGCGGGAAAGTGCGCGTTCAGAAGGGCTTTAATAAATCTTTAACATCCCATGCGCAAAATTGTAGTGGCTGTAGGTGGTTCCAGCGGCGCCATATACGCCAAAGTACTCTTGGATAAACTACAGGTAATCAGCCAGGAAGGTGTCGTTGTAGGCGTAGTGATGAGCGATAACGCCCGCTTCAACTGGCGGTATGAACTAGGCGACGAGGGCTACCAGCACTATCCCTTTCGCCTTTATGATAAAAATGACTTCATGGCACCTTTTGCTTCGGGATCAGCCCGCTACGATACCATGATCGTGTGCCCTTGTTCTATGGGATTAATGGGGCGCATAGCCTCCGGTGTCTCCAATGACCTCATCACGCGTGCCGCCGATGTAATATTAAAGGAGCGTCGGCGTTTAATACTGGTGCTGCGCGACGCGCCATACAATCTTATTCATATCCACAATATGAAGCTCATTACGGAAGCAGGTGGTATTATTTGCCCGGCCACGCCTTCTTTTTACTCCAAACCCACTAACTTTGAGGCGTTGGCCGCCACAGTAGTGGATCGGGTACTGGATTTAGCCGGCTTCGAGCCGCAGACTTTCCGCTGGGGCGAAGAGGAATAACCGGCGAGGGTTTGGTGTATGAGCTCTGGAGGGATAGTCTTCAAACCATTACTCAAAACAATAAACCACATTCACCAATGCGTCAGTTCACGTTTGCTTTTTTACTCACCATCATCGGGGCTTCGGCCCTTCAATCCCAAAATATGGATTCACTAAGCTACAGCCTCGGAGTGTTGGTAGCGCAAAATCTTCGTCAGCAAGGTTTTGACCAAGTCAATGCTGCTCAACTGGCAGAGGGCATTGCCGACGTCATGGGCAACAAACCGCTCAAAGTGGACGCTAATAATGCCGGCCGCATTGTGCAAAGCTACGCGCAAGCCCAGCAAGCCAAAAAGCACGAAAAGAATATTGCTGAAGGCAATGCCTTCCTCGAAGCCAATGGCAAGCGCAAGGAGGTCACTACGCTGCCCAGCGGCCTGCAGTACGAGGTGCTCAAGGCAGGCAATGGCCCCAAGCCCACCGCCAGCCAAAGCGTGACAGTGCACTACCACGGCACGCTCATTGACGGTACAGTGTTCGATAGCTCAGTAGAGCGCGGTCAGCCGGCTACTTTCGGTGTTACGCAAGTTATTCAAGGTTGGGTAGAAGCTTTGCAACTCATGCCTGAGGGTTCTAAGTGGAAACTATTCATCCCTTACAACCTGGCCTATGGCGAACGCGGTGCTGGGGGCAAAATTGGCCCGTATGCCACGCTTATTTTTGAAGTAGAGCTTTTGAAAATCAACTGATTGACCCCTTGCGCATAGACATCATCAGCGCAGTGCCCGAGCTGTTGGAAAGTCCGTTTAGGCACTCCATCCTCAAGCGTGCCAAAGAGCGGGGGCTGCTGGAGGTGTATGTACACAACTTGCGCGAGTATGGCTTGGGCAAGCACAAGCAAATTGACGACTACCAGTTTGGCGGCGGCGCTGGCATGGTTATGATGCCCGAACCCCTGGCTAATGCTATTGAAGCCCTCACTGTACAGCGCCGCTACGATGAGATCATCTACATGACGCCCGACGGCACAACGCTGCGCCAGTCGTTGGCCAACCGGCTTTCACTCATGCAAAACCTGCTCATCATTGCCGGCCATTACAAAGGCATTGACGAGCGCATCCGGGAAGAGTTTGTCACTCTTGAGATTTCCATCGGCGACTACGTGCTTTCCGGTGGCGAACTCCCCGCCGCGGTGTTGGTGGACGCGATTGGCCGCCTGCTGCCTGGTGTACTCAACGACGAAACCTCTGCGCTGCTCGACTCCTTCCAAGATAACCTGCTGGCGCCGCCGGTTTATACCCGGCCAGCAGAGTTTCGAGGTAGGAAGGTGCCCGAGGTACTCCTTAGTGGCAACTTTAAAGCGATTGACGAGTGGCGGCTGGAGCAGTCTTTGGAGCGCACGCGTACGCGCCGTCCGGATTTGTTCCGCCGATTTGAAGAATAACAGTATATGTGAGCGATCCTGAAGATATTATGGCAGCGTAAAGGATATGCGAATAAGTTGAGCCGCACTTCCGCAGAAACCTGCCATGCTTCTGGCAAGCTGTAATGGATAGCCGAGCCTTCTCATAGAAGCCAAAGTATGTGATTACACGAAGCGGATTGTTGGCGGCAGTTGGAAATACGAGATAAAGAGTGGCTGTTCTGAATTGCCTGCATGAGTACGATTGAAAGTGCCAATGGCCACGTTCTGAGAGCTCTCCTTCGCTGTGGCAAAGCGCTTTTCACACCAAGTCCTTTTCTACCAGATATTCCGCAATCTGAATGGCATTGGTGGCCGCACCTTTGCGCAGGTTGTCGGCTACAATCCAAAGGTTAAGACCGTGCTCAATAGATTCATCTCGGCGAATGCGGCCTACGAATACCTCGTCGCGTTCGTGCGCCAGCAGCGGCATAGGGTATTGCTTCTGGGCTACATCATCCATGACTATGACGCCAGGCGTTTGCCGCAGCAGTGCTTTAACATCCTCTACTTCGAAGGGTTTTTCCAACGCTATATTCACTGATTCGCTATGACCGCCCAGTACTGGTACGCGCACTGCAGTAGAAGTAATGCGGAGGTGGGGCGCATCCATGATTTTGCGCGTTTCGTGCACCAGTTTCATCTCCTCTTTGGTGTAGTCGTTGTCAAGAAACACATCGCAGTGGGGGATGCAGTTCTGGAAGATAGGGTAGGCGTAGGCCATTTCTTCGGGTTTGGGTTCAAAGCCTTTGCTTTCTAGGTGATACTGCTTTACGGCTTTCATGCCGGTTCCAGTCACAGATTGGTAGGTACTCACTACAATACGGCTTATGCCATAGGTTCTGTGTATAGGCGCCAAGACCATGACCATCTGAATGGTGGAGCAGTTGGGATTGGCGATGATTTTGTCGTTTGGGCCCAGCACGTGAGCATTGATTTCAGGTACTACGAGTTTCTTATCAGGATCCATGCGCCAGGCGGAGGAATTATCTACCACGGTGGCGCCGGCCTCGGCGAAGCGGGGCGCCCACTCCAGCGAGGTACCGCCTCCAGCGGAGAAGATAGCAATTTGCGGCTTCATGGCAATGGCTTCTTCCATGCCTACTACATTATAACTCCGGCCTTCGAATTCTACGGGTTTGCCTACAGAACGCTCGGAAGCCACCGGGATGAATTCCGATACAGGGAAATTGCGCTCTTCCAGTACTTTGCGCATTACGCCGCCCACCAACCCAGTGACGCCAACTACGGCTACTTTCATTGTATGTTAATTTTTGAATTGAAAAGCGCGGCAAAGATACCGGCTATTCGGGTTTGTTGCTATTTTGGCGCAATGAAACCTCTACTTTTTTCCCTGGCCTTTGTATGTGCATTTTCTCTTTCGAAGACACAAAGCCTCAGCGACGACTTCAGCGATGGGGATTTTACGTCCAATCCGTCCTGGTTTGGCGATACGGCGCTTTTTGTAGTAACCAACGGCGAGTTGCAACTACGCCACCTCAACCCTGCTGCCAACAACACGAGCTACCTGGCTGTAGCAGCGGCTACGTCGGCCAATGAGGCTACTGTCTGGGAGTTTTACGTGCGGCTGGAATTTGCGCCTTCCACTACCAACTTCGCCAGGGTGTACTTGGCTTCCAATGCGCCCAACCTCACTGGGGAGCTGGATGGATACTTTGTGCGTGTAGGCGGCATCAGCGGCGATCTGGATGCCCTGGAACTATACCGCCAGACCGGCAATGCCACTACGTTGCTCATTAGCGCACAGGCAGGAGCCGTAGCACTGGAGCCAGCTATTGCAAGGGTACGAGTCACGCGCTCCGCCGCTGGCGAGTGGCGCATGTTTGCCGATTACACCGGAAGCCAAGGACTCACAGAGCAGGGCACTCCTGCAATAGACCTCACCCATAGATTGGGTGGGTTCATAGGGGTGTATTGCCGCTATACAAGCACGCGAGGACAGGCATTTTTCTTTGACGACTTCCTGGTCAATCCACTATTTGTGGACAATACTCCGCCAGTGCTTATTGGCGCGCAAGCCGATGACGCCACTGCAGTGACTGTTATCTTTGATGAGCCACTCGATGCTACTTCCGCCCAGACGCTTTCCAACTACTTCATCAGCGGCGGCATTGGGCAACCCGCAGCAGCACAGCTGGCGCCCGGCAACTCCACACATGTGCAACTCACCCTAACTACACCTTTGACCAACCTACAAAGCTACACCCTTACGTGTGCTGGCATCCGAGACGAGGCCGGTAATACAGCAAGTATCCAAACTGCTAATTTTACTTATCTCAACATACAGCCCGCCGAGCCGGGTGACCTTGTAGTAACGGAGTTTATGCCCGACCCCACACCAGTGGTCAGCGTACTGCCCAACGCCGAGTATATCGAGCTGTACAACTTCAGTACCACCAAGGTAATTCAGTTGCAAAACATTCGTTACTCCACTGGTGGCACACCCCAGACGCTGCCCAATTTCTTGCTGCTGCCCCAGCGCTATGTCATTGTTTGCGCAGCTTCTCAGGCAGGTGCATTCGCAGCCTTTGGCGATGTGGTACCGCTAAGCAGTTTTCCAGCTTTGGCCAACCAAGGCGATGAGATCATTATTACGAATACACAGGGCACGGAATTATTTTACCTGGAATACGACTTAGGTTGGTATCGCGATACCGCCAAAACCAACGGCGGCTGGAGCCTAGAAATGATAGACCTTTCTTTGCCGGGCAATTGTTCGTCCAACTGGCGGGCTTCCGTACATCCACGAGGAGGTACACCAGGTCAAGCCAACTCTGTCACGGGCTCTACCGGCGACCGCGACGGGCCACTGCTCCTCAACGCCGCCGTGCTCACGCCCGTCACTGTGCGGCTTCAATTCGATGAACCAGTGTTGGCTGCCAATCTTTCTGCAGGGCTGTTCTCCGTCAGCGAAGGCATTGGGGTAGTGTCGGCTACTTTACTCAGCCCGGCTACGCAAGTGCTTGTTACTTTGGCGCAGCCGCTTTTGCCCGGTAGAACGTATCTGCTAACCGTAGGCGCTGACATTCGCGACTGCCTGGGCAATGCCTTTGGCACGCCTCGCACAGTGCGCATTGGCCTGCCTGAACCCATCCAGCCCGGAGACCTGGTTATCAATGAAATCCTGTTTAATCCTGCTACTGGCGGCAGCGATTTTCTGGAATTGTACAACCGCTCTGCCAAAATACTGAATCTGAACGGTATGCAGATACGCAACACCCAGCGTGCTAGCAGCAATCTCAGTACCTTCAGCCAGGATTTCTTTCTGTTCCCCGGCGAGTACGTTGCTATTTCTGCCAACATCAATGATATACGTTCGCGCTACCGCACGCCCAACATCAGCGCATTGATACAAAACAGCATTCCCTCGTTTGACGACAAGTCGGGCAATGCCACCATCCAGGTATCGGGCGTGACGATTGATGCCTTTGACTACACAGAAGCACTACACACGCCCTTGTTAAATACCAAGGACGGGGTTTCGCTGGAGCGCCTCGACCCCGATGGTCCTACCCAAAGCCCCGGCAATTGGCATTCGGCAGCGGCTTTGGTAGGGTTTGCTACGCCAGGGTACCAAAACTCTCAGTTTCGCCAGGCACCGGTGCTGGGAGAGGAGGTTATTTCTTTGCCCAATAAGACCTTCTCACCTGATGAAGATGGCCTTGAAGACGTGCTCCAGATATTCTATGAGACCGATAAACCTGGTTACGTGCTAAACCTGCGCGTATTTGACGCTCAAGGCCGGCAGGTGCGCAATCTGTTGCGAAACGAATTATTGGGAACATCCGGGATTTTCAAATGGGATGGCGTGAACGACGAAGGCTTCAAGGCGCGCGCCGGTATTTACATCCTGTGGATAGAGTTGTTTCATCCCGACGGTACAATGCAGCGCATGAAGAAGACCTGCGTACTGGCTGGGCGAACTTGACCTCAAGTGAGCTGTTGAGGATAATGCGCTTGTCCATAGGCTTTGCTTCAACTGCTTGGCCGGCATCGGGGCTGAACGTTTTCACGAAATTGCCTATCTTGCACTCGAATATATCCATTGATGCTTGTATTGGAGAAAACAAACCTGTTCACTATTGCTGAAGTAAGTCAGAGACCAGTTGGGCCAAGTCCGTGTTATTATTTTTACAAGCCCCCCAGGAGAACGCTCTGTAGGCGCGAAATCTTTACCAGCCCGGATACGGTGCTGGCCTTCTGCTTGCTTGGCTTGAGCATTATGCTGGCCGATATGTACACTACACTGGAAAAAATACCCAGGAAAGATTGATGGTGCGCTATATTCTGCTCTTTGGCTTAGCCTGTTTGGCGTGTGTTGCCAGTGCTCCTTGCGCAGCTCAACCTGCCATGACTTATACCCGGGAGTGGCAAGCGTGGCGTGCTGAACGGGAGCGCGAACTCAAAGCGCCGCGCGGTTGGCTGTCTTTGGCTGGGCTGTTCTGGTTGGCAGAAGGCGAAGCAACCTTTGGCTCAGCTCCTGACAATGAGCTAGTCCTCCCCACAGGCGGACCAGACTACCTGGGACGCATAATCAGAAAAGGCGACTCAGTGTGGTTTGCCGCAACCCCGGGCGTGCAAATTCTGCACGAAAATATGCTGGCAGAGACTGCGTTGCTGTATCCTGGCGGTGGACTGGCGCAGGCCGGGCGGTTTTCCTGGGTGGTCATCCGCCGTGGCGACAGGATTGGCCTGCGCCTTTGGGACGAGCAGCATCCAGCGCTACAGGCGTTTTTGCCCATTCCGCATTTTCCTGTCAGAAAAAAGTGGTGTTTACGGGCAGCGTTTGTATCGTTTGCGCAGCCACGCATTCTACACGTAACCAATGTTTTAGGCATGCAAGTGGAACAAAAATGCCCAGGCGTACTGCGTTTCAAAGCTGGTGGCAAGAGGTATGAGTTGCTCGCCTTAGAAGAAAGCGCGAAAACCCTCCTGGTGATTTTTGCTGATGCCACCACTGGCGTACAGACTTATGGCGGCGGGCGTTACTTGCAGGTTAAACTACCTGATAACCAAAGAAAAATTATCGTTGACTTCAATAAAGCATACAATCCGCCTTGCGTATTCACACCCTACGCTACGTGCCTGCTACCGCCTGCCGAAAACCGCCTGCCTATACCTGTCAGCGCTGGCGAGCGCAGTTATGACGCGCAGGGAATTCCCGCATCGCATTAAAGTTTTCTTAATTTTGCCCCGCAATAACTGGCTCACAGCGCATTTCTCTTGGATACACACACCATACTTTGACTGAATAGCGTTGTAAGGCCGCTTGCTCATGACAAACCAAAAAAAACAAGTTATTGTATGACCATCCGAAGTATTGCCCTGTGGGCGATTGTATGCCTTGGGGTTGGTACCCTGCAGGCTCAATCCACCGCCGTTTTCACTGAGGCCGACCTTTCCTACAAGCAAGGTATGGATTTTTATCAGCAAGGGCTGTTTGGCAAAGCTCAAGAGGCTTTTCGGCATACCATGGACCTCTTGCAGCCTGTAAACGAGCCAGAGGCCACCTTGCTGCGCATCAAGGCTGAACTCCACTACGCCAAATCTGCCGTACAATTGGGCTTGCCCGATGGCGAAAAGCTCATCTTAGACTTCATCCGCAAATACAAGCCCGACCCCATGGCCATGCAGGCGCTCAGTGAGATTGCCAAATACTACTACGACGCCAAAGAGTACGAAAAGGCCATCTCCTTCTACGAGCAGGTGGACTGGTCGGGGCTGAGCAAGGCTCAACGCGACGAAGCTCGTTTCCGCTTGGGGTATTCATACTTCGTGACCAAGCAGTTTGCCAAGGCACGGCGCGAATTTATCCAAATCAAAGACGTGCGCAACGAGTACTACGAGCCAACCAACTACTACTTAGGCTTGTGCTACTTCTTCGACGGCAACTATCGCGAGGCCATCAATACCCTGCGCGTGGCCGAGCGTAACCAGCGCTACAAAGACCAGATTCCGTACTACATTGCTCAGATTTACTTTGCTGAGCGTCAGTGGGACGAACTCATCAGCTATGCCGAACCTCTGGTGAACGGCTCTACCTCGCGCAACAAAGAAATGCACCAACTGCTAGGGCAGGCCTATTTTGAAAAAGGCAACTACGCCAAAGCGCTGCCCTACTTAGAGTACTATGCCGAGCGCACGGGTAAGCTGCGCGAGGAAGAGTTTTACCAGCTTGGCTACGCCCAGTACATGACTCAAAACTATCGTAGGGCCGTGCGCAGTTTTGAGGAGCTAAACTCCGTCAATTCCAAACTGGGGCAATACGCTATGTATTACCTGGGTGATTCCTACTTGCGCTTGGATCAGAAGTCGTCGGCTCGCACTGCTTTTGCTGCCGCCCGCCGCATGAACTACGATCCCAATGTGCAGGAAGATGCCTTGTTTAATTATGCTAAGCTCTCATACGAGCTTAAAGACCCCCGAGAGGCCATTGCTGCTTTACAAACCATCAAGCCCCAGAGCAAATACTACAACGAGGCGCAGACCCTGATGGGCGAGATCTTCCTGAGCTACCGCGACTACAAGCAGGCTATGGAGATCATTGAAAAAATACCCAATAAGACGCCTGCCATACGCGAATCTTACCAGAAAGTAGTGTATCTGCGCGGCATACAACTCATGCAGCAAGGCGACTTTGCTGGCGCGCGCAGGCACTTTGACCTCTCGCTGCAAGACCCCATTAATGCCGACTATCGCGCACTGGCTACATATTGGCTGGGCGACTTGGCTTATCGTGACAAGGACTATAACACCAGCATACGACTGCTTAACCAGTTTCTGACCCTGGCGCGCGCCCTGCGCAACCTGCCGGATGAGTCCTCTGTATTTACCGCCAATTACTCACTGGGCTACAGCTACCTCAAGCAGGAGAACTACAATGCTGCCCTGGGCTTCTTCCGCGAAGCAATGGATGGCATCAAGCGCAATCGCAGTTTCATCCGCAATGAAGCCATACGCGACCAGATGCTAGGCGACGCCACCATGCGTGCTGCCGATTGCCTATTTAAGCGCAACAACTACAACGATGCCATTCGCCTCTACGACGAGGCCATCAGCGCCCGCTATAAGGGGTTTGAGTACGCTATCTATCAGAAGGCCATCATTGAGGGCTTGCGCGGCCGCAACACCGACAAGATACTAGCACTGGATCGCCTAGTCAGGGACTTCCCCAACTCCGAATTTGCCGACGACGCCCTGCTGGCTATTGGCGCCACTTACCAGGAAATGGGCCAGCTCAACCAGGCCATAACACCATTGCGGCAGTTGGTCACTAATTATCGTGGCAAGTCAGACCTCATTAATCAAGCGTTGCTACGTCTGGGGCTGATCAGCTACAATCAGGCCAACCTGGATGCTGCCATCAACTACTACAAGCAGGTGTTCTCTAACAATCCCGACCCCAACGAAGCTGCACTTGCATTGGCTGCACTGGAAGAAATCTACGTGAATGACATGGGCAAGCCCGATGCTTACTTCGCCTTTCTGGAAACTGTGCCCGGCTACAAGGTGGACAACCTGGCCAAGGACTCCATCAGCTACCGCGCAGCACTCAGCCAGTTTGAAAACGGCAATTACCCCCGTGCAGTAGAGGCTTATACCGACTACCTGCGCAGGTATCCCAACGGCATTTATGCCCTGGATGCTCACTTTCAGCGTGGCGAATCCTATGCCGTACAGAAGCAATACTCGGCTGCCCTCAAAGACTACGAGGTGGTGGTCAATCGAGGCCCCAGTCGCTACTATTTCAAAGCGCTGGAAAAAGCTGCCATCATCGCCTACAATCACGAAAAAGACTTTGCCAAGAGCTATGATCTCTACGTAAAGCTGGAGTCGGCAGCCAATACGCCCGAAATGCGCTTTGAGGCTCAACTGGGCGCCATGCGTAGTGCCTATCGCAGCGGCAATACTCAGGCCATGACCAACTACGCCAACAAAGTGGCCACCAATCCGGCGGCTTCGCCTGCGCAGGTGGCTACGGCCAACTTCTACATTGGCAAGCAGGCCTATGACCGCAAGGAATACAACCAGGCACTGACTGCCCTACAAGAAGTGGTGCGCCTCAGCGACAATGAACAAACTGCCGAAGCCCGCTACCTCATTGCCAGCATTCACTACCTGCGCCGCGACCTTAACAAAGCCCAGGAACTCTGCATTGCTGCCAACCGCGAAAGCTCCGCCTATCCATATTGGGTGGCCAAGACGGTGATACTGCTCTCAGACGTGTTTCTTGAAAAAGGCGAGCTGCTCAATGCTCGGGCCGTGCTCGAAGCCTTACTCGAAAACTACAAGGAAGACCAGGAACTGATCAAAACCGCCCGCGAGAAACTGGCCATCGTGAACGCCCGCATTAACTCCGGCAGCCGGCTGGACAATACCACGCGCAGCCTCAACCGTCTGGAAATGGATAATAGCCGAAATTAAACCCTTTGCCACATCGTACTTCACTCCGCATTTGCCCACTTTCAAATCTGAAGCAATGAATCGTCTGACTCTTCAATATATCCTCTTGCCGGCGCTCGCCTGGATGTCGAGCCTGGCTTTGTTGCAAGCCCAAAAGCCACTGCCTACCGAACAGGTGGAAATCATCAAAAACTTTGACGCCCGCTTGTTGGACACTGACCGCATTCCGCTGTCGCCTGAACTGCCACCGCTGGACACCTCCGTCAGGCGGCTCAACTACTCGGTTGCTGACCGGCCATTTTCAGTTGAATATCCCGCGCCAGTCATTCGCCCTATAGCCATGCGCGGCGATGCCGTGCCCAAAGTGTACAATGGCTATACCAAACTCGGCGCAGGCATACCCTCTTCGCTTTACGGAGATCTGTCTTACCACCTGGTCAAAGAAAAACGCTATAACTTCGGCATCGGGGCGCGCCACTACTCGGCCAATAATACTAAAAACCTGGAAAACCAGCGTTTTTCCAACACCAACGTAGGCATTGATGGCACGTACTACATGGAGCAGGGCATTGCGGTGCAGGGCAAGGCCGGCTACAGCCAGCGCAACGCGTTTTTTTATGGCTACAATGCCTTCAATCTTGACCCTGACAACCCTCGCTTTACCTTTGCTAAAGAAGATGTGCGTCAGCGGTTCAGTACAGCAGACATAGGCGCGTCGATCTTTAATGGAGAGCGCACACAGGCAGATTTCAACTATCAAGCAGGGTTTGATTTTTACCTCCTGCAAGATGCCTATGCTACCCGCGAGAACGGCTTTGATCTCAAAATCAATGCTACCAAGTGGATTCAAGACCGCCACGCTTTTCGTGTGAACTTGCGTACTGACTTTACTTCGTATCGCGATACAGCTAAACAGAGCCTGCATAACTTCTATCTGCAGCCTAACTTTACGTTTTCGGCGGATGCCTTTCGGGCTAAAATTGGTCTTAACCTCGCATCGCACAACGATGAGTTCTTTTTCTTTCCCGACCTAGAACTCTCCGCCCGTATCCTGGGGCCAGTGCTCAACGCTTATATTGGTGCAGAAGGCTCGCTGCAAAAAAACACCTTCAGGAGCCTGACGGATTACAACCCATTCCTGTCGTCGCGCAACCGCTTGCGCAACACCCGCTACTATGACTATTTTGGTGGCATCCGGGGCGTGGTACAGGGTATTGATTATCGCGTTCAGGCCGGCTATAAAACCACTGACAATCTGGCTACCTTCCTGTGGAACGGCGACAGCCTCTCTGCTCGATTCAACGTACTGTACGACACTATTGATATCATTTACTTCAATGCCTTTTTGGTGGCGCCTCTGTTCAAAGGTTTCGAGCTCAACGGCCGCCTACAGCAAAACTTCTTCAATGCTGGAAAGGAGGGCAAAGCCTGGCATTTGCCTTCGCTTACGGTCAGCGCCGGAGCCAAATATACCACTACTGATGGCAAAGGCTCGGTACGCGCTGATTTGTTTGTAGAAAACGGCGTGCCCTTCCGCGACGCCAACGGCGAGGCTAAAAACCTGAATGCGCTTTTCGACATTAGCCTCGGCGGAGAGTACCGGCTCGGCAGCAATTTTGGCGTTTTTCTGCAACTGAACAACCTGGCCAACAATCGTCGGCAGCGCTGGCAGCACTATCCCTTATTTGGCCTAAATGCGCTGGCAGGCATTACTGCAAGGTTCTGAGGCTATGTGCAATACTGCTGACTACACCCAACTCTCCGCCGCAGCCTACGTGCTGGAGGAGCGCAAGTTGCGCGAAAACCTGGAGTTGATTCACCACGTGCAGAGAGAAGCAGGTGTCTCCATCATTCTGGCGCTCAAGGGTTTTGCCATGTGGAGTGTTTTCCCTATGGTAAAGCAATATCTGAGCGGCGCTACAGCCAGCAGCCTACACGAGGCACGCCTGATTTATGAAGAAATGGGCTGCAAGGCACATACCTATGCCGTAGCTTATCTGCCAAATGAGTTTGAGGAAATACTTCAGTACAGCAGCTACATTACCTTCAACACGCTCAGCGAGTACCATCGCTATAAAGACCAGCTGCAGCGCCATGCTTCGCCGCCGTCCGTAGGTGTCAGGGTCAATCCCGAGTATTCAGAAGTAGAGGTGGCCTTGTACAATCCCTGCGCGCCGGGGTCTCGCCTGGGCGAAGTAGTAGATGCCTTTGCCAGAGGCTTGCCGGGCGGAGTGGAAGGGCTTCATTTTCATACGCTTTGTGAATCTAGTTCCTACGACTTGGAAAAGGTACTGGCAGCTTTTGAGGGGCGATTCGGCTGTTTTTTTGACCGCTTGAAGTGGGTAAACTTTGGCGGAGGCCACCTCATGACCCGCAAGGGCTACGATTTGGCGCATCTCGTCAGGCTGTTGCAAGATTTCCGCCGACGCTATCCGCATTTGGAGGTCATTCTCGAACCCGGTAGCGCCATTGCCTGGGATACCGGCGTACTGGTTGCTCACGTGTTGGACATTGTGCAAAACCGTGGTATCCGTACAGCTATCTTGGACGTGTCGTTCACTGCCCACATGCCCGATACCCTAGAGATGCCCTACCGACCTCGCGTGCGCGGCGCTACTGACCTGACTCCCGGTAAGCCCTCCTATCGCCTGGGCGGAGTGAGCTGCCTTGCAGGAGATTATATGCTGGAGTACAGCTTTGACCGCGAACTAGTGCCTGGTGACACCCTGATCTTTGAAGACATGATACACTACACTATGGTGAAGACTACTATGTTTAACGGGGTGCGCCATCCCGACATTTGCATCTTGCGCGAAGACGGTACGCTGCACGTAGTACGCCGGTTTGGCTACGAGGACTATCGCAACCGCCTTTCCTGACCTGTGCTATGACCTATGCTCAAGTGCGTGCTGTCGTGGTACAGCAACTGACCTCGAAGTATGAGCCTCGAGAAGCTGAAAATATAGCTAGTTGGGTGATGGACGCTTTGTTCGACTGGCGCTCCGCGTCGTCGCATGCACTGTTGAGTGAGGCACAACAGCATCGCCTGGCCGATATAATGCTTAGGTTGCTGGCTGGCGAGCCAGTGCAGTACGCCATCGGAGTATGCTGGTTTTACGGCCTCAGGCTGCAGATTGATGCACGTGCCCTCATCCCGCGCCCCGAAACCGAGGAGCTCGTGCGCCTCGTCTTGGAGCAGTGTCGCCACCAACAGCGCTTACGGATACTGGACATCGGCACAGGCAGTGGCTGCATTGCCATAGCGCTGAAACATCAACGCCCCGACTGGATGTTAGCCGCCCTGGACGTCAGTGCCTCTGCTCTGGAACTGGCTAAGCTCAATGCACAGGCATACGGTTGCGATATTCGCTTTTGGCAAGCCGACATCCTGGATGAAGCCCAGTGGCCGCGTACAGAAAAATGGGATGTGGTGGTATCCAACCCGCCGTATATTCCTCAACGGGAAATTTCGCTGATGTCGGAGCAGGTGTGGAGGTACGAACCTGCTCGAGCACTGTTTGTACCAGATACTCAACCGCTGTTGTTTTATGAAAATATTGCCCAATTTGCTTCCGGGCAGTTAGAATCAGGAGGGTGTATATTCTTGGAAGTCAATGAGTTTTATGCTGATAGGGTAGGGGAGTTGCTCGAAACATCGGGCTGGCAAGCTGTAAAGATTCACTTTGATTTACAGGGCAAGCCGCGCATAGTCAGTGCCCAGCGGGAGAAGTAGGAGCCTCGTGCAAACAATGGTGGTCCTGCCAGGAATCGAACCTGGATCTAGAGTTTAGGAAACTCCTATTCTATCCGTTGAACTACAGGACCTCGAAGTGGAGAGTTGAAAATGCGCACAAAGTTAAGATCAAAACGCATTCCCCAAGAATAAAGTTTTCATATTTTTCGGACATGAATCTGGAAGCCTTCTACGACTATTGTCTGCAGAAAAAGGGCGTTAGGCCAACCTTCCCCTTTGGCGATCAAACGCTGGTGTTCAAGGTCATGGGCAAGATGTTTGCCGCTGCAAGCTTGGACAGCGAGCGCTTCGAAGTAAACCTGAAATGTGACCCCGAATGGGCGCTGGAGTTGCGTGAGTTGTACGCCGATGTGCGACCCGGCTACCACATGAACAAGACTCACTGGAATACCGTGTATTTTGAAGGCGAAGTGGCGGACGACCTGCTATGCCGTCTGATTGACCACTCCTATGACTTGGTAGTGCAGTCGCTACCCAGGAAAATAAAGGCCGAATTGGAAGAACTGTGAGCTGTGTATGCTAGACTATCTGATTGTGGGACAAGGTATTGCTGGCTCGTTGTTGGCTTGGTTTCTGCAGCAGGAGGGGTTTTCAGTAGCCATTATTGACGATGGTTGCCCCAATGCTTCCTCGCGCGTGGCCGCCGGGCTGATTAACCCTATCACGGGGAGGCGCTTTGTCAAATCTTGGCGTATAGACGAATTGTTGCCTTTTGCTCGGGAGACCTATCGGCATCTGGAAGCACAGTTGGGCGTGAAGATTTACCATCCCTTTGAGATTGTGCGCGCCATTTACACCGTGCAAGAAGAAAATCTTTGGCTGGAGCGCTGCGCCGATCCTTCCTATCAATCCTATGTGGGAGATGCAGCGCTGCTAGGCCCTTTGGCCGAACATGTGGTGCCGGTCAGGGCTTTTGGTCAGGTCAAAGGTGGCGCAAGAGTGGCGCTACCCGAACTACTGAGCGCCTTGGCACAACAGTGGGCGGCGCAGGGCGTGCTCGTCCAGGTACCATTTGGCTTTGATCGGCTTCGTCTGGGGTCATCTCACGTAGTGTACGACAACCTGTGTGCACGGCGCGTTGTATTTTGCGGGGGCTACCGCGACAAGCGCAATCCACTCTTCCCCGCTTTCCCGTTGGCCGGCGACAAAGGCGAGGTGTGCATTGCCCGATTCCAGGGTGTTCCTACCTTTGAATATGTATTAAAACACAAGGTGTTTATCATTCCGCTAGAGGGGGGCACCTACTGGGTAGGTGCTAACTACGCTCGTCGCTTTGACAACGAGCTGCCTACCGAAGCCGGCTACCAATGGCTTACTGACCAGCTTCGGCAGTCTCTCCGTTGCCCGTTTGAGGTGCTGGCGCATCGAGCAGCGGTGCGGCCCACTGTGCCCGACCGGCGCCCACTTATGGGGCAACACCCTGACTATCGGCATGTTTTCATTTTTAATGGCCTAGGCACTAAAGGCGCTTCATTGGGGCCATTTTGGGCATATCATTTTGTGCAGTACCTCGCCGGGCGCGCCCCACTGGACGAGGCAGTGCAGTGGCAGCGGTTTGGCTGAAGTGTTGCGGAGCGATTGAAAGTCGTGAGGCTAAATCGAGCATCTCTGCTACACCTCCTCTATGCCACTACTACGAGAACACAGAAAAGTTTTTATGCTTCGACTCGCCAAGTTTTGTGCACAATGTCTGTAAATCATGTGCAAAACTTGATATTGCTCAGTATAGATCGTGAAACACGCACAAGAGCGCCATTAGCCAATCGCAACATTCAGAGATATTGGCCAAATGTAGAAGCGATCTGCTGGGTCTAAGAACGTGTGCCGATTTGAGCGTGAATCGCGACATTCTCAGCGCAGGTAGTGGTCAATCTCCTGGCACACAGCGCACCAGCACTACGTCGCCCAGGAAGCCGGTACATTCGCCTTTGAGCGTGACCTGCTGGCCAGCTTTGTATTCGGGAAACTTAACCGTGCTGAACGGGTCTAATTCGCATTTTACGCCAAAGACGCCGTTGTCAGTAGCTAGCACTATGGTCTTTTTTTCTCCTTCTACTATCTGAGACACCACTCCGCTTACGGCAATCACTTTGCCCAGATATTTTTGGTTGGCCTCGGCCTCATCAGCGTCGTAAGTCTCAAAAAGGCTTTGGGCATCAATGGAGTAAGCAGCTTTGGTACTACTCATGTTTTTGTGCGGCTTGTTCCATAGGTAGTAGCCCACAGCAGCACCAGCAACTATGCCAATGCCGAAAAGCGCAAACAACAGTTTTTTCATGACGACAAGAAGTTTGGTGAAGGCAAGTTAATTATTAGGAGCACCATTGTTGATCCATGCAGCAATTTTACTGATGCTACACGCTGGCAGTTTGGCAGCATTTTTGGGCATAGCTGAAAACCCTGCCTGATGCTTGATAGCGCCTAGCAATCGGCCATTGTTCACCCAAATCTTTACGGCATCGTAATTGTCAAGGCGAATGCCACCCAGATTGCCACCTGCTGGGCTATGGCAGCTGTTGCAATTGGCGCTCAAGATCAACGCGACCTCTGCAGAGTAGCTCACATTTTCTATATCGCTGCAATTGGGGCTTAGATCTTCATCCACATCATAGGTGCAGCCCGTAGCCACCACTAACGCCAGAATTGCGATGCTCAATAAATACTTCATGTTTCGTCTTTTTTTTTCTAATATACGATGACCTGCAATTTACAGATTTTAACGAATCAAACTACCTGGCGTATAAACGTGCTGTAGGCTGATAAGTTATTGTTGAAAGCGCTTGTGGCTGTATTTTTTTCACCCCAGCGATATGGCGCAAAAAACCCCGCCAGAAGAACTAGCGGGGTTCACTTCAAATGAGAAATACTGATGATACTTCGGTTTTTGGGATTATGTGCGTTGCAATACAAAAGGTTTGACTATCCTATCCTGGCCAGATGAAACCGCCAGATAGAACATACCTGCCGGCCAGGCAGGCAACTTTATGGGTAGGCGATGCACTCCGGCAGGCTGGGGAGTGTGGTCCTCCAGGGTTTTCAGCAACTGGCCGTAAGGGGTGTACACTTGTATAGTGACTACTGACTCTGTAGGCAACCAATACTCTACAAATATCTGCTCGGAAGCCGGATTAGGAAACAGTACTACCGACAAGACTGGGGAAGGCAATAATACCGACTCAGGCAACAACGCCTCGGCGCCTTCCTGCCCCGCCAAAGCACCTGGAATATCGCAGAGATTGGGAATAACCTGCGCTACGAAAAGCTCATTGGCTTCAAAGCCCGGCAGTAGTTCGATGAGATGGCCGGCGCGAAACACCACAATGTGGTTGGCTGGCGCATCAGCATCGCCGATGGAGGTAATACTATGGCTAGCTCGATAAATAGCAGATGGGATGGGGCTACCATTGACCACGCGGTTGACAAACTCTTCGCAGCTACATTCGGTACTCAAGCACCCAGCCTCGGCTACCCGGCTGCGAATCAAAGCTCCCGGTTGTGGGCCAAAGCCCAGCGACAGGTTGATGCCCACCGCCTCCAGGTGGCAGTAGCTCATGATAGTGCCGCCGGCTACCGGTATGATACGCGGCTGGGCAGGCATGGCAAAGGGGTTGTAGCAGCCGTCATTGGCTACGCCGTCGCTGTCGCTGTCAAACACACCGTCACCGTCTGTATTATTGCCGCAATCATCTATCTGGGTATTATTGCCGTTCCAGACGCAGGCATGTGTGTGCGGAGAGCCAAGGTTGTGCCCAAGCTCATGTGTGACGACCATGACCGACCAAGAATATACCGGCACTTGCTGGAAAGTGATGTTTACCGCGCTTACGCCATACGGCCCGGCATGGTGTAGCTCATCAACGCCGTCGTTGTCAAAGTCATCCATGAACGTAAAGTAACTGTCACAAAGTACATCAATCCAGGCCAAGCCGCCACCAAGATCGCGGGTGGATAGTAAGTGTGCCAGGCGACCGTTGTAGTTGTTTTGCAGGTTCTCGCCGAACAACTCCAGGGCTTCGTAAGTGTTGGTAGCTGACACGTAGGGGTCAGGCGTAGCCCACACCATAATTTGCGATACTTCCACGCGAATGTTTTCGGCGCTGTACAGAATGGCCACTTCGTTAAACAAGCCCAGCACATAGTCTACCACATGCACGAGGCTGGAGCCAAAGCTCTGGTACATAGCGTGGTCGCATTCAAAATACACCTTGATACAGTCTCCTTCCGCTGCCGGTGCTGCCTTGGCTTGCGGTATGTGCGTATCTTTAGGTGTCGAGGGTGCACGACAAGCAAATGAGGGCTTTCCCATAAGGCTTCGGTCATTGTAGAAGATAGCATTCGCCCGGCCCGCCTCCATGGGTGCCAGTACATAGTTGCCTTGTGGGTCAGTAATGAGCACCCGCACGTGCGAGCCAAACACGGAAACTGCTGCCAGCGCGCCTGGCTGTCCACGTACTACACCGTGGTAAAAAATGCCAGTGGGCTGCTGAAGAGATTCCTTGCCAGAGGAAGTCCTGACGTCAAATTCCTTGGAGACGATCTCCACACGCGTGACTTCCAGCACAACGTGACGATTGACTTGCACCGGAATACTCAGCAATAAATCTCTGGCTGGTGCCTGCAGGAAGCTCTCAAGACGTTGGTTATTCAAGCGCAGGAATACCGCATCTGACACAGTGTTCTTATAGTCGGCTGTTTGGTCTTCGGTGCGAAATTCCCATAAGGAAAAAGCCTGGAAGTTAGCCCGTTGCTGTTTTCGGTCCAAGATGAGTTGGGCTATTTTGCCAGAGGTATCTGCTTGTGTATCTCGAACAGAAACACCTGTGCGCGCCCGGTCTATGAGGTCTTGCCCTTGGAGTGGCGCGGCCAGCCAGGCTAACATCAGGGCAAAGAAAAGAATGGTCTTTTTCATGGTAGAAGATTTGGCAGATGAAACCAATAGCGCATTATCCTCATTGCATGGTGATGAGCGCCAATACCAAACCTTTGCCTTCTGCCAGCCCAGTCATGGCTTTGCCTATGATGGCACCGCGGGCCTTGTCCATGTCGTTAGCTTTCATGGCGTGCCCCAGGGTGGGCGAAGTGGTCAGCATATCGCCTGGCTCTATCGCACCAAATGAAGCATCCACGTAGCAGTACACACGGCCTATAATGGCCACTGGCACATCGCCATCGGCCAGTGTACCCTCTTGGCCAAGCAGCATGGCAGTGTGCACGCCGCCGGCGCCGCTCACTATGCCGGCTACCTTTTTGTCGTAAGCTTCTTGGCAAGGTAAGAGTTTACCAGGATGGTTCTTGTCAATGCTGAGTACCATACCAGGCAATATAGCGAAGGATTTATCGGCCACTTCAAAGCGCTCGGCCAGGTCGGCGCCAGTCACGATGAGGCGTTTTTTTACTTCTACCTGAGTGTTGGACACAATGACCATTTCTTCGTTGGAGGCTTCGATGCGCACGTTGCCGGTCTGGTTTTCAATGAGCAAGCCCCCGCTGCCCGTATATTGGATGTTGGCTACGCCGGCTGTGCCTAAGGTGAGGCGTCCTTCGAGGTTGAGGTTGCCGACAATACGGGCATTGCCGTTTAAGCGGGTATTGCCTTCCACTAGAGCCATGCCCAACACGTTGAGGTTGTTACCGGCAGTGATGTTTTGGCCGGTGATGAGATCTTGAGTTACAATGGCCGAAGCACCCACGTCCAGATTTCGGCCGGAGATGAGGTCATTAGTGGCGTGTACGTTATTGCCAGCGTAGAGGTTCTGACCTACTCCTACCCCCCCGTCCACTACCAGCGCGCCTTGGTTGGGAGCCGTAGTGCCAGTGCTGTTCTGGATACGCGCCAGGCCAGAAGGTTCTACAGTGAAGTTGCCGCCTACCGCAGCGGCACCATCTACATCTAACGATTGCGCGATGTGGGCATCGCCGCCTACATCGAGGCGTACAGTGGGGGCCAACGTGCCCAAGCCCCAGTTGCCTGTATTGGTCAGAATGCCTCTCGGCGTGTTGTTGGAAATGAACACCACGCTGCGGTCGGTAAGTGTACCCAGGCGGTTATTGCTGCTGCCGATGACATTGCCACCCACGCGCCAGTCTTGTTCTATCATCACGTCGTCAATGGTGCAACTGAAGCCATTGCCCGTGTCTTGGTGGCCATACACGAAGAAGTCGCCAAACATCTTGCCAATGACGCGGAGATCTTCCAGTGCACCTGGCCAGGCGTTGGAGGGGCAGCGGGCGTAAATAGAGGTAACGCACACACGACCGCCTGGCTCCGTGACGCGCAAATAAATATGCGTAGGTAACTCGCCTCCCGGCTGACCAGCCCCGCTAATAGTAAGTAACTGACCAGTAGCCACACTGGCAAACGAAGTGATGCCTACTGTCAGGAACTTATTGGCAAAGACTTCGACCTGGGAGTTGGCTGCTCCAAAGAAATATACCTGCATTTCGCGGAAGCCACCATTGCAGGGGCAAGGCTGGCCAGGGCACAAGCCGGAAGAGCTAAACGCCATAGCACTTTGAACGTCGAGAAACTCCTGGGCAGTTTTCTTCTGGGCAGGTGTGGGTTCGTCCTGTGCGGACAGAGGGTTCCATTGAGCTGCAATGAAACAAAGAGCAAGGAAAAACACGTACTTCATGACAACAGATATGGTTTTGGGTTAAATAATCAACTTGATACAGTAAGGAGATAGTTGCCATGATTCCTGTTCGAAGCGCGCCAGCCGAAGGCGCAAAGGCTTCGCTTTTCCCGTATGAGATGCTATAATGTGTTGCCCAGGAAAAAAATTAAACACGAGGGAGGAGAATTTTTTGCATAAAAAAGTATTTTTGCCAAGAATTTATTAAGTCTAAATAAAATTAAGATGAAAAAAGGGTTCGTAGCTATCAATTATATCACTTGTGAAGCCGACTATGCCAATCGCTTTGAGGAACTATTCCGCTCGCGTGCACGTGCCATTGACCACATGCCAGGGTTTGTTTCTATGAACGTGCTCAAACCGCAGTGCGAAAACGAGCCGTACCTCGTAGTTAGCTACTGGCACAGCGAAGAAGACTTCAAAACCTGGACAAACTCCCCGGAATTTCTGGAAGGGCACAAGCGCGGATTTGAAGATATCCGCCAGGCCAAAGCCAAGGGCCAAAAGCCGCCCATGACCTCTACTTTTAAAACTTACGAAATTATTACCGATTAATGGCTGGCCAAACTACTCCTTCTACACAGGGCAACAAACTCGTGCACTGGTTAAAAAAACTAGGCTTCTGGGGCTTCATCTTCTTCTTGCTCAAAGGGCTGCTTTGGCTTCTGCTGCCGTGGTTGGCTGCACAAGGGCTTCTCCAGCTAGCCTAAGGATAGACCAAATGATCGCAACTGCGCTCACAAAAACAACACCTGACGATGCAACTGTTCACTTTCAGAGCTGGAACTTCACTGCACTAGCGCCAGCCATGCCATCAGGCCGGCGCCGATAGGCAGGCTGTCTTCATCCACATCAAAAGCAGGCGTGTGCACTGGGGCGGTGATGCCTTTGGCAGCATTGCCTGTGCCTAATCGGTAAAAGCAAGCTGGTACGTGACTCGAGTACCAGGCGAAGTCTTCCGAGGTCATGCGCAGGGGTAGTTCTACTACGTTTTCTGTGCCGAGATAAGCCACAGCAGCCTCGCGGCAGCGCTGGGTCAGTGCTGGGTCATTGACCAAGACGGGGTAGCCTGCATCAATGTGCAACTCACATGTAGCACCCAGGCTTTGAGCTATACCCTCGGCTATGGCTCTGATGTGTTGGTGTGCTTCGTAGCGCCAGTCTTCATCCATGGTGCGAAATGTACCTTGCAGATGTACGGCCTCCGGTATGACGTTGGTGGCACCGCCTTGTGATTCAATACGACCGAAGGTAAGTACAGAAGGGGTCAGCGGGTTGGCCTGCCGGCTTATGACTTGTTGCAACGCAGTCAATACCTGTGCGGCTATGGCAATAGGATCAACACAATCATGCGGCATAGCACCATGCCCTCCTTTGCCTTTGATGGTCAGGTGTAGTTCGTCGGAGGAGGCCATGTACGGCCCTGCCCGAAATCCTACTTTGCCTATTTCAAGAGCAGGATACACATGCTGGCCGATGATACCTTGCACAGGTGGAGTAGTCAGTACACCTTCCTGAATCAACAAGGAAGCGCCGCCAGGTAGGCGCTCTTCTCCTGGCTGAAAAATCAGCTTGATGCTGCCCTCCCAGTAGTAGCGCAATTCGTGCAGGATATGAGCCGCTCCTAGAAGGCACGTAGTATGGACATCGTGCCCGCAGGCGTGCATAATACCTTCGCGCTGCGAGCGCCAGGCTCGGCCTTCTACCTCTGTGATCGGCAGGGCGTCTATATCGGCGCGTAGAGCTATGGCTCGGCTATTGGGGTTTTGACCAGCTATGATGGCTACTATGCCCGTGCCAGCCCAGCCGCGTTGTGGCACAATACCAAAGGATTTCAGGCACTGGGCTATATATTCGCTAGTTTCGCGCTCCTGGAAGGAGAGTTCCGGCCAGGTGTGCAGATGCCGTCTGATGTTTGTCAGCGGCTTGCGCATATTGTCGGCCAGGGCTTGTATGTCATGTAGAAGGTTAGACATGGGCCAATTGCTTGTGTATGAACCAATAAATCAGCCCTCCCACAGCAGCTAATACCAAGCCAGCCAAGGCATTTTCTGGCTTGAACACCAGTATATTGAGTACAAAAGCCCCGCAAATAAGTATGTATAACATTGGCACTACAGGATAACCCCACACTCGATACGGGCGCTCTACCTGCGGGCGTTTGCGTCGTAACATCCATACGGCCGCGCCAGCTAGTGCCATGAACGCAATGTCCATAAAAGTTACATAGGTTATTAGCTGCGCAAAACTCTTCCAGTACAGCAGTAGAGCCACTGCCCATAGGGCTTGTAGCCCCATAGCCCAGATCGGCGTTCGAAAGTGCGGATGTACTTTGGCCAAAAAAGGGAAAAATACCCCATCTTGTGCCATAGCATAGTAGATACGCGGTGCGCTCATGGTGTAAATGCTAATGGTACCAAAGATGGATACGGCAATGCACCAGGTGGCTATTTGGCCGCCAGTAGGGAATACAGCTGCCAGGGCATCGCCAGCTATACGTTCAGAGGTTGTCATAGCTGGCAAGGGCAGTAGCCACATATAGGCTACGTTTACCAACAAATAGGTGGCCGTCACTATCAGCGCTCCCCACATCATGGCTCTGGGCACGGTGCGCTGCGGATGGAGCGTTTCGCCGGCCAGGTAAGAAGCATGATGCCAGCCTCCATAAGAGAAAAACACCCCTGTAAAAGCCAACAAAACGCTGTTGATCAGCCCATTTTGCGAAGGTAGTGGCGTTAGCCAGGCGATAGGTTGCGCATAGGAGGCGCCAGCGTAGTACAAGCCTACGGCAATAATACCAGCTATGGCCGCCAGTTTCAGTCCTGTGAGTACATTTGACAAAGACTGGCTCACGTGCACACCTGCCATGTTTACCAGGGTCAGCCCCAGTATGATGCCCGCAGTGAGCAGCCACTTGGCAGAGGGTGCAATGGGAAAAATGAAGCCGAGGTACTCAACAAGCCCCACGCCCAGCGCAGCCAGCGCACCAGTGTTGATGACCAGCAGTGTCACCCAGCCGTACAGGAAAGCAGCAAACGGGCCGTAGGCTTCTTTGAGAAATACATACACGCCGCCAGCTTTTGGAAACATGCCGCCCAGTTCAGCAAAGGTGAGCGCGCCGCATAGTGCAGTGAAGCCTCCCAACAGCCACACCAGCAAAATCAAATTGTGTTGTGGTATCTGAGCGGCCACCTGCCCGGGCGTCACAAAAATACCTGAGCCAATGCAAGCGCCTACTGCAATCATAGTGAGGCCGTATAGGTTCAACTTGCGCTGCAGTTCCACGGCTCACTTTGTTTTTCGTTCGTAATCCTTAACCAGCTTTTGAACGATTTGCTTGACCTGTGAGGAAAACTCCTTGCTGAGCATCCACTGATAGTATTGCTTGTCTTTGGCCAGCACTTCCGCTACCGGCTGCCCTATGTACTTGCCAAAGTTGAATACCACCACGCCGTTGGGGTCGTACTTCAGTTTTTGGGTGGCATCCACAAAGCGCAAGTCGTTGGTAAACTCATGCAAGGCAGCCACGCTCTTTTTGATAGGCGCCTTCTCTACGCGGCCATCTTCGCTTACATAATCCACACCTTTATAGCGAGTCAGTTGGCCTGCAAATACGGCGATGGTAGCGCGCACATCGGCCAGGGCATTGTGGGCGTCGTTCATTTCCTCGTTGCAATAAAAGCGCAAGGCCGCCTTGAGGGTACGCGGCTCCATCTTGTAAAAGATACGCTGGATGTCAATGCTACGGCGCTTCTCTATGTCGAAGGGTAAGCCTGCACGGTCAAATTCCTCCATGAGGATGGGGATGTCAAAGCGGGCAGAATTGTAGCCAGCCAGGTCGGCGTTGCCGATGAAGTTGTAAATCTTTTGGGCTACCTGTTGAAAGGTGGGCTTGTTAGCTACCTCTTTGGGTGTAATGCCGTGTACAGCAAGCGCTTCTTCGCTGATGGGAATGCCGGGGTTAATCAGCATGTACATTTCTGCTGGGGGGCGGCCATCGGCAAAAAATTTGACGATACCAATCTGGACGATGCGGTCGCGCACCACATTTAGCCCGGTAGCCTCAATATCGAGAAAGCATAGGTCGCGTTCCAGGGGTAGGTCAAGAAGGCTATTATAATAGTCCATGCTATTGGAAATATTTTTTCAGGCCAGGGGTATATTCGGTTTTCATACCGCCGTTGGCTGTGCCAATGATGAAGAAAGCCTCCACACCAGGGCGATTTTTTATGAAGGCCATGCCTTTTTCAGGGCCAAGTACCATACAGGTGGTGGCGTAGGCGTCAGCGGTGAGGCAGTCATCGGCAAATATGGTAGCACTCAACATGTTATTGCGCTCTGGGAAGCCTGTAACAGGATTGATGGTATGCCCGTACTTGACGCCTTCTACTTGGTAGTAATTGCGGTAATTGCCGGAGGTGTTTACCGAGCGATTTTCCAGTGGGAAGGAGGTGATAATTTCTTCTTTAGCTGCACCCTCTATCGGTAAGCTGATGCCGATGCGCCATACTTCGCCGCGTGGATTGCGGCCTTTAGCGCGTTGCTCGCCGCCGATATCTACCAGATAATGCTGGATTTGATAGCCCTCCAGAAACTCGGCAATGGCATCCACGCCGTAGCCTTGGCCCAGGGCGCTGAAGTCGAGTTGTACGCCTGGGCGGGTTTTGCGCAGGGTCATCACGGGGCCTTTGTCCACAATGACCTTGTCCATACCTACCAATTGGCGGAGCGAGTCCACTTTGAGGCTGTCCACCTGGGTTACAGGGCGTTTTTCGGTATAGCCAAACCCCCAGTAGTTGACCAAAGGCATTACGGTAGGGTCAAAAGCGCCTTGTGAGAGCTGATACACCTCCAGCCCTTTCCAGTAGCAAGCCCAGAAGTGGCGGTTTTGAGCGCTGCTACCGTCCTGGGAAATACCCAGATCGAGTGGTGCATCGCTTTTATTGAATCGGGAGATAGTAGAGGAGTCAATATAGGTAGAAATTTCTAGGTTGATCTCCCTGAGCAGGCGATCAATGTCAGCGCCGAAATCGCGGCCCAGTGAGTCGGCGTAGGTTACGCGATAGTAGGTGCCCATAGTGCTACCTTCCAGTATAACGTAGTTGCTAGGGCTTTGTGAGGTTTCGCGTCGGCAGTTACTCAGTAAGGCAACTATTGCCCAGAGGGCAAACAGTAGCTGGGGTTGCATATTCAGTGTGCGCGCTATGGTCATCATGGTATTGAATATATTCAATACCGCAAAGGTAGTCAACATTTCCGGAAAGCGCTTGCTACTATCTGAAAGGATTGCTGTAAGCAGGGTTAGCGATGAAATCTTGGTCGGTGAGGGTTTTCAAAAAAGCAATCAAGTCGGCTTTTTCCCGTGCAGTCAGCGTGAATGGCAGAATATTGGCATCCTCGTTTTCTACGCCATGGCCGCCGCGGCTGTAGTTGTCGAGTACCTCCTCCAGGGTTTGAAAGCGACCGTCGTGCATATAAGGTGCGGTCAGTTCGATGTTGCGCAGTGAAACCACCCGGAACTTGCCGTTGTCAAGACGGTTGCCGGTCACTTCGCCGCGTCCTCTGTCAGGAAAAGCCTCTAGGTTAGGTACGTATTGCAGGCCGTTGTTGGTGTAGGTATTAAAGGGGTTGTTGCCAAAGGTAGGTGCAAAATGGCAGTGGGAGCAACCCGGGTGGCTAACCTGTTGTGATTCTTCAAAGAAAAACAACTGCCTGCCGCGTTCTTCCTCGTCAGTAAACCAGCCTTGATTACGCCAGACGACCTTGTCGTAGCGCGAGTTGGCGCTGACGAGGGTGCGCATAAACTGGGCCATGGCTTTGGCGGCAAGTTCTTTGGTGATCTGACTTTTATACTCAATGCCGAAGGCCTCCCTGAAGCGGCGCGGGTAGTCGGGGTGGCGGCGTAGTTTTTGCAGTACATTGGGCCAAGTATCGTTCATTTCCACGGGGTCTTCTACTGGTATCAGGGCCAGTTGTTCCAGGGTTTTGGCACGGCCATCCCAAAACAACTCGCGGGAGTGAAAGGCCAAGTTGGCGATAGACATGGAACTGCGGCGGGTTTCCAAGCCGCGTATGCCCCGGCTGCGCGCCTGGCCATCAGTAAAGGCTTTGGACTGCTGGTGGCAACCGGCGCAAGCCAGCGTGCTATCGGCAGAGAGGATAGGGTCATAAAACAGGCGTCGCCCCAGCTCAACGCCTTGGAGGGTAAGCGGATTGTCTTCCGGGATGATGGGTAAAGGCATCCAGGAGGGCACACTTAAGCTAAAAGGCTGTGGGTTGTACTCGCCGGCAATGAATTCGTCTTTGGGTTGAACAGGCTCGTCTTCGGAGCCACACCCTGAAAAGAACACGGCTGCGGCTGCCATCAGCCCAAAGACTACTACATATGGTGGTGTGCGCATCTTCGTGGGATTTTTACCCCTGTGAAACAACTTTTGAGTAGAAAAGTATGCACTAAAGAGCATCTTTTGCAAGGTAAGTGCATTGTGACTTGGGTGTGTTTGCTTAGGGTGCTACACAGAGGGTGTGGCTCGGCACTGGTCTTAGCCTTGTAATCTTTTTTTGAAGCCAAGAAGATGTTTTTTGCCATCTCTAGGAGCTTTGCCGCTCACAGCCAATAGCAGGTCATTGTACGGCCTTTGTTCGCTAAATGGCGCTTCGATGTCAGGAGAGTCGGGCTAAGTCGCGCACCAATATTTTGCCTCGGTTGAAGTAAATCAGGTCAGACTTTTTTAATTCATTGAGCACCAGGGTTACTGTTTGGCGGGAGGTGCAGGTGATGTTTGCGATGTCCTGGTGGGTGAGGGAATGCTTGAGCAGCATTTCATAACCTACCTTGCGGCCCTGGTCGGCTACAGCGCCTTTGATAAACTCGATGATGCGGGTGCGAGCATCTTTGAACAAGAGAGACTCCAGTCGGTTTTCTGCTTGGATAAGCTGGTTGCCAAAGAGTTGCATTACCCTGTTGCACAGGTCGAAGTTGCGTCGCATCAGGGTTTGGAAGTCATCTACCCGAATGGCGTAGAGTTGTACATCCTCGCGCAAGGCGTGTGCAAAATCCTGGCGCTCTCTTTCGCCAATCAGTCCACGCTCTCCGAACATAGCATTGGGGTGTAGCAATGCCTTGATTACTTCCTTGCCGTCAGCAGAGTGGGTAGTAATCTTAACTACGCCCTTGACCAGGAAGTACAATCTGTCGGAGGCATCACCAGGCTTAAAAATCAGGGCATACCGCCCTTTAAACACCGGCTCCATCATGCCAGCCAGTTGTTCTTCTTCAGCGGCAGAGAGAGATCTGAATAGCGGAATCTGGTGGAGATAGTGGATTTTTGCTTCCATTGTCGAGGGTTGTGATTTCGGTTTTACAGATAGCGGCGAGTTTTGTAACCGCACGCATCTAAATAGACACCACAATCTTTTACTGCCCCTACGAGATGAGCATTTTTTTGGAAGCAAAATGCTTTTTTACCGAGGTGCCTGTTCCATCCGTCTCATTACGACTTCAGTGGCATCCATAAGGGTACGCCAGTCTTTGCGCAATTGCTCTTCTTTGGCTTTGGCGGCAACATTTTTACCGCTTTGGCTGAGCCGTTCCATTTCCAGGAGTTGGCGCTCGAGTTCGAGGCGGCGGCGCTCTAAGTCTTCGATTTCGCGCAGGGCTTCTTCATTTCTGCTTTGTTTAGCCTTGGAGCGCAAGGAGCCGAGCAGGCCACCTACCTTATCAATGGCCTCGTCGTATTTGCCTTCGTCGAATTTTTGTTTTTCAGAGCGCAGCAAGTTCCAGGTAGCCTTGCCGAGGTCGCGCACTTCGGAAAAGATTTCTTTGGAGGTGTTTTTTTCTTCCGGCGTACCGAAAAAGTAGTTGTAGATGAGGATGCCTACTACGAGCACTATCAGAAGCTTAAACAAATTCCTGAGCATGGTGTGTTGGCTTTAGTCTCGGATAAAAGGGTAATCGGCTTGCACGTAGTTGTCGGTGTATAACTCAGACGGGTCAGGCCATGGCGACTCTTCAGCGAAGCGAACGCAGTCGTCAATTTCTTCTTTAATCAGGTCGCGGATGGCTTGCAGCTCTTGTTCAGTGGCGATTTCCTTGTCGCGAATGATAGACTCAATGAGCTTGATGGGGTCGCGTTCTTTGTAGGCCTCCACTTCCTCTTTGGTGCGGTACTTGGCAGGGTCGGATACGGAGTGCCCCTTGTAGCGATAGGTGCGCACTTCGAGGAAGTACGGGCCATTGCCAGCGCGGATGTATTCGGCGGCTCGGCTCACGGCTTCGTGTACGGCTTCGGGGTTCATGCCGTCTACGGGTTCGCTGGGCATGTCATATGAAGCGCCGAGTTTGTAGAGTTCCACCACGTTGCTGGTGCGGCTCACGGAGGTCCCCATAGCGTAGCCGTTGTTTTCTACGATGTAGAGTACGGGTAGTTTCCAGGCCATAGCCATGTTGAACGACTCGTGCAGGGCGCCTTGGCGGGCGGCACCGTCGCCAAACATAGTCACGCACAGGTTGTCCGTACCTTTGTATTTTTCAGCAAAGGCAATACCAGTACCAATGGGAATTTGCGCACCCACAATACCATTGCCGCCAAAATAGCGATGCTTAGCCGAAAAGAAGTGCATAGAGCCACCTTTGCCCTTGACAATGCCTGTGGCTTTGCCAAAAAGCTCTGCCATGGCTTCGCGTGACGTCACGCCGCGCCCTAGCGCTGTACCATGCTGGCGATAGGCAGTGACTATGCAGTCTTCGCGGCGGATGGCCGACTCAATACCTGCAGCTACTGCTTCCTGGCCGATGTACACGTGGCAGAAACCCCGTATTTTTTGCTGCCCGTACATCACCAGTGCCCGCTCCTCAAAGCGCCGAATGCGGAGCATGAGTTCATACCAATACAAGTAGCGCTCTTTAGGATGGGCGGGGGCGCTATCAGTTTTCTTCTTTCTGGCTACCATAGTCAAGTTAGTTGATAAGTACGCGATGTGTGTCGGCGCAAAAGTAAGAATAAAACATCAAGTGAAATAACATGTTCGCACTCGTTTTGCGGCAGGAGAGCGGTGTGCTGTTGTTCCAAACCGCAAATTTTTGCCCCCGCACTTGGCGTTCCTTACCGCGGCTGCATATCTTTGGCGCTCAAAATTGAATGATATGAAAATTGTTTTTGCCTTTGCCATAGTATTGCCGTTTGCCATGGCAAGCTGTGCATCCAAAAGTAATCAACCTGCAGAGCCTGAATCTGCCGCCAGCATAGATACGACCGCACAGTCTGCTGCTACTACTGCCGACAGTACCGCTGTTGCGCAGGATACCATGCCTCAGTTGGAATTTGAAGCTTTTGACTGGACGCTGCTCAATTTTATCGATCCCAACGGCAAGGTCAGTCCGTTGCGCTACAATTCCACCATCGTGGTAAAACTAGTGAATCGCAAAGTCTCAGGGTTTGGCGGATGCAATAATTTTTATGGTACTTATACTGCTACTGAGAACGGCGAGATCCGATTTGTCGAGCTTAATCGCTCTGATATCATTTGCCAGGGGCTTATGGGGCAGGAGGCTCGCTTTATCAAATTGCTTCAAGGAGCAACGTCATGGAAACGCGACAACGTCGAGCTTCGTCTCTCCGGTCCGGAGGGTACTTTGCAGTTTGCCCATAATATACCTGTAAAGAAAAGGCTTCTTCCTGTGCAATAAGAGCGTTCCGGCATTAGTTGAGTCAGTAGCAAAGCAGGCAAATAATTAGTTGCACGCTAACTAACTGTGCACAATGTAGTTATGTAAGATGCGCTTTCCAATATTTTTTTTGGGGTGGCGCCAGAAAGAATAATGCCCAAGCGCGCGTACATAGCTCATGTCATATGCAACACCATCATAGGCCGCTGCGCTGCGCGAATAAACCGGCGCGTATGGCTTTTGTGGAAAATGAGCTGCAGGAAGTCCCGATGCCGGGTGGCCCAGGCAATCAGGCTAATGTGGTGTTGAGCGGCGTATTGCTCGATCAGTACTTCTACAGGCTCCTCTCCTTCGAGTTCTGCTATTTCAAAAGCAAACTCAGGCTCCTGCGACTTAAATAACGCAGACAGTATTTGTTCTTTCCAGGGGGCAAACTCAGGGCTTCGGGCATCCTTGACGTGTACAAAATGGACGCTGGCTCCAAAAACGCAGTTGAAACTGAGCAATTGTTCAAGCATCCCTTCATTTACGGCATCGTAATGGCTGGCATACAGTATGCGCTCCAGCGGCTGAAAAGCAACCCCCGAGGGAATGAGCCATACCGGGCAGTTAGCGCGCTGCGTTACTGCAGTAGAAACGCTACCCAACGCCTTGGCCAGTACGTTGAGCTCGCCGGTGGTGCCCATTACAATGCAGTCAAAAGATGCAGAGCGCCTTATGATTTCATCAGCGGGGAAGCCCGTCCAGAGTTCCTGGCTCATGCTCAGTTTATCGGTCGCTATGCCGTCAAGCGTTTCTTCCACCCAGCGTTGGAGCATTTTTTGGCGAGCTTCCAAAAACTCCTTCATAGGCGGTACAAGATTGGGATACTCTAGGTCCACTTGAGGCAGGAATGCGTGCGCTACTGCTATGGAGGCCTCTGGATAATAGCGGGCTGCTAGATGTGTCGCGTAGTGAAGGGCATCTGCTGCGGTGGCTGAAAAGTCAACAGGAACCAATATTTTCATACCCATATTGAGGAGTTTTGCTCAATTATAGTGGCTTTGCCCCAGTGTGGCAATGATTGACATCAGCGCAAAAGTTGAGAAAAATTGCCAACAGGCCAGAGGGCAGAGTTATTCGTTTGATTGCTTGGGCTTAATTGTTGCCGTTGCCGCCAGTGCGTCGGCGCTCAATGTCTTCCTGCAATTTTTTGAGTTGTTCTTCCGCTTGTTTGACCTGTGCTTTCACATCCAGCAGCCTTTTTTCCTGGCGGGCAGTTTCGGATCGAATGGCTTCGGCTCGTTGTTTTTCAGCGTCTTCGAGTGCGGCGAGCTCTTTTTCCATCCTGGCTTTTTCGGCAGCCAGGGCTTTGCGCATTTCATCCACTTTCTTTTGCTCGGCAGCGATTGCGGCAGAGGCGTCGGTTTTCACTTTGGTCACTTGTTCAGTAGCTTGCTGTCTGGCTTGATACACAGCCTCTGACGCCTGTCGGCGCGCCTCGGCTACTTCTTCGAGGGCTTGCTTGCGGGCTGCTTCTACGTCTTTGATAGCAAGGGCGCGTTGCTGAGCCACCATCTGGCGCAGGGTGTCCAGTTCGCGTTGGGAGCGGTCGCGGGCTTCAGTTATTTGCTGGTTGGCTTTGAGGTTGGCCTCTTCTACTTGTCGGGCATATTCGTTGCGGCGCGTTTCAGCCAGTGTACGGGCTTCGGCAATGGCTTGCGCGGCTTGCTTCTGGGCGTTGGCCACTTCCTGTGCGGAGGTTTCTCTGGTTTGAGCTATCTGTGCAGTGGCACTTTCTTTGGCTTTGAGTACTTCCAAAGCCAGGGCTTCTTTTTCTTTGGCGGCGTTTTCACGGGCTATTTTCATTTCGGCAGCCAGGGCAGCTTGTAGGTTAGCCTTCTCTGTGGCGGCTTTTTCGCGTGCCTGAGCTACTTCATTGGCTAAGGCCTGCTTTTCGGCGGCGGCTTTCTCGCGGGCATCCCGTACACCTTTGGTTTCTTCTTGCTGTGCAAGGGCTATGGCATCGGCGGCATTTTTACGAGCCAGGGCTATGGCATTGGCTATTTCTTGCTGGGCTCGTACAGCGGCTTCGCGGGCTTTCTGAATTTCTAGCGCGGCTTGCTCTTTGACTTTAGCCACCTCGCGGGCGGCATTTTCGCGCGTTACGGCAACTTCTTCTACTGAAGTGGATCTGGCTTCATTTTCTTTGCTACGGGCGGCGGCAATAGCGGCGGCGGTTTCATTTTGAATTTGTGCCATGTGCTCCTGGGCGGCTTTTTGTGCAGCGGCAATTTCCTGGGCATACTGTGCGCGCGAGGCTTCCAGTTTCTTTTCAATTTCGGCTATCTGGGCGTTGGCGCGCTCCTGCGCAGCTTTGACTTCGCTGGCGGCACGCTCGCGGGCGGCGGCTACCTCCCTAGCCGATTGCTGGCGCGCATTTTCTTCATTGGCTCTGGCCTCAGCGATGGCGCGTGCACTTTCTTCTTGCACTTTTTTGACTTCTTCGGCGGCGCGTGCGCGTGCGGCGGCTACTTCCTGGGCTATGGCCTGGCGTTCTTTTTCACTATTGGCGCGTGCCTCCTCTATCTTAGCGGCTTGCTGGGCATTGATTTCCTGTACTGTAGTGGCGGCCTTTTGCCGTGCTTCTGATACCAACTGAGCGGCTTGTGCTCGGGCTGCTTCTGTTTCTTTGTCAGCTTTCTGGCGTTCCTCGGCTACTTGGCTTCGGATTTGAGCTACCTCTTCGGCAGCCTTTCGGCGAGCTTCGGCTACTTCGAGAGCAGCGGCTTCTCTAGCAGCGGCGGTTTTTTCTGCGATGGCGGCTACTTCGGCGGAGGCTGTCTGGCGAGCCAGGGCTACCTCCTCGGCACCTCGGCGTCGTGTTTCGGCTACTTCTACGGCAATGCGTTCTTTTTCAAGCACGGCATTTTCGCGGGCACGGGCTATTTCGGAGGCGGCCTCCTCGCGGGCGCGTAGTATTTGCTCGTTGGCAGTTTGTTTGTTTTGGGCCACTTGCTCCATAGTGGCTTCTGCCTGCTGCTTGGCAGCTTCTCTGGCTTGGCGAATTTTCTCCAAGGATTCATTTCGAATTTGTTCCAGTTCGCGGTTGGAGTTTTCTCGGGCGGAGGTGATTTCGTCGGCATATTGCAGTTTGGCCTGTTCCATGCGCTCTTTGATCAACTTGATTTCGGCAGCGGCGCGCTCGCGTGCAGCAGCTACTTCTTTGGCGGATTCCAGTTGGGCCTTCTGGATGGCCTCCTCAGCGCGGCGTCGGGATTCCTGTACTTCCAGGCTGATGCGCTCTATTTGAGTGCTAGCCATGGTGCGGGCGGCCATGAGCGAATCGGCTAAGGCACGCCGAGATTCCTCTAGTTGCTGCTGGGCTTTCTGTCGGGCGGCGAGTACTTCGTCGGCAATCTGTTTTTTTTGCTGGGCGGCAGCTTCTCTGGCCAGGGCGACTTCCTCCTGGATCTGCTGCTTCATGCGAACTGCTTTTTCTTTTTCCTGGGCAATTTCCTGGCGAATCTGCTCTTTGGTCTGAGATAGTTCGCGACGCAGGGATTCCAGTTCGTGGTCAGGGGTGTTGGGCGACGCCTGGGTGGGGGTGCTGGGTTTGCCGGGGGTAGTGCCGGGTTTTTGCGGAGTTGTTGGCTCTGGTTTGGCGGTGAGCATGCCCTCCTCAGTAGCACCAGGTTTAGTGTAGTCGCGCTCGGCTGCAGCCACGTCAACTACTGCGGTTTTATTGAGGCGCTGGTAAAAGCAGGAGGCCATGGTACGGAATTCGGCCACGCGGTTGGGGTTTACGGTGAACTTGCGCATCTCCTTGGAGATGTTGTTTTTGATGTAGATGGTGCTGATGTCTACTTCAGAGAACCACTGCACTGCTGCGAGGTTGATCTGCAGGATATTGTGGTATTCAGGTGTACCCTTGTCGTCTTTCATTTCGCCCATTTCCACAAAGCGATAGCCCTTACGTACAGAGTTGACGTCCATGAAGATGACTTCGTCGTCTTGGTTAAACTCAACGCCAGCACGCGAAATGACCCGAGCGCGAATACCTTTTTCGTCGTTGATCAGTTGTATGCTGTATGAGTAAGTGCCCCGGATGACCATGGTGAGCGGCACCGTACGCATGATGTGAAGGCCTCCTACGATGACTTCTTTTTCAATAAGGGCGGTGCAATCCTGCGAGAAAACAGCCTGTGCATAGGATATTACCAGTAGGTATAAAGCGAGATATTTCATGTTTGTTTCCACATTTGAATGTGGAAATATAAGCTGTTTTAGAATAATTGTGCGCTTTTACGGAAAAATTAACACAAAGTCACCGGTTTCCGGCTAGAAGATAGAGTACGGCCATGCGCACTGCCACGCCGTTTTCCACCTGTTGGAGAATGATGGAATGCTCGGAGTCGGCTACTTCGCTGGTCACTTCCACGCCGCGGTTGATGGGGCCTGGATGCATGATGACGATGCGCTTGTCTATGCGGTCGAGCATAGCTTTGTTGATGCCGAAGTAGAGTGCGTACTCTCTCAGGGAGGGAAAGTAGCGGATGTCCTGACGCTCGAGTTGGATGCGGAGGATGTTGGCTATGTCACACCAGCGCAAGGATTGCTCTACGTTGAAGGACACCTCCACGCCCAGCGAAGAAATATACTTGGGGATGAGTGTAGGCGGCCCGCATACTCTTACCTGTGCGCCGAGTTTGCGCAAGCAAAGAATATTGCTGAGTGCTACTCTGGAATGCAGGATGTCGCCGAAGATAGCGATTTTTTTGCCTTCCAGGTTGCCCAGTTGTTCTTGCATAGAGTAGGCGTCGAGTAGTGCCTGGGTGGGGTGCTCATGCGTGCCGTCGCCGGCATTGATGATGCTGGCGGGGATGCGGCCTGCCAGGAAGTGGGGTGCGCCGGGGGCTGGATGGCGCATCACGATCATATCCACTTTCATGGACAGGATGTTGTGCACGGTGTCCAGTAGGGTTTCACCTTTTTTTACAGAAGAGGAGGAGGCAGAGAAATTGACGATGTCGGCCGAGAGGCGCTTTTCAGCCAGTTCAAAAGATACGCGAGTGCGGGTGGAGTCTTCAAAGAAGAGATTGGCTACAGTGAGGTCTCTCAAGGAAGGCACCTTTTTGATGGGGCGATTGATGACTTCCTTGAAAGTAGCAGCAGTATGCAGAATGAGGCGGATGTCCTCGGCGGTGAGGTCTTTGATACCCAGCAGATGGGGCACGCTTAAAGCACTGGCCTGTGGCATTTTATGGTTGATGATCTTTTTTGTCGGCAAAAATAAGCACGCGGTCTTCACCGTCGCGTTGCGCCCACTCCACCTTGACGTAGGCCTTATCCAAGGCGTCCACCACTATACCAATAAAGTCAGCTTGAATGGGCAAGTGGCGATTGAAGCGGCGGTCAATGAGTACGGCCAGTTCCACAGAGCGTGGGCGGCCATAGTCGTTGAGAGCTGCCAAAGCAGCTTGTACTGTGCGCCCGGTGTAGAGTACGTCGTCAATGAGTACTACGTCCTTGCCCTCCACCAGGAAATCCATGCAGGTGGCACTGGGTACAAGCGGCTTGTCGTGCATGCGAAAATCGTCGCGGTAAAAGGTGATGTCGAGTTGGCCATAGAGGATGTTGGGAATGTTCAGCAGCGCTTTGAGCCGCTCGCACATTCGGTCAGAGAGCAACGTGCCCCTGGGTTGAATGCCCACGACGCAGGCATTTTCAAAGCGGTCAAATTGCTCGATTAGCTGGTGGCAAAGACGCTCTATTGTAAGGGCAAAGCGCTCCTGGCTGAGTATGACACGCTCTTGATCCATGCCGACAAAGGTAGTTTTTGTTTTGTTTTAAACCAAGCGCTTGCCAGGTTGAAAACAAATACAGTAAAAACTTAGCCACGCCCTAATGCGGATACCACGTAGCCGTTTTTGGCTTGTGGATGGGTTGCTTTGGAGTGCTCAATGGCGCGGTTGGGCATTTTACAGCAAGGCTAAGGGGGGATGTTGGCAGATAAGAGCAGCCCCCCCACACTTTTACCTCCAGTACATGGCTCTCCTCAGCTCGGTTTTAACTTGTAGTTATCCTTTTGCTAAGCGATGTCGAAATGCGCCGGGAAGTGCTCCGGCAGAATTTGTGCGGCAGCAGCTTTCTCGCCGATCTGCGCCAGTGTGAAGCGGTTTTCGGCATTGCTCATTTCGCGCAGGTCTTCTAAGTTAGGCAGCAAGTGTTCCATGTTCAGGTCTGTGAGTGTTTTTTCGTTTAAGGGAGCATCGTAGCGCAAGTAGTGCAGCAGGGCGCCATGTGGGGCGAGATCGCTTACAGCAGTATCAAATTCGCGGTCAATGATGACAGGCTGTGGGCAGTGGCCCAGCGCTTGCAGGATCAGTTGGGTTTGCACGCTGGCGTCGTACATAAGCATGTTGGGCACAGCCCTAGCCCAGTGCCAGAGTTTGCTGTCCATTACTTCTTGTACCTTGAATCGGATGCGCGAGGCGCCAGTGCCTACAGAGGTCACCAGCAGTTTGTCGGCGCCAGTGGCCCACCGAAAAGGAAAGCCCTGTACTGTAGCCACCAGGAACATAAGCAGAGCCGGATTGTTGGCCATACTAACGCCTCCGTCCACAAAAGCACCCATCTGGCCGCTGCCCACGTCTAGAAGTTGGGGCTTGAAATATGTGGGAGCGGCGGTGCTGGCGCGTATGATATCGCGGAGCTTGATGTCTTTGTTTTGGGCAAAATACTTACCTTCCGGGTGGTTTATTAACGGCCAGGTGCCGCCGGTGTCAGCCCTTTTGGTCACAATGCATAGCCCAGTGCGCACCCTGGGGTCGCCCAGGGTCATTTCGCCCAGGTGCTGGGTTAGTTGCTTTTTGAGCGCGCTATCTTTGAACTTGGCAGTGATCATGCCAAATACGTTATTCTTCTGTGCAAAAATTTCGCTGCCCAGGTCCAGGTACATCTGCTTAATGAAACCGACTTCCTTGCCAATGGCCAGCAAGGTAGCAATAATAGAGCCTGTACTGGTACCGCCAATGAGGTCGAAGTAATCGCACAACAAGAGGTCGGGCTTGCTGTGGCGCGCGCGTAGCAGGGCTTCAATGCGCTCCAGGAAGCTGAGTGTGAGCGTGCCGCGAATGCCTCCGCCATCCAGGGCAAGGATGCGCTTAGGGCCAGGCGATTTCAGTCTTTCGAGCGAGGTCATGGCTAATCGGTTTTAAACAAGTGATAAGAAAAGATACCTCCTGCCTCAAAGGCGCGAAAAAACAACTCTCAAAGCTAATCCATTATTTGGGACCTAGCTATGCGCTGGCAAAATTTATCGCTGGGCACACAGGCACCAAGGCAGGTATTTGTACAATTCATACTTATACCATGGCATATAATGCTGCCAGTAGCCCACTGTACAGTGCATACCAGCCCAGGGGAGTGTACTGCCCAGGCGAAATGCCAAAGCGCTTACGCAAAATGAATACCTGAAGTAGCTTTTCCAGTGCAAATGCCAATAGCGTGGCCCAGGCAATGCCCACGAGGCCGTATAACCGCCCCAAGAAGTACCCTGCCACGGCAAATGCGGTTATTTCCGCAAAGGAGATGAAGAGCGTTATCCGGTTGGCTTCCAGCGCAGTAAGCACCGTACGCGAAAAAATTACCCGAGTAATCAGTATCAACAAAAAAACGTGAAACACTGGTACGCTTTCGCGGAAAGCCGCACGGAATACCCAAGGAAACAGCCAGGAGGCCATCAGCATGGCTGCCATAGCCGGAAGGAACAGGATGTGCAAAAGCCGGATGGAGCGCCGACGCATTTCTGCCATGCCTTGCGTCAGGTTTTGGGCCAATATGGGCAACATAGCCATACTAAACCCCGTGGTAAGCGCCAGGGCAAAGGGCAACTCTATAGCGCCATAGCGATACACAGCAAACTGCTGCTCATTGTCAGAATAAAAAAAAGCTACCAGCCAGTTGGCCAGTGCCGCTTGTAAGCCCCCCAGCAGCGAATACCCAACCAACGGCCAGGAACTACCTAACCAACGCCGGCATAGTTGCCAGTTTACATGCCATGTACCGTGCCGCCACACAAAGGCAAGCAGTAGCGCGTGTCTTATGGCTGCAAAAACCGCCAGCCCCATCGTGCCGTCCTCTATGCCTCCACCCCACCACACTGGTACTGCTACTGCTACTGTATGCCCCAGCGCTGCAAACCACCCGTAAGCCCAGATGCTACGCGGGCGGTTATGCAGCAAGTACAGGTTTTCTAGCAAAAATACCGGTACGTGTAAGCCGAGGAATATTGCAAAGCAGGGCAACCCTGGTAGTTCGCGCTGGTGCGTGAGCCAGTACGCTGCAGGCTCCCGCCCCCAGTAGAGTATGCCAAAAATTGCGAGCCCTGCCACGGCGAATACGGCGTAAGCATTGAACACTAATGTTGGCTGCTCCTCTGCGGATAATTTGGGAAAGAGCGCCAGCATGCCTTGCGTCAATCCCGAAGCCCAGAAGAAGCTGAGCGTGTAGCCCAGGTACAGCAGCATCTCCCAGTGGCCGATGGCTTCTGTGCTCAGTGCGCTTTTGGCCAGCAGTATAGAGGTGAGCATCAGGCTGGCCTGCCTTAGCACGTGAAAGGCCTGCATGGCCGTAGTGGCGTGGATGCGCAAGCTGGTCATGCTACTCTAATACGCGGTCGTTTTCTTCAAACGTCACACCAAATGCTTGCAGCTCTTGTAGTACTGGCAGATAGACTTCTTTTGCCACGGGTATTTGTACGCCCGCCGTGCGCACTTGCCCCAGTAGTACCAGTTTGGCCAATATGCCCATGGGCAGCCCTACCAGGCGCGCCATAGCGGTGTCCTGCTGGTCGTGGCCTTTCATTATCATAGTAGAGGTGCGCAAGTGGCGCCTGCCAGCCAGGGTGTATTCAAACTCGTGCTGCATAATGACCATGTCCTTGTCTTGTGGTTCGAGCGGCCATTTTTCCAGCATCAGATGTTCTAGGATGAGTGCTGGAGAAGCATTGGGGATACCAATTTTGCGCCGGCTGAACAAGCCCAGCCAGTCCAATTTTTCTATCACCGGGCTGCCAGGGGCAATGCCCAGGAAATGGGCGGTGCGCTCCTTGAGTGACCTGCCAGGGTAATGGCGCCCGATGTAGGCCTCCATCAACTCCTGATAAGTAATTTTATCGGAATCAGGCACAGAGAAAGAACTGTCGGTCAGGCCTATCTGTACCAACGCATCCCAAGCCTCACAAAAACCCTGGTAACGCAAAGTGCCCCTCAAAATAGAAGGGATGTTGTGGAGGCCATAAATACTCCGATACCATAGCGAATCGCGGTTGGCATACGCCTCAAATGGGCCCATACCGGGTATATACACCAAGTGAAAGGACTTGAACAAGCGATTGTAGGGAATAAAACGCAACTGGTTGTGCTCCAGGTACTGGGCTGTACCTTGCCCGGCCAGTACTACATTGCGAGGGTTCCAGCTGAACTTGTAGTGCCAGGGGTTGGTATCGCTTTCGGGAGCGACCAGGCCGCCGGTATAAGAGCGAAACGCTGTAATTTGCCCACCTTGCTCCTTAATTTCGTGTATGGTGCGCATGGCCGACATGTGGTCAATACCAGGGTCAAGACCCATTTCGCCCATGAAGATAAGTTCGCGGCTGCGGGCTTCATCGCTGAGCTTGTATATTTCTTTGGACACATACGAGGCGGTGATGAGGTGCTTGCGCAACTCAAGGCAGTCGTAGGCTACTTCGGTATGCAAGTGAGCCGGCAACAGTGATATCACCAGGTCGGCGCTGGCTATGAGTTCCTTTCGGTCTTTGAGATTGAGCACATCCAGCCATACTGCCTGCCCGTTGGCGTATCCGTTGACCTTTTTTTTAGCCAGGGCTACATCGGCATCGGCTACCGTGATAAACCAGTTGAACTTTTGCCCCTCTTGTAGCATATATCGAATAAGCGAGGTAGCCGAGCGCCCTGCGCCAACGATGAGAACATTACCCATAGGTTACCCGTTTTTTTGAAACCGTTTTTCACAGCCAAAGATACGCAAGCATTGCATATAGACACGCCATGACCGAACTGACTATTACTGCCCGGGCAATTTGCTACGATCATGCGGCAGAGCTACCCGAAGCCGAAGCTGCCCTGCTACAGGCTGCTACCCAGGCATTGCAAAAGGCATATGCGCCTTACTCCGGCTTCCGGGTGGGGGCGGCGTTGCTTCTGGCTGACGGTACCATAGAGACCGGTGCTAACCAGGAAAATGCCGCCTACCCCATGTGCCTATGCGCCGAACAAGTGGCCCTCGCTGCCGCCGCTGCCCATAAACCCAGCGCGGCTCCCGTGATGATGGCCGTCACTGCAATGCATAGCCACAAACCCATAGGCCATCCTGCCGCACCTTGCGGTGCTTGCCGCCAGGTACTGGCAGAGTGGGAAACGCGCTTCGGCCAGCCCATCGCTATCTTACTAAAAGGCGAAACCGGCCCGGTATATTACTTTCAGAGAGCCAAAGACTTACTGCCCCTGGCTTTTGACGGTTCTTTCCTGTGAACCGGGGGTTGCCCACGAATCTCGTGGCTTATTTATAGTGCTGGCCTTTAGATGCCTCGCGCCTACTTTTCCTTCATTTCGCACTCGACGAAGCTCACGAATGCCTCCCACTGGGTGGGGTGAAAAGGTGTCCATTGGCCATAGCGGCGCATCCAAGTGAGCTGGCGCTTGGCGTAGTTGCGGGTGTGTTGCTTGATGCGTGTCACGGCTTGCTCCAGGCTGATGATATTGTCAAAATGCTCAAAAAGCTCTTGGTAGCCCACCGTTTGCAAAGCTGGCAGATGCCGCCAAGGATAGAGCTGACGAGCTTCGGCTTCCAGCCCTTGAGCCATCATGTCGTCCACGCGGTGGTCAATGCGCTCGTACAATACCTCTCGCGGCCAGTCCAACTGAACATAAATGGATTTGAACGGCCTGGATGCCGGAGCGCTCTTGCGAAATGCTGAAAAAGGTTTGCCAGATGCCCGGCACACCGACAGCGCCCGGATAAGCCTCGCCGGATTGTGTACATCTACTTGGGCAAAATACACTGGGTCGGTCTGGCGCAGCGCTTCCTGCAGTGCCACGATACCTCCCGTAGCATAGAGTTGCTCTACCTCAGCCAGGATTTCGGCAGGTACCGGCGGAAAAATATCCAGGCCTTCGCACACGGCGTGCACATACAATCCTGAGCCTCCTACCAGCACTGCTACCTGACGAGTGCGGAAGATTTGCTCCAACACTTGGAGGGCATCGCGTTCAAAATCACCTACGCTGTAAGCGTCGTGAATGCTAAGGCAGTCAATGAAGTGATGCCTGACCTGCGCCAGTTCGGTAGCGGAGGGCTTGGCTGTACCTATACACATTTCGCGGTAAAACTGCCGGCTGTCAGCGGAGAGGATTTCCGTATTCCAGTGTAGGGCTACGCGTATGGCAAAGTCAGTTTTGCCAGAGGCGGTTGGGCCACCTACGACGATGAGGTAATTCTGAAGAGAGCTATCCAGGCGGTTCACACGGCAAAAATACCTTTGATTACCTATATTTGCGTCGTTATCTGTGATTTAAGCCCTGCATCGCCTATGCTCTACTACTTGGTACGTCCTTTGGCTGCCATTGCTTTGCGGGTATTCCTGCGGCACATTTGCCTAACAGGCTTAGAGCATGTACCTCGAGACAAACCTGTAGTGTTGGCCGTCAACCACCCCACAGCCTTCGCAGAGGCTTGCCTGCTGGCTTGTTTCTTGGACCGGCCGCTGTACTTCCTTGTACGTGGCGACATATTCGTGAGGCCGCTATACATCAAGCTGTTGCGCGCCTTGCACATGCTACCTATGTACCGGCTCAAAGACAGGGGCTATGCTTTTGTAAAGGCCAATTTTGACACCTTTGATGCCTGCTTTGAAGCGCTTCACGCTCGCCAAACCATCATGATACTGGCCGAAGGGCATACCCGCGCAGAAAAACGCTTGCAACCCCTGAAAAAAGGTACAGCGCGCCTGGCTTTTGGAGCCATTGACAAACACCCAGAACTGGAAGATGTGTACATCGTACCCGTTGGGGTCAATTTTGACTACGTGGACAGAGCTGGCGCCGATGTCATGGTCTCTTTTGGGGCACCTATGTCCACTAGGGCATTTTACGAGCAGTATCGCCGCAATAGCATAGAGGGAATAGAGGCCTTTACCAGTGAGTTGGCTCGACGCATGCGGCAGCAAATAGTCATCGTACAAGACAGGGCCGACGATGCTCTGGCCGAACACCTGCTGGTAATGGCCCGGGCGGAAATGCCAGCTAATGCACCACAGCGCCTGCAAACCGAAATAGCTATTGCGCAGCATCTCAGTGCCTTACCGAATGAGGATAAAGCCGAACTTACACAAATGACGCAGGCCTACTTTGACGTCTTGGCCAATGCGCACATAAACGACCGTGCTGTTTTTGAAAATCGCAAGCCCCAATGGTTGGCGCTACTGCCTTTGGTGCTGGTATTGCCTTGGGCTTGGTTAGGCAGGCTCTTCCATTGGCCACCGGCAATACTGGCCAAGCACATAGCCGACACGCGCGTGCGCGCCTTAGAGTTTTATATGCCAGTATGGCTATCGGTAGCATTGGCACTTTTCCTATTGTACTACATCACGTGGGCGGTAGTCGCGGCTATATTGTGGGGAGTATGGGGCTTGTTAGTGCTCATGGCATTGGCGTGCTTAGGCTATGCCGAAATCCGCATGCGCGCTTGGCTGCAGCAGTGGATTCTGTGTTGGCGCTGGAGCCAAACCCCTGCAAAAATACAAGTACAGCTAAGAGATATGCGAGCCCGCATTAGGGAAAAATTTACCGCTGTAAGTGTCGGGCAGACGCCCTTGTAATGCAACCTTATGGAATTCTACGAATCGTCGTATAACTTTGCCCCCTGATTCAAACACGAGCATCCAACATGATACCTCACATTGCTGCCATGCAGTCCAACCCAATGCAACTCAAGCGCATTTTTGTAGAACCCCGATTACCTCAAGCGTTAATCCCGCTTCGCGAACTAGCCCACAACTTATGGTGGAGCTGGGACACTGAGGCCACTGCTCTATTTCAGCAAATAGCCGGTGACCAATGGGAAGCCATGCAGTACAATCCAGTAGCAGTATTGGATGAACTCACTGCCGCGCAAGCCAATGCTCTGATCTCTGATCAAGACTTCATGGCACGCATGAAGTTTATACATCAACGTTTTCAGAAGTACATGGCAGAAAAAACAGCAGAAAAACCGCTCATCGGGTATTTTTGTATGGAATACGGCCTGCACTTCTCGCTCAAGCTCTACTCTGGTGGCTTGGGCGTGCTGGCTGGCGACTACCTCAAGGAGGCCTCTGACTCCAATATGCCCATCATTGCCGTTGGGCTACTGTACCGGCATGGCTATTTCCAGCAGGAAATCTCCCTGCATGGCGAACAAATAAGCCATTATCCGGTACAATTGTTCACCAAGCTCCCTGTACAGGCCGTGCGCGATGCCCAGGGCAACTGGGTGAAGATACAGGTAGATTACCCAGGCCGAAAGGTGTTTGCCAAGCTATGGCGCCTGAATGTAGGGCGCATTGCCCTGTACTTGCTGGATACTGATGTGGACGAAAATAGCAGCGAGGACAGAGCGCTGACCGACTCACTCTACGGCGGCGACAATGAGTATCGCCTCAAGCAGGAAATCCTGCTGGGCATGGGCGGATTCAAAGCCTTACAGGCTATGGGCATAACGCCAGAGGTATTTCATCTCAACGAAGGCCATGCTGCTTTCCTGGGGTTACAACGCCTGTGGCACATCATGAACGTGGAAGGACTACCCTATAACCAAGCCATAGAAGTGGTGCGCGCCTCTTCTCTGTTTACCACTCATACGCCTGTACCTGCTGGCCACGACAACTTTCCCGAAGGGATGATGAAGGCTTATTTCAGCCATTTTCCAGAGCAACTGGGCATAACCTGGTATGACTTCATGGCGCTGGGGCGTGAAGATGCAGCCAACCCGTATGAAAACTTCTCCATGAGCCACCTGGCCATTCGCTTGTCGCAGGAGGTCAATGGGGTGAGTCGTCTGCATGGCGAGGTGTCGCGCCGCATGTTTGCCAACTTGTATCCTGGCTACCACCACGAAGAGTTGCATATTGGCTATGTAACTAATAGTGTGCACTATCCTACCTGGGCAGCGCCTGAGTGGCAGGCATTGCACCAACGGGTATTCGGAGCAGACTTCCTGAAGCGCCAGTCCGAGCCTGATGTATGGTCTCGCATAGCAGGAGTAAGCGATGAGGAAATTATGCAAGTGCGTGCTACGCTGAAAAACCGCCTGTTGAACTATGTAAAAAACAAACTGCAGGCCGACTTTACGCGCCGAGGCGAAAGCCCTCGCTTCATCTTCGAGGCGCTTGGCAGTATACGCTCCAATGCGCTAGTCATTGGCTTTGCCCGCAGGTTTGCTACCTATAAGCGGGCACACTTGCTCTTTACCAACCTGGAGCGCCTGACAGCCTTGCTGCAGAATCCCGAGCGTCCGGTCATCCTCATCTATGCTGGTAAGGCCCACCCTGCCGACAAAGGCGGCCAGGAACTCATTCGCCATATTGTACACATCTCGCGCCGCCCCGACCTGGCAGGAAAAATCATCTTTCTGGAAGACTACAACATGGAAATGGCCAAACTTCTGGTGCAGGGCGTAGACGTATGGCTCAACACCCCAACCCGACCCAAAGAGGCCTCTGGCACCAGCGGCATGAAAGCCGTCATGAACGGCGTGCTCAACTTCAGCGTGCTGGACGGCTGGTGGGCCGAAGGCTACGTGCCTGGTGCTGGTTGGGCACTCCCTCTGGAAGCTACCTATCAGGATACCAACCTACAAAATGAGCTGGATGCCGAAACCATCTATAATCTCCTGGAAGAGGAAATCATACCTGCATGGTTTCAGCGCGACGAGCGCCAAATACCTACTCTCTGGGTGCAGTACATCCGTAAGAACTTTGAAGCCATTGCTCCGCACTTCACCATGAAGCGCATGCTGGACGACTACTACCTCCGGTTCTACCACAAGCTCGCCGACCGCAACCGACGACTGCAGGCTGGTCGTTATGCAGAAACCCTACGCCTTACAGAGTGGAAAGACCATTTTGCGAGGCAATGGCCTGGTATACGATTGGTGGAGATGAACCTCTATGATACAGCCAACCACGCCCTGCCGATGGGGCAGCCGTTCAAGGCTTCTGTCACCCTTGACCTCAATGGCCTACAGCCAGATGAAGCAGGTGTGGAGTTGGTCTTCTTCAAACGACTGAGTGAGGAAGAACTACAAATCCGGCTGAGCACTGAACTGACACCGCAGCCGCAAGCTCATAGCCTGGTGACATACACCTGCGAGATAGAGCCTGGCATGGCGGGTGTGTATGAGTACGGCTTGCGCTTGTATCCTAAGCACGAAGGCCTGCCCCACCGCATGGATTTTCCGTTGGTGCGCTGGCTTTAAGTGCACATGGGCAACTTACGCCCGATTCGCTTTCGCAATCCATACGCCTATCATTAAAGCTACCAGGCCAAAGGCTAATCGGAGGTTTGCAGCCTTGGCAATGAAGCCAATCAGAGCCGGACCAGCCAGGAAGGCCATCATGGCAAAAGTGTTCATTATGGCCAAACCAGCCCCTGGCGCCATGCCGGGCATGCGTGCGGCCGCACCATAGAGTACTGGTGCACCGATGGAAACTCCGGCTCCCACCAGGGCAAACCCTGGCAAGGCTACGTAGGGATTGGGAGCGAATATGACAGTACCCATACCTACAAACGCACTTATTCCGCCAGCGCGCAATGCTTGCCCTGTACCCAGGCGCGCAATGAGCGGGTCGCCCATGAAGCGGCCTGCTGCCATGAAACAAGCGTACACTGAAAAACCCAGTGCAGAGAGTACATCGCCTGCGCCCAACTGCCGGCGCATATATACAGCTGCCCAGTCAGACATGCTACCCTCCGTCAGGTTGGTACACAAACTCAGGAGAATCAATATCCACAGACCGGATGGAAAGGCTGTTTTTCTACTGAGGCCCTTTTGCACAGATACTAGCTGGGCTTGGTAATCAGGCGTCTCGCGCAGTGCGCCTTGAGTGGCCAAAGCCATGGCGCAAATACCCACTGCCAGTAGGCAAGCGTACGCTGGGGGCGTTACGCGCAGGCCCAAAGCCATACCCGCCAGGGCAGACCCCACCATGGCGCCCGCGCTCCATAGCCCATGACAAGTAGCCAGAATGCGTTGGCGTGTATGTTGCTCCTGCAAGGTGGCACAGGTATTCATAGCCACGTTTAGCACTGCCATACATCCACCCATACACACCAGCGCCATAGCGGTTTGCCATATTTGGGGTAGCCACATGGGAATGACCAAGGCCCAGGCTGCAGCCATGAGCATGAGCGTGGTACTACGGGCTGCGCCCAGGTGCGCCAGCAAGGGTACAGCCAGGAGGTTGGCAACTACTACGCCTGCCGGAGGCGCCAGCAGTAGCAGGCCAAGTTGGGCTTCATCTAAGCCAAACTCGCTTTTGACCCACGGAATGGAAGTTGCCCAGGTGCCAAACAACATACCTGAGCCAGCAAATACGATGCCGGTGGCACGCACGGCAGGCTGGGTCAGAAAAGCAGAAATGTTCCACATGGGCGCGCAAAGATAGCGGTATTCAGTTTTTGCGCTATCTTTGAGGCGTCAAAAACGTGCGCTTTGCGCCAACTATCGCATACGCTTGAGAAAAGGTACTGTTTCACATCAATCGCTGCCACGAAAGCAAGCCCCGCGCATTGCCCTGGTCTCCAATTCGTCGTGGTACACCTGGAATTTTCGTCTAGGGCTACTGCGCCGTCTGCGCGAGTTGGGCGCCGAGGTGTATATCATTAGCCCGCCCGACCACTACTCTACCAAGCTCATTGCCGAGGGGTTTCACTTTGTGCATCTGCCCATAACGGTGTATAGCGCCAATCCTTTTGTGGAGTGGCTGAGCATAGCTCGGCTTATTCGCATATACAGGCAGCACCAGCTAGATTTTGTATTTCACTACACGGCCAAGCCCAACGTCTATGGCTCTATTGCTGCCTGGCAGTGCGGTATTCCTTCCATTGCCATCACTACAGGGCTGGGCATGCTGCGAGACTCCTCCAGGAGTTTGTCCTGGTGGGCTTTGCTATTTTTGTATAAAGTAGCTTCGCTGCTTTGTCGCCAGTTATGGTTTCTCAATACTGACGACGAGCAGTTTTTTTTGCAACGAAAGCTGGTTTCTCCACGCAAGACATTTGTGCTGCCTAGCGAAGGAGTCAATGTCAACTGGTATCGCCCAGTCTGCAAAGCACATGAGGTGCAACGCCCGCTGCGCTTTTTGTATGCCGGGCGCATGGTATGGAGCAAAGGCTTGGCGGAGTTTTATCAGGCGGCTAGTCATTTTCATGCAGCTGGCAAGGGGTGTAGTTTTCACTTAGTGGGTTTTGTAGTACCCGACCACCCGGATGCCGTTTCTTACGATCTCATCCAGCAGTGGCAAGCACAGGGGATTGTCCGGTTTCATGGAGAAACAGAAGATATACGGCCTTACCTGGCCGAGGCCGATTGCATAGTATTGCCCTCTTTCTTTGGGGAAGGCGTGCCACGCATCCTTCTGGAAGCTGCCGCCATGGGCAAACCTATTATTACCACCGACTTCACCGGCTGCCGCGAGGTAGTTGAGCACGGCGTCAATGGGCTGCTTTGCCGCCCGCGAGATGCCGAAAGCCTAATCAACGCCATAGAAGCATTCCTGTCTATATCCCAAAAAGAACGCCAGCGCATGGGTTGGGAAGGACGCAAGAAAGTATTGTGCAAGTTTGACGAAGAGATCGTCATTCGGCATTACCTCCGTGCCTTGCGCCAGTTTCTGGGCTGGCCAGCGCGCAGAAAGAAAACCAGAGCCTACTCTTGAGGCTCCTGATTTTTCGTATCTTGCCAGCCCAATAAGATCTGATTCAGCCTTGTATTTGCAACGCCTTGTATTAACCAATTTCAAAAACTACGACTGGCAGTCGTTAGAACTATCGCCAGGGCTGAACTGCTTTACCGGCCTCAACGGCATGGGCAAAACCAACCTGCTGGATGCCATCTACTTTCTGTGCATTGGCAAAAGCCGCTCTGCACTAACCGACGCACAATTGTGCCGCCACGGTACAGATTTCTTTCGTCTGGAAGGATGGTTTCAAACAGATGACAAGCTCGTACAAATCGTAGCCAAGGTGCAGCAAGGCAAGCGTAAGATTCTGGAGAACAACAACTTGCAGTATGCCAACTTGAGTGAACACTTAGGTTTGTTTCCGGTGGTATTCATTGGCCCTGACGACACGCAAATGCTTACTGAGGGCAGCGAAGAGCGCCGCAAATTTATTGATAACACCTTGTCGCAAACTGACCCCACCTACCTTCGCTGCCTGATGACCTACCAAAAGGTACTGTTGCAACGCAATACTGCGCTCAAGCAGTTTGCCGAGCGCGGTGCATTTGACGCAGGGCTGATCCAGGCTTTGGATGCCCAGCTCGCCCCAGTGGGGCGCTACATCCATCAGAAGCGAAAAGTGTTTGCGATAGAACTGGAAGCTCTTGTAAGCCTGATTTACCGCCACTTGGCCAACAATGAAGAAGAGCGCGTGCAGAGCCGCTATTGCTCCAGCTTACAAGATACTGCTTTTGAAGACCTACTGGCGCGAAACTTAGACAAAGACCGCCTGCTGCAGCGCACAACCGCCGGCATACACCGCGATGACCTCGAACTTTCCATCCGCTCTTTGCCAGTCAAGCGATTTGCTTCGCAAGGGCAGCTCAAGTCCCTGCTACTGGCCCTCAAGCTGGCACAGTATCGCTACTTGGAAAACCAAAAAGGCCTGCAGCCCGTGCTACTGCTCGACGACCTGTTCGACAAGCTGGATGCGCCCAGGGTAGCTCGTTTGTTTCAATACCTGCAATCGGGTAGCTTTGGCCAAGTGTGCATCACCGACACTGACGCCGCCAGGCTCGAGAAAATTGTGCAAAACCTCGCCGTTCCTCTCTACCACTACCAGGTACAAAATGGCTCGGCTCAACTCCAAAATAGCACCCTATGAGAAAGACCAACGAACAAAGCGTAAAAGAGGTGCTCAAGGAGCTACTCGATGCCTACCGCCTTAAGTCCAAACTGGACGAAACCCGCATACGCGATGCCTGGGCTACAGTCATGGGGCCGACCATCGCCCGCTATACCCAGGAACTCCGTCTGCGACGCAGCAAACTTACTGTGGTCATCTCTTCAGCTTCGTTGCGCCAGGAACTCCATTTTGGCCGCGACAAGATACGAACCAACATGAATGAAGCTTTGGGTGAAGAACTCATCAAGGACGTAGAAGTTAGATAGCAGGTTTTCTCTGTGTGTGTGATGGATGTTACCGATGTGCGCTAGGTATAGACTCGATCTTTGCTTTCGCAAAATGATTTTGCTTTGATGGCTAAGACGATTGAAAAACTCCTGGGAAATAACCTAAAGTGGGCTGCGCAAAAGAGGGAAGAATCGCCTGAGTATTTTGAAGGACTCAGCAAAGGACAGCAGCCCCTGGCCTTGCTAATTGGCTGTTCCGACAGCAGGGTGTCTCCATCGGTCATTCTGGGTAGCGACCTTGGGGAGATCTTCACCCACCGCAACATAGCCAACGTCGTATCGCATACCGACCTCAACCTGCTCTCCGTGATGCAGTACGCCATTGAAGTATTGAGTGTAGAGCACATTATTGTGAAAGGGCACTACGGCTGCGGCGGCGTAAAAGCAGCACTCGAAGACCAGGCTATTGGTTTGATAGACAACTGGCTGGCCAATATCAAAGATGTCATTGAACTGTACAAGCCCGAACTTGACCGCATCGAAGACCCCCATGAGCGCTTTGACCGCTTAGTGGAGATTAATGTAATGGCCCAAATCCAAAACATCAAGCACTCCTCTGTCTATCGCAAAGCCATGCGCGAGGGTCGCAAGGTGCAACTGCACGGCTGGGTTTATGACTTCCGTACAGGGCTCATCAAGGTACTCACGGCTGAGTAGCAGTTAGCAAACTGCACCAGTAGAAGCGCTACAACAGAAAGAGCCGGATTAGTGTAGCGCTTATGCCAGCTGAGCACTGCTTAAAACTCCACAGATAGCTCCAGTACCTGGCTGCCGCGCTTCACTTTGAGTGTGGTTTTGTCGCCTTTATCAAACTTACCCAGCCCTTCCATGTAGTCGTAGATGGAATTGATGGGCATGTCGCCTATGCCAATGAGGATGTCTCCTTTTTGAAGGCCTGCTTTTTCGCCAGCACGGCCTTCGGTTACGCCATCCACACGCATACCTTCACCATCATACACATAGTCGGGCATAACCCCCAGGCTGACCTTAAAAGAAGCCACGCGGCGGCTTTCTTCCTCATCCTTAGTTTTGGAAAATGGCAGCTTGCCCATGCTGTCCAGACGTTCAATAAGGGCAAGCATCAGGTTGGTCACCTGTATAATGCCTTCGTAATTGACCTTTTCGGAGTCATCGCTGGGCTTGTGATAGTCGCTATGCTGGCCGGTGAAGAAATGCAGCACAGGAATGTTGCGCAAGTAAAAGGAGGTATGGTCGGAAGCCCCAACACCCGACATTGAAGTTTTTATTGAAATGCCCTTGGTATCAAGGGTCTCCAGAGCGGTTTTCCAGGCGGGGGAGGTGCCGACGCCATTTACGACGAGTACTTTGTCGGCGTTGAGCCGGCCGATCATGTCCATGTTCAGCATATAGTTGGCGCGGCTATCATTAAAGAACAGAGAATCGTTGGCTAAGATTTTGGATCCAATAAGCCCTAATTCTTCTGCCGAGAAGGCTACGAAGAGATAATTATTGCGTTTGGCTTTTTTGTTGCCTTTGAGCAGACGCGCCAGGCGCAGCAAGCCCGCTACGCCGCTAGCGTTGTCGTCGGCGCCATTATGGATGGCTGGTTCGCCGCGATGTAAGGAGCCGGAGTGCCCATAGCCGATGTGGTCGTAGTGTGCACCGATGATGATGGTATGCTTGGCCTTGTTGTCTAGGTATCCGGCTACATTGATGCCCTTGCGAAGTTGGCCACCGAGGCCGTGCGGATTGGGGTTGTACTTGAAATCGAAAGTATAAAACCAAGATCCATCGCGCCCAGCTGGTTTGAGACCTTCCTGGGCAAATCGGGTGGCGATGTAGTCGGCGGCCAGGCGTTCGCCACGTGTACCTGCTTCGCGGCCTTCCAGCAGGTCAGATGCCAGATAGACCACGTCCACTTGCACTTGCTGCTGGTCAGTATTGACAGGTTGAGCAAGCAAAACATTGAACCAGGCCGTGTAAGCCCAGAGCATACTTGCTAAGAAAAGTGCGTTTTTCATCATATAGCGTTGGTTAAAGAAACGTTGATTCACTCGGTGCAAAAATAGAATTTTAAGAGGTGCGAGCCAGTCACATTTTCCTGACGAAGTGCCTGTACCTATCCAAGTGGGCAAAAACTACTCTCCTGGCTGGCGCTGTCTTTTCCAGCGCTTGTGCGTCCACAGCCAGTACTCTGGAGCCTCCAGAATGTCTTTTTCTAGGATGCGGGTATGCGCCTTAGTAATGGCGCCGTGGGGTGCTTGTCGCGGTTGGGTCTCTACGTTTTCAAACCACATTTCGTAATAGCCACGCCGCAACTTGCGCACATGGCCAAACACCACGGGATAGTCGTATTCACGGGCATACTTTTCGGTGCCAAAGGCCACTGCAGTTTCTCTGCCCAGGAATTCCGTCCAATATACCTTTTTGGAATAGGTTGGCGACTGATCGGCGCCCATCAGATACACGCAAAGCTCATGCTGGTGCGCTTCAAAGAACTCGGCTACTTGCTGTTTGGGTAGCAGTACCATGCCGGTTTTGCCTCGCGATGCCCTCATCTTGCGCTCGAAGTAAGGGTTGGTAAGCGGCGTATAAATGCCTACTGCAGTGTGAGGTACGTGCTTACTAAAGGGAATGATGACCAACTCCCAGTTGTTGTAGTGTCCGGCTACTAGTATGATGCTTTTGCCGTTGTCGTAGTGGGTTTGTAGTATATCCAGGTTGCGCAGAGAGCAGCGCCGGTCCAGTTCATCTATTGGCATGCTGAAGAGGCGGATAGATTCGACCAGCATGTCGCAAAAATGACGGTAAAAGCGCTGCAGGATGCGCTTGCGCTCAGCCTCTGTCTTGTAGGGGAAACACTTGCAGAGATTGTCCCAGGCTACTTTTTTGCGAAAGCCGACAATGTGGTACAGCACAAAATACAATATGTTGGACAATAGATATAACACGGGTAGTGGCAAGAGCGATAGCGGCTTGACCACTCCGTACCAGGCCAGGCGATTGAGCCATATCATGGGCGCTTCTTTTTTAGTGGCTTGCCCTGTGCGTTGAGCTCCATGATGCGAATATCCTTAAACTCAATGGGGTGGCTTTCACTTTGCAGGGCAATATATCCGCTGCGAAGGGGTGTGCCGTCTTTTTTTACTTCAGGATCGTATTGGCTCACTACGCCGCCGCCAATGACTGGTTTGGCATAGCTAATAACTACCCTGCCCTCTATGATGTGCTGGATGAGCGAATCGCCAAGCACCAGCACTTCGGCGCGTACCCAGCGGTTGCCGTGGTAGGTCTTAGACTTAGCAGTAATGCAGTGTTGCTCTTCCAGTTTGCCGTTGATCTCCACGTGTGTGCCCGGCGTGCACAGGTTGCCGGTGGGGCGTTCCTGCTGGCCGTCGCCGCCCAAAAACTGCACTTCGAGCGAAATGGGAAAATCCTGATTTTTCCGCATACTTTGCGGCGATTGGCTGTGTATCATCAGGCCGCTATTGCGCCAGGCCCAGGCTTCGGCGCCAGGTGCTTGCTCGCCAATAAAACGGTACTTGAGCTTGAGGCGATAGTGGCTAAACGGACGCTCGTAAAACAACACCCCAAAGCGGTTGTCAAACTGCTCATAGCCGTCGTAAGCTATTTTGATGACACCATTTTCTACGCGGTAGGTATTCGCAAAGTTGTCTCCGACATCGTAGCCTTGAATCTTGGCGATCCAGCCGTCCAGATTTTGGCCATTGAACAAGGGCTGCCATTTCTGGGCCAATACAGCTGCTTGGCTCAAAACCAAGAGTGCGATTATTACAGCGTGCTCACGCATGTGTATTTTTGCAGGCAAATATAGAGAGTTGCAGCAAAAAATATCATTACAACACTTGCACAATTGCAGACTTAGCCCTACCTTTCAGCCAATTGAATGAATCCTTTTCACAAAACATTTCCAATTATGTATATCACTTTCGACGAATTGCGCGAGATCAAGCACAAGCTGCCGACCGGCAGTGTAAAACTCATTGCCGAAAAGCTCAATATTGACGAGCAAACCGTGCGCAACTATTTTGGCGCCACCAAGTATGAAGATGGTGGCATAGCGGGCATTCATATCCAACCTGGGCCCAATGGTGGCATCGTTCACATCGAAGATACCGCCATCCTGGATCTTGCCAAGCAACTCATCGAGCATTCTGAGGCTGGTTCTTCTGGTAATTGATCCGATGGATGATGTAGAAGCACCCTCCCGACAGCAATGGAATTTCATTGCTGGTGAGGTCTTATTAGTCAACAAACCTAAGGAATGGACCTCCTTTGATGTGGTCAACAAACTGCGCAATAAGCTTCGGGCCATTACGAATGTCAAGCGCATCAAAGTTGGTCATGCAGGCACCTTAGATCCTCTCGCTACGGGGCTCCTTATTATTTGCACAGGCAAAGCCACCCGCCGCATTGCCGAGTACCAGGGCTTGCCCAAAACCTATACAGGTAGTATGATTTTGGGCGGTACGACGGCCTCTTTCGATGCAGAGACAGAGGTGGAAGAACGCTTCCCCACCGATCACATCACCAAGGAAATGTTGGAGCAAACCAGGCAAAAATTCCTGGGCGATATTGAGCAAGTGCCGCCGGTATTTTCTGCTATCAAGGTTGACGGCCAGCCACTGTATAAAAAGGCCAGGCGCGGCGAATACGTGGGGGTGCAATCCAGGCCAGTGAGTATCTATTCTTTTGCATTGACCCGCGTAGCACTCCCAGAAATTGACTTCGAAGTTACTTGCAGCAAGGGCACTTACATTCGCTCGTTGGTGCACGACTTTGGCAAGGCTATGGGTAGCGGTGCCTACTTGTCGGCCCTGTGCCGCACCGCTATTGGTTCCTACTCGTTAAAGCAAGCCTGGGAACTGGACGCATTGTTGGATGCCTTGGATGCTGTGGCAGATAGTTGACGCAGATAGTTTGGATGCCCTGAAGGCCAAATTCGTGTGGACGGGCATACTCAAAAAACTCACCGCACTGGCAAAAACGTGCTCCAATCCGGGAAAAACTGCCCGAACACCTGGCTGCTGTCGGCACTGAAAAAAGCGCCTGGGTTCTGAGACGCATGCAAGATGAAAGGCGGCTTGCGCAGGGAATCCTGATAGCAAGTGAGTACAAAGGGCGAGGTTATGTTTTTGCCTTTGAGGGTAAGCACGCGCCGCGGATAGCGATCGGCGGTCAGTTCGTCAAAGTCGTCGGCATAGCTTTCTGCCGATACATTGCGAAAGAGATTTAGGTAGTTTTCTACCTGCATGGAATCCAGTGCGGTTTGCCCCAGGTACCAGCCTTGGGGCGTGCGCCTGAAGTCCATGGTAGTATCCGGCAGCGACCAACTGAAGGCGGTAACCTCCATCTCGCGTTTCATTTTAAAGAGTTGGAGGTTGCGGTAGCTGTCAAAGCTACGCCCAGTCTGCACTGTCACATAGCCGTCCACTACAAAAACGGTAGCTTCGTCGGCCAGGCGCATGAAAGCTACTACAGACTGGCTCATGGGGTCAAAATCTTCGCGCCCTAGCACTAGGTCGTACCAGAGTTTATTGCCTTTGTAGAGTTTTACCCGGAAGCCGGCTTGCGCATCCACGGCGTAGTCTGCCCAGTTTTCTTTTTTGCGAGTGGCAATTTGTCGGGTTTCAATACTCTGTATTGCTCGCAGCAGATTTGATACTTTGAGCGGATCGGCGGGTACGCTGCGCATGCCATCAGATAGTATCCACTGGTCGTTGACTTTGGTGAGGCTGAACTCTGGTTCGCCAGGCGGAAAAAAAATCACCTGGGTAAGTGAGGTGCTGTCCACCTGGACAAGCACTTTCTGGAAGGTGCGTTCGCGGTTGGTGCCAAATTGTGTGCGGGAAAAATAAACAGCTACCGCTAGTATTGCAAAAATGAGCACCAGGTGCTTGTTCTTCATGCGCGTTTATTTTGAGTACAGTGCTTTTCCGGCTTTTTCGTACTTGTCGCCTGCTTTCCAGGTAGGCAGTTGGGGGCTATCGGCCAGGAGCCTGGCCATGCGGGCGAAGGTCTGGCAATACTTGTGCAAGTAGGCCATGTCTATCGAGTCAGCGTGGTCGGCAGTCTGGTGATAATAACGCATGAGTTGCTGGTCGAAGGCGGTAATGCCCGGGCTGATGCACACACTGGGCACACCCTTGGCAGCGAAAGAAGCATTGTCAGAGCGATCGTATAGGTTTTGCTCCGGCATTGGATTGGGGAGAATTTTCAGCCCAAAGTCCTCGGCAGCCTGAATGAGGAGCTCATCTGTACCAGTACGTCCGAATCCTACCACCGACACATGTTCAGTATCGTTGTAGCCTGCACCGTCCGCGTTTAGGTTAAAGATGGTTTGTTGGAGCGGTACTAAAGGGTGATCGGCATAGTACTTGCTGCCCAGCAAGCCCATTTCTTCGCCATTGCAGGCCAGCAGTATGACAGATCGCTTGGGGGGATTTTGAGCCAATACACGCGCCGCCGCCAGTAGAGCTGTTGTGCCGAAGGCGTTGTCACGTGCGCCATTAAAAATGCTATCTTCAGCAGTAAAAGCGCCGCCGCCATCCTGGCCTGTGCCTACGTGATCGAAGTGGGCGCTGAGCAGCACGTATTCATTTTTGAGCACAGGGTCGGTGCCTTCAATGACACCTACAACATTGGTTACGAGCTGAGTAGAGTGAGAGCCGCCCGAGCTGCTGAGTATTACTTTTTGCGCGGTGCCTTTGACCAGCGCGGCTATGGGGTCGTTGCCTTTTTCTTTCAGCCAGCCATAGGGGAGGTTGCCTGTAGATTGGGGGTTCTCTTCTCCTATGCGATGGGAAGGACGCCCAAAGAACTGGAGTGCGAAAGGCCAGGGGAACCCCAATCGGTAGAGTTCAATGAGCGCTACGGCACCGCGTTCTTCAGCTAGTTTTTGTTTAGTAGAAGCGCTGTTGAAGGCCGTCATTAGATTGTTGTCGTCAGGTAAGCCAGAAGCCGCAAATACGACTTTACCTTTGACGTCGAGGCCTTTATAGTCGTCGTGGCCGCTGGTAGCATCTACCCAGCCGTGTCCGGCAAACACGGCATTGCCTTTAAACTGCAGGGCTTTGCCGCTGAGCAGGATAAAGTCTTTACGGTACTCATAAGCCTGCTTACCCACTGTGAGTACGGCTCCGCTGGGAGGTACTACGCTTTCCAGCGGCCAAAGCTGGAAGAAGTCCTGGGCGTTGGGCAGGGGTTGTACGCCGTACGCCCTGAACTGCTCGGCGATGTAGCGCGCAGCTACGAAATTGCCTGGCGCTCCGGTACGGCGGCCTTGGAGTTCGTCCGAAGCCAGGAAGTTTATGTGTGCGGTAGTTTCGTAAAGCGGAATGTGGCTCTCTGGGGCTTGGGTCTTAGCGCTGGAGGTTACCAGGCAAAGCAGTAGCAGGAGAAAGAGTCGCTGCATATCGAGTTGAATTATCAAAAGTTCATTTGTTCAAACAGAGCTATTTGGGAGGTGCTGGATGCTGTTTTTTCTGCATCGCTGGCAGCTTTAGGCAGATTGGAGCTTGGAAGCAGGGACTTGATGACACGCAGACGATGAGAATACTTACGGCGCTCCAGGTCGTAAATGCCATAGTGGTCTAACACATCGATGCGTACCTTGCCAAAGGCGTGGATAATTTGATTGTCATTGAGCAAGATGCCAGCGTGAAACACTCTGCCAAAATTATTTTCAAAAAAAGCAATGTCTCCTGGTTGTGCTTGCTCAATAAAGTCCACGACGTCGCCTTCAAAGACTTGCTGTTCTGTATGGCGAGGCAATCTCACGCCGCACAATCGGAACACGGCCTGCACCAGGCCTGCGCCGTCAACGCCCAGCGGAGAGCGGCCACCCCAAAGAAAAGGCGCGTGTAGAAACCGGCGCGCCAGTTTTACCGCCATATCGCGGGTTTGCACCTCCGGCCCAGGAAAAATGACCTGCCCAGAAAAGGTATAATCTCGTTCGCCCAGGCAAAAGCGAATGCCATCAAAGCTGGGGAAGCGAGCACCCATGGCTACTGGCAAAAAGTGGTCAGAAGCGGTGACAGCCTGGAACAGCTCTAGGCTCAAGGCAAAGGACTGCTGATAGGATTCGTATTCAGCCGGCGTGATGGGCATCAATTGGTTGGAGGTTGCCCAGCCTACAGTATTGTCCCACTCACAGCGTATACGCGACCAAGCCTGTCCTTTGACCTCCATGACTTCGGCCAGTTCGCCAAACAGCAACTGCGAAATCATTTCGCTGCGCTGTGAGGGATGCGAGCGCACAGGGATGATGTTGAGCGGACAGACGGCGTAAGCATTCATACCTGAAGCAGGTTGTGGTCTGCTGTTTGGTTACCTTTGGCATCAAAGATACTAAGTTTTCCAGATTCTCCGTTCCTTTGGGGTTTATTCCATCATTCATTTTGGCTGTGATGTACTCACCAAAGATTGTCTCTACCGCTGCCGTTGCAGGCTTGCTGCTGGCGGTGGTTTTACTGAAGGCTCAGGATCAGCACTTTACCCAGTTTTATGCTTCTCCGCTCACGCTCAACCCTGCATTGGCCGGAGCATTCAACGGCACGTATCGGCTTTCGGCCATTTACCGCGACCAATGGCGCAGTGCGCTGGTCAATCCTTATGTAACCTACTCGGCAGCCATAGACTATCGCAGTAAGATTCGCATCAAAAGGAAGTTGCTCAAAGATCACGTGGGCGTTGGCGTGCTGTTTTATAATGACAGAGTGCCTGAGGTAGGTTTTTACCAAAGTCAGATCAACCTAGTGGGGGCTTTTCACAAATCATTGAATTATCGGAAAAACGAGTTTCTTACCCTTGGCGTGCAATGGGGGCTCAACCAGCGCAACCTCAACTATGAGCACCTGAATTTCAATGATGAGTTTAATGGAACCAACGGCTACACCCTGCCTGGCCGAGAAACGCTGCCCCAGAATAACTTCGCTTTTAGCGACTTGGCCATAGGGCTAAACTACACCTACGCACCTGATCGCAGCTTGGGCTTTTATGTCGGAGCCGCTATGTACCACTTAGTGGAGCCGCAGCTTAGTTTTTACCAGTTTGAAGAAAATCCCTTCAGCGAAACTGACAACCGACTTTACCGCAAGTATGTAGCTCATACCAGTTTGAAAATACCTCTAGGCGAGCGCGTGCAGGTATGGCCTCGTGCGCTGGGCTACCTGCAGGGGCCATACCAAGCCATCAATGCTGGCTCCAATGTGCGCTTTCTCATCAGTGATGTTTCCGGTACTGCCTTGCACTTGGGGGCCTGGAGCAGAATGGGTAAGGATACAGAACGCCCCTTGCGCATGGATGCAGCCATAGGCATGCTGGGGTTAGAGTTTCAGAGCTTCCTCCTTGGCTTTAGCTACGACGCAACGCTTAGCTACTGGACTACAGCAGGCCGTCGCACCGGTGCGTTTGAGATATCGCTGGCTTACCTGGGCGCTTTCCAGAACGAAACGGTGCTTTGTCCTAGGTTTTAGTTGGCCATTTCTGAGAGAAACTTGATGCGCACCAGCCGGATTTCCTCCATGGTCACTTCGTCTTCGCGCAGGTCTTTGTAGGCGGCTTTGATGTCGTCAGATTCCGACTGCATGAAGTAGTCGAAGATATCCTCGCGGACAGTTTCGTCAATAGCCTCTTCCAGATAGTAATCAATGTTGACCTTAGTACCAGATTCTACAATGGCGTCGAGTTCGTCCATGAGTTCATCCATGGTGAGGCCTACGGCGCGGGCTACGTCTGGCAGATCAATCTTGCGGTCTATGTGCTGGATGATGCTGACCTTGACCCTTGACTTGTTGGCCATTTGCTTTACTACTACCTCCGATGGGCGTTCTATTTCGTTTTCCTCCACATATTTGCGGATGAGTTCGAGGAAAGGCTTGGCATATCGGGTGGCTTTACCCAGGCTTACGCCGCTGATCTTGGTCATATCCTCCATGCTGATGGGATACTGAATGGCCATATCCTCGAGGGAGGGGTCTTGGAAGATGACGTAAGGTGGCACATTGAGGCGCTTGGCTTCGCGGCGGCGCAGGTCTTTGAGGATGCTGAGGAGGCCTTCATCGAGTACGCTGGTGCGTCCGGCCGGTTCGTCGTTATCGGGCAGCGCCTTGCCGAAGTCGTGGTTGAGTGGTATGAGGAAGGAATGTGGCTTTTTGATGAAGCAAAGGCCTTTGTTGGTCATTTTGAGCAAGCCGTAGCTTTCAATATCTTTGTTGACGAGCCCATGCAGCATGGCCTGGCGCAATACAGACCCCCAGAAGTTTTCGTCTTTGTCCTTGCCAGCCCCAAAAAGCTCTTTCTTGTTGAAGCCGAAGTCGAGGATTTCTTTAGTTTCATGGCCGATGATGAAATCCACGATGGCTTTAATGCCGAAGTTTTCGTCTAATTCCTTGACAGAGCGCAGGGCAATAGCCATTTCTTTTTTGACTTCTACGCGCTCTTTGGGGTGGCGGCAGTTGTCGCACATATTGTGGCAGTGGGTATCGTCAAACTCTTCGCCAAAGTAATGCAGCAGGAATTTGCGGCGGCAGGCAGTCGTTTCGGCATAGGCCATGACTTCTTGCATGAGTTGGGCGCCCATTTCGCGCTCTGCTACGGGCTTGTCGCGCAGGAATTTTTCCAGTTTAAGAATATCTTTGTAAGAATAGAAGGCAATGCAGCGGCCTTCCAGGCCATCGCGACCCGCGCGCCCAGTTTCCTGGTAGTAATTCTCGATACTTTTGGGAATATCGTAGTGAATGACGAAGCGTACATCCGGCTTATCAATGCCCATGCCAAAGGCAATGGTAGCCACAATAACGTCAATTTCTTCCATAAGGAAGTCGTCCTGAGTTTGAGAACGGGTTTTGGCGTCCAGGCCGGCATGGTAGGGAGCGGTCTTGATACCGTTGACTGCCAGGGTTTTGGCAATATCTTCGGCCGTTTTGCGGCTTTGTACATATATGATACCGGATTGGCCAGGCATGCTTTTGATAACCTGCACAATCTGGCGCATGGTTTGCTCTGGCTTGCCCTTGGGGCGTACTTCGTAGTAAAGATTTTCGCGGTTGAACGAGGATATGAAGGTGTTGTAATTCTTCATATTCAGGTTCTTGATAATGTCAGACTGTACCTTGGGCGTGGCAGTAGCCGTCAGGGCAATAATGGGGATGTCTTTGCCGATAGCGTCGAGCATGGCACGGATGCGGCGATACTCTGGCCGGAAATCATGCCCCCACTCAGAGATGCAGTGCGCTTCATCTACGGCAACGAAGCTGACGTCCACCTGCTGGAAAAACTCGATATTTTCGTCTTTGGTGAGGGTTTCGGGCGCAATGAAGAGCAGTTTGGTCTTGCCATCGCTGATGTCTTGCTTGACCAGTTTCATCTGGGCCTTGGTCAGAGAGGAGTTGAGGAAATGAGCTACGTCGTCGCTTTGGCTATAGCCACGTATAGAGTCCACTTGGTTTTTCATTAGGGCAATGAGCGGCGAGATGATGATGGCTGTGCCATCCAACATGAGAGCAGGCAGTTGATAGCAGAGCGACTTGCCGCCTCCCGTAGGCATAATCACAAAGGTGTCTTCCCCTTCCAGGAGGCTTTGAATGATTTGTTCCTGCATGCCTTTGAAGGTATCAAAGCCAAAGTAGCGTTGTAAGGCGTCATGCAGCGTGAGTTCGGTTGTCAGCGTCATGGTTTCGTTCGTTTTGACACAGCACAGCTACTTATTATGTAAGGCGAAAAAACAACTGCGCAAGTAATAGACATATCGGGAAAACAGTGACCTTCGCGCATGGAAGATGACCATACCTGAGTGGTTTTTGTTTCGCGCTTTGAATATACGACAATTTGCGTTCTGCCCAGCAGGTTAAATGACTTTTTTCTGAATTTGTTTAAGTTTTTTAAGCCGAGGAGCGCAAAAATAAGTAGAAATGACAGATGCTTCTTCACGAATTTTGGAAATTGCCCAGCGTACCCTCCGTATAGAAATTCAGGCGCTGGAACAGTTGAGCGCAGCACTGAACGAAGACTTCTGCTGCGCGGTGCAGGCTATTTATCAAGCTAAGGGTAGGCTTATCGTCACAGGAATAGGCAAAAGTGCTATTGTAGCGCAGAAAATAGTGGCTACACTCAACTCCACTGGTACCCCGGCGCTTTTTATGCACGCAGCAGACGCCATACACGGCGACTTGGGCATGATGCAACCCGACGACATAGCGCTGTGTATTTCCAAGAGCGGTGAAACAGCAGAGATTAAAGCCTTGGCTCCTTTGATCAAGCGCAGGGGCAATCGCCTCATCGGCATGGTGTCGCAGCCGGATTCTTACCTGGGGCGTCAGTCGGAGTTTGTACTGGTCACGCCGGTACCGCGCGAAGCCGACCCCAATAATCTGGCACCTACAGCCAGTACCACGGCGCAAATGGCGCTGGGCGATGCCCTGGCAGTAGCGCTACTGGAGTTGCGCGGATTTTCTCCTCAGGATTTTGCACTTTTCCATCCGGGCGGCTCACTCGGTAAGCAACTGTACCTGCGCATGAGCGATATTTATCCACACAATGAAAAACCTGCTGTACCGCTCGAATCCAGCATCAGGGGGGTAATACTGGAAATGACCACCAAACGACTAGGTGCTACTGCCGTAGTGGACGAACAGGGGCTACTGGCTGGCATCATTACTGACGGCGACCTGCGGCGTATGCTGGAGCGCCACGTGCACCTCGACCACCTGCGCGCCCACAATGTGATGAGCCCCTGCCCTGTAACGGTAGCACCCGACACCATGGCGGCCGAAGCTTTTGATCTCATGCGCCGACGCAGCATTACCCAGGTTATTGTAGCCGAGCGGGGGTATTACTTGGGCATGGTGCACATCCACGACCTGATTCGGGAAGGGCTGATTTGAACTGAGGTGCTTCCTCAGGGATTGAGTACGTGAACATGTTTACATACTCAAGTAAAATTGAAGTGCAAATACCCGCGCAGCTGCCACCACTCTGGAGTTGAGCATCATATAGTGGTTGTCACCGTTGAAGTTTACGTAAAGTCTTCTACTTCAATAAAGTGGCAGGAAGTGGTATGCCTGTTTTCAAGAAAATCGCGCAAGGAAAGCTCAATAAAAAGGGGTATCCAAGCAGATTTCGATTCACATAAAATAATGCTATTTTTTCCGAAAAAGCGTTTTGCGCTTTTCATCAACTTGGAGGGCTTAACTTTAATGAGGTTGAACTCCGTGCTGCCGTTAGCGCAACAGCAAGATGTAAGCCGCGGCAAAAGGGATGAGGAAAATGAACCCGTCGAAGCGGTCCAGTAGGCCGCCGTGCCCTGGCAGAAGATGCCCGGAGTCTTTGGCCTGGTAGCTGCGCTTGAGCATGGACTCTACCAAATCGCCAAAAGTGCCGAATATGACGACAATGACGGCCAATGCCAGCCAGTGGCAAGGTGCAAACTGCCGGAAATAGATGCTGATGATAAAGCCGCTGACCAGTGTAAAAAATGCGCCGGCAATGGTGCCTTCCCACGTTTTTTTAGGCGATACGCGTTTGAACAGGGGTTTACTGCCCAGCTTAGACCCCAGCACATAGGCGGCGGTGTCGTTAGTCCAGGTCATGATCAGCAGCCCCATTACAATGTCGGGGTGGTAAGATTTGCCTTCAAATGCAATGAACTCCAACAGTGCAAAAGGCACGCCGATATACACTGCGCCCAGTATGGTATGACCAATATTGGAAAATGGCTGCTCTGACTGTGCGTACATTTCGTAGATGAAGGCCATGAAGAGCAGGGGGAAAAACACGAGCGAGGCTACGGAGATGAAGAGGGCTTCGTCAGCTACCCAGCCCAACTGGATGATGGAATTGCCCGCAAAGGGCGTAAGCCCCAGCACTACGCCCAGGTTTCGGCGAAAGTGGTCGCGCTTGCGTCCATGCGAGAGAACCAGCCCCAGGTATTCCCATAAACAAACGGCAGTGACTACGGCAAACAGCACTACAAATGTATAGCGCCCACCATAGATGCCACCTACCATGATGCCAATAAAGAGTATGCCAGTGATGGCTCGTTGTAGCATAAATGCCTGCTTAAATCTGTTGATGCGGTAAAGGTAGGATATTTTGGATACGACTGGTAGAAACCCGTCGTGTATGATGCTTCAGGGAAAAATAGCATGGGCCATAGACATGGCCTGCGCCAGGGCTTGCTCGTCTATGGCAAGCGGTGTTTTTTCTCTTATGTAGGTAATGATGTGCTCGGTAGGCATATTGCCGGTGAGGTCGTCCTTGGCCATAGGGCAGCCGCCATAGCCCTTGAGGGCACCATCGAAGCGTCGGCAGCCACTCTGCCAGGCTGCTTCTATTTTGGGGCGCCAGGTGTGGGGTAAGGTGTGCAGGTGTGCACCGATTTCCAGATGAGGGTAGGCTGGTATCAAGTGCGAAAATAGATAGCGGATACTCTCGGGTGTAGCTACTCCAATGGTGTCGGACAGTTGAAAGATTTGGATGCCCATGCCAGCCAGGCGCTCTACCCATTGCTCTACGATGTCGGCATTCCAGGGGTCGCCATAGGGGTTGCCAAATCCCATGGAAATATAAACTACTAATTGCTTGCCAGAGCGCAGGCAAGTATCCTGTATTTCGGCTACTCGCTCTAGCGATTCTTCAATACTGGCGTTGGTGTTGCGTTGCTGGAAGGTTTCAGACACAGAGAAGGGGTAGCCCAGGTATCGAATTTGCGGAAACGCAGCGGCATCCTCGGCGCCGCGTCGATTGGCTACTATGGCCAATAGCTTTGTGTGGGAGTTGCTCAGGTCAAGGCCAGCTAGCACTTCGGCGGTGTCGCGCATTTGGGGTATGGCTTTGGGCGACACAAAACTGCCGAAGTCAAGGGTGTCAAAACCCACGCGCAGCAGTTGGTTCAGATAAGCCTTTTTTTGCTCGGTAGGGATGAACTCCCGCAGGCCTTGCATGGCATCGCGGGGGCATTCTACAATTTTGACCATAACTCTGAGCGTTGTATTTAGCAGCACTTGTATTAAACATTATTATTTTTGTTTTTGTCTTAAAGACAATCAAAATCTTATGAAAAACAGCAAAATTTTCTGGACAGTAGTAGGCTTTTTGCTTGCGGGCATTGGCATCATAGCACTTATTCTCAGTATGGTAGGGGTCAAGTTGGCTTGGCTGGCCTGGCTGTACAAGCTTGGTGGCTTATTTGCATTCGTTGTGCACCTGTTGATGGTGGTAGGTGGGTTTGCGCTGATTTACCTAATGCAAACCGACTTCACAGGTGAAGATACTCCATAATCGTGCGGTTCATTCCACCATTAGGTTACACCCTCTGATGTCGCTGTAGTCAAGACGGCCCAGTACTTCAAATAAACCGTCAGGGTGTACTTTACCCAGGTCATCGGTAGCAATGAAGCTCACCGTGTCCACATTGGCTAGGTCAATAATGTTAAGTGCTCCGCTGTGTCCTGGTGTTTGCCACTGAAAGGGGTCGGTAGCTTCCCGGCACAGTACGGCCATGGTAGGCGAGGGGCGAAATAAGCCATATTGCTGTGCGTAAGCCTGCGATAGTAGTTCGGTCATGCCGTATTCAGAGTGAATGCACGATACCTGAAAAGCTTGGCACAAGCGGCGATGCAATTCCTCTCGCGTGATTTCGGCCCGCCGCCCTTTCATGCCACCAGTTTCCATAATGATGATGCCCGACAGGTCTATGGGTGCGGCTTCGGCCAGGTCAAGCAGGGCAAAACTTACGCCCAGTAGCACTGTGGGGATTTGTTGCTGCCGGCAAGAGTGAAGTGTCTCTAGTAGCGCCTCCGTCTGGTGCAGGTAAAACCCGCTTTGCGCATATCGGGAGGCTTCGATAAAATCAGCCATCATCGCAACTAAAGAGGAGCCCTCGCGTTCTAAGTAAGATGGCAAAAGCGCCAGAAAACAAAATTCCTCCACGGGGCGTCCGTATTGCCAACTGAAGCCCATCCTGGCTGACCATCGGTACCACTCCGGGTCTTTGAGCAAATGTTGACTTGCCTGCTGCCCCGTGGTGCCACTGCTGGTAAAGACCCGCACGGGTAGCCATTGGCCGGTTCGTATGCTATGGTGTTTGAACAGTTCAATGGGCAGGAAGGGAATGGCTTCTACAGTGTGCACCGATGCAGGATCAACGTTTAGCAATTCCAAGTATCTTGCGTAGAGGGCATTGTGAGCAGCTTGGTGCTGGAATACTTCAATAGCGAGTGCAGCAAAGGCATCAGCAGGCACTCTGTGCTCGCGCGAGCCCTCTACTAAGAGGCGTATGCGCTGTTTGAGTTGTTGTGAGACGGTTTCGGCGTGGGTATGCGTATCGGTAATCAAATGCTAAAAATTGTCGGTATGAATAAAGCTGTTGTTTGGGTCTTCCTGCTGCCTGTACTGAGCACCTCTTGCATCAAGCGCCCGGATTATCCTGTGCAGCCGGTCATTTCCTACATTGGTATGAACAAGCAAACCATTGTACAAGGTTCAGCTCAGGCTGCACCTGATACACTGGCCATTACTTTTGGTTTTACCGATGGCGATGGCGATCTGGGCCATACCGACGGCACGCTTGACATTTTTCTGACCGACAGCCGCGATGGCTTTGAGGAGACCCTAAAACTCCCCGTGTTTCCCAGTCAGGGTATCGGCAACGGCGTAACCGGTGAAATCACCGTACGAATGTTCAACAAGCCCTTCCGCATTTGTTGTACTTATCCTAATGGTCAGGTGCCTTGTACGCCCAGCACGGTATTTCCGCGGGATACCTTTTCTTTTTCTATTCGCATCCGCGACAGAGCAGGGCATGTAAGTAATTCCGTACAAACTGGTGTCATTACCATACTTTGCAATTGAGGTCTCTTTTTTTCAACTTTAAGCGACTTGAATTATGAACTACCGTACGCTTACTTCCATTATCACTTTTTTGCTGTTGGTTTCGCTCATCGGGCTATTCGCATGGCCTTCTCCTGCCATACTGATGTTGGTTTCTGCCCTGGTGCCGGTACTTATCGGTATTCTGGCAGTGGGTGTGTTGCGCGCCTCGGAGAAATCGGCGCCGCCGCACCACGAATCTCATTGGTATGAAGATCATCATTGAGCTACTGCCTGTTGGCGCAAAGAGTGGGGTAGTGCTGATTTTTTATGCTCATCATATTTTTTCAAGCCCTTCTCGTTGAATACTCAATCCATGTGCATGCAACCTACCGACATTTGCCGCCTGCTGGAGCCTGTTCATCCAGTTTCCCTGGCTACAGCGCAAGCCCTGCTGCCAGTGTGCGAGGTGCTGCAACTGGACAAGCACGAGCCCTTGCTCGCTGTGGGCCAGCGGTCTAGTGCCGAGTATATCGTGTTGGGTGGGCTGCTGCGCGCCTGGGTCTATTCAGCCAGAGGAGAAGATGTCACTATTGGTTTTTATATGGCCGGCAGGCCAGTATCGCCCTCCTTCATGCGCAGCCTCGACGGCAAAAGCCTTATGCACCTGCAGGCGCTTTGCCCTACCACTTTGGCAGCTTTTGGCATATCGGAAATGGAAAAGCGCATGCAAGGCTATACCGACTTTGAGCACTTTGGCCACCGCGTATTGCAGCTGGACGCCGCTCTGCGCGCTGAGCGGGAGGTCGTGCTCCTCACTTGCACGGCCACAGAAAAATTGCAGTGGTTTCGCCGGCGCTTTCCCGGGCTGGAAAATCTGGCGCCCCACTACCACATCGCTTCTTTCCTGGGCATGACGGCTACCTCGTTGAGCCGGATTCGGGGTAGAAAGGCAGTATGAAGGTGGACTCTTTCTAGCATATTAGCACTTTGATTGAAGTAAGTTTACCTGAAGCGATTAGCAAACCATACTTAGTTATTGGAGCTCTTTTTCTTGATATTGCCCGTTTTTGTACGCGCCACCGTTGCCATTTCATGCAAAGGTAGCTATGAAAGGTTGCAAAAGGCTGCTCAACTGCCCAATTTTGCCAGTAGAATGACTATTTCTTACTGCTCACTTGAAAAACCCTTGACAAGTTGAAGCCGAATCGAATGTCGCTGCGCAACCAATCGCCATTGATATCAGAGAGGAAAGCCCGCTCATTCATGCCAGTAGCATTAGAAAAATGCAACTGAAATATGTGCCCGCCAGTTTCGATATCAAAACCTATAGAAAGTGGGTTAGCCGTTGTATTAGAGGAGACGCGATTGAGCACGTGGCCATAGTCCCACACTAAAGCTACCCGATTAGAAATCTTGAACCGACCACCAATACTGAGCGCATATAAATCATTGGGAGTAATCTGGTTTTCCACTATATTGCGGTGGACAAAAGTAGGCGATAACTGCAAAGTAAAGCGTTCACTGAACTTCCTGCCTAGGATGAGCATGTGATAGTAACTCATTCGTCTGGAGAGACTTGGCGGATAGTTGGGATCTCCTGTGGGATCTTTCAATCCATTGAAAGTCAACCCGCTTACCCATATTACGGACAATGGCATGGGGCGTTTTCCTGTAGATTGCCACAAGAGGCGATACTTGATGAAGCCATCTAACTCTTTGAGGTGTGTGCTACGCCCAAATCCTGCTGTAAGATTAGGGGTAAGGCCATAGTCAAAGCCTATACGCATAGTAGCGTTATCCAGCCCAAAGAGTTGATAGTAGCCATCGCTGATGCTACCAAAACGGTGCAAGATCCGGAAGTCGAGCACGCCCTCGTGCAGCATCTCCATGCTATGCCCGTTGATAACACGAGGACTTTTAAAAGCATATCTTACATGCTCGGTTACTGGCTGTTCTTCTTCCAATTCATCCAGCAAGCTTGGCGCATCCTGTGCAAAGGTATTCAAAAAGCCTGCTAACCAGCATACAAGCAAAAGCATACGCAGGCGTAGGGCAGGAGACTTAAGAAGAAATATTTTCAGCACGTTCATAATTTTATTTTAGGCAGATGATTTACTCAGGGAAGGATTTTAGCGAACAAATTTTTCCAGCGTGGCATTGACCGATATCTTCACTTCATTGGCTACTTTGTTACCTACAATACTAGGGATTTTAACTCCGTAATCAGAGGCTGTAACCTCGAAGTTTGATTTCAAGCCTATTTTGCCATTTATTAGGCTCAAGATACCCTTTGCTACTATGTCTTTTTCCACACCGTGAATTGTCATTTTCCCAGCTACTGTTACGGGATATTGTCCGTCCTGCTTCCAGTTTATGTCGGCTAGATTGTTGATTTTTCCTTTAAAAAAGGATTTAGGAAACTTATGACTTTCCATGTAGTTTTCATTGAAGTGCTCCTGCATGAGGGCGTTTTCAAACTGAAAGCCTCTTATGAGGACTGCCCATTCCATTTGGCCAGTAGCCACATCCAATATGCAGGTGGCGCCGCTATTAGTCGCTGCTACTTTTTCTACATCTTTAAGGGCGCCCTCAGCATCAAAACTAATGGTAGCATTGCGGGTAAAGAATTTGTCTTGCGAGAAAGCGGTGAAACTTACCAGAGTAAGTAAAATCAGAAATTTGAATTCTATTTTCATTTTAGAATTGATTTGTTTGGTGAAAAAATCAACAAAACCATTGAAATAAAACACACATAGCGATGCTGTCCTCAAAAGAAGAGTCTTTTCAGGCATGTATGCGCAGTGAGATATTCGCCAGATTGTGCTCCGGTTGGTGTGCACCTAGATGGATGCTCTGAAGGTAGCTTACCACCAGGCACTCGACACATAGATAACAGGAGTTTGCTGTTAACCTGATATCAAAAAAACTTTCTTTTGATTATCAGTCGTTTTTAGCTCCCTGCGCAATCCATTGGCTGATAATTGAGACTTGGCAAGTGGTTAATCTAGTTCCACTGGGAGGCATTGGAGCATAGCCGTTGTCGTGTCTAATAGTGCCCAGTAAAGAACCATCGAGCGCGGTAGCTCTTATGCCGGTATAAGTGGTCAGGTTGATACCCCCTGATGGCCGTGTACCGCTATGGCATCCTTTGCAATAAGTGTCCAGAATGGGTTTGACCGCATTGGAAAGCGTCACATTGCTGGTGTTACAATTGTTGTTATTGCTGCTGCAAGGAGTATCCAGCGCACCATCTTGAATCCAACGTGCAATGGTGAGTATTTGCTCATCGCTCAGGCGCGGATAAGGCGGTGGCGGCATGATGTCATCACCACTGCGCTTAGAGATGACCTTGTATATTTTGCTGTCCTTATAGTTGCCAGGCTTTATCCCTTTGGCTACAATGGTGCTGTAGCTACTTAGGTCGTAGCCATCCTCTCGGCTAATGGAGTTGTGACAACCGCTTTGTGTACAATTAGAAATAAAGATAGGTAGTACGTCGCGCTCAAAGCAAATACTGCCATCATCCTCTCCTCCTGTAGTATCTGAGGAGTTGATGTGTTCATAGGTACAGGAATGCATTAGCACAAACACTCCTGCAAGCACAAGGGCAAAAAATTGACTGATCTTTTTCATGGTAACAAAGAATTAAGGTTATTGATGGAAATTTTCTGATGGACAGCCATACGCCTTTTATGAGTTTTGTAAAAGAAGAAAGCTTCAATGTTCTTTGACAACAACGAGAAAATGTAACGAGCGGGGTCGGAATCATGGACAAGAGCTACTGAAGCAACAGTAATGAGACTCATCTTGTGCATTCTGCCGAAGCTCAAAAACGGAGCAACTACGCAAGCAGGTTGCTCTTGAACAATGAAAGAAACATAGCCCCAAAGCGGGTAGAACCCGCCCAAAGTGCACGCGAGATGGAATTGCGCGAGCGGGGCGAGGCTCATAAGGAGGAGGGATTGTAATGTAGGGAACCACAAATTTTCCTCTTCCTTATTCATTTTCTCGACTTGTCAAAGAACTCTCTTCTTTTGGGCTATTAAAGCCTACTACTAAAAAAGTGTACGGCTGTAATTTTCACCATTATCAAAAAAAGTACGGCAATTCATTTTTGTGCTGCTTGCAGCCTATACAATAGCCCTACCTGCAGCGTTCTGAAACGAGGTATGCCTATTTGCCCTGATTTGAGAAATTGCTCGTAAGCAATACCGCCCTGAAGTTGTAGTCGGTCTTCCAGGCGATAACTCAAACCCAAATGAATTGAGCTATACTGCAAAGGGCTTTTCTGCGCAGGCATTAAGATATTATCTCCTGTTTTGTAACCACTGGAAGTATGGATGTATTCCATCTCTACTGTATGAGCACCGCGCCACATCGTCGTATATTCAGCGCCCAGGTATGGCCGGAGGGGGTTGTTGCCTTTGTTCAATAAATATAGACGCACTCCCCCCGAAAGACTCCACAGGGGAATACCTCCATCTGTGGTTTCGAAGTATTTAAAGGTATATTCATCACTTGGTGGGTTCAAAGGAGGAATTCCTAAGCTGGCATCGTACCCATATCCCTTGAACTGAATATGGCTTTTTCTTCCTCTTAGGGTAATTGCCAATGATCTACTAAAGTCAAGTTGACCTCCGATACCCATGCAAGATCCGCTCTTCGCTGCCAAAAATTTTGCCTGGGGTTCTTGGATACCTGCCAGGGCTCCTATCTGAAAACCACGCGGCAAAGGAATAAGGCTAGCAATATTTCGTTTTTCATGCCAACTTTCGTCCACAGAAGGCGCTGCTATATGCTCAGGAGTTGGATATTGGGGTTGGTATATAGCAGCATATTGGGATTTCAATGATGAAGGCAACTCAATTGAAGGCACCAAAGGAGCCTCCTCCATCGGGCCGTAGTAATCAGAATCCGTTGTATCATAAACTTCTGACTTGCTCGTACTTAACCGCTCTGCATGCGTCAGCGCAGTGGTAACGGCCCGCTCGCAGAGTATTGGTTCCTCCTCTGCCATAGACAGCGCACCTGAAGCACGCGTTGTATCTGTATAAATCGAGCGAGCAGGTTCAAGTATGTCTGACTTGATGATTACCCTGTACTGATATATGGTATCATACTTATAAAGGGTAGTAGTGCTGAAAATAGTATCGAGTAAATCAATGCGCGCATAGGCTTGGTTCAACTGTGTTTGCAGACGACTATAGCCATTGCGCCAGAGCAATAACCAATATAAGTTGCTCAATAAGAGTAATACAGCCAATCCCGTGAGCCACCACCTGTAAGGTGACCAGAGTTTTCGCGCATAGTCATGTTGGTCAAGTTGTACGCGAAGCTTACTCCAGTCTTCTTCTATGAATGCTGAAGACGGAGGTGTCGCTTCATTAAGCTTTTGCGCCAATATGCGGAGTTGATTATCATCCATGAGAAACCTTGATAGAATTATGTTGAATAAGAAGTTCTCTCAACTTTGCCCTTGCTTTCAGTAGATGAGACTTTGAAGTACCTATTGAAATACCAAGCATTTTGGCAATTTCATGATGCTTGTAGCCATCAATGGCATATAAAATGAGTACCATTCGGTAAGATGGAGGCAGTTGCTGTACTACATACAGCAAGTCGTTTGCTAAAAACTGATCGAAGAAGCATCCTTGATCATCTTCAATTTCCAGTCCATACACATCCTCTGCAGGCATTTTCATTTTGTTGCGCTCGAACTTTCTGAAGTAGTCAACTGCTGAGCATATCGTCAAATGCCTGAGCCACGCATGTAGTACCTTCGATGCGTCATAGCTGTCGATCGTGGTGAAAAACCTGAAAAAAGTATCATTCACAATTTCCCGTGCTACGTCTATTGAGTTAGCATAGCGCATAGCTATCCTGAAAACATGGTCATAGTACAACTCGTACAACGCACGTTGAGCTGTTCGCTCATACCTTCGGCACCTTTCTATCAACTGAGTAACTTGGATATCCTGCATTACATTAACCGTATTATCCATCTTCTGCCATGTATTTCGTCATTTTATAGTAAAAGGTTGCCTCAAGGTAATTTTTTTATAAAAAAATCAGGATATCACCTGACAAGTAGCCGCCAAGTCATCAAGTGGTCATGAATGTGCAAATGGCCTGCTGGTGCAAGATTTCCCTGAGGAGCAATGTTTCAGACGCTGATTTGTTACGATGCTTATGATTCAACGCTGTTGCTGGACTCTCCTTCACCTTTTTAACAAGGCCTCAAACATAACCGCATCATAAAAACCAGCGTCCTTCTACGTCAAAGAAAACAAGCCCCCACATACCTGGTCTGGCCAAGTTTTTACACAGCGTCAAGTATTCTGGAGATGTGCTGCCTGGAGCCTATGAGGTCGCACTACACAGACAGCGATTGTTGCGTTTTCTCGACGGCAAAAGAGAAAGAGTGGCAAGAAAATCGCACTTTTTTTAGCAGCCATGCACACCCAAAAGCTGCAGGATTCAAACTCCAATATAAGTTCAACATGCCAGTGTCCAGCCTCGCTTGGATGCAAAAAAGTCAGTACGGGTTCCTGCGTTTGCCCTCCAGCCAGTCCACGTAGGGCACATCGCCGGCGCGGATGCGCAGCGGCACGGGGAAAAAGCGGTCGCTGCAGTTTTCAATCTTGCAAAACAAGGCTAAGTCTTCAAAACGCCAAGCCCTCGGCATGGGCTGAAGCCCAGCACGAGATGGCAGACCGGCATCCTCAGGCGGCGCCATTAGCCGGCTGAAACGCATAACGGGCCGCGGCTCCAAGGTGGGCGGCGGCTGGGTCAAGCCAAGGAAACGAGCCGGCTCCAGTTGCTGTGCACGCACGCTCAAAGCGGCCACAGCGGCCATCAACAAGAAAAAGCAACGCATAATGGGCGTTTTGAGCATAAAGTTATGGCTAAATCTTTTACCTTTGACGCTCTTTTTTACAACTTTATACACAACACGCGCTGCCAACCGAATTTTGTAACCATCTCTTGTACGTACCGCCATGAAGAACAGGATCGTAATTTGGGGGACCAACGACCAGAATGAACGTGTGCTCATCGCCATGGAATTGAAACCCCACGACAACAAAGTCGAAATTCTCACCTACCCTGAAAATCTCGTCACCGAGGAGTTTAACCAGCGCATGATGGACGTCTGGCGCGAGGGCAAACCCATGGACCTGCCCGAAGGCCACACCGTAATCGAACGCGAACTTACCGTAGCCGACAGCATCCTGCCTGAGCACCTCAAGGTGGAAAAAAGCGACATCATCAACCGTGCCCAAACCGAATGGCACTTCAATGTCCTTTCGGTCAAACTGCACGAAACCTATAAAGCCGAACTGGCTGAACTCAAAGAGCAGGTGGATCACCTAGCTCACTACGACCCCAATGTGTGGGATAGCCTCAAAGCATTTTGGGAAAAAGTGCAAAACCAGGTGCGCGACCGGCACCTCTTCCGCGAGCAAGCCGACTCCCTGCGCGATGCCGCCAATGAACTCTTCAATCAGCTCAAGGAAATGCGCATCCGCGGTGAAAACGACTTCAAAACCAAATCGCGAGAGAACCTCATCCGCTTTCAAAGTATGATCGAAGACGTCGAAGCCCGCGCCGCCAAGGGCATACGTTTGCAGCCCCTCTTCGACGAATTGAAAAACATGCAGCAAAAGTTCAAGGAGTACGACTTTACCAGAGAAGACCGAAACAAGCTCTGGAACCGCATTGATGAAGCTTTTAAGCGACTCAAAGGCAAGCGAGAAGGCGACGACAGCGCCAACGATCGCCTCCAGAAGCGTTACAACGGGCTGATTGAAGCTATCGCCCGCATGCAGGACTCCATACGCCGCGATCGCCAGGAACTCGACTTTCAGTCCAAGAAAATAGCCGCCACTGACGGCCAACTGGAAGCCCAGATTCGCCAGGCCAAAATCAAAATGGTAGAGGAACGCCTGCGCTCCAAAGAAGAAAAGCTCAAGGAAATGACCGACACACAAGTGGAACTTGAGCGCAAATTACAAGCGCAAGCCGAGCGCGAAGCACGCAGGGAGAAAATAGAAGAAGCTAAGCGCGTCGCGGAGCAGAAAATACGCGAGTCAGCACAGGCTGCTGTTGCCGCCCATAGCGAGCATGCTGAAAAACTTGAAAAAGCCGCCGAAGCCATCCAGCAGCGCAAGGGCAAAAAAGGCGCCCAACTCTTTGAAGCCGCCACTACTGTACTGGGTGATGTACTGATGGATGCTCTGGATACTGCCAAAGCCGTAGCCGAAGTAGCCAAAGAAAATCTTGGCGAAATTGTGGAAGAAATCAAGGAAGAAGCTGGAGAACTCGGCGGAAAAGCCAAGGAAACCATGGCCGACTTCAAAGAAGACTTTGAAGAACTCGGCGAAAAACTGCGCGACAAAGTAGAAGAAATCAAGGGAGAAGTACAGGAATTCAAAGCAGAAATCCTGGAAAAAGCTGAAGACTGGAAAGCCGAAGCTGAGCAAAAGGCCAGCGAATGGGCAGCTAAGGCCGAAGAAGTTGCCGAATCTGCTGCCACGCGCATCCAGGAGATCAAAGCCGATTTGGAAGAAAAGGTAGCCTCACTGGCGCCCAACCTCGAAATGCCCAATGGTGATGACGCACCAACGCTGCACGAAGATCCAGCCAGCAGCGCAGAAGGGCAAGCCCACTTGCCGGAGCCGCATGCGCCACAGGAGCAATTGCCCACGATGGAGTTGCCGCAGGATGACGCCGAGAAAGAAACCGACGCCCGGCCACCACAAGAGGCTTAAATCCATCGGGTGGCAACTGTGCTGGTCGTATCATTAGAGCTTCCTATCGAAATGCAGGTGTTATTATAGTGCTGTGTGCCTATATTGCGTTCATTATTGCGCGTCAGTTATGCAAAAGAACATGAAGAACATTTTTGGCAGCCACCATGGGCTGGACGAAAAAAGCGTGGAGTTTCTTCTCAACGCTTTAGAAAAGAATAACCTGCCCGGCTTCGACTATCTGGAGTTCAAGCAGTCTCTCGTAGTACTCAATGAGCAAATGGACCTAGACGAAGCCTCGGCCTTCAAATCGGCATTTGCTACGGCCTCAGTGCTGGGGTTGACCAAAGAAAAACTGCTCAAAACAGCCGACCACTACAAAACCATCTTACTTAACGAGAAAGCGCAGTTTGATGCCGCTCTGCAAAAACAGGTGGATCAGCGTATCACTGGCAAACAGCAGGAGGTGGCCCGCTTGCGCAAGCAAATAGAGGAATATCGCAAAGCCATTGCCGACCTAGAAAAAAAGATCGCAGCAGCGGAAGACACCATCGGCAAAGCTGACGACGAAATAGCCGCTACCCGCGAAAAAATCGAACATACCCGCGACGCCTTCGAACGTACGCTCACCAGTATCCTCAACCAGATACAACTGGACATGGAGAGCATCCATAAATACCTATGAAGCCGAGCGGTTGTTGTGCACCTCCTTTCATTTATTTTTATTAGACCAAAACTTTGACCATACATGGCCGACGTAGTGCAATTCAACCAACCCGACATGAAGCCCAAGAGCTTTTGGAAGCGTCCCGAAGGTATCACCGGGCTCATTTTCCTGGCTGCTATCGCTGCTGGCGCTTACTTTCTCATCACCAAGTTGCCCTGGGATCTCATCCTGAAAAACACCTTGTACTTGGCCGGCCTGCTGGCTGTGGGCGGTGCGTTGCTCTACATGGTGCTCGACCCCAAAGTGCGCAACCTTGTGTGGTACATGTACAAGAGTGTCATGCGCTCTATCACCGGCTGGTTTGTGCAGTTAGACCCCATCAGTATCCTGAAAACCTATGTGGAAGAATTGGAAAACAACCTGGTGAAAATGCGTAAGCAAATAGGCCTGCTGCGTGGCCAGATGCGCAAAATACAGACCCTGATGGAGGACAACCAAAAGGAAATAGAGCAGAACATGAAGCTGGCATCCGCTGCCAAAGATAAAGGTATGGAACAGCAGCTCATGCTTTCCTCTCGCAAAGCTGCTCGCCTTAAGGAAAGCAACGACAAGTACCAAGTGCTCTACCAAAAAATGGAAATCCTCTACCGCATCCTCACCAAAATGCACTCCAACTCTGAAATTCTTCTAGAAGATACCAAAAGCCAGGTTCAGCTCAAGGAGCAGGAGCGCAAGGCTATCCGCGCCTCCCACTCGGCCATGCGCTCGGCCATGAGCGTCATCTCCGGTGATCCTGACCAGCGCGCCATGTTCGACATGGCCATGGAGGCCATCGCCGATGATGTGGCCAATAAAGTAGGCGAAATGGAACGCTTTATAGAGATGTCATCCAATTTTATGAAATCCATTGACCTACAACAGGGCATTTTCCAGGAGGAAGGTATGAAAATGCTTGAGCAGTGGGAAAAGCAAAGCACCCTGCTACTTATGGAAGGTGGCAAATCATCCATTTCTGATACGCTTGAGCTCAAAGAACTGGACAAGCCCGCCGCCGAGCGCAAAAATACTGGCCAGTCGGGCACATCCTACGACAATCTGTTCAACTAAGCCTATGATAGAAGGTTTGCCCGGATGCAATAGCCTGTTGCAAGCTAGCTGCCAGATCTGTGTCTGCGCCTCTTTCCATACTGGGCAAATCGACGCAAGTTGGATAGCTCCGCCTGCGTACTGGGCTGCTGGCCGGAGGTGAGTATTTGTGTGGCGCCGCAGTTGGCCAAAAATAGCCAGGGTATCTTTGGGTAGTTCTTCCCTTTTGACTTTCTTGCGCCGAAGTGCGCGCAAGGTATCTGTTGCTGGCTTGATGCGAAAAACCAGGAAGTGGCTATCTGCACTGAAAGCAGCATCCTGGGCGCGGGCAAAGCGCAATTCCTTGCTGTGCATGCCATCAAAGAGCACCAGTTCGGGATCACCTTCGAGCATGCGCAGTTCATAGCACGCCCATCGGCCATTGTCCGATAATATAGGTTTTTCGATGGTTTTCCACAGGTCAAAGTCGGCATGGTCCAATATTTTCTTAGCGGGCATTTGCGCCTGCAAACTACTGCTGTACAACAGTAGAATCCACCACAATATATTGAATTTTAACTAATTAAGCATAGTCGCCATTGTCAGCGTTTACCTTTCTTTTTGGTGGGGGGCGCGGCTTTTTTAGGTGGTGTCTTGCTGTCAGGTCTTATTTGCGACGAAGCTCTGGACGCTACCTCGGTCACCGTTATTTTACGTTCTTTAATTCCCTTTGACCACGTGTGGCGGGCGCGGTACCCGAAGAAGCCGATCAGCCCCAACAGCCCCAGCAAAAGCAGCGTGGAGGAAATGCTGGCAATTAGTTTGCCAGTGTTGTAACTATCAGGGTCGAAGATGAACTCTACCTTGTGGTTGCCGGCCGGAATGCGCATGGCACGCAGCAGGTAGTTGGCGCGTATGTGCGCTGCCGGCTGGCCATCAATGTAGGCTTTCCAACCCTTGTTGGGGCCATACCATATTTCAGAAAAGACGGCCAATTGCTCTGCCGGCGCATTGCTCTGGTAGGTCAGGTGGTTGGGCTTGTAGTCAAGAAGGATAATTTCGCCGCCTTTTTGCGGGGTGAATCCTTCGATGTAGCTTTCAAACTCCTTGTGTACCACCGCATCTTCTTCGGGATTGAAATCCTCCAGCGCTTCTATTTCATCATTGGCGGTATTGACCAGGCGCACATTGCTCACGAACCAGGCGTGCCCCAGCGCATTGACATTAGGCTCTACGCTGGGGCGGTTATCCTCACCTTTAAAAATGAAGTACTTGGTGTTCAGCATATTAAAAACCTTCACATTGCCTCTGCGCAGATGGCGGTCTATTAGGTCTTGGTAGCGCTGCAATTTGGCCGCATGATACCCTCCTACCGACTTGTGGAAGTACGAAGCCTTGGCCGAAGCAAATGGATCGGTTTGGTCGTCAGAGCGGTCGTACACCCTGAAGTTAGGGTCTTTATCCTTGAGAATGAGCTCATCAGCAGGTGAAGGCACAAATTTAGCGTTGAAATTGCTGCGCTCCACAAAATCTTCATCGCTCAGGTAGCGGCGGCCTACCGTCCACACATCGAATAGAATGAGCAATCCAATGCCAGTCAGCAGCCATACGCGGCTAATTTTTTTGCTCCAGAACGCCCAGATCAAGCCAGCACTCAGGGCAGTGAGCAGTAGCGAGCGGAAGGCGTCGCCGCGCATGAGCGCCTGGCGGTCTGTAATAAATGCTTCCTGGGTAAAACCGGCGCGCAGGTACTGCTTGTCTCCCTCCGCAACTAGGTCGAGAAATGAGGGGCCCAGCAGCAAAAAAAATAGGGCTATAGCTGCGCTGATACCAGTGGCAATATATAGCCCCAGCATAGTCTTGCGGTCGGCTTCCTGCTTCTGGCTGTGCAAAGCCAAGGCCATCATGCCCAGCGCCGGCATGAGAAAGGCGGTAATGCTGAGCACAGAGTTGGGCGTGCGAAACTTGTTGTACAAAGGTACGTGCTCAAAGAAGAAGCGATTGAACCCCTCCAGGTTTTTGCCCATAGACAACAGCAGCGTGAGCAGCACCCCCAGGCCAATCCACCACTTGGCGGGGTCTTTCACCGTAAACAACCCCAGTAGAAACAGAAAGAAAACCACTGCGCCAAAATAGATAGGACCGCTGGTGAACGGCAGCGCGCCGTGGTACATAGGCATCTTGATGGTGGGTGGCGGAGTTTGGCCAGAATTGCGGTACAGCGCTGCAATCTCCTGGTAAAACTTCGATTTTTTATTCACTTTTTCTGCTGAAGCGCCGCCAGCTACCCCAGGAATAAAACCCGCTACAACGTCCAGAGCACCATTGCTCCACTGCATAGCGTAATCCCAAGCCAGGCCTTCCGTCTGGCTGCTGGAGGCTATGGCTACTGAGTCTTGCATAAGGGGCTTCTCAAGGATGGGCTTACCGCGCATGGTATCGCGCGAGTATTCCAGCGTAGTCAGCAGGTTAGATGCTGTAGTGCCCAGTGCCAAGGCAGCGCCCAGCAGCAGCATACCGGTAGCTTTGAGAAAATGTGCCAACTTGCCAGCCCGCAGGTCGTGAATCAACTGAGCTACTCCTAGAAAGACCATAGTCAGCGCCAGGTAGTACGTCATCTGGATGTGGTTGGAGAAGATGTTTAGCCCCAACCCAATGGAAAAGAGTACACCACCCCACAAATAGCGCCCCCTGAAAGCCAGCAATACACCGGCAGCAATGAGCGGAAAGTAGCTGATGGTTCGTAGCTTGGTGACGTGGCCAGCTTCGTATAAAATGAAGTGATTGGTAGTAAAACCAAAGGCTACCCCGCCGATGGCTGCTACAATGGGGTCAGCACCTAGTGCCACCATCATGATATAGAAACACAGCATGGCCAGGAAGAACCCCCCAATGGGTTCGGCAATGGCCAGGCGCCCCACTTTTTCCAACACCTTGAGGTTATTGCCGGCGCTGACCGTATTGATTTGATAAGTAGGCATGCCGCCAAACATAGCGTTCGTCCACAGGGGATCTTTACCATATCGCGCTTTGAAGTCGTTGGCTTCTTTCGACATGCCGATGTATTGTAAAATGTCGCCCTGCTCGATGACTTTGCCGTCAAGTTGTGGACGGAAGTATATGACAGAAAGCAGCAAAAACGTCAGGATAGCTGCCAGGTGCGGAAGGGCTTTTTTCAGGAAAATGCTCATTGCGCGTTGCCGATTTTGTTTTCAGGCGGCATAGGTACGAAAAAGACTATACATTTCCAATAAAAAAGGAGGGACAGCTGCATTGCGTCCCCCCTCAAAAGCCTCAGTCACCATGCGAAATCGGTAGCGCTCACGTAAACTGTCGCTTACCGACTCGAGAAATGAATCTTATGATGATGTTGCTATTTAGAATAATAGCAACACAACTGTAAATCATAGCAATTAGCATAAATAATAACAACGTCGCTTATAATTTGTTTGGGATTATGCCGCTATCTTTGTCAGTATGCGCACAAAATTCGATTTCTCTCATGATCTTACTGGCCTTTGAACTGAGTTTGCCCCTGAAGAGCCCCGTGTTGATCTTTTCACTCATTCTGTTCATCATTCTTTTTGCCCCCATTTTGCTCAATCGCTTGCGCATACCGCACCTGATTGGGCTCATTATTGCAGGGGCTGTCATTGGGCCACATGGGCTGAATCTGATGCAGCGCGACAGCAGCATTATTCTTTTTGGTACGGTAGGTCTGCTGTATATCATGTTTCTGGCTGGGCTGGAAATAGATATGGCCGACTTTAAAAAGAACAGCGCCAAAAGCATTGTATTTGGGCTATACACTTTTACCATTCCCATAACCATAGGTACATTGGCAGGCTTGTATATATTGGGTTTTCCGCCGGCTTCTTCAGTGTTATTAGCTAGCATGTTTGCTTCACACACTCTCATAGCTTACCCTATCGTAAGTAAGTTGGGCGTAGCCAAGAACCGCGCCGTCAATGTCACGATAGGCGGTACTGTGATCACTGACACGCTGGCATTGTTGGTACTGGCTATCATAGTGGGCATGTCAGTGGGCGAAATCAATAATGCTTTCTGGCTGCGGTTGGGCATTTCGGTGGTGCTGTTTGCGACGGCGGTCATGGTGTTATTTCCACTTATTGGCCGCTGGTTTTTCAAGCGTTCCGACGACTCCATCTCTCAGTACATTTTTGTGCTGGGTATGGTTTTTCTGGCAGCATTTCTGGCCGAAGCCGCTGGTGTGGAGGCTATTATTGGAGCATTCCTGGCCGGATTGGCGCTTAACCGGCTTATCCCGCACACCTCTCCATTGATGAATCGCATAGAGTTTGTCGGTAATGCCCTCTTCATTCCTTTTTTTCTTATTGGTGTAGGTATGCTGGTCAACTACCGCGTCTTCTTTAAAGATCTGGAAACCATAAAAGTGGCCGTAGTAATGACGGTAGTGGCCAACCTGGCTAAACTTCTGGCGGCATGGGCTACCCAGAAAACCTTTCGCTTCAGCCTCGACGAACGACGCCTCATCTTCGGACTGAGCAATGCCCAGGCTGCTGCTACCCTGGCCGCCGTAACCGTAGGCTACAATATAGTATTAGGCGAAAATCCCGACGGCCAGCCCATTCGCCTACTGAGCGAATCTGTACTCAACGGTACTATCGTCATGATTTTGGTCACCTGCAGCATAGCTTCTTTTGTGGCTCAAAAAGGCGCGCAAAATATAGCCTTAGCAGAAAATACCGACCAAGACCCCTCCAACGACTACGGCAACGACGAGCGCATTCTCATTTCGCTAAACAACCCCGACACTATCGAAGAACTCATCAACCTCAGCGTCACGGTAAAATCTCGGCAAAACACCAGCCACCTCTACGCCCTTAATATTCTGCACAATGCCGAACCCGACACCTACGCTGAGAAAAAAGCTCGTGAACTGCTGCAAAAAGCTGCCGTAGCTGCTGCTGCCACTGATAGCCACTTGCACCAGTTGCTGCGGTATGACGTCAACATCGTGAACGGCATCACTAGCGTAGTAAAGGAGCACAAAATTACCGACATGATCATGGGGTTGCACCATCGCTCTGGCTTGTCGGACTCCTTCCTTGGCACGCTCACAGAAGACATCCTCACCAAGTGCAATACCACTACCCTGATATATAAATGCGCCCAGCCGCACGCCACGGTACGCCGGCACTTCGTCATCGTACCCGAAAATGCCGAGCGCGAAATCGGCTTCCTCTTTTGGCTCATCCGAGTATGGAATATTGGCCGCAATACCGGTGCCAGAATTGTCTTTATGGCGTCTTCAGCTACCCTAAAATACCTCAAAGATATACACGTTAAGCACCCGATCGAAGCAGAGTTCAGGGAGTTTGAGGAGTGGGATGAGTTTCTCGCCCTCACGCGCGAAGTCAAAAACGACGATGGCCTCATCATCATTATGAGTCGCAAAGGCCACCGCTCGTACAATGCACACATGGCCAAAGTGCCAGGGTACCTCAACAAATACTTCCAGCAAAATAACTTTATACTCGTATTCCCCATGCAGGCTGGCGTGGCAGAAGAGCGCAACTCGACCCTCAAGAATCCGGCGTTGCTGGAATCTACCGGCGAAAATCTCGACGTGATTGACGAGTTTACCAAAACAATTGCAAGACTTTTTCAGCGAAAGTAAGGTGGGGCAGGCACGACTTACGCCTTCTCCAACTGCAGTGTCATGCGTCGGATACGGTCTTCCAATTTTTCTGAACTGAGGCGCTCGCGGAGCCTATCTACAATGATGGGAAAAGCAAAGGGCGTAGCTTTGGCGGGTTGCCTGAATACCAGGCTGGCAGCAGCAATGCGACGTAGCGCCCGCCGCAGACGAGCCTCCTCTAATTGAAAGGTGAGCACTTCGTCGTAGGCTTGGCGTAGCAGCAGATTGTGTGGGTCATAGTCGGCAAAGGCGCTGAAGAAGAGCTGAGCATTGGCCTGAAGATGGTGCTCTCGCTTGGGCGCGCCTGGAAAGCCCTTGAATACCAGCCCCGCAATACTGGCAATATCTCTGAATCGGCGTCGCGCCATTTCCACGCTGTTGAGGCCGGCTTGAATATCGCGCGTCAGATTGTGTTCTGAGAAAAGCCCATACAACTCTTCCTGTGCTACAGGAATAGGCTGGTCGCTCAATAATTCAAACCCATAGTCATTTACAGCAATGCTGAAGGTAATAGGCTGCTTTTGCGAAATACGCCAGGCCAGCAGCGCCCCTAACCCTTCGTGCACGGCGCGCCCTTCAAACGGATAACACAATAGGTGGTAACCTTCGTTGTCGTGGAAGTATTCTACCAATAGTTCGTGGGTGCCAGGCAAATGTGAGCGCTGCTGCTGGAGCTCCAAAATGGGCTGCACTTGCTTCATTTCTTCGGCTTCAAAGATGCCAGCAGTGGCCTGCCCCAGCAAGGCGCGTATTTGCGCTGCCAGTTGCGATGACAAAGGCATGCGCCCCCCCGCCCAGGTGGGCACCCTACCGCTTTTTTCGTTGCTGCGCCGAACCTGAGCGGTCATCTCATGAGTGCGTACGTACTCGAGCGCACGACCCGCAAACCAGAAAGTATCGCCGGGTTTAAGTTGAGCTATGAAGCCCTCCTCTATTACGCCAAGGTACTTTCCATTTTCGTAAGCTACCTTAAGCATGGCGTCGCTCACAATGACGCCGATGCTGAGTCGATGGCGCTTGGCAATCATGCGGTTCAGTACGCGCCAGCGCCCGTGCTCATCCACTTCTACTTTTTTGTACTCACTGTAGGCGTCCAGTGCCTGGCCGCCGGAGCGAATGAAATCCAGGCACCACTGCCATTCCTCTGGCGCCATATGAGCAAAAGAATAGGTGCTAAGTACTTCTGGCAAAATTTTCTCTGGGTAAAAGCCCTCGCCCACGGCGAGGGTAACCAAGTATTGTGTCAGCACATCGAAGGCGTTGAGGTAAGGTACACGCTCTTCCAGTTCGCCGGCAGCTATGGCCTGGCGTAGTGCGGCGCCTTCCACAATTTCCAGGGCATGCGTAGGCACAAAGTAGATGTGGCTTACAGCGCCGGGCTGATGCCCTGCCCTGCCAGCGCGCTGTATGAACCGGGCCACGCCTTTGGGGCTACCCACCTGAATGACAGTTTCCACGGGCCGAAAATCCACACCCAGGTCAAGGCTGGAGGTACACACCACTGCTTTGAGTTTGCCTAGGTGCAGGTTTTCTTCCACCCAGTCGCGCAGTTCGCGGCTCAAAGAACCGTGGTGCATGGCCAGCGCACCAGCCAGCGCGGGGTCAGCTTCTAGCAATTGCTGGTACCAGATTTCACATTGCGCTCGGGTATTGGTAAACAGCAGTGTGCTTTGGCTGGCGTGGATGATGGGTAGTATTTTGTCCAACAGGCGTATGCCCAAATGCCCCCGCCAGGGAAAACGCTCTACCGAATCCGGGAAAATCGTGCGCACCTCATACTGCTTGGCAATGTTGGCGCGCACCAATGCACTTTTGTGAGGGTCAAATCCACTGCCCAACAGCATGGCTAGAGCATCCTCCAGGTTGCCAACGGTAGCCGATATACCCCATATCCGCAATCCAGGGCAGAGGCCACGTAGGCGGGAAAGTGCCAGTTCCATCAGCACACCGCGCTTGGAGCCAGCCAATTCATGCCACTCATCACACACTATGGCTTTGAGGCTGGCCAATTGCGCGGGGTAGCCTTTGGTGGCCAGCATTAAGTGCAGGCTTTCAGGCGTAGTGATAAGTAGCTGCGGTGGGTTTTTCTTTTGTTTGTTGCGCTCAGAAACCGGGGTGTCGCCAGTGCGCACAGCTACCTGCCAATATAGCCCCACTCCTTGTATAGCCCGCTGGCTGCTCTGCTGTATTTCGGCGGCCAGCGCGCGCAGTGGCGTTATCCAAATCAGTTGCACACCAATATCCTGGGCCTGGCCACTCGCCAAGCTGTCTAGTAATGGCCCCATCAGTGCTGCGTAAGTCTTGCCGCTGCCGGTAGGAGCATTGATCAGGCCTGATTTCCCCTCCAAGTAGGCCAACCATGCCTCTTTCTGAAAAGGGAAATGCTGCCAGCCCTTAGACTCAAACCACTGATAGGCAGGTTGGAGTATGTGCTCACTGGACATAAACCGCGCAAAGTGTGGGTGGCTCAACGGCTACGCAGTGTTCAGTCGGTTCTATCCTTCAAAGTGGAAAGAAATGGTGAACCCGCGCGAGAGCAGTTTTTCCAACACAGTGGATTCCTGAAGGTTGCGGTTGTAGAGCAAAATGTTGCCCAGGCCGTGCGAAAACTTGATCTCCGGCGAAAAGATGAAATAAGGCAGGTAAAATTGTATGCCAGCGCCGTACTCCAGCGAGAAGTCGGTAGGTGCAATGCGCACCAGGTTTTCTGACTGCCGGGCGCGCGAATCGCTGGCCACGTCAAAGGCGTACTTGACACCAGCTACCACAAAGAGGCGAAAATCGCGATAAGGTGCTGATTTGTAGCGTAGATGGAAGGGAGTTTCTACAAAAACTGACTCTACCCGGCGTTGCGTAAAAGTACTGACTTTACTGCGACGGTCGTAGGTAATGTTGCGCTCGGCGAAGGAAAGCGTAGGCAAAAAGCGAAAGTCGAAATGTTCGCCTATTTTCAGGTTGGTGATGATACCAAGATTGAAGCCTGGGCCGGAAGCCGACTGCACGCGCACGATGCTGTCGCTGCTCAAAAAGCCGCTGGAGCGGAACGGGCGATAGCTGGAGTTATTTATGCCCAGTGTAATGCCGAAGTAGTAGGGCTTCTGATTGAAGTCGAAGTAGTTGTAATTGCCGCCTCGCGTAGGTTGCGCACGCAGGGCCATGCCCCATAGGCAGCCAACCATTATGAGGGCTACTTGAAGCCAGTATAGACGGAACATATTCCCAGAGTAAGTGGCAGGCATTGGCATTGTTTGTAGCCGGTCAGGTGCATTACCTCCACAAAATCTTGCCCATCAGGGAAAGCCTGCACTGATTCGTACAGGTAGCGATAGGCGCGCGGGTCTTTGGAGGTTATACGGCCAATGAACGGCAAGATGTTTTTGAAATAAAATTGAAACAGCTGTTTGAACGGAAAGAGCCTCGGCTTGGAAAACTCAATGATGACCACTTGGCCGCCTGGCTTTAGCACGCGCCACATTTCCTGCAAGCCGCGCTCCAGATGCTCAAAATTCCGCACACCAAAAGCAACGGTCACAGCGTCAAACGTATTGTCTTGGAAGGGCAGATTCTCGGAATCGGCCTCTTGCAGCCGGATGACTTGCTCCAGTTGGTGGCGGCGGATCTTCTGGCGGCCAATGTCCAGCATATCGGTGGCAATATCTACGCCAATGATAGCATCGGGCGATAGGCGCCATGCTGTTTCCAGGGCAACATCAGCTGTGCCAGTAGCCACGTCCAGGATGACCTTGGGGCGGCTGCCCTCCAGCAAGCGTATGGCTCTCTTGCGCCAAACTCGGTCAATGCCCAGGCTTAGCAGGCGATTGACAAAGTCGTAGTATGGGGCTATGCGGTTGAACATGGCCAACACTTGGGTCTTCTTACTGCCCTCGGCGCTGTATGGTTTTACTTGTGTGCTCATCGGATATTTTGTAAAATTGCAAAAGTAATGCAAAAACGTTTCGCTTGTTCACGCCTGCTGTATTTTGAAGCGGCGTGGCACTTCCAGCAACCAGAAGCCGGCATAAGCCACAACACAAAATCCGGTCAATACTAGCCACAGCGCCTCGTAGCCCCAACGCCCTGCCACTTGCATACCCACAACCGGCGCCAATATATGCCCCACCGAGTATGCTGCCGAGTAAATAGCCATGTACTGCCCGCGGTTTTCGTTGCTGGCACAGTTCATGGCAAAAGTACTGGCAAACGGCATGGTCAGCATCTCGCCCAATGTGATGATGAGCACCGACGCAATAGCAATTCCATGCCAGGTGCCCGGCCAAAGGTAGAGTAGATACGAAACAGCCACCGCCACTACCCCCATGCGTATAAGCCATAATTGCTTGAACCGCCCCTCAATAGTGTAAATGAAAGGCATCTCAAACAAGGCAATGAGTAGGCCATTCAAGGCCAGCAAGCCGCCAATCTGACCCTCGTTGAGCAGAAAGTGCGCTTTGAAGAATACCGGTATTACCGAAAAAAATTGCATAAAAGCAATAGCCCACAGGCTGACCATCAATGCAAAAAACAAGTATGGCACATCTTTGTAAGGCGAAGAAAAGCCCTTGCCAGATGTCACAGCGTTGCTAGTCGGGGTATCAGAATGCTGACGACGCGGCTTGAGCGTCCAGCGAAATACTAGCGCCGCTCCTATGCAGGTGAGGCCGTCGGTCAGGAACAGCCATTGATATCCTGCCTTATGCGCCAGAAAACCGCCAATGGCCGGTCCTATGGAAAACCCCAGGTTTACAGCCAACCGCAGCAGCGATATAGAGCGCGTGCGCGTCTCCAGTGTGCTATAAGCCACTACTGAACTGGTATTGGCCGGGCGAAAAGCCTCCCCAATGACGCCAAGTGCAAAAATAGTGATGCAGATTGCTGCGAAACTGTGCATGTACATGAGCAATATGAACATAAAGCCCGTGAGAAACAGCGACCAGAACATCACTTTATAGTAACCGTAGCGGTCAGACAATTTGCCGCCGGCTATCGTGCCTAGTATGGAGCCTATACCAAAGCAGCTCATAACCATACCGGTGCGCTGTAGGGAAAAACCCAACTCCTGAGTAAGATACACTGTCAGAAATGGGATGACCATGGTGCCGGCGCGGTTGATAAACGTCACCAGCGAAAGCAGCCACATGTCTCGGCTAAGCCCCTCAAACGATTTGCGATAAAGTTGTACCGTGCGTGCGAACATATCGGAGGTGGGTAGCTTCAGCACAAGCAATGCTCCGTGCGTAGGGTTAGCAACGCAGCCGCTGCGCAGAAAGTTTCTGGAGTTTCAACTTATAACGTCTTACCAGTCATTTGGTCCAAAAATATATACTCGTACTTTTGCCGCACCGACCAATACTCCTTTGGCGGCAAAAACCGCATGCATAATGAAGATGATACTCTACATAGGCTTGGGCAGTTTCTTCGGCGGAGTGGCGCGTTACCTGCTTTCGCAAGCTATTCAGTCCAAAGCTATGACCATCATTCCGTATGGCACCATGGTGGTAAATGTCCTGGGTTGCTTTCTGATAGGCTTTGTATTTGCCTTTAGCGAGAAGGGATATATCAGTCAAGAGATACGCTTGTTGCTGGCTACTGGCTTGCTCGGAGGGTTTACTACTTTTTCTGCCTTTTCGAATGAAACCGTGGGTATGCTTCGCGAGGGGCAGTTTACACAAGCGGCAGCGTACGTGATGGGTAGTGTAGCGCTAGGATTGCTGGGTACGTGGGCAGGGTTGTGGCTAGGCAAGGCAGGAGGGTGAGGAGCGTGCTAGTGTACGCAAAGGCTGTGCTGCTCCTGTGCCCTATGTCTCGCTGTATTACCTTCCCAAACCCCATGCCACCAACAACCCCAGGTAATTCCCCATTGCATAGCCCATGATACCCACTGATAAGCCGGAAAACAATACTTCCCGATTGCGCAAGGCACTCACCACTATAGGTACAATGGCTGGGCTGCAAATAAATGCTGTAGAAGTAACCAGAAATGTATCTACGTCAATGCCTGAGATCCGACACAGCAGCGCATGCACCAACATGGAGCCTGCCACCACCCATACCACATAAATACCTATGGCTACTGACCTGAGGTCCACCTGCTGCAGATCGGCCATAGAAGCCACTACCACACAGAATACCATGATTAGGTACATGCCCAGCTCGTAGGTTCTTTGCATGTGTCGGACCGCCGGCACAAACGAAACTGCAATGCCCAGCGTGGTCACCAGCAAGATAATCAGCACCATGGGCGAAATGCCCGGCAATATCCTGGAGACCAATCCGCTGCCCATCGAGATGAGCATAGCTAACACTGATGCTTTGCCTAGCGATGGCCAGGCCTGTCTTTGTAGCAATCCCCAATAGGGTGCATCTTCAGATGCAGCAGGCTCATTCGTACCCACCTGCTGTCTGACAATGGGATGCGGTTTTAGTATTTTCAGGAAAACACGTTGCGCTATGCTCACCATGAACAACAAATGCACCGCTCCCACTATCAGGTCGTAGGTTGCTATAATCAGGAAGTGTGTTTCGTTGGCGCCCAGCGCCATCTTAATAGAGACCAGATTGGGCGTGCCTCCCGTGTAAAGCCCCATCATCATGCCGGCTATGTGCTGCCACTCTGCTACGCTTTGCCCGCGCAATAGGAAAAATCCGCTGACTACCGTAAAAGTAGCCGCTGCCAAAGCCCAAACCATGGACAAAAGCGTTGGCTTAGCCATGTGCATCCAGCGTCTTAAATCCATAGAAAACAACATCAACGGAATAGCCAGTAGAATGCTCAGTGTGCTCACAACTTCCTGCACTTGCCGGTAGCTTGAGGCAAAGCTCAAAATCCCCGAATTACCTACAAGAAACCCCACTAAATATGCGAGTGCCACTGGCCCGATGCGCCTGAGCCAGGCCAACTTGTAGCACCCATGCAATATGAGCATGGGCATGGCCAGATAGAATATCGTCAGGGCTGTACTTGCCGCCATATCTCTCTCTCCTGCTGGGCAAAGGTAGGCGGTAGGGAAAGAAAAAAGAAAAGAAAAAAAGCAAAAAGTCCTCGACTTCATCGAAGGTCAGTGGCACCAAGGTCGGCGGCTTCAACTTAATTCCTGTAACTTTGTGCCATGTGTTTAGATGCGCGATTAGATGTACTCATTGTAGGTGGTGGCCCCATCGGGCTGGTTTGTGGGCTGGCAGCCCAGAAGGCCGGGCTGTCATATGTGATTATAGAAAAAGGCTCGCTAGTCAACTCTCTGTATCACTACCCAGCCAATATGACTTTTTTTTCCACCTCTGAGCGGTTGGAGATCGGCGGCATACCTTTTGTATCCAACAACGCCAGGCCCACCCGTAGCGAAGCCCTGGAATACTATCGCCGGGTGGCTGAATCACAAAAACTCAACGTGTGCCTTTACGAAGAAGTCATTGACATTCAGGGGGCCTATCCGGTATTTTCCATTACTACTTCCAAGAGCGCTTATACCTCGCGCTACATCATATTGGCCACAGGGTTTTTTGATATTCCTGTCTTGCTGGGCATCCCCGGCGAAGACCTACCCAAAGTAACCCACTACTATAGCGAGCCACATCCCTACTATAGGCAAAAGGTGGTAGTAGTGGGTGCCAACAACTCTGCAGTGGATGCTGCTTTGGAAACCTGGCGCAAAGGCGCGGAGGTCACAATGGTTATTCGAGAGGCTGAAATAGGCAAACGCGTCAAGTACTGGGTGCGCCCTGACATCGTAAACCGCATTGCCGAAGGCGCCATTAGGGCTTACTTTAACGCCCAGTTGGTGGAGATCCGATTGCAGGAGGTGGACATCCGCACGCCAGAGGGCATGATTACCATCCCCAATGACTTTGTCATTGCCGCCACCGGCTACCAGCCCAACTTTGCTTTCCTCGAGAAAATTGGCGTAGCACTGTCGCCTGACGAAAAGCGCTACCCAACCTACAACCTCGACACCCAGGAGAGCAACGTGCCAGGGCTGTACCTGGCCGGCGTAGTGTGTGGCGGCATGGACACCCACGTGTGGTTTATTGAAAACTCTCGCGTACACGCCGATAAAATCATCCAGCACATTACCTCCAGAAAATGAAAGCTCTGTATGAACCTTACTTTCTCGCCTGTACTTGCCGACCAACTCCAGACCCTTCAAACACTGGTGCACACTACCTTCCGCGAAGCCTATCAGGCAAAGACCAGCGCTGAAGACCTGGAAGCACACCTGTCGCTGTACCACTCTCGGGAAAAACTAAGCGAAGAACTGAACGACCCACAGGTACACTACTTCTTTGTACTTCAACACCATACCCTTGCCGGCTTCATCATGTTGCGCCAGCAAAGCACTCACCCTCAATTGGGCAATGCGCCTGCCACCCAACTTCAGCGCATCTATCTCTTGCCTGAATTTTGGGGCAAAGGTCTAGCCAAGCCTATGATGGATTTTTGTGAAGATTTTGCCCGCCGCGAGGGTTCGGCATGGCTATGGCTGCAAGTATGGCAGCAAAACCCTCGTGCCATCCGATTTTACCAGAAATGCGGCTTTGAGCACTTTGGCTTCATGGATTTTCAATTTGCTCATACCCTCCACTCTGACTGGGTTATGCGCAAAGCACTCTAAATCTCGTTGTAGCGCTTGAGAATTCTGCGGGCTAATGCCGCCTTGTGTACTTCGTCAGGGCCGTCGTATATGCGGGCGCCGCGCTCCTCTCTGTAGTAGTACGACAGCAGTGTGTCGTCGGTTACACCCAGCGCGCCATGCACTTGCACTGCCCGATCAATGATGCGTTGCAGCACTCCAGCGGCAAAAAACTTGACGGTGGATATTTCTGTGGCAGCGGCTTTTTGCCCCTGTGTTTGCAGGCGATGCGCAGCATGAAGTACCATGTAGCGGGCGGCGTCTATTTCGGCACGGCTCTCAGCGATAAACGCTTGTACCATTTGCTGTTCGCCCAGTTTTATGCCAGGAGCCACCTCGCGTGTAGCTGCCCGCCGGCACATCATATCGAAAGCGCGCTCGCAGATACCTATCCATCGCATGCAGTGGTGTATGCGCCCCGGCCCAAGCCGTTCCTGCGCAAGGTGGAAGCCCTCGCCCTCCCGTCCAATGCGATTGCTCAACGGAACCCTCACGTTTGCGTAAAGGATTTCGCTATGGCTGTGCCAGCCCTCGCCAGCATGCCCCATTACTGGGATATTGCGCACCAGTGTAAAGCCAGGGGTGTCAGTAGGTACTACTATCATAGAAGCCCTGCGATAAGGGTCGGGGTTAGCTTGGTCGGTTACGGCCATCACAATGGCAAAGGCAGCACCATCTGCAGAGGTGGTAAACCATTTTCGCCCGTTGATGACGTAGCTATCGCCGTCTCGTTCGGCAGTTGTGCTCATCCACAACGGGTTGGAGCCTGGACAGTCCGGCTCTGTCATGGAGAAGCAGGAGCGGATGTCTCCTTCCAGAAGCGGTGCCAGGTATCGGGCTTTCAACTCTGGCGAAGCGAAGTGTGCGAGCAGTTCAATATTGCCGGCGTCAGGTGCTTGGGCATTGCATACAAAATGCCCAAAAGGCGACGTACCCATGAGTTCGCCCAGTTGGGCTACTTCCATGAGGTTCAGGTTGGGGCCGCCTAGCATTTCCGGCAGGTAAGGATTCCAGGCTCCGATGGATTTTACTTTGGCCTTTTTAGACCGCAATATTGGCTCTACTTCCTTGAAGGGCGCAGCCAGCCACTCCATTTCAAAAGGCTGGATTTCCTCCTTCAGAAAGGCCTCTAGGCGCTGATACAGCACTCGCAGGCGGTCAGTAGCAAACAGTTCGTTCAGCATACGAGCTGCATATTACAAAAACAAAGTGAGAATAAATAGTAATACCGATGCAATGAATCCCACCATGAACAAAGTGTAGGATACCGTTAGGTAACGATACTTTTTGTCCAGCACCTGGCCGAGGTAGTACATGTCGCGCACCATATTGCCGTACAGCAGCTCTCCATCACGGAACAGGGCATCCATGGCTTCTTCGTACTCCTCCAGTTGTAAGGGCACGAAGTTTCCGAAAAAAATAATGCTGCTTTTAGATAGGTCGGGCAATTGCCCGTCTTTGACCATGCGCGTCACTTTGGGTCTGGCTGCCAGCACAGCAAAAATGAGCGAAGCCAGCCCTGAGACCAAGAAAATGATAACAGGAAGCAGTACCCCTGGATGCGTCTCGCCGATGTTGCGGTAAGACAGTATAGTGATCAGTACAGAAATGAGAATGGAGTTTACGCTGATCATGATGTTGGCCTTATTGTCGGCAATGGCGCTCAGGCTGATGTGGTTGCGGTAGTTGGCGCGAAAAAATGACTGGATGGCGCGCAACGGTTTTTTACGCTCAATACCTTGGAATGGCCTGGGCTGCAGCTTGATTTGTGTAGGATTGATTTCATCTTGCATAAGCGAGAATTGACGTATTATTTTTTCTTTCCAAATAAAATACCTGCCGAGAAGATCAGCCTGGCCTGGCGCTGCTCAAATGGGTATTCCTTGCCAAAAAAGGTGATGTGGTCGCCGAATCGGGTAAGGCTGCCTTCGTAGCGGATGTCTAGCATAAGCGTCTTCCATACATCTACGCCTGCCCCAGCCAGCCAGCTAAAGGTCATGGTTTTAAAGTCTTCTTTATAGCCTTCCAGTGCACCCAAATCAGAACGGCTACTCAGAAATACGTGCCCCTGAGGGCCAGCATTCAGACGCAAAGGGCCTATCCTGGCGCCCAATAAAAACGGTAGGTTGAGATATTGATATTTCTCTTTGAGGATACGTGGCTCCGAACCTGGCGATGAAAAATCTCTCACCGAATAGTCCACACTATTAGACTGTAACAATAGCTCCGGCTGAATCAAGAATTGTTTTCCCATCCGCACCTGTATGATCAACCCGCCATGCGCGCTGTAGGCGGCTTCTTTCAGTGCTATGCCAAATCGCTTCAGCCCTCCGGCTTCGAGAATGTCCAGTTGCTGATCAGTGATGCTGGCGGTTCCGGCCCCTATTTTAAGACCAAAACGCACTTGGGTGTATGCAGTGCTTGCCATGCTAATGCATAAAAAGACAAGCGCAAAAGCTTGTTTCATGGTTTTAAGCTGGTTTATTTTGCGCAAAGATAATACGGCCAAAAACAAAAGAACCATCCTCCACAGACAAGGAGAATGGTTCTTTTATTCTCTCATAGAACGATAACAGCCCTATCTGAAGATAATTTTCTGTGTCACAATGCCTTGTTCCAGCCTGATACGTGCCAGGTACACGCCATCTGGCAGGTTATCCCGGCGGATATAGTGAAGGTTATTCTGTACATTGCGATACATTTGTACCAGACGACCATTCATGTCAAACAGTTGGATGTCCTGCATAGGATACTTGGCATCTGTTTGAAGCAGTACTTCTTGGCCGGCGGGATTGGGGAAAGCTTTCAGCCCCACAGAATTAGCGGGTACCAACTCATTGGTGGAGGAGGTCAGGTTGAGTGCCGCATAAGCGCGCGGGGCAAAGTAGCCAATAATGGTATCGGTGTAAGCGCGTCCTTGCGCAGGGCTCATCGTCGCATTACCCAGCAGGCCAATAAAGTGGTACGAGCCAGCACCACTGGGATGCGGAATGGCGCCCCAGTACACGGGATCCCACCAACTCCAGGGCGAGCCTTCCTGACGGCCAAACTGGTTGGTGGGGCGAATGAAGGGATACAAGCCTTCCTGATAAGGATGCCCAACCGTAGCAGAGCGTTCCTGCGCCAGTGTTTTCCAGGAGTCATTGATGTTATCAAACACTGTGTTATTGCCCAGTTGGTTAGCTTTTTGTGCTACGGCATAGCTGCCCTGCACTTGAATGATAGGGTCTCCGGTAGTAGGTACAATCAGCACAGCGTCCACATAGGGAGCATTGGGATCAGTGGGTACATGGTAGGAAATCATAGGTACGTCGCCGGCCTCCAGCCAGGAGATATCACCCAGTGCGCCACCCATGTTTACACAAAGTTGAAAGTCGGAAGAGTAGCCCACGTGGTTGGGATAGCACAGTGTATCGCCAGCCGGTAGCGGGCCGAAATTCACAGGTAATACGCCAACAGAGGTTCCATGGAGGTTGCCAAACCACAGCTCGTTCACCATAGGCTCCAGCGTGGCCGGGTTGCCGTCCAGATCAGTGAGGAACTTGCCTGGAGGGTTAGTCGTGGTGATGATTTCCGAGAAGCGGTCAAGTGTAGCAGTAGCCAGGGTGATGTAGCCGCCTGTGCCCTCGCCCCAGAGCGTGATACGACTGGTGTCCACTTTAAAGGGATTGCCTTGTTCTGCTACGCTGCGCTTAAAGTAGCGAATGGCTGTGCGCGCATCTTGCACGCCTCGGTAAGCAGCCTGGATGAGCCCCAAGGCGCGCTCGGGCTGCGTAGGTGCGGTAGGGTTCCAGCCTAGGCGGTAAGAGCATACCGCCACCACATAGCCCATTTTAGCCAAGCGGGTAGCAATTTCTACGTTGATACTATCGCCACGAGTACCGGAGGTGGTCTGGTTCAGAATGGAAGGCAGGAAGTTGCCGGTGTGAAAATACAGCACCAGCGGGCGGGCGGTGGAAGTGTCGTCTGCTGGCTCATAAAAGTCGAACTTGAGTTCTTCAGGTACAGCCTGCCCCACTACGGTAGCCAAAAGAATAGTGGCATTGACACCGTAGGTGAGGTCGCGTGTAACGGTTACCTCATTGAATACTGGCTCCAAGTAGCGCCCTGTTTGAGCCTGCAGGCTCACTATGCAGCACAACACCAAAGCCGACAAAATCGTGTTGAAATACTTCATAATTAACTTCGTTTTGGTGAAAAATGATTATCGTTTCTTGAATTCGTAAAGCACAGAAATGTAGGCCAGCCTTCCGATGCGAGGCCCGCCGTAGGTCTGAAACTGCTTATTGTTGAGCAGGTTGGAAGCGCCTATCTTTACAGTGGTGTTGATCTTTCGCCACTCGTGGTTGATTTGGGCGTCCACCAGATCATAAGTTGGAATGCGACCGGTAAACTGCGGCGAGCCTTCAAACAGGAATCCTTCTATCCATTTGTAATTGATGTTGAAACCCAAACGAGGTAGATTGACGAAGCCAAGTTTGATGGGCACGTCTCTGCCATTCAGGCTAATGTTGAACTTGTGCTCTGGCGTGTTAAAAGCCGGAATAATGGGGTCATCCTCAAAGGTTTTGTTGAGGCGGTTCCAGGAATAGTTGCCCGACAACATGTAGTAATTGCCAAAGTAGTAGTTCATACCAATAGAAAAGCCCTGCGTAGTCACGGTATTGGTTGAGTTGGCTGCATATCGGTAGGCTCTGATATTTAGTGGTCTGCCGGTTGCCGGGTCAAGGCGCAACACTGCCCCTAGGTTAAAGCCCAAGAAATCGTTGTAGATATTGTAGTAGTAGCCTGCGTCAATGAATAGATTGTCAAATAAAGTGGTGCGGTAGCCCAGCTCAAAAGTTTTTACTTTTTCGGGGCGCACAGGGTCTATGTTAAAATAAATCAGTCTTCTGCGATCTAGCGTGCCCAGATAATCGCGCAGCGAAGGCAACGTCACAAGGCTGTCCACGCCGTTGAGATTGCCGCTGAGGATGGCCCGGCCCACGTTGAGCGAAAGGTATTGATCGGTAAGCGTTGGGTTTCGGATGGCTGAGGAGAAAGACATCCGCAGGTAGTTGTTGGCCGAGGGTTTCCACACCAGTGATGCCGCTGGCGATACCAGGAAATTGAAGTTCTGGTTTTTATCCACGCGTATAGCAAATGATGCCTTCAGGCGCTTGTCCAACAGCGACTTCTCCATGCCGGTGTACATGCCGAATTCGAAGTTGGTAATGCGGATACCCGCCGTGTCATAAAACACTGTGCCCTCTGAAACTGGGGTATAAAGCCTGACGTTACCACCTACTGTAATGTGTTCCAGGAAACCTGGCGTGAACTTATACTCCCCATGTGCGTGATACAGCGCCGATCGGTCAATGAACCTCGTGCCTCCGTCATTGCGACTTCGCGTGGTAATTTCCCTAAACTTATCCCTAAAGCGCTGTGTACCTGGGGCATAAAAATCCTGCGTATTGGTGCGTGGATTGGCCATGTTGGCTGCTACCTCAGCTTCATTGTGCCATTGGGTTAGGCGGTCGTTGTTGGCTGCAAGCCACGCCAGGGCAGCCTCGCGGTCAAAGGTGGCAACTACCTGCATGGTCACAGGGTCAAAAGTAATCTGCAAGCGCGGAAAACCTTCAGCACTTTTGATGATTGGCGCTACGTTGCGCAGCCAGTAGTCCACATAGTCGCGGCCCCAATCATCGTTGCGCTTGGCGCTGTCTTGCAGCACTAAAGCTGTGAAATACGGATCAAAGGAGTTGCCGGCGTTTTCATGCGACATGTAGGCGCGCACAAAGTACTTGTCTTTCTTCCTGTACTCCAGCCGATGCTGGAAGAAAGTTATGTCGCGCAGGCTAAAGCGGTTGTCACCTTGATACACTGTGGTACCGGAGCCAAAACTAGAAGAAACAATAAACTCCGGCGACTGGTCGCCTGCGGCAGGCCTGGTGCGCAGGTGCAAGGCGGCGTTGGCTTTGGTGTTGCGTGTGTTGTAATCCACTAGGTCTTTTTCGCGATATCCAGTGCGGTGCCAGATACCCAAGCCCGGATAGGAGTGCAGGTCAAAGGTGGAGTAGTCAAACCCGGCAAAGTATTCGTCGCCATAGATGTTTACAGCATCATAGCGGCCAGGGTTGCTGATGCCTGTGCGGGTATCATCTACAGGGTTGTAGTTGTCAGCTTCCCAGTCGTAGGCACGCATGTGCGAGAAGTTGACTTTGTAGCCCAGGTACGGAAGTCCGTTTTTGTTAGTCAGCACATCAGCCCAGCGAAAGGCGCCTTCTAACAAGCTGCGCTCGCCAGCTTTGATGGATGTTGAGAGCCCTCTGTGAAAAAACGGGTTTTTCGTTTCCATGCTGATGACGCCGTTGAAAGCATTGGGGCCGTAAAACGCCGAACTTGCCCCCACGATCAAGTCCACCTTGAGCACGTCCAGTTCGGAAGACCCCAGGAAGTTGCCCAGCGAGAAGTTTAGCCCAGGAGCCTGGTTGTCCAGGCCGTCAATGATCTGGAGGCTGCGCACTGGGCTGGTGCTGTTGAAGCCTCGGGTATTGATGATCTTGAAACCCAGACTGGCGGCAGTGAGATCTACGCCTTTGAGCGCGCCAAGGCCATCGTAAAAGTTGTCGGTAGCAGATTGTTTGATGGCTATCAGGTCGAGCGATTCTACAGTAAGTGGGTTGGCTTTTTGCTTTTCAGATATGCGTTGGCCTTTAATCTCCACCACTTCGGTAGTAATTACACTGGCATTTAGTTTTATTTTCAATACTTGAGCGGCAGAGGAAACCGCGACTTCCTTTTCATCGTAGCCTACATAGGAAATCAGCAGTGTCACCGGCAATGCCGACTTGATTCTGAGCTCGAACGTACCATCATATTCTGTAACTGTGCCCTCTGTGGCACCTTTCACTGTCACGCTGGCGCCAATGAGCGGCTCTGCGCTGGCCGCATCTGTAATCTCACCCCGAATAACGGCTTGCCCTTGCACAAAAAAGGCCAGCAAAATTAAAATGAAAGTTAGTATTGAGGTGGTGTAGCGAAATTTCATAGGTCAATATTCGGTGCGGGAAATAGAAACTATAACAGAGCGCTAATTTACCGCTTTTTCCGAATTTCATCTCCTCCCCGGGAAAAATATGCGAATTTGTCGGCTGGAGTTATATCCCCGAGCCAGCCCCCAGCCGGTGAAACCGCCCAGCAAGGCGCCAGCCAACACATCGCCTGGATAGTGTACGCCCACATATACCTGCGCATACGCAATAGAGGCCGCCCAAAGCCACCATAGCCACCGCGTGCGCCGATGCCATAGCCCTGCCGTGGCAAAAACAAATGCTGCTACGGCAAAGTGGTTAGCCGCATGAGACGAAGTAAAACTATACCCCGAACCGCAATGTACCAACAAGTGCAGGTCGGCCTGCAACTCCGGCACTCGGCAAGGGCGCGCTCGCGCTATCAAGGGCTTGATCACTCGGCTGCTCAGGGTATCGCTCACGGCTATCGTCAGCCCTAGCGCTAGCAGCCAATACAACCCCCGCTGGCGAAACTTCCATACTGCCCAGCTTGCTAGTGCCACATACAACGGAATCCAGAAGCGCCTGTCGCGCCACAATGGCGCGAGCGCATCGAGCCACGGGTGCTGCCACTGTCCATTGAGCAGGTAGAATAATTCCTGGTCTAAGTGTATGAGTTGCTCTGTCATATGGCGATGGTATGCATGCTGCAAAACCCTTGTCTGAACTTACTCCCAGTCATTGCCAAAAAAAGACCGCCGGCTCCACTGAACCGGCGGCCTTCGCACTTTCTAAAGGAAAACTGGTGTGTCTGGTCACCAATAGTAAGAGGCCAGAGCGCACTGATTCGCTGCCTGGCTTGAAAAAAAATTCGTTTTTTAATTCTTTGAGCTCGCTACACCCCCAAAAATTGGCAACAATGCGCTTTGTTAGGGCAAGTTGGTGATAAATGTCTTTGCAGGCATTTGGCGCAAGCACCATTTTACGCCCGAATTTGAGATACTACTGCCGATTTTGCGTCTCGGCATAGTACGCAATCCGATTATCTATATCTACCTTTGGGCGAAATCAAAACCTGACCAACCATGACACATGTAATCCGTTCTTTTGAAGACTATCAGCGCGTATACCAGCGCAGTGTGGAGGATCCTGAAGGCTTTTGGGCTGAGCAGGCCGCTACTTTTCAATGGCAGCAGCCTTGGGGCAAGGTAGTGGAGTGGGATTTTCACAAGCTAAACGTCAAATGGTTTGTTAATGGCAAACTGAACATCACTGAAAACTGCCTTGACCGCCACCTGGCTACTCAAGGCGACAAAACAGCACTGCTATGGGAGGCCAACGACCCCAATGCGCCCAACAAAGCCTTCACCTATCGTCAATTGTACGCCGAGGTGTGCAAAGCAGCCAATGCCCTCAAGGCATTGGGTATTCAGAAAGGCGACCGCGTATGCTTTTACATGCCTATGGTGCCCGAGCTGGCTATTGGCGTACTGGCCTGCGCGCGCATCGGCGCTATTCATTCGGTAGTATTTGCTGGCTTTTCTGCCTCAGCTCTAGCTGATCGCATTAAGGATGCTGCCTGTAAAATGGTCATCTGCTCTGACTTTAACGACCGCGGTGCCAAGCATATTCCCGTCAAAGCAGTAGTGGATGAAGCCCTAGGCATGGGCTGCGATTCTGTGCAAACTGTGCTGGTACACCAGTCCACTGGTGATCCCGTAGTACTCAACCCCCAAAGAGACAAGTGGTGGCATGAGGTAGTCAACCACCAAAGCGCCGAGTGTCCTGCTGAACCCATGGATTCTGAAGACATGCTCTTCATCCTCTACACCTCCGGTTCTACTGGCAAGCCCAAAGGCGTGGTACATACTTGTGGCGGATATATGGTGTTTGCCGAGTACAGCTTTAGAAATGTGTTTCAATTACAGGAGGACTCTATCTATTGGTGTACAGCAGATATTGGATGGATTACCGGCCACTCCTACATCGTGTACGGACCGCTGCTGGCTGGCACCACCACGGTGATGTTTGAAGGTGTGCCTACGTATCCTGATGCTTCTAGATTTTGGCAAGTAATTGAAAAACTAAAAGTTACGCACTTTTACACTGCGCCTACGGCTATCCGCGCGCTCATGGCCATGGGCGATCACTATACCGAAGGCCATGATTTAAGTACTTTGAGAGTGCTGGGCAGCGTAGGCGAACCCATCAATGAAGAGGCCTGGCACTGGTATCAGAACCGCATTGGCGGCGGTCGTCTGCCTATTGTGGACACCTGGTGGCAAACTGAAACAGGCGGTATCCTCATTAGTCCACTAGCTGGTATCACCCCTCTGATACCCTGCTACGCCACGTATCCATTGCCTGGCGTACAGCCCTGCCTGGTGGATAGCAATGGCGTTGAGCTACACGGCGATAACGTGGAAGGCATGCTGTGCATTAAGTATCCCTGGCCGTCTATGATTCGTACTACCTACGGCGACCATGAGCGCTGCCGTCAGACGTACTTTTCTACTTTCCCTGGTAAATATTTCACAGGTGACGGCGCCCGCCGCGATCACAACGGCATGTACCGCATCATTGGCCGCGTGGACGACGTGATCAACGTCTCCGGTCACCGCATTGGCACTGCAGAAGTGGAAAACGCCATCAACCAGCACCCAAAGGTGGTAGAATCAGCAGTGGTGGGCTATCCGCATGACATCAAAGGGCAGGGTATCTACGCTTATGTCATCACCTCTGGGGGAGTATCCGATGAGGCCACTTTTCGCAAGGAAGTGCTCGATGTAGTCACCAAGGTCATTGGCCCTATTGCCAAGCCCGATAAAATACAAATTGTATCCGGCTTGCCCAAAACCCGATCCGGCAAGATCATGCGCCGCATCTTGCGCAAAGTAGCTGCCGGCGAAACCGATAACCTGGGCGACACCTCTACCCTGCTTAACCCCGAAGTAGTGGAAGCCCTCAAAGAAGGCGCCAAGTAACCTAAAATACCCCTAAACTTATGGCATACCAAAGCACTTTTGAGCGCAGCATACGCCAGCCAGAGGCCTTCTGGGAAGAACAGGCACGTGCGGTAGCATGGTTTCGCTCCCCTGAGCGCATACTCTTCAAGGACGAGCAAGGGCTTTTTCGCTGGTTTGGCGGAGGCCGGCTCAATACGGCATATCTCGCCTTGGACTATCACGTGGCCAACGGTCGTGGTGAGCAGGTGGCTATCTACTACGACTCGCCGGTGACTAACACGAAGCAGCAGATCACGTATCGGCAATTGCTGGAGGAAGTCAGTTTGTTTGCTGGCGTACTTCAGCGCTTTGGCGTAGGCAAGGGCGACCGCGTGGTTATCTACATGCCCATGGTGCCACAAACGGTAGTGGCTATGCTGGCCTGCGCGCGCTTGGGCGCTGTTCACTCCGTAGTATTTGGTGGTTTTGCGCCCAGGGAGCTGGCCATTCGCATTGACGACGCCCAGCCCAAAGTGCTGATCACTGCCACCGGTGGTATTGAGGTCAACAAGGTTATACCATATATGCCTATGGTCAATCAGGCGTGGGCAGAAGCCCAGCACAAGCCTGAGGCATGCATTGTGCTCCAGCGACCTTTCGCCGAGGCAAAACTCCAGCCAGGCCGTGACTTCGACTGGCACGTGCTCATGGCAGAAGCACAACCTGCCAGCTATGTGGAAGTAGAAGCCACCGACCCGCTGTACATCCTCTACACATCCGGCACTACCGGCCGCCCCAAAGGCGTAGTACGCGACAATGGCGGCTACGCCGTGGCACTCAAGTTCAGCATGCAAGCCATCTATGGCGTGCAGCCAGGTGAGGTGTTCTGGGCCGCTTCTGATGTAGGCTGGGTAGTAGGGCATTCATATATTGTATATGGGCCGCTGCTGCACGGCTGTTCCACGGTACTGTATGAAGGCAAGCCCGTGCTGACACCAGATGCCGGGGCTTTCTGGCGGGTGATTTCCGAGTACGGAGTCAGCGTGCTGTTCACGGCGCCCACAGCCATTCGGGCCATTAAAAAGGAAGACCCCCAGGGTGCCTTGCGGCAGGCATATGACCTGTACAGCTTACGCTACTTGTTCCTGGCTGGCGAGCGCTGCGACGTAGCCACTTTAGAGTGGTCCCAATCACTGCTTGGTGTGCCAGTCATAGATCATTGGTGGCAGACGGAATCTGGGTGGCCCATGCTGGCCAATTCCGTAGGGTTGGAGCTGCTTCCGGTCAAGCCTGGTTCGGTCACCAAACCCGTTTGCGGATACGATATTCAGATTGTTGACGCAGAAGGCCGCCCATTGCCGCCTGGCCAGGAAGGCATAGTAGTAGTAAAACTGCCCTTGCCTCCCGGCAATTTGCCCACGCTCTGGAATGACACGCCGCGCTTTCGGCAGGCGTACCTGGAGCCGTTTCCAGGTTACTTCTTTTCCGGCGATGGCGGCTATGCCGATGAAGATGGTTACCTGTACATCACTGGCCGCATAGACGACATCATTAACGTGGCTGGGCACAGGCTCTCCACAGCCACCATGGAGGAAGTCATTGCCTCACACCCAGCAGTAGCTGAGTGTGCTGTAATAGGCGTACATGATGCCCTCAAAGGAGAGGTACCTATGGGGTTTGTGGTACTGAAAGCCGGCGTACAAATGGATGAGGTGCAGCTCGAAAAAGAGTTGGTGGCCCTGGTGCGCCAAAAGATAGGCCCAGTAGCCGCCTTCAAACAGGCTGTGTTGGTGAAACGCCTGCCTAAAACGCGCTCAGGCAAAATATTGCGCAAAATCATGCGAAATATGGCCGATGGTAAGGAGTTTACCATGCCCTCTACCATTGAAGACGCTAGCGTACTACCAGAATTAGAAGCCTCCATCTACGCCCGACGAACATAAATAAGGGGGCAGATAGAGGTGTTTGGATTTGTTACAGCCCTGCACTGATCAGAAAGGTTGCTGCAAAAGCTACGATAGCATACAATTCGGGGAATACCGCCAGGATCATAGTACGGGCAAACACGTTATAGCCTCCTCCAATGCCAGCTATACCGTTGGCGCAGACCTTGCCTTGTTGTATGGCCGAGATTAGCCCTACTACGCCCAGCGCAAAACCCGCTGCCAGGATAGCCATGCCTTGCAGTATCGTTATATCGGGGCCAATAGCACCCGATGAGTTGATGATGAAAAAGCCGCCAAAGCCGTACAAGCCCTGTGTGCCCGGTAGTGCACTCAATATCATGTAGCTGCCGAAGGCGCTTTCGTTCTTTTTGAGCGCGCCCAGTGTCGCATTGCCACCAATGGACACGCCAATGGCGCTGCCGATGCCCGCTAAACCCAACATCAGGCCAAGACCCGCGTATGCCAGAATGATTGCTGTTCCCATAATTGTATCAAACGTTTTGAATGTTATTGTCCGTCGATGCTTGGTTCTTTTTTCTGCGTGCAGCAAATGGCTGGTACGCCTTGCCACCGCCCTGAAAACCAGCATTTTTGTAAAACTCCACAAAAGTCAAGCGCATAGGGTGTACAAACGCCCCCAACGACGAAATCAGTAAATTAGCACCATGCCCCACAGCCAGGAAAACCACGAACAGTACCGGGCCGATGATAGGTGCTATGCCCTTAATTTGCAAGGCAATGTCATTTATTACAAACCCTAGAATGGCGCTGGAAATGCCCAGAGCAAACAGACGTACATAGCTGAGCAGATCCCCAAAAAAGCCTGTGATGCCATACAAGTCCCACAAGCCTTTGCCCAACCGGCTGAAAATACTCCCCTTGGGGCTGCTGAACAGTACGATAAGACCTACGCCCAGCCACGCCGACCAAGTAGAGTAGGGGAGTAGGCGCTTTAGCATAGCGATATCTAACAGGCTCAGCAGCAGGATGATCCAGCCTACTGGGGGCAGTGCATAACTTCTGGAGTACTGGCGCGCCCTGTTGATGGCTTGTAAAGCCAAGCCGAATAGCGTTTGTATCAGCCCCAGCATCAATGCTAGGTTGAAAGCCTGCTGGCTGTCTATCATATAGCGGCGCAGTTGTTGAGCCCATTCATAGGAGCTTTGCAGTAGGTTAATGCCAAATACGGTGCCCGTCAGCAGGCCAAATAGTATGGTAGCTGCCCCCAGCCAGTGTGCCAGGCCAAGAATGGGCTTTAGCTCCGGCTTGGCTTTGCGGCGCCAGGCCATTGTGCCCAGCAGGATGACCAATCCGTAGCCTGCGTCGCCCAAGCAGAAACCGAAAAATAGCATGAAAAACGGCGCGAAAAACGGCGTTAGATCCAACTCTTGGTACGCTGGTAAGGCAAAGAGCTTACTAATGGGTTCAAACAGCCGGCCAAAACGCCCGTTTTGCAGCAAGATGGGTGGCTCCTCTTCCGGTGCAGGGTTTTCACCCCAGTAGACGGCAAGGTATGGCTCAAATGCACCAGCCAGTTTTTTCTCCATAGGTCGCGGTACAAAGCCTTCCAGTATATGCACCGTTCCTTCGCCTATGGCAATGCTAGACTGCACCACCTGCTCTTTGTCGGTGTGCTCCAGTAGTTCGTCGCGTACCAATTGCAGTGCTTTAGTTTGGGCGGCGTACCCGTCCAGTTGGGTTTCCAGTGTAGCTATGTGCGCCTCTATCTCCGCTATGGCAGCTCGCAGAGCGAGAGGATCTTTTTTGGGGGTGGGCAGTGGCTCGGCGTCCAGCGCTGGCTTTTTGCCTGGCTTGTGCCACACGACGAAGTACGCGTCTGGCGGTACCTCATTGACTACGAAAAGGTAATGTTCCTCAAGCCACTGCTCTTGGAACTTGCGCATAGGGCAAGTGAAGAAACTACATGCCCAGCCGCTATTGGCTATTTGCTGTAGTTGTTCCAGCGAAAAATCACCCCAGGGTTCGAGCGACTGCTGTTCCTTGTGCAGCAATTGCAGTTTTTGCCGGCTCATTTCGAGTGCTTCCTGGGTAGCCCACACCTCAGCTGTACCAGTCAGCACGGGGGCGGGGGGGCTATTTTGGCTTTTGGTCTCCTTATCCGTTGCGCCCTGGCGCTTGGCCAGCAGTTGTATGGCAGCTTCTACCTCCTTGAGTGCCTGGGCATATTGGCTGCTTTCCCTCAGGGCGGGCAAATCTTGCGGCGTGCGCACGTGTAGGGCCCCTAGTGCCCGGAGCGCTTCTAGGAATGCCTCGTAGTCAGCAGCGTGTACAAGGAAGGTGTATTTGCGCATGGGTACTACCATGTCATGTGGTTTTGAGCATCATTCATGGGTTTCCTGGCGTTTTTTTACAATTTTCTGGGCAGATTTAGACAGGTTTTCCTCGTCTTCCAGAAAGCGCTTGATCTTCAGGGCGGCTTCTTCGTAGGCCGGTATCTGTACTTTTTCGTACAAGTTTACCTTTTGGGTGGTTTTCTTGCGGGCGCGGTCCAGTAGGTTCATGGCACACAGCAGTACCTCTTTTTCAATGCCAGTGCGGGTCATTTCTTGCAATGCGCGAATACCGTCGGGCAGCCAGTGCGGTTTGTTGAACAAACTGTGCTCGGCTACCTGAAACCATACGGCTTTGAGTTCGGGAATGCGCACACCAGCTATCTTTCGATGCGTCAACTCCAACTCGGCTACCCGCACGATGTCGGAGTCAAATTCTGCCCACAGGCGCATGCCTTCCTGGTAGGCGGCCATTTGGTGGTTTAGGAGTGCTTCCCGTTCATCAGCTTCCTGCTTGAGTTTTTTGACCTCCATGCGCAGCGCCGACTCCTTGTTCTTGAGCGTGGGCAAAGCCCGCACCCGAATGCGCAACTGCCGGTTGATCTCCTGTAGGGCGGTTTTGTTGTATTGAAATCTGAGAGCCATGCGATGCTATTGCTGTTTTCGTAAAAAAAGGGATGAGTGTTTGCGGCAAGCCCATCGAAGCCAGCTTTTATAGACTAAGCTGCGGTAACTTTCTTGGCATTTCTTTCCAGTGTTTTTCTACCAACTCTTGCTTAATGCCGACCTCTGCTTTGGAGAAGTACTTGCCAAAAAGTTCCCAGGCGGTGTCTAGCATGTCTTCTACATGTAGGTTGACGTCAATAGCCAGCAGGCGGTCGGAGTATTCGCGTGCGAAGCGCAGGGCGCGTTCGTCGTAGTCGGTCAGGTCAAAACCATTTTCCAGCTTGGTGCGGGCATTGGCTGCATCGGCGTACAGGCGTATGGCGGCATTCATTACTTGGGGGTGATCGGCGCGGGTTTTCTTGCCTATGACCAACTGCTTGAGGCGTGACAGGCTTCGGAAGGGGTCCACAATGACTTTGCCAATATCGGTATCGCGGCGTAAGAACAATTGCCCCTCAGTGATGTAGCCGGTGTTGTCGGGTACAGCATGGGTAATGTCGCCGCTGGATAGGGTGGTCACTGCAATGATGGTGATGGAGCCGCCGGCTTCAAACTGCACAGCTTTTTCATATATCTTGGCCAGGTCGCTGTACAGTGAGCCGGGCATGCTGTCTTTGGAGGGAATTTGGTCCATGCGGTTAGACACGATGCTGAGCGCATCGGCATACAGCGTCATATCGCTGAGCAGTACCAATACTTTTTCATTTTTATCGACAGCGAAGTATTCGGCGGCGGTCAGTGCCATATCGGGCACCAGCAAGCGCTCTACGGGCGGGTTTTCGGTGGTGTTTACAAAACTGACAATGCGGTGCAGGGCGCCGGCATTTTCAAATACGTGCTTGTAGAAGAGGTAATCGTCGTTGCTCAGCCCCATGCCACCCAGGATGATTTTGTCAGCTTTGGCGCGCAAGGCCACCATGGCCATAACCTGGTTGTAGGGTTGGTCAGGGTCGGCAAAGAAGGGAATCTTCTGGCCGGTCACCAGGGTATTATTCAGATCTATGCCTGCTATACCGGTGGTGATGAGTTCAGAAGGCTGCTTGCGTCGCACTGGATTTACGGAGGGGCCGCCAATTTCGCGCTCTTCGCCCTGTACCTCAGGGCCGCCGTCAATAGGCTGGCCAAAGGCGTTGAAAAAACGGCCAGCTAGTGCGTCGCTCACATTTAGGGTAGGCGGTTTACCATAAAATACCACTTCGGCGTTAGTGGGAATGCCCTCCGTGCCTGAAAACACTTGCAGCGTGACTTCATCGCCCATGATCTTGACCACCTGCGCCAGGCGGCCATGTACCATGGCTAATTCTTCATAGCCCACGCCCTGTGCACGCAGCGTGCAGGTAGCCTTAGTGAGCTGTTCTATTTTGGTATAAACTCGTTGAAAAGCAAGTATTTCCATCAGTTTGTTTTTCGTTCTGCCAAAATGTCTTGCAGGCCGGCTTCAAATTGGGTAAAAGCCTCTGACTCAAAAACTGAATAGTTCATCTGTTTCATTTGGTTGATGATGCGCTTGAAGTATGGCGCCACCTCCTCAAAGGATTCAAATGCGAAACACATCTGGCAAATGTCCCACACCAACTCGGCCATGTACTTTTGGCGAGCCAGCGGGGTGCGGGCGTCTACGGCATCAAAGGCGTCTTGTTGCAGGATGACGGCGTCCACTACTTCAGAGCGCCAGAACTGAAGGTGGTAATCCACCGTGACGCCGTCGTCACCGAGGATGTTGATCTGCTCGGCGGCCTCCTTGCCGCGCAGCAGGATGTTCTTCAGGCGATTGACGAGGTCTACCCATCCGGGTAAGATGGCTTCGGCCAGGGTAGCCTGCAACTCAGGGTATTCCAGATACTTGGAGTAGCTGTCAATGGGGTCAATAGCGGGGTAGCGCTTGCTGTCGGCGCGTTGTTGCGAAAGAGCGTAAAAACAGCGCGCAGCTTTGCGGGTGCTCTCGGTCACTGGCTCTTTGAGGTTGCCGCCCGCTGGCGATACCGTACCAATGAAGGTGATGGAGCCGCTGTGGCCGTTGCGCAGCTTGACGATGCCGGCGCGCGAATAGAAGTTGGAAATGATGGCCGAGAGGTCCATCGGGAAGGCATCCGGGCCGGGTAGTTCCTCCATGCGGTTCGACATCTCTCGCAGTGCTTGCGCCCAGCGCGAGGTAGAGTCGGCCAGCAAGAGTACTTTTAAGCCCATGCTGCGGTAGTATTCGGCAATGGTCATAGCGGTATAGACCGAAGCCTCGCGCGCGGCTACGGGCATGTTAGAAGTATTGGCAATGATGACGGTGCGCTCCATAAGCTTGCGCCCAGGATGCCAGGGATCTTCTAGCTGGGGAAACTCGCTGAATAGCTCTACCACTTCGTTGGCGCGCTCACCGCAAGCTGCCACCACCACTACATCGGCATCGGCCTGGCGGGAGATAGCTTGCTGAAGTACTGTTTTGCCACTGCCAAAAGGGCCAGGTATGAAGCCCGTGCCACCTTCTACTATGGGATTGAGGGTGTCTATGGTGCGGATGCCGGTTTCGAGCAGTTTGTACGGACGTGGCTTCTCAATATATGTGCGTATAGCCTGCTTGACAGGCCATTTCTGCTTCATGCTAACTTCTACCTGGCGGCCTGCAGCGTCAGTTAGCACGGCAATAGTGTCTTCCACTTTATACTCGCCAGCAGGTTCAACGCGCCGTAGCGTGTAGGTGCCCGATAGTGAAAAAGGAACCATGATGCGGTGCGGAATGGCGTTTTCTCGTACCTCGCCCAGCCAGTCGCCTGCTTGCACCAATGTGCCAGGTTTTGCCAGCGGTGTGAACCCCCATCGGCGCTCCAGGTCAAGAGCGTGGGTGTAGTCGCTTCTTTTCAGGAAGATACCCTCCATGGTGTTGAGGTCGTGCATGAGACCGTCGTAGTTTCGGGAGAGGATGCCTGGTCCTAGCGTAGCCTCTAACATGCTGCCGGCAAACTCTACTGGTGTACCAGTTTTCAGCCCACGCGTACTTTCAAAAACCTGGGCGTAGGCATAGCCGCTACGTACTTTGATGACCTCCGCCATTAGCGGTGCGCCCTCGTGTTGTACATAACACACTTCATTCTGCGCTACTGGCCCTTGTACCTTGATAATGGCCAGGTTGGCTATAATGCCGGTGATGTGTCCTGTGGTGGTAGTGTTCATGTCAACGCGTTTGAAAGCTGTTCGCTGTGTATCAATTGCTGAAGTAGGCGCTGGAAAGTTTCGTGGCCGTCGGATTGGTCTAAGTGTACCCAGCGCTCCAATAGCATGAGTTTGATCAAATAACCCAGTACCACTTCAATATCAAAGTAGTGGAAGGCATTGAGTTCCTCAATGAAGTTCCAGCGCATAGCATCAATAGCCAGTTCGCGTTCTAGCCAGTTGTTGTTTTCCCATTGAATGAGGCGTTCCACGTAAGCATAGGCCGGCCCCAGGCCAAAGTCTCGGGCGTGGCTATTTCGCAGGGCTGTGGTTAGGTGGTATTCACCTATGAGTTGGCCTTCCATGCTCAACTGATTGCGGCGTGCGCTGATGGCGGCCAGGATGTTGCGCAAGTCTCTGTCGTAGGCAAACCACTGGCGCAAAAACTCATTAGGTGCTTCTATGGCATGGTCGTAGTACAGCCAGGCAAGTTGGTTTTCCCAACTCATTCCTGGCCATAGCGGTTCTTTGGCTTCAAATGCCCGTACAAGCGGCTGCATGTAGCCGGGCAATACACTGGGATCTCGCAGCGCTTCCTGCAGTGTGTCTTCCGGAATGCGCCCCAGTTCGTTCCGGGGCTTGTCTGTTTTCATCAAGAAGTTGAGCAGATTTTCATTGTCTGCAGCGCGCAGCAGGTAGTCGCTCAGCGCATAATCTTCAGGATGCAGGTGGGTTTTGAGTTCGTCGCAGAAGGCGGCAACGGGAAAAGGCAACTTGCGCTGGTCGAGTACTAAATCGGGCAAGCCGGCAATCAGATAGTAGTAGGAGCGATTTTCCATGCGGCGTGCGTTAGCGAAGATTATTGCCCATCAAACAACAACTTGTCCACTTGAGCTCTGAGATGCAGGCTAAAAAACCGTTCAAAATCTTCGCTGCTGAAAGACACCAAATAGCTGCCATCGGCGGGGCCAATGCGAAAGCCGTCCTTGAGTTGTGTGCTGTAGCCCACTTGCAGGCCTTTGCCCAGTAATGCCCGCACTTGCCCGGAGAGGTAGGCCTCCAGTTGCGTGCGCGCCTCCTCTGGTAAGAGCAATTGCAAGCCAGGGTTGGCATCACGGTCGGGCCGCCAGTGCTGTACCGCTATTTGAATGACGTCTTGAAGAAATTTCTTGTCCTGCACAGCTTGCTGAAGAGGCTCATTCAATAAGCGTGCAGATATCAGGCGGCTAATTTGCTGCTTGAGCTCAGCTTTGGCCTGGGCAGCGGCTAATCGAAGTTCAGCTAGCGTATTTTCCTTGAGTTGTGCCACTTCAATGGCGGCACTATCGCGCAGGCGTTGGGCGTCCAATTCGGCTTGCCGGCGGAGTTGTTCGGCTTGGGTATGGGCTTGTGTCAGTATTTGCTCGGCTTCCTTGCGGGCGCGTTCTACGCCTTCCTGGTAGATGCGGTCAGTGAGTTCCCGGAGTTTTCCTTCCATATCGGAATGGTTTTTAGAAGACAAGTTAGGCGCAACGGTCCATACATGGCAAAGGTAGAGAATGACCATAAGATTACTCAATGAGATTTATCATAAAGTCTGCGCTGAAAAAGTCATCGTCGCCCGATTCGATATGTTACGTCTTACTTACCACTTCCGGCCAAGTCTTAGTTAAAAACGCTGTATTTATACCAATTTTCTTTGGCGTATCTCTATATTCGCCGCGGCAGCATTGTGTTTTGGTTTTGAACCAAAGCCCGGCGTTTTGTTTTTGAGTAAACTGTATCGCATACCATCATTTGCCTTAACAGGCATTGCAACCAGTAGTCATTATGAAAAAAAACATCCGCTTTTTCTTGTCTTTTGTAATTTTGGCATGCTCTTCTACAGCCATTTGGGCACAACAAGACAAGGCAGACGAGCACATCAACAAAATCATCCGCAAGCACGGCCTGGAGCAGAGCCAAGTATGGGAAACGGCCGGCTGGCTCACCGATGTATATGGCCCGCGTCTGACTGGCTCTCCTCAACTCGACAGAGCTACCGGCTGGGTGCTTAAAACCCTCGCTGACTGGGGCCTTTCCAATGTGCAAACTCACGAGTGGGGGCCCTTTGGCCGAGGCTGGGAACTCAAGCGTTTCCATCTGGACTGCGACGCCCCCTCGCCCTTTCCGGTATTAGCCTATCCCAAAGCATGGTCGCCTTCTGTGAAAGGGCGTATCAGTGGCGAGGTCATTTACCTGGAGGCCGGTACCGAAGAAGAACTGGCCACCTACAAGGGCAAGCTCAAGGGCAAATTTGTACTGCTAGATACCCTGCGCGCTATAGAGGAGCCTTTTGAAGCTGACGCTCGTCGCTATAATGCCGAAGACCTCCTCAAAATGGCTAATGCTCCCATGCCGACGCCCTTCGGATTTCGCAACTGGGGTAGCGGCCGCCGCTTTACGGAGCAACTTTGGGAGTTCCTCTATCAGGAGCAGCCCGCTGCTGTGATTGACCGCAACTTCAAAGGCGACCTCGGCACGGTATTTGCCGCCGGCGCCCGCGCCCGCAAAGGCAATGCTCGCGATAAAGACGCCGAAGTATTGCCCCAGCTCACTATGGCCGCAGAGCATTACAATCGCATCTTCCGCCTGCTGCGCAAGGGCATACCCGTAAAACTGAGCATGGAACTGGTGGCCGAATACACCAATCCCAGCGGCAACTCCCGCAACATCATTGCTGAGATTCCTGGTACTGACCTAAAGGACGAGGTAGTTATGTTTGGCGCCCATATTGACTCCTGGCATCTGGCTACCGGCGCTACCGACAATGCCGCCGGCTCTGCTGTAATGATGGAGGTGGCGCGCATTCTCATGCAAACTATCCGCGAAAGCGGCCAACAGCCTCGTCGTACCCTTCGCCTGGCGCTCTGGACGGGCGAAGAGCAAGGCTTGCTCGGCTCGCGCGCCTACGTCAACGACCATTTTGCCACCCTCGACTCCTTGGGTAGCGTGGTGCGTTACAAACCCGCCCATGAAAAAGTATCGGCCTACTACAACCTCGACAACGGAACAGGCAAGGTGCGCGGTATTTACTTGCAAGGCAATCCTGCCGTTATGCCGGTGTTCCGCGCTTGGCTCGACGCCTTCAAAGACCTGGAGGCCAACACCATCACACTATCCAATACGGGCGGTACAGACCACTTGGCTTTCGACCGCGTGGGCATTCCAGGCTTTCAGTTTATCCAGGACCCCATTGCCTACTCGCCACGTACCCACCATTCCAATATGGATAACCTCGACCACCTCATCGAAGCCGACCTCAAGCAGGCGGCCACTGTCATTGCCTCCATGGTGTGGCACACCGCACAGCGCACTGAAATGCTGCCGCGCAAACCGCGCGAAGAAGAGGCACCCAGGGCCAGAGCGCAAGGAGGAGGACAGTGATCCCCACCTTGTGGCACTAAACTACGAAGGCTCCGCAGCTATTTTGTAGTTGCGAAGCCTTCATAGCCTAGTACTCTAGCAATGGCCGGCAGTTGGCTTATCCCATAGCCGCTACGCGCTTCATCAGGCGGCTCTTGAGGTTGGAAGCCTTATTCTTATGCCAAGTGCCGCGCTTGGCCAGGCGGTCAATCATACTGATGACCTTGGGTAAAAAGCCTTTAGCATCTTCTACATCCTGCAGGCTGCGCAGGCGCTTGATGGCCGTGCGGGCGGTTTTCTTGTAGTAGCGATTGCTAAGACGGCGTTTTGCGTCCTGTCGAATGCGCTTGAGAGATGACTTGTGGTGTGCCATAGATTGTCTTGAGACTTTTTTCAAATCGGAGCGCAAAGGTAATGCAGCAAAAATGATTTTTCCAAATTTTGGTCAAGTATTCTGCTAAAAATATCTCCCGTTGGCCTCTCTTGGTCAGATCTTTCGGTACTGCATCCTTTCTGCGGGTATATTTATTGAAAATGCCGCGCCGACGCACATAGGAGCGTTGCCCACATCCCCAGTGTACAGCGTTTGGCCAAATTTAATACGATGTTTTATTTTACTCAGATAAAATTTTCTTTCAATTTTTTTGCAAAAAAAACTGGAAACAAAGAAAGGGGGGGCTCAAAGTGGTAAAGATTCTACAGCAAAGTGTACCCCTAAAAAAAGAAAACCCTTGCAAACAATTGATTCGCAAGGGTTTTTACTTTTTGGTTGCGGAGGGGGAGGGATTCGAACCCCCGGACCTGTTACAGTCAACGGTTTTCAAGACCGCCGCATTAAACCGCTCTGCCACCCCTCCTGTGGGCTTTGCGCTGCAAAGGTACATTTCTTGGTAGCATACATTAAACATCTTTTGCAGAAAAAAAAATCCCTCGCGCGGGGAAAAGTTATTTTTTTCGTAAGCCTAGCTTTGAGAGCCCTGATGCCACTTCTGGAGTTTAGGCGGTTTTACGCGCAAAAAGTCTCGTTGTGTCGTTGCGCAGTAAAAAGCAACGATGCTCGACCGTTAAACGAAGCGGCATCTACCAGCATAGTCAGAAGGTGTCGTCTTCCGAATAGGAGAGCGTCTCCAGATGACACCCTCTGCTGCACTGAGAGGGGGGCACTGCTAGATTATCACCTGACCTGAGCCAGGCCTGAAAACAAGCGAGGCGGCATTTCGTAGTCAGAGGAGAATACCCCAAATTTGCGCCATCAATCCAAAACGTGCTATGCTATGATACTGCCGCGCCAAAATCCGACCTCGACCAAAGCCTGGGCTGCCTTAGCGCGCCACTACGCAGAAATGCAAACAGTGCATATGCGTCAGCTCTTTGCCGAGGATGCCCGCCGCTTCGAGCGTTTTTCTTTGCGCTTTGAGGATATACTGGCAGATTACTCCAAAAACATCATCACGGAAGAAACCCTGCAACTTCTGCTGCAACTGGCGCGAGAGTGTCATTTGCCCCAGGCTATAGGGCTGATGTTTGAAGGTGCGCCCATCAACGAAACCGAAGGTCGGGCAGTGCTGCACGTGGCGTTGCGCAATCGCTCGGGGCGCCCCGTGCTGGTCAACGGACAAGATGTAATGCCAGCCGTTCATGCGGTATTGCAGCAGATGAAGGATTTTTGTGCGCAGTTACACAGCGGGCAATGGAGAGGCTACACAGGCCAGTGCATTACTGATGTGGTTAATATTGGCATAGGCGGTTCAGACCTGGGGCCGGTCATGGTCACCGAAGCGCTACGTCCATACCAGACGCGTGGCATACGCACGCATTTTGTATCCAACGTGGATGGCACGCACATTGTAGAAACCCTGCGGCGGGTAAACCCCGAGACCACTCTGTTTATTATAGCATCTAAAACCTTCACCACCCAGGAAACCATGGCCAATGCCCATACGGCACGGGGGTGGTTTTTGGAGGCTGCGGGCAGCGAGGCGCATATAGCCCGGCATTTTGTGGCTGTCTCTACCAACAGTAAGGCCGTGCAGGCTTTCGGCATCGCCCCAGAAAATATGTTTGGGTTTTGGGATTGGGTAGGCGGGCGCTACTCCCTGACTTCTTCCATAGGCTTGTCTATTGCATTGGCTATCGGTTTTGAACGATTCGAGGAGCTGCTCGACGGATTTCACGCTATGGATGAGCATTTTCGCTGTGCCCCGTTGGAGGAGAATCTTCCTGTTATTTTGGCGCTTATCGGCATTTGGTACAACAACTTTTTCGGCGCTGAAACCGAGGCTATTCTTCCTTATGACCAGTACTTATGTCGCTTCCCAGCTTATTTCCAGCAGGGTAATATGGAGAGCAATGGTAAAAATACCGACAGAAGTGGGCTGCCGGTATCGTATCAGACCGGGCCTATTGTATGGGGTGAGCCTGGTACTAATGGCCAGCACGCCTTTTATCAGCTCATTCACCAGGGTACCAAGTTGATACCTTGCGACTTTATTGCACCAGCCATTAGCCACAATCCCGTCGGCGAGCACCATCTGATGCTGATGTCCAACTTTTTTGCTCAAAGCGAAGCCCTGATGATGGGCAAGACCGCCGAAGAAGCACGCGCCGAACTGGCTGCTGCTGGCAAAACTGAAGCTGAAATTGCTGCGCTGTTGCCGTTTAAGGTATTTCCAGGCAATAAGCCCTCTAATTCTATCCTGCTCAAGCAAGTGACCCCCCGCACACTGGGCAGCCTTATTGCGCTGTATGAACACAAAATTTTCGTGCAGGGCATCATCTGGAATATTTTCAGTTTTGACCAATGGGGCGTGGAGTTGGGAAAACAATTGGCCAACCGAATCCTGCCTGAATTGCGCCACGATGGCGTGGCAGGTGGTCACGACGCTTCCACTAACGGCCTGATCAACGCCTGGAAAGTCATGCGCCGCGCTGCCGAAACGACCCACTACTGAAATGCTTGCCCGATATGGACTACTACCGATACCGCTTCACCGTTGAACAGCCATACCTCGACACACTCATTGCGCTGCTGAGCTGTTATCCATTCGACGCTTTCGAGGAGTGGGAATACGGGCTGGACGCCTACATCCCGGCAGACCAGGTGCCGCAGGATTTCGACGCGTTTTATCGCGACATACGCAGCTATGTCAACACGGATGTAGAATACACCTTTCTGCCTGGCCAAAACTGGAATGCCGTTTGGGAGAGCAATTTTCAGCCTGTGCGGGTGGACAACTTCTGTGGCGTGCGTGCTGAGTTTCACGAGCCGCTTGAGGGGGTGCAACATGAACTCGTCATACAGCCGCGCATGGCTTTTGGCACTGGTCACCATGCCACCACCGAAATGGTACTTCGCGCCATGCAACACTTGCCTTTTGCAGGGGCCAGGGTACTGGATTTTGGCTGTGGTACGGGTATTCTGGCCATTCTAGCCGCCAAACTTGGCGCCGCTCACGTAGATGCTGTGGATATAGAGGAGGAATCGTACCAAAACACCATAGACAACGCCACCCGAAATGGCGTGCCCCACATTCAGGTTTACTGTGGCGAGCTGAGTGCCGTGCCGCCCGGGCAATACGATATCATACTGGCTAATATCAACCGGCAAGTGCTACTTCAATATATGCCCGACATGGCCCACCGACTGTTCCCGGAAGGCGCTCTGTTGCTTTCGGGCGTTCTTCGAGAGGATGAACCGCTGATCAGCCATGCTGCGTGCAGTGCAGGGCTACATCTATGCAATCAATTTCAGAAAGAAGACTGGATTTGCCTGCATTGGCAGCGAAGGCGGTAATAAAATGGGGATTTTGGCGTTCTGGGGGCGTAAGGTATGGGCTTAGGTATTCGCAAGTTTTTGTACCTGCGCTGTGCAAACTTGCATGTCAATAGGCTTGGCAAGATATAAACCAGAAAAAGTCTTCCCAAGCTACAATATTTATTAAACATGACACTACGCTTCTACGCTTTCCTTCTGCTATTGGTGATTCCCGGCTGGCTTGCCGCCCAGCGCCTGGATAAATTTTCTGACAACCAAGGCGAGTATCTGGCTCAATTGAAAGCCCTCATGACGGAGAGCAAGCAGCCTGCCATGGAGGATACATACAAGGCATACGAGGCTGCTTTTTCTGGTGGGGCTTTTCCTGAAGAGGATTTCCTACAGATTATCAGTACCTCCAACACCATGCTGTCTTTGCGCATGGGTGCTTCACCTTATTTCAAGAGCTATCTAGACTTGTTGGTAGCCATCAAAAATAGCAAGGATGCCTCCCAGCGCTTTAAGGATATTCACCGCATACTAAACGCCATGTTGGCCGAGCCGGAGCGCCGGGCCAATGACTACCTGGCCTTTGTAGATTTTATGACCAACTTTCTGGAAAATAAGGTCATGCGGCGGACGGAATTAGGCTCATCCTGGTACGTTTTGTCCGATACCTACCGCTTGCGCTACGAAGATCGCAAACCCATGGTGGTAGTGGAAAAAGCCGATCTAATGGCTTCCAGAAAAAACGACTCTATCTTCATATACCAAACCTCCGGCATTCTCTATCCGCTAGAGAATCGCTGGAAAGGCATTGGCGGCAAAGTTACTTGGGAGCGCAGGGGGCTGGGCCAGGATGTGTATGCCGAGTTCACCGACTATGAACTGGATGTGAGCCGCAGCCTCTACGAAGTGCCCAGGGTCAAGTTTTACTATCCTTTGTTTTTTGGGGCACAGGCAGTGGAAGGCTCGTTTAGCGACAAGCTCATTGCAGGCGAGGATGTTACGGCAGGTTCGTATCCGCGGTTTGAGTCTGTCAAGCCAGTTTCTCAACTTGGTACATTTGGCAAAGGCTTAGTATTCTATGGGTGGTTTCGCATGCAGGGCGCTACTGTATATGGCTTTGGCCCAAGAGACAACCCTGCCCAAATCCAGGTTGTAAACGACCAAAAACAAGTGCTCTATCGCGGAGCCGCTGAGAGTTTTAGTATTAAGCGAGAAGAACTCATCACTGCTGAGCGCGTCAATTCTTCCATTTACTTTGGAAAAGACTCTATTTTTCACCCTTCTGTAGGCATTCGCTACAACATCCCGCTGCGCCAATTGGAACTCACGCGTGGGCAGCGCGGTAGCGATCGCAATCCCTTTTTCAGCTCACTGCACAGCGTCAACATTGACGTGGAGAAAATCACAGCCTACTTTGAGAAGGACTCCATCTATTTTGGCGAGCGAAACATCGCCAATTCCTTTAAAAAAGACGTGGTCTTTGAATCGCTACACTTTTTCCGAAAAGCTGACTATCAGCGCATTCAGAGCATTGCTTCTTCCAATCCGCTGGCCGTGATGAAAGCCGTAGCCAAAGAGCCTGGTGCCAAGGTAGATGCAGGCCTCCTGGCGCGCAGCATAGACCCCAAATTCAGTGTGGAAAATATCCAAACCCTCTTATACGACCTCATGGCGCAGGGGTTTGTCAACTACGACAGCGAGCGCCATATCGTAGAGGTTAAGGAAAAAGTTTTTCACTACGTCAACTCCGATGCCGGCAAAACTGACTTTGACCTGCTGCGCATCCTGTCTAAATATTACCATGGCCCTAATGCTGCCCTGAACATGCGCAATGGTGCTATGATGCTAAAGGGGGTGGAGAACATTGAGTTCAGTGCCCGGCAACGTGTAGCGCTCAAGCCCAATGACCAGGTCGTCATTTTGCGCAACAATCGCAATATGGAGTTTGACGGCAGGGTATTCGCCGGGTTTAGCATCTTGGAGGGTAAGAATTTTCGCTTTGATTACAGCAAGTTTCAAATCGGCCTGGATTCCGTGCGCTTCTTCGACCTGTTTTTACCTACTGGCGAGTTAGACAAGAATCGCAATCCCATAGCTTACGGCATTGACTCGCGTATTGAATACCTCACTGGCGCATTACTTATTGACGCTCCTGGCAACAAATCTGGCCGTGACAACATCGTTATGTTTCCTTCGCTGGAAAGCAAGGCCAAGTCATTTGTGTTTTACGATAAGCCTGAGACGCAGCAAGGCGCTTACAAGCGTGATTCGTTCTACTTTGAGTTAGCACCTTTCAGCTTTCCACATCTGGATGTGCTGAGCAGCAAAGATCTAGTATTCAAGGGGCAGCTTGTCTCTGCCGATATTTTCCCACCCATACCCGAATCCATTACCCTGCAGGAAGACCGCTCTCTAGGCTTTATCAGCCAGACCCCACCTACTGGTTTGCCGGCCTACCGAGCCAAAGGCCGCTATACCGGCGATGTAGGGCTGAGCAACAAAGGCCTGTTGGGCAAGGGTACGCTGACCTACCTGGCCGCCTCAGTGAATGCCAAGGATATCGTGTTTAAACCTGATGAAATGCTGGCCAAGGCCGACCGCTTCGATTTAGAGGAGGCTCGTACAGGCCAGGTAAAAACCCCGCAAGTGCGCGGTGAGCAGGTAGCCATACAGTGGCGCCCCTACCGCGACAGCATGTACGTACGCTCGGAAACTGCACCTTTTGCCTTGTTCAGGGAAAGCAAACACTCCCTGGAGGGCACGCTTATTCTTACCCCGAGCGGCCTCAAAGGCAATGGCACTCTCAACTGGGACAAAGCCAGCCTGCAGTCTAAACTCTTGTCCTTTGGTGCTTTTTCCTCCAGCGCCGACACCTCTACTGTGCAGATTCGCACCGTGGGCACAGAAGGCGTGGCGCTTCGTACCAACAACGTGAGCAGTCAGGTGGACTTTGACAAGAAAATTGGCCAGTTTAAAGCTAACAAACCTGGCGAGTGGACTTACTTCCCCTACAACCAGTATCAAACCTCCCTCAATGAATACACCTGGGATATGCAGGCCGAAACCATCCGATTCAAGTCAGAAAAAGGCCTCAAGGGCAAATTTCGCTCCCTGCACCCCGACCAAGACAGTCTCACCTTTGAAGGTGAAACTGCTTATTATGACCTAAAGTCCAGTGAGTTGCGCTTAGGCGGCGTCACCAGTTTCATAGCGGCAGATGCCTTCATTTATCCTGACTCTGGCCTAGTGTCTATTGCCGCACAGGGCGAGATGCGCCCCTTGGAGAATGCCCGTATTGTGGCCGATACCCTAAACCGCAACCACGTCATCAATCGCGCTACCGTACATGTGCGCGGCAAACGCTACTACCAGGCAGAGGGCTACTACGAGTACAACGTCAGCAACCGACAACAAGAAATTCACTTCCAGAACATTGTAGGACAGCCTGTAGGCAAGGGCAAGATGTCGGAGCGCCCAGCAGTGACACGCGCTACTGGCGAAGTCAGCCCAGAAATGAACTTCTACATAGACCATAAAACACGCTTCAAAGGCACAATAACCCTCAATGCAGAGTCCAAAGCGCTCAAGTTTGATGGCTTTGCCTACCTAGATGCCGACAAATTGCCGTATCCTGAGTGGTTTTCTGTGAGCAGTGAAGCCGACAAGAACAACCTCATTATCCGCTATGACGTGCCCAAAAATGAAAACGGCGACCCTCTGCGTACTGGACTGTATCTGAGCAAAGAGAATGCTCTGGTATATCCGCGCGTAATGCAGGCACTGCCCTTCCGCAAAGATCGCGACATCTTCCCTGTGCGAGGTTTCTTTCGCTACGACAAGGCCAAAGACCAGTTCATCTTTGGCGATTCAGTCAGGGTGTTCAATGCAGGGCTTCGAGGCAATTTGTTCGCCTTCAAAAATGCCAACGGTAGCGTGGAAGCCGATGGCCGCTTCAACCTTGGTTCGGCGCTAAAGTACATCACAGTAGAAGCTGCCGGCATTGCCCGCACTACCTTTCCGCCGCCGCCCGCCAACACCAATGTCATGCTGGACGACGAATCCGGTGCCGCGCCAGCTTCTGTGGAGAACCCCGTACGCGCTGAACTTATGCTGGGTGTCAAGATGCCCTTGCCTGAGGCTTTAGCTAAGATTATGCTCACAGATTTCCGCTCATCTGACTTTAGTGCCACCCCCATTTCTTATCTCACCGATCTTGACTACTACCGCCGCGCAGCCACCCAATTGCTGCCCGACGATAAAGCCATCCAGGAGGCTATCAGCGGTATGAGTTCCGGCTATCTGGACATTCCCAAACGACTCAACCCTTACACGTTCCTGTTCAGCCGTCTCAAACTCAAATGGGACAGCGAGTACCAGTCGTTCATTGGTACAGAAAACACTGCCGGCCTGGTATCTATCAATGGCGAAGGCCTGAATCGCGTCGTCACTTGCTACTTTGAGTGTAAGATGCCCTCCAATGAAGACGATCGTCTGTATATCTATCTCAAGTCGCCCTCGGAGCAGTTTTACTTTTTTGGCTACAAGCAGGGAGTGCTCAATGTGACCTCCAACAACCCTGCCTTCATGGGGGCACTGGAGAGTATGAAAGCCAAAGACCGCATCATCAAGATGCCCGATGGCGAAAACCTGGAAATAGCTCCGCTGGAAGAAAGCGAGGGTATGCGTTTTGTAAGACGCATTCAGGCGGCCAGGAAGTGAGCATGCACATTTTACAGCTGCTTAACACAGCGCTTGCAACAAGTATCACGCAATTCGCATTACCTTTGTTGTGAGTTAAGAGGAGGCGGCTAAGTAATACGCTCGATGAAAAGTGGCCAGGCGGTGGTGCATCCTATTCACTCTTTTGCCGCCCCGCCCGAACAATCTTTTCACGCAGCTTCCGCATATTCTTCATTTGCATACCAAAATCAATACTATGGGCGCCCGAAAACGAGTAATAAAGCAGGAGGATTGGGCTGTGAAGTTCAGCGTATATTTTTCTCAAATTGCTTATGCAGCTTTGCCGGTGCTGCCAATGCTCCTTCTGGTCTTATTTTTGAAGCCTGCTGCGAGAGCCCAGTGCCCCACCATCGTGGCCATCATGGTAGATGCTTGTGGTACGGAATCATTAAATGAGTTTGTAGTGATTCATTCGGGTGGGGGCTTCAATACGTCCAACATTCAGTTAGATTATGATGCCAACAACAATAACTTCAGCGCCCAAAATAACGACATCAATACCAACAACGGGAATTTCCCCTCGGATCCTACTCCCTGCGGGCTAACTACCGGAAATACAGCGGCCTTTACAGGATGCCCCAATCTCATAGCTATAGGTCCGGGGTTTGATGTGCCAGCCAACTCTATAGTAGTCCTTCAAACGAGCGCCGGCTCAAGCAATAGTACCTACAATTTCAGTACGCTTTGTGGTATGGGAGAGTGCGTGTATGTGATTTCCAGTAGTTGCATGCGCACGGCGGGTGCTTTCACCAACGGTACAGGAATGGGTTCGAGAACGACGATATTCACTACGTCCTCCACTTGCACACAAACCATTACTTATGATTTGAACAGCATACTCGGTGGTAATGGAGCCTACTACTTACCTGTGTCTATGACTTATGGGAATAGTGGTTGTAATAATCCCCCCGTGTCGCCCTCTCCTTCTTTGCCTGTATCACCCACCTTTACCCAGTTGGGGCCGTATTGCGTAGGGCAAGCGCCCGATGCATTGCCCACTACATCCAACAACGGCATCACAGGCACTTGGAGTCCGGCTACCATCAGCACGGCTACGGCGGGCAGCACGGTTTACACCTTCACGCCCAACCCTGGTCAGTGCGCCACCAGCCAGACGATGACCATTGTAGTGAATGCCAGTACTACGCCTACTTTTACCCAGTTGGGGCCGTATTGCGTAGGGCAAGCGCCCGATGCATTGCCCACTACATCCAACAACGGCATCACGGGCACCTGGAGTCCGGCTACCATCAGCACGGCTGCGGCGGGTACCATAACTTATACCTTCAGCCCTAATGCCGGGCAATGCGCTACCGGTACGAGTATGAATATATCGGTAAACAGTAATCCTGTAGCCAATCAGCCGCAGCCCCTGCAATTCTGTGTACTGCTCTTTCCTCCCACGCTCCTTAGTGAAAACGTCAATACGGTACTCAATCAGATCGTTGGTGGGCAATCAGGGCTCACTGTCAACTGGTTTTTCGATGCAGCGGCAACCCAGCCTATTACCAATATCAACAATGTGTACTTATTCATTCCGCCGCCTACTACGGTGTATGTGAATGTATCTAATGGTACGTGTACTTCATCTACTATACCTGTAAATGTAGTGATTACGCAGCCACCTGTTCTCGATAATCCTGGCGACCAGACGGCCTGCCAAAGTTATACCTTGCCACCCATTACCGGAAGTAATTTGCCAGGCAACCAGGCCTATTACACTGGCCCCAATGGTACGGGAATGCAACTTTTACCTGGCCAGACGGTCACTGTCACCACTGCGTTGTACATTTATGCTGGCAGTGGGCTTTGTTCTGATCAAGAGCAGTTCACTATAACCATCATACAGCCACCGACTGCTAACTCGCCAGGCTCTCCGCTGCAGGCTTGTGATAACGGAGGGGGTGTAGGGGTGTTTAATCTCACTAACCTGAATGGTATCATCAGCGGGGGGGCAGGTACGGTCAGTTGGTGGACGAATCCTGCAGCAACCAACCCTATTGCTAATCCTGCTGGTTACACATCGGGCACTACTACGGTATATGCTACTGTAAGCAACGGCTCGTGTAGCTCCACGGCTGTACCTGTGTCTTTACAAGTACTGCCGTCTCCCACTGCAAATGCTGCCGGCCCTCTGCAAGCCTGCAACAATGGCTTCGGGCAGGGCGTATTTCCCCTGAGCAACTTAAACGGTATCATCAGTGGTGGCATAGGCGTGGTCAACTGGTATGTGGACGCCGGCGGCACATTATTGATTCCCAATCCCAACTCCTATTTGTCCACCGCCACTACGGTTTATGCCATTGTCACTGCAGGGGGATGTAGTTCTCAGCCTGTGCCTGTAAGTTTGCAGTTGTTGCCTCAACCTGCTGCTACACCTCCAGCCTCTCCATTTGAATTATGCGCAATTAGTGGCAACACAGCTACTTTCAACCTCACTACGCTCAACGGTGTCATCAGTGGTGGATCAGGTACAGTAAGTTGGTGGACGAATCCAGATGGCACGCTGCCTATCAATACGCCTAACGCCTATACTTCTTCCTCTGCCACAGTGTATGCTTCTGTGAGTAATGGTACGTGCGCTTCGCCTACGGTGCCAGTTACACTGCAGGTGAATCCCAATCCCGTGGTCAACCTAAGCATTGCACAGCCTATTTCCTGCGCATCTTCGATCAATGGCGCTATCAATACCGTTGTCAGTGGTGCCAGCGCGCCCTTCAATTTTGACTGGAACGTAAATGCCCTGGACGGCATACAAAATCCAAGTAACTTGGCCGCCGGCACATACGCTGTGACTGTAACCGCCACCAATACTGGCTGCTCCGGCACGGCTAGTATCACACTAACTGCCCCATCGGGCATAGCGTTGAGCTGTGCCCAGCAGAGTCCGGTGAGCACGGTGGGCGGCAGCGATGGCTCGGCGACGGTGCAGGTCAGCGGCGGCACGGAAGGCTACGTGATATCGTGGAGCGGAGCGGCATCA
>CALLPI010000009.1 GCA_938015595.1 uncultured Saprospiraceae bacterium | reverse complement strand
CAACCCCGCTCCAGTACAATGAGGATTGCGACTAGTATGTATATGTTTACTGTACGTTATTTTTTCTTTCTTTCAACCCCGCTCCAGTACAATGAGGATTGCGACTTGCAAATATAAATACTTTCATAACTTCAAAATCCTTTCAACCCCGCTCCAGTACAATGAGGATTGCGACCTTGTTCCGATGTCTTTCATGGCTTCTTCCCATAGCTTCTTTCAACCCCGCTCCAGTACAATGAGGATTGCGACAGTACAGCGTATTAACCCACCGTACTCTCCTCAACCCTTTCAACCCCGCTCCAGTACAATGAGGATTGCGACATTTATTGAAATTGGAAACTCTAAGTAATTCATTGTCTTTCAACCCCGCTCCAGTACAATGAGGATTGCGACTTCCATTGCTCGATGATTGATGGTTGATGTAATACCCCTTTCAACCCCGCTCCAGTATGATGAGGATTGCGACTCCAGTGCAACAGCACCGGTTATGGTGCTGTTGTCTTTCAACCCCGCTCCAGTATGATGAGGATTGCGACTGTATCGAAGTTTTTAGCAAAGGTTGAATGGGTTTGGCTTTCAACCCCGCTCCAGTATGATGAGGATTGCGACTTTTGGCAAAGACAGTGTCACTATAGGTGAATATGATGCCTTTCAACCCCGCTCCAGTATGATGAGGATTGCGACGTCCTTGGAAAGTCTTCCTACTTTCGTAGGTTTCTACTTTCAACCCCGCTCCAGTATGATGAGGATTGCGACAATCGGGGATTCGAAGGTACGCGCCATCTTATCCCGATCTTTCAACCCCGCTCCAGTATGATGAGGATTGCGACAGACCCAGAGCTTCTCTTTGAGAGGCTTCGTCCTGCTTTCAACCCCGCTCCAGTATGATGAGGATTGCGACTTGGTAGAAGCCATTCTCCCAGTGGCTCGGTTTGACTTTCAGCCCTGCTCCAGTATGATGAGGATTGCGACAGAACGGTAAATCGTCTTCGTACTCTAATGAGGAAATCTTTCAGCCCTGCTCCAGTATGATGAGGATTGCGACCCCCTGTTGTTTAATACGTTGCCAAGTGGCTGAATGGCTTTCAGCCCTGCTCCAGTATGATGAGGATTGCGACCCGTAAGGCCCGTCATCATAAGATTTTGTACCAAGTCCTTTCAGCCCTGCTCCGGTATGATGAGGATTGCGACTCGTCCAGGACATCGAACCACTCAAACTCAGTTCCGTTCTTTCAGCCCTGCTCCAGTATGATGAGGATTGCGACTTCAACTACGGTTACAAGTTCATTAAGTGCCATATTTCTTTCAACCCCGCTCCAGTACAATGAGGATTGCGACTATTTGAAAAAATGACAAACTCAAATCTTCCTATCCTTTCAACCCCGCTCCAGTACAATGAGGATTGCGACAAGGGTTTATACGTTACCCATAACGGTCGCAAACCTTTCAACCCCGCTCCAGTACAATGAGGATTGCGACAATGGATTGTTCCAACACGGTAATCTTTTTTGTCCCTCTTTCAACCCCGCTCCAGTACAATGAGGATTGCGACATTGGGCAAAAAGGGTTTCTAGCTTTGAGTTAAGTTGCATCTTTCAACCCCGCTCCAGTACAATGAGGATTGCGACATATACAGAAGCAGCATCCTGCGCTGCTTGACACTGCTTTCAACCCCGCTCCAGTACAATGAGGATTGCGACGGTAAGTATAGAAAATAGCGGCTTGAATGTGGAAGTGCACGCCTGGAAAGATTGCGCCAAAGCTGAAGCCCATGCCACCCAGCCGAGAAGCAAATACAGCGCCGCAATAGCCAGCACTACCTCAGACAGTAGTGCCACCGCATACAGGGCAGCAGCAAGAACAGTAAGCATCACCACGTCTGGAAAACGGCCTGTACATTGCCAGAATGGGTCTCTCGGGGTGCATTATTACACGGTCATCTACAATGGCGAAAGCAGCGCTTGCCGCTAGTGGTAAGCGCCGGGGTAAGCCAAAAACAAAGCCCTGTAAGTAGGTAACTTACAAGGCTTCATAGTTTATTGCTGTGAGAGAAGGATTCGAACCTTCACGAGGAGGTTAGCAACAGCGCAAGAGTGTAGAGAGAGCTACTCTCCTCCGAATGGTGGTCAACCCCAGTCGGTCCCGCTGCAGTCAGGATCGGCGTTACGCTGAGTTTATCCCTGAGTCCTCACCCCCGAGACAAGAGGGCATGGCTGCCAATTTCATCACCTCACAGTGTAAGATGCGCCGGCTTGCGTGGGCAGAGCCTTTGCTCTGATCTACAAGCGACGCTGCAAAGATAAGGGCTAAATTCCAATTTGTGCAAATTTTTTTGAAAAAATTTTTCGTTTTTTTATTGAAAGGCTCTTTTTAGTGCAAAAATGATTGCAAAACAGCTGTTTTTATGAAAATAAGGCTTTTGGCACCTCTGTGCGCAACAACAAACACCCACAAGAGTAAAAAAATTTTTAACTGATAAAAATTGCTTTTTTCAGATAAATATCTTATATTTGCAAGGTTTTTTAAACTAAACAAAAAGTTGTAAAGCCTCTTCGCCTAATTTCTGGTAATCTCACGAACATCGGGCTTCACCAAATTTTTATCACCAAAAACTTGACAAAGACCAAAATAGTCGTACCTTAGCCTTCGTTTTGTGAAAGCGACCATGCGACGGATTAAATCGCTTGTAGCGAGCGTAAAAGATATGTGAAAGGATCTAATCCTTTCCGAAGGACTATAACTGGGGTTTAGTTTTTTTCCGAAAAGTGCGAAGCCGCCCGGCTTCAGCACTTTTCATTTTCAGGACATTTCGATCGCCATACTAATATGCAAATAGTTTGGATATTCGCAGTGATGGGGCTCTTTGCCGCCCTGGTGTTTGTCAACTTTTACTTTCGGGTCAGAGTGCTGAAAACCTACCAGCGCCTCCGGCGTCAGGGTGTAGAGTTTGGTTCTGTGCATTTTTTTGACCGCGCGCGCTTAGAGCGCGAGATACTACCCCGCTATCCGCAATCTCGTGCTGACATTCTCGACTTTGTGCGCCATATTCGCCTTTCTATTCGCATGGCTACTGCGCTTATCGTGCTCATTACCCTTTTCGGCGCTATACTGATGTATTGCCGATAAAAACCGACAACCGCTTTGCATGAACAGGAAAACTCTTTTAACTTGGACTTTAGCACTTGGCGCGCTGTGCCCTGTCTTTGCCCAGCGTCCGCTGTCGCTGGACGAAGCCATTGCCCAGGGGCTACAGCGCAACTTCAGGGTGCTCATTGCCCAACGGCAAGCAGAGATAGCCGCCAACAACAACAACTGGGGCGCCGCTGGTAAGTACCCGGACGTCAATGCTACCCTCAACCTCAACAACGGCTATAACAACAACCGCAACCCGGCCTCTTTCCTGCGGGAGCTCTCCGCCCTTAACTCTGGCATCTCGCCTGGCATAGAAGCTACCTGGGTCATCTACGGCGGCCACCGTGTACGCCTGAGCAAAGAGCAATTGGACTTGCTGGAGAAACAAACTGGTGGCAACGTACGCCAAGCTATAGAAAACGCACTGGAAGACGTGATTCTCAGCTACTACCAAGCCGTGATTCAACAAGAGCAGCTCCAAGTGCGCGCAGAGGTGCTGCGCCTATCGCGCGAGCGGCTGGAGTATCAGCGTACCCGCCAGGATTTTGGCCAAGCCTCCACCTTCGACGTCATCCAAACCCAGGATGCCTACCTCAACGACTCCACTGCCTGGCTGGTACAACAAGCCAATGTAGCAACGGCTATGCGCAATCTGGCCCGGGCCATTGGCGAGGACAACGCCCCTGCAGAGGCCTTCCTGCTTACCGACCGGCTGCCCGCTTCCGCACCAGAATACGAACTGGATGCCCTGCGCATGCAGATGCTTCAGTCGAACCAAGGGCTATTCAACCTACGCCTCAGCCGCGAGTTGGCTGCCGTGCAGACGCGCTTCCAGGAGAGCTTCCGCCTGCCCGTAGTGAGCTTGCGCGCTGGCACTGCTTATACTTTCAGCCGCAACATTTTTGCTTCTGGGGTATTTGCCAACGGCGACGAACGCGACCTCGGCGGCATTACAAATACTAACCTGAACTTGCTCCTCAACTTCACTGCCAGCTACAACCTCTTTGACGGCGGCAATCGGCGTCGCAGCGTGCAAAACGCCCGCATTCAGGAACTCAGCGCCCAGGCTGCCATTGACGACCTGCGCCGCACCCTGCTCAACCAACTCGACGCCACTTTCTTGCGCTACCAAAACCAGAAGCAAGTGCTAGCCCTGAGCAACAACCTTGTGGATAACGCCCGGCGCAACATACAGATTGCAGAAGAGCGCTTCCGAGGGGGGCTCATCAGCTTTTTTGACTATCGCTCCATACAAGTAGCCTACATCAACGCTACCCAAACGCGCCTCAACGCGCTGTTCAACCTGAAAACCGCTGAAACGGAATTGCTCCGGCTCAGCGGCGGGCTTTTGCGCTGATACCCTTGACCACCATGATCACTGCCACGCTACACAAAGGCAAAGAAGCCGCTCTACAACGCCGCCACCCTTGGGTGTTTTCAGGTGCTATCAAGCAGTGGTCGGCTACGCCACAAGATGGCGATGTGGTGGAAGTACGCAGCGCTCAGGGAGCGTGTCTCGGCACTGGGCATTTTCAGCACGGCAGCATACAGATACGCGTATTTGCCTTTGAGCCGGTTCAGGCCGACGTTGCTTTCTGGAAAACCAAGCTGGAGCAAGCACGCCTTCTGCGTCGGCAATTGCAACTGCCTCAGGCTGGCTACACCGACTGCTACCGCCTGGTGCATGCCGAAGGCGATGGATTGCCTGGCCTCGTGATAGACATCTACGGGCGCACAGCCGTCATGCAGTGCCACTCAGTGGGTATGTACCGCCAACGCATGGAGCTGGCACAGGCGCTTGTAAGCATAATGGAAGGCGAACTAGACGCCATATATAACAAGAGTACAGATACGCTACCCAAATCCATCCATGCCCCAGACGCTACGGCTTACTTGTGGGGGCAAAGCCAACCTGACACCGTGTGCGAGCATGGCCACACTTTTTTCATAGACTGGGAAACTGGCCAAAAGACCGGCTTCTTCCTGGACCAACGCGACAACCGCCGCCTGCTGGCACAGTACGCCAAGGGCAAAACCGTACTCAACGCCTTCAGCTACACCGGCGGGTTTTCAATATATGCCCTGGCTGCTGGCGCCCAACACGTACACTCGATAGACGCCAGCACCTCTGCCGTTCGCCTGGCTGACCAAAATGCAGCACTTAACGGATTTGATGCCACTCGGCACACCGGCATAGTGGCCAATGTATTGAAATATCTGCAGAAATCGCCTGCGGGGCAATACGACCTCATGATATTAGACCCACCAGCCTTCGCTAAAAGCATGGACAAACGCCACAATGCCATACAGGCCTACAAACGCCTCAACGCGCTGGCTATGCAACACCTTCAAGCAGGCGGTATTTTATTTACTTTTTCTTGCTCGCAAGTGGTAGACAGAGATCTGTTTTACCACACTATAACGGCTGCCGCGCTGGAGGCCGACCGCCCAGTACGAGTACTGCATCATCTACGACAGCCACCTGACCACCCCGTGAGCATTTTCCATCCCGAAGGCGAGTACCTCAAAGGCCTGGTGCTAGAGGTAGGGTAGAACGGCACGCCCAGCACAGAAAACAAACATAATGGCGCCACACTCTCCCATTTGCCATAAATTGCCGCGCAATTTTAACAAAGTTTGCTACTCCGTCTCAATATAGATGCGTACCTTTGCGGCCACTTTTGTATAAACCTTATTTTTTCATTCTTAAAAGCATTCTTTCAATGCTAGACAACGAAAACAACCTGCAAGACGAGGAGTTGGACGCCTTAGCTCCCAACACCGATGAAAAAGTCATTGACGAAGCAACGGACGAAATAGAAGACATTGCCGAACCCATTCTGGAAGACGACGAAGATCTCATAGTGCGTCGCATCAATGAAGAAGACGAGCCTGAAGAAGAACACGAGGAAGAACCGCTCGAGTTGCACATAGAACAGCTAATGCATGCCGATACCGCCCACGACGACTTCAACTGGGCTATCGTCAATAAGCATGGACAGGCCTACTCCAAGGAAGAGTTCAGCAACTTCTTAGAGCAATACGACGCCACACTTTCTTCCGTGCTGGAAAATGAAGTGGTTACGGGCCGCGTCACCGCCATCAATGACGGCGATGTGGTACTGGACGTCAACTACAAGTCAGACGGCCTGGTACCGCTGTCCGAGTTTCGCGACATGCCCAACATCCAAATAGGCGACACCGTAGAAGTGTATGTAGAGCAGCAGGAAGACCTCAAAGGCCGGCTGGTGCTCTCCCGACGCAAAGCCAAACTGCTGCGCGCTTGGGAACGCATCGTAGACTCCTACACCAACGGCACCATCATCACCGGCACGGTCATCAGCAAGACCAAAGGCGGCTTGATCGTGGACTGCGGCGGCCTGGAAACCTTCTTGCCTGGCTCGCAAATTGATATCAAGCCCATCATTGACTACGATGCCTACGTAGGCAAAACCATGGAGTTTAAGGTGGTCAAAATCAACGAAACCATCAAAAATGCCGTGGTATCGCACAAAGCGCTTATCGAAAGCGACCTTGCCGAACAGCGCCAGGCCATCATCGGCGGGTTGGAGCGCGGCCAGGTACTGGAGGGCATCGTCAAGAACATCACCGACTTCGGTGCATTCCTCGACTTAGGCGGCGTGGATGGCCTGCTCTACATCACCGACATTTCCTGGGGGCGCATCAATCACCCCAGCGAAGTGCTCCAGCTCAACCAAAAAGTCAATGTGGTCGTACTGGATTTTGACGAAAACAAAAAGCGCATCTCCCTGGGCCTCAAGCAGCTCATGCCACACCCCTGGGAAGTGCTCGATCCCTCCATCACCGAAGGCTCCATTGTCAAGGGCCGTATTGTCAATATAGAAGACTACGGCGCATTCATCGAAATACAACCCGGTGTAGAAGGGCTAGTACACGTATCGGAAGTGTCTTGGAGCAACCAGCCAGTGAATGCCCGCGAATACTTCCACCTGGGCGAAGAGTGCGAAGCCCGCGTAGTAACAGTGGACCGTGCGGAGCGCAAGATGTCGCTCTCCATCAAGCAACTCACCCAAGACCCCTGGAGCGAAATCGCCGACAAATTCCCTACGGGCAGCGTACACGAAGGCGAAGTCAAAAACTTGACTCCCTACGGCGTGTTTGTAGAGCTGGCACCCGGCATCGGCGGCATGGTACATATCTCTGACCTGTCGTGGACTAAACGCTACGCGCACCCCTCCGAGTTTACGAAAGTCGGCGAGAAGATCAACGTCATGGTACTAGACATTGACCGCGAGAACCGCAAGCTCTCCCTCGGCCACAAGCAAACTGAAGAAAACCCCTGGGATACATTCGAGAGTGTTTTCCCTGTAGGCTCCTACCACGAGGCCACTGTGCTGCGCCGCGATGACCGGGGCGCTATCGTACAACTGCCCTACGGACTGGAAGCCTTCGCACCGCTCAAACACATGCGCAAGGAAGATGGCACCCTCTGCGATCCCGAAGAGGTCATCATGGTCAAAGTCATTGAGTTCAATCGCGACGACAAACGCATCCTCGTTTCGCACTCGCGCTATATAGAAGACGTGCGCCGCGAAGCCGACGAAGCCATCAAAAAAGAACGCAATGCAGAGGCCGAAATCAGCCGCGCTGCTGTAAAGAAAGTGCAGCAGTCGCTCGAAAAAGCTACTCTCGGCGATATGGACGTGTTCTCGCAATTGAAAGAGCACTTGAGTGGAGAAGGTACTTCTCAATAACTTTTCCTGCCAAATAATTTGAGAGTTAAAGGGCTTCACTTTGTTGAAGCCCTTTTTCATTTTACGTCCTGGTTATCAGCTAAAACATACGACTGCGGCCCGTGAGATCGCCTCGCAACAGAATTGCAGGTAGCAATTTAGCACCTGAATGGCTAATTGCTAAGCAACATGCTTAAAATTTTTATAAGACCCTGAGGCGGTTTTGACTTGCTGCAAAAGCAAAATTTTCAATATCTTCGTATTTACAAGATTATTCTTTTACAAAAACTATACCTGCCATGAAGTTTTATCCAATAGTCATACTAATAATTGGCTACTGGGGGAGTGCTTATGGGCAGCGCCTCAACAGCACTTTATATGCCAACCCGTACTATCAAAGCGCGTTGAAGAACCATAAGATAGATAGATATGATTTGGTAATAAATCACTTACAAAAGATTGATACTGCTGGATTGGCAAAGAATTTATCTCTATGGGCTGAGTATCACTGGCTATTGAGCAATTCTTATAGCCAGATAGGAAAAAAAGATATTACTGAAAAAATCTACGAGAGTATTTTACCTGTACTCCTGAACAGCCCACCCATAAAATACGACAGTATCTGGTCTGAGCTATTTTATGATATGTGCTCATTCTACACTGATAATGGAGCCGAATTTATCGTTAATGAACTTATTGAAAAAGCGATGGCACTTGTTGTTTCTACAACAGGAGAAAACTCGCTAGAATGGGCTAAACTCTTGTCTCTCTTGGGCTATCTAAAAGCCAAGGTAATGGGCGACCACGATACAGGAGTTTTACTGCTAAGAAAATCCTTGTCTATATGGCTCGATAATCAAAAAGAAAAACACGTTGAAACTGCTAGAATATACAGTAAGTTGTCCAATTCAGAGCGCTACAGGAAAAACAAAGTTTTAGCGCTTAAATATGGTCAAAAATGCCTGGAGATTTACAGCAGTATCAATACAAGAAATAAAAACAAGATGATAGCCGAGTCTTATATGTCTCTTGCAATTACCTACTATTACTATGATGAATATGATACTGCTATTAGCTACTATTGGAAAGCTATTGACATAATGAAAAAAATGCCTCCAATCCTGAGCAACTCCTTCATAAATGGCTATTCTCTTATAGGAGACTGTTATTATCAAAAAGGAGACTACCTAAAAGCTTGGGATCACTATCAAATAGCTTTGAAATCATATAAAAAAGCTTTTGGCCCCACACATCCCAAACTAGGAATGATTTATGGCAACATGCTTGCAATTTTAATAAAATTGGAGAGATTTGAAGAGGCTGAATCCTTTTCTGAAAAGGTAAATTCTATAGTTAACTATGACCCGAACTTACCAAACCCTTTTAGCAATGTTCTTCAACGAAGAGCAAACTTAGTCACGATGCTCTACTTCCAGGCCAAAAACCACTTTTTCTGGTATCGCCAAAATGGGAACCAGTCCTTGTTGGAGAAGGCCTGTCATGGCTTTGACCGGATAGTGCAATTGATTGAAACCATACATGCCGACTACGAAGAGAGCGGTTCAAAGCAATACCTCCTAGACTTATACTACTATGTTTTTGAAATGGCCCTCAACGCCCACTATGAGTGGTATCGCGTGAGCGGAGACCCCGCAGTATTTGAGCGCGCGCTAGGCTATACCGAGCGCAGCAGAGCCATTTTGCTGACTGAAGCGCTACGACGCCAGGATGCAGGCTATGCTGCCGGTGTGCCCAATAGTTTGCGGCAGCAGTTGGCTCAGTTGCGCAAAGACATAGTAGATATGCAGAACCAAGAGTACCTGCTCAAGAAACAAGGCAAAGAAGACAGCCCCGAAATGCGGGTACTTTACCAGCGTCTGTACGACCTCAACGAACAGCGCCGAATACTGGAAGCGGATATCAAAAAGCGCTTCCCAGCTTATGCGACGGCAGGGCAGCGCCCAGAACCGCCTTCGGTAGCACAAATCCAGGCACGCCTGAAACCCAACGAAGCCTGGATCACCTACTTTGCCGGCGAAGACGACATGTATGCCTTTGTGGTGCAACCCCAAAGCGTGGCTTTCGTACACATTCCCAAAAACTTCCCCCTGGAGCAGTGGGTAGAAGAACTGCGCAACGCCATCTACGACTACCCTATGCAGCGCTCTGATAGCTTGTTTCATCTCTACAAGACACGCGCGTGGGAGCTGTACCAGAAACTGCTGCAACCCCTGCCGCCCTTGCCCAGCCGATTGATACTAGCTTTGGACGGCGTATTGGAGTACGTCCCTTTTGAGGCGCTTTTCTATGCCGAAGCGGCAGACTGTAATGGTCGCAATTGCCCTTACCTGCTGCACCGGCACATCATCAGCCATGCGCGCGCTGCATCGCTTTGGCTGAGGAGAGATAACCCCAAGCCCTCTGTCAAAAGAAAAATACTGGCGTATGCGCCTCGTTTCCCAGCACCGGCCGTACAAGATGGTACCATGGCTAGTCGGCGCAGCGAACTTGGCCCGCTGACCTACAACGAGACCGAGGTCAGACAGATAGGTCGCTATTTCCCGGTGCGGATTGTGCGCTCGGCAAAGGCTTCAAAAGAGGCGTTTGCAAACTCTTTGTCCAATTATGCCGTACTGCACCTGGCTACTCATGCCAAAGCCAACGACAAAGACGGCGATCTCTCGTTTATTGCTTTCACGCCTTCGCCAAAGGATACCGCCCACGAAAGCTACCTGCTTGTACGCGAACTGTACGCCATGTTACTTCCTGCCGACCTGGTGGTACTCAGCGCATGCGAAACTGGCATCGGCGAAATCAAGCGCGGCGAAGGATTGGTGAGCCTGGCTTATGGGTTCAACCACGCCGGCGCTCGCAGCCTCATCACTTCTTTGTGGCGGGTGAGCGATCGGGAAACTGCCGACTTGATGAAGCGTTTTTATGCGGGCTTGCGCAAAAAACTTCCAAAAGACGAAGCGCTGTGCCAAGCCAAGCGTGCATATCTGGCCGAACAAACCGGATGGAAGGCACATCCTTTCTTTTGGGCGGCATTCGTAGCGCAGGGCGATATGGCCCCTCTGGATTTGCCCGTCCCTGTGCCTGCTTGGCTATGGGCGCTTGCAGGGGTCGCCCTGGCACTTGCCGTTTGGGCGGGGTGGCGCAAGTGGCAGCGCTGAGAGGCTATGTCATCTACACATCTCCCGAATGCTGCGTACGGCGGCTTCGAAGCGCTCCATTTTGGCTCCTTGCATAATGGCATAGGGTACCCCTTCCCGCTCTAAGGCCTCAAGGTACGAATTGTACAAAGCCTCTCGCTGATGCGGGTGCTCCCTGAGCGGGTCATACTGCCAGGGCATATCCGGCTTGCACAGTAGGTGCAGGTCGTATGGCTGGGCTTTCCACCACTGCAGTATTGGCACTGGACAAACACCATATTTATATTCTGCCCATATTTTGAGCACCAGAGCGTCTGTATCGCACACTAAAAAGGCAGGTTGCAGGCAGGCCAGTACGTCTTCCCATGTTTTTTGGCCATGCGCTATGTGAAGTAGGTCTTCGGCATAGTACGGACGCCGCAGTAGATTTAAGTATATGCGAGCATACTCTGGTACACAAGGTACATCAAAGAATGCAGCTAGCTGCCGAGCAAGCGTAGTTTTGCCACTGGATTCAGGACCGGTAATGGCTATTTTGAACACTTTTTAAATCACAATATTAGCGAACTATAACCAGTTTACCTTGCCAGATGCCCTGCGCACTTTTTCGCAACTCAAAAAAATAGACGCCGTTAGGCCAACTACTTGCCTGGATATCGCTATTGATATAACCAGCGCGTGCCTCTAGCATTTGCCGCAAGACTACGCGCCCTAGGGCGTCTCTACCAATCAACTCTAAAGGCTGTACAACTCCAATCAGATTGGCGCCGTATCCCTGCAAGCGTACAAGGCCAGATGTCGGGTTGGGATACAACACTACGCCAAGATCTTCCTGGAGCATATCATGCGCGCTACTGACCATAACCTCTACCTGCCTGCTACTTTGCACACTACCGCAGGTATTGGTCGCGGTGAGTGTCACCATATAAACACCATTGCCAGCGTATGTGTGCTGAGGCGCATAGCTAGTGGAAGTGACGCCGTCGCCGAAGTCCCAAAGGAAACTCATGCCCACGGCGTTGGAGGCCAAGGGCTGGAAAGCAACCGTAGCGCCATCCACCAAGAAGTCAAACCCACCGGCAGGAAGTCCGCGCACAGTGATGAGCAGCACCTCCGAAGTATCGGCGCCAAAAGCATTGTGCACCACCAGCGTCACAGGGAACGCACCAGCCTCGGTATATACTACTACGGGGTTGGCCTCGGAGGAAGAGGAGGGATTTCCCCCGGGGAAGAACCACTCACGAGAGGTTACAGTCCCTGTCGAAACATCTGCGAAAGCAATAGTCAGTGGCGCACATCCTTCCTCCAACGAGGCATTCAGCAACGCTGTGGGCGCCTGCCCGACAATTTGTACCATGCGCCGCAAGGTATCAGCGCCGCAATCGCCTGTGGCAATCAAGATCACCTCATACATACCTGCTTGGGCATACTCGTGCGTGGGATTGGGCTGATTGCTGCCACTGCCGTCACCAAAAAACCAGGCAAAGGTGCTAGCACCCGTAGAGGTATTCACGAAAGCTACAGTGCGCTCGCTCACCGTGAAGCCAAATCCCGCCTGCGGAGCAGAACGCACGTGTATATAATCTATGCGGCTAATGGAAGCGTTGCCATTCGCATTGCCTGCCGTCAGCGTTACAGTGTAAAGCCCAGGCTGAGCATAGGTCACTACGGGATTGACTTCGGTGGAAGAGGCTGGCGTGCCTCCCGGAAACAGCCACAGGAAAGTCTGGGCATTGTCAGAAGATTGATTGACAAACTGCACCTGGAGCGGGGCGCAGCCTTCGCGCACATTGGCCTGGAAGTCGGCCACAGGCAAAGCCGCATTGATGACTACGGTCACAGTAGTATCCCTGGTGCCGCATGCATTGCCGACTGTAAGCGTAACCTGATACGTACCGTCAGAGGCGTATACGTGCGTAGGATCGGGCACATTGCTGGCCTGGCCATCTCCAAAATTCCAGGAAAAGCTGTTCGCGCCCGGAGCGTTGGCCTGAAAATACACTTCACGCCCATTGATGGCAAAGGCAATGACGGCTATAGGCGCGCCGCTAATGACTACCACCTGCGACACTGTATCCGCTCCCGCAGCATTTGTCGCCACTAGTGTAGCCGTGTAAGTGCCCGGCTGTGCATATTCTACCAGCACATCAGCCTGAGTGGACAACGCCGGATTGCCGCCCGGAAAACTCCACGCGTAGCCCGTTGTGTTGGCACTGGCAGCAGAGGTAAACTGCACTTGCACCGGAGCACAGCCATTGCCCGCATTGAAGTTGAA
>CALLPI010000008.1 GCA_938015595.1 uncultured Saprospiraceae bacterium | reverse complement strand
CAACAAAGTGGTTGCCGCAAGCCGAATCAAAACAAGTTTAGCCAGCGGCCTCCCTGCTCACTGGGCGCCATTCCCTGCTGTTGTGCAGGCTTTGCTGGCTGCGCAGCAGGAGGGGCTTCGTTTTTCTGACGCACCCACTCGCGACGCTTGCCCCAGGAGCCACCTTCTTGCAATAAGGCAATGATGGCCCACACCAGCAGCAAAGTGGGCAATATCACTGATAATGCCAGGCCACGCACCTCGTATTTCATGTGCATGAAGTCGCCCACGATGTAGTAGGCCTTGTACAACGACAGCACGATGATGAGCAAACCTGTAATGAGCAACGTGATCTTAGGCGCTGCATTCGACAGGAAGCCCAACAGATCGCCCTTACCTATAAGAGAGAGAAATACTTCTATGAGAGTCACTACGGCCAAGATTATGAGGCCCTTGAGCACGCTTTTTTTAGCGTCTTCGTAGCTGAGATGCTGCATGAGTATGCTTTTTTTGCTAATTGCGAAAATTTAGAATTTAAAGCAGGTAGAACACTAAGAACACAAATACCCACACCAAGTCCACAAAGTGCCAATACAGACCTATTTTTTCTACCATTTCGTAACCATTGCGGCGGGCTTCATACAAGCCAGAGGCAGCATTGATGGCAATGATGAGCAAAAACACCACCCCCGAAAATACGTGGAAACCGTGGAAGCCCGTGATGAAGAAAAACAACGCACCAAAGGCCTTGGGGCCAAACTCCTCCTGCATGATCTTGCCGGCATTTGGACCTTCAATCAGCTTGAACTTGCGATGGATGTAGCCTTTCTCGTCAATGTATCGCCCTGGCTCGTCCAGCGGCAACTGGCTTTTATATACAAACACCTCCTGATGGTGGCCACCGCCATGATCGTCATGGTGCTCACCTTGGTGGGCCACCTGCTTGCCGCGAGGGTCATTGTCATCCGTCAGCACAGTAGCTTTGTGAATGAGATAGCCATCGCCCGACACAAAAGTCTCGGGTTTGCCATTTTTCTTAGCCTCCGAGCCATCAGCGGCCAAGTAAACGCCCGCAGCATTGTGCACGCTGAACGGGTTAGTGGTCACCGTCATGTGCTCTTTGGCTATCAGATTAGTCCACTCCCAGGCTTGGCAGCCCAAGAACGACAAGCCGCCGAGCACTGTCATCAACAGCCAAAATACCGCCCCGTTCTTATTTTCGCGGTGACCTTCCTGTACGGCGCGCACCATTGTCACCGAACTGACGATGAGCAAGAACGACATGATGGTCACAAAAATGAGTGGCAAGTGTGAGTCGCCAAATGGGTGCGTAGAAAATACAAAATCGGGACTGGGCCAGGTGGGGCTGCTAAACCGCAGCGCCCCGTAGGCAATGAGCAGACCCGCAAATGTGAAGGCGTCTGACAGTAGGAAGTACCACATCATCAATTTGCCATAGCTGACCTGGAAAGGCTCTTTGCCCCCTGACCAGTCGGCTTTGCTTGCGTGTACTTCGTGTTCCACTTCGACATGATCCGTTTGAGATGCCATCCGTTTTCTGATTTTTGCGTGTTTATGGTTGTAAAAGAAGGAAGAAGAACAAATATATCCACAACACATCTACAAAGTGCCAGTATGTGAGTGTCAGTTCAAAGCGCAACTTGCGTGCTGACGTCGCCTTGAATGGCAATACAAAAGCATGCAACAAAGCTACGCCCAAGGCCGTCACACCACCCAGAATATGCGCAGCATGCACCCCTGAGATCACGTACACAAAAGATCCCGAAGGATTGGTATTAATAGTCACACCCATTTGCTGCAGGGCTACCCACCCTTGGTACTGTAGTGCCAGAAATGCCAGCCCCAGCACAAACGCAGCTAAGAGAAATATGCGATATGACTGCCAAGCACCTGACTTGAAAAACCGGTACGATAAATGCAACGTCACACTACTCAACACAATGGCTGCCGTACTGAAGTAAAATACAGTTGGCAACGGGAACTCCAGCCAGTTGCCTGCCGCGCGTCGTACCAGGTATGAACTGGTAAACGCCGCAAACATCATGGTAATACTGGCACAGGCTACCCACAGCGCAAATTTCTGAGGGTGTATTCTGTTTCTACTCCTGTATTCCATATTGACTGTTTGTACCCTCATCTTGATTCTACTCATATTTTATCGGCATACAATGCCACGAAAGTCAACGGAATGTACCCAAACGAATAAAACATCAGCCCCAGCGCCGAGGCACGGTCATAGTGCCGCTGAAATCGCCAGGCCATCCAGGCATACCCAAAACTGAGCAACACTACCGCCACCATTGAGATTACGCCACTTGTCTTCAACACCCAAGGTACAATACTCATAGGTACCAGCATCAGGGCTGTGCCAAAAGCCTGCCGAGCAATGCGCGGATCAGGCGTTTCCCAGCCAGGAATGAACCGAAATCCTGCCCGGCGGTAGTCGGCATAGCCCAGCATCCCGATAGACCAAAAATGCGGGAACTGCCACAGAAATTGAATACTGAACAAAGCCCAAGCCAATAGAGTAATCTCACCTTGAGCGGCTACACAGCCTATCATGGCAGGCAATGCGCCCGGTATAGCCCCCACCGGTATAGCCAATGCCGATATGCGCTTCAACGGCGTATAGACGAAAGCATAGCTCAGCATGGCCAGCATACCCAGGAATGCTGTCCAGGGATTGAACAACGCCAACAGTGCAATGCCGCACATACACATCAGCCCAGCAGCTAATACTGCCTCTGATACCTTCATACGCCCAGTAGCCAAAGGACGATCGGCAGTGCGTTTCATTAGCCGGTCATAATCCTTCTCAAGCACTTGGTTGAGCGCATTGGCGGCAGCAGTCACTAAAAAACCACCCAACGCCAGAATACCCACAGCCAAAGCACTAACATGCCCTCCAGCGCCGATCAAAAAGGCCATCACCGACGAAAACACCACCGTAGCCGATAAGCGGTACTTCACCAGCAAGCCGTAGTCTCCCAGCTTACGACCCACTAAACTAGCTATCCCCGCCTTCGCTACTTTTAATTCTGCCACTTGCTCAATTTTGAATCCACAAAACCACAAACTATTTTTTACCCAGTCTTCAAGGTCTCACAGTCACCTCAGTGACCCCCATCTCGCTCTCCTTGTCCCAGTGGCTCGTATTGCGGAATGAATTCCCGCCCGTTTTTACCATAGTCATAAGGCCAACGCTGTACTGCAGGAATTTTACCCTCCCAGTTGCCGTGACCAGTATGAATAGGCGTAGTCCACTCCAGCGTAGAAGCCCCCCAGGGATTCTTGACTGTCAACTTCTTACCATTCCAAATACTGTAGAAGAAGTTGATCACGAATACCAACTGGAAAGTAAAAGTCACAATGGCTGCCACAGTGATGAACTGGTTCAACTCCGTGAAGTGACGGAACGTCTCGAACGTATCAAAGGCATAATAACGGCGCGGCACACCGGCCATACCTGTGTAGTGCATTGGCCAGAAGATAGCGTAAGCACCAATGAGCGTACCCCAGAAGTGGATTTTGCCCATAGTTTCGTTCATAAAGCGGCCATACATTTTGGGGAACCAATGGTAGATACCAGCAAACATGCCAAAGAAGGCTGCCACGCCCATCACAATATGGAAGTGAGCCACCACAAAGTAAGTGTCGTGCAGTTGGATATCAATAGCAGAGTTACCTAGGAAGATGCCAGTCAACCCCCCCGATATAAACAGCGACACAAAGCCAATAGCAAACAAGCTGGCCGCGTTGAAGCGAATATTGCCCCGGTACAGCGTAGATATCCAGTTGAACACTTTCACCGCCGAGGGTACGGCAATGATGAGCGTGAAAATTACAAAGAAGTTAGAGATAAACGGGTTCACCCCTGACATGAACATGTGGTGCGCCCACACAATAAATGACAGAAATGCAATGGCTAGCATGGAGAACACCATAGCTTTGTACCCAAAGATGGGCTTGCGAGAGTGCACCGATAATACCTCGGATACCAACCCCATAGCCGGCAAAATGATGATATATACCTCCGGGTGCCCCAAGAACCAGAACAAGTGCTGGTACAACACCGGGCTACCACCCACGTGCTCCAGCGCCTGACCACCAATGAATATTTCGCTTAAGAAGAAACTTGTACCAAAGGTACGATCAAAAATGACTAGCAAAAATGCCGATACCAGCACAGGGAAAGAAAGCAGGCCAATGATGGCCGTAATGAAAAACGCCCATATCGTCAGCGGCAAGCGCCACATGGTCATCCCCTTGGTACGCAGGTTGAGCACCGTAGTAATGTAGTTGATACCCCCTAACAATACCGACACAACAAACAGCACTAAACTGATGGCCCAGAGCGTCATACCCGCACCTGAGCCCGTAGATGCCTGTGGTAGGATGCTCAGCGGCGGATAAGCCGTCCATCCGCCAGAGAAGGGCCCTGTGCTCAAGAACAACGACAGAAACATCACAACACCTGCCAAGAAGAAGAACCAATACGACAGCATGTTAAGGAACGGCGAGGCCATATCTCGCGCACCAACCTGAAGAGGAATAAGCAGGTTGCTGAACGTACCGCTCAATCCCGCCGTCAATACAAAGAACACCAGTACGGTGCCGTGTATCGTCACCAAGGCATAGTAGAACTCTGGCGAGAGCGAACCCACGCCGTTTTGTACCACAATCCATTTGCCTAAGAATGGCTTGAGCCAAGTCAAACTTTCCTGCGGGAAGCCCAACTGCAAGCGAAATACCAACGACATCAAGCTGCCCATGATGGCCCAGAACATCCCCGTGATGAGGAATTGCTTGGCAATCATCTTGTGATCTTGACTGAAAATGTATGTCGTGATGAAGTTGGACTTGTACTTGTCGCCATGATGGTGCTCATGGAAGTGGTCATCATAGCCTAGCTGCTCTATCAGCACTTCCTCGTCGTGCTGGGTAGCTGGAAGATTTGTGGTGGTGGTCATGGTAGCCATTTGCTGAAAATTTAAGTTGCCTTCAACTGTGTGATGAATGTTTTTACTTTACTTTACTGCGTAAGGATGCGGAACTCCGTGCGACGATTCTTTGCGCGGCCGTCTTCGGTATCGTTGTCGGCAATTGGGCGCGTCTGGCCATATCCCACGGCGCGCAAGCGGCTGGGCGCAATGCCTTTTTCTACCAAGAAGTTGTACACAGATTTGGCGCGCGCCTCCGATAGCGTTTGGTTGGCGGCAGCATCACCCGTGTTGTCGGTATGGCCTGCTAGTTCGATGGTCATATTCGGATACTGATTCAAGGCATCCACTAGGAAGCCCAATTCGTATTGCGACACTGGTGTGAGTTTATCGGAGCCTGTCACGAAATTCACGTATTCGAAGCGCAGTGTTTTGGCATCTACTCCTGCTGCCGCGCGGGCTGCCTCCAGGTTAGCGCTGAAATTGGCCTTGCGCTCGCTGATCTCTTGCGGAAACCACTTATCGGCAAATGGGTCATTGGCCGTACCACGCACCTGACTGAAGTAGAAGGAGTTTTGCTTTTCTACCCAAGCCTTGTATTCGTCTTCCGATACAATTTTTACAATGCGCTTCATGCTGAAGTGCCCCTTGCCGCAGAGTTCGGCGCAGGCCAGCTCATAGTCAAAGCGCTGCCAAAGCTGCTCGCCCTGCGGGTCGTTAGGGTCAGCAGGCTGCTGGTAAGTCTTGTAGTTACTCAGTTCGTTGCGATACTCCTCAGTCGTTTTCTTAGGCGTGAACACAAAGTAGGTAGGCATACCTGGCACGGCGTCCATTTTTACGCGGAAGTGCGGCAAGTAAAAGTTGTGTAGCACGTCTTTAGAAGTAATGCGCACGCGAATACGCTTGCCTACAGGCAGTACGATTTCGGTGGCATGAAAATCGTCGAGGTTTTTTTCGTCTTTCCAGTTTTGACCTATAGGGTTATCACCAGAAATCATTTTGTAGCTGCGCTCGCCCAGCGCATTATCGGCACCAGGATAGCGGATTGTCCAGCCAAACTGCTCACCAACGGCCTCGATTTCCATATAGTCATCGCCGGCTTTTACGTCGGCCATGACCTCGTTCCAAGTATCCAGACCACTGATCACCAAAAAGGCCATCACTACGGCAGGTACTATAGTCCATACGATTTCGAGCTTGTCGTCGTGAGGCACATAGGAGGCCTTGCGCTTGCGGCTGCCACTGTACTTGTAAGCGAAGTAGAACAGCAAAATATGCGTGATGACAAACACGAAGCCCGTAGCCAGTAAAGTTACGTTGAACATGCGGTCAATAGCACTGCCGTGCTCTGAAGCAGCCTCGTGAGGACCGAAACCGAGGTACCAATCTTTATAGTGTACTCCAGAGATAGATACCGCCAACAGGAAGACAATCATGAACACCAGCGATAAAAAGCCCTGGCGTTTGTTGATGCTATCCTGTACTTCCTCCTCGCCGCGAATCTTAGCAGCTATTTCGGACACTTTGCCTACTTGCACCACTACTACGGCCAAGAGTATTACGATGAGAAGACCAAGTAAGATCGTCATTATATGTGTTATTGAGAGTGGTTAGACCTGTATGAATATTTCTTCATTAAATGATTTGCGCTGCGATTTGTTCAGTCATTTACACTACATGATGGTGTAAACTTTCTTCCAGGTATGGGTCGTTTTTCGGCACCAACGATGCCTTGGCCAACTGCGTGAACGCCATGTACAAAAACAGACAAAGGAAGCCAAACATCGTGCCTAACTCCAACAAGCCTGGAAACGAAAAGCCCATGGCGAAGGGCAATCCACTGCCATGCGATGCTGCATCGTGTACTTCGCCTGCATGGTGCGCCATGGCTTCCAGTGCGGTAAGGCGTGCACCTGGCTTTACCATCAGGAAGAAGTCGAGCCAGTGCCCCACAAATACCACTATCGAAGCAAACACCATGGTACCTACCTTGCGCTTGGTATCATTGCGCATCAGTACAAAGAATGGCGCAACGAAGTTGAACAGCAGGTTGAGAAAGAATAGCGGCTTGTAATTATCCAAACGCTCGCGGAAGTAAATCGTCTCCTCGCCTACGTTGGCATACCAGATAAGCATGTATTGCGAAAACCACAGGTAAGTCCAGAACACGCTGATGCCGAAGAGGTATTTGCCCAGGTCGTGCAGGTGATTGGCCGTCACTTTGGGCATGTAACCTTGCGCTTTCAGGTAAATGATGAGCAGGATGGTGAGCGCTATAGCTGCCAGAAACCAACTTGACCCGGAATACCACGCAAATAGCGTACTGTACCAGTGCGCGTCTAATGACATGACCCACTGCCACACCATGGCCGCGCTGGAAAAGCCTGCTATTGGCAAGAATATCACCGACAAGGTGCGAATCTTGCGATGGTAGCTGAAGTCCTCGCCGGGGCCGTTTGCATCCTCTTCTACAGAGTACTTGCGGATGCGTTGGGCAAAGTATATCCAGGCGCCCACCACGATGATGGTACCGAAGGTGTACCAGTACTTGTTGAGGAAGCCTGACTTGCCAAACATAACCTTGTCGGTTTTCACCGCTTCGGCGTCGGCCCAGTGGTACAGGTGATGCCAGTGCCCCCACACGCCAATGATCAATACCAGCAATAACACCAGGCCGGGAACCAAAAACAGGGCATAAGCCTCCCACACCCGCTTGATGAGCGTACTCCAACCGGCAAATGCCGTGGTGAATGCCGCCAAAATAAAAAGCGACATCAACGCTATGCCCACAAAAAATACAGTGTTGTGGAGGTAGTTGGTCCAAAAGCGGGTGTGCAGCTCGTCGTCTTTGAAGAACGTAATGAGCATGCATAGCAGCCCCAGTATCATACCGCTGCCCAGTACCCAGCGCTTTTTAGAATCGAACACGAATTTTTCTTCCATCGCAAGAATCAAATTAAATGATGTGTGTGTCTCCTATCTATCGTTTGTGCGTGTGCATTAATGACCGCTCGGCCCTGGTACAGGCGTGGTCGCATCGCTGACGAGGGTAACGGAAGGTACTGCTTTTTTCACCAGTTTACCTGGTGTACCAAAGGCAGGGTTCAGTGTATTTTTACTTTCATTATATGCCAGTTTTTTCTCAGCAGCTTGCAGTGAGCGGATGTAGTGAATCACCTGCCAGCGCTCTTCATAGGAGAGCTTGTCTTTGTAAGCTCCCATGACATTGAGGCCGTACATAATAGCATGATAGAAGCGCCCGTTAGAAGCAGCTGTGAACTCGTCGTTCACCAGGTTGGCCGGTGCTGCCGGGTACTTGCCACCTGGGTCGCCGGTAGTGGGGTCGGGGTCGCGCACCAGGTACCCCAGGCCATTACCCTTCTCGCCGTGGCAAATACCGCAATAGATATTGTACAACTCTTTGCCTTGGGCCAAGCCAGCTTCCGTGATCGGGTACGGGTTATCAATAATTTCAGCAGTAGCGCGCTGGCGGTCTTCTGGCGTATCGGCATAATAGTAGGGCACCTTACCATTGACAGGCGCCGCCACCGCGCGAGGAGAGTTGTCACCGCGCACTATACCGTATGCAGCCTCTTGCGCCTCGGTGCCCTGAGCCAAATATACGCCGGCATAGCCGCGCGGCACCGTGCCTTTCACCGGATACATGTGCAAGCTGAGTTCCTTGCGCGACACTACGCTCTGCTCATCCCAGGTATTTAGCTTGTAATCGTCGTAGACATTTGCCTCATAAGTAATGGGGTGTGCCATGTCGGGCATGTATTCCGTGCCGGCAAACTCTCCGCCGGCAGGCTTACAGGATTGTATCAATACCACCAGGGCAATGACCAATATAAAGTGAGAAATGGTTTTCATGCACGCTTGTCTTTTTATGGTGCGATTTTTAAATCGTCTTTAAATGTACCTCAGAAGCGCCCGTTTGGCTGAAAAAGCTGCGCAGGCGATTGAGCATGTCTTCGCCAGCACCGGCGGCGTCGAATGCGATACAGAACTTATCATCAGTGATGCGGTCGTCCAAGGTGGGATTGGTACGCCCGGGCGCCATGCCGCACACTGTGAAAAAAGATACCGTCATGCCAATAGCTGAAAACAGCACTGTCAATTCAAAAGTAATAGGAATGAACGCCGGAACCGACCAGTAAGGCTTGCCACCAAAAATGATGGGCCAGTCGCGGGTAAATACCCAGGTCATGAATAAGAAGGCTGTCAGCGTACCAATGGCACCGTAAATGAACCCCGCGATGTGCAGGCGGCTTTCCTCCAGTTCCAACGCTTCATCAAGGCCATGCACCGGAAAGGGCGTGAACACGTCCATGATTTCCAGATGCTCTGCTTTGGCCGCTTTCACAGCGCCCAACAGGATTTCCTCGTCGTCGTAGAGGCCATACAAAACTTCTTTTTCCTGTTTCATTGTATTGAAAGTTCCTTTTTGCAATTTGAGATTCTCAGCGGCGATACATTTTTTACCTTCTTAATGAGCGCCTGTTTGAGCGGCTACTGCAGTATGGTGGTGGTGATGTTTCGCAGCATTAGGCCCAGTGTATTGATCGCCGGCGGCTTTGAGTATGGATTTCACTTCTGCCACCGCTACCACCGGCGCTACGCGGGTGAAAATCAGGAACAGCGTGAAGAACAAGCCCAGCGTACCCAGGAATATGCCGATCTCCACCCAAGTGGGTACATAGTAGCTCCAGGAGGAGGGCAGGTAGTCGCGTGCCAGCGTAGTGGCAATGATCACAAAGCGCTCGAACCACATGCCGATGTTGACGAAGATAGACATAGCGAAAGTCCAGGTGATGCTGCGGCGTATCTTGCGGCTCCAGAACACCTGCGGCGAGAGCACGTTGCAAGCCATCATGCCTACGTACGACCACCAGTACGGCCCCAGTACGCGATTGTAGAAGGCGTATTGCTCGTACAAGTAGCCAGAGTACCAGGCGATGAATAATTCTGTTAGGTAGGCTACCCCCACAATGGTACCCGTCACCAGGATCACCTTGTTCATGCTATCAATATGCTGCAGGGTAATGTACTCTTCCAGTTTGAGCACTTTGCGCGTGATGAGCATCAGCGTTTGCACCATAGCAAAACCGGAGAAGATGGCTCCAGCCACAAAGTATGGCGGGAAAATGGTAGTATGCCAGCCAGGGATGACCGAAGTGGCAAAATCAAAAGATACTATGGTGTGCACCGACAATACCAGCGGCGTGGATAAACCAGCCAATACCAGCGACAAACTCTCGAAGCGCTGCCAGTGCTTGGCGGCTCCCGTCCAACCAAAGGAGAATATATTGTACAGCTTTCGGCGTATGCCTTTGGAGCGGTCGCGCAGGGTAGCCAAATCAGGCACCAAACCCGTGTACCAAAACAGTACCGACACGGTAAAGTAGGTAGAAATGGCAAATACGTCCCAGAGCAGCGGCGAGTTGAAGTTTACCCAAAGCGGGCCTCGCGTGTTCGGGTACGGAAAGATGAAGAAGGCCAGCCATAGCCGCCCCATGTGAATGAGCGGAAACTGCCCGGCACACATCACCGCGAAGATGGTCATGGCTTCTGCTGCGCGGTTTACACCAGTGCGCCAGCGCTGGCGGAACAGCAACAAGATGGCCGAAATCAGCGTACCGGCATGGCCGATACCGATCCACCACACGAAGTTGGTAATGTCCCAGCCCCAGCCGATAGTGCGGTTGAGGTTCCAGGTACCGATACCGAACCATATCGTCCAGGCCACCGTAAACAGGAATAGGCCTAGAAAAATGGAGCTCAAAGTGAAAGCTAGCACCCAGGCGAAGTTTGGCGCTTTTTCGGTGGGCGAGCAGATGTCTTCAGTAATTTGGTGGTAGGTCTTGCCGCCTTCTATCAGAGGCTCCCGAATGGGTGAAACTACTACGCTCATCAGATACTCTATTTTTCAGGTTAGGCGCGGCCGAGCTTCAGCAGCGCTATGTTTTTTATTCAAAATCAGGCATCTAAACTTTCATCGCGGTTGTTGATGCGAGCCGAGTAAGTAACCGAGGGCATGACGTTGATCTCTTCCAGCACGAGGTAATTGATGGGGCTGGCAGACTTTTGCGCCACGGCGCTTTCTGGGTTGTTGCGGTCACCGAAGGTAATGGCGCCGGTGGGGCAGGCTGTCTGGCAGGCACTGCGTACGTCGTTGTCAGCCAGGCGGCGGCCTTCGCGCTTGGCAGTGAGCTTGCCCTCTTGGATGCGCTGCACGCAGAAACTACACTTTTCGATGACCCCGCGCGAGCGCACCGTCACATCGGGGTTGAGCACCATGCGTACCAGATTATCTGCGTAGAACGGAATCTCCTCGCCATTGACGCGGTACTCGTTGCTGACGAAGATGTCAGCAGTAGTATAATCCAGCCAGTTGAAGCGGCGCACTTTGTACGGGCAGTTATTGGCACAATAGCGCGTGCCGATACAGCGGTTGTAGGTCATTTGGTTTAAACCCTCGCTGCTGTGATTGGTAGCGGCTACAGGGCAAACGTTTTCACAGGGGGCGTTGTCGCAGTGCTGGCACATCATAGGCTGGTACACTACGTTGGGGTTTTCGTAGTCTCCATAATAATAGCGGTCAATGCGTAGCCAGGTCATTTCGTGGTGACGCGACACCTCCTTCTTGCCCACCACTGGCACGTTGTTCTCGGCAATACAGGCCACCTGACAAGCGCCACAGCCAGTACAAGCGTTGAGATCAATGTGCATGGCCCACCAATGCCCCTGCGAATAGATTTCCTTGACGTATTTCTGCGTGGGATAGATGGTTTGCTCGTTGAGGTGCGCAGCTTCTTCGCGGCGCTCATGGATTTTGTCTACCAGTTCTGGCAGTTCTTTTACATTGGCCTTGAAGATGATGCTCCGCTCCGTGATACCGCCCTGGAAGCCGTGTTCGTTGAAAGGGTCTTTGAGTCGGGTAGCAGATTTTTCATCCAGATTGACGAGTTTTTCCTCACCGGAAAAAGCATCCTTGTATTTGGTCTTGCCATCCGTAACGCCCATAGTGTGATGGTACTGTACACAGGCAAAGTCTTCTTCAGTGGCTACTTTGTCGGAGACGCTAAGGTTAACAGCATAGTATTGAGTATTGCCGTCGCTGTCCACGCTGAGCCAGGGATAGACATTGACGCCTACATTGTTGCCCAGGGCGCGGCCCACATTGCCAGTCACAGTGCGGCCGTAGCCCAAAGCGAGGGCAAACGTGCCCTGCATAAGACCGAACTGGCGCACGGCAGTCACGCGCTGCTTTTTACCGGCAATATCCACTTCTACAATGTCCGCTTTACCATAAATCTCGCGGGCGTTGAGGCCTTTGTAGGCCTTGAAGGTTTTGCCATCCCACATGACTGGAATAGCCAGGTAATTGCCCCACACAGTGCGGGTCACGGGGTCGGGCATTTCCAACAGCCAGGGATTATTGGCGTACTGGCCACCACCCATGTTAACAGTTTCAAAGAAGGCAATTTCCAGGGCATCTGTAGCAGCGGGTTTACGTACCTTAGCGGCAGCTTCGTTCACATCAGCTGAGAAGGGCTTGGTTTCCGGCCCTGTGCTGGCTACTTCAAACACGCCGTCGTGGAGGGTACTGTCCCACCAGGTCTGGAAACTGGCAAAGCCTTTTTGTTGAGGGAACATAGCCTGCCGCCAGTGTGCTTTGAGGTATTCCAAGTAGGGTTGTTCGGCGTTCGTATCCAGCGTTTCGGCTTTGGCCCAACGCAGGAGGCTTTCCTCCGCCTGGCGGGTGTTGAACAGGGGCGCGATCACAGGCTGTACGAGGCTATAATGACCGCGCTTGGGTTCGGCATCACCCCAGCTCTCGAGGTAGTGGTGCGTGGGCGCGGCGTAGTCGCAGGCCAGTAGGGTTTCATTGGGCACGCCAGAGAAGGATACCTTAAGTGGTACCTGCTTCATGGCTTCCACGAAGGCGTCAGCGTTGGGCAGGTCATAGGCAGGGTTAGCGCCGTCCATGATAAAGAGGGCGTCCACCTGCTTGTTGCGCATAGCAACAATGAGGTCTTGCATGGGCTTATCTTGCCCCTGGCGTTGCAGGGAAGCATGCGCAAAACTGATGGTATTGCCGTAGTTGCCCAGCATGTCGTTGATGGCATTGACCAGTATTTGTTCGCCGACGTTGTTGGAGCCACTTACCACCAGGCTTTTGCCTTGTGCACGGGCTAGTTCCTGGGCTACTTTGGCAATTTTGGCTGCTTTTTCAGAGGGCAGAGCAGCACCATTTACGCGCGCCTTGCCCATGATACTGGCCAGGGCATTGTACAACGCCAGAATAGCGGCGCCTTGTTCAGAGGGCTTCACCAAGATGCGGTTGTCTGCATTTGAACCAGTGAGGCTCATGTAGCTCTCCACCTGAATATGGCGTGACATGGCCGGCTTTTTGACATCTACCTTCCGGTTTTGGGCGTATTGTGCGGCAAATTCTACTGGAGAAATCCAGGAGCCAAGGAAGTCGGCGTCGAAAGAAACGATGATATCGGCCTTGTCAAAATGATAGCTAGGGATGACTGCCTGACCAAAACTGCGTTCATTGGCCTGGAGCATAGCGGAAGCAGATACTGGGTCATATTGGAGCAGTTCGGTGTTGGGGTACTTAGCCTTGAAGTCAGCAATAGCTTTTTGAGTCGTAGGGCTAAGAATAGTGTGCGCCACAATGCGGATGCGAGCATCTGGGCGGAGTTTGCCAGTGATTTCCTGGTCAATTTCTTCCCAAGAGGGGCCGCGCTCCGATTTTTTTGATGGCTTTTGCACCACGCTATCTTTGATGCGGTAAGGACCTTGCAGGCGGCTGGTGTCGTACAGGCTCAGCACCGAAGCCTGGGCACGGGCACTGGTACCGCCACGCGTGACGGAAGACAGGCTGTTCCCTTCTATTTTGATGGGGCGGCCTTCGCGGGTTTTTACCAGAATGGCACAGTAGTCGCCGCCTTGTACGAAAGAAGATGCATAGTAGGTAGCCACACCGGGCACGATTTCGTCAGGCTTGACCACATAGGGTATAGCCCTGCGCACAGGAATCTCGCAGCCAGCTGCCACAGTGGCGGCACCGAGACCAAAGCCAAGAAACTTGAGAAAATCGCGTCGGCTGGTATGTAGTACTGGCGCATTTTCCTGCGCCAGCTGTTCTGCCACAGGCAATTCGTTGAACTCTTGGGAGACCAGCGACTGATAGGCCTCGTCGTTGGTGAGTTGTTCAACGCCAATCCAGACCTCTTGCTTTTGATTTTTCATTGTATGGTGCATGTCTTTGGATGCAGTGAAGAATGAGTTATTTTACGTCTGTGTTACACCTTATTTATTAATAGTGGCATTTTTGGCACTCCAGGCCGCCAATGTCTTCCACAGTCACTTTCTTGCGCTCGCCTTTCTTGATTTGTTCGTGATAGCGAGCGTAAGACTGGTAGTAGTCGTTGTCGGCAAATTTGACTTCCGTCTGGCGGTGGCAGTTGATGCACCAGCCCATGGACAGGGGCGAATACTGCTGTACCACTTCCATTTGCTCTACGGGACCGTGGCAGGTTTGGCATTCTACCTTGCCCACGGCTACGTGCTGGGCGTGGTTGAAGTAGGCGTGGTCGGGCAGATTGTGGATACGCACCCACTCAATGGGCCCCTGTATCTTCTTCTTCTTGTCATTGGTCAGCGAAGTCTTGATGCCTTTCCACTGCTCGTTGACGGTTTTCTCAAGCTTATCCATTTTGGGGTCTTTGTCCGTCATCTCTTTGGTATAGGTGTCAGCAATCCACTTTCGGAAGATTTTTTCAATATCGGCTTCGCTCATCTGGTCATAGTTTTCGATGTAAGCATTTTCGTTGGGGTCCCAGCCGATGGAGGCATAAATCTTGCTGATCTCTGCTGTACCATATTGCGAACCTACCTTGATAGCAGCGTGGCAGTTCATACAGGTGTTGGCAGCGGGAATGACAGACTGCTTTGAGCGGCGGGCGCCGTCGTGGCAGTACTGGCAATCAATTTTGTGAAGTCCAGAGTGGGTAGCATGCGAGAACTTTATAGGCTGCTCGGGGGCATAGCCTTGCTGACGGCCCAGGGCTACGGCATTGTTAACGGTAGTGTAGCCGCCCAGCACCACTAAAGCAAACACCACAAACCCGACCACGCCGCGGCTGGTGAGAATCTCCACCAGGGTTTTACGACGAGCAGGCGCGTTGCCTTCCTGCAGTTGCATCATGTAGTTGAGGTTAGCCAGGATGCGAGCCAGCACAATAGCCAGGATACCCAGGATGAGTGCCACCAGAATGAACTGGAAGGTGTAGTCTTTTTTCTGCACTTGCACGGCAGCCACTGGACCAACGACACTAGCTACTGCTCCGGGGCAGGTATTAGTGTAGGTACAGTTGATGTAGGCCAAGATGTTAGCGATTTCCGGGTCAGTCAGACTGGTGAAAGCGGTCATTTGTAACTGCTTCCATTGATTATATACCTCCACAGCGCGCGGGTGGCCGGCTTTGACCATAGCCTGAGAGTTGCGTATCCAGTTGTAGAGGTCAGCCTGCGGGAAGGCAGCCCAGCGATCCTCCACTCCGCCCAGTGCCGGACCAGTGAGGTCGCTTTTCATGTCCTTGTTGTGGCAGGATGCGCACAGGTTGCGAAAGAGGGTTTTGCCAGCTTCGATATCAGCGCCGCCATCCTGGGCGGAGGCAAGCAAGGGTAGGGTAGCTAGCGCAAGAACAAACGCAATGCGGTTTAGAGCAGATCCGTATGTCATTGTAAATCTGGTATATTTTTTAACTTACACTCTATGGCAGATCATAGCACCACCAAAAAGTTGCGCAAATATAGATTGCATCGCACTCATTAACAAAATTTCTATCGGGGCGGCAATTATTTAGATATAGTCTAAACAAAAGCCTCTCGGTTGGTTTGATGTTGCACGGCATGAATGGTTTGGACGCTGATTGCCATTTGCTGTGATGATGCTTACGATGAATGCTACTGCCAATAGGCTGGCAGGAGGTTCCCATGTCGTGTTGGCCATTGTGGGGTGCCAACCTACCACCGGTAAGTTTTCACTATGAATGTTGTGTCTTATCAGCAAGATTCAAACCCTTCAGCCCATAGCCTAAAGCTTAAAACCGACCCACAGCCGCTCGAATTATTGCCATTGCCACCTTTTTATGTATAACTTTGCGTTTGTCGTACAATAGAGAGATTACCGCCATGCAACCATCTGCGCAAGACTGGACAGCCAAATGGGCGCTCTACAGCCCAGCCAAAACTGCCGTAAAAGAATACGAGACCGGCCGTGCCCTTACCTACAGCCAACTTAACCGCCTGGCCAACCGCCTGGCCCGACATCTTGCTGCCCGGTATGGCATCCAAAAAGGCGAGCGCATTGCCCTGCTAGCCGAAAACTGCCTGGAGTATATCGTACTTTTTGCTGTGTCGCAAAAAACCGGCTGCATCCTTGTACCGATGAACTACCGCCTGGCCGCCGCCGAGATTGACTATCTGCTCCAAAATGCTGAGCCGCGACTGGTCATCAGCGAAGCCAAATTCCAGCATCTGCTCGACGGTGCTCCTGCCTATGCTGGCATTCCTGGCCATTGGAATTTTGAAGCGCTGGCCGACTTTTGCAACCCCGATACGGTCACAGAACACGACGCCCCATTGCCTGTCACGCCTGTGGACGAAGACGACCCCGTGTTTATCCTCTACACTTCCGGTACCACGGGCTTTCCGAAGGGAGCACTCTACACTCACAAAATGCTTTTCTGGAATAGTATCAATACGGCTATGAGCCTCATTGTCAACTCCGAAAGCCGCACTGTAAACGTCATGCCGCCCTTCCACACCGGCGGCTGGAATGTACTTACTACCCCTTTTCTACACCATGGCGGCTACACCATTCTCATGCGCAAGTTTGATGCCGAAGCCGTACTACATCTTCTGCAACAAGAGCAACTCTCCATCTTCATGGCGGTGCCCACCATGCTCAAAATGATAGCTGATACGCCAGCTTTTGAAACTGCACAGTTCCCGCATTTGCACTACATCATTGTAGGCGGCGAGCCTATGCCCATACCCCTTATTGAGCGCTGGCACAGCAAAAGCGTGCCCATTCGCCAGGGCTACGGCATGACGGAAGTAGGCCCCAACCTCACCTCCCTGCATCAGGACGACGCCATCCGAAAAAAAGGCTCCATTGGCCGCCCCAATTTTTATGTGCAAATCCGCATTGTGGACGAGTACGGCCGCGACCTGCCCCCTGATACGCCTGGCGAACTTTTGCTCAAAGGCCCGATGGTGACGCCCGGCTACTGGCGCAACCCCGAAGCCACCGCCAAAACCATCGTGGATGGCTGGTTTCATACCGGCGACATGGTGCGCATGGATGCCGAGCAGTACCTCTACGTGGTGGATCGCATCAAGAACATGTACATTTCTGGTGGCGAAAACGTGTATCCTGCCGAGTTAGAACGTGTACTGCTTAGCCATCCGGCCATATCAGAGGCCGCCGTCATTGGTGTACCCGACGAAAAATGGGGCGAAACCGGCCACGCTTTCCTGGTGCGCAAGCCTGGCATGGCCTGTACAGAGGCCGAGGTCATGGATTTTTGCAAAGCCAATCTGGCTAAATTCAAAGTACCCAAATACTTCACCTTCCTAGGGGTGCTGCCCAAAAATGACACTGGCAAGATCAACCGCAAGGCACTTAAGGAGCACATCTGATTACTGTGCCATCTGATTCTGCTTTTGCGCCGAATGTAGTACAGATTGCAAATTATCCCATAGGTTCTGTCTAATTTTGTCTGGCGATATGTTTCGCCGTACCAATGCAATCCTGTTATGAGATCAGGTTTCCTTTCTGTTTGCACTCGCTTAGCTTCTGTTTTCACACTTGCCGCACTGAATTTACTGTCGTATTCCGAGGTGCCCTCGCGCAGCAGTATGTGGCATGAGCACCACAAGGCACGCAACATTCGCTTGGCGTTGGAAGACAACTTTGAGCGCACCAAAGACCCCGCCCTGGGCTACCCACCCACCGAGCGGCTGGCCGCTGCCATTGCCTATACCCGACGCTTGCAGGCGCAGATGGTCTTCCGCAAAAAAACCCCTAATAGCCTACCTGACGCCGTGTGGCGCGAGCGTGGGCCCGATAATTTTGCCGGCCGTACCCGCGCCATCCTCATTGATCGAAATGACCCCACGCGACGCAAAATCTGGGCTGGCTCTGTGTCTGGTGGCCTGTGGGTGTGCGATGACATCACCGCCGACCCGCCCCAATGGCGCGTAGTCAACGATTATCTGGAAAATCTCGCCGTAGGCGCCCTGGCACAAGACCCCGTCAACCCACAGGTCATATACATGGGCACTGGCGAAGGCTTCGGCAACTTAGACGCAGTACGCGGCCGAGGCATCTACCGCAGCATAGACGGAGGCACCACCTGGCAGGAGCTTGAGTCTACCCTCAACGGCACATTCCGCTTTACCCGTGACTTACTGGTGCATCCCATTACCCGTGATGTGTACGCCGGCACCGCCCAGGGACTCATGCGCAGCCAGAACCAGGGCGAAACCTGGACACGTGTACTCGGCATTCCGGCCAACGCCGCCAACGGCAGCATCTACGATGTGCAGTTTTCCGGCGGGTTTATTTTTGCATCCAACCCCAGCGGCATCTGGCGCTCGCTCGACGGCAATCCCGGCACCTGGCAGCTCATCACCACATCGGCTTCTGGTTTTCCGCAGAACTGGACGCGCACGGAGATGTCGGTATTCCCCTCTGACCCCAACATTATCTACGCCATCGGCAGCCTCAACAACGGCGCCACCAATGTATATTTCACCAACAATGGTGGCCAGACGTGGCAGGAGCGCGCCCGCCCCAACAACGCCAACGGCACAGAGTTTACCAATGGCCAGGCTTGGTACGACCTCGAAATTGCTGTGGACCCTTTCAACGTCAATCATGTTATAGTCGGCGGCGTGCGCATCATGCGCTCCACCAATGGCGGCGCTACCTGGACGTTCTTCGCTACCAACATGCACGTAGACCAGCACAAAATTGTGTTTGATCCGGAGCAGCAAAACGTCATCTATTTCGGCAACGACGGTGGCATTTATCGCAGCACTACTGGCTCCTCCGCCACTGTACCCAGCCGCAAGCGCAACTTCAACGTCACACAATTTTACGCCTGTGCCTTACACCCCGAGGCTGGGTCTAACTACATGCTGGGCGGTACACAAGACAACAACTCCCTGCAACTCAATGGGCCAGATATTGCCTCGGCTCGCTCTGTGCGTGGTGGCGACGGCACGTTTTGCCACATTGACCAGGAAGACCCTAACATACAGATGGTGTCGTCGCAGTTTGCCAACTACTCGCTCAGCACCGACGGCGGCCTTACTTTCTCTAATGCCGCTAGTTTCAATGGTCGTTTCATCAGCCCCTCTGACTACGACAGCCGCTCTAAGATCCTATATTCGCAGACCGACTCCAGCGGCGGTGACTTCTTCCGATGGAATGTACTCTCTGGTGAGCGTCAACTGGTGGACATTCAAAATTTTAGCGTTAACATTTCCTGTATAACAGTGGACCCCAATACCCCTAACCGCGTGTACTTCGGCTCATTTAGCAATGGTCGTATCTTACGCGTGGACAATGCCCACACCGGAACCACCGCCACAGGGGTAGCTCTTGCTCCGCTTCCAGGCACGGTATCCAATATTGATGTAGAACTAGGCAACCCCGAGCACTTGCTGGCTACGGTGTCCAACTATGGCGTGCCCAGCGTATTCGAGAGTTTCAATGGCGGCCAAAACTGGATCAACGTGGAAGGCAATCTGCCCGACATGCCTGTGCGCTGGGGCATCTTCAACCCAGCCAACAACCGCCAGGCTATGATTGCTACCGAAGCTGGGGTATGGCTTACTGAACAATTGGACGGCGCCAACACCCTGTGGCTGCCGCCACTACCTGGCCTGGGCACACCTTTGGTACGCACAGATATGCTCAAGGTGCGCCGCTCTGACCGCGTGGTGCTGGCCGCTACCCATGGCCGTGGCATGTATACTACTGAAGTATTTGCCGAACCCGCCGCCAGAGCCTCCTTTGAACCCATTTCTTACCTGGGGACGCCGGTACGCTTCAGAGGCAGCCTTTCCTCAAACGCCGCTTCTTACCTGTGGGAGTTTGGTGATGGTACCACCTCTACGCAGCCTGATCCGGAGTACACCTTCCCCAGTGTGGGCACATACACCGTGCGCCTAACTATCAACGGCAATCTAAGCACCGAAGCCACCCACCAGGTGATGCCCAACCGGCCATTGCCCTACACACCCGACCGCCCGGCTTATGGTGGCGATTTTGAAGGCTTTACCGAGCAGCAGGGCGTGGTGACGCTCAGCGGCTCTGCTTTTGTGCGGGGGCAGTCCAGCGTGCCCCGCAAGAGCGGCACACGCAGTGGCCAGTTTGCCTACGTGCTGGGGCCGCAGGAAATATTTTATCAGCCCAACACCCGTGCCTTGCTGTACTTACCCAACTTTGACTTTTCGGACACTAGCTTGTACAGCTTCAGCTTCTGGGGCAAGTGGGAAATTCACAACGGGCTAGACGGCCTGCGCGTAGAGTACTCTACTGACCGCGGTCGCACTTGGCAGCCACTCGTCAACCAGACCCTGCCCAGCTGGTACAACTACCGCAACACCAATGTGCCAGGAGCTGCGTTTCCCATAGGCGAATCTTACTTTACCGCCAACCGGCTCAACTGGGAGGAATTTAAGGTGAACGTCAGTTTTCTCGCCGGGCAGCCCAATGTAGCCTTCCGCTTTGTGTTTCAGTCGGATGGTACAGGCACCCACGCAGGCATAGCCCTAGACGACGTGCGCATTACCAAATACGAAGGCGAACTGCGTACCCAACTCACCGACTTCCGGGGCAGTTTCCCCAACACTACCGAAATCCGCCTGGATTGGAGCACCGTTCCTGAGTTTTACTGCCGGCAAATAGAGGTGGAGCGCTCCGTCAATGGCCGCGACTTTGAGAAGATCGCCACGGTGAACGCCACAGGCATCCTCACCGCCGAACCGCAATCGTACAGCCATACGTCGCTGGGCTTGCGCAACCTGTACTTCTTTCGCCTGCGCGTTATCAACGAAAATCAGCCTACCGAGTACAATTACGTCTTTTACTCGCCCGTTATTGCCATGCAGCGCAGTCCGGCTTCGAGTTTGGTCAACCGGGTATTCCCGCTGCCTTTTGACAACCGCATCGGTATTACGTTCAACGGACTGGTGGAGCAAAGCCTCGAATACCAACTCTATGACACGGCTGGCCGCCTAGTGCAACAGGGGCAAGTAGCCAATCCAGGCGCTTACACTACGATTGAGTTGGGTAATCGTTTGGCTAAAGCTGTATATTTGCTGCGCATTCGGGCGGGCAAGGAAAACGCGTTCGAGACCTTTAAAGTGACCGGCGGCTGGTGACGCAATGCGCCCTGGCTGTGGGGTAATGTATAAAAACTCACGAACATACACAGCATGAATACGCGGGTGCATTTTGCTTCTTGGCCGAGTTTTTTTCGGATTCTGGGGCCCTTGGTCGGCATATTGTTTAGGCCACTAGCCGGCGAAGCCCAAGTGCGTCTGATCCGGCAGCCGGAGTACCTAAGTGCCATCATTCACGGACGCAACGCTGTGAAAATCTTGCGCGAAACGGCCGACATTCCCGGTATGGCCATAGCGGTAGGCATTCAGGGGCAAATTGTGTGGAGCGAGGGCTTTGGCTATGCCAATGTAGAAAAAGGTACGCCGGTGACACCGCGTACCCAGTTTCGCATTGCTAGCATATCTAAGTTGCTGGCGGCGGCGGTAGTGGGCAAAATGTATGAGCAAGGCCTCATTGACCTGGATGCCGACGTGCGCAAGTACGTGCCCGAGTGGCCCGACAAGTGCTACAACATCAGCACCCGCCAACTGGCCGGCCACCTGGGGGGCATACGCGAGTACCGCCTGACGGATTTCACAGTGAAAAATATTGACGGCAAGCGCTACCGAAATGCCAAAGAAGCGCTCAGCATCTTTGCCGACGATACACTAGTGGCGCCGCCCGGCACCAAGTACAACTACACCTCGCTAGGCTACACCCTGATGGAAGCCGCACTGGAGGGTGCCTCTGGCCAATCGTACATCCGCTACATGAAGCGCCATGTACTGGACCCACTGGGCATGCACTCTACCTTGCCCAACCATCCCGACAGCACCATAGCCAACCTGACTACGCTGTACACCCGCGACAGCCAGGGTGCCAACAAGTCTATTCGCAACATGCGCCCCACTTATAAGTTTGCTGGGGGGGGCTATGTTTCTACGGCTGAAGACCTTGTGCGCTTTGGCATGGCACACCTCAAGCCGGGCTTTTTCAAGCAGTCCACACTCGATATGCTCTTCCGCACGCAATACCTGAGCACCGGAGAACCCACCGGTGTAGGTATCGGCTGGGTGGTGTCAGACCACGACCCCTGGGGGCGTCGCATCTACTACCACAACGGCAATCAGCCTGGCGCGCGTCCTGTGCTCATTGTATATCCCGACCATGGGCTGGTCATTGCTATTACCACCAATGTAACTGGCATTCCAGAATGGGTGGAAGGCGCCGCCATGTGCATTGCCGACCCCTTTCTGCGCATCATAGCCGGCGAAAAACCACTGGAACAACCCGCCATCACCGGCATCTTTGACTACCGGGCAGGAAAGCACCCCGAAGCACCCGCGGGTTCCATTACCCTGTTGACGCCCGCCGAAGCTGGCATCGGCTACCAGGGCTGGATGGACGCTCTGCCTGGCGACTTGCTCAGCGTATGGCCTGTAGCCGACATCATCTCCTGGCCTACAGAAACCGTAGTGCTGGTAGCTACGCCCAAGGGCCTTTTTCCCCTGCGCTGGCAAAAAGGCGCTGACGGCAGCCTGAGCGGCCTATTCACCTGGTTTGACAAAGGCCGTGCGCACACTACTCCAGTGTTTTTTGCTTTGGCGCCTTGATTGCCCCGTGCTAATTTCTTGGCCGAATTGTACCTTTGCGGCTGAATTTAAAAACTCCGACTGCTCATGGAGATCAATTTTGTAGAAGTACTAGATGGCAGTACGGCCAAGGCGCTGGCTGCTATCTCTTACATTGCATTGGTTGCTCTGGAGTTTTACATCAGCACGAAAAAGCGCCAGAAGCTCTATGAGGCCAAGGACACCTTCATAAATCTCAGCCTGGGCACACTCAACTCTGTCGTAAAGCTACTCGTCAAAGGCACTACCCTACTGCTGTTTTACACCATTCATGAGCATTTTGCTATCATGCATATTCCCGTTACATCTTGGGCAGGCTTGATAGCGCTTTTCTTGCTCAACGACCTGACGTTTTACTTTTATCACCGGCTCAGCCATGAGAGCCGCCTGTTCTGGGCTACGCATGTCACGCACCATTCTTCACAGGTATTCAATGTATCCACGGCACTGCGCGGCAATTTCATCCACTTTTTTTACCGTTTTGTGTTTTGGTCGCCGCTGGCTTTTCTGGGCTTCGACCCCATCCTGATTGTACTAGTGGACGAAATCGGCTTTTATTACCAAATGTGGATTCACACCAAAACCATCGGACGCACGCCGCACTGGTTCGAGTTCATCTTTAACACGCCCTCTCACCATCGGGTGCATCACGGCAGCAACCAGGCATATCTGGACAAAAACTACGGTGCGGTACTTATCATCTGGGATCGTCTGTTTGGCACATTTCAGGCAGAGAAGGAAGAAGTGGTGTATGGCCTGACCAAAAACCTGAAAAAGCAAAACATGGTCACGGTTATCACTCACGAGTTCAGAGATATCTGGCGAGACGTGCGCGGAGCCAAAGACTGGAAATCGCGCTGGCATTATATTTTTGGCCACCCTGGCTGGAAGCCAGAGAAAGGGCAAGAAGAAGTTGCCGCTAAGGAGCGGGAGACCGCCGTATAGCAGGGTTAGCCGGTATATTCCACGCCGCTGGTTTGATTTTCGCACACTACTACTCTGCTAAGTAAAGGCAGTTGGGGTTTGAGGTGGTTCCAAATCCAGATGGCCAGATTTTCAGCGGTGGGGTTTTCCAGGCCGGGAATATCGTTGAGCAGGCGGTGGTCCAGTTGCTGTTCGAGGGGTTTCCAGGCGGCTTTGATGTCGGCAAAGTCAGTTACCCAACCCAGAGTGGGGTGTAGTTCGCCCCGGAGGTAGAGGCGCACGATGTAAGTATGGCCATGCATGCGGCGGCACTTGTGGTCATCGGGTACGAAGGGTAGCCAGTGAGCCGAGTCGAAGGTAAATTCCTTAAATATTTCCATGACAGGTGTGCTCATTGTACGAAAGGGGTTTCAGATAGTTCCATAATTTTGGCAAATTCGTGAGCTTGCAAGGGCATCACGCTGAGCCTGCCCACGCGCACGAGGCCGATTTGCTGAAGTTCAGGCGTTTGCTTGATTAAGGTCAGGGGCACAGGCTTGTGCAGCCGAGCGACTGGCGCCAGATCTACCGCCGACCAGTCGCCTGATTTGGCAGTGGGATCAGGATAGTGAGTGCGCACCACCTTGCACAAGCCTACTACCTCGAGCCCTTCGCGGCTATGATAGAACAATACCAGGTCGTTAAGTTGCATGGCGCGCAGGTGATTGCGGGCGGCGTAGTTGCGCACGCCGTCCCACATAGTGCGTCCAGTGCGCTCCAGCTCATCGTAGGGATACACGAACGGTTCTGACTTGACCAACCAATATGCCATTACTAAGCCCATTTGAGTTTACGAATCATTTCCCAAAGCACCACCCCTGTACAAACGGCTACATTGAGCGAATGTTTGGCGCCCCACTGGGGCACTTCAATGGCACCCTGGGCCAGGGCTAGCCATTCTTCCGACACGCCGTGCACTTCATTGCCAAAGACGAGAGCGTATTTTTGCTCGGCATCGGGCTGGAATGCTGGCAGCAGGAGGCTGCTGTCGGTTTGTTCTACTACCCATACCACGTAGCCTTTCACTTGCAGGTACACTGCTGCTTCGCTGGTATGAGCGAAGTGTTGCCAGGGCACGGTGTTGGTAGCGCCCAAGGCGGTTTTGAATATCTCGCGGTGCGGCGGCTGGGCAGTGATGCCGCAGAGCAGGATTTCTGCGGCGGCAAAGGCATCGCAAGTGCGAAATACAGAGCCGACGTTGAGCGCAGAGCGCACGTTGTCGAGTACTATTACTACGGGCAGCTTGGGCAATTGGCGCGCGATTTCAAGGTCGGGGCGGCCAAGCTCGTCAGGATGATATTTTCTCACAAGCGGCGTACATAAATGAGAAAGCCCTTGTAAACAACTCATTCACAAGGACTTTTAGAAGTGATTCCGCTGGGATTCGAACCCAGGACCCATACATTAAAAGTGTATTGCTCTACCGGCTGAGCTACGGAATCAACCGCTTTTTCAAAAAGTGTGGCAAAGGTAAGACATTTTTCCTGAAAAACAATTCAAAAAGAGAAAAAAATATAAAAAACTTAGGTACACCTCTTGGCGGGCGCTGCCCAGGCAGTAAATGACCACGCATGCAACGAAAGGCTTCAAATACCTCAGACACAGGCCCGGCTGTTTGAAGACTGATAAGAGTCATGATACTCCTGGCGGAATGCCATTGGCGAAAGGCTGATACGGGATTCCGCATTGTCTGTTTGGCAGATTCCAGCCTACTTGTTATTAAGTTTCTGCAAGAAAAAACACAAAGACTGTGCTGCCCGTACCGGCTACCTAATGCCTAACCTCACCAAAATATCGCTGATTTTGCTGATTTCCGGTTATATCTTTGCTTACAATCCATCAAAAGAAAAATAAATAGGCGTTATCTTTGCTGCATAAAATTACGCGAATTTGTGGTACAGGTTCGCATTTGCTCACATTCAAATCATTAGCGAAATGAATCGTTTTTTACCCCTTCTCCTGTTATCGACCCTTCCCTTCATAGCACAAGCGCAGGCTGTGCGCCGCGTGATGATAGAGTCGTTCACTCAAGCGTCTTGCGGACCTTGCGCTGCACAAAATCCTGCTTTTAACGCCTTACTGCAAAGTTTTGGCGACCAAGTAGTACTACTCAAGTACCAAACCAGTTGGCCAGGATATGATCCGATGAACCAGCAGAACCCCACCCAGGTGGCTTCACGAGTGACTTACTATGGCGTGACTGGCGTACCTAATGTACGCCTCGACGGGGTACAGAACGCTGGGACGGCCAGCGCCGTCACGGCAGCCATGATCAACAACCGCCTGGCAACGCCCACGCCCATTGACATGCAAGTAGAACACTATATTAATGAGGCGCTAGACAGCATCTTCATACAGGTGCGCATTATGAATCTAGACACTGTAGCCTTCAACCCCGATAGCGTAGTATTGCACACGGCTATTGTAGAAAAGCGCATCCTTTTTCCGCGCCCGCCAGGCTCCACCAGCGAGCGTGACTTCAAGAGCGTAATGCGCCGCATGTTGCCCGATGCATCTGGTGCGCCCATTGGCGCCATTGCACCTGGTGATACGATTGTGATCACCTATGCCGAGGCACTACCTACTTACATTTACAACTATGCACAAATTGGTGTAGTAGCTTTTGTACAAAAAACTTCTAATCGCCAGGTTTATCAGGCGGCTGAAAGCCTGCCCAGACCGCTTGGTGATAGTTATGTGGACATCGGGATCACCCCCAATAGCATTGGGCCAAGTGGATTTTGCGACTATAGAGTCACGCCTCGCATGAGTATTGCCAACGACGGCCCCAGCACCATTACCAACATGGTGGTAGGTTATATCCTCAATGATGACGAACCCGTAGCTGAGTATTGGGAAGGCGAACTTACACCAGGCGATACGACACTTATTGCCTTTCCCGAAATTAATATAGTGCCAGGTAAAGTATCCTTTGATTTCTTTGTAGAGGAGCCTAATAATAATGCTCGGGATTACAACTTGCTCAACGAGTTGATTACTTCCCAAAGCTTCTACACCCTGAATAATGAACCCGTTGGCAATGACATTGCCGAAGATATGGAAGCCACCCCACTGCGCGACACGCCCGCTGGTGTACTGGTTATCAAAGAGGCCAATGATCATTTCATGGTTGTCAACCGCACTGTATTCAACAATGTGACTCAAAACATAGGCGGCTTTGGTGCTTCGACCAAGTCTATGTTCACTAATTTTTATGACTGGGTGCAAGTAGGCGCGCAGGCACACATGATCTTCGAGCGCATTGATCTGAGTAATCGCACCAACAACTACCTGCGCTTCGACCGCGCACATGCGCAGTACCAAACTTCCGCTGACCGACTGCGCATCTCCGTCTCTACCGACTGCGGCGAGACCTGGACGCAGATATACAACAAAGCTGGCGCGCAACTGGCTACCCGTACTGCCACCAACAGCCGCTTTGTGCCTACCGTCACTCAATGGGCTACTGACTCCATCTCTCTAGCGGCTTACGATGGTCTGACCGACATTAACATCCGCTTTACTGTCGTGTCGGATTACGGCAACAACCTATTCATTGACAATATCCGCGTCAACGAAGCGCTGGTATCTGGTACGGACGAACCAGGGCTGCTGGCCGGAAACGTCCGCATATATCCTAATCCTGCCGCCGAGCGTACCCGCATTGAGGTGAACCTGACAGAAGCCTCGCCTATACACATCGCCGTGTATGACCTGAGCGGCAAATTGGTGGAAACCCTGGCCAACGGCGTGCAACTCAGTGCCGGCTTACATCCGTTCGACTGGGTGCCCAAAACGCAAGGCATCTTCCTGGTGCGCGTGGCCACTGACTCTGGCGCCATGACTCAGCGCGTTGCTGTGGTGAGGTAAACGTTATGCACATTATAGCTGCCGCAAGGGGTGGGCGTTATGCACGAGCGCCTGCCCCTTGTGTATTCAGCCCAGCCTGGAGGCGCATCCAACTAAGCACTATCCAAAGATGCAATTGAGTATTCTCTCTGTAATCAGATAGGTAGGTTTGACGCCCTCTAGCCCCAGGCTACCCGAAGCCAGCGTATGGCCAGTAACCAGCGGATTGTCAGAGGCATAATAAGCATAGCGCAGCACTACATTGGGGTTGATACTGTTGCGAATGCGCGATGCAGCCTGAATGGCCTTTTGATAGTGCGCGCCTTCCATCTCCAGGCCGATGGCTTTCCAGGAGGAGTCCAGGAAGTACTGCAACACATCGCGGTTTTGCAGGGAAGTACCCAGTACGGTGATCATCGTACCTTCGCATACACGCAAGCCGTTGCCCTCAAAGTCAGCCCGCGTAAACTGGTTTTGAATAGGGTAATTATCGGCAGTACCTTCAAACACGTGTGCTGTAGGCACCATGATGTCGCCTTTACTGCCTTCCAGGATGCCAGCCTTGCCCATGATGTTGATGGAACGCACATCAAATCGCTGCTCGCCGTTGGTGTCGTAAAAAGGTTTGAGCAGTTCATCCATGGTTTCGTATGCCTGCTCGCCAAATGCGTAGTCCATTACGATGAGTATGGGCTGTTCAGCCTGCACACGGGCGGTATCCCAGCGAATCTGGGCAGGTAGCCACTGCGGGTTGATCTTCAAGGTGTCGAAAATCTGTACTGAAATACCAGTACCGCTGGTATCGTCTATCTGGTGCATGCCATGCTGGCGAGCAAAGGAGTTGACCTTTTTTCTCAAATCGACATTTTCTTCCAGGCTGAGCAGGCGCGCTGTTTCTTCCAGGTGCATGCCAGAGCCCAGTTCAGGCAGCGCCGCCTGGGCATACAAGGCATTCATAAAACTGTGCGGATTCGCGCTTACAATGTGCATCGGCCGTTGCCACATACCCTCTTGTACCAGATACGACTTGATGTTGGTGGCCCACAGGTCGCCGTAGGTGTGGTGGCCTACGCGCTCGCGCAGCGCAGCAGAGAAGGTGATCTCGCGGTCTTGTTGTTTATGAGCCTCCTCAGAGGATAGCCGCCCGAGCCAATAGGTGATGTGAAACAGGCTGTTGACATTGCTGTCGTGGTCAAACCGGCGTGCAGCCGTTACGGTTTCCTCGTAGGTGCGGCCCAATATGGTGCTCAGATAGGTATAGGCTACCTCGCGGTTGATGTCGTCGGGGCGGGTTTGCTCTAGCGCTACAATTTCCTCCAGCATCTTCCACTCACGCTTTTTGTGCCCCTTGTTGTCTTCACTGTTGCGGCGTATTTTCTCTGCCTCCACGTACATGAACGTCAGGTGAGTTAGGATGTCGTAGATGTCGCTTCGGCCGCGCGTCATTTCTATAAACATTTGCTCGTTGTCAATGCGGTAACAGTTGCGCTTACGACGGGGCGGAATCATCACCTCAAAGCTTGAGTTTTCATAGCCCTCGCGTGAGATGAGCCGAATGTAACGACACTCCTCAATGCCGCGTGGCAGCCGCTGAAAGATGTAAAACAGGCCGTCCAGTTCTACGCGTTCGGGGTCGGCAATAGAGCCGTAAATCTCTGGGCGCAACTCCACAAGCGCCTTGATCATGGCCTCGCCCGACATGCCCAATGGCTTGTATTCTCCCCGAATAAAGAGGTGGCGCATGGCAATGTACAGACGTTCAATGGCAGCCCTCGATTCCTGGGCACGGGTCAGTTGTATAATAGAGACATTCATGCTCCAAAGATACTACTGCAACTTGAAACGCACCACCAAGCCGCCGGAGGTATCAATGCGCGGGAAACCCGCCGAAACGCGCGGTATGTTCTGCCGGTAGTCAAAGAACAGGCGCAAGCCCAGCCTGGTGTTGATCTGATACTCTATGGACGGCGAGATGTTGAGCGCATAGTTGCCCCGCACTGGTTCTACCACGCCTTGGTCCAGCAGGTGGTTGAAAGTCACGTCGTCTCGCAGGGAGAAGTTGAAGTTGAAATCCAAGTCTTGACTGCGCAGTTGCCCGCCGCCGCCAAAGCCCCCTGCGCCTGGTCTGCGTTGTTGCGGTGGCGGCGCCGGCTGGTTTGTCTTGGGCTGCGGCTTCTTGGCGCCACCCCGCTTCTTGCTACCTGTAAGGAAAGGAATGTCTACCCCTCGAAGCAAGTAACCAAAGCCCAGCGAAATTTCTTTGGTCTGCGTTTCGGCCAATTGATAACTGACGAAACTCATGGCCAGCATGCGCGATTTTTTGTAATCAAAATTGAACGACATACCGTTTTTGAGCGTGGCATCAATGGCCAAAAATGGAGCGAACGCCTCTTGGATGACCACTTCTGGTATGAGCAAGCGCGCGTAGAAGTTACCGGTGAAGGGGTCAGGCCCGCCTATGTTACGCGTATCGAGCCACAGTGGGTTGGTATCGTAGCGGTTTACTGTCAGGGTGGACTTGTAGCCATGCGTTAGGCTGAAATTCTGAAAGACATCCCGAAAGAAAGGCAATTTCGACAGGCCATTGTACTGCAAGCGCCAGTTGGGCGCTGGTATCGCCTTGAAGATATCAAGGTTGATGGTGCGCGCATCCTTGCCGGTGTAAGCCGCCACAAAAGCCGGAATGAGCACTTCGTTCTGGATGTGGCCATAGCCGTTGGTATAGCCTCGGGCAGCCAGCGAATCTATGGTGTGAGGCCCTTGCCCCAGGCGCTGCGACACGATGACGCGGTTTTGGTCGTATTGCTTAAACAAGCGGCGTATCACATTGGTGTCGGTGCTCATGGGCGTACCCAGCGCCCAGAAACTAATAGCCATAGAGCCCGATTGCTTGGGCACAGCGTGCGAAAGGTTGAACAGGCCGTCGGGTACGGTATCCTTGAAAAACTCTGCATGTGCTTGGGCAAAGGCGCGGTTCAGCTCTACCTCAATGCGGAAGTCGCGATAAGGCTCCAGCGTGAGGCGGCCGTCAATGCGCTGGGTATAGTCTTGCAGTACTTCGCGGTTTTGATACACTGAGCTACTGATCCAGCGCCGGTTATTGCCCACCTCATGTAGCCAGTCCTTTGAGGTGTAGTAGTCGCTTTCGTTCAAGGTGCGGATGCGAGGCTGAAGACCAGCAATAAAGCCCCAGCCAGGGCCCTGGAAACCGCGTCCCATACCCAAGACAGTAGCCTGCTGCACCAAGCCAGGAAGAGAGGTAGAAAAGTCTTCCGAGATGGAAAAGCGCACTTTTCGGATGGTGAGCAAAGGGCGCACCAATAGCCGCTCAAGTGCGCTAGGTCCGGCAGTCGTTTTTTGCTCTTTACCAGAGGCGTCTTTAGCCGGTGGTTCCGTTCTTAGCTTCGGGTCTTGGGTATTTTTGTCTTGGGGGTCTTTGCTCTTAGGTGGTAGAGGCTGCTCCAGGCGTTTGAAATAGCCGATTTTGGCATAGAGGTTGTCAAAATTGAAGTCAGCATTGAGCTGTCGGCGCTGTTTGTTTTGCGCCAGGTTGCCCAGACTGTCTATGTTGAGGGCTATGGCCGTCCAATTGTACTCGCCCTGATATTGGGCACGCACCTGCACCCAGTCCATAAACGGAATGGCGCGGGTAGGCAGGGTGTAGTTGAGGTTGAAGTTGTGGCGGTAGTTTTTAGTACGGCCAAAGTGCTTGAGGCTGTTCCAGATGCTGTCGCGGCGGAAGCGAGGAATATCAGTGATGTTGGGGTTTTCCTGCATCCAGGTTTCGTCGGGTTCATCTACTACCCCATTATTTACTGCCGTGAAGTTGAACTTGAGACCACGGGCCATGTCCCATTGCAGGTTGTAGTCGCGATCCCAGGTGAAGCGTTTTTTATAGAAAGTACTAAAGCGTTCGTCAAGACCAGTGAAACGATAGCGGGTTTCGGCAAACTGCCGGTTGAGCACTGTTCGGAAGGTAAAAGCATTGGGTATGGGGTTGAAGTTGAATCCAGTGATGAGCTTGAGGTACTTGTCGTTTTTTACCAGTTTTTTGAACGGCTCCACGTACTTGACCTGGCGCGAGTAGGCATAGTCGAGGCCTCCGGTGCGCCTTGATTCGGCATCAGATTCGATGAGAGGGTCACGGCGGTTGGTCACCGTGTAGCTGTAGTTGGCGCTGAAGTTGGATATGTCCCAGGGTCGGGGCGCACTGGTAGTAGTGGGCGAGCGCTCTTTGCGCACGTTAGTAAAGTTAATACTGCGCAACTGAGTGACGTCTAAGGCTAGATTACGGATAGAATCGCGCTGGCGTTCGTTATCGGCATTGGCTAATTTCAGCTTGAACGGCACGTCCATGTCGTAGGGGTCGTACTCGGGGCGGCGCGTCAGGTTAGACACTTGCCCGTAAAACGGCAGACTTACGCCCCACTTAGAGGGCAAGAACTTACCAAGTTGAACGTTGGCGGCAAAGTCATAGCCATAGGTAGCTTCGCGGTCGCGTTGAGCCACTTTTTCGTTGAGGGCACCAAAGCCAATACTACTGACATTGCCGGCCAGGGTAAAATTGGCGATATCGGCCATCTGAATGTCGGCACGGGCAATGGCAGCGCCGGCAGCGCGTTCGTCCAGCCCATTGAGGCGTAGTTCGTTGATCCACACTTCAAAGTCGAGTTGTCGGTCGTTACCGCCTTGCGGATTGCGCACTCCTATCATCACTTGCTTGGCCAAGGCAAAGTTAGGATTGCCGCGCACCTTAATGAAGTGCAAAGTTCCAGGTACCCGACCATCTATGCTTTCAGCGTACTCTTCGTCTAAAGGCCAGTTGAGTTCGTTGCGACGCTCCTTGAGGTTACGCAGCACCTCCAGGTCGAAGTCGAAGTCATTTTCTGGGCGCCATACCTCCAGTTTGTACGCATCGCTGTTGGGGTTGGCCGGCAGGCGGGAGGCATCTGACATCACGAGCGGTATTTCGTACTCGTAGTAGTTGTTTCTGAAGTCGCTGCCAATACGGATGAAGGCGGTGATGTCGCCATCGGCGATGGGCTTGTTTTCGTTTTTATTTTCGGCGTGCACGAACATGCGCAGGGTTTTGTACACGCGCAAGTCGAGGTTGGTGCTCTTGAATACGGCTACTTCCTTGCCATCGCACAGGTTTTTAGCCACTAGCGAGAGAGACTGCTCGTTTTGCAACGCATTGAACACACCCAGGTTGCGTTCGCGCTGGATGCCTGGCGGCAGTGTGTAGTTGAAAGGTTGGCGGCTGATGTTTTCTTCAATGTTGACGGCGTCAATGTTGAACTCCAGCGGCGAACCATCACAGCCAATGCCAGGGGAGAGGTCTTGCTGGTAGCGGCGCCATTGGTTGCGCACCAGTTCCAGGGTAGCAAAACGCAGGGTGACGGGGCTCTCAAAGTCGGTCATAATCATGCGCATAAAGCGGATAGACCGGAAGTCGCGTATGCCGCCTATAGCCTGTACATAGGGACTGGTCAGGGTGTTGAGCGGCACGCGGAAGCGATACCACACGCGGCCGTTATCGGCTACCCGGCGGTCGGTGATGAAAGGCGTGGCCTGAATATCTATCTCGCGGGGGTTATTGCGGTCATAGCGTATAGGCACATGGTACTGGAAGTAGGCCTCAGTTTCGTTGAGGGTATTGTCTTGATTGATATCTTCGGCGTCGGGGATATTGGTAGAGGAGAAAATGAAGAGCTGGCCGGTATTTTCCGGCGAGTTGCCTTGTGGGTTGTTGAAGTCACGGTAGCGCCGGAGGATGCCATCATTAGCCCCGAAGGATTCATCGCGGAAGTAGCGGAAGTTGTCGTTGGCAGGGTCTAGTTCAATTTTGGTGGCTACGCTGGCGCCACCTGGGGCGTTGCGTATAGCCTCTATGTAGTTTCTGAAGTGCTGGCGTTCGCCTTCATCGTCGAGGCCATCCAGGCCCACATCTTGTCGTTTGCGGCTTTCGGCGGCACCTCGGCGGTCGTTGTCAAAGGAGCGGGTAATCTGAGGTGCTACGGGTACTACCCCCCAGGCGGTGGTGTCCACCCGGCGGTTGGAGTTGAAGGGGGTAGGTAAGCCATTCTCAAAGAACTTGCGGGAGTCGCGCAGGATGTCTTCCGAAATATTGCCTAAGTGGAAGTAGAGGTCACCTTCCAGGGCGTTGAGTTGCTCGGGTGGCAATACACCGCCTCTGGGGTCATTGGGGTCGAGGAAGGGGCTAAGTAGCCAAAACTCCAGGTATTCGATGTTGGCGGTTTGGAAGTCCACTGTATTGAGTGCGCGCATGGCACCACCCCAGCGCGTGCGCGGATCGTTGAGGATGAGTGAATCATTGGGAAAAGAGACGCCTCGCGAAAAGCCCGGATACCCACCAGGGATGTCGAAGTTGTACGGGCCGCGCTCCTGGGGGTAGTAAGTAAGGTCAAAGGTCTGGATATTGGGCAATTGGTCGGGTGTGACCTGAATGTTGGGGAAGACCTCGTTTTGGTCAACGATACTGGTGTATGGGTTGCGTTCATCATCCTGGTTGCGCACGCCCAGGTCAATGCGGTACCAGTTGAGGCGGGCGCGGTTGGCACCGCCGCGCAAGTCGTTGATGAGTTCGCCCTCTGGCCACAGACGGTTGCCCTGCGGCACGCTGGCCAGAAACCACTGGTTCACAGGCTGGCGCAGGTCGAGGCCGGCGGAAGTACCTTCAAAGTCGTCAATATACACCACACCGCCGCGGTCTCTGCGGTTTTGATTGATGGCGCGGGCATGCCCTGGGGTGATCATGGCGCCCTCGGCAGTGAAGTTGAAAGACGAAGGTGCTTTGGTTTGGATGAGCGGCAGCTTATCGGCCAGCTTAGTCAGCCAGGGCGCATCGGTACTGTAATTAATATCCATGCCGTAGATGGCATTGTTGATGGGGTCATCCAGAATATTCACCTTGGGCGTGAATGGCCGTTCAAATAGCCGCAGCGCCGTAGCCCCAATGTTGAGCTTCTTGCCTATGGTATAATCCGCTCGCAGACCTAGCATGGTCTTGTTCTGGAAGCCAAAGAGCGTGTTGTCTTCGTAGGAAACGTTTACTGGTACGCCCGACTGCAGCAAGGCGTCGTTAAGAATGCGCACCCGGCCTATGTTGTAGTCAATCTCGTAATCTCGCCCTTCAATAAGGCGCTGGCCACCGGCGGTGACGCTCACCGAACCAGGCGGGATATTGAATGCCCCCAGTGAGATTTCCGACGACACGCTGGACTTGTAGCTGCCCTTGATGATAAAGCGGTTTTTCTCTGCAAACTCTCGCGCCAGAAACAGGGTGCTGTCGTACAAAGCCTGGTACACCACGGAATCGCGCAGGATGGGGTCGGTAATCTGCGCTGCCAGCGAACGGCCAAACGGCTCCAGCACAGGGAACATAATGCGCCCGTTTCGGGTGTTGATGGTCACCCCGGGTACGAAGTCAAAGATGCCATCGGGCTGTGGGTCACCTTGTATGTTGAGCTTGTCCAATTGGAATACGCGCAGCAGGGGTATGCCTTCCAGGTTAGTGAAGGGCAGAAAGCGCTTGATGCCTCGTCCGGGGTCTTCGTAGAAAACATCCAGGCGAAACTCCTTGGGATCCACCTGATACGCCCCGATGGGGTAGATGTTCTTCATCATCAAGTCCCAGGTAGGTACATCGGTGCGCTGTACAGTGCTTTTGAGCATCTTGGCAAAAAGCACCTGTGGAACAGAATCGAGGGTGGTAGTGGGCACGTTTTCGGGGCGGTCGCCTACGAAGTACAGGCGCCCGTTGTAGGAATACGAGAACGTGACGGCCACCACTTGGTCAGGCTGCACATTGATGCCGAGGGAGACGAATCCCAACTCGGGGTTCAAGGTATATTCTGTGGGCTTGAGCTTGCGGGCAAATACGCGTTCGAAGTCCTTGGCCTGCTGCAGGTTGAACTCCGGCCCTTGCAAGCGAGCCACGGCGTTGTCAATCTGGCGCAGGGCAGGGTCAGCGGTGAGGCGTTCGTAGAGGTCGTTGGCGCGGTTGTCAGGCAGGCCGCGCACACCACTCAGATCGCGAAACACGGGCGAGGCCGGGGCATTCACCTTGTCGGGGCTGACCAAGCGGCTGGGTTCGGCCAGGTCGGCGAAGGCTACGATCTCACGGATATCGTCCACTTCGTTGCGGTTGTTGGTCACCCACACTTCTATGTTTTCCAACTTGAACAAGGAGCGCACCTGGGGTAGGTTGGAGAGGTTTTCTTCAAAGGTCTGGTGGTTGTAAAAGGAGAGGAAAAAGTGGCGGTTTTCGTCGTATTCGTCGGCGCGCACCTCAAACTCCTGCAACTGCGAGCCGCCCTGCACCTGGAGGTTCTGGCGCCGAGAGTTCTGCTGCGAGATGACCGAGGTAAGGCGCAAACGGCCAAACTGCAACTCCGTCTTGATACCGAAGAGGCTCTGCGCTCCCTGGATTAGCGTACCGCGTAGGGGCAGGCTTACGTTGCCGGCTTCAATCTTTTTAATAATAGCATCTTCGGCAAAGGGGTCGGTCAAGGCATCAGTATTGTACTTGATTTTGATCTGGTTGTCGAAGTTGAAGGAGGCATTGGTGTTGTAATTAGTAGAGAGGGTGAGCTTGGAGCCGATGCGGCCGGTGACGTTCATCTGGATGGCCATGTCAAAGTCGAAGCCGCCGGTGGTGCGCTGGCGTTCCAGCAGGATGGGATTTTCCAGGCGCTGCACGTCAAAGCCGAATTTGAGATCGATGTTGCCCTGGGGTTTGATGTCCACCTCGGTACCGCCGAAGAGGCGATCAATAAGGCTGTTGGAGACGTCAATTTTGGCAATGGGGTCTAAAGAGTTGATTTTACCATCGGTTTGTGCGCCCGACAGGAAATCAAAGTAGCTGCGTTCATCTTGTTTGCGGCGGTATTCCAGATATTCTTCAAAAGACATGAAAGTGGCCGGGCGGTAGTAGTCATCGCCGATGCGCTCGCGCACGGTGTAGCGGCCAGTCACGGGGTCAAACTCCACGTCTTTCTCAATGGCCTTTGGGTCTTTCAGGTCAATAATGTTGCTGGGGCGGTCGCTCAGGAAGTCTCCATAGCGGTCGCGCAGGGGAGGAATAGAGTCTTTAGATATGTAAGCCTGGGTAGCACGACGCATAGGGTCGTTCGGTTCAACTTCAGGCAGGCCGGGCATAAAAGCAGCCGTACACAGGGTAGCGACAATCAGGCCAGCGGGTAAGAAACTTTTCATAAGACAACGCGTGGAATCACTTTTTCAAACGTAATGCAAGAACGCTAATCGCTCTTGTGCCAAACAAGGCAATAAAAATTTAACAATCGTCATAGTTGCTGAGTAGTGTTTTGGGACTGAGGCTGCTGCGTCAGGACAAGTGGCGCAGCGCTGCCTTGATGAGTTCCTCCACGCTTCGGGCGGAGGGGGTTTCCTTGAGCACGGTGTTGAGCGCTTTTTGCACCTGTATTTGGGTGAAACCCAAGGCCAACAGAGCAGATAACGCTTCCTGGCGGGCGGTATTGTCCTGTGCAGGCAACGATAACGGGGCTTCGGCGCTCGTTTTCACCATTTTGTCTTTGAGATCGAGAATGATGCGCTTGGCGGTTTTGGGGCCTATGCCTTTGACCTTGCTGAACACCTGCTCCTGCTCACCGATGATGGCGGCGCGGATGTCGTCGGGCGCCAGCGCCGAAAGCAGGAGTTGTGCAGTGCTCGGCCCTACGCCGGACACTGAAATGAGGTGCTGAAACAGGCTGCGCTCGCTCTCCTCGGCAAAGCCGTAGAGCGTGTGGCTGTCTTCGCGGATGAGTAAGTGAGTGAAGATTTTGACGCGCTCCAGCTTTTCTATCTGCGCGTAGGTGTGCAGGCTGATGAGCACCTGGTAGCCCACGCCGCCGGTTTCTACGATGATCCAGGTGGGGGTTTTCCAGGTAATTTCGCCTTTGAGATAGCTGATCATGGGATGCTTGGTACTTGAAAGAGGGGGGAGAAGCCCAACCAAGGCGGCCTTCTCAAAGAAAGAAGCCTCCGGATATTCTCCGGAGGCTTGTGCCGAAGGCGGGGGTCGAACCCGCACTCCCTTTCGGGAACACGCCCCTGAAACGTGCGCGTCTGCCAGTTTCGCCACTTCGGCAGGCAGTATGTGGTTATTTCATTTTGTTTGTAGCTGTACCGGCGTCATCGGCGGGGCGAAGATTTCGGCGCCTAAGCCCGATGCCTGCTGGAGTACCGAAGGTGGGACTCGAACCCACACACCGTGAGGTACACGATTTTGAGTCGTGCGCGTCTACCATTCCGCCACTTCGGCAGCACGTCAAAATGCAGTGCTCTCTTTTAGAGCGGGGCAAATTTAGAAAAATTTTCCCGAATGCGCAAGAGGTAGCGCTTTTTTAGGTAGAAATCTTTGAGCATAGCCAATTGAGCAGGATCGGCGCAGGGATATGTATATTGCTGAACCACAGGCCAGTACTCCTGCAAAAGCTGTACTTCCAGCGCCTCGATGCGTTGCTGGGTTTTAGCATGTGTTTCGGGGTCAGGGTCAAATTCCAGCTCCATAAGGGCTTCATTGATGTCCATCATGTCGGTCAGGAAGGTTTGCGGCAGTTGGTTTTGGCCTTCGTCGGCCAGGGCGCCCTCCAGTTCGAGCACATAGCGCAGGCGGCGGTCAAAGTCGGCCAGGGTTTGATAGGCCTGGTTGTTGAGGGTAGACAGCTCCAGGATCTCGGCCTGCTTCTCTTCCGACTCCAGGGTGTAGAAGTCCGGGTGATACTTTTTGCTGTTGGCATAGTAGGCCTTGCGCAGGGCGTCTTCGTCTATAACCAGCCGAGGCGGCAGGTCAAAGAAGGCAAAGTAATCCATAGCAGCGCGGTTTTTTATGGTTGCCGTCATAAAACGGCCTGCGCCGACTGAGGGTTGCAGCGCGCGGCGTGAATAAGCGGTTTTCTGTGCCTGGGCGGGTTTCAACTCGCTTGCCGGTATTTATGCTTGCGTTTATTTGGCGCAATTTTTTTTTGAGAAATTTACGCTATACTCTTGCGCAGTATCTGTTTTTTTTTTTTTTTGCACTTTCACTCATCAAAACCATAAGTCATGAAACTGAAAATCATTATTCTGCCGCTATGCCTCATGTGGCTGAGTACGCTTAAACTACTTGCTGCCCAAAGGAATTGTGAATGCGGAACGCATGCCACCGGCATATACGCTTACACTGTTGATGGAACCAATTGCTGCGAGGGGGTGCCAGGGGCAAGCGCGCAGATTCACCATTATATATAAGGAGGACCGCCCAGGCGTTTGGGTGTGGATTGGAAGCGACTATATCAGTGGTAGTGCCGCTCAAAACCATTGTTGTCCAGTGTCTTGATTTTCGCGATGTCTTAGCCAGATTTGCTTGATAGAGATAAAAATTGCTTTCACAATTCAAATTATCATTATGAAAAATTCATTGCTTACAATTGCAACAATAGTCTTGCTGGCCATGTCTTTAGCATGCGAGCGCAACCAGGATGTAAACCAGCGCGTAGCCGCCCAACTGCTCGACGTGGACCTCAAAGCCCAGACACAACCCGAACCAGCCGCCCAAGGCGTAGTACCCTCCGACATTGGCTTGTACGATATCGTCTTGCAACCCGACCGGCACACCTGGAAAGACCTCGACGCCTTCTATCGCAATGTGGTGCTGAGCAAAGCCGACGAGCATTACTTCACCAACCTGAAAAGAATGACCATATGGAACATGGTAGAGCTATTTAACATGCCGGAGCACGCCGATTTGCTCACGGTGGATTTCTACGTGGACCAACAAGCCGATATTGACCTCATTGACCCAGGTGTCTATACCAAGTGCATGAAGCGGATAATCAAAGACGGGGGCAACCCCACTATTACCAAGTTGACTTGCCAATACAAGTACAAGCAGGCCAAGCAATACATCATAGAGCGCTGGGGCGAAAGCGTATGGGAGCAAGAGTTCCGCGAAAAATTTGACGAACTAGACCAATTCCAAAAATCACTGCAAGACCGCTGGGGCAGCCGGTAAAGGCGCCGTTTCATCCAAAAACCCTGGAAAACCGGAGGGGGCTTACAGCGCACTCTCCGGTTTTTTCTCTTGGCCTTAACCCTGTGACTTTAAAGCCACGCTGCGTCTAATAGGCGGCTGGGTAGTCGTTAAGAAATCATTATCTTTGCGCTGTCAGCATGTAATCTTGAGGTGTTTTTCATTGATTTGCATGTATTTTTTCACTTTTTAAACTCATTCAACCATGTCTTTAATGGATAAGTACCGCGCCGTGGTGCGCCTGAGCGAAGACCTCAACATTCAGGACAGCTACTTCGAGGAAAAAGATGGCAAGTTCCGTATGGGCGGTATCGTACAAACCCAGTACGAGAAAAACCAAATTTGGGACAAGATCAAAGAAATTGGCGGCGAGAACTTCCCGGACGTAGCAGCTGATATCAAAATCGCCGTCACGGACTACTACCACAAGCATACTGTACAAAAAGGCGATACCCTGTCGAAAATTGCCAAGCACTACTACGACGACGCCAACAAGTACATGAAGATTTTCAACGCCAATAAGGACATCCTTAAAGACCCGAACCTTATCCATCCGGGTCAGGAGTTGATTATTCCGAACGATTAAATCCTCCTTGTTGAACACTACAGGCTACAGCCAGAACGGCAGCAGCGGCAAAGGCGCATGAGCGTTCCTTTGCCGCTTGCTTTTTCAGCACATTAGAAATCAATCATCAGGCCTATGCTGGGCAGCACCGTGCCCTGGGCGTCATTGATGGTTTTGAGTTTATAGCGCTGTTGCTCTAGCGGTGCATCGGGATTTAAAATGACGCCGGGGCCAACAGGGCGCTTGTTTTCATCCAGAGGGCGATCCAGCAGGAGTTGCTCGTTGCCCACGGCGTTGCCGGTTAGGTTTTCAATATCCAGATACACGTTGAGGCTCCATTTTTTGAAGAACCACTTTTTGTCCACGCGGATGTCCATAGCATTGACGGCGTTGCGGCGGCGGGTGTTGAGCAGGTTGTAGTCGAAGATGCCGCGGTTGTTCACATCCCAGTTGATGCGCAAAGCCGAAGCCTCCGAAAATGGTGTGAAGGGCAAGCCGCTCTGGAAGCGCCAATTGATGCCCACCTCCCAGTCGCGCTTGAATTTCTTGCCCAAAGCCACGTTGGCAATGTGGCGGGCATCCCAGGAGGAGGCCACAAATTGGCCGTTTTTGTCTTCAAATGCGCTCCAGCCCAGCGTATAAGAGACGATGCCATAGAAGCCCTTGTACAGGCGCTGCTGGAAGAGGAGTTCCAGGCCGTAGCTACGCCCACGAGAGCGCGGCACGGCGGGTTCGTTGCCAATGATGCCGAAATCGCCGCCGAGGTTGGCCAGGGTCAGGCTGTCGCGCAGCAGGAAGGGGTAGTTGTGCCAGCGCTTATAGTAGCCTTCCAGGGTGATGCGGGCGTTGGAGGTGGTATTCCACTCCAGGCCGGCGGTGAGGTGGTCGTTGCGGATGAAGCGCAGGCCATTGTCGCGGTTTACAAAGCGGCCATCTTCCTGGTAGCCCATGAGGGTGTAGGGTGGCAACTGGAAGTAAATACCGGTATTGAAGTTGGCAGCTATGCGGTCGGTGAGGTTGTAAGACACAGACACGCGAGGCGAGAGTTGCTCCAGCGGGTTAGCCATCTGGGGCGAGTAGTCGTTCGCGTCGGTACGCAGCCCGCCAGAGAGCACCAGCCGGTCGCCCAGAAACTTGCTGCTCAGTTGGGCAAAAGCGTAGTATTTGTTCATAGCGAAAGCCGAGGAGAAATTAACCGTCTGAGGCCCTGCGCTGGTGAAGATGCGGTTGAAGGTGCGGTTGCTGTAAGCTACTCGCTCATAGCCGAAGCCGTAGGTAGCTTTCCAGATGCCTCTGCGCAGGGTGTGCTCCGCGCGGAGTTTATTCTCAATTTCGCGCGAGCGATAGCGCAAGATGAGGTTGTCTTCGTTGCTGTCATCGTTGCCGGCGTACTTTTCTGATTCGTTATTGAGCATATTGCGGCTGAGTACCAATGTCCAAAAACCGTTACTGGTGTAGTGCTTATAGACCAGGCCGTTGGTGTAGTTCCACTGCGGCGATACGGGCAGCACGTCCAAGAGAAATTGCTGCTCTTCAGTTTTGTTAGCTTCGAGGTTGAGCCTAAACTGATCAATGGCACCCAGGCCGATGAAGTACAACTCGTTGCGGCTGTCAAATTTGGTTTTAACTTTGGCCTGGAAGCCGTTGAAGGTGGGCAGAAACGGTAGGTCAAACGCCTGAAAGAGCAACTGCAGGTAAGAGCGGCGCGCCGATACGAGGAAGGTGGTTTTGTCGCCAATGGGGCCTTCCACGCTGGCACCAATATCGGTAGCGCTCACCATAAAAGTACCGCCGATGCGGTCGTCGCGGCCATCGCGCTGGCGAAAGTTGAACACTGAACTGGCCGCATTGCCACGGTTGGCTGGGAATGCCGAACTGTAGAAGTCCACCTCTTGCAGGAAGTTGACGTTGATAATGCCCACCGGCCCGCCAGAAGCGCCCTGCGTGGCAAAGTGATTGATGACAGGCACCTCCACATCGTCCAGAAAGAAGCGGTTTTCGTTGGGAGCACCGCCGCGAATGATGAGGTCATTGCGGAAGGAAGCCGGGGTCGTTACGCCAGGCAGGGTTTGCACCACGCGCGAGATGTCGCGGTTGCCACCGGGATTGCGCATGATTTCCGCTACGCCGATGGTACGCAGGCTCACGGGGCTTTCTTCTGTCTTGCGAAACGGGGGCGACTTGACCACCACTTCTGTCAGGGCCTGAGCGTTCTCCTCCATTTCGATGTTGACCACTGCAGCGCGCGCATTGCTTACTTGCACCTCGTACTCGGCAGCATCAGCAAAGCCTAAGAAACTGATGCGTACGTTGTACAAGCCTGGTGGCAGACCCGTGATTTCGTAATAGCCATTCTCATCGGTCACGGCGCCTTTGTCCGTGCCTTCTATCAATACATTGGCAAAAGCTATGGGCTCGCGGTTGAACTTGTTGCTCACGCGGCCTTTGATAACACCGGATTGCGCCATGAGCAATGTACTGAAAACCAGCGAAAAGATGAACAAGAGAGACAGTCGTAATAGCATGGTGATACAATTTTGCAGGGCTTAAAACAGGCAACAAGCAGAATAGTTGGCCATTGAGCCGGCAAACTCACAAGGATACCTCCCTGTGTCATCGCATTGGCTTCTCTACCCTTCAATCCCCAGTGCAACTTCTCTCATGTCGTGTAGGGCAACCTCTACACGGCAGCTACAAAATACTAGACTTATTCTGAAATAGCGTAAATTTAGTCCTAAAAATTATGCTCAACATTTCCCGCGCCCTCCGAGATGAAGTTGTATCTGCGCATATAACCCCACCATGGCTGTTGCCACCTTCCTCTTTGGCATAGCCAGAAAACCGCATCTGCGATTGGGAGCATACCTACCAACCGGTCTTGGAAGCCGTTTTGGGCAAAAGCCCAGATCTGCCCAAGCGGCAAGTTAGGTCCATGGATGAATTCCTCCAGGCTTTTCCCACAGTCAGCAGAGTGGTCATGGATGCCACCGAACGACTGCGTACTAGACCTAAACACCCTGAACTTCGGCGGGCGAACTACTCCGGCAAAAAGAAGTAGCACACTTTGAAAAATACCATTGTAGTTGATCCGAAGAGGAAAAAATCCTGATCCTGGCATCCACTGCTCCCAGTTCTGTTCATGACAAGCGCGACTTAACAGACAAAGATATCGTTCCTAATATTCCAGACCCTATCCCCATTGAAGTGGATTTGGGCTACAAAGGGCTAGAAAAGGACCTTGGTGGCATCATCATCCGAGACAAAAAGCCCAGAAAAAGCAATCTGACACAAGCTTAGAAACGGAAAAACCAAAAGAAAGCTTCTTTCAGGGTGCGCATAGAACACCTCATCGGTCTGTACAAGCGTTACAGATGCGTAAGCGACATATACCGCAATCGCCTTAAAAATTTTGATGATGCCATCATGCTCACTTGCTGCGGATTGACCAATTTTTATCAAAGAACTGCAAAGAGAGCTTGACTCTTATACTTCGACTCGCCAAGTTTTGTGCACAACATCCGCAAATCATGAAACTTGGCGTTGCTCAGTATAATAATGATAGACAGCAACTTCAACTCAATGTTTTGGCGAAAGTAATCGTTTTTGGGGGTTTGAAAGAACCTAAACAGTTGCCATTTCCGTTTCTGGCACTAGCAACACAATCCACGCTTTGCTCTTGACTGTATAGCAAAAAAAGTGCTCGTCGCCAACAGCAGTAGCCTGAATATTTTCTGTGCTCCAACTATCCTCCGGCTTCTCCTGTTTCAGTATGCGCATCAAAGTTTACCGCACCATGGCCACATCTCTGCACAACCTGTCTGAGTACCAGTTTACCGACATTCCCTCTGCCGCTGACCTGCGCTTCGGCATCGCAGTAGCTGATTGGAACGCCCACATCACGCACGCTTTGTTGCAAGGCTGCCTCGACACTCTGCGGCAACACGGGGCTTCAGACGAGCACATACACACGGTGCACGTACCTGGCTCTTTTGAGTTGCCCGGTGCTGCCCGCCTGCTTATCGGCGCCCAAAAACTAGACGCCGTCATTGCCCTGGGCTGCGTCATCCGAGGCGAAACCCAGCACAACGAGTATATCAGCCACGCTGTGGCTACTGGTCTGACGCAACTAAGCATAGCCTCTGGCATACCCTGCATATTTGGCGTGCTCACCCCCAACACTGAGGAACAAGCCCTGGCACGCGCCGGCGGCGTACACGGCAACAAAGGCGTGGAGGCCGCTGTAACGGCCATTCGCATGGCGACGCTGAAAACAGGGCTAAGCCAGACCAAATCCCCCATTGGATTTTGATCTGCTCGGCGCAGTTAGTTATTGCTTGACGATCTTTTTTGCAGCCACAATCCGGCCTTTCTCTATGATTTGGCAAACATAGACGCCCGCTGGCAGCGAAGACAGGTCTAGCACCTCAGAGAAGTCGGTCAGTGCTTGGGCTGGTATCCAAGAGCGCCCCTTGGCATCGATAATGCGCACTAATGCTCTGGTATGGCCGGCTGGTAGTTCTTCCCGACTGATGGTAATCGGGCCAGAGGTAACCTGCGGAAACACCTTCCAGGCAACACTCGGCGCAACCACTGACGGCGTTGAACTGAAAATGGGCGCAAAGCGGTAGACTTGCCCGTTGACAGGGTTGCCTACCAAACCTACGGTAATACTTTCGAGCTGCTCGGGCGTTGCAGCGAGTTGTACGCTGGGGTTAGCTGGCAAGCCGCGAAGGTAGTAAAATGTGCCAATGTCAAAATCGTCTTCGGTGTTTATCAGAGTGTCTATTAGCCCGATGAGTGGCCCAAAAGGCAAGGAATGCACCGTAGCATTATTGGGAATGTTGCGCGGTCCGAAGCGCAGTTCTATGGCGTTGGAGCCCTCGTATAGCCATACCTGAAAGTTGACAAAATTGATGCTGGTGTCCGAATCAGTCAACTCCTCCCAGAAGCCGGCGTTGCGCCATTCTATCTTGCAGATACGGCTACCGGGCTGTCCCTCCACTTTGTACAAAATGGCCGATTGAGATACGCCGGTATTCAGCCCGCGATCGGCCAGGTCGGAGGTATAGGCAGCCAACAGCGCGAAGTGCTCCACCTCGTCCGCTACGGGAAGCAGGATGCCTCCAGAGCCAAACTCCAGCGTCATCTCACTGCTGGACACGCCCAGAAGGTTGAAATCAAAGCCCAGTGGCACAGTGTAGTCCGGGTCGTCCCACACCTCGCCATTGTTGAGCGAGATGGCATCATTCAAAGGCTCATACGGCTGCATGAAGGCGGTGAAGGTAAACGGTAGGCTGCTTTGAGCATGTAAACCGGGCGCCATAAGGCAACTTGCGGCGGCCAGTATCAGTGCAGTAGCAATTGTTTTCATGGTTGAAAGTTTTTTGCTTATGATTGAGGGGCATCTCAGCCCTATTTTAACTCTTGTGTAGCCGCTCCTGTATGAAGAAGTACACACTGCTAAGACGTATAAGAGCGGATTAGCGTTGGGTGTAAGCGCCATTCTTATGCAATCATATTCTATGCAGGTGTGGCACCCCAGGCGCAGAAGACGTCGTATGGAAGCAGGGGCAACACAGCATCGGTGGCATGAAACAATCTCCATACAGCAGAGGACTGCAAGTAAAACACCAGCATCCTTACAAAGAGGCTCGTAGCCCCTGTGGGGGCTATGAACTTTCAGGAGGTATGCACTTTAGCATTATCTAAGACCACTATTGCGAAGTGCCTCAAGGCTCAACTCGACCTAGTATTCCTGGTAGTGTTTGCCCAACCATTATTTTGGCTTTTGACGCCTACAATCAGAGTTTATTCTCTGCTCGGCAGCCCCTTGGAATTTGGGCAGAAACATCCGAAAACTCTGCTGAAAGGTATGACCCCGACCATTCCGACAGCCCTCTTCCAACTCCTTTAGTTGAGTCTCGCTCAACTGTAGTATTTTTCGTCCCATTCATTACAGTATCACTGATTTTATAGAATAGATTTGTCCACAATACTTACCTCAAAATAATCAGTAATATGAAATCACTGCCTATCGCCATTTTCTTTTTCTTGTGTCTGAGTAGTTTCTCCTTGCAGGGGCAGGACTTACCTCCGTGGAGGGTCAATGTACCCTTGAGCGACAGCGGTTACGTTGACTTTCTTCAGTACTTCCAGATCTGGAATGTCATCACGTTCAAGAAAGCAGGCTCCGAAGCGCCACCAAGAATGGACACACATTTGCGCAGGGCGAGATTGGGTCTTAGCGGGCAACTCAACAGCAGGGCCATTTTTTACGTCGGCTTCACTTACGACGGAATCGGCAAGGACAGCCTCAGTGCCTCTGCTGGCTCCCCCAACCCTGACGACAACCTCACTTTTCACATTCGGGATGCGTTTTTTACTTATAAGTTCGCCCCTCTTGTAAACCTCACCGTCGGATACTTCAGACCCAGGGCTGGCAAGGAGTCCATTTATACCTCGGCCTTCAATATCTCTCAGGAGAAAGGACAGCCCAGCTTTCACCCCCGCATCCACATGGTAGGTAGGAGCATTGGACGAGAAACGGGTATCAACCTGGGCGGTTTCAAAAGGGGCACCAAACACAGCTTGCTGTACGATATAGGGATTTTTGATACCAACCACCCTTTTATCCAGGGCGCTGGCCAGGTTTGGTCGCCCTTGTTCACGGCCAGAGGGGTATGGATGATAGGCGACCCCGAAATGGAAAATTATACCCTGGTATATTCGCAAACAGGCTATATGGAAAGGAAAGGACTGAGCATCGGCGCCAATATTACCTATCAAAGCAAGACCGACCTGTTCCAAAACAACCTCGTGTATGGTATAGATGCCCAGCTCAACTACGGCCCGCTGGATTTGCTGGGTGAATACCTCTGGCTATACAGAGAAACCCCCTCTAATGGATCATTCATCCAAACAACCGACCGTTCCTACGTCTTCAAAGGAGCATGGAACGTACCCTTGCACCAGAAACAAATCCTCCAGTTCTGCTTAATGTACACTGCTACCACACCCGACAAACAATACGAATCATTGGCCAGAAACCCCCTGACCAATGCCAACCTGCACAAGGAATGGGCCGGCGGCGTCAACTGGATGGTCAAACGGAATCGCCTGAAACTGGGGCTGCACTACGTGAACGGGAAAAAGCAGTTTTTCCGGGACAGAGAAAGCAGGAGCGGTAAGTTTAGCTATATCAACCCCTCACTTCAATGGATGATGTAACAGGCTCAAAGTTGAAAAATTCACACAATCTAAAACAACAGATATGTTGAAAGACCCGCCACCTAAGCATTTCATAGATTTTACCCCAAAATACCCAGCCATAGCAAGGGCTTACCGCGATATGCACGAAGCTATTTGACACGCCGGCCCCTTGGACGAGAAAACCCGTACGCCCTGCCTTATTATACTCTGGCTCGCCAAGTGTTGTGCACAACATCTGTAAATCATACACAAAACTTGGCGTTGCTCAGTGTAATATCCCTTTCTTCCGCATCCCTTTTACGAGGTAGTTTTGCCCAGCTCAAAAAATGGATCGGAAAAAGCCCACAATTTCTGCCGTGATGGTAGGGTTGGCCCCAGCAGCAAGCACTATGGAAACGATCAACCCGATAGTGGCGTACTTCAAGTCGCGCAACACTATCCAGACGGCTTTTTTCTTGTGCACTCTGCCTTTTTTGAGGCGGGCAAGGCTGATGGCGATTTCGCGCCCCCCAATTGTGCCGAGGAATACCCAGGTAGTGCTCATCGGGATGGGGCTTACAAAAAGCTTGTATAGGAGCAACAACACATAAGTAAAGTCAACCAGCGTAGCGGCACGGATATCAGAGATGCGCACTTTCTCGCTCACCACCTGCTGAATTTTGTCGCCCCTCAGGAAGAAAAGCAGGCCTAGCCCGATGAAGATGGTAGTGGTGAAAATGATAAATTCAGTTAAATTCAGCCTGCGGGGCAGAAAAACGGCAATATTGGCACCGTCTTGCATGAGCCAGACTGCCCACAGCGAGCCGCTCACAACCCATTGGACCACCGTCCAGCCCACATGGTGCTTACGCCCCTTAAAAAAGCGCTTAATGGTATTGTACAGCCCATACCATATTGCAAAAGACAAGACGAACGCCAGGATGTAGCCCGTCAGGCTTTTGCTGATCATGGAGGTGATGCCCCCGGTATCAGCACTGAACACGCTGAGCAACAAAAAAGTAGTGGAAACAGGCATCCGCAAGCGAGTTAGCACCAGCAGTACCATGGGAGCTATCACCTGAAATAAGCTGAACTGCTCCGGATGAGGGTACCTCGTCTCCCCAGCATCGTTCAATAACCGCTGGTAAGTCACATCGCCGTTGAAATAAATCCAGCTGAAGGTCACAGTGACGAGAAAAATACTACCGGTATAAATCCAGAGCAGCCACCATTTTTTATTCTTGTTGCTTTCGATGAATGTACCCAGCGACTGGATGCTGTCGTTGGCCACTGCGGCGTAAGCAGCAAACATAAAACCCACCCACATGGCAGCACTGCCGAATTGGACTGAAAGACCCGCCACAACCAACCCTATCAAGATAAGCGATAGAAAGGTTTTTTCCTTGGCAAAGTACTCCAACAAATTGAGGTAGGGCTTCCTGAATATGGACTCCTTACTAATAGAGGTTGATCCGGCTTTTTTCACTAGATGTATGTTTTTTCGTATACCACTGCAAAGCAAATGAAAGTATTGAATTGCCCAATGTGTAGAGTAGATGATTTTTTTGTAAAGAATTTTCACAACCAGCCTTTGCTGGCCATTGTACATTAGCATACCCATGGTGTACCGCTACGGGGGCCTACGTAATAATGTGGTGGGGGTGGCGCAAAAAGTGAACGTGAAAAGTTTTGCTTCTTCGAAACCTCCGAGGTGTCATACACGTGCTGCCGTCGAGGTTTTGCAAACGCAATACCGCCAAATAGCTTGCCAACAGAGCCAGCACTACGGGCTTTTAATGATGGCGGTAGTACTTTTGGAGGGGTGTGGGAGGCTACTTACTCATGGCCAAGTGATGCTGAAAACAATAGAAGAAGACAGGGGAAATTGGACAACCCCGCCCCAATGCAATTGTACCCGACATTGGCTACCTTTGACCTTGCAACAAGCGCTTTCATATCTTACTCAACGGCCTTATGGCATCAACATCAGACGGGCATCCCCACTACCCTACCCGTACCTTTGCTACGGTCATCTTGCCTTTGGCCATAGCTAAGCCTTATACTTACTACGTACCGGAAGTATTGCTGGAGCGTGTGCAGTTTGGCGTGCGCGTAGAGGTGCAGTTTGGCCGCACTACCAAAAATACGTTGGGCAAGCTCTATTCGGCTTTGGTCATTGAGGTCCACCAGCACTTCCCCGAGCATTACGAGCCCAAGCCTATCCTGGATGTGCTGGACGACAGGCCCCTCATTCATCCCGAGCAGGTAGCCCTCTGGCAATGGATGGCCACATACTACTGCTGCACCCTGGGCGAGGTGATGCATGCTGCCTTGCCAGCCTACCTCAAGCTCAGCAGTGAAATGAGCCTGGTACTCGACCCCGCTTACAAGGGCAATTTCGATGGCCTCAGCGCGCGCGAATACCTCATTGCCGAAGCGCTCACCCTCCAGGAAAGCATCACCATGGACGAAGCGCGGGAAATCCTGAACCGCAAAAATGCATATCCCGTCATCAAAAGCCTGCTAGAAAAGAAAATCATTCTGCTGCAGGAGGATTTGCAGGAAAAATTTCAGCCCAAGAGCGTATGGTGTGTACAACTGGACGAACCCTACGCCTCTGATCATAGCTTACTGCACCAGGCCTTCCAACTGCTAGAGCGCGCCCCACGCCAAACCGAAGCACTCATGGCATACATCCAACTAGCTCAAAAGCAGCCATTCGTAAGAAGACAAGACCTCTGTGAACTGGCCAAAGCTGATACCGCCACAATACATGCCATTGCCGCTAAGGGCATCTTCAGGCTTTATGAGCGGGAAGCCAGCCGCCTGGGCAGTTATGAGGAAGACACAGTAGATGCACCCGAACTGTCGGAAGCCCAGACCAAGGCACTGGCCAGCCTACGTGAGCAACTGACGCACAAGCAAACCGTACTATTGCACGGCGTTACCGGCTCAGGCAAAACCCGCCTGTACATCGAACTCATCCGAGAAGTCATTGCCCAAGGCGGCCAAGCACTGTACCTACTGCCAGAAATAGCCCTCACCACACAGCTCACCAACCGGCTACTGAAATTCTTTGGCAACCAGTTGCTAGTCTATCACTCCCGGATGAGCAATAGTGAGCGCGTAGAACTCTGGAACGCAGTGCTGGCTGGCAAGCCCGTAGTCATCGGCGCGCGATCGGCCTTGTTTTTGCCTTACCACAAGCTCCAACTCATCATCGTGGATGAAGAACACGACCCCTCCTTCAAGCAAAACGACCCCGCGCCCCGCTACAGCGGCCGCGATACCGCCTTGTACCTGGCTCAACTGCATGGCGCCAAGGTAGTGCTGGGCACAGCCACACCAGCCATTGAGTCTTACTACAACGTACAAACTGGCAAGTACGGCCTGGTAGAAATGACAGAGCGCTTCAGCGGCGTGCAAATGCCCGAAGTTGTACTGGTGGACACCCGGCAGGAGATGAAGCAGCGCCTGATGCAGTCGCACTTCAGCACAGCGCTCCTCGACGAACTCAAGGCCGCCCTGGACCGAGGCGAGCAGGCCATCTTGTTCCAAAACCGCCGTGGCTACGCTCCTGTGTATCGCTGTTTTTCCTGTGGCTGGGCAGCCGAGTGCATCCACTGTGACGTAAGCCTTACCTACCACAAGCACAGCCATTTGCTCAAGTGTCACTATTGTGGCTACCAGACCAAACTGCCCCAACTGTGCCCCGCCTGCGGCAATCATCAACTCAAGCTCGCTGGCTTCGGTACAGAAAAAATCGAAGACGAGTTGAAGATTTATCTCCCCGAGGCCCGCATTGGCCGCCTCGACCTCGACACCGCCCGCAGCCGTCATGCCCATGCTGCCATCATCCAGGCTTTTGAAGAGCGCCGGCTCGACATCCTGGTAGGTACGCAGATGGTAACTAAAGGCCTGGACTTTGAAAATGTAGGCATAGTGGGTATTCTCAGTGCGGATCAGCTCTTGCAGTTTCCCGACTTTCGCGCTAGCGAGCGCGCTTTCCAGCTCATGGTGCAGGTGTCGGGGCGTGCAGGGCGCAAGCACAAGCAGGGCAAGGTTATCATCCAGGCACTGAACACGGCGCATCCGGTGCTGCAGGAAGTCATTCAGGGCAATTTTAGCGGATTTTACGCCCGCGAAATCGCTGAGCGTCAGCAGTTTTTCTATCCACCCTTTGTGCGCCTTATTCGCATTATGCTCAAGCACAAGTCGCTCCAAACCCTCCACCAGGGTGCCGCTATTTTCACCAAAGTGCTGCACGAGCAGTTGGGCACAAAGGTGGTAGGCCCCGCCGCCCCCAACATCGCCAGGGTGCGGGGTCAGCATTTGCTGGGCTACCTGGTGAAAACCGAGCGCCAAGTGCCCCAAATGAGCCACGCCCGCCAGAGCATAGAAGCAGCCACTGTTGCCCTGCAGAGCGTCGAGGGGTTCGGTGGCATTCGGGTGGTGGTAGATGTAGATCCGAGTTGACCTTGCTTGCCTGGTATTGAACCTCTCAGCAGCTATTGCCCGGCAGTATCGTTGGCTATGCCCACGCTGGCCCATACCGCACGGTGGTCAGAGAAAGGCTGTTTTATTGTGCAGTGCTCCAGCACCCTAAATCCAGGGGTAGCCATAATATAATCAATGCGCAGGCCAGGAATGTGCCCAGCATAGGTAACGCCCAGCCCTCGGCCTTTTTTCATGAAAGTATCGGACAACTGCGCCGTGAGGGTCTGCCAAGTATAAGACAAGGGTGTGTCGTTGCAATCGCCCAGCAAGAGCACGGGGCAGTCGCTTTGGGCAATGAGTTGAGCCATGGTTTTGGCTTGACGAGCGCGCAGGCGGGCTGCATACCGATAGCGCTCCATTATACCGCCAATGTCTAGCCAGGTTTGTTTGTCCTGCAAGTTGCCTTGGGTAGCTACCCGCTCGGCAATTCGGGTCATAGAGTTAGATTGCAAGTGCACATTGAATACCCGAATACGCCTGGCGCCCAGCTGTATATCAGCTTGCTGATAGCCATTGGTTCGGTTGGGGAAGTAATGGGTTTCGGCCTGCAGAATAGGAAAGGCCGAAAACAATACAAAGTTGCCGTTCAGATCGGCGTACCGATGTCGGATCGGCGTACGAGCATACAGCATCTGGCTGAAGCGCTCCAGCAACTGCGGCGAACGCGGAAACTCCTGAATGCAGAGCAAGTCGGGCTGGAGTTGCTGCAGCAATTGGGCAGGTTCTTCAAGGGGCACAGTTTCGTTGGTACCCACGTGCCTGAGGCCGTGCACATTGCAAGTGACTACCCGTAGTGTAGTTTCGCCAGCATCTGCCTGTTCGGGGATATTCCATTGGAGTATCCGCATCATGCTGCCACCGAGCATCACGAGCACACCTGCCGGCAGCAGCGCATACCAGCTTCGGATGCTCAGCCACCACAGGCAAAAGAGAAAATTGACCATAAAAAGTGCCGGAATGGCTATGCCACCGAATGCTGCCGGCCAGAGGGCATCTGGGTTGACATAAGTGGCGCCCCAGGCCAGCACTGCCCCTGCCGCCAGCCACCACTGAAGGTGCATCATACGACGGCGGAACCAGGTCTTCACGGACGGCGGCTGGCGTTGAACAGAAATTCCTTTTCCTCTGCGCTCAGGCTATCGTAGCCCGACTGCTTGATCTTGTCCAGTATAGCATCTATTTGCTCCTGGAAGGTAGCCTCATCCATATTATGCGGCGTGGTCGAATTGGATTTTCGCTGAGCTTCGGCATGTGCTTTGACTGTGTTCCTTTGCGTTACGCGTACTTTAGGGCGGACGGGCGTACCTTTGAGGCTCCGAAACAGGCGCCACAGGTAGTTCAGCAGGCGATTGATCGGAACCGACCAGTCTTGCCCTGCTCTGAGTTGATACACAAATATCAGCCCCATGGCTGCTCCGCCCAGGTGAGCGATGTGCCCTCCGGTATTCTTGCGTATGATGATCTGTACTACATCCAGCACCAGTAGGACCAACACAATATATTTGAGGCGAATATTACCCAAAAGTAGGAGCCTTATTTCGTAGTCAGGTGCCAACAGGCCGGCGGTCACCACAAAGGCCATCACTGCGCCAGAGGCACCCATCGCGTACGTGCCTATATGGAAAATATTGGATACCAGGAAAAACAACAGCGCACCTGCCAGGCCACCCAGCAAATAAATGGGCAATACGCGATGGTCGCCCAGCAGGTCGCCTACAATGCGCCCAAACCAATATAGGAAAAGCATATTCCAAAGGATGTGGAACAGGCCCGTATGCAGAAAAATATTCGTAAACAAGCTCCAGGGCTGGCGCAAAAACACGATGCCGTCGGCAGGCATACAAAACCAAGTGACAAATCTGTCGAAAGCATTGCTGTGCTCCCCACTGTGTCCCATGCTGAGCAGCAGAAGAAGATAAACTGCCCCCACTAGTACAAATACGGCCACATTGATTATGATAAGCCGGATGATCATGTTGCCGGAATCGAACGCCCGCCGAAGGTCTTCCCACATAGATTGAAACATGGCTCTTGCTATTGTTCGTTAGTACAAACGCTGGCCGCTTTTTCGCCAGTACAAAATTAAGATCAAACCCGATAATGCGCCGCCCAAATGTGCAAAATGCGCAACGGGGTCCCAGGCCAGATTTTGGATGCCAAAGTAAAACTCGGCTGCCATCAGCAGTGGTATGAAGTACTTGGCCTTGATAGGAATGGGCAAAAAAATGAGCATCAACTCTGCATTGGGAAACTGCATGCCAAAGGCCAGCAGCAGGCCGTAGATGGCACCGGAGGCACCTACGGCAGGAATATCCATCTTTTCAGTAACGATTTGTTGCATCAACTTCACCACTGGCTCTGCCACGTGCGTTTGCCCTTCAACTAGGGCTGCACTAGCTGCTTCTACCACGCTTTGCGCCTTGCTGGTTAGTTGTTTGAGGCGTACTTGGTCAAAAAACGCCCAGAACGAATCGTACGAAGGCGAGGCCTGAAAAGCAGCCATGGCCTCTTGCAAATGGGAGAAAGTGTACCAGTTGTACAAGGTGTGCAGCCCCGCCGCGCCCAGCGCGCAAAACAGATAGTAAAACAAAAAGCGCTTGGGGCGGTAAAGCGCCTCAATGGGTGGGCCAAACATAGCCAGGGCGTACATATTGAAAAACAAGTGCATGTATCCTCCGTGCATGAAGAAGTGCGTCACTACCTGCATGGGGTGGAAATGCGCCGACTGCGGATAGTACAAGGCCAGCTTGTTGTTCCAATCGGGGAACAACCACCAGGTAACAATGGCCATCAGCACATTAATAATAAGCAAATGCTTGACAACATCGGTGAGTCGTATCATGAAAGCCGGCGCATTAAAACATCAGCTCTCAAAACGCCGCGCCAGTTCATCCAGTTCAAAAGTAATGAAACACTGCCGACCAGCAGGGCTCTTGTAGGGCATAGCGCAAGCAAATAACCGATCAATGAGCGACTGCATCTCCGCCACGCTCAGGGGCGTACCGCGGCGCACGGCTGCGCTGCGAGCCATGGCGCGCGCCAGGTTGTCGCGTACGTCCAGTTGCAGCGTCACATTCTGGCGAAACTGCTCCAACAAGCCCTCCACCAGAGCCTGCTCATCTTTCTTGCCAGCCATTTCAGCAGGCAAGCCATTGATGACAAATGTGTTTTGGCCAAACTCCTGCACATCGAAGCCCAGCAGGTGGATCTGGGGCAGGATTTCGCGCAGCAACACGGCGTCGGCCGGCGGCAGGGCTATAACGCGCGGAAATAACTGACGCTGGGTAGCTGCCGATTGGTGCTCCAGCACCTGTAAGTAATACTCGTACAGGATGCGCTCGTGAGCGGCTTGTTGGTCAATGAGCACAAAGCCCGACTTGATATGGCTTACGATGTAGGAGGCATGAATCTGATAAGGCTCTTTTTGGGTACGACTGGCGCCCAGGGGCAGCTCGTCGGCAGTGTTTTCGGCTTCCCAGGTACTACCCAAGGTGAGCACGGGTGGAGCTCCTTCAACAGGCGGTTCGGTGGCTGGGGTTGAGGCAGGGGAGCGTTCGCCCAGTCCTTCGTAGAGTTTTTCCCAGTGGCGTAGATTGTCGGCCTGACGGCGAGCCTCGCTATCTGGTAGGGTTTCGCTGGCATCCTCCCGGAACGAAAAGCGACTGGTAACGACGTTAATCTTAGGCGAATCGCGGGGAGGGGGTACGAGCGGCGAAAGAATAGAAGCGCTTATATCCTGTTCAAAATCAAGCGAGGGTATAATGCTGTGGCTGCCCAGTGCGTGGCGCACAGCTACGCGCAGGTAGTTGTAGACCAAGCGCTCATCGTCAAACTTTATTTCTTGCTTGGTGGGATGTACATTCACGTCTATGTGCTCGGGGTTGATCTCAAGGCAAAGCACATAAAAAGGAAAACTCTCCGCAGGGAGCAGGTCTTCGTAGGCCATCATTACGGCGTGATGCAGGTAGCCATTTTTGATAAAGCGACGGTTGATGAAAAACATCTGCTCGCCGCGTGTCTTGCGGGCAAACTCCGGCTTGCCCACGAAACCCTCAATGCGCAGTACATCGGTGGTTTCCTGTACGGGCACCAGGCGCTTGTTGTAGTTGGCGCCAAAAATGCCCACGATGCGCTGGCGCAAGTTAGATGGTTGAAGGTGGAAGATTTCCTCGCCGTTGTGGTGCAGGGAAAAGAAAATTTCTGGCCAGGCCAAGGCAATGCGCTGGAACTCATCCAGGATATGGCGCATCTCCACGGTATTGGACTTGAGGAAATTGCGTCGGGCGGGTACATTGTAAAACAGGTTGCGCACCGATATGCTTGTACCTGCGGCCGTTTGGCAAGCCTCCTGAACTTTTACTTCCGATCCTTCTATCTGTATGCGCGTGCCCAACTCATCTTGGGGGCGGCGGGTGCGCAGTTCTACCTGAGCTACTGCTGCAATGGAGGCCAGTGCCTCCCCCCTGAAGCCCATACTGCGAATGGCCAACAGGTCGGCGGCCGTTTGTATCTTGGACGTAGCGTGCCGCTCAAAGCACATCCGCGCATCGGTGGACGACATGCCGCAGCCGTTATCAATCACTTGCAGTAACGTTTTACCTACGTCTTTCACCAAGACTTTGATGTAATTAGCACCGGCATCCACCGCATTCTCCATGAGTTCTTTGAGTGCCGATGCTGGCCGCTGTACCACCTCGCCTGCGGCAATCTGGTTAGCAACAGCATCGGGCAAAAGCCGAATTACATCAGCCATGTGTTGCTTTGTTTTACTCTTTTTGCATTCAACGTCCTGCTGCATATGGCAGGTACACATTGACAAATAAATACGCGATAAGTGCCAGTACGGCAATTAGCGCCATAACCAGCAAGTTAGAGCGCATGACCATCTTGCGCCGATAGTGCATGGCCGAGAGGTCGGCACCCCGGCGAAAACCTGCACTAATGCGCTCCTTCATGCCTTCGGTGTCTTCCTTGCGTTGTTTTTCCAGCTCTTTTTGGCGCTTTTCGCGGGCTTCCTTCTCTGGGTCGTAGTAGCGCGGCTTGAAGTCGAACTGAATAGGCTTGGTGGTTTTCAAAAAATTGAAGAGTGCCATGTATGCTTCTGATTTGCCATGAAATAAGCCCTCGTCGGCTCGTCCTGATCTGCTAAGCGTCAGTTTGGCACGACAGTACTCGTGCACAAAAGTAGGCATTTTAGCCAAGAAGTTGAGCAATGGCGCACGCTATCTGCTAATTCCCTTGACGAACAACATCGTTTGCGGCTGTCGGGTTCTCAATGGAGTGCGCCGGTTTGCAGCTATTCTTTGTGCCAGTTGCCTCAAACATCGCTGAACTGGAATTTCGCCTTTGGGCTGAAATACCTCAAAAAATTGGAGGCCAGGCGCTTGGTTGCCAAGTCAGAGAGAAGCCCGCACCCCACCGGAGAGTTATCTGCAACTGAAAAAGGCCTACCCCACCCCAACACTGGCTACTCACGCCATTGCCTTCGCAGAGCCAAAGGCAAAGACAGCGAAGCAGGTGCAGTAGTGTGCTCAAAAGAAAAGCGCAACACATAAAGGCAATCGCTTACCTTTGCCTGTTGAGATGAAGCCATTACCTATTGAAGGATACTGGGCGTTTTTCCGGGAAAGCCTCCGCCAGTGGCGTGTAGTGGGCAGCATAGCCCCCAGCTCGCGTGCGTTAGCTCGCGCCATGGTATCGCCAATCAACCCCAGGCAAGCCCAGGTAGTGGTAGAACTTGGCCCTGGAGACGGCATCATCACCCAATATCTTCTCAACCGGCTACAACCTGACGCGCGCCTCATGGTAGTGGAGATCAACCCAGTGTTTGTAGAGCGTATCCGAGCGCGCCTCCAGGACGAAAGGCTGCTCATCATACACGATTCTGCCGCCAACCTGAGGCAGCACTTTCGACAACTAGGTATCGAATCTGTGGACTACTTCGTATCAGCGCTGCCTTTCAGTACCCTGCCACCAACACTGGTGCGGCACATCGTAAGCGCGTGTTACCAGTGGCTGAGACCAGGCGGATGCTTCGTCCAGTTTCACTACGCGCCGTTTATGAATAGGTTTTACCGGCGCGTATTCGATCGCGTAGCGGTGCGATGGATAGCCTGGAATTTTCCGCCGGCTTTCGTACTGATTTGCGAAAAACATACCCCCAAAAAAACACCTCTCTAACCAAGCACTGACCGCAACATCCACTATATGCAATTTAATTTGTATTTTTATAGTTTAATCAAAATTTAAATAGCAACAATGAACTAAATTTTAGAATTTATTGTTTTGTTAGACGCATTACAAGCATACACATTGCTCAAAAATCCTGACCATGAAAAAATTGCTACTTCTTGCGCTGCACACAGTGGCGCTCTTTTTTATCAGCTTTGGCGCTCTGGGGCAAAACCTGGTGAGCAGCGAGTTCAAAGGACAGTTATCGCAAGCGCAATTGGTGCTGCAGTATGGCCCGCTCATACAAAACGGCGTACGCATATATAAAATCACCTATTCTACTGATGGCGCATTGGGCCAACCTGATACTGCTTCCGGCTTGCTGATCGTACCCATGCGCCCAGGCTTTACCCTGCCACTGCTGGTATGCCACCGCGGCACCATAGACGGCCCTTCGGACGTGCCCTCCAACCTAGCAGGCGGCTACCAACTGGCCGTAGTTTTTGGCGGATTGGGCTACGTCACAGTCATGCCCGATTTGCTCGGCATGGGTACTTCGCAAGGCTTCCATCCATACGTACACCGCGCCACTACGGTATCGGCCACGATAGACGCGCTGCGCGCTGCCAAACAATATGCCGCGCAGAATGCTCTTTCGCTCAACAACCAATTGTTCATCACAGGCTATTCGCAAGGCGGCTTTTCAGCTATGGCCACGCACAAAGCCATACAGGAAGCGTATAACCAGGAATTTACTGTAACAGCCTCTGCTCCCATGTCAGGGCCGTACAGTTTGTCGGGCGTTATGCGCGATGCCATTCTCTCTAATGATGTGTACTTTTATCCAGCCTACGTGCCTAATACCTTACTTTCGTACAACTACATGTACAACCTTTACAGTTCTACGCAGGCCTACCTCAAAGAGCCGTATGCCACTATGGCCGACCAGTACTTTAACCGGCAAATGACGCTTTCGCAACTCAATGACATGCTGATACAGCGTCTCACCGCCGACTTTGGTGCTTCCATCCCTCGTTTCATGTTGCAAGATAGCATAGTAGCAGCGGTGATCAACAATCCCAGCCATCCAGTAAACCTTGCACTGGCCGATAACGACGTATTTGACTGGGCACCCCAGGCGCCTACCCGATTGCTGTACTGCCAAGCCGACGACCAGGTGCCTTATCGCAATAGCGTGGTAGCTGATTCGGTCATGCGCCTCAATGGAGCACCCAACGTGCAGGCCATCAATGTGAATGCCAATGCCAACCACGGCGCCTGCGTACAGCCAGCTGTATTCAATGCTGCCTTGTTTTTTGCGCAATACCAGAGCATTACCGTCTCTACCCGCGAGCAAGCAGCCCTGTTGCCCGACGTCATCGTATCGCCCAACCCCACCCGCGAAGGCTTCTGGCTGGAAAATGCCCCCAAAGACGCATGGCTAGAAATATTTGACTTGCAAGGCAAAAGGATCATGGCTACCTTCGTGAGCAATGTACCTCAGTACATCGCTACGTGTGGATGGATGCACGGGATGTACCTGCTGCGGCTTAGCGCGCCTTCCGGCTACTGGCATGGCAAAGTGTTGGTACAACCTTGAGCGAGCACCCTCAATCCTGCGTTAAAAATAGCCATAGTTTTCACATTACCATGTACATTTGCGTTCACCTGCAAATGATGCTCATGGCCATCGGAAAATCTACTCTGCTCGTACCGCTTCTCGTGGCTTTGCTCCAGCCCTTAGCCGCGCAACTTGGCGGCCTGAGCACATATGGTTTTCTGAAGTTGCCAGTGTCGGCTCGCATCACAGGGCTGGGCGGCAATCTCATTACCGTAGTGGACGACGACGTAAACCTGGCAGCCCAGAATCCAGCGCTGCTCAACCCCACCATGCACCAGCAACTGGGTTTTAACCACGGCTTCCTCATTGACGGCATTCAGCATGGCTATGTCGCCTATGGCCACCATATAACTGGCTGGGAAACTACCCTGCACGGCAGCCTGCAATACGTACAATACGGCATATTTGACTACACTGATGAACTGGGCAACGAAAACGGTTCTTTTAAAGCAGCTGAATACGCCTTCACCCTTGGCGCCGGCAGGCAGGTGAATGAACGGCTAAGCGTGGGCCTCAACGCGCGCCTGATTACCTCACAACTGGAAAGTTATCGCTCTCTAGGGCTAACCGCCGACCTGGCCGGCGTCTATCGCGATACCAGCAGCCGATTTACCATAGCCGTAGTAGCCCGCAATGTCGGTGCGCAACTGCGCGCTTACCGGCCCGGCAACCCTGAAGCGATACCTTACGATTTTCAGGTGGGCATTTCCAAACGGCTCAGGTATACGCCTTTCCGATTTTCAGTTGCATATCACCACCTACACCAATGGAACCTGCTGTACGACAATCCCAACGCCGTACAGGATACGCCTTTGTTTAATGATGGCCCTTCCAAACCGCCCAGCAAAGCCTCCGAACTACTGGACAACTTCTTCCGGCATATCATCGTAGGGGGAGAGCTACTCATTGGCCAGCAGGAAAATCTCCGTATCCGACTTGGCTACAACCATCTGCTGCGCCAGGATATGAGCCTTGTCAGCTATCGCTCCCTGTCGGGGTTCAGCCTGGGGGCCGGTATCAAAATCAGCCGCTTCCGCCTTGACTATGGCCGCAGCCAATACCACCTGGCCGGCGGAATAAACCACTTGAGCGTTTCTACCAATTTTAAGGAATTTCGGCGCAGGTAGCCTGGGGCGGCGTTAGTTCAGTTCAGTTTAAGTACCTCAAGAAAGGCCTTTTGCGGCACTTCCACCTTGCCAAACTGACGCATTTTCTTCTTGCCTTCTTTTTGCTTTTCCAGTAGTTTTCGCTTGCGGGAAATGTCGCCGCCATAGCACTTGGCAGTCACGTCTTTGCGCATAGCCGAGATGGTTTCGCGGGCAATGATTTTAGCCCCTATGGCAGCCTGTATGGCAATGACAAACTGCTGGCGGGGCAAGAGTTCCTTGAGGCGGGCACAGATGCCCCTACCAAAAGCCTCAGCCTTAGAGCGATGCACCAGTGCAGAGAGTGCATCCACGTTTTCGCCGTTGAGCTTGATGTCCAATTTGACCAAGTCGGTGCGGCGATAGTCTAAGGGTTGGTAATCAAAGGAGGCATACCCGCGCGAGATGGATTTGAGCCGGTCGTAGAAGTCGAACACAATTTCGGCCAGTGGCAAGTGGAAAGTCATTTCTACGCGCGACTGGGTGAGGTAGTCTTGTTTGATGAGTATGCCGCGCTTGTCCATGCAAAGGGTCATGATGGCGCCGATATACTCTGGCTTAGTGATGATTTGCGCCGTGATGTAGGGTTCTTCGGCGTAGTCGAGTATGGTAGGGTCGGGCATATCCATGGGGTTGCGCACCGTCAGTTTTTCGCCCTTGCGCGTGTAAGCGATATAAGACACGTTGGGCACAGTGGTGATGACGTCTTGGTTGAACTCTCTGGCCAGGCGCTCTTGTACGATCTCCAGGTGCAACATGCCCAGGAATCCGCAACGGAACCCAAAGCCCAGGGCGGCAGAGGATTCCGGCTCAAACACCAGCGAGGCATCATTGAGCTGAAGTTTCTCCAGGCTGTCGCGCAGGTCTTCAAAGTCGTCGTTATCTAAGGGGAAGATACCAGCAAATACCATGGGTTTGACGTCTTCGAAGCCCTTGATAGGTTCAGCAGCCGGATTTTGCAGATGGGTGATGGTATCGCCCACTTTGATTTCTTTGGATACCTTGATACCGGTGATGATGTAGCCCACGTTGCCGGCGCTGAGCTCTTGCCGGGGTACGTAATCCAGTTGCAAGATACCTAATTCGTCGGCATCGTACTGGCGGCCGGTGTTCATAAAGAGCACTTTATCACCTTGGCGAAGTGTGCCGTTCACGATGCGGATGTTGGCAATGACGCCTCGGAAGGAGTTGAATATGGAGTCGAAAATGAGCGCCTGGAGGGGCGCGCCGGGGTCGCCTTTGGGGCAGGGAATACGCTCCACGATAGCTGCCAGGATTTCAGGTACGCCTTGGCCGGTACGACCACTTGCCAGCAGTATCTGCTCGCGCTTGCACCCGATGAGGTCAATGATTTGCTCGGCCACCTCGTCAATCATGGCGCTGTCCATGTCAATTTTGTTCAGTACGGGTATGATTTCCAGGTCGTGCTCAATGGCCAGATAGAGATTGGAGATGGTCTGTGCCTGGATGCCCTGGGTGGCATCCACCAACAGTAGTGCACCTTCGCAGGCAGCAATAGAGCGAGATACCTCGTACGAAAAATCCACGTGGCCCGGGGTGTCAATCATGTTGAGGGTGTAGCACTCGCCATCGGTGTGCAGGTACGACATCTGGATGGCGTGGCTTTTGATGGTGATGCCACGCTCGCGTTCCAGATCCATATCATCGAGGGTTTGCTCTTTGAGATCGCGGTCAGATATGGTTTTGGTGGTCTCCAGAAGCCTGTCTGACAGGGTGCTCTTCCCGTGGTCAATGTGTGCAATGACGCAAAAGTTCCTGATATTCTTCATAGGCCGCAAAGATACGGATTAGTACGTAATATTGAGTTGTTTTTGAAGGCAAGGGTTCATGTGCTAGGGTTTTGGCGTAAAGCTATATTTTGGCTGCATGAAAATCGAAACATTTCAAAACTTGCTAGTGGGTTGGATGATTCTGGCGTTGTTGCTGGTTCCCGTTCAACTCGGAATGGCAGCCCCGTACGGACGGCACAACCGGCGTTCATGGAGGTTGCAGATAAACAACCGAATCGGCTGGATGTTGATGGAAATCGTCTCTCCGTTGTCTTTGTGGTACTGGATATGTCGCGGCAACCCAGTCATGACTGCGCCCCTAGCATTACTGACAGGCCTTTGGACGCTTCACTACTTCAACCGAAGCATTGTGTTTCCGCTGCGCATTCGCACTCGGGGCAAGCAGATCCCCTTGGCAGTAGTGTGCTCGGCCGTTGGGTTTAACCTGGTCAACGGCTTCTTCAATGGCTATTGGTGGGGCTGGGTGGCGCCTCCTTACCCTGCTTCATGGTTGGGCGACCCCCGCTTCATAGCCGGTGCTCTGCTGTTTGTCGTTGGCGCGTGGATCAATCATCGCGCCGATACCATGCTTATTGCGCTGCGCAACCCTGGCGAAACCGGCTACCGCATTCCCCAGGGTTGGCTATTTCGCTACATCTCCTGTCCTAACCACTTCGGCGAAATCCTAGAGTGGTGCGGCTTCGCCATGATGGCGTGGAACCTGCCCGCGCTAAGTTTTGCTATGTGGACGGCAGCCAACCTCGTGCCGCGTGCTCTGGCGCACCACCGCTGGTATCGTGCCCGATTTGCCAACTACCCTCCAGAGCGAAAAGCCATCATTCCGAGGCTGATGTGAACAGCGCAGCCCCTCTTTATTGAAATTCTATGTCGCAAGGTATAATTTCATGCGCTACTTGCGCGTTATAACGGATGCCTAAAAGTAGCTATCTCAACAGTCGCCAATGCACTTTTTCAGGTTGCGCTCACTTAATTGTTGTTACTTCGATTGGCGTCATACGTCTCATTTGCAAAATGTTTTGTCACCCCTGCTGGAACTGGAAGGCATTTCCGGCGTAAGGCAGGCAAAATTCAAACGACCATGAAACTAATCTTTTGGTTGATCGCACTCGCCCCCGTCATGGGATTTGCACAGGCAGACTTTGCCGGCATGGGGCGCGCATTGTCCAACGGCAACGCCGACGCGCTGGGGCAGTATTTTGACCAAAATGTGGAGATATCGCTTTTCGACAGCGAAGATGTGCATGCGCGCGCCCAGGCTATTGCGGTGATCCGGCAGTTTTTTACACAAAATGCGCCGCGCGGTTTTCAGGTCATGCACCAGGGTGCTTCCAAAGGTAGCGACGCACAATACTGCATAGGCAATCTCAGTACGTCCACGGGTACTTACCGGGTGTATTTGTACGCCAAAAACTCCGGCGGAAAGTTCCTGCTACAGGAAGTCCGCGTTGATAGGGGCGGCTAAGCCGGTATCAAGGCAGTGGCAAGAACTTGAAGTTGGCCTTGTAGATGCCTACTACCAAGATGATGAACAGTAGCAAGAAAACGAAAAAGTACAGTAGGCAATATCCTTTCTCGCCGGCTTTTTGAATCTCAGACATGGTTCTGCACAGTTTGTGTTGTTAAATTTGATCAGCTTCGCCCTGGCAGATGTGAACGGCCTGAGCAAAGCCGGCGCAAAGATGCGCAATTTTTTTTTATCCCTGCCAATAAGAGCGTTTACTTGCCTCTAGCGCTTGGGCTGAGCAGTTGCTCGACAGCGCCAGCTACTTCCAGGCCGGCATTGCGCCCCGTACCTTCATAGAGCAGGCAGCCGTTTTCGCGCAAGCATATCCGTACCTGAGCGCGCATGCTTTCGTTCACTTTTCCAGTCATGTTGCCCTGTATAGGCGATAACAACGCTGCGCCCTGCGCTTGCATGGCCTGTACTTCCATGGCCAGTCCTTTCTGTTTCAACACTACAAATATTTCCTGGACTCCCAGTTCCACGTGTAGTTTGGCGCCGGTATAAGTGGCAAACCGAAACAGGCGATCCTCCAGCAGGAAGCCAGAGATGAACCCTGTAAAGCGGCTTCCTACCCAGGGAATATCCGCTACTGAAACCATTAATGATGTGCGCTCGTCGGTGCCGAAGTGGTTGCTCTGCATCCATATCCAGGCGCTGGGAAAGGAGCGCCCCCAGTCTTTCTCCATGTAGCCAATACCACCTTCAAAGTTGGCGGCTACACCATTTATGTGCAGTGTGCCTTCTATAAGATGGTGCATACTCACTACGCCATGATAACACTCCATGAAGGGTACAAAGGCATACCATCCCATAATGCCGGGCGCGCCGAGCGTACGGGGCCAGGGACAGGGCTGATGGAAATATAACTGGCCGCTCAACTGCGGCAAGTTTAGGTACACCCGATGGGCAGAGAAGTAATTGTTGCCCAGGTACGCTTCAAAGCATTCTGGAGAAGGCACGAACGCCTCTACCGGGAACTCATGGTAGCTTGCAGTGCACCGCTTGCCGTCCAGCACCTGAATGAAGGCATGGTTCTTACCGTCTATGCCGTAGGAGATGCCGGGTATCACTGCCAGGACATACTGCTCGGTGGCATCCACCAACTTGACATACCAGCCTTCGAAGTATCGGCTGCTGCGCCCCCAGCCGTGGTACATGTCGGGGTTCCACAGGGCACGTTGACGATAGAGGATGTGCTTGAGCCAATTCATAGAAAAAGCCTTGTAAAGGCATGCCTTACAAGGCTTTTGAAATTTTGTTTTGTGGAGAATACCGGATTCGAACCGGTGGCCTCTTGCATGCCATGCAAGCGCTCTAGCCAACTGAGCTAATCCCCCATTTTTTAATTTGGACTGCAAAGATATATGTTTTCGGCAAAGTGCGCAATAGCCCTCTCTAAAAATTTATACAATCTTTGCTGCATGGCTGCAAATATTAGTGGCAAAAAGGCGCGGCACCATTGTGCAGGTAGCAGAAAGCATTCCCGTTGGAATCTTTTGTCCTGCTTGCTGTGTTATCGAGCGTTATCCAAACTCAAGCGCTGCAAATGGAGGCTATATCGGAGATACGCAGAATGCTGCAGGAAGCCATACAGGGCGAGAGGAAGCAATTCACAAAAGGCAGCATACGCCGCGCCTTGGTGTTGCTGTCTATACCCATGGTGCTGGAAATGGCCATGGAGTCGCTATTTGCCGTGGTGGACGTGTTTTTCGTTTCGCAACTGGGCGTAGAGGCCGTAACTACTGTGGGGCTTACCGAGTCTGTACTAGCGCTGGTGTACTCCCTGGCCTGGGGTATGGCTATGGCGGCTACGGCCATGGTATCGCGGCGCATCGGCGAGCAAAAGCCGGAAGAAGCGGCCCTGTCGGCGGTGCAAGCTCTGTGGCTGGCGCTGGCACTGGGAGTATTGTTGGGTGTAGGCGGCTATGTATTTGCAGAAGACGTGCTGCGCATCATGGGCGCCCGCGAGGAAGTGCTGCGCACGGGACTGAGCTTTACCCGCATAGCTTTTGCTTCTCAAATCATCATCTTGCTGCTGTTTTTGCTCAACGGCATTTTTCGGGGTGCGGGCGATGCCGCTATAGCCATGTACGCCCTATGGATTGCCAATGGGGTTAATATCGTGTTGGACCCACTGCTCATTTTCGGCATTGGGCCATTCCCGGAGATGGGGGTCACCGGAGCGGCAGTGGCTACAGCCATCGGGCGGAGCACAGGCATAGCATTCCAGTTGTTCATCCTGCTTAATGGCCGCAGCATAGTGTCCATTGCATGGCGGCACTTGCTTGTACACTGGGGCATCATTAGGCGCCTGGCCAGTGTATCGGCTACAGGGGCGGGGCAGTTCATTATTGCTTCAGCCAGTTGGATTTTTCTCATGCGCATCATTGCGCTATCGGGTAGCGAGGCGGTGGCCGGTTATACCATTGCCACTCGCATCATGGTGTTTACTATTTTACCTTCGTGGGGGCTGGCCAATGCCGCTGCCACTTTGGTAGGCCAAAACCTGGGGGCACAGCAACCAGAGCGCGCCGAGGCCTCCGTATGGAAGGCAGCCTGGTACAACATGGCGTTCTTACTCGCGGTATCGGTGGTGTTTTTCGCTGCCGCGCCCTGGCTGATTCAACTTTTCAATCAAGACCCTCTGGTGGTAAAAGCGGGTATTGCCAGCCTGCGCATCATTTGTACAGGCTATGTATTTTTCGCCTTTGGCATGGTGGTAACACAGGCCTTCAACGGCGCTGGCGATACGCGCACGCCTACGCTGCTCAACCTGCTTTGCTTCTGGGCTATCGAAATTCCAGCGGGGTATTTGTTGGGGGTAACATTGGGGCTGGGTCTGGAGGGAGTGTGCTGGGCCATAGCCAGCAGTGAAGCGCTGCTGGCGCTGCTATCGGTTCACCTGTTCAAAAAAGGCCGCTGGAAGCAGGTGCATATATAAAATTTGTATTTTGCACCTGTTTTCAACTTCAAAATGCACGCTGACCTATGACCTTGCAAGAGTTGTTTAATCTGCTGGGGCAAAACCCCGTGTACATCCTCTTCTTCTTTTTCATGCTGCCCTTTACCGCATTGCTGGCGGCATGGCTAGCCAAAGGCGAAGGGCATCTCTCGCCTTGGAAGTACCTGTACAGCGCGCTGGTCTATCTGGCCTGCGTGCCTGGTATCTTTGCTGTCACGCTCAGTATTTACTTTTTTCTGTTTGAGCGGCGCAGCATTATGGATACCAACATCTACACGCAAATATTGCCTATTGTGTCTATGGTGCTTACCCTGTTTCTCATCCGAAAAAATGTAAGCTTAGATGAGGTGCCCGGCTTTGACAAGCTCTCCGGCCTCATTCTGATGATTGCTGCTACCCTGGCTATCATGTGGTTTGTAGACCGCACGCGCATCTACGTCATTAGTTTCCTGCCGTTTCAGGTAGCACTGCTGATTTTTGTGGGTTTGCTGTTGCTTGTTATGGCAGGGTGGAGGATGTTCTTTGGCAGCGGCAAGCGCGCCCGCCCATAGACGTGGCCCACTTATTGCGCTGCTAATACGGATACTCCACCTGGGTGAGAAAAAGCCCGTGCGGCGGTACGCTCCAGCTCTTGGCCAAGCGGGTTTGCAACTCCAGTGATCGGCGAATCTCGTCAATGGTCAGTTGGCCAAGCCCGGCATTCAAGCAGGCGCCTACAATAAGCCGCACCATGCCTCGCAAGAAGCGATCGGCGGAAATACAGAAGGTAAGCCGATGGGCAACTTCGTCCAGCACCCATTCAGAGCGGGTCAGTTTACAGCGCATGGTTTTGGCGTCGGTTTCTGACTTGCAAAACGGATAAAACGCCTCATACTCCAGCAGTACCGCCGCTGCCTGACGCACCTTGTCCATGTCGAGCCGAGCAAAAAACGGGAAGTGCCAGTGCGTATCGGCATGAAAAGGGTCTTTGCGCAAGCTGATGTGGTACTCGTAGCTGCGCTGTGTGGCATCAAAGCGGGCATGGGCATCGGGCGTTACCTCCCACACGCGATACAACACGATGTCGGGCGGCAGCAAGCGATTGATCCTCCCCAGAAAAGCCTGCTCAAAAGGCCGCTGCGTATCAAAGTGCGCAAAAAACTGCGAGGCGTGCACACCAGCATCGGTACGGCCGCAGCCGGTCAGTTGCACCATTTCGCCCAACAGCGTAGGCAGGGTATCTTCCAGTTTTTCCTGCACACTCATGGCATTGGGCTGGCGTTGCCATCCGCAGTAGCGGGTTCCCTTGTAAGCCAATTCAGTAAAGTACCGCATCTATTCCATCATGCATTTAACCTAGTTACCCTAGTTCTACAGGTTTTCTTTTTTCATACCTCTCTTCCCCCATACTCCCTACCTGCTGCTCCCCAAAAGGTGAGAAACAGCGCGGCAATGACCGGCCCGATAACAAAGCCCGAAAGCCCAAACCAGGCCAGCCCCCCCAGTGTGGAGATCAGCACGAGGTAATCAGGCATTTTGGTATCTCTGCCTACCAGCACCGGCCGCAGGATGTTGTCAATCAGACCGATGCCCAGTGCGCCCACCAATACGAGGATGATGGCTTTGCCCCACATACCTTGCGAAGCGAGTATGATGGCCGCTGGCCCCCAGATCATGCCGCTGCCCGCCACTGGCAATATAGACAGTATGGTCATGATAATACCCCAGAACACTGCGCCCTCAATGCCCAGAATGGCAAAAATAGCCGCACCCATACTGCCTTGCACAATGGCTACAATGAGCGTACCCTTGAGCGTGGCGCGGGCTACACTGGAGAAGCGCTCGATGAGCACTTGCTCCCAGCGGTTGCCCAAGGGCAGGGCATTCATCACCGCACGGGTAATGGGGCGGCCATCCCGCAGGAAGAAAAAGAGCACGTACAGCATGAGCGAAAACTGCAGGGCGAAGGAAATGGCGTTTTGGGTATAGCCCAGCAGGCGGTCGGCCATGTTTCTGGCCAGTGTGACGGCAAACCCTGCCAGGTCGGCTTTGAGACGCTCAGGTGTCAGGCCGGCATCGCTTAGCATATCTTCTATATGCGGCGCTTGGGCTTGGATGAAATCCACCACGCGGGTGAGATCCCACTGGCCAGATTGTATTTTTTGGAATGCCGACAGCATTTCGTTTACTAGCGCCAGCACCACGAAAAAGCCAGGTATCGCTACCATGAGTATGATGAGGAGGGTCATTACGGCAGCGGCGAGATTGTCACGGCCCTTGAGGCGCAGGCGCAGCAGCCGGTAGGGCCGCCGGAAAATCATGGCCAGCATGGCCGCCCAAAACAAAGCCATCAGGAAGGGCCGAACCATACCGATGAACGCCGCGCTGATACCTAACAGCATCAGCCAAAAAGCCAAAGGGCGTATGTAGGGCTGTATGGGCATGTACAGGAGTTGAATACCGGCGGCGAAGATAGCCAAGTTTATTCACTCTGCGCTTGCGGCTGCTCGCGCTAGTTCCTGCCAAATTAATGCGAAGACTGTACTTAAGCTGGTTCTTAAAACACTCAAAAGACCAAGGCCAACACTCCGGCCCTCATGCCCATCACCTACCTCCTCGGCACCATCGTCTGCTCCAAAAAGCATTTGCCCGTCCTGCGAGGTGTAGCACCCGCTCGGCGGCATTGTGTAGCGCCAGTGCTGTTTTAAATAGACCGCATAATGAGCAAAATAAAAAGCATAGGGGTGCATACCCTATGCAAGCCGTTGATGGAGCTCCGCCTTGCTTGCTTGCACTGCCCCCTTAGGAGAGTTCCTCACTTGCAGGTTACATCTTCTGCGCCCAGGCACAGCGCATACTGCCAGGAAATTCAAACAAAAAGCGGGCTTTCATTTTTTTTCTGCAGGATTTGCTATTAATTTTCTTATCTTTGTGCTGTACTCGCATATGCTATATTAACAATACCTCGAAGCATATAGTAGTATATCTCCCCCCTTCCTGTAAGAAATCCTCCAAGGTAAAGGATTGCGTAATTGCTTAAAACTATTGTATTATGATTAAGCTACCACTTGTTGTGCTATCTCGCTATACGCATTTTTACTTCAAGGTTCTCGCCGCTATAGCTTGCTGCTTCGTACTTGCCACTGAAGTACATGCCCAAAGTGTAAACGACTACAGGACGATAAGTTCTGGCGACTGGAATGTAGCCGCCAACTGGGAAAGATATGACGGAACGACTTGGGTGACGGCTGCTACACCCCCTGATTCTTCCAGCAATATGATTGCCCTGCAGAGTGGGCATACCATAAATGTGGTAAGCCCTATAGTAATTAATCAATGCACTGTGGAAGCAGGAGCTATGCTGCTTCAAAGTGCAGATATGACAATTACCAATGGCACCGGTACGGATCTGACGGTGAACGGCACCTGGAAGCGAGCAGGGGGCATTGTGAATATAGACCCCAATGCCAACATAGCCGTCAATAGTGGCGGGATGTACAGCCACGAATTATCTTTTGCATCAGTACCTTTGGCTTCCTGGGCCACTAATTCTACCTGCCGCATTGCCGTTACAGGAAATTCCTATCCCGGAGATATGGATCAAATGTTCGGAAACGTACTGTTTGAAAGCAGTATTATTGGCACTATGAGTATGACAAACGACCTGACTTGTACTGGAAATTTGACCATAAATAATTCCTCGGGGGCCTTGCGCCTATCTAGTGGCATGGCCAGTCGGGGTATTAACGTTGGAGGCAACTTCCTCATGCAAAGCGGCATCTTTAGGGCTAAAGGTTCCGGAGCGGGTAGTGCTGCCATCGCGGTATCAGGCAACTTCTCTCAATCAGGCGGAACTTTTGCCCTTCGTTCTGGTACCGGGGGTTCCTCCGTAATGAATGTTCAAGGCAATTTTAGCCAAACTGGTGGCACTTTCAATATGACTTCTGTTGCTGATCCTAGCACGCTCAATGTTCAAGGTGATTTTTCTGTAACGGGAGGTATATTCAGAGAATCGGCCTCCGGCCCCGGCTACGGCGAGGTTAATTTTACTAAAAATGGCACGCAACAATTTACCTCAGGCGGTATCATTCAAAATGATATAAGGTTCAAGGTCAATGCACTTTCTACCTTGCACATACCTTTAGGCCAGACAGTAGGAGGCGACGGAAGTTTTACCAATAACGGAACAGTTACAGGCCGTGGCACTATTGCAGTCAACTCTACCAATAATAGTAATATCATTCCTGGTAGCTCTATCGGTACGCTGACTATCAACGGCAGTTTATCGCTCAATTCGTCCTCTGAAATCATCATGGAAATTCAGGGCGGGCCTCCTGTCAGTGACTTGCTCGATGTAAGTGGCGCACTAAATTTAAGTGGTACACTCACGGTAAATTTAATAGGAATGGGGAGCATTATGCCCATGGACTCGTTTACCCTGTTCAAGTGTGGAACCTGCGTAGGGACTTTCAGCACCATCAATCTCCCTGGCGGGCCTTCCTTGTGGAGTGTGCATTATGGGGCTACAAATTTCAGAATACAATACATAGGTATGACGCCCCTGCCTATTGAGTTGCTGTACTTCGATGCCAAACCCGAAGGCCGTACAGTTCTCATTACATGGGGCACTGCTACCGAGTACAACAACGATTACATGGCCGTAGAGCGTAGCGCCAATGGCCGTAACTGGCAAGAAATAGGGCGGGTATCTGGAGCAGGTACCACTACTACGCCCCAACACTATCGCCTGGTAGATGAAAAACCCCTGCAGGGCATTAATTACTATCGCTTAAAGCAAGTGGACTTTGACGGCAACTTTGAATATCACAAGGTAGTAGCACTATCCTTTGAGCATACGTCGCACTCCTCCAGGGAAACGCCACCCAAGGTATTTCCTAACCCTGTGCTCAGCCAGCTTACTATGGTACTTGACTCAAGCGCACCACTTGACCGGATGATATGGCTGTATAGCCTACAAGGCCAATTGGTACATACCTGGCTTCTACCAGCGGGCATGACACAACACAACGTCAATATGGCAGAACTGCCCAGCGGAATGTACATGCTGCGAGTGGAAGGCCTGGGCAAGGCCGTACTTGTCAAAAAAGAGTAATTGGAGGATACAACCAGGTTTCGGTGCGCTGGCGGTCAATTGCTTTCACTGTCCTTACTTAATAATTCTCACAGGAAAATCATTGCCAAAGCCATGGCTGGCCGGATACTGCAGTACACCCTTGTACTTGGCGGTCAGCTCCGGCACGATGGCTTGCAGGTGGGTATCTACTTCTTTGACGATGATGCGTTTATCGCCGTTGTCGGCCTTGCCGGCGAGAGTATCCAGCAGGGTGTAGGTGGGTGAAGGTACCGTGGCCCAGTTGGGCAAACTCGCTGGCGAACTGCTCGCCGCCGGAGGCCGTGAGCCAATGGGTGCCGGTAGAGCGAGCGAGCTGAGCAACTGTCTCTTCTTCGGCAGCACCGCGCATGGCGACTTCTATGGCACCAGCCGACTGGCAGGCATCCAGGATGTACAGTTGTTTTTGGGCAGGCATAGCTTTGGCCAATTATTGGAGCAAGACTGGACCGACATCTTTTTGCGCCAGTGTCGGGTCGACGCCGTACATCTGAGTAATGTCGTGTGGCACCAGGTAAAACTCCAGTTGAGCGTTGAGTACGCCGTGGCCGGCGTAGTAAAAGATGAACACATCCTTGGGCTGCGCGGCGGCTTGATTTTGTCAAAGGCCTGGATGAAGCTGGTTGTGCTGTTTTGCAGGCTGCTCTGAGGTAGATGAGCGCTGGCATTATCTGGCCATCAGCGTATTTGCCTCTTTGTTTGCCTTTACGACTTGGCCGAAGGCTTGCGCAGACTACCAGGAAAGCAGGCAAACAGATCAGGTACGGCTTGGCCGAGGCGGAGCCGCCCTTTTTGAGGCTTGTGGTTAGTAATCTGTCTTGATAGTAGGATCAAAGGGTACTTTGAGTTGGTATCCTACGTCTTCGTCGCGGGTGTTGTCCAGTACATCCAGGCCGTATTGGATTTTGGAGGTATCGTCATATACCATAGTGCCGAAGAGGCGGTCCCATATAGAGAAGATATTGCCGTAGTTGGTATCCGTCCAGGGGCGCTCAAAGTGATGATGAAACTTATGCATGTTGGGCGTAACGAAGACGTAGCTCAGCGGGCGGTCCAGCCACAGGGGCACACGCACGTTGGCATGGGTGAAGTAGGTAAAAAACACCGTGACGATGCGGTAAAACAGGTAGAAAGCCAATGGTGCACCGGCTACCAGTACAGCGATGAGTGAAAACACCTCACGCATCACGTAGTCGCCGGGGTGGTGGCGCGTACCGGTAGTAGCATCTACCTTGGTATCGCTGTGGTGTATCATGTGAAACTTCCACATCCACTTTACCTTGTGCAGCAGGTAGTGCACAAAATACTGAGCGATGAGGTCAAAAATAAGCAAAGAGATGAATAACTCTACCCATACTGGCCACTCCACCCAATGCAGCAAACCTATTTGGTAGCGAGCCACCCAAGCAAACACGCCAAGCGTAGCCAGGCCGAAAAGGAAGTTGATGAGTATGGTGGTGCTCAAAAAGATAAGGTTGACGCCAGCGTGCTTCCACTTTCGGTAAGAAAAGCGAAATAGCGGGAATCCGCTTTCCAACAGCCAGCTCATACCCAGGCAGATAAAAATCCAGGCCAGTTTTTGCCCGGAGGACATTTGCTCAAAGAATTGCAGGAAAGATTCCATATTGCGCATTATTTTTAACGCCTTGTTATCATCTTTTTGGTCAAAAACGTCGTTAATGTTGATACTTGCTGTAAAAATACTGCAACAAATGAAAAAGACAATCGTTTTGGCCGTTTTTGCCTGCTGCATGACGATGTGGAGCGCTGCTGTACAAGCCCAGGCGCCGGAGAATCTGTGGAAAACACTGGGCAAGATTACCTTCAAAAAACAATACGACGAACTACTCGGCTTTAAGGTGGATGTGCCGGTATTCAGCCAAGAAATTCTCGCCATGGAGGGTAAGATCGTCACTGTCAAGGGCTACATCATCCCAGTGGAGGGCTACAAGAGCCACAAGGAGTTTGTTTTTTCGGCTTACCCCTACAATATGTGCTTTTTTTGTGGGGGTGCTGGCCCAGAAACTGTCATGGAAGTATATGCCAAAGAACCCATCAAATACACGGCTGAGCCTATCACCATCAAAGGCAAGCTGGAACTGAACTCTACCGACGTCAACCGGCTGATCTATTCGCTCAATGACGTAGTGCAAGTAAAGTAGTCCGTGCCTTTTCACAGCCAATGTCCCAACTCCTCTTGCTTGGTGCGCAAGTACCGGAGATTGTCGGAGTGTGGCGGTACTACGAGGGGCACTCTACCCAGTAGTTGAATGTCGGAATGGTCAAAGGCCTCGATCTTGTCAGGGTTGTTGGTCAGCAGACGCACTCGACTAATGCCTAGCATTTTCAGTATATCAATGGCGATGTGGTAGTCGCGGGCATCCACTTCCAGACCGAGATGCAGGTTGGCATCCACGGTATTGAGGCCGAGGTCTTGCAGGTTGTAGGCCTTGAGCTTGTTGATAATGCCAATGCCGCGGCCTTCCTGGCGCAGATAGATGATGACGCCACCTTGCTGGGCAATCATGTCGAGAGCGGCATGGAGTTGCTCCCCGCAGTCGCAGCGACGCGAGCCAAACAGATCGCCGGTGATGCACTCTGAGTGTACGCGCGTGAGTACGGGGCCTTGAAAGTCAGTTTTTTCGTGGATGAGCGCAATATGGGGCATCCAGTCGTTGGGTTGGTCGGAGAAAGCGGCCATTCTGAGGCTTCCCCATTGAGTAGGGATAAGCGCTTCGGCTTGTAGCGTCATGTTGGGTATGTTCTATACAACAATGCAAAGAAAACGCACAGGCGAACAAAACGTTTGAGCTGGCAGAAGCAATTGTCAAAAAAACTTCACCTGCGGGGTAAGCAGCGCGAGGGGGCGGTTTGGGTATCTAACAGGCAGATAACTCCCTAAATATGTACTCCCAAAAACTTGCCGGCCCGCTTGCCACATGGCTGCTCAGCCTCGCTACCATGTTGGTTTCTGCTCAGACTAACGCGCCATTTTCCATCTCAGGGCCCAATAGCGTGTGCGTCAACGAGTGCGGTACGTTCACTGTTGTTTCCAATACGCCGGGCGGCGCAGGTATAGCCTCAGTGACGTGGTCGAACGGCGTCAGTTCTCAGACAGCGCCTCACAGCGCGCAGTATTGTTTCTCGTCGGCGGGGAGTTACAGCATCACCGCCGTAGTGGTATCTGTCAATGGGCAAAGCTGGCAACTGCCGCCCCACCAGGTTATTGTGCCGGAAATTTGCACTATAAACAATCCTTTGTCCATTGTATCCAATGCTGCGGCCATTTGCCCTGCCAATGCACTGCCCGACACCAGCTTGCTATCCCCGCCTGAAGGCTTTACGCTAACCATTAGCAACGGCACGAGCGCACCCTACGGGCAAGTATGCCTGGAGGTGCGGGTGCACGAATTTCTGCGTATCACGGCCATGCAGCTGAGCATCCGCTACGACCCCGCGCGCCTGCAATTTGCATCAGTGGGGCAGTTTGCAGTGCCGGGTATGTCGGCAGCCAATAATTTTGGATTGCCTGTGCCAGGTGGTGCCGGCATGACCCAGCCAGGCGTCATCACTCTAAGTTGGTTCTTGGCAGATTCGCTGGGCTTTACCTTGCCCGACGGCTCGGTATTATTCAGGATGTGTTTTCAGGCACTGCCTGGCGCGTGCAGCACGGAGGTATCCTTCAGCCATTTGCCTACGCCCATTGCCATACTCGGCGGCTTCGACAACCAGGAGCTTCCGTTTGAAGGCCGTCCTGGTCAGGTGCGCATCACTGGCGCGGCGTCCGGTAGCAACACTGGTGGGTCGGGCTGTTGTGAGCAAGTATGCGAAGGAGCGGTAGTGGAGTATGTCATCCAAGGTGCGCTCAACAGCACAGTGATCCCGGTGTGGACTATCCGAGGAGCCTCTAGCTTCAGGGTAGATACGCTGGGCACAAAGGTCACTGTAGTGTGGGGGTTGGCGGGTCAGGGCAGTGTAACGGTGGCCGTGAGCAATTCCACAGCACAATTGTGCGTGGACATACTGGCACTGCCGCAGGCCAGTTTTACCAGCTTACCGGCGTCTGCCAACGATACCTTGCAAGTGTGCCAAGGGCAAGCCATAGATTTTCAAAATACCTCTATCGGCGCGGCACGGGTGTACTGGCTCCTGGGCGACGGCAGTACGCGCAGTACGCAAGTCTTTTCATATGCCTATCCGGCACCTGGCGCGTATCGCCTAGGCTTGATAGCCGAAAACGCCTGCGGGTGCGCCGATACGACTTGGCTCACAGTAGTGGTAGCCCCTACGCCAGCTCCACAAATCACTTGCAAAGGTACTGTGTGCGAGGGCACTACTGCAACCTACACCACTGATGCTGCCTGTATTCGCTTCCTGTGGTCGGTGAGCAGCCACGGCACAGTGGTAGCAGGGGGTGGCATGGGCGACAATTTCATCACCATAGACTGGCACACCGGGCCGGAGGGCATCGTTGAACTCCAGGTGGAAGACTGCGGCGGCAGTCAGTACTGTGCTTCGCCTAATGTCATGCGCATTCCCATCCTGAGCGATGCTGCCCGCATACAAGGGCCGCAACAGGTATGTCGCGGTGCTACCACTCGCTATCGCGTCACGCCCTATGAAGGTACGCAGTTTACATGGGCGGTATCGGCCTTGGGCAGCATTGTCGAAGGGCAAGGTACAGCAGAGGTTGTGGTGCAGTGGTCTAACCTGCTGAACAACCAGCCGCAATGGGTAGCTGTGCAGTTTGATAATTGCTACCTGGATTGCAGCGGCAGGGATACCTTGGCGGTGTATATCCGCCCGGAGTGGCTGGCTTTTGGCCCGCCGGAAACTTGCCTGAACACCGCCCAAAGCTACACAGCACGTCGTAATGACACTGGCCAGCCTGTACTTTGCCATTGGGAGGTACTTACGCTCAACGGTGCACCAGTGTGGACCTCGCCCGCACCCACGGCTACACCTTCCGTGCCCTGGGACTTTGGCGTGGGCCGATTCCGGCTTGTAGCGCGCCCAACCATTCCTGCCGATTATTGCACTGTAGCGTATGAAGTACCAGTACAAGTACTGGCACTGCCTCAGCCGCTGAGCGGCATTGCCGGGCCCCTGGTAGTATGTCCGGGTCGGGTGTTCAACTACCAAGCACATGGAATGCTACTTGGGCATTCCATACAATGGAGGGCCGGCGGCCACAATGGTAGCCCTGCTACGGGCAGCCAATCCATCAACCTGACCTGGAGTGCCATTGGCCCCTACAGCCTCAGCGCGGCTCAGGTCAGCCCACAGGGCTGTGCTTCTCCACCCATCTCTATCGTACCCACGCCTTTGTCAGGGCTGTCCATCTCTGGCGCATCGGAAGTATGCGCAGGCCAAACAGCCCTTTACACTGCGCCAGTACTTGACGGTTTTAGCTATCAATGGAGCATCTCGCCGGCCAGCGCTGGCGCTATTTTGCGAAACGATAGCACCGCCGTGCAAATTCTTTGGCACAGTGCTGGCGTGGCCACGCTAAGCGTGAGCGCATGTGGGCAAAGTACTAGCATGACCGTCAATGTACAGCCACCGCCCATGCCAGAAGTCCTTCATCCGGGGCAGTTGTGCAGCGGCGACTCCGCCACAGTACAAACTATTGTACCATTTGACAGCTATCAGTGGAAAAACCCTCAGGGCTACGTCATGTCCACAGCTCCGATGCCTCGCCTGCCTGCTGGATTTTACAGCCTGGAAGTAACTACTGCCAATGGCTGCAAGGCTAGCACTTCTTTCCGAATAGAAGCTATTGAACTGCCGCAGGTCACGCTTTCTACGCCCGACAATACTGGTATATGCCCTGGCGACCCACCTAGCCAACTCTTTGCCACCATGTCAGAGGCTGGCTTCAGTTATCGTTGGTATCGGGATGGTACGCTCATTCCCGGCGCCACGCAACCAACCTACAGCACGGCTGAATTGGGTACGTACCAAGTGGAAGCTATCAGTACCAACGGCTGCCGGGCGTTTTCCGATACACTTGCGCTTTTCTTTTACTGCGCCTCTGGAGGCGGCGGAGGTTTCCCCGGCGGAGGTTTCCCTGGCGGCGGCGGAGGCAATCCTGCCCTTTGCCCACCCAACAGCGCCGTTAGCTTCGATATTTTACCCACGCCGGACTGTCATGTCTCACAATTTGTGCACACCTCCCCGTCTTTTATACCTGGTTCTCTACTTTGGAATTTTGGCGACCCCACCTCCGGGCCCGACAACTTCTCCACCCTTGACAACCCCGTGCATACGTTCAGCCGGGCGGGTTTTTTCCGGGTGGCATTGAGAGGGTTGGTAGCCGGCGTGGGTTTGTGCTATGCCTTTAGGGTGGACACCGTGCCAGTAGCACCGTCTTTCGAGTTTGTGCCAAGTTGCGCTGGTGATACGGTGTATTTCAAAGACGCTACCACCTTTATCCCAGGCGAGCGCTTGGCTTCCTGGCACTGGGACTTTGGCGACCCGGCCTCTAACGTCCACAATACGGATACCTTAGCCAATCCAGCGCATGTGTACAGTACGCCAGGTATTTATACCGTTACCCTAACGACTACTGCCGCCAATGGCTGCGTGGCCTCGGTAAGCCGCCAGGTGGAAGTATTTGATGGACCAGCCTTATCTTTTGACCTGCCCAACGGCACTTGTGCCGCCTCTGCCATCTTGTTTACCGCCATAGCAGGATCGGAGGTCAGCCGTTTGAACTGGAACTTTGGCGACCCAGCCTCCGGTACAGCCGACTCCTCCAGCCCAGCGCAGACTTATCATCGCTACACGGCGCCGGGTGTCTATACCGCAAGCCTTGAAGGCCGAAACGCCTACGGCTGCCGCACGGTTTTCAGCCGAGATGTGGACGTGCGCTCTAACACACTCAGCGGATCCATTGGTTTTGCATCGCCCATTTGTGAGGGCGATAGTACCTTGCTCACCGCTCCTGCTGGAGGCCTGCGCTGGCTTTGGAGTACCGGCGATACGACGATTTCGATATGGGCAAAACAGGAAGGGCTGTACAGTGTAACTGTGACCAATGCCGATGGCTGTACCTACGAGCCAGCAATAGCGGCTGTGCAGGTCATTCCGGCGCCGGCCAATGTCATCCGAAGCGTATTATTGAGTGAAGCTGGCTTTCCTGTAGGTTATCAATACGATTCCATCTGCGTGTGTGCAGGGCAGGATGTCTTTTTGGAAGCATTGAGCCGCCCTGGGCAAATCCTTCGCTGGAGCACAGGCAGCAGCGCTGTGCGCATTGAGTTTTCTGAAGCTCGGGGCAATCGCCTGCCAGTGGGGGTACACGATATATTCCTCTCCGTAACAGAAACAACCACAGACTGCGTCAACCGCCTGGGGCCATTTCGCATATCTGTTCGTCCCTTACCCGATGTGCCGCTGCTCAATGCCTCTCCCCCAGGCAATGTATGTGAAGGTACGCCAGCAACCTTTATGGTGGCTAATCCACAGCCTGGGGTGAGCTACTCATGGTCTTCAGGGGTACAAGGTATATCCTTCACTACTTCGCAGGCAGGGCAGTATCGCGCCGTAGCAGTCAACGAGTGGGGATGCACCAGTATGAGCCAGCCACAAACGGTACTGCCTGGCCCAAAGATCAGCCTGATACCTTCTGGTTGCCATAGCCGTTGCAATCCTGATACGCTATGTTTCCCGCAAGTGCCAGAATCGGTGTCTTACCAGTGGTTTTTCCAAAATGCCCCCCTGGGCGCGCCGTCATCTTCCGCGCCTCAGTTAGTTGCTACACAAAGCGGCGCCTACTACCTACGCATAACCACCTCGCAGGGCTGTACCCTGGACTCCGACCCACTGAACCTCAGTCTCTACGATGGCTACGGGCGCTTTCGCGGTACAGTGTATTGGGACCGCAATAACAATGGTGCCCTCGACGCCGCTGACTCCCTCATGACCAACGTACCACTCATTCTTTTGTCCAACAATACCCCTGTGGACACTGTCCGCTCTCAAAGCAGCGGGCAATACGGCTTTATCAACATTCTTTCGCAATCGTATCGCCTACTGCTGGACACGACTGCCCTACCTTCCAGCCTTCGCGCTGATTGGACACAGATAGATACCGCCCTGGTTGGCTGCGACGATGAAGTGATAATCAACTGGCGGCTGCGCTGCGTGCAAACAACAGCCACTTTGACGCTGAACGCCTGCCCAGGCAGTACAGTCATGTACCAAGGTGTGGCTTTAACGCCAGGCAGCACCACCAACTTCGCGCTGACCAACAGCTCGGGCTGCGACTCCATCGTGACCGTCACCGTGAATGCCCTGCCCACCAGCACTTCAACGCTGACGCTGAACGCCTGCCCAGGCAGTACAGTCATGTACCAAGGCGTGGCTTTGACGCCAGGCAGCACCACCAACTTCGCGCTGACCAACAGCTCGGGCTGCGACTCCATCGTGACCGTCACTGTGAATGCCCTGCCCGAGATACAGATACAGCCACCCGTGGTAGAAGCCTCTTGTGCAAACCGTCCCAGCGGGCGGATTACATTCACAGCTATAGGACAAGAGCCGTTTCAGTACAGCCTGAACGGCACAGCATCTAGCGCCACTGGTACATTTTTCAATCTGCCCGCAGGCAACTATTCCCTGGTCATTACCGATGCCAACGGCTGCACAGCGCAGCACAGTATAGTGTTGCCCACCCAGCCACCACTACAAATTACCTTTTTGAATGCAGAATTACCCTGCGGCGCTGACTCAGCAGTAGTAGAAATCCAATTGCTCTCCGGTGACGATGGCCAAGTGCGCTATCGCTGGGACAATAGGGCTACTACGCCCTGGAGAAGCATACGGGAGCCGGGCCACTACACTGTGCAAGTATCTAACAGTTGCGACACTCTAACACAAACCGTAGCGATACGTTACGCAGGCCGCCCCGACGTGACGCCCATTTTCATACCTAACGCATTCAGTCCCAACGAAGATGGCATCAACGACTTGTTCAAGGCCTATATTTCTACAGAAGTGGCTGTACCAGCTTTTGAACTGATGGTGTTTGATCGCTGGGGCAATCTCATGTTTCGTACACAAAACCCCAATGAGGGCTGGAATGGCGTATTTCGAGAACGAGCTATGGACCCTGCTGTGTTTGTATGGCATCTGCGGGCTACGGTACTGCACTGTGGCAGGCTCATGCTGCTGGAGCAAAAGGGAGATGTGACACTGGTACGGTAGTTGGGTTGGTATAGAGCATGGTGAACAATACGGCCGCAGTACAACTTTTGCGAGAATCTGGCATCTGGGCAGCTAGCAGTGCCTATGGCTCATGCTCCGCTCCTAACAACCGCTCTACCATTCGGTTCGCCACGCGTTGAGCAGCACCGGCAGGTGCTAGGCGTTCGCGCAACAGGCTATAGCCCCGCTGGATGCGCGCCGCGTGCGCATCGTCTAGTAGCAGTGCCAACTCGTGGCCGAGCCGTTCAGGCGTAAGTTCATGTTGTATCAATTCCTTAACCACCGGTTGATTGGCAATGAGATTGACCAAAGAAATATATGGTACGTTAACCAACTGACGGGCAATCCAGAATGAGAGCGCACTACCACGATAGCACACTACTTGAGGCACGTTGAACAAGGCAGTCTCTAGTGTTGCAGTGCCGGAAGTCACCAGGGCGGCTTGCGCTTGACTAAGCAGGGCGTAGGTTTGTCCTTGCACAAGGCAAATGTCTGACAGTCCACTATGCTGCAGGATATCCTGGTAGAACGCTTCTGGAATGGCTGGTGCAGCACCTATTACAAACTGGTATGCGGGGAATCGGGGTACTACTCGCAGCATTACTTCCAACATGCGGCCAATTTCCTGGCGGCGGCTACCGGGTAGCAAGGCTATGATAGGGCTTTCATCTAAGCCATGCATTTGCCGAAAAGTTGCTGGTGGCTTAAAGCCCTCCACCACATCGAGCAAAGGATGCCCCACAAACTCTACCTCGTAACCGTAGCGCTGGTAAAACTCAGGCTCAAATGGCAAAATAACGTACATGCGCTCCACGCAGGCCTTGATGCCGTACACACGACTGCTGTGCCATGCCCAAAGTTGGGGAGAGATGTAGTAAAATACACGCAGGCCCTTTCTTTTAGCCCATTTGGCCATACGCAGGTTGAACCCCGGGTAGTCTATCAGGATGAGCGCATCGGGCTGCCAAGCGAGAATGTCAGCTTTGGCCAGGCGAAAGTTGGCCAGGATGGCGGGCAAGTTTTTGACTACCTCCCCAAAGCCCATAAAGGCTAGTTCGCGGTAGTGCTTAACCACTTCCGCTCCGGCAGCCGCCATGAGATCGCCACCCCAAGCACGTACCTGAGCGGCGGGGTCTTCCCGCAGGAGCGCATGTACGAGGCTGCCGCCGTGCAAGTCGCCTGAGGCTTCGCCGGCTATGATGTAGTAGCGCATGTCTCAGCTCAAAAGATGTATTTCCAGAATGCCACTGCCCACACAGCTATACCGATGAAAGTGGCAATGACGATGCCCCGCACCGTCTGAAGGAAGAGGCGCTGTTTGCTGTAGTAGTTGAGCACGAACACATTGAGCGCAATGGCTACAATAGACAAAGTGCGCTCCCGAAAGCGAGGCGTAGCACTGGGGCGGCTGAGTATGCCAACAGCATCCAACTGCTCAAACAACATCAGTAGCACAGCGTAAGCCACCACAGGCAATGCCAGCCCCAAAAGCAAGCCTACCCAAAGAGCGTTCTTTTGCGGCATCATACGGCAGCGATTTGAGGTGAAGATTGCATGTACTCCAGCCCGCGCATCATTTCCAGTGCCTTGTAGTTGGTCAGGTCGTGCATGGAAGGCACTACCGACACATAGCCCTGCTCCAGTGCCCAAAGGTCGGTATCGGGGGCAAGGTCGTTGTTTTCAAATCGGCCAGTGAGCCAGTAGTATTTTTGTCCACGTGGGTCTTCAGCTTCTACAAACTCTTCTACCCAGCGCGCATCGGCCTGGCGGCATAACTTAATACCCTGAATAGCTTCGAGCGGCCGCCTGGGAATGTTGACGTTGAGCAAATTGCCGTACGGCATGCTCTGCTTAAGGACATACTGCATGATTTGCAGCGCAAAATATTTAGCTGGTTCGAAGTCAGCATCATAAGCATAGTCCAGCAACGAAAAGCCAATGGAGGGAATGCCCTCTAGCGAGGCTTCCATGGCTGCCGAGAGCGTACCGGAGTAGATGATGTTTATGGAAGCGTTGGAGCCGTGGTTGATACCCGATACACAGAGGTCGGGTTGGCGACCTTTAAGCAGCACCTTGACGGCCAGCTTGACGCAGTCCACTGGTGTGCCAGAGCATTCATAGGCATTTAGCCCTTCAAAGGCGCGGCTGGGGTGCAGCCGGATGGGCGCATTGATGGTGATAGCGTGCCCCATACCAGACTGCGGGCTATCAGGGGCGACAATGAGCACATCACCCATCAATTGAGCGGCTTCCACTAAGGCGCGTATGCCGGGAGCGGTAATGCCGTCGTCGTTGGTGACCAGGATAAGTGGTTTTTTCATTAGATGAGGCAATTTGTGAACAAACTTACGGCAAAGCACCTTATGCTCCTAAAAAACGAAGGCTTTTTCGCTTGTGTTTTTGCATACGTAGAGATTTTTATAGAAGTTTGTAGCTATGGTGCGCACCCAGGACTTAACTTACTCTTACGATGCCAGGCATATACTGCAGTTTCCTGACATGCACTGCGCAGCAGGAGAGCACTGGCTCTTGCTCGGGCAGTCGGGCAGCGGCAAAACCACGCTACTGCACTTGTTGGGGGGGCTGTTGTCGCCGCACGGAGGATTTGTAGAGGTAGCCAGCACCCGCCTGAACAACCTGTCCGCTTCAGAGCTGGATCACTTCCGCGGACAACACATTGGCATCATCTTTCAGCAGCCACATTTCGTGCAGTCGCTCACTGTAGAGGAAAACCTGCTGCTGGCCCATCAACTGGCAGGCTTCCGACCGGAGCGACGCCGTGCTCATGAACTACTAGCCCACCTCCACATCGGTCACAAAAGCAATGTCCGCCCAAATCGCCTGAGTCAGGGCGAACAACAACGCCTGGCCATTGCACGCGCCATCATCAACCGCCCCAAGCTGGTGTTAGCCGATGAACCTACCTCTGCCTTAGACGATCACAACTGCGAGGAAGTCCTCGCCTTGCTGGAACGCGAAGCTGGCCAGGTGGGCGCTACCTTGCTCATCGTAACGCACGATGGGCGCCTCAAAGACCGATTTCACCATCGCATCTTTTTGCAATCTACTCAAGCATGAACCTGCTACTGCTTAGTTGGAAGAATCTGCGCTACAAGCCGCTAACACTACTGCTCAATTTAGTGCTTTTAGCCTTGGGCTCCGGCCTGATTGTACTGCTGCTGCTCATTGACCACCAACTCCAGCAAAAATTTGAGAAAAACCTGGCCGGCATTGATCTCATCATCGGTGCTAAGGGCAGCCCTCTACAACTCATCCTCAGCAGCATGTACCACGTGGATGCCCCCACTGGCAACATTTCTATTGCAGAAGCCAAAGCCTTTCTCAACCCTAAACACCCCTATATTCAAACGGCTATTCCCTTATCGTTGGGCGACAGCTACCGCGGGTATCGCATAGTGGGCACTACGCCGCAGTTTATTGAACTCTATAAAGCTACCCTCCAGCAAGGCCGCTCCTGGGAAAAACCTTTCGAGGTAGTAGCCGGTGCCATCGTAGCACAAAAACTAGGCCTGAAAGTTGACGATACTTTTCAAAGTTCGCACGGCTTTGTTATGGACGACAATCTCGTGCATGAAGATGCGCAAGCCTTTCGCGTGGTCGGTATACTCCAACCTACTGGTACTGTTATTGATCAATTGCTCGTGACGCCTACCGAAAGTATATGGGCCATACACGACAGCCACGCCGACCATGACGCCGACCATGATGCTGACCATGACGCTGACCATGACGCCGACCATGACGCCGACCATGACGCCGAACATGACCACGCGCATCACGACCACGAAGCAGAAAAGCAGGGCACTGTGCCAATGTCGGCCCTGCCTTTGCACGAGCAAACCGATAAGGCCATCACCTCTATCCTGATACTGTTCAAAGGCCGCAACGCCCAGACGCTGAACATGCAGCGCAGCATCAATGAGAACACCAACATGCAAGCCGCCACGCCTGCCATTGAAATCACCCGACTGCAAAGCCTCATGGGGCTGGGCGCCGATGCCTTGCGCATTTTGGCGCTTGTCATCATTGCCGTATCCGGGCTGAGTATTTTCATCTCTTTGTTCAATTCGCTAGACGAACGACGCTACGAACTGGCGCTCATGCGCGTGATGGGTGCTTCGCGGTTGCGCCTGGTGGCACTCATTTTGCTCGAAGGGCTAATGCTGGCGCTGGCCGGCCTGACGCTGGGGCTGATCCTGGGGCACCTGGGCATGGAGTGGCTGGCTGTCGCCATGCAAGACACTTATCGCTATACCTTCACCGGTCTGACCTTCTTACCTCAGGAATGGAGCTTGATCGCCGCAGTACTGGCTATTGGAACAATAGCGGCGCTGATTCCTGCCATCCGAGCAGGAATGACTGATATTTCGCGCACGCTGGCAGAAGGATGACATAGGGAAGCGACACATCAGCTTGTTGGCAAAACTTATATACTGGGCAACGCCAAGTTTTGTGCAGGATTTACAGATGTTGTGCACAAAACTTGGCGAGTCGAAGATAAATGAGTTATCCCTGGGGATCTTAGCCAAAAGGTGGCCACAGCATCGCAGCCACCCCTTGGCAGGGCAAAAGTTCTATTCAGTACCCAGTATTTTGTTTCAAATTCGGGTTAGCGTTGAGGTCTGCGCTAGGTATGGGAAAGACGTTGCGATAAGTATCCACCGAGCGGCCTTCTTTGACACCACCTTTCCACTGCCATAGGTAATCAGACTGGCTGAACTTGTTGAAACGGATGAGGTCTGTACGGCGGTGGCATTCCCAGTAGAGTTCACGTGCACGCTCATCCAGGATGAAGTCGAGCGTGAGTTGAGCAGGCGTAATGTGACCTGCAGTGCCTTTAAAGGCTCGGTTGCGCACGGCATTTACATATTCTAGTGCCTTATTTTGGTTGCCGCCGCCGCGCAGGATGGCCTCAGCTGCCATGAGGTAGGCATCAGCCAAGCGGAACATTGGGAAGTCCGTGTCAGGGAAGGTAGCGTTGGATCCCCGCTGGCCAGTAGAAGTTATGTTTTTGAACTTCTTCACGGCAATGCCTTGGGTGAAGCGGGTGATGTCGTCAATATCCAGTGTTTGGCCGGAGCGGTGGAAGATGCCACGGCGGTCGAAGGAAGTAGAGTTAATCTGGTAGGTATAATCAGGCTGGTTGAGGAAGAGCAGGATCTGATACGTGCCGCTGGCTGGGATGCGCATGATGTTGGCACCATCCTGAGTCAAGATGCCGTCGCCAGCATTATCGCCGAGGTTCACATTGGGGTCAGAGCTTTGAAAGCGAAACCCCTCGGCGGTCATATCTAAGTTAGCGCGCATGGCTCGGGCATTGGCATCCCAGGTCATAGGCACGGGCTGGCCACCGGATACGCCAGGCCCCGTCACGAACCAGTCGCGGCGCACAATTTCGTAGGTGAGTTGGTTCCAGTTCACACGGATGTAGTGCAGGCCAGCCGTAGGCACTACCACGGGAGCACCATTGAGTTCAAGACGGCCGTCGGCGTCGTTATCGCCATAGATAGGAGCTGTAGAAGAGGGGATACGGGTGAAGCGGATGGTGGTGTTGGGGTCGGGGAAGAATTTGTAGCCCTCGAAGATGTTGTTGCGCAGAGGTGATGACAGCGAGTTGGCTGTCTCGGTAGGGTTGTTGCCCTGATGCGAGCCAGGCACATACAACTTGGGGTAGGTGGCCGTCTGACCGGGGTTGGGTGATGCTACTAGGCCTCCCTCGCTCTCGGGGAATTTGAGGACAAACTCCCTCACGGCGCGAGTCCCCCCCCAGCCGCCGCCCATACCCAGTTCGGCGGGGTTGATATTGCCCCCAATAGCTGCATTGATGATAAAAGTCATGCCCCCCCAAGTGCGGGTGTTGATGCCGTCAAAAGCTACGGGGAAGATGATCTCGCGCGAGCGGTGGTTATCGGCCAGGAATAGATGCTGGTACTCTGGCTCTAGCGTGTAGCCTGCATTGATCACGCGCTCGGCGTAGTTGAGGCAGTCGGCAAAACGCGCCTGACCAGTATAAACCTGGGCGTTGAGGTAGAGCTTGGCCAGTAGCATCCATACGGCAGCGCGATCAGCACGGGCGTACTCGTTGGTTCGGGGTGCTGCAATCTGAGGCTCAATGGCCAGCAGTTCTTCCTCAATGTATTTGAACAGGTCATTGGCGTTGATCTGCCGGGGGAAGAAAGCACCCACAGCGTCCTGTTCAGTTACAAAAGGTACGTTGCGAAACAGGTCAAGCGCGTGCCAGTAGCTAAGCGCTCGCAGGAAACGCGCCTCTGCGCGATAGCTGGCAATTTCGTTGCGCAGCGTACCGCTCACCCCCCGGCTGTTGAGTTTGGCGTCGGTAGTCTCGCGCAGAAATTCGTTACACAGGGATATTTGATAAAAAATGCGACTGTAAAAAGCAAAGATGAATCCATCGCCAGCTGTCCAGCTTTGGTTGTGAAAATCGTGGATGGTCTGGTCGTTCCAGCCAATGATAGCTTCGTCGGTGGTCAGCTCCTGGTGGTACCAGTAGCCTCGTAGGTACTGGCCAAAGCCTTCGTCAATACCGGAGATGTCGGCTTGGCCGGAGGGGCCTTCCTGGCCAGTTACTGCCAGGCCAGCGTATAGTTTGGCCAGTACTTTTTTGTAGGCCGCAGGGTCGTTATACACCGTACCGGAGGTAACTTCCAGTGGGTCAAGGGGTGCGGTATCCAGGTCTTTGAAGCAACCCACTGCCGCAAACGTCAGTAGGATGAGGAGAGGAAGTGATTTTATATTTTTCATGGCAGGGAATCTTTTTGCACACTTAGAAAGTAACATTCAAGCCAAAGAGGAAGGTTCGCGGGCGTGGGTAGATATTATTATCAATCCCATTGCTAATTTCGGGATCCAGCCCTTGGTATCGGGTAATGACAAACGGATTCTGTACAGTGGTATACACGCGCAGATAATCGCCCACGAGCTTGTCAAAGCTGTAGCCGAGCGTGAAGTGGTCAATGCGGAAGAAGGAGGCGTCGGTCACGAAGTGATCACTGAAGGTGGCTCCCGCCTGGTTGTTGATGTTGTTTATCACAGCCGAGCGGTGTATGTTCTGGAGATAAAGCGTGGGGTGGAAGAGCCTTTGGTAGTAGCCCATGTCTGTAGCAACGTTATTGTACACATAGCTGCCGATATTGGCTCGCCCTGCAAAGGAGAAATCCAACTTGCCAATGCTCAAGTTGCTGGTGATGCCGACGAGGTAGTCCGGTGCAGGCTTCTTGTAGCGGTACTTGTCGTCGTCGTTAACTACACCATCGCCATTGAGGTCAGCGTACTGGCGCTCCAGCAATTTGCCGTTTTCGTCGTACAATTGCATGAAGACATAGAACGAGCGGGGCGCATAGCCTACGCTGTGAATCTGGATATTGCTGCCCACGCCACCAGCTATGCCCCCGGTGAGCACGCCTTTGTAGGTGGAGTCGGCAGTGGCAGTTAGCTTGGTGATCTCGTTGTAGTTGTAGGCTACATTAGTACTCAGATCCCAGCGCACTTTGGAAGAGGCAATGGGTGAAGTAGTCAGCGCCAGTTCTACCCCGCGGTTTACCATACTCCCGATGTTGGTTTCAATAAAATTAGTCAAGTTGGTACCAGCGGGCACAGGGATGAAGTTGAGCAAATCCTTGGTGCGGCGTTCGTAGAGGTCGAGCGAGCCGGAGAGCCTGTTTTTGACAATGGAAAAATCAAAGCCGATGTTGGAGGTAGCGGTTTCTTCCCACTTGATGTTGCGGTCGTAGCCGTTGGGGCGGAAGGTATTGATAAAGTTGTCACCAAACTGATAGCGGGCGTTGTCCAGGCCAACTTGATAGCGGGCTTGATACACGTAGGGGCTGCCGATGTCTTGCTGACCGGTAATGCCCCATCCGGCGCGTAGTTTTAAGTTGTTGAAGGTGTTGTTGTTGTTGTCAATGATTTTGATGGCAGCGGCCACTGCAGGAAACAGCCCCCAGCGGTTCTCCGGCGCGAAGCGCGAGGTGGCGTCGCCGCGCAGGGTGAGGGTAAGCAGGTAGCGGTTGTTGAAGCTGTAGTTGGCGCGGGAAAACAACGAGATGAGGTACAGCTCATTGGCAATGTTCTTGCGCTCTACCACTTCGGAGGGCGTATTGGCAGCGTTGGCATTGCGGAAGGAGTTTTCGTTGTAGAAGTGCTGCCAGGAGTAGCCGCCCATGACGTCGAGGCTGTGCTTGCTGCCGAGATTGGTCTTGTAGTTAAGGTAAAACTCCAGCACCTCATTAGTGCGCTTTTGGCTGTAGGAGTTATCGCGGCCACCGCCATTGATAGGGTCGAAGGAAAAAGCCACTACATTGCCCCCAGGGATCTTGAGCGTGCCCTCGCCAAGCGAGTAGTCATAGCCAAGGTTGAGGTGAGTGCGCAAGTTGGGCAAGAAAGGCAGGCGATAGTCCAATGAAGCATTGAGAATGTAGCGTTGCACGGTAGAGCGGTCGTCGCGTAGGTTAGGGTCTAGCAGCGAAACAGGATTAGCCGGCGCCAAGCCGTTGGGGTTGCCATTGGGCAGCGTCCACACCCGGTAGCCGGAGTACTGGCTATTGGGGTCAAACACAGGCTGGGTGGGGTCAAAGCTTAGTGCAGCTCCAATGGCACCGCGCTCGGCAAAAATATTTTTGGTAAGCATGCCTTTAAAGCCAACGTTTACCTGTAAAGTATTTTTCAAAAAACCTGGCGAAAGGTTGATACCCGCCGTATAGCGGCTGAAATTGTCGTTTTTGAGCAAGCCGTCTTTAGTGGTGTAACCCAATGAGACGCGATACGGCAGCACCTTGTACGCACCCGAAAGGCTGAGGCTATGGTCGGTAGCAAAGGCGGTGCGATAGATCTCTGACTGCCAGTCCGTATTAGCATTACCCATGAGGCCGACCTGATCAGGAAATTTCTGCGCCAGGATTTCGCGAAACTCATTGGCATTGAGTACGTCCACACGATTGGAGGTATTGCCCCAGGATACGTTGCCATTGTAGTTGACCTTAAGCGCCGATCCTGCTGCGCCTTTTTTGGTAGTAATAATGATGACGCCGCCCGCCGCCCGGCTGCCGTATATGGCTGTAGCCGAGGCATCTTTCAGCACGGTTATGGATTCTACGTCATTAGGGTTGATGACATTGAGAGGGTTGCGATTGCCGGCCACGCCACCGCCATCCAGCGGGATGCCATCTACAACAATGAGCGGGTCGTTGGAAGCGCCCAGCGAAGATTCGCCTCGGATGCGAATTTGGGCGCCATCGTCAGGGCCACCGCCAGTAGTAATAGCCACACCGGGTACTTTGCCAGCCAGGAGTTCCTGTGGGCTGGTGATGGCACCTCGGTTGAAGTCGCGGGTGCTAACAGTTTGAAGCGAGCCAGTCACGTCTTCACGGCGCACCGTCCCATACCCAATGACCACCACTTCGGTAAGCACCTTGCCAGCCTCAAGGGCTACTTCCACCTTGTCTGTGCCCACGATAGAGACATCCACCGAAGTGTAGCCAGTGTAGCTAATGCGCAAGGCTACGGTAGTTTCGGGCACTTTCAGTTCAAAGGTCCCGTCAAACTCAGTAATTGTGCCGCGCGAGGTATTGTCGCGGTCCACTACCGAAGCCCCGATAAGCGGCTCGCCGGAGGCTTTGTCCTTTACTAAGCCAGTAATGGTGCGCTGCGCCCATAGCCCCGAAGGCAAAAGCAAAATCAGTACAACTGGCCAATATATTAACCGTGAATGTAAGTTATTGACATTCATAAAAAGACAATTTTAAATTTCGATTTTGTCACTTTAAGTACACAAATCTAAATAAGATTTGCTTAGCTTTGCGTCAAATGTACAATATTTAATTACTCCACTAAATGACGAATATCATGTTAAAAGTTCTATCTACTTTACTTTTCTTGGGTTGTACCTTGGCTGCCTTCGGCCAAATCAACTCAGTGGGTATCATCGGCACGGCTACCGCTGGCGGCTGGAGCAGCGACACCCCTATGGTACAGGACGCACAAGACCCTAACAAATGGACCCTTAGCATTACGCTAAGCAATGGTGAGGCTAAGTTTCGCGCCAATGGCAATTGGGACATCAACTGGGGCGCTACCGGATTCCCCTTTGGCACAGGCGTGCAAAACGGCCCCAACATTACCATCATAGGGGGATCATACAACATCACGTTCAACTCGGCTACAGGGGAGTACTTCTTCGACCTGACCTCCTCTGATATTGGCATCATCGGCAGTGCCACACCCTTCGGCTGGAGCCGTGAAGTATTTATGTTCCAAGATCAAACCGATACCAATAGCTACTATCTAACCCTTAACCTCACTCAGGCCGAGTGCAAATTCCGCGCTAACGGCAGTTGGGATGTAAACTGGGGCGCTGATAGCTTCCCCTCTGGCATTGGTGTGCAGAATGGCCCTAATATCCCGGTAGCGGCTGCCGGCAAGTACAATATTACCTTCAACAAGTCTACTGGTGCTTACAACTTCGTAGAACAAGTGGACTTTACCTCCATCAGCCTCATCGGCAGCGCTACTGCTGGCGGCTGGGGAGAAGACACTCCCCTGAACCGCGATGCCAACGATCCTAACGTGTGGCGTGGTAATGTGACGCTCAGCGTCGGCGAAGTGAAGTTTCGCGCCAATAATAGCTGGGCCATCAACTGGGGCGGCAATGCTTTTCCCTCCGGCGTAGGCGAACTCAATGGCCCCAACATTATGATTCCTGATTCTGGCGACTACCTGGTCACCTTCAATACCAGCAACTTGGCTTACAGCTTCCTCGTTATTGGCAACTACAACACCGTTAGTATTATTGGCGATGCCACCCCCGGCGGCTGGGATACTGACACCCCTATGACCCAGGATGCCAATGACCGCTCCATTTGGCGCTTGCGCATTGTACTCAACACCGGTGAGGCTAAGTTTCGTGCTAACAATGACTGGGCTATCAACTGGGGCGGCGGTACCTTCCCTACCGGTGTAGCTACTCAAGATGGCCCCAATATTCCGGTGGTAGGTGGCGAATATCGCATTACCTTCAACTCCACCACTGGCGCTTACTCCTTTGAGGAAGTATTTGAATACCGTGCCGTAAGCCTCGTGGGCAAGTCTGGCCCCTTCAACTCCTGGCCCGAACCCGGCGATGGCGGCGCACGCGACCTATTCATGGCCAAAGACCCTGAAGACCCTCACCGCTGGACACTCGCCAGCGTAACCCTGCGCAACTTCGCTGATGATACCGATGGCGGCGTCAAGTTCCGCGCCGATACCTCCTGGACGGTCAACTGGGGCTCTATTGACTTCCCCAGCGGCGTAGGCCGTCAGGACGGACCTAACATACGCCCCGTAGCTGGTACTTACAGCGTGGTTTTCAACTCTCTTAGTGGCGAATACGTTTTCTCACCAGTATCCTCCACCCGCGAAGACCTGCTTGACCCCTCTGCCATCAAACTCGTACCCAACCCGGCCACTAGCCAAGTGACCATCTTAATTGACTCCGATCGCATGGGGCAAAATCTGCAAGTTCTGGTGTTTGACCACCAGGGCCGCCAGGTCATGCAACAGCGCTTTGACTCCCTGAACAATCTGCAACTCAACGTCTCGCAACTACCTGCCGGCACCTACACCCTGAGCCTAAGCGATGGCAAGTACTTGATTGGCAAGCAACTAGTGGTAGTGCATTAAGTGCAAGCCAGTTTTTTTTCACCTGGTGAGGGGGTGGCTACGACCTTGCAGTCGACGAGGTCGAGCCACCCCTTCCCCGTCTTTACCCGCTGGCGCAAGATTTCTGCTTTCTATTGGGTGAATTTCCACCTGCCTGGCAAGTTTTTTTTGATAAGCTCTGTTCCTCAATCATGATCAACCTGATAAGTGATACCGTCACCAGGCCCACTCCTGCTATGCTGGCCGCCATGGGGGCTGCCGAAGTAGGCGACGACGTATTTGGGGAAGACCCCACCGTGCGTGCCTTGGAGGAAAAAGCTGCCGCCATGTTCGGCAAGGAAGCCGCCGTGTTTTGTCCTTCTGGCACTATGACCAACCAGATAGCTGTGAAAGTGCATACTCGCCCCCTGGACGAGGTCATCTGCGAGGAAGGCTCGCACATATATCAGTACGAAACCGGCGGTTATGCCTTTCACTCAGGCATAGGTATCCAACTCATACAAGGGCAGTATGGCAAAATCACCGCCGAGCAAGTACAAGCTGCTATCAAACCCCTGTACGACTGGCTGCCTCAGAGCCGACTGGTGGTATTGGAAAACACCTGCAACCGCGGCGGCGGCAGCTACTATACTTGCGAGGAAATAAGCCCCATTTATCGCCTTTGCCAAGAGCGGGGGCTAGCTTTGCACCTGGATGGTGCGCGCATCTTTAATGCCTTGGTGGAAACTGGCGAATCGCCTATAGAGGTAGGGCAGTTGTTCGACAGCATTTCAGTGTGCTTGTCCAAAGGGCTAGGTGCGCCGGTTGGCTCTCTGCTCATCGGCTCTGCCGAGTTTATACGCCAGGCACGCCGCGTGCGCAAGGTCATGGGTGGCGGTATGCGGCAGGCTGGATACCTGGCGGCTGCCGGCATCTACGCACTTAACCACAACATACCCCGACTCAAAGACGATCACCGTCGAGCAAAAATCTTAGCGCAAGCCTTGGAGCATCTACCCATGGTGCAACACATCCGACCTGTGCATACCAACATACTTATTTTTGACGTAAAACCGCCCCATACAGCTGCCTCCTTCCTGGCTGCACTGGAAGCTAAGGGCGTCAAGGGAGCACCTTTTGGGCCGCAAACCGTGCGCTTGGTAACCCACCTCGACTTCACCGACGAAATGCTCTCGCAAACGCTGGATATTTTGTCAGCCTTGGCCAACTAGTGATACAAGGCCGCCAATTCCCGCACCACTTGGGCTACTTGGCGCCAATAAGGTCGGTTGACTTCGTAGTACTCCCCTCTGTCGCTGTGCTGCCGACACTGAACTATGCGTGTTTGGCAAAACAATTCTAGCTGATGGCTCAGCACGTCTGCGTCCCAGCCAGTGAGAATGGAGAGATCCACAAAGGAGGGTGCTTCCCGTTCAAGCAGGAATTGTAGCAACGCGAAGCCCCTTGCACTAGACAGCGACTCCAATAGCGCAAGAGACTGTGCCACGCGAGAGGGCGTATTGACTTCAATAGTGTTCATAGTGCTTAAGGTATGTTCATGGCAGCCTGCCTCAAGAGGTTAGCGTTTGAGCCAAGCCAAGTTCAAGAACACATGCAAGAGAGGAGGATTTTGATATAACCACCTGTCCTTCTGTGTACTGAGTTGAATTTTCACTTCTGTCTTTTTGCTCTTTGCTTCTCTCGGGACAGCCTACTGGGGGCAAAGATATGTTAAATTTTATTTTCTGCAAGTTTTTTGTTGTAAAAAAGCAAGCGCCCGTACACAGCAAGGCCTCTTGTTTCGCTTGCCCGCCAGCTAGCCAATTGATCAGCCCGGCAGGCTGTCGTAGTCTCTAGTTTCAAGCAGTTTTTCAGGAGTAGTACAAGAGGGTCGCTAGACACAGGAGAAGCCTCAGCGCCAGACCAAGAGGAAAGATTTTTTACAGATGTCAGTTTTGCTGTACGCTTTTTTATACTGAGCAACGCCAAGTCAAGTTTTGTGCATAATTTGCGGATGTTGTGCTCAAAACCTGGCGAGTCAAAATATACGTGGCGCTGCCGCCAGTATGCCTGGGGGTACCTACCGGCTTGGCAGCCACCTTTTGATTTTTTGGGTGCAAACCAGAGGAGTGTGCCTACCTTCTCCCCTCTGATCTGCGACTACAAAATTAAAGGCGGACGCCACTGCGCGTAAGCTAAAGAAGCGTTAAGCCGGCGGGCAAGAATCGTTAAAAAGTGCAAAAAGAACATATGGCAGGGCTAACAAAAAGCCCTCTTTTGTTTTACAACTTTGATTTTAAGGCTATTGGAGTGTATAAGTGCATTAACAAAAGCTTAGTACGCGAGAGGCATTGCGCAGCCAAGCAAGGAGCATCAGAAAGAAGAAACTTGGGCAGCCAGGATAGAAAAGTTGGGCTGGGCGTCTTTACACCTGCCTCCCCCTCAGCCCTAGGCGATGCGCCATCCAGTTGCTCGACAATATGCCGAACAACACGATGGTGATGCTACTAGCTGGCATAAGTATGGCTGCTACCACGGGCGCCAAGGCGCCCTGCACAGCAAAGCTCAGGCCGATGGCGTTATACACAAAGGCCAAGCCATAAGCGTAGTACACCAGGCGGGTGCTGCGCTGAGCCATCCGTATGAAAGCTGGCAGGTGCTCAAACCGCGCGGCGTGAAGGATGGCATCGCAGGCGGGAGTAAAGTTGTTGGTATCTTCGGCCAGCACAATGCCGATGTCACTTTGCTGAAGGGCACCCGCGTCATTGAGGCCGTCGCCGAGCATGAGTACCTTGTAGCCTTGCTGCTGCAGGTTTTTCACAAAGCGGAGTTTGTCTTGCGGACTTTGGCGAAAGTGCAGGCGCTGCTCCTGGCCAAACAAAGGCGCCAGACGCTGCTTTTCGCGATCATTATCGCCAGAGAGCAGATGTATAGGTGCATAACTGGCAAAGAAGTTCAGTACTTGCTCCGTACCGGGGCGCAGATAGTGGTTGAGGTGAAATACGCCGCGGATGGCGCCGTTGACCTGCAGGATGGCACCGTGTTCGTCCAGGTGGGCATGTTCGGCGGAGAAAAAGGCCTTGTTGCCCAAGCGCAGGGTTTGCTTGCTCCATACAGCTTCTACACCTTTGCCGGTGGTCTCGCGCCAATGCAGGGGAGCAGGACAGGCAGTGGCAATAGCGGGGTTTTGCTCCTGGAGCCAGGTGGCAATGCAGCGGCTCACCGGATGAGTAGAAGACGACACAGCGGCATACAGCATTTGCTTTTCGGTAAAGCTGAGGGGCTCACCTACGAACCAGATCTCGCTATTTTGCCGCTGGGTAATGGTACCGGTTTTGTCAAACACTACGGTATCGGCCTCTTCGAGGGATTCGATGACGGCAGTATTTTTCAAATAAAATTGGTGGCGCGCCAGAATGCGCAGCACATTGCCAAAGATAAAGGGCACGGCCAGCGCCACAGCACAGGGGCAAGCTATGATAAGCACTGCGGTAAAAGCATTGAACGCGATGGACACATTGCGCGGCAGCCAGTACAGCAGCGTAACCAAGGCGATAAACAGGATGGCACCGGTAAAGTACTTGCCTATGCGGTTGGCAATGCGGCTGGTGTACGACTCAGTTTTCTTAGTAAAGGCTTCGTCGTTCCACAGTTGAGTCAAGTAGCTTTGCGACACCTTGCGCGTGAGGCTTACTTCTATAGTGTCGCCGCCTACCTGCCGGCCACCGGCGTAGAGTTTTTCCCCGCTTTGGCGCAAGACTGGCTCAGCCTCTCCAGTCACGAAGCTATAATCAATCAGCCCCTCGCCACGCAGTAGTATGCCGTCGGCGGGAATCAGCTCCTTGTGGCGGATGACGATGGTATCGCCAGGGCTAAGCTTGTCCAGCGGTACTGTTACTTCCTGGCCATCCACTTTTTTGGAAGCGGCTATGGGGAAGTATGATTTGTAGTCGCGTTCAAAGGAGATATGGTGGTAGGTTTTCTGCTGAAACCAGCGCCCCACCAGTAAAAAGAATACTAGGCCAGCCAGGCTGTCCATATAGCCAGCGCCGGTGTGGGTAAGGATTTCAAAAGTGCTGCGGGTAAAGAGTACCAGCATACCTAGCGCTAGAGGCACGTCAATGGTGAGCTGACGCTGGCGCAGGCCAGTCCAGGCAGAGTGGAGGTAGTCGCGCCCGCTGAAGAGAATGACCGGTAGGCTAAGCAGTATGTTGAGATAGCCAAATAGCCGGTGGAAGAAGCCGTCGGTGGCTTGCTCCAGACCGAGATACTCCGGGAAGCTGAGCAGCATGATGTTGCCAAAAGCAAACCCCGCCACGCCCAGTTTGTAGTAAAAGCCGCGCTCCACCAGCGGGCGTTTTTCCTGGTCAAGGTCACTGAGGGTGATGGCTGGCTCGTAGCCGATGTCGCTGAGCAGTTCTACAATTTTGCGCAAGCTGGTCTGGCTGGCAGAAAAGGTAATGTATACCTCTTTTTTGGGGAAGTTGACAGAAGAGTGGCGCACGCCTGGCTGGAGGCGATAGAGGTTTTCGAGTAGCCATATACAGGAAGCACAGTGCATGCCCGGGATGTGGAAGGTAACGCGGGTAAGGTCGCCGTCGCTGAAGTCAATAAGGCGTTGTTGTACATCGGGGTCGTCGAGAAAGGCGTACTCAGCGCACTTTTTGCCCTTGAGGCTTACGCCGGCTTTTTCGTCGAGGTCGTAGTAGCGGCACAGACCATTATCATTGAGGATCTCGTACACCATCTTGCAGCCCTCGCAGCAGAAAAACTTGTCTTCCAAGTGGATGTGGCCATCTGGACAGTCTTCGCCGCAATGATAGCAGGTCAGAATATCGGGCTGCGCCGACCTGGCAGAGGGTAGCTTCGCCGGTTTGGTCAGTACATCGGGCATTATTATCGTTTTGTACGGGGTAAAGGTATTAGTTGGGCAGCCCTGAAATGAATGACAATTGTCACCCAGTTGAATGACTATCCGCGGCCACCCAGCCAAAGCAGACATTTAATTAAATGATTATGAAATTAAATTTAATTCAAACTTAAAGCTCTTTAACCCAGATGTAGCGCTCGCCGACGGTAATTTTATTCAAGTCAAAACTGCTTTGCTATGTCAAACAAACTCCAAGGGTCAGTCCACCTCGCAAATGCCAATGGCAACGAGACAATAATCCTCAACACCGATGGTACTAACGTCCATGTTGGCGGTCATGGGCACAACGGCGACATCCGCATGCTCGATAATGACGGCAATCTGACCATCCATATTGATGGCGGCAACGGCAATATTCTCTATTAAGTGACAAGAACCACGACGACGACATCATCATCAGCAATGCCAGCGGTATTCAAACCATCGAACTGGAAGGCTATGAAGGCGACATTCGCCTGCACAATGGCGCTAATGCCGTAACAGTTGCAATGAGTGGTAAAGCTGCTTCCCTAACCCTGGAGGGCGGTGCATCCGATGGCGAAATTTTCATCAAAAACTCCAAAGGAGACACGGTGATTGTATTGGACGGAAAAGAAAAGGCACCATTTTCGTGAACGGGAAAGCAGTCGTCACTATGGGTATGCTGAAGAGTTTACAGCAGCGCATAGCCGTGCTGGAGGCTCGTCTGGGAGCATAACTACTATCGAAAGGAAATGAAGGGCGCCCGATAGCATGCTTAGACTGCTGTTGGGCGCTTTGTTTAGCGAAGCAGAAGGTTTACCTCATGTGGGTTTCAGGAACTGTAAGGCTTTCACCAAATCCTCTGGGGTATCCACGCCGAGGGAGTCCTGTGCAGTAATGGTCACAGCTATGGCGTAACTGGCAGCCAGCCAGCGCAGTTGCTCCAGTGCTTCGGCCTGCTCGTAGTAGCCAGGCGGTAGTTGGGTTATCTCCAGCAGCGTAGCGCGATGAAAGGCATACAGGCCAATGTGCTTGTAGAACGTCACTTGGCCAGGCCATGCTTCAGGGGGCAGCCCGCGTAGATAGGGTATAGGGCTACGGCTGAAGTACATGGCATGGCCATGCTTGTTGATCACTACTTTGACCACGTTAGCATTGAATATGTCTTCCTGATGCTCAATGGCTTTAGCTAGCGTGGCGATGCTCGCATCCGATTGAAAAAGAAGGGGTTGTACGGCAGCCTGAATTTGCTCAGGCGCAATGAAAGGTTCGTCGCCCTGGATATTTACTACATAGTCGTACTCCTGAAAGTGGGAGGCTACTTCGGCGCAGCGGTCAGTGCCAGAGGTGTGGTCGGCGCGGGTCATCAATACCTGTCCGCCAAACTGGCGTACATGGTCGAAGATGCGGGTATCGTCAGTGGCTACTACCACGTCGCGCAACACCGGTGCTTGTACGGCCTGGCGATATACCCGCTCAATGAGCGATACGCCGCCAATGTCGGCTAGGGGTTTGCCCGGAAAGCGAGTAGAGGCATAGCGAGCTGGTATAATACCAAGGACAGACATAGGGAAAAATGCTAGCGTAGTAGTTTATGGATGTACTTCGAAGCTCCAAGTGATGTTGGCTACCTTGTTGATCATGTGTGTAACCGAGCAATATTTTTCCTGCGACAGGCGAATGGCATACTCGGCTTTGTCAGGATCCAACTCGCCGTATAGATCAAAATGAAGGTGAATACTATGAAAAATGGCAGGAGTGGCGTTGTCTTCCCGCTCACCAGCCACGCGGATGCGGATGTCGCGCAGGTTCTGGCGCTTCTTTTTTAAAACCAATATTACATCAATGGCCGTGCAGGCGCCCAGAGCAGAAAGCAACATCTGCATGGGGCGCATGCCTTTGCCCGTGCCGCCGATATCGGCAGAAGCGTCGGTTTCTACAATATTGCCGTCTTCATTTGCAGCCTGGATGTGATAGTCGCCATCCACACGACACAAATGCACTTGAGTGGTCATGTCAGTTGTTTTACAGCAAAGGTAGGTCATTTTGCCTCTATGCAGGGGTTAGATTGGCGCCAGCCAGAAAGCAAATGACGAAAAAAACAGCTCGGAAATCACGGAGCAGGATTGAGTTGCTCTGTGCGGTGCAGAGTTTCCAGGAAATAGAGAGTTTGATCCAGACTCTGAAGGATGATAGCATTGGCCGGTGGATGCACACTCTGCGCCATTACCTGGTAGCCAGTGAGCAGTACACGGGCGTTAGGGAAGATATTGCACAACTTATTCACATAGCGCTGGGCCGGCTCCTGGCCAAAACTTTCAGTGATCATGGTGAACACATAGTCTGGTTTGGCGATGCGCTCAGCGTCGTGCAGGTCAGCAGGCGAGATGTCTTGCCCCAGATAAACCACGTGGTGCTTTCGGTTCTTCACCAGGTAGTGCATAAACAACAAGGATAGTTCTTGACGCTCGCCTTCGGGCAAAAACAGGACAAACTTCTTAACTTGCGAACCAGTGGGCAAGGGTAGCTTGTCAATGGCAGCAATGAGTTTTTGGCGGATGAGGTTGCTGATGAAGTTTTCCTGTACGGGGTTGATGGAGCCAGTGAGCCACAGCAGGCTGAGTTTTTCGAGAAAAGGATATACTACCTCCAGCATGGTGCGCTCAAAGCCTACCTGGTGGATATTGGCAGAGAGAATGCGCTCGAACTTGTACTCATCCATCTCGATCATAGCCAGAGCCAGAGCATCTAACTGGGCGTCTCCCTCAAAACTCAGGTCAGACACTGCCGCTACTTTTTCGGCGATTTCCGGTTTGCTCATTTGGGCGATCTTGGAGATGCGATAGCCATTTCGGTTCAACAGCGCTACATTTAACACAAACTTGAGATCATCGTCATCATAGTAACGAATGTTAGTAGGGGTGCGCTTAGGTACGATAAGGCCGTAGCGCTGCTCCCATATACGGAGTGTATGAGCCTTAATGCCCGACAACTTTTCCAGATCATTAATTGAATAAACCGCCACGTTTCGTATATCTTTCGGTACGCTTACCTAAAGCACAACATCCCAACAGTCAAGGTGCAAAAAGGTTTGGCACCTGGCTGGGGAAGTTTACTTTTACGCATTTTACAAAGCAATTACCGTAAACAGTTGAAGGAGGGAGTTGTTCAGTGGGCGTTAAGCACAGCCTCGGCATTCAAGGCAGCTAGCTGGCAGCCTCCGCGCACTCCATTTGATTTGTGCAAACCGGCGTTGAGATAGCCTCTACATGTTTGCCTCACAAAACCGGCGCATACATGGCCTCTCAGAATGAAGGCACAGATTGCAAAAGGCGAGAACCTCTGCTCTTGCAATTTGTTTATTCGATATTATCAAGTGAATCAACTGCCGGTAGCTATTGTACTGAGTTTTACCATCACATTGCGTTGCCTATGCCCAGCCTTTGGAAGCATTTACAGTCGTTTTTTCGGCAGGCTGAACGCAGCGGCCCCACCCAGCCGTACATACACGAGCTGATTGAGCGTAGCAGCACCGAAAAACAAGCCCTGCAGCAGTGGCAGCATACGGTGGTATGCCGCCAACTTTGCCAGTGGGTGGGTCAGCAATACGCACTCTACGAGGCGCTCCCTCATGAGGTAGACGAAGCCCTGGACTTCCTGCATACACCCTCCTCCAAAGGCTTTGTGGTGCACTGGCACAAAACCAACTATAATCGTCAGGAGGCCATTCGCTTCTTCGATCTGCTCAAAGAGCGCGTGCTCAGTCACAGCTACCGCACGCAAGTATCTGACAGACGCATCTATACCCGCCACCAATGGGTAGAAACCATAGAGCGGCACTACCTGAAACCCAAGCCGGAGTTTGGCGAGCCAGGCAAAATACGCCAGCGCTTCGGCAACATTCTCATCCAACTCATCCTGCGCAATGACCAGCCCTGGCAACTCCAGTTTCAGGCCAATACCTATCGCGACCAACTCTTTCTTGAGGCCGAGAGCTTTCAGGAATTAATGGAGCAAATTTTTTAGCGCAGGCAGTAGGTTTTTTCTGAGGCTCTCTTTGCCCTCCGCTTCCTCTGCTGCGAAGACCGGATGGCGGGCGCTTGAGTTTTTTGAACAATTGATGCAACCCTTTTGCACCTTTATTGTCCTTCTGGGCAAATGATGGTTGATCACGCCGGAGCATCATCGCTGTGCATGGCTGGCAAATACCATGCATCCTGGAGCCACCACCAAAACTGTCATGGAGTTGGAAAATGCCCATGCCCATCGAGACCTTATTGAGCAATGCAAAGCCGGCAGCCGGTCGGCGCAGTTCAACCTCTACAATTTGTACGCCAAAGGGATGTACAATGTAGCCCTTCGCATGGTACGCGACTCCCTGGATGCTGAAGACGTGTTGCAGAACGCCTTCTTGGATGTGTTCACCAAAATGGATGGGTTCCGATACGAATCTACCATCGGCGCCTGGATTAAGCGCATCGTAGTAAACCACTGCATCAACTTTTTGAAAAAGAAGCGCCCAGACTGGGAAGTCCTCGATGAACGAAGCACCGCTCAAATCCAGGATGATCCTGCCGCCGAACCCTACGAAGGGCGCTACAGCGCAGAAAGCATCAACCGAGCCATCATGATGCTGCCCGATGGCTACCGGGTAGTGTTTTCGCTGTACTTGCTGGAGGGCTACGACCACGAGGAGATTGCCGAAATCCTACAAATTTCTGAGGCTACCTCCAAATCGCAGTACAGCCGCGCTAAGGCCAAACTCAGAGAAATATTGTGCAAGCAGCAAATAAACTAACTCATGGAACGCGATCATCTGGAAAACTTCATCACCCAACACCGCGAAGATTTGGACACTGCCCAACCCCCACTGCACCTGTGGGCCGCCATTGAGCGCCATTTGGAAAAAGATAGCGTCACAGCAGCAGTGCCCAGCCAAGCAGTGCACCTGCGGCTCTTACCTAAGCTCCGCTTGGCGGCAGGCATAGCCGCCTTATTTATCATAGGCTTTATCGCTAGCCTTTCCTTGGCTGACCAACCCGCCAATGCTATGACCTATATTGAGCGGGTAAATCCTGACTTTCGCGATGCCGAACAATACTACAATACTCAAATACAAGACAAACTCCACCAATTGGCCACCTGGCAGAGCGAAAGTCAAGCCGTGATCGAAGACTTAGCACAAGTGGACGCCATTATGGCAGAGCTCCGCCGCGAACTCGCCTCCGCCCCCACTGGCGCCGAAGAGCAAATTGTAGCCGACCTCATTCGAAGCTACCGCAACAAAGTAGCCATCCTCGAAAAGGTGCTCAACAGCATTCAAGCCCATCATCTCAACCAGGCAAAAACACAGCAAAATGAAATTGGCATGTAATGCAGTAGCCCTACTGGGCATAGCCTTGCTAAGGGTAGCGCCATGCGTTGGCGCTTGCGCCGCCCCCCTTATGAACGAAGCGCGCGAGTTTACCAAAACCATCAAAAAGGAGTATGACATCACCGCCAACGGCAATATACACCTCAGCAACAAATACGGCAAGGTAGAAGTCAAAACCTGGGACAAGCCCCGTGTAAAGGTAGAAGTTGCCATTATCGTAAATGCCAATTCCGAGGCCCAGGCCCAGGAAATATTCGACCGCATAAGCATTCAATTTGCTAATACAACCAGCCTGGTCAAAGTTGAGACCATCATCGAGCCCACCAAGCGCACCTGGTGGTGGAGCTGGGGCAATACTCCAAGCGACTACAAGATCAACTACCTGGTATTCATGCCGCCTTCTTGCAACCTAGACCTCTATCATCGCTACGGTGACGCCTTTGTGGCCGAACTGAAAAACCGGGCGCTCATCAATATCAAATACGGCAATTTCAAAGCCGATGGCGTGGGCGAACACGCCACTGTAGACCTAGCCTACGGCAACGGGACCCTGACCAAGGCTGGCTACCTACAAGGCGCCATAGCTTACGGAAACTTCTCTTGCACAGAACTCAAAGACGCCGATCTCGCCACCAAGTACTCCAAGATCAATATTGAACGCGCTGGCACCATGCGCACTACCTCCAAATACGACGAGTATAAGCTGGCTGCCGTGCAGGAACTTCGCAATACAGGCAACTACGACAACTTCGACATCCGCTCTGCTTCGGCGGTGTATATGAATACGCGCTACTCCAACCTCAAGCTCGAGCACCTCCACCAAGCCATTGACCTGACCATGGCCTACAGCAGCCTAGTGATACAGAAGGTGGCTCGATCCTTCAGTCAGGTCAACCTGGTGGGTAAATACTCCGACTTCAAACTCAACCTCGAACCCGGAGCCGATGCCCGCGTAGAAGCTACCGGAAGCTACGCTGGCATTGGCTACCCTACTAACATGACTGTTTCTTACGAAAAAGAGCAAAGCCAAAGCAAAGAGGTGCGCGGGCACATCGGCACATCATCGAGCAAGGGGTTGATCAAGGCGCAGTTGAGCTATGGTAATCTCAAATTGCGGCAAGAGTGAGCCAATGAGCGGCTTGGCCGTGCACAAGGAGCGCGCACACTTAAACCAATAGGGAAGACGTACCGATACGCGCGGCACCGGCCTCAATGAGGCGGGCAGCGTCTTCGGGGGTGCGTATGCCGCCGGAGGCTTTGATGCGAATTTTACCAGCAAGGAGTTTGTACAGCAGTTGCACGCCCTGCGCGGTAGCGCCTTCACCGTTGAAGCCTGTAGAGGTTTTGACGAAGTTGGGGTTGATGTCCAGAGCCAGTTCGCAGAGTTTTTTGATTTCGGCTTCAGACAACAGACCGGTTTCAATGATGATTTTGATTACCTTCCCCTTGAGATGCACTGCGGTGGTCATGCTGTCCATATCATTGCGCACGTAGTTCCAGTTGCCACTTTTTACGGCACAAAGGTTGATCACGGCGTCCACTTCGTCAGCGCCGTCGTCCAGCGCTTTTTTAATTTCTTCTACCTTGGCAGGGGTGGCAGCATACCCCATGGGAAAGCCTACTACGGTAGCAATTTTGACTTTGGTATCGGCCAATTGCTCGGCAGCTTGCTTAACATAAAAAGGCGGCACGCATACGCTTGCAAATTGGTATTTAGCAGCCAGTTCGCACAGTTTCCGAATGTCATCAGGGGTAGCGTCGGCTTTGAGCAGGGTGAAGTCAATGTAAGGCGATATGTTCATGCGAATACAATATTATTACTTGCCCTCTCGGGTAAATATGCTCACGGTGATGCAGTGTTTTCAAAAATTGGGCGCAAGTTAGGGCAAAAATAAATATACAAGCGCGTTTCCCAAATATTTTGTTACGAATAGGTAGCTAGCACGCCCATCGGGTAAAAGCGCAAGCTGTTCGCTTTCTTACCCGACGGGAAAAGGTTTGTCGTACGGCCTGAAGCTATTTGCCGTGGCAGTGCTTGTATTTTTTACCGCTGCCGCAGAAGCAGGGGTCGTTTCGGCCTATTTTTTTCTCAGCGCGCTTGACGGTCTCAGGCTTAGCCTGGGTTTGCGAAACACCCTCTGCGGCAGCACGGGCGGCGGCAGCGGCAGCGGCGCGGGCATTGCCTCCCCTGCCAGCGCTCACCCGACCAGTGTCGAAGCGCTGGCGGCGGGCAGGCTGAGGCGGCTGGGCGTTAGGCAGTAAGAGCGTACCTTTGGTCAGGTAGGCCGATACGGCTTCGTTGACTTCAGTAACAAACTGCTCAAACTGCTCATAGGCAGCTTTTTTGTACACTACCAGCGGGTCTTTTTGCTCGAAGGAAGCAGCTTGCACGGCTTCCTTAAGATCATCCATTTCGCGCAGATGTTCTTTCCACTTTTCGTCAATAATGGCCAAAGTTACAGCCTGTTCGATATCGCTTTTAATGGATTTGCCTTTGGTCTGTATAGCCTTTTCCACTTCGCTGCGCACGTAGATGGGGTGCAGACTGCCATCGGAGTACAGGTACTGTATGCCTTTGTACTGGTGGCTTTGGTTTTGGTAGATGTCTTTGATAGCCGGCATGAGCATCTCGGCTATCTGATGGCATTTGCGCTCATAAAAATCGTGAAACTGACTTTCCACCTTCTCAATCAAGTCATCGAGCGAGGCTGCTTTGAACTCCAGCGCATCTACCTGTGGCTCGAAGCCCAACACGTTGAGCATATCCTGGAGGAACTCCTCGTACGTACCCATGCTCTTGTGGCGGCTGGTCACATTCTCGATGTTGAAAAGGAAGAGACTGTTGAGGTCCACGGCGAGGCGCTCGCCGTACAGGGCATTTTTGCGCTTTTTGTAGATGGCCTCGCGCTGGATGTTCATCACATCGTCATATTCGAGCAGGCGCTTGCGGATGCCGAAGTTGTTTTCTTCTACCTTGCGCTGCACGTTCTCGATGGTGCGGGTAACCATGCTGTGCTGGATGACCTCGCCCTCCTTGATGCCGAGGCGGTCCATGAGCCCGGCGATGCGCTCCGACTGGAACAGGCGCATAAGATTGTCTTCCAGCGAGATATAAAACTGGGAGGTGCCGGGGTCGCCCTGGCGGCCAGCACGCCCGCGTAGCTGGCGGTCCACGCGACGGGACTCGTGGCGTTCTGTGCCCACAATGGCCAGGCCGCCCACCAAGGTAGCATCAGGTTTGAGTTGAAAGGCCGGGGCAAGCTCGTGGTTGAGGTCCATCTCTATGACTTTACCCGTACCATGCTGGGTGAGGATGTAGCGGTAGCCACCTTTAGCTGAACGGTCAGGGACAGCCTGCACGTCGAAGAGCGTCTCGGGCGCGAGCTTGATATCGGTACCCCGACCAGCCATGTTGGTGGCAATAGTTACTATACCGTGGCCGTTGGCATCCTGGCGCCCGGCTTTGGCCACGATTTCGGCTTCGCGCTGGTGCTGCTTGGCATTGAGCACGTTGTGCTCTATTTTGCGCATAGTAAGCAGGCGGCTGAGTTTTTCAGAGGTTTCTACCGAAGTAGTGCCTACCAACACGGGGCGCCCGGCTTTGCTAAGTAGAGCAATTTCCTCAATGACGGCGTTGAACTTTTCCCGCTCAGTTTTATAGACGAGGTCGTGGCGGTCTTCACGAATGACAGGGCGGTGAGTGGGGATGACTACGACGTCGAGCTTGTATATATCCCATAGTTCGCCCGCTTCGGTTTCAGCGGTGCCAGTCATACCAGCCAGTTTGTGGTACATGCGGAAGTAGTTCTGTAGGGTGATGGTGGCATAGGTTTGAGTTACTTCGCCCACCTTCACGTTTTCTTTAGCTTCGAGTGCCTGGTGGAGCCCGTCAGAGTAGCGGCGTCCTTCCATCATGCGGCCGGTCTGTTCGTCCACGATTTTGACCTGGCCATCCATGACCACGTACTCTTCATCGCGCTCAAAGAGGGTATAGGCTTTGAGCAACTGATATATGGCGTGCAAGCGCTTGGACTTGACGGCAAAATCCTGGGCGAGCTTATTCTTGGCGTCTTCCTTCTGGGCTTTGTCGAGGGTTTCGTCGGCGTTGATTTCGGCAATGCGGGAGGCTACGTCGGGCATTATGAAGAAGGTGGGGTCTTGCTGGCCTTTAGAAAGAAACTCTGTGCCGCGCTCGGTGAGTTCGACGCTGCGGTTCTTCTCATCAATGACGAAGAACAGGGGTTCATCCACCAGGTGCATGTTTTTGTTCTGCTCTTGCATGTAGTAGTTTTCCGCTTTCTGGAGCATGACCTTAACGCCTTCCTCGCTCAAAAACTTTATGAGAGGGCGATACTTGGGCAGGGCTCGGTGCACGCGCAGTACGGCCATGCCGGCTTCGCCTTCCTGGTAGCCAGTTTCGCCTTTTTCAAATAGGCGACGAGCTTCAGCCAGGTACTGAGTGGCCTGGCGGCGCTGGGCTTCTAGCAGACGTTCTACGTGGGGTTTGAGCATGACATATTCTTCATCTTCGGCAGCCTGAGCTACGGGGCCGGAGATGATAAGTGGGGTACGGGCGTCGTCAATGAGTACGGAGTCCACTTCGTCCACCATGGCAAAGTGGTGTTTGCGCTGCACCATTTCTTCGGGTGAGAAGACCATATTGTCGCGCAGGTAGTCAAAGCCGAACTCGTTGTTGGTGCCGTAGGTAATGTCGCATTCATAAGCGCGGCGGCGCTCGGCAGAGTGGGGGCGGTGCTTGTCAATGCAGTCAATGGTGAGAAAGAGGAACTCAAAAATGGGGCCGACCCACTCTGAGTCGCGGCGAGCCAGGTAGTCGTTGACGGTCACCACGTGTACGCCTTTGCCGCTGAGGCCGTTGAGATAGGCTGGCAGGGTGGCTACAAGAGTTTTACCTTCGCCAGTGGCCATTTCGGCAATTTTACCGTCGTGGAGCACCATACCGCCGATGAGTTGTACATCGTAGTGCACCATATTCCAGGTAATGTCTCCACCAGCGGCTGTCCATTGGTTTTTCCAGATGGCTTTATCGCCCTGGATTCGGACGTAGGGCTTGGCTGCGGCCAGTTGGATGTCGTGCTCGGTAGCGGCAACTTCAAGGGTTTCATTTTCTGTGAAGCGACGGGCGGTTTCTTTTACTACGGCAAAAGCCTCGGGTAGGATTTCTTTTAGGACTTCCTCCAATGCTTGGTCATGTTCTTTTTCCAGTTTGTCCAGTTCCTCGAATAAAGCCTCCTTTTGATTGATGTCTTCTACTTCGATAGCTTGCTGACGAATGGTGCGTATTTCTTCGTTAATTTCGGAGAGATACTCGGCAATACGGGCGCGAAACTCGATAGTTTTGTGACGCAGTTCGTCGTGGCTGAGGGGCAAGAGCGCTTCGGTAGCTTTGTGAATTTGCTCCAGCACAGGAACGTAGGCGGCTACGTCGCGCTCGTGTTTGGTGCCGAAGACTTTCTTAAGGGATTTTCCAATAAAACCGAACATGTAGTATCTTAATTTGAGCGATGGTATCGAATCAGGGCTGCAAAGATAATACATTTGCAGCGCGCACAGAGCAAACAAGAGGCTATGTTGCACATTTTATACCAAAGACAAAACCTGACAAAACGGCTGACAAAAGCGGCCCTTCGATGGCTCATTGTGTTCATTTCCAGCGCTTTGTTGTCAGCCTGCCACTCTGACGCCCCGCGCGATATCCGCGACTACTACCTCCCCCTGCGGCAACTGGTGCATGGCATGGTGTACGAGTACCGTGCCGCCGACACCCTCACGCCGGCTTATTGGTACTACCGCTCTATTTTTAAGCCAGGCGAGCGCTACCTGACCGCTACCTACTACGAGCAAGAACTGGAGCCGCTGCAAAGCGCCCGCGAGCGCATGGTTAGCAATGGTATGCTGCTGGAGGAACTGCGCCTGTATAGCTCGGACACTAGCGGCATATCTCGCCAGATCCTGGTGAATGTGGATTACGCCAATGTATTCCCCTTTGAGGTGCATGACTCCTTGGGGGTATTCCTCTATAAAGTACACTGGACAGACGAAGAAGGTCAAACCATCACCCTGACGCGCAATCGGCGCTTCGCAGGCGATACTATTTTCGTATTCCGCGGCAAAACCCGCCCTGCGGTGGTATTTCGCACAGTGGAAGCCCTGGAATTGGACCATCCACAGCGGGGTTTTTTTGAGCAAATACTCCATGGCCGCGAAGTGTATGCCAAAGGGCTGGGGCTGGTAGCTTACGGCAAAGCGCCCACAGGGCAATCGCCGGTATGGTACCAATTGGCAGACCGCTATCCGATGGAGGTGCTGGAGGAAAAGGCAAGGGCCAAAGAGTCTTTCGGGCGATAAGACGGCAGTTGTTCGAAGGAAAGCACGCAGCCATGCTATTTTGTCATTTCACAATCCCAAATCATGACATTTCGTCTTAAAACAACCCTCAATGAATGACAAAAAGTCCTGATTAACAAAGTGGTATGCTGTTTGCATGGGCACAGGTAGAATCAACAATCTTCTTTGATTTAACCTTAAAAAGTAAATAGCCATGACGTCCATAGTATTCAACCCGCGCGTGCCCGTTGTTCGCAAACCGGCATTCATGCCTGCTTCGTTAGACAGAATGCTGGACGAATTTTTCAACCAAGATTGGCCCTTTACTCAAATGAGTACCGTACAGGGCGCCTTCCGCCCGATGGTCAACATCTGGGAAACCGATAACGATTTCCGCTTGGCATTTGCCGCGCCCGGGCTGGAAAAGAGCGATTTCAAAATAGCAGTAAACAAAGATCTGCTCACCGTATCGGTGGAAAAAGAAACTCCTGCTGAAGAAGACGGCAAAATCCTGCGTCGTGAATTCGGATTCTCCAACTTCCAACGCAGTTTCCGCCTGCCCAACTCGGTGGATGTAAACGCCATCAGCGCCACGTACCACAATGGCATCCTGGAAGTGACGCTGCCCAAGCGTGAAGAGGCTCGCGTGAAACCGCCGATTCAAATTGAAATCGCGTAAAGTCAAAAAGATGACATTCTTTTGACTGTTTCAATCAAGTCAAATGTGTAAATTAATTGTTTAACCTTAAAAAAACCTAGACTATGTCACTCATCAAGTATGATCCGTTCGCTCCCGTTCGCTCTCTGACCAATCTGGTGGATGAGTTCTTCAACAGGGGTATTGGTGAGCTGATAGGTTATGACCATGCCTTCAGCGTGCCTTCGGTAAACGTGGTGGAAAAACCCGACAGTTTTATGCTCGAGGTGGCAGCTCCCGGATTGGAAAAAGGCGACTTCAAGGTAAGCGTAGAAAATGGCTGCCTTAACATCTCGGCGCACAAGGAAAAGAAAGAAGAAGTGAAGGAAGGCCGTTACACGCGCCGCGAATTCAACTACACTTCCTTCCAGCGCTCCTTCAACTTGCCGGAAGGCGTAAAACCTGAGGAAGTACAAGCCGCATATGAAAACGGCATCCTCAAGGTGACGCTGCCCAAGAAAGAGGTAGCCCGCGTAGAAGACGCCCGTGTGATTGAAATCCAGTAAGCAACTGTGCTCTAGGGGCTCGAAATCCCGTCAGGGAGCCATTGCCATGAAAAAGTTAATAGGGTTTTAGGTGTTTTTGATGGGGCTGACGCATCACGCGTCAACCCCTTTTTTTTTTGCTCTGCCTGCATCTCCCACTATTGCTCGAAAAGATTAGGCGAGAGCGGTGCTCGCATCTGCTTGCCATGCAACTAGCGACTTGCTGTTCTTGCACTGGTTTCGCGCAAAGGACGAAAAGAGCTGCAAAAGCTACGCTGCCGGCCCTACACCTCATGCGCTATGCCAACAGCTTCTGCTCCATTCGCTGTTTTTATAGGATATACCTCCAGATGTAGGCCGGTATGATTGCGATAAGATGCCGTTAGTTGGGTCACTACTTCATGAATACAAGTGCGAAGCAACAGCACCAGCACACAGCCGCCAAATCCGCCGCCTACCTGGCGTACGCCTAATACGCCGGGCAGTTGCATCGCAGTATCGGCTATGAAGTCGGTTTCCGGGCAGGTTACTTTATATGCGTAGCGCAGGCCAAGATGAGCTTCTAACAGTAAGGAGCCCAGAGCAGACCAATCGCCGCGCTGCAGCAACTCGACAGTTTTCAGCACGCGCTCGTTCTCTTGTATTATGTAGTTGGCACGGCGATAGTCTTCTGGAGCTACCAAGGTGCGCATAGACTCCAACATTACAGGCGTGACATCGCGCAGGCTTTGCACCTGGGGATATTGCTGTGCCACCTGAGCTGCAATGCGCTCGCAAGATTGGCGGCGCTCGTTGTAGCCAGAGTCCGCGGCCAGTGCGTGTTTGACTTTAGAATCCAGTAGCAGCAGGGCATGCTCTTCCATGCGCAGCGGCACGTAGCCAAAAGAGAGCGTCCGGCAATCCAGTTGCAGCAAGTGGCCGGCGCGCCCAAAGAGTACGGCGTACTGATCCATGAGGCCGCATTGCAACCCGATGCGATGCTCGACGGCTTGCGCCATGAGAGCTACCCGGAGTCGGGGAACATCCAGCCTGTGCAGAGCGGCAAGGCCAAGTATAAGCCCGCAACACAGTGCAGCAGAAGACGATAAGCCTGCGCCTATGGGGATATCTCCGCCAAATACCGCACAAAACCCGCGCAAAGGATAGCCAGCCGCTTTCCACTCTAGCATCACAGCCCGGAGGTAATTATCCCATGCGACAACCTGGCTGGGCTGAATGGCCTCCAGGGGTACTACCACTCCTTCCTGGAGGTTGGCTGCCCACACGCGCACCTCATCAGGGTTGGGGTTTTCGCCCATTACGAAGTGTAGCCGCTTGTCTATGGCGCCGGGCATTACCCAGCCAAGGTTGTAGTCGGTGTGCTCGCCAATGAGGTTGAAACGACCAGGGGCGGAGACGTACACAGTGGGGTGGCCATACTTAGCCTGGTAAATTGAGGTAAGTGTAGTGCGCATTTTTTTGTTTATTTGCTGCATGGATAAAGTAGAATACGCCCGCGATATTGTGGCCCGCATGATGGCACGCGATGCGTTCAGCCGTTGGATGGGTATAGAAGTAATGGAAGCAAGGCCGGGCTTTTGCCAGTTGCAGATGTGCATCCGCGAGGAAATGCTCAACGGCTTTGACATCGCCCATGGTGGTATTGCCTATGCCCTGGCCGACAGCGCCCTGGCTTTTGCTTCTAACGGCCATGGCCGCAAGGCAGTATCAGTAGAGACGTCTATTTCGCATACACAACCGCTACGCGCTGGCGATACGCTCATCGCCACTGCTGAAGAAGAGCACCTGGGCGACAAAATCGCCATTTACAGGGTGCGTTTACACAACAAGGCAGGCGAGATAGCCGCCATTTTCAAAGGGGTTGTGTATCGCACCAGCCAGGTGTGGTAAGGCAAGCCTTCAAATTTGAGCAATCACTGCTCAAGGTAAAGAACTCGTTTCACAAATCATAGCTCGCAGTTCGCAGCTCTCTTTATGCTTTTTCTTCCTACCTTTACGCTGTTCAAAAAGACCCGCAACTGCTACTTATGAAGCGCCCTGATTTCAGCCAGATTCCCTTTCAACGGCACCTTGCGCCTCAATCTTCCAGAGTGGAAGAAGAATGGCCTACCGCCGAACAAATAACCATCAAGAGCCAATATACGCCTGCCGACCGCAGAAACCTTCGCCATACGGATTTTGCGGCTGGCCTGCCGCCGTACTTGCGCGGTCCCTATGCCTCCATGTACACTGTACGTCCTTGGACGATAAGACAATACGCTGGGTTTTCCACTGCCGAAGCCAGCAATGCCTTCTACCGGCGCAACCTGGCTCAAGGGCAGAAAGGACTATCGGTAGCCTTTGACCTAGCCACGCACCGGGGCTATGACTCTGATCACGAGCGCGTACTGGGCGATGTAGGCAAGGCCGGCGTAGCCATTGATACGGTGGAGGATATGAAAATCCTCTTCGACCAGATACCCCTAGGCGACATGTCGGTATCCATGACCATGAACGGCGCTGTTATCCCTGTAATGGCCTTCTACATCGTGGCCGCCGAGGAGCAAGGCGTAGCTCCTAACCAACTCAGCGGCACTATCCAGAACGACATCCTCAAGGAGTTCATGGTGCGCAATACCTACATTTATCCGCCGGCGCCGTCCATGCGCATCATTGCCGATATTTTTGCCTATACTGCTCGGCATATGCCCCGTTTCAACTCCATCAGTATCAGTGGCTATCACATGCATGAGGCCGGCGCCCCGGCCGACATTGAACTAGCCTACACCCTAGCCGATGGCCTGGAGTACATTCGCGCCGGGCTGAATGCCGGCCTGCAGATTGATGAATTTGCCCCGCGCCTGTCCTTTTTTTGGGCCATTGGCATGAATCATTTTATGGAAATTGCCAAGATGCGCGCCGGCCGAATGCTCTGGGCCAAAATTGTCAAGCAGTTCAATCCACAAAACCCGCAGTCCATGGCGCTGCGCACCCACTGCCAGACCTCCGGCTGGAGCCTGACCGAGCAAGACCCTTTCAACAACGTGGCTCGTACCTGCATTGAGGCGCTGGCGGCTGCCCTGGGCGGCACGCAGTCTTTGCATACTAATGCGCTAGATGAAGCCATCGCCCTACCAACCGACTTCAGCGCTAAAATTGCCCGCGACACTCAGCTCTACCTCCAGCGTGAAACCGACATCACCCGCGTGGTGGACCCCTGGGGCGGCTCTTATTTTGTGGAATACCTCACTGACCGCCTGGCGCATCGCGCTTGGGAACTCATCCAGGAAGTGGAAGCACTCGGAGGCATGGCCAAAGCCATTGAAAACGGCCTGCCTAAGCTCCGCATTGAAGAAGCAGCAGCTCGTAAGCAAGCTCGTATTGACAGCGGCAAAGATCTCATTGTGGGCGTCAATATTTTCCAGACAGAAGAGCCTACGCAGATTGACATCCTGGAAGTGGATAATACCGCCGTACGCGAAGCCCAACTTCGGCGCCTCCAGGAAGTCAAAGCTAAACGCGACGAAGCCGCTACACAACAGGCGCTAGAATCCTTGTATCAATGCGCCCGCTCTGGTCAGGGCAACTTACTAGAATACGCTGTAGAAGCTGCCCGTAAGCGCGCCACCCTGGGCGAAATTTCCTTTGCTATGGAGCGAGCTTTTGGTCGCTTTACTGCCCAAACCAGAGCCGTTACTGGAGTTTATGCTAGTGAAATCAGCCAGGAAGAAGCCTTTCAGCGCACTCGTCGCTTGGCCGACCAATTCGCGCAGTTGGATGGGCGCCGACCCCGCATCATGGTAGCCAAACTCGGCCAAGATGGGCACGACCGCGGCGCCAAAGTCATTGCCACCAGCTTTGCAGACCTCGGCTTTGATGTGGACATTGGCCCGCTCTTTCAGACGCCCGCCGAAGCCGCCCGGCAAGCTGCCGAAAATGACGTGCACATCTTAGGAGTCTCTTCACTAGCTGCTGGCCACAAAACACTTGTGCCACAGGTCATTGAAGAACTACGCAAGCTCGGTAGAGATGACATCCTGGTAGTGGTGGGCGGTGTCATTCCACCTCAGGACTATGAGTTTCTTTACGAAAAAGGCGTAGCTGGCATCTTCGGGCCAGGCACGAAAATAGCCCATGCCGCTCAGCAGATTTTGCAAGTACTAATGGAGCAGACGCAGGATGGGGAAGCACAATGAGATAAACTCGGCTGCGCGTATTTCTCCTGGGTGGCTCGAAGTCCAAACCCCTGACTGACACGCGTAACACTCCTACAGCGTTGTTCCTCACCCGCACGATAAGTTCTTCAAAGCCGTATTCAAGCACCCGTAGCATCCATCAGCCCTACTCGATGCCCTGTGCTTGGACAGCCTGCGCGCCTGACCGACGCCAACTTTGTAGATGAAAAACTCGCCGAGCATTTTGCCAATATCGTACTGGAATGCAATGCCCACGGCGAAGACCCCGCCTCCGCCTTAATTTGCCTTCTACTGGAGCACAAGGCTGCTCTCATCCTCAACATGCCAGATGCTAATGACGACACTATCGCCAACCTTTGCTCCAAGCCAGCAGAACTGGTAGCCCACGGGTACGCCGGGAGATACAGGGAGCAGGGAGTGAGAGGGATTAACCCCGGAAAGTAAACAGTGATGTGGCCTTTAATTGGTAAAAACTCAGTTATGTACTACCTGACAGATGACTATCAAGGCAGTAAGTTGTTGCGAATGTACGAATCCCCCCCCTGGTTTCTCGAATGTCATTCAGCTATATGGATGCTTTCTTATGACTAAAGCTGTTGCTAAACTGCTCCTTCCCACTTGACAGGCCTTAGGCATAATGAAAGCAATATCTTTCAGCATCAGAAGCCTCGTAAATTATCGGACGGGCTCTAACCTACATACCAAATACACGAACGCACAAACGGGCGATTCAGATTAACCGACCCGAAGCTAAGATGGCCATTGGATGCTCCCTTCAGGCCACTACTTCAGCCTGGCTGAATTTTTGCTGTTCTGAAATATTATACTGAGCAACACCAAGTTTTGTACATGATCCGCAGATGTTGTGCATAAAACTTGGCGAGCCAAAGTATATTTTTGCGTACTTTAGCGCCGCATATCCAGACCACATCATGAACGTATATGCTTTCATTACGCCCATTGTGTTGGTGTTGCTCATTGCGGAAGTGCTCATTTGCCTCAAGCGCAAGAATGGCTACTACAATTTTCAAGACACCATAGCCAACCTGGCCACTGGCATTGCCAATCAGTGCATCAACCTGGGGGTGGCGCTATTTGTCTATACCTTCTATGGATGGCTGTACCAGTTTGTACCCTGGAAGGTATCGCCCGCCTGGTACAATTACGTCATCTTACTGTTGTTGCAGGACTTTGTATTTTACTGGTTCCATCGGGCAGGGCATAGCATTAATATTTTCTGGGCAGCGCACATGCCGCACCATTCCAGCGAAGAGATGAACCTATCGGTGGGCATCCGCGCCAGCTTCACGCAGCGGCTGTTCCAGTTTCTATTCTTCGATTGGGTACTGGTGTTGGTCGGTTTTTCGCCAGAGATGATTTACAGCGTAGCCGCTGTGCACTTATTGCTGGCGTACTGGCATCACACGCGGCTCATTGGCCGGCTGGGCTTCCTAGAAAAGTGGTTTGTAACGCCCTCGCACCACCGGGTGCATCACGGGGTGAACACGCAATACCTGGATAAGAACTTCTCAGAGTTTCTTATTGTATGGGACAAGTGGTTCGGCACCTTTGAAGAAGAAAAGGAGCCGGTGTGCTACGGCGTCATTCACCCGCCGCGCACGTGGGACCCCCTCGGTATCAATCTACAGTTCTGGAAACACCTATGGAATGATGCTGTGGCCGCACCTTACTGGTGGGACAAAATTCGCATCTGGTTTATGCCATTGGGCTGGCGACCACGCGGTGTAGGCAACGGCCCCCTACCCCGTATAGGCTACACACTAGAGGAGCAGGTCAAGTATCAAAGTACGCCGCTGGAGGGTGCGCAAAAATACCTGCTATGGCAATTAATAGCAGGCTTGGTTTTCATGTTTTTCACCATCAACCAGCAGTTTCCTTTCACCTGGACAGAACGAGTGGCCATGAGCGCCGGCATTTTTGCCATGGTTGTGGCTTGGGGTGGCATTTTGCAAGCTAAGCCCTGGAGCAAGTGGCTGGAAATAGCGCGCCTTCTATATATGGGTGTAGTGCTGCTATGGGTATTGCACGCGCATGGCTTGGCAGCGTGGCATGGCTTGGCTGGAGTGGCAGTCTGCCTATTTTGCGGCATCTCCATACTATGGGCATCAGCATTGCGTCGTTGCCCGACAGAAGCAGCAGCCTTGCCACAGCAAGCAACCACCGAAATAAAAAGCTGATAACCAGCACTTATCAGGGTACGAATAAGCAATCACTCCTAAATGCTGGAGTGGGCCGAGCGATCTGCGATGGCGCTTCGCATATTTTTGCAGCCCCCCAGTGCAATCAATAAAAAAAGTTTGCCCTGAAATGATCTATTCAATGCGCTGAAGTAAAACTTACTCAAACAGGTAGTGCCCTGGAAATGCCCAGTGATCATCCTTTTGCTATTGCGCTGCTCTACTGGCAGGCTCATCTGCATACTTCTGCTTAGTGATCCATGCCCTTAGCCAGATTATTGCCTGGCTTCGGAGCGCGTGCGCGATTTCTCCTCCATTGCGCGCCACTCCGAAAATCTCGCCAGGCGCAGCCCCCAGGCAGCCAAAAGGCTTGCTGCACCTGCCCCAAGCATAGCGGGCAGCCAGGGCAAGTGCCCCCCCCAACGCATACCGGCCAACCAAGCAAATAATATACCAGCCAAAGCCAGCAATCGCATCCATATTTTGAGGGGTACTGCCACGCCAAGTTCCTGCCTCAACAGCCACATTTGCCCTATCCATACTGCCGACTGAGTAATAACCGTAGCCAATGCAGCACCCGTAGCTTGCCGGGAGGGAATGAGTACGGCATTCAAAACAATGTTAAGCGCTAGGCCAATGGCAAAAATGCGATTCATGCGCCCCAGGCTTTCGTTGGCTGTCAGCAAGGTGCTGTGTACGTACATACCACAAGTAGGCAAAAAGCTCCATATCAGTGTACTCAATACTTGACCATAGTATACGTCGGCCCGAGTGTAGAGCCACTGCATGATGTCCTGGCTATATACTGCGCTGGTCAGTACAAAAGGCAGCGCCAGTATCCACAGCAGTCGGAAAGCCAGATGCGCCAGCCCGTCGGAGCGCTCGCCGGCCCTAAGCAGTTGCGCAAACATGGGCAACAGCAACCCAGCAAATAAATACCCTAGGATATTAGCTGCATCCAACAGGCGGTATGCAGCAGCATACACATCGGCTTGCTGGCGGCCATCGGGCAACATCCGCTCTATCATTACAGCATCTATGCGGGTATAGGCTGTCATCAGGAACACTACCAACGCATACGGTAGGCTGCGACGGAAAAACAGGCGTACAAAAGCAGGATTCCAGTACAAGCGCATGGGCATGAGCCGGGAGCGTATCACTAACCAAGCCATACCAGCCGTAGCTGTCAGGCCCAACGTCTGTGCCCATACAAAGTACTCCAGCCGGAAATGAGTCCGCAAAGTTGGCACCCACAATAGGCTGCCGCATATGATAATGACCAACAGGCGATCCATCACGGACAAGGCGCTGTCTATCCGGTACAACCCCAGACCAGCTACCGTAGAGCGCAGAAAAAGTACGAGGGAACTGAGCGCCTGGTTGACCAATACATACCACAACAGGGCATTGTGTAGCAGATGATGCCCCCACAGTACTGCCATCAGCCCCACTACCCCAGCAAAAGCTAGGCTAAGCAAGCCCTTGAGCACCAGCAAATTGGGGAAATACTTGTGGCTAAGGTGTGGATTTTGCGACAGGTTGCGACTATTGAAATTGGACACACCAAAGTCATTTACAATCTGGAAAAGCCACACAAAGTTGAACAGCGCAAAGTAGTACCCGTACTCGCCGGGCGGTAGCGCATTCTGCACCCCACGGTCAATGCCAAAGATGTACAGTGGCTTGATGAGGGCATTGATACTCACCAGAAAGAGAACGTTGAGCAAAAACTCTCGCTTCAAAGGCGCATGATTTAGCCTTGCACAGGTTCAAATCGGGCAGTGAAGTGCCGCAAAAAGGGCGGCTCATACACAATGCGATAACCCGCGGCACGGTCGCGCTCCTGCATCAACTCCCGGAAGGTTTCTACCACGTAATCAACGTGGCTTTGGGTATAGACCCTCCGCGGAATGGCAAGGCGCACCAACTCCATAGCAGCGGGTATGAACTGGCCGTCGGTACCGGTTTTGCCAAACATGACCGATCCGATTTCGCATGAACGGATACCCGCCTTGAGGTACAGCTCGCACACCAGCGCCTGCCCGGGAAACTGCTCCACTGGAATGTGCGGATAGAAGGTTTTGGCGTCCACATATACTGCATGGCCGCCCACCGGCCAGATAATAGGTATGCCCATGTCGCGCAGTTTTTCGCCCAGGTATGCCGTACTCCTGATGCGATAGTGCAGGTAGTCGGGGTCAAACACCTCTTCCAAGCCAATGGCTATAGCCTCCATATCGCGCCCTGAGAGGCCACCGTAGGTACTGTAGCCCTCAGTGATGATGAGCACTGTACGGCATTGCAAGGCCAGGTTCAGATCCTTCAGCGCCAGAAAGCCGCCCATGTTCACTAAGGCGTCTTTTTTGGCGCTCATGATACAGCCGTCGGCTAGGGCAAACATCTCCTGTGCTATTTCGCGGTAGCTCTTGTGGGCATACCCTTCTTCGCGGTGGCGAATGAAATAGGCGTTTTCGGCAATGCGGCAGGCGTCAAGAATGAACAGCACACCATATCGCCGGCAAATATCGTGTACGTTAAGGGCATTAGCCATACTCACAGGCTGGCCGCCGCCACTGTTGTTGGTTACCGTCAGAATGACGGCAGCCACATTGTCAGCACCCCACTGCGCGATAGCGGCCTCCAGGGCGTCGGTATTGAGGTTGCCTTTAAAAGGGTGATACTCCTCTGGGTAGCGAGCTATATCTAAGGGCAAATCAATGGCTGTAGCGCCGGAAAACTCGATGTTGGCGCGGGTAGTGTCAAAGTGCGTGTTGGAAAAAAACACCTTGCCTGGCCCGCCAATCCTACTGTACAACAGGTGCTCTGCTGCCCGCCCCTGATGCGTAGGTAGTATGTAGGGGTAGCCGGTCAGATCTTTAATGGCGCGCTCCAGGCGTTGCCAACTGGCTGCACCGGCGTAGCTTTCGTCGCCGCGCATGATGCCTGCCCATTGCTCAGCGCTCATAGCCGAAGTGCCGCTGTCGGTGAGCAAATCAATGATAACCTGCTCTGACTTGAGCAAGAAGGGGTTATACTGCGCCTCGGCCAGGTAGCGGCGCCTTTCGTCTTCGCTGCTGAGCCGTATCTGCTCTACTACCTTGATGCGAAACGGCTCAATGGTGGTTTTGTGATGCACAACTTGCCTTTTTCCTTTCTCAGGTAGCGTCAAAAGTTTTAGGCCCATGCGGTGCCTCTGGGTCTTCCGGAAGCTCCGGCGCATGCGGGTTGGTCAGTACCTTGTAGAAAAAATAGCCTGTAAAGCCAGTGACTATGCTGATGGATACCAACCAGGTAATGAGTGCTACGATCTTCATGCCATATGTATTTTTTTACTGCAAATTAATAATGCGCTCGGCTTCGCGTACGCCGCTCAGGTAGGCGCCATGCACTGTGCCGCGGTAATCTCGATGAGTGTGCTCACCAGCAAAGAAAACGCGGTTATCCAGAGGCTGTGCCACGATGTCCAGTTCAGTGCTGCGCCCCCCAGTGGGAACAAAAGTATAGGCGCCTTCAATATATGGCTCCTGGCTCCAGCGCGTGCGGCGCAGTCGAGTGGGTTCGGGTACGCTGCTGCCATAGATGCTGCGCAGATGTGTAGTAATCTCCTGGCTTAGCTGAGCGTTGGTCATTTGCTCGGTATGGTAAGCGTACTGCCCAAGGGCAAAGGTCATGAGCGCGTTGGCACTACTGAATTTTTTCAGGTTCAGAAAGTAGTTGAACTTTCCTTTGGCCTCTGGCGTAAAGCCGATGTACTGCAAGTTGGTTGCCCAAAAGGGGGCATCCCACTCCAGCATGAACTTATTGACGTTGCCCAGGCGCAGGTTGCTCAGCGCTGCGCGCCTGGCCACTGGCAGGGCAGAGCTGAACGTTATGCGCTCTTGTTGCAACATACTTAGTGGTACAGCCACTACGACATAGTCGGCATTAAATGTTTCGGTGGCTGTACGCACCTGTACACCAGCACTGCCGTCATATTGTACGGCTGTTGCCGGCATATTCAGCCGTATATTCAGCCCCCTAGCCAAGTGCTCAATGATGCGGTCGTAGCCGTTGGTGATGATGACATCAGCACCGCCGAACTCCTCGTCGTCATTGAAGTATAAGGAACCTAACTGCGAGATGTCGGCGCTGGAGTCAAATTCCAGATAAGCTGACAGCAGGTACTTCCACAGGCGGTTGGACAGGCGGTCGGGATACAGCGTTTGAAACACCTGAGCAAAACTTTTGTCCGTTCCGCCAGCGCGCCGTACGGCTTGCAGCGCTTCTTCATAGGCGCGCTCAGCTTGTGTCAGAGTTTGGTCGGTGTACACTGTGCCATTGATGTCATATACTTGCACGCTATCGTCGTCGGTGCAGAAGGTATTGGCACCAGCCCTAGTAGCCAGGTCGGTGATGGGGTTGCGATTGGGCCCATGTATCCAGGAGGCGCCCATGTCAAAGGGCAGTGCTTGGCTGCGGTCGGTGCAAATGCGGCCGCCAGCCTTGTCTCGGGCTTCTAGTACTGTGACCGCGAAGCCTTTGGCCTTGAGTTGCACAGCAGCGGCTAGACCGGCTATGCCTGCGCCAATAACGAGGACTGATTTGCCATTGGGGCGAGCGTCGCCGGTGCCACACGACGAAAGCATGCCGGGCCCCATGTACAAGGCTGGCAGCAAAGCCAGTAGTTGTTGTATAAACTTCCGCCGTTGCATGTCACATCAGATTACATCACATCCGTGGTGGTGAATCGGCCTTCGCGCTTGCGCTTGCGGTAAGCCAGATACACCAGCAAGGCAATGAATACCCACGTAGCCAGCAGTAGCGAGCGAGAGATGTTGACGTAGAAAATCTTCTTCTTCAACGCCGCTGCAGCCACAGGGTTGGTAGTCTTGGCTATTTCTGCGTACAAGGCTTTGTTCGTAATGGCATCCCAGATGCCGGGAAGGCTGTTGACAAATACAAAAATGAGAATGGCCGGCGTGATAAACTGTATGATGTATTTGAACACAATTGGCACTTTAATATCGGCACCGCGCGTGATCTCATCCCAGCCTTTTCGCATGCCAAAAATCCAGGCAAACAAAATCACCTCCAACATGGCAAACACTACCAGCGACACCGTACCGGCCCAGAAGTCGTACTCGTCAAATGCGCCGTACTGGAAAAAAAGTACCGTAGGCAAACCCAGCAAAAACACAATGGCGCCAAAGCCCCATGCAGCCGAGTGGCGCTTCCAGCCAAATTCGTCGCGCAGGAAGCCCATGACCGGCGTACCCATAGCTAATGAACTGGTGATGCCAGCAAAAAACAACAACCCAAACCACAGCACTCCGGCCGCTACTGCTAGCACCGGCCCCCACTGCTGAAACAGGTAGGGCAGCGTGCGGAAACCCAGCCCAAGCCCGCCAGCCTCCGATACCAGTTTCCCCATGCCTTCAATGCCGAAGTACCCCACTGTAATAGGAATGACTACCGCTGCACCAAGTACGACTTCCACAAACTCGTTCATCCAGCCAGCGCTCATGGCATTGAGGGCTACATCATCGCGCTTGCGCAGATACGAGGCATAGCACTGTATGCTACCCATACCCACTGACAGGGTGAAAAATATTTGTCCGGCAGCAGCCAGCCATACTTTAGGTGTCCATATTGTGGAAAAGTCAGGTGTCCAAAGATATTCCAGTCCTAGCGTGCCGTTGTGTTCAGCCCCAGCACTACCAGCTTTGAGCGTGACGCCGCGTACCGCCAGCAGTACGCCAAAGGCAATGAGCAAAGGCATGCCTATTTTGGCCACCTTCTCTACGCCGCCACTCAGCCCCCGCGACAGGATGTAAGTGTTTAGCACCAGGCAAAATATCCAAAATACCACATTCTGGTAATCTTCAAAGCCAGTGTAGCTATTGAAAAATCCCGCCACCTCTGTGCTGCTCATACCAGAAAATGTGCCTTTCACAGAGTGCCAGATGTAGCCTAGCGTCCAGCTTTCCAGGTAGCAATAGTAGGCTGCCACCGCTATATTAGTGAAAATGCCGAAAACGCCCACGTATTTCCAGATAAACTGCCTAGGTGCCATCGAATCCAATATAAATGGCGTGCTGTGATGCCCCTTGGAGCCGCCAAAGCGCCCCATGCTCCATTCTACGAACAGCAGAGGCAAGCCCATCAGCAGAAAACACACCAGGTAAGGGATGATGAAAGCACCGCCGCCGTTTTGCACGGCCTGTACAGGAAATCGCAAAAAGTTGCCTAGGCCTACCGCATTGCCAGCCATAGCCAGCACCAAGCCCACACGACTGCCCCAGGATTCGTTATGCTTGCTCATGAGCGGATAATTTCGTTTTTCGCTTGTTTGTGGATGAATTCTATTTTCAGGGCGTTAAGGTACTTTATTTTTGCTTTCAGGAATGCCTATCGGCATTTTTTTTCTATTCAAACTCGAGCGATTCCTATTTTTGAGCGAGCTAAAAGTATCGTCCTTTGCCACACGAGCTATCTGATGCGGAGTTATTCCAGCGGCTTGCCCAAGCGGGCGAGTCAGTTATGGAGGCTATTTTTCACCGGCACTACAGCATGGTGTGCAAAACCGTATATCGCATCGTGCCGGAGCCAGAAACCGCCGAAGACCTGGCGCAGGAGGTATTCCTGGAGCTTTGGCGTCGTCGGGAGTCTTTGCAAATTAGCACCTCACCTGTAGCCTATCTCCGCCGCGCCGCTGTCAACAAAGCGCTCAATTACCTACGCGATCACAAAATTGCCCGAGCCGACGATACCGAGCTCCCATTGCTGCCTGATGCCCAACCCGGCATGCAAAGTCAACTGGAAGCCGTCGAACTGCAGCGCCTGGTGGATCAATACATCGAGGAATTGCCCGAAAAATGCCGCCTCGTGTTTATCCTGAGTCGTTTTGAGTCACTATCTCATGCTGAAATTGCCGAACAACTCCAAATATCTGTCAAAACCGTAGAAAACCAAATGACTAAGGCTCTGCGCTTCCTCCGACAGGCGCTTGCGCCTTACCTAAGTGCACTATTTTTTATTTTCGCTCACTTGTGAGTAGGGGATAACCTGTACTCAAGTGTCTGTAACCATGGAATGACCCAAAAATGACAATACCTGACCACATTATGCTGGCGCTAAGCCGCCGCTGGGCCGGAGAAACCCTTGAGCAAGAGCAACGACAAGCTCTTGAACAATGGCTGGCGCTCCCCGCCCATGCCCAGCAAGCCCAATACTTGCAGCGAGTCTGGGACGCCGCCAGCGCATACCCCTCGCACTACACCCCCAACAGCCAGGCGGCCTGGCAAAATTTTCAGTTCCGACTGCACCCTTCTGATACTACTGCTACCACCAACACAACCTCTGCCCCCATCCGTACACTACCGGGGCGCCGCCGCTTGTGGTGGATGGCCATCGCTGCATCGCTCATGCTGATGCTGTCGGCATTGTACTATTGGTGGCTGAAAGATAATGAACCCCAGCAAATCCGCATGGTGGCAGCTGCTTCTGGCGGTTCACTCGAAGTTGCCCTGCCTGATGGTTCGCTCATTGTGCTGCAAAACGGCAGCGAGTTGTCTTACCCTGAGCCTTTCGACAAAAGCAAAGTGCGCTGGGCCGAACTCCGCGGCGAAGCTTACTTCAAAGTAGCCCATCACCTCAAGAAACCCTTCCGGGTGCTGGCAGCTCATGCATACATAGAGGTGCTGGGTACTTCCTTCAATGTGCGCGCGCCTGAGGCAGCGGGCAGCGTGGAAGTAACCGTAGAAAATGGCAAGGTAAAACTCGCCGCCCAAAATAACCCCCACGACGCCATAGTATTACAGCCCGGCCAGCAAGGTATTAGTACAGCAGCCGGCGGCATGATTCAGGCCAACGATGCAGAGCTCAATGCCTTGTCCTGGATGACAAGCAAACTCAGCTTCCGCAATGCGCCATTGCCACAAGTCGTTGAAGCTGTAAGCCGTCATTATCGAGTTGATGTGAGCCTCGAGTCCGAGTCCTTGAACCAATGCACCTACACCGGCGTCTTCCAAAAAGCTACCTTAGACGAAGTGCTGCAAACACTCCAGATCACCTACGGCTTAAGAGTAGTAAGATCCGACAAGATAGTATTGAGAGGCGGAAGCTGTAGAAAATAAGAACGCCTGCACTTGGCACCAATGAGAAGCCCTCTCGTGAATACTCACAAGAGGGCTTCGTGTTTTTTCCTGGTTTTCTCAAGAGAATTGCTTGTACAGTATAGGCGCAAGTTATGCACCCAAGTAGTGCTTCAGCAGTTTGCTACGATTGGTAGCGCGCAACTTGTTAATGGCTTTATCCTTGATCTGGCGCACGCGCTCACGGGTAAGGCCAAACTTATCGCCAATGTCTTCTAAAGACATGGGGTGCTCCACACCGATACCAAAGTAGAGCTTAATGACGTCGCACTGGCGGTCGGTCAGGGTAGAGAGCGAGCGCTCAATTTCGCGGCGCAGAGATTCGCTGTACTCTAGTTCCTGGTCAGTACCCGGAGTGCCGGCGTTTTCCAGCACATCCAGGAGGGAGTTGTCTTCACCCTCCACAAAGGGGGCATCCATAGACACATGGCGAGCCGCTACGCCAAGGGTAGTTTCTACTTCTTCGGTGGGAATTTCGAGCATCTCGGCCAGTTCTTCGGCGCTGGGTTCGCGTTCGTACTCCTGCTCTAATTCGGAGAAAGCTTTGTTGATTTTATTGAGCGAGCCTACTTTGTTGAGCGGCAGACGCACAATGCGGCTTTGCTCAGCCAGTGCCTGCAAAATAGACTGGCGAATCCACCACACAGCATAAGAAATGAACTTGAAGCCACGGGTTTCGTCAAAGCGCTGGGCAGCTTTGATCAACCCCAGATTGCCCTCGTTGATGAGATCGCTCAGTGAAAGCCCTTGATTTTGGTACTGCTTGGCTACAGATACTACAAAACGGAGGTTAGCTTTAGTGAGTTTTTCCAAGGCGGCTTGATCGCCTTGTTTGATACGCTTGGCCAAGTCCACTTCTTCTTCCGGGGTGAGCAGGTCCACTTTGCCGATTTCCTGCAGATACTTCTCTAGCGACTGGCTCTCCCGGTTGGTAATTGACTTGGTAATCTTCAGTTGTCTCATTCAACAAACAGCTTTTTTATGTTTACGACGCGGTTTTACAAGTTTGTTTTACAAAAAGCATGCAGCGTGTTGCGACGCAGCGGCGCGCCCCAAGTAACTATGCTGTGTGTACTGCCTTCAATACCTTTTTGGAAACAACACCTGTTCTTGATTAGTTTGTGCTGATGCTTGTGCGTCAGGCTTTTTCCACTTTCGAAGTGCAAAAATACGGCAAAATACGGCACAAGTCAAGGGTGTTTGGCTAAGATGGTGTAAAAAAGACGCTAAGATACTGGTTTACAGCTTTTAACTTTCTTTACAGCAGAAAATTGAGCTAAAGTTGCAAAAATCATTTTTTTCTTATTTATTGCGCCCGGATTCAAAGATACTGTATCTCCAAAACTATATGGAACGCATCCGTTTTACATTGGAATATCTCTTCAAGGCCTCGCCTACTATACTCTACCAGTTCCTTACCGACCCACCCTGCCTGATTCGGTGGTTCTGCGATGAAGTGGACGTGCATGGCGATCTCTACACCTTTCGCTGGGGGGAAGCCGAAGAAACAGCCTACGTAGTGGATGATTTTCAGGAAGAGCTCCTGCGCCTGCATTGGGAGAGTGCAGAATCAGAAGACGAGCACCTAGAGTTCAAAATCTTTACCTCAGACGTAACAGACGAAACCATCCTACACATAAGCGACTACTGCGACCCCGGCGAAGAAGAAGACCAACAACGCTACTGGGATGCGCTCATAGCTCGCCTGCGCGCGGTGTGCGGCGGCTAACCTACCCTGGCAACCAGGCAATGCACTTGAGTTCAATGGCAATAGGCGTGGGCAGCGCTTGCACGGCTACTGTGGTCCTGCACGGCTGATGCTCCTGAAAATACTGGGCATACACCCGATTGAAAGTGGGAAAGTCGCGCTCCATATGTACCAAGAACACGGTGATGTCCACCAAGTCTTCCCACCGTGCACCAGCAGCTTCCAAAACAGTGCGCACATTGCGGAATACTGCATGGCACTGCGCCTCGAAGTCAAAAGAGACGAAGTGGCCGCTGGCATTGCGTTCTAGGCCGGGCACGGCATTGGTATCCGGGTCGCGGGGGCCTATCCCAGAAAGGAAAAGCAGATTGCCCGCCCTTCGCGCATGAGGGTAAGAGCCTACGGGCTTGGGGGCGGTTTCGGCCTGCACCACCTGCTGGGCCGGGTATTGAGCATGGGTATTCATGGTAGTATCACAGGGCTAATTGCCGAATGGCGTTCCAAATTAAGTCGGTTTCATAGCCGCGTTGTGCCGCAAAACGAAACAGAGCCCCCCTACGCTCAGCACCGGTGGACGTCTTCCCAACAAGTTCTTCATATTTGTGGCACAACAGGTTGTGCAGCGTGGTCTGATATTCGTCTTCGGGCAGCTCTTGCAAGGCTCTACGAATGCAGTAGTCAGATACCTGGCGGGCGCGAAGGGCGTGCTCAATGCGCTTTCTGCCCCAGCCTTTGATGCGAAACTTGCCCGAGGCAAACGCACAGGCAAAACGCTCTTCGTTGAGAAAACCCTGCGAGATGAGTTCGGCTAGTATTTGCTCTGCTGCAAGACCATAGACACCCCATCCATACAGTTTTTCGCGCACCTCGCTATGGCAGCGCTCTTGCAGAGCGCAAAAGCGCATGGCCTTGGAGAGTGCCTCCAATGGTTTGAGCGGCATTTTGTGCGATGAATCTCTCACGGCGGTGCAATGACAGGTAAAAATGGCGTCAGAGCGAGTTCTTAAGGTCAAAGCCTACCACTACATGCTCCCAGTACAAGAGTACGTAGGCTTCTTCTTCGCCGTTGGCAATGACGCGGAAGGTAAGGCGCTCTACCATCTCCGCATTTTTCTGCGGCGTCACGTTGATGCGCAAAGCGTCCTGGCTTTCTTTATAATTGTAGGCACCCCATTGGTCGGCTTCTTTATTGAAAATAACCGTCCATTCTTCTTCGCCGGGGATAGTGAAAAGAGCATAGCGACCAGCAGGCAAACGCTTGCCGTTGATGAATACATCTGTGCTTACTTCAAAAGTAGTAGCCTCATTGGCACCAGTACGCCATACCTTGCCGTAAGGCACGAGCTTGCCCCAGATATCACGGCCTTTCACGGCAGGGCTGCCATAATTGATTACGATCTTGGTCTCGCCCAGGTTGTTGCTGGCTGTAGCCGGCGGGCTAGGGCGCTGGGATTTGTCCTGCTGTGCGGATACCGCGCCAACGAATACAAAAACCAGGAAAAGCGCGAGCAGAGAAGAAGTGAGTTTCATCAGCATATCTGTCAGTTTTTGTGAGAATATGCACATAACGAACAATAGGGATATTATGTTGAGCCATACCCTGGGTTTGACCGTTGTTGGACAAATTATCTACGGCCATACCACCAGTCTTTGTACCAATATGCCTTGCTCGGTATCGGCCCTTATGGTATATACCCCCGGCGACACCGCAGGAAGCCTCCATTGCCCGCCTTGCTCCGTCAGCAGCATGCACTGCCCCCAGGGTGAAATCAGCGTTGCAGTGCGCACAGGTGCCGCCTTGTATGAAAAGGCAATAAACTGCCCGCTGCCTGCAGGGTTGGGAAATACAACTAGCGGTGAATGCTGCTCCAACTCACTTACTGCCGTGGACAAGAATGTGTTGAAAGTAGCCGCCTGCGACCATGGCGAACAAAAATGATAGGCATTGAACGCCCTGACCCGCCAGTAGTACGTACGGTTAGGCAACAACTCGCCCAAGGCCAGCGTAGTGTCGTTGACAACGAGGAACTCATCCCGCACCCCAAAATTAACCAGCCGGCTCAGGTGTATTACATATTGAGTAGCGCTGGGCACGGCTATCCAGCGCAGTACGGTGGCATTATGCGGCGATGGCTGCCCGTTTACCGGAGAAGCCAGGGCGGCGGCACTGTGCAAGGGCGGCTGGGGTGGCTGTACACTGACCCATTGTGGCCTTCTATCTAAGAGAAAGGCACGCATGGCAGCAGTTTGTTCGTCAGTAAAGCGCGTTTGACAGGCATCATTGGCATAGCTCATGATCAGTGTGCCGTCGGAGCGAAAAGCGATGCCGTCAGGATCCAACTGGGTCTGCGCGCTTTGGCGATTGGCGTTGCAGTTCCAGCGGGTGGCCAGGTAGTCAGGGCTGGTATCGCAGAATCCATCGGCGGCAAAGTGGCAGTTGCTGCCGTCCACGCGCTCTACCCAAGCGGTATCAATGATGAGGGTGTCCAGCAGGAGGGTATCCTTGAACAGGGTATAATCATACGTGACAAACTCCGGGGCGGGGTTGCTAAAGTCAGGTGGTACACTATTGTCGTGGCGCACACCACCCTCCCAGCCTAAGAAAGGGTGAGGCAACCCCAGAGCGTGCCCGGCTTCGTGCGCCCAGGTGTGGCTACCAGCGCCACTGCACGACTTGGTCAGGGCAATGCCGGCATAGGGCAGGTTGTAGCCGCAGTTGCTGGCGGCATCCGTCACGATGTAGCAATTGAGCGTGTTGGGTACGTTATTGGCAAACATCATCGCCGCACCTTGCAGTATGGTGCTGTGCGAATCCCAGGCAGTATTGGGAACAAAGCGAATGGGGCCAGCTAGAAAGAACTGTATGTTGGCTTGAGAAAAATCGGCGTTGAGCTGACACAAGGCATTCAGCAGCCCTACCAGGGGGAAGTAGCCAAAACCCTCATCAGAACCTACTAGATGCACCGTGAGCGGCACTAAGAGCAGCGTATCATTGGCTTTGCGCCAGGCATTAGGGTTGCGTTGGTAGTTTTTCAGCCAAGGACTTGCGCCGCCGGTATTGCCGCAGGGGCGGAGGTTCTGGGCATGGAGGTAGGCGTTCGTTGTCAAAAGCCAAATAAGGGTAAGAAAAACGGTGCGCCACATATTGGTGGTGTTGATACATGATGAACAGCGAGTTGCGAGTCACGAAGGTTACTTCTTGAGCCAGCGTTGCAGCCAGTCAAAAAACACTCGTTGCCAAAGGATGCTCGTTTGAGGTGATAGCACCCAGTGGCCTTCTTCAGGCAGATAGAGAAACCGGCTGGGAATGCCCCGCAACTGCGCTGCCTGAAATGCCTGTATGCCTTCGCCGATGGGCACGCGGAAGTCCTTTTCGCTATGGATGACCAAGATGGGCGCATCCCAGTTTTTGACAAAAAGGTGAGGCGAAAACTTCGTGTAAGCCGGGTGGCGCGGTTGGTCCCAGTAAGGGCCGCCGAGGTCGAAGTTGGCAAAGAATAATTCCTCTGTGGTACCATACCAACTTTCGAGGTTGAATGTCCCGCAGTGAGAGATGAAGGTTTTGAAGCGTTTCTGGTGATTGCCCGCCAGCCAATACACAGAAAAGCCACCGTAGCTGGCACCTACGGCGCCGAGGCGTTGGGCGTCCACATAGGGTTCGCGGGCTACATCGTCTATGGCGGAGAGGAGGTCTTGCATGGCTTGGCCACCCCAGTCGCCACTGATCTGGCGGTTCCATTCCGTACCAAAACCGGGCATGCCTCGCCGACAAGGCGCTACCACCACATACCCCTGCGAGGCCATGAGGCGCACATTCCATCGGTAAGAGAAAAACTGGCTGACCAGGCTTTGCGGACCACCCTGGCACAACAGGAGCGCCGGGTACTTTTGGGTGGGGTCAAAATCGGGCGGCAAAGCTACCCATACGTGCATATCCTTGCCATCCGTAGTTTTCACCAGGCGTTTGCGCACTGTGATGCTGCTAAACTGCTCCAGCAAGTCGCGGTTGGTAAAGGTGAGGGGCTGCATGGCGCCGGTAGCAGCCTCCACGGCATAGAGTTCAGCAGGGGTATTCATGTCATTGCGCAGGGCAATGAGGCGATTACCCGTAGCAAGGAAGGCGCCCATATCCCACTGGCCATTAGTGATCTGGCGAATGCGCTTATTGCCAAAGGCAACCTGAAAGATTTGCCAAGTGGCATTGACACCAGCGCGGAAGTAAAGACTCTTGGCGTCGGGCGCCCACTGGAAGGCATCCATGCTTTCGTCATAATTTGCACTGAGGTCTTCAAGGCTGCCAGTTTGCATATCCAGTACGATGAGGCGGTTTTTGTCGGCTTCGTAGCCAGGAGTGGCCATGCTCAGCCAGGCCAAGTAGCGGCCGTCGGGCGAGAAGGCAGGGTGCTTGTCGTAGCCGGGCATGCCTTTGCTCAGTAGAGCGGTTTGGCGGGTGTCGAGGTCGTACAAATATATCTCAGTATTCGTACCGGTAGCATAGGCTGTGCCAGTTTGAGGCTTGGCGCTGTAGGCAAGTTTGCGCCCTGAGGGATGCCAGGCCACTTCCTCGATGCCATCGAACGGCTCTACTGGTGCTTCAATAGCTTTTTGTACAATATTGACAGCCTCGCCGGCGAGTTTGCCGTTTTGGTAGGGTTGGATAAACACGTTGGGGTCTTGATAGTCATCCCAGTAGTTCCAGTGGCGATACATCAGTTCGTCTATGATGCGGCCCTTGGCCAACGGCAAGTCGGGGTAAATGTCTTGGACAGTCTGGCGGTATTTCACTGGCTGAACAAAAGCAATGTAGTCACCTTTGGGGCTATAACTGAACCCCATCACGGGTTGGGTTCCCAGTTGGTATTGGTCGGAGCCGTCAGGGTTCATCTCCCACAAAATGCCATTGGCCAGAAAGCCAATGCGCTTGCCATCGGGGCGGAAGCGGGCGTTATTTTCTATACCCGGAAAAGCCGTGAGTTTGCGCGGCGGCGCACTGCCATTAGTAGCCACACTGTAGATGTCTGTATTGCCAGAGTTAGCGGTCAAGTCGTACCAAGTTACGGTGTAGAGCGCCTGGGCACCGTCAGGCGATACGTCTTGCAGGGCTACGCGGCCCAACTTCCACAAATCTTCAGGCGCAAATACGCGAGGCTGTTGGGCAGGCGAATTGTAAAAGCCCATCCCCGCCAGGCATGCGCAAAGCATGATTCTGTGCATAGACTTTTGTATTTTGGGCAATGTAGCAACATGCAGCCTAAACTGCAACTGCACAGATGATCAGGCTAATTTCCAGTTTGCAGGCGAACAAAATTAGTAGTTTAACAATTTTATATTATAGTCTTACTATCAAAATTATTTGGCTATGAAAAATCGAATCCACCTCCCAGTGTCGCGCTTCATAATTACTGCATACTTTGCGTTAATTAGTGTTTGCGCGACCCTGCAAGCCCAGGTATTTCGCAATACAGCTCCGCTAGAAAACCGCCGCTATGGCAGCTTCATCAATGAGCACATTGTGCGGGGTGACCGGCACATGGCACGCGGTGAGTTTGAGCAGGCACTCATAGCCTATGACGTGGCCATTATGCAGAACCCGGGCTTCGCCGAAAGCTATATGAAGCGCGCTCTGGCTAAACTCCGCCTGGGCGATGCCCAAAGCGCTGCCTTGGATCAGCAACAGGCGCTGCGCTTAAATCCCTACGTGACTGATCTGTACGGCTATGGCGACCCCATGCGCAAAACCCGGGTAATGGTATTTGACCAAGACCTCAAAGACCGCATGCATAACGATGGCAATATCTTCATCACCTTACAGCAAGTGGACAACGCCCTGCGCACACCCGAAGGCCGCCGCGACCCCCTACTGTATAAATACAGAGGTAACTTGCGCGTACTGATCGGAAAATACTTTGAAGCCATTGAAGATTACACCCAGGCTGTGCGCTTAGACCCCGAATGGGCTGAGGCCTACTACAACCGAGCTATTGCCCAAATTCTGGCTGGCAACCGCCCCGATGCCTGCGCCGACTTTGAGCGTAGCGCCTCCATGGGCTACACTCGCGGAGAGCAGAAAGCAGGCTACTTTTGCGCATTTTGACCAAAGTATTCCCTACTTTTGGCTCTTACTCGAGTCAAAAACTCCTGGCGCACCATGACAACAAATCCGATCTTTCTGTTCAGGGAAACTTCCAAAGTCATCCGGCAACTGCACGTAGGAGAGGCCAGTCGCGGCGCCATCACACGCTACCTGGTGCACTTAGTGACCGACGGCATAGGGGCGCCTATCTATGTACCGGTGATAGTAGCCCGAGGGCAGGAGGACGGCCCAGTATTGGGACTTACAGCCGCAGTACACGGCAATGAGCTAAATGGCATACCTGTGGTGCAGCGCATTTTCCAGGAAATTAACCTTGATAAACTACGCGGCACCCTGGTGGGCGTACCCATTGTGAACGTGCCCTCGCTGCACCGCAACCAACGCGAGTTTGTGGACGGCATTGACCTCAACGACATCATGCCCGGTAAAGCTGACGGCAATGTCAGCGAGGTATATGCCTGGCGCGTGGTCAACTGGGTCGTGCGCGAGTTTCATTACCTTGTGGACTTACACACTGCCAGCGAAGGCCGCATCAATTCCTACTACATTCGCGCCGACATGGCCAACCCCGTCACTCGGCGCATGGCGCTGTTGCAAAACGCACAAATTATTGTCAACAATCATCCTTCCGATGGTACATTGCGCAGCGCCGCTGCTGCCCTCGGTATTCACGCCATTACACTGGAACTGGGCAACCCTGCTACCTTTCAGCGCGGCATCATCCGCTCTGGCCTCATCGGCGTGCACAACCTACTCAGCCACCTGGGCATGAACGACGACCCCATTATTGAACCGCAAGCTCCGCCAGTGCTTTGCCAGCGCTCTTACTGGATTTATACCGACACCGGCGGCATTCTACACATCAAACCCGACCTCAACGAATATATATACGAAGGCCAGCCTATCGCCACCTTGCGCAACCTGTTCGGCGATCTGGTGCGCGAATATTTCGCTCCTGAATCTGGCATTGTAGTGGGTAGAAGCGTATATCCTATTAATCAGACCGGGGGAAGAATACTACATCTGGGTATTTTACAACAAAGCGAATCCAGCAGCGAAGCAAGCAGTAGCAGACGCTAAACCTCGTTTTTGAAACTTGGACAAATCTATCGCAGTGCCGCAGCAAAGCGCTACAGGCCATCGAGTTGTATTTAAAACCACCACGGCGATCGCACCGGCTCTTTTTTGATGAGAAAAGCGCGCTGCTTCATGAAGCGCTTGATGGCTGCCGGGCCCATACGTGTGCCGCCAATACCTGAGTATTTGAAAGCGTTTTTCTCGCCTTCGTGAATGACAGCGGTGAGGGCGCAGTCGTTGATGCTGATGGCACCAGCCTCCAGACGACTGCCGATGCGCTGGGCTTCCTCCCAGGTAGCGGCAAATACCGCGCCGCTCAGTCCGAATATAGTACTGTTGGCCAGAGTAATGGCTTCGGCTTCATCTCGAAAGGGCATGACCGGCATGATGGGGCCAAAAGTTTCTTCTGCCATGATCTTCATGCCATGATGTACACGGGTCAATACCGTAGGTCGGCACCAGTAGCCGCCGTCGTGATATTCGCAGCACTTGCTACCGGTGTGCAGTTGGGCGCCTTGTGCCAGGGCATCTGCCAGGTGCTCGTCAATGATAGCTGCCTGGCGCTCAGAGATGACCGGCCCAATTTGCCCGTCTTCTGGGCGGGGGCGAGCCAGGCGGATCCGGGCAGCCTTGGCTGTGAGCATTTCTACGAAAGGCTCAAAGATGGTATCCTGTACGTACACCCGCTCAATGGACAGGCAGGAGTGCCCGCAGTTGACCGTACTGCCCCAGAGTATGGAATCAGTAGCTAGCTCCAGATCGGCGCCTTCGAATACCAGGGCAGGGTCTTTGCCCCCTAACTCCAGGAAGCAAGGCTTAAAGTGCTCGGCGCAGGCGGCATACACCTGGCGACCAGTAGCCACGCTGCCGGTAAAGCAAATCAGATCAGCCAGGGGGATGAGTTGTGCGCCTGTACGACCGTCGCCAGGGATAAACTGCAGCACTTCGCGCAGGGCGGGTACAGCGTCTATAGTTTGTTGGAGGGGCTCAATGAAGCGGGGCGTCACTTCGGAGGGTTTTACCACCACGGCACAACCAGCCATCAAGGCAGGTATGGTGTCAATAAGCGCCAATAGCAGGGGAAAGTTCCAGGGGCTGATGACGCCTACCAGCGGATACGGCGCCAACTCCTGCTGTATATGAATGAAGGGCACGGAAGAGGGCTTGTCGAGTAGCGGCTTAAAAAAATCCGTTGCGATAGCGCACCAGCGGTCAATGCTGCTCCCCAAGAGTTGGGCTTCCAGGCGGCTCTCGTGCAGGCGACCAGTATCGGCACACAAGGCGCTAACGAGGTCATCCAGACGGTGCTGCACGGCCTCCTTCCACTGTTGTATGGCCGCGACGCGCGTAGCTATGCCACCCTGTTGCCAGGCCCGTTGCCCAGCGCGTAAACGTCGGCATAACTCGGCAATTTCCGCTTCGGAACGGATGAGGAATCGGTAGTCCACTGCGCCAGTGCGAGGATTTCGGACGGGATATGTATCGGGCATGGCTTAAACGATGAGTTACTCAGGGAAAATGCGTTTGACCGTTTCTGCAATAGTTTCCATGAAGTGTCTTCTGTCGGGTGTTTTACCCAACAGGTTATTGACCGTGTAAAATCGAGCGTTTTGATAGGATGGGGCGTAGAGTTCGGGGCGCTGCCGAGCGATGAAGTGGCTCATACCAGGCCTACGGCGGTGATACCGCAATGCCTCTAAGTCGAGGGTGGCATTGGCTACCATACTTTCGCCGTAGCCGGCTTCGGCCAACACCATGCCTTCATAGTGGATGATCTTGGAAGCGCCGTCGGTAGAAGCAGCAGGAATATCCGTGCCGGTGATACCCGCCGAATTGGCCGACACCACGTAAGCCATGTTTTCAATGGCGCGCGCCAGTTTGGCCACGTTTTTTTGTGTGAGTAGGTTGCTGCCCACTTCAGAAGAGGAATGCAGAAACACTTCCGCGCCGCGCATCATCAGACAGCGGGCTACCTCTGGATACAGGATTTCCTCGGAAGCAATGCAGGCTAGTTTGCCAATCTCTGTATCGGCTACGGGAAAGACAGCCTCATAACCATACACGCGCAGGTACTCGTCCCACACGTCGTGGGGCGTGGGGGCAAACATGGAGTTGAGCCGGCGGTAGCGCAGGATGACTTCGCCGGCAGGATTGAGGATGAAAGACGTCTGGAAATACAGTTCGGGGAAATGATCGTCCAGTTCGTAGGCATTACCCGACATAAAGATGTGATTGTCTTTAGCCACCTGTGCCAGTGCCTGGTATTCCGGTCCATCAGGTTTCAGGCAGGCTTTTTCCATCCACTGGGGCAGGGTTTCGCCCAGGGGAAACCCGCTGAGGAAGTATTCGGGCAGCACCACCAGGCGCAGGTCAGGACCGATGAAGGCCTTCGAAGCGCGAATCTGGCGCCCCAGGCGAGCTATGGTTTGCAGCATCAGGTTTCGGCACTGCGCAGGGTCGGCCAGGGCATTCACTGCGGGGCAGGCCACCTGCAAGGCGAGGGCTTTATACCGTGTCATGGCCTTTATTTAGTTGTTGTTCGAGTATGTGGGTCAATTGGTCAATCATATTGAGCAGTTGCTGCTTTTGCCCAAAGGAGAAATCCTCAAAGAGTTCGGCATTGACGCGCTCGCGGTGGGGCTGGAGGCTGGCCAGGAGTTCGCGGCCTTTATCGGAGAGGGTGAGGCGGCGGCGGCGTTTGTCATCAGAGTCATCGGCCTGAGCCAGCAGCCCTTTTTCAATTAGGCTGTTGAGGATGTTGGTGATGTTGGGGCGCGATACGTGTAGTGATTCGGCAATTTCTGAAGCCAACATGGGCTTTTTGTGCTGCTCTTTCTCAAAGTAGGGTATGTTGGGGTCGTGCGCCAAGTGCAGCAAGATGAGCCACTGCTGAGTAGAGATACCAAGATCTTTACTGATGATATCGCGGCGTCGTTTCAGCAGTTCGCCCAGAAGGATCAGGCGCAGGATGAGCGATTCCTCGATGCGTTTTTTAATCATGAGCCATTCGAGGTTTGTGCAACAAAAGTACACAAAGCGCCGATATCAGGCAGATGACTACCAGCAGCTGGAACGCCGGCTGATACGAGCCGCTCGCGATGCGCATCTTACCTAGCGCCATAATACCCAGCACCCCGGCCAGGGTGTCTATCATGGTGACGATGCCAAGAATTTTGCCATAAGAACTGCCTGCGTAAAACTCCGCCACCAACAACTGAATCATAGTAAATGTGCCGCTAAACCCAATGCCAAACACCAGCGCGTAAAGCCACAACAGCACATTGGGTTGCCTGGCCGAAAGCGCCAGCAGCAGGGCGCCCAGCGCCAGATTGAGCACGGCGGCTAGCATGATATTTTTTTTGGGGAATCGGTCGCTCAGCCAGCCAAAAAACACCTTGCCTGCAATGCTGCTCAAGAAAAACAAGCTCAGCACGTTTTTGGCTGCTACCATGGTTTGCAAGTCTTTGAAATACAGCGCCTGATGCTGTATTACACCCACGATGCAAAACCACATGGCACCCGTGATAAGCAGCAGCAAATAAAAGGTCGGCGTACTGGCAGCCTGCGCTAATGTAGGCGAATTGGCTACAACCGGTTGGGCAACTTCCGAAGCCGGCATCATGGTATCCGGTGCCAGCCCTACGTCTTCAGGCTTGTTGCGCACTACAAAGATAAGAGGCAGCACAACTAGCGCTACGGCTATCGCACCCAGGATAAGCAGCGCCGTACGCCAGCCAAAAGCCTCGATAGAACTGCCTGCCACCTGGTTGAAGATAGCGCCACCCAGGCTGGAGCCAATCAGCAGGATGCCGACCGCCAGACCTCGATTGCGAATAAACCAACGCGTCACAATATGCATGGACGGAATAATGCCTGCCAGCGTAATACCCAGCGCAAACAAAATGTATATCAACTGCATTTCCCGTAGCGAGTTCATGCGCGAGTACCACACAAAGGCCGCCAATAACAGCACGCTACCCACTAGCATGAGCAGCCGGGCGCTGTAGCGATCTAAAAAGATACCTGCTACCGGCGAAAATAACGCCACTGCCAGAAATAATAGCTGTGCCGGTTGTGTCACCACGGCTTGGTCCCAGCCAAAGGCCTTGACCAACTCCGGGTAAAAAATCGGCAGCGTATTCAGAATGACGCCATTAGTAATGACGTACATCACAAACAGGCCAGCCAGTACAAACCATCCGTAGAAATTCTTTTTGCTCATAACCCTTCATTTGGGTGTTTTGATAATAAAGGGTCGGAAAGTTAGGAAAAAAGTTAACGAGGTTAACTTTTTTAGCCGAAATTGCAGAAATTTGCATCAAAATATTTGCCTATGAAAGTTTTTTTGGCTCTTGCATGGCTTCCCCTCAGCTTGTTTTGCCTGTCCGCATTGCAAGCCCAAACGACTAACGCTGCTGCTGAACTGGAACTGATGATGCAGTGGTTTGAAGGAGAGTTTGACAACTTCCAGCAGGTGCACCGCGAAAAGCTTGATTCTGTGCCTGTCGATCTGCGCCACAACCACATCCACTCCATTTTCAAAAAGGTAGAAGCCCCGGCGCTGAGCCAACACGCTTTCTTTGTGAAGCAATACCTCGACGGCGACAAAAACAAGGTCTATCGCCAGCGCATGTATGCTTTCTCTTATGATGAACAGGAAAAAGCCATTCGCTTAGATATCTACGCCTTTGCCAGCCCTGAGCTAGAGAAAAAATACGCCCAGGCCGACCAAGACCCCACACCACTTAAAAACTTGACTATGAACGAACTGCGGGCTACGCCCGGTTGTGAGGTCTTCTGGAAGCGAAATACCCCCGAATACTTCGACGGCTACATGAAAGAGCGCGCCTGCCACTTCTTCTCACAGCGCAGCAATAAGCGCATCTACATCAGCGATAACTTGCGGCTTTACCCTGACGCTATCTGGATAAACGACCAGGCCGAAGACGAGCAAGGCAACTACGTGTTTGGTCACAAGGAGCACATCCCCCACAAGCTCCGGCGCGTGTACTACTACACAGGGTGGGCAGCTATTAAGCTCCCTGGCGCCGAAAAACACACCCTTGTGCGCGGCCTACGCCTGCACGACGGCGGCCAACGCACTGCCATCCACGATGCAAATGGCCAAGTACTCCCTTATGAAATAGAACTTTCCGTAGTGTCGTACAGCCCAACTGTGGAAGTGTTGAAATTAGCCATATATGAAGCCGGCCAAAGTAAATCCGTTGGATATACCTGGGCGATGCCTGGTTCGAACCGCATAGGCTTCAACTGGCGCGACATGGAGGCCGGCTTCACGCGCGAGTGAGCATGCGGCTACATGGCTATAATGCCCTCGCTCTTCCATGCGTCAATTTGCTCTGCTGTAAAACCTGCCGCCAGCAATACCTCCTGCGTATGAGCGCCAATGGCCGGCGGTGAAGCCCTGAGCGTAGCACGTTGGCCGCCATAGTCTAGCGGAAAGTTGGGCAGCTTGCAGATGCGACCATCAGGCAATTGCACTGGTAGCAGACTGTCATTTTGGTTGAGTTGTGGGTCGTCGAACAGGTCTTCCGGCCGGGCTATGAGTGCAAAAGGAATGCCGGCTTCCTCGCAGCGCTGCATGATATCGGCTTTGTCAAAAGTGCGCAATAGCGCCTCTACTTGTGGTAAAAACCACGAAGCGGCAGCTATACGACGATTGTTGTCGGCCAACTCAGGGTTCTCGAGCCATTCCTGTTTGCCAAAAGCCTTGCAAAAGCGCTCCCAGTGCTTCTCAGAAATGACCCCTACGAAGACCTGGCCACCATCGCGGGTGTCAAAAATGCGATAAATGCTCCAGGCGCTCACACGAGCAGGCATGGGCGGCACAGGTGTTTGGGTAATAGCGCCGTAGGCCATGTGCTGCCCCATGAGAAAGGCGGTGGTTTCAAACAGGGCACTGCGCACCAGCTTGCCTTTGCCGGTGAGGTGGCGTTCGTGCAAGGCCAACAGTATGCCAATGAAACCAAACATGCCGCCGGTAATGTCAATGACCGAAGTACCAGCGCGCAGGGGGTCGCCTGGTCTGCCAGTCATGTAAGCCAGACCGCCCATCATTTGCACTACCTCATCCATGGCGTGGCGGTGCTCATATGGCCCTGGCAAAAAGCCCTTGAGCGAGCAGTAGATGAGGCTCTCGTTAAGTTGGCTCAGCGCCGCATACCCGAGGCCAAGCCGATCCATAGTGCCTGGGCCAAAGTTTTCTACTACAATATCTGCTTGCGACACAAGTGTATGAATAATTTGTATACCCTGCGACGACTTGAGGTCAACAGCCAAGCTCTTCTTGTTGCGGCTGTAGAAGGTGAAGTATCCCGCGCCAAAACCTTTGAGCCAGCGGGTGCTGTCGCCCTTTGGTGGTTCTACGTGAATGACCTCGGCTCCCATGTCAGCCAATAGCAGCCCCGTAGTAGGCCCCATAACGGCATGGGTAAACTCCAGTACACGCAACCCATTGAGTGGAAGCATAATCTCTGCCATTGTTACTTTAGAAAACGCATTATAGCTTTGTTAAAAGCCTTGGGATGGTCCATGTTAGAGAGGTGGCCGGCGCCTTTGAGCATTTGTTTTTGTGCTTGCGGCACTTTTTGTGCCACCAGATTGGCTATTCGCTGAATGCTCTCTTCATCTTTTTCACCTACGAGCACCAACACCGGGGCTTTGATAACCGACAGCAACTCCACTGTGGAGGGCTTGCCATAGTCAGGCGCAAGGCCAGGATTGAGAAACTGGTCACCATTGTACTCGCTGATCATACGTTGCAGTATGGCTACCATTGACGTATCAGCAGTGTAGAGTTTTAGCAGCGGAGTATTCAGCCAAGCCTCCTGGGCTTCCTTACCCCATCCGTGCTGGGCGCTGAGGCCAAACACCTGCCCAAAGGCAGCAAACAGTTCTGGCGTATAGTCCATAAACCCATCGAGATTCGGATCAGCGGCTACTACCCTGAGCACCCGCTCAGGATGCCTTGCGGCAAAGTTGAGCGCGATATTGGCCCCCATAGAGAGCCCCACCAGGTGCGCCTTGTCTATCTTGAGGTGGTCGAGCAGTGCCTTGAGGTCATCTGCTGGCGCATGGGGCGCCTGTACGCGCGCCGACTGGCCAAAGCCTCGTATGTCATAACGGATGACCTTGAAGCGCTTAGCCAAAGCATTCCACTGGGCGTCCCACATGCGGCTATCCAGCGAAAAGCCGTGAATGAATACCACCGGCTGCCCCTGACCAGCTACTTCGTAATGTATCCGGGCGCCGTTCAGCTCGGTATTAGAGGATGTCTGAGCCAAAACAGCCTGGTTCAAACTCCAGCATAGAACTAAAAACGTTGTAGCTCTCATGAATTTTATATTTTTTGAGTGAACGCCTGGAAGTTATCAGTTTTGCATGTGATATGTGCCATGCTTGCGCAAGTAGGATACAAGCCCGCCTTCGCGCAGGATATCAATCATGACCTGGGGCAGGGGTACAGCGCGATAGGATTTCTGCTTAGTCAGATTCACAATACTGCCTTCGGAGAGATTTACCGAAAGTACGTCGCCAGTTTCGATGTCGTGATCAGGTACTTCCAGCAAGGGCAAGCCAATGTTGATGGCATTGCGAAAAAAAATACGGGCGAAGTACCTGGCAATGACTACCGATACCCCAGCCATCTTGAGTGCTACTGGTGCCTGCTCGCGCGAGGAGCCACAGCCAAAGTTGTCGCCGGCTGCCACAATATCGCCTGCACGAAAGCGGTTGCGAAACTCCGGGTCTAAATCCTCCATCACGTGGGCAGCAAGGGATTCCATATCCAGTGTTTTGGTGTACTTGCCGGGTATGATGCGGTCGGTGTCAATATTGTCGCCGTAGGCGTGCACAGTAGCTTGTATTTGCATGGCTATTTGGTAAAGCTGTTTTTTTTTAGTACAGGATACAACAGGACATGCCCTCTGTCTTTACATTTCATGGCCCCCATTTTCCATTCCTTGCGCACCCTCCCTATCCACCTTTTTGCAGCGCTCTCACCTCTTGCCAACCTTTGGGCGGTTGTAGCCAGAGTGGAGCATGCTGGACAATGTAGTTTTTGAGCACATCAGGCAATTCTTCAAAGGTATTTACGCGGTAACACACCAGTTGAATGACAGATTTGCCCGGGCCTGCCCAGGGCGGCAAGTCGCCGTAGCGCACCCAGGTAAGCTGGTAGCGGTCGGAGATTTTCCTTTGGCGAGTATTGACGAAGAAGTCGTAATTTTCGTAGGCTTGATAGGCGCCGCTGGGCGTATTCAGGTTGAGAAACACCGGCGAAGAAAACACCCAGTTGTTGCCTGCTTTTCGCACGTGTGTATTGTAGCCTGGTCCCAGGCGCGTGATGCGCGGTTCGCGGCCTTGCTCTACGTAAGAAGCCAGGCGATTGCCTTTAAGCACATAAGTAATGACCTGGTAAGGATATTTGATGTGCTCTACCGGCTTGCCATCGTAGGTCTCCAGTACTTGGTTGGAGGCGGCGTCGGTATAGAGGAATATCTTGCGGTTGAATTGCACCACGCTATCTTTAGCCGGGCGTTCAAACTGCCCCAGATCCACGCCTTCCATGCGACTGATGAGCTTACCCTCCGGGTAGCTATACACTTCACCATAGCAGTACCAAATAGCTGGCTGCTTGCCGTTGCCGATGCGCATATCCACCCACAGGTCGAAGGTTTTTTGGTCAAAAGCCAGGTTTTGTGCCCAGAGCGGCACGCCAAGCCATGCGCATGCCCAATAGATAGAGAGGTAAATTGCCGTTTTCATACTTGTCTTGTTTTCCCTTGCTTTAATGATACTCCTCTCCGCCGCTCACATTCATGGCTTCGCCAGTGATGTACGCCGCCTGATCGGATGCCAAGAAAGCTACGGCTTTGGCAATATCTTCTACCATACCGGTGCGGCGCAGGGGGTTTCGGTCGCGGATACCCTGAAGGTAGGTATCGTAGTCGAGGCCAAATTTTGCACTGAAGAACTGGTTTTGCCAGTGCCCCAGACCAGTGGTGATGTGGTTGGGGCACACTGCATTGACGCGAATACCATATGGCCCCAACTCTACGGCATTAGAACGGGTAAGCCCCACAAGGCCATGTTTGGAAGCCGTGTAAGCCGCCGCATACGGGAAGCCCGACTTGGCTGCCTGGCTGGCAATATTGATGATACAGCCCGCGGTGCCCTGGGCCATCATTTGAATGGCGGCATGCTTGGAGCAAAGAAATGCCCCTTTTAGATTGACGGCCAGCACGGCATCCCAACTACTTTCTTTAAACTCGGTAAAGGGCTCCATGATATAGCCCACACCGGCATTGTTTACCAGTATGTCAATGCTGCCAAAGGCCTCTACAGCAGCAGCCATGAGGCGTTGCACCTCAGCTTCGCTGCGCACGTCGCAGGGCACGGCAATGACTTTGGCGCCCAGAGCGCGTGCATCGGCAGCAATGGCTTCCATTTCGTCCGTGGCACCAATGTGCTCGATACTAAACTCTGGGCCTTTGGGCGTGCCCAGGTCAGAGATAACCACATTGCACCCCTCGGCAGCCAGGCGCAGTGCAATGGCTTCGCCTATGCCTTTGCGGCGGCCGGAGCCGGTAATGATGGCGGTTTTTCCTTGCAAATTGTACATAGCCCAAGCGTTTTATGCAAATTGTTCTGCCACAATAAAGAGTGGTCTATCGGCAAAAGCCTGAAACTCGGCCGCTACGCGCTGCATAGTTTCTGTGCCAATATCGGCAAACAGACCGTCCATGTCATTGATTTCAATAAGCTCGCAATACTGGTAAGGCGCAGGATCGGTGGCGCCCAACAGGTTGCCCATGCGATACACACGGAAGTCGTTCACCGAACGAAGACCTTTCACCGTAGGCACATCGGTGGTTTGCGCCCAGTGTTCATAGGCGGCTTTGTCAGCGTCAGATTTTAGATTAAACAAAACAATGAGCGTTGGCATATCCAGTGGTTTTTGTTGGCTTGAAACGAGGTTTTTTATCTTCCCACAGCCTTGAGAAAAGTTTTGGCTGCGCTCTGGATCAGCCCCTGTGTAGAATTGAGGATGATGTTTGCGCCCTGTGCTACCAGCTCATTAGCTTGCTCGGCAGTGGCAGCGACAGTGCCTAGCCACTTGCCAGCAGCGCGTACTTTGACCGTGAGGTCGGCTATGGTTTTCTTCACTTCGTCATGCGCAGGGCCATCGTAGTACCCCATAGCCATGGCCAAATCGCGCGGGCCAATGATGAAGCCATCTACACCCTCCACTTGCAAGATTTCGTCCAGATTTTGAAGGCATTCCAAGGTTTCAATTTGCGGCATTACTGCAGTTTGTGTATTAGCCCATTGCACATACTGCAATTGGTTGAGTTTGCCCATGAGATAGTCGCCAGCACGTACAGGCCCCAGCCCGCGTTGGCCCAGGGGCGGATACTTGACTGCCGCCACCAGGCGTCTGACGTCCTCGGCAGTGCGAATACCAGGCATCATAACGCCACTGATGCCGGCGTCCAGAAACTGAAGGATGAGTTTTTCGTCCACACTGCGAATGCGTGCCCACACAGGGATACCGGCACTCTCGCATGCACGTATCATGTGTATGGCTTCCGTGAGGGTAATGGCGCCGTGCTCGGCGTCTATCATATAGAAATCAAAGCCAGCATAGGCAATGTACTCGCAGATGACGGGGTCGCTAGTGGGCGAGAGAATGCCATAAATGGGATTGCCTTGTTCAAGTTTTGTTCTGGCGGTATTGTGCTGCATGACCAAAGCGGATATTTTTAGTGTAGATGTGAAACAAACAACTGAGCGGCTTTAATTCTTCGTCCATACAAATTCGAGTTTTTTCACCGGTTTATTTTGGGTATCGCTCTTTTCAATGATTTGCCAGGTGATGCCGACCGAGTCCCGGAGCACGAAGGATTTTTCGCCAAACTCATTGGACTGAATGGGCGTTGCTGCAAGCCCCTTGTACTGGCTGGCCGTGCGATGAATCTTGCTGATGTCAGGCGCAAAAAGCGTGTGCATGGTAATGCCCAGCTCGCCGAGGCGCTGATGCGCAGAGCGGTCAGGACGCACGCCCAACGGGATAAAAAACTTGAGCTTGCCACAAATATTGTTGGGCGATACAAACCCCTGGTACAGATGTGCGTAGCCATTTTCCATCATGAATACCTGGCGCGGGCCTTTTTGCCAGTCGCCATTTACTTCGGGTTCGCGCTCTGCCCTGAAGCCCAGCACATCGGCAACGTATTGAATACCTGACATATCCGGCGCTTTGATGAAGAAGTCATGATGGGTAAACTCACTGGTCTTCAGCGGCGTATCAGGGTCAATTGTTCCATAGCCGGGAATCTCGTAGCCGTAGCGCTGAAAGAATACATGGTTGAAGTACGCGCCATACACTGCGTTTTCGCGCACGAGCACCGGCCGATTGATGAAGTCTTTGGCACCTTTATTGAGGCCAAAGAGGTCGTCCACTGTGGGTTCTGTGGGCAGCCAGGGTTCCTTTTTCTCATCGCGCAGAAAAACATAAAGGTCGTAGAGTCGGTAAAGGTCATCGGTTTTCATAACTGCCATGCGCGAGCCAATGGTTTCGGGCACATTGTAGCCTACACCTGGCCCGAGCGGCTTGCTCCATTGTATGAGGCGCAGCAAGCCGTGACTGTCTATAAGGCCATTCTGCAGGCGGTAGCTCTTCAGGGCGCTGGGTACGCCGTAGAGTTTGAGCGCCTGTGCCTCGTTGAGAGCGGCGCTGTCCACCACGCGGAAGCCGTACTGTGCCCAGTAAGCAAAGCTCCAAGATAGGTCTTCTACTGCCAGCACCACTTCGTACACGCCGCTAATGCCGGTATCTGGTGGCTGAGGCTGAGCCGGCGCCTCTGGGGGCCACGTCAAGCCTATGATAAAGCAGATACTGATGAGTAACCTGTTCATATCGCGTCAGTTTTGCTTGAGCCAATCGCCAATGCCATAGGGGTCGGCTAGGGCACCAGAGACGTGCTCATGGCGTATTTTCCACTCGGTGGTTGATTTGCGCAACACGAAAGAGGCGCGAAAAACCTGCTCAAACACCCGGTGTTTTACCTCCACCCGGAGGCGAATTACACCGGCCACCCAGGCCATATCGGTGCAAACCTCCTCAAGCGGCCCCTCCGTCCACTCAATGGCCAGCAGCGAAAGCCCAGAGGTGCAGAAGTCTTGCCAGCCTTTTTCAATCAAGGCAAAGCCTCGTGTGGTCAGGCGCGGCCCTTCCAGTACCACGTAGGTGTGTTCGTCAGGCATGTAGTAGCTACAGATAGCCGACGCGTCTTTGGCAATGATGGCCTGGTAAAAAGCATTGACAGTAGCAGTAGGCGTCATCACATGGAGGCCATTTGTTCGGCAATTTCAGCTACGTCTTGGTTGAGCTCAGGATGAGCCAGCGCTTCCATTTCTTGCTGTACGATGCGCAAAATGCGGGCAATGTATTCGGCATGCCAGCGTTGGCGCTGTTCAGCGGCGGTATCATCAGGTACGAAGGCGTCTATTTCGTTGCGGGAGAGCAGGCCTTTGTACTCCAGCAGGCGCTCTATGGTGTCGAGCCGTTCGTGCATGACAGCCAGTTCACCAGCTACAGCCATAGTGATGTTGAGTACGCGCTCCACGGCAGGGTCATCAAAAAAATAGGGGCGCTGCCCTTTGGCTTTGGCACTTGCCAGGTTTATATAGTCGAGTTCCATGGATGTGGTATTTTGATCGTGCAAAGCGTACACAGCGCACTGCAGTGTAGTAAATGCTCATTTTTTCCAGGCGCCAAACACGTTCCACACTGGCGTGCGGCCATGATCTTCAGGTTCGTCAGTTTTGGCTTTGCCATCGTCCAGGTCGTTGACGGCTCTGACGCCGATCTGCATAAAATGCTCTGCTTTGAAGCCAGCAGATGTCATGAGTTCCAGTGGGTCAATGTCATGCATTTTGCTCCAGAACGGCTCGTTGTTGTAGAAGGCGTCCCAGTCGCGGATAAACTGTTCATAGAGGTCCATATCGGGGGTGTACTGTGGCTGCTCAATGTGCAGGGTGAGGCCTCCGGGCTTTAGCAAGCGGTGAATTTCGCGCATGATGTCATAGATGGCTTTGCCCGCTGTCTCGTGGAGGAACATGGTAGTCTGTATCCAGTCAAAAGATTCATCTTCGAAGGTGGTCTTGGCGGCATCCATTTGCATGAATACCACGTTGTGTACGCCAAGTGCCTGAGCGCGGGCATGGCCATAGCGCAGCATGGGCGCGCCGGTGTCAATGGCAATGACCTTAGCATTGGGGTAAGCCTGGGCTATGGGCAATACATTGTGCCCCAGGCCGCAGCCTATATCAAGGATGTGCTTGGGCTGGAAGTCTGGATGTGTCTCGCGCAGCCACTTGGCTATGGCTTTGCCACCGCCATCGTTGAGCCGCCCCAGCATACCACCAGTAGTCACGAATAGGCCGGCATCATAATTGGCAGCAGCGCTCACATCGCCCTCTATGAGCTCGGTATGATAGCTTCCAGGCATGAGGTGGTTGTCCACTGCAGCCAGGTAGGGCGGTGGCTTCACGGAAGGGTCGAGCCGAAGGGTGTGCGGCTGACGAGCGCTGAGTTGTTGGGCTTTGGCAGCCAGCACATAGGCCTGGCGAAGCGTGAGGCTGCGGCCCGCTTGCTGGCGCATTTCCATGGCGCTACGGCGCAAGGCACTCCAGGTTTGGTAGTGCGGGTCGGTTTTCATTGCCTGGCGCACTTCATCGCGGGTTTGGAAGTCGCGGCCATGCTGCTGCTTGAACCTGGGGCGCACGCGCCGTTCATAAGCGATTTTGTTGCCTGGCGATACACTGGCCGAGAGAAACTTGTTGAGGTTCGCCAGGAAGTTGAACCGCGCTCGTTCATCGTGGGTAGTTTCGGGGAGCATCTCGTGGCGAGCAATCTTGCTCCATACCGGCGGAAGTTGGCTACTCATGGCATCTATGTCTTTTTTAAGCGACTATGCGCAAAGTTAATAAATAAATTAACTTAGTTAACTATTTTCAAGCATTTTTTGTGGGCTGCTGACGGCTGACCTTAGCTTTTGCAGGGCGTTTTCACCATCGGGAAAAATATCCCATGGCTATATCCCATTCAACCTGCTCGGGTTTTCTTTGTTCAGGCGGACCATATCCGCCTGCACCTGGCAAGGTAAGGATGATTTCTTCGCCTGGGTAGAGTTTGTCCAGCCCCTTGGGTGGCAAAGGCCGAGGTGGTATGATTTCGAGCTTGCCGTAAGCGCCGTGCTCGCCGCCGAGCAGCCCATGGGCACGGGTGATGGTTTTTTCGGTAAGGATGGAAATCTGGATAGGCGCCTGGCCGATGTTCCTGAAAGCAAATACCTGCCCCAACCCGCCGCGAAACTTGCCCCTGCCCGCCGAATCATTGGCCAGTGTTTTGCGAGTAACAAGTATAGGGGCGCTGTTTTCTAGTACTTCCACTGGTACGTTGGCCACATTGGTGGGGAAGCTAAGTACATGCTCGCCGTCGCGGTCGGGGCGGGCGCCGTAGCCGCCGTTGAGAAAGAAGTATTCCACGTACTCGCGACCATCATCGTGGCGACCATTGAGCACTATGCACCAGCAGGCGCTACCACAGTCAGCCTGCACCTTGTCGGGTACGGCTTGCGCCAGAGCGCCAAACACGGCAGCGTGCAGGATATTGCCGGTAATGTTGCGCCCGCCCAGCGGTGAAGGCTTCTGAGCATTGAGCAGCGAGCCTTTGGGTGCAGTGACACGGATGGGGCGAAAAGCACCTTCGTTGTTGGGCACTTCCGGGCTAAACGCACATTTAATGGGGTAAGCAGTGTAGGCGTAGGTGTAATTCATCACAGCGTTGATGGCCAGGTAATGCGCAGGCGAGGAGCCAGCCCAGTCCACCAGGATACTATCGCCTTGTATGGTTACGGTAGCTTGCAAGCGCACAGGTTCTCGGAGGCCGTCGCCGTCAGCATCGTAGGTATATGTATAGACGCCGTCAGGCGCCTCGGCAATAGCTTTGCGCATGGCTTTTTCGGTGGCCTGAATGATCTGTTCGCCCAAGGCATCAAGGTCCTCCAGGCCATTCTCCTCCAAGAGTTGCTGCAGCGAACGGATGCCCTGTTCGTTAGCAGCTATTTGGGCGCGGATGTCGCCAAGCGTTTGGCGGGCGGCACGCACATTGGCTTCAATGATGCGAAAGAGTGTTTCGTTAGGTCGGCCAGCTTCCATCAGCTTGGTAGGCGGTACCATGAGACCTTCCTCGTAGAGGTCGCGCGCACCAGCGCCCCAGAGCGCGCCGCCCATATCAGGAGAGTGAGCAATAGTGCCGATGAACCCGATGAGGCGCCCCCTGTAAAAAATAGGAGACACAATGCCAATATCGGGTTTGTGACCGGCGCAAAGCCAGGGGTCGTTGGTCATCACTACATCGCCTTCTTGCCAGGTTTCGGGCGGGAAATAATCTTGAAGCAGCGCTTTGACCAGCATGGGTAGTACGCCCAAAAAAGAAGGTACACTCACGCTGGATTGCGCCAAGGAGCGCCCCTGGCTATCCAAGAGCACCACGGCAAAATCATTAGACTCCCGCGTGACAGTGGAGAAAGCCGTGCGTTGAAGCGTGACGCCCGCTTCGTCCACTATGGAAATGAGTCTTGACCAAAGAATGCTCAACGTTACCGCATCCAAGGCTGTTGGAGCAAGCATAGCATTTGTCATAAGTAGATCACAAGATTTTTGAAAGAATCAACCTCAAGACGGCTGTCTGGGCCAACTACCGTGGTGGATTCAGCCTCCTCTACAATAGCTGGACCAACAATGGCATCGCCTGGTGCAAGCGCATAGCGATCGTACACAGGGATATCCATCGGTTGGGCGCACTCAGGGAACCATGCTATGCGGCGGCCTTTCAATGCACCGTCAGTACTGATGCGCGGCACAGCTTGCGCTATGTGGCTTGTGGGTGTCGGGGCGCTAACTGTCACGCGCCAGGTCACAGTTTCAAGAGGAATGTCGGCAATATTGCGCCCATAGCGTTGCTCATACACTTGTTGAAAAGCGCGCTCGATATGTGGCACGTGGCTGGCAGAAAGTTGTCCCAGCGGAAAAGCTACTGTCACTTCATGCCCCTGGCCAAGATAGCGCATATCCACCATACGGGTGATGGTAGCCGTATCAGGGCTAACCCCCGCATGGCGCAGGAAGTCCAGCCCCTTCTGTTCAAGGGCACCCAGCATGGCATTGACCTTGCCCCAGTCCATACGCTCCAGCACCGAAACATAGCTCTGTATATGCTCTGCCGCCACTGGTGCCACCAAAAAGCCCAATGCAGAAGTGACCCCAGCGCCCACCGGCACAATGAGCCGAGACAGGCGCAGTAGGCGAGCCACCTGGAAGGCATGCACTGGACCGGCACCGCCAAAGCCCATCATGTGAAACTTGCGAGGGTCAAGCCCGTGCTCCAGAATGTGCACACGGGCTGCATTAGCCATATTTTCGTTCACCACTCGGTGAATGCCCATGGCTGCTTGTTCCACGCTGACGCCCAGCGGCTCGGCTATGTGTTGCCGGATGGCTTCACGGGCCAGATCAACGTGTAGCGGCATGGCGCCACCCAAGAAATAACGGGCATCCAGGTAGCCCAATACCAAGTCGGCATCCGTGACGGTAGGCCACTGGCCGCCACGCCCATAACAGGCCGGCCCAGGCTGAGAGGAAGAGCTGTCGGGCCCCACTGTCAGCAAGCCCAGTTCATTAACCCTGGCAATACTACCCCCGCCAGCGCCTATCTCAATGAGGTCAATGACAGGAATGCGTACCGGCAACCCGCTGCCCCGCTTAAAGCGCCGTACCCGCGCTGCCTCAAAATGGTGGGTAATCTCGGGCGCAAACTGATGAATAAGGCAAGCCTTGGCCGTAGTACCGCCCATGTCAAAAGCCAGCAGATTGGGCGTGTGAGTCAACTTGCCAAAAAACACTCCAGCCATAGCCCCACCGGCAGGGCCGCTCTCCAGCAATTGTACCGGTGCTTTACGCGCACCTTCTACGGTGGTGAGTCTGCCGTTGGATACCATGATGTGGATGACGCTGTGCAGCCCGAGCGCTTGCAACCTCGCCTCCAGATTGCGCAAGTAGTGGTCAGTTAGGGGCTGCACGTAGGCGTTCATGACAGTGGCCGAGGTGCGCTCATATTCGCGTATCTCCGGCATGATGTCCGACGACAGGCTGTAGTATAGATGAGGGTAGTGTTTGTCTATGTAATGAGCTACGGCTTGCTCGTGTACTGGATTGGCAAAGGCATGAAGGAAACACACCGCTACCGACTGCACACCGGCTCTGACCATGCGCTCGGCTACTTCGGCAATGGCGCTCTCCTGCAATGGCGTGAGCACCTGCCCAGCCTTATCGAGGCGCTCTGGCACGCCAAAGCGCAGGTTGCGAGGCGCCAGCGGGCGCGGCATCTCCAAGAAGATGTCGTAGATGTCGTAGCGAAATTCACGCCCTATCTCCAATACATCCTCAAAGCCAGCAGTAGTGATGACGGCTGTTTTGGCGCCCTTGCGCTCGATAACAGCGTTGGTCACCAGTGTGGTGCCATGCACAATCGTACCAATGGTATGAGCCGGCAAGTTGGTTTTTTGCAGTATTTCTTGCACGCCATTGAGAATGCCCTCGGTGGGGTCGGGGTAGGTAGTCAGCGTTTTAGCAAAGGTAACTTGGCCGCCTGCTTCATCCAGCAACACGAGGTCAGTGAAGGTGCCACCGATGTCTATACCAAGTTTGTACCTGGAGGCAGAGGATGAAGGCAACTGAGAATTCATATCAGGTTTTGAATTTTTTGCGAAGCTTGAAAACAATAAATACCGTAATGTTGGCTTCTTCTTTCGGCCTGGCCTTTCGGATGGCCTGTGCCTATGTACTGGTCTCCAGCCAAAACGCGGCCTTTCTGATCTATCTAATCCGCGATCTCCTTTCCTACTCCTCTACATAGTCCAGGTTCTTGTGAAAGGTCTCCTCCAGATTCCCCAGCGCCCAAAATGCCAACCCAATGGACAAGGCTCCTACAATCATGGCCGAATATGCCGCACCCAGCCAAAGCGTAAGCCAGCTAAAGAGCGTAGCTTGCGGAATGACAGAGCCGCGGATGAGATTGAGCGCCGAGGTTGTCACCGTAGCCCGAATGTTGGCGCCAAACTGCTCAGCCGCCAGCGTTAGCAGCACAATAGTGTAGCCTGCGCTGATACCCAGCAAAATAAACAGACCGTAGTAAAGACTGAGCGTTGTACGACCCCAGATAAAATAAGCCACAATGCCGGCACTAAACACCAACAAATACCAAAGTATAGCCTTCTTACGGCTCTGCAAAAACTGGCTGAACACCCCACACGACATGTCTCCGAAAGTAAAACCAATGAAAAACATAGTAAATACCGTGCTTACTGAAGGTATCTGGCTCATGCCCATGGCTCTGGCTATCTCGGGCGTAAACGTCATCACTACGCCATTGACAAACCACCCTGGAAACCCCAACAATATAATACTGACGTACCTGAGCAAGTAGCCTTTCTTCTTCCAGAGCAATGACAGATCGCCCCGACGGCTGGTCATAGCCTTAGTGCGTTCATATATACCCGACTCTACCACGCCCAGGCGCAACAGAATCAGCACAAACCCCATGACGCCGCCCAATTGATAGGTAAACTGCCAGGAATAGCGCCCGCCGATATACGCTCCGAAAATAGCGCCCAACATGCCGCACGAGGCAATGACAGCCGGCCCCAATCCGCGCCAGCGCTGCGGCATCTGCTCACTCACTAGCGTAATGGCAGCCCCCAACTCACCAGCCAACCCTACGCCAGCCAGGAAGCGTAGCGCGAGATACCAGTCGTAGCTGCCTACGTACGCGTTGGCAAATGTAGTACTGGAATACAGCAAGATAGACCCAAACAACACCGACAGCCGCCCGAAGCGATCACCAATAATGCCCCAGATAAACCCGCCGGTGAGCATACCGGCCATCTGTACGTTGAGCAACCACACGCCTTTAGATAGCAACTCCGATTCCGGCACACCAACTCCCAATAAGCTGGCCCGGCGCACAATGCTTACGATGATAATGTCGTACAAATCCACAAAAAAACCCAGGGCAGAGGCAATGATGGCTAAAGCAACCTGTCGTTTGGTAGCTTGCATGGCTCAGAGCAGGTATTTAGGATGAGTAATTTCGCCGGCGATGGCCGAGGCAGCCACTGTAGCTGGCGCAGCAAGGTAAATTTCGGCACGGGGATTGCCCATACGACCACGGAAGTTGCGGTTTGCTGCCGAAATGACGCGCTCACCGTCAGCGGGTACTCCTTCATGAGTACCTACGCAAGGGCCGCAACCAGGGCTTATAATGGTGGCGCCGGCTTCTACCAATGTATATGCTGTGCCATCGAGCATGGCATCAAGCAGTACACTCTTAGAGGCGGGGGCGATCACAAAACGCACGCCCGGCTTAATTTTCTTGCCTTGCACTACCTCGGCAGCAGCGCGTAGGTCTTCCAGGCGGCCATTGCCACAAGTACCAATAAAGGCATAGTGAATAGGCTTACCCAGGTGCGGGGTGATGTCGCTCACATTGTCGGGCGACTCCGGCGCAGCAATCTGCGGTTGCAGCTGCGACACGTCATACTCAAAGGCAGCGGCGTAGGATGCGCCCTCATCGGCCCAGAGCGGCTCGAACGGGTAGTCCAGCGTCAGGCCGGCAGGATGTATAAAACCCGTCTTGGCGCCCATTTCGGCCAGCATATTGGCCACGCACATACGTCCAGCCAAGGTCATATACGCGAAGGTGTCGCCGTCAAATTCCACCGACTGGTATGTAGCGCCCGAAATTCCTATGCGCCCCGTGAGAAAAAGTATCAAATCTTTGGGATGTACACCGGCCGGCAACGGCCCATGGCAGGTAATGCGAATGGAGCGGGGAGTCTTGAGCCAGATTTTGCCAGTGAGCATGACGGCGGCTAGATCGGTGCTGCCTATGCCGCAGGCCATGGCGCCCACTGCCCCATAGGTAGAGGTGTGAGAGTCTGCCCCTACGAACAAATTACCTGGCCTGACCAACTGCTTTTCTATCATCAACTGGTGGCAAATACCCTGACCAATCTCAAAAAAATGTACGCCTTGCTGGGCAGCAAATGCTCTCATCGTGTAGTGTAGGTTGGCAATGCGTTCATTGGGCGCCGGAGCGGCGTGGTCTATGACCAAGGCAAAGCGCGCCGCATCCCACACCTGCTGGCCGCCCATTTCTTCAAAGGCTTTAATAGCAAGGGGCGCAGTGGTATCGGTGGCCATGGCGCCATCCACTTGGGCAATGACGATCTCGCCGGCGCGGGCTTGTCGGTCGCTTTTAAGAGAAAGTATTTTTTCAGCAACGGTCAATTTCATATCAGACAAATGTCCTGGTTTTGCAACAGTTTGTACAACATGCCCGGCAGCGGTTGCTCTAGCAGGGCTTCCATTCCGAGGCTTACCTGGGCTACGGCGCGAGGGTCTATACCGGTTTCACACCCCATCTGATGCAGCATGTGCACGGTATCTTCGGTGGCAATGTTGCCACTAGCATTGCGAATAAACGGACAACCACCCAACCCTCCAAAAGCAGTATCAAACTGCCGCACCCCGGCCTCCACTGCCGCATACACATTGGCGTAGCCCTTGTTCTCAGTATTGTGCAGGTGCAGCGCTACAGGTACTGAACCAGCCAGGCGCAGCACCTCGGTCATCAATGCCTTGAGGCTACGTGGGTTGGCCATGCCAGTGCTATCGGCCAATGCCAGTTCATCCACACCGAGCGCTAGGTGATGCTCCACAAGTTGTAATACTATACTGGCTTCAATATGCCCTTCAAAGCGGCAGCCAAAAGCGCACTGTATGCCACCTCGCACCGCTATGCCGTGCGCTTTGGCCAAGTGCGTCATTTCCTGAAAGGCTTGCTTGGCCTCTTTTAGCGTCATGCGGGCATTGCGTTGGCTGTGGGTATCGCTGGCCGAAAGTGATATAGCCAAGTGCTTGACGCCGGCAGCAATGGCACGCTCTACCCCTCTGACATTTAGTACCAGTGCACTGTACACCACACTGCTATCACTTGGCAGCCCGGCAAAAATGGCTTCTGCATCGGCCATTTGCGGCACGAGCTTGGGGTGTACAAATGAAGCTACCTGTATGCGGCGCAGCCCCGATGCAGCCAGTTGACGCGCCCAGGCCAGTTTCTGTTCTGTAGAGAATACCCGCGTCAGGGTCTGAAGCCCGTCGCGCAAGCCTTGTTCTTCGAGGATGATCTTCTCTGGCATGCGTATTTTCGTAATTCGTCGCTACCTTCACCTAAAAAAAGCGATGATTACCATTTGTTTTATTGTTCAGTTTTTCACTTTGTTCAGTGCACCCCAGCCCTCGTTGGCTACATTAGTTAGCCGGCTCGAGGGCCAGTTTCACAACTTTGCTCAAACAGCCTCTCTACCCGACAGCATCAGCCAAAAACCGGCACTTACCGGCCAATGGCTCAATCCGCTTTGCCTGCATCATCGGCGCATATCGCTGCCAGCACTTGGCTCGCACGCACTATACCTACAATGGCACGAAGCCTACTGCGATGGCCCCCTCAACCGGCAGCGTCTATGGGTATTCCGGCAAGAAGGAGGACGCATCCTCATGGATTTTTATTCGTTCAAAAATCCTGACCTCTACAAGGATGCGCACCTCCAGCCGGAGCGCCTCAAAAACCTGACCCTCGACGACCTCGTGGCCTACCCCGAAGGATGCACGCTACACTGGCGCTATGAGAAGGGCGTCTTCTACGGGCTGCTCAACCCGAACACCTGCTACATCACCGCGCGCTCAGGGCGCAACATGGCGTTGGAAGCCGTCATTACAGTATCGCGCAGAGGCTTTTCTTATCGCGAAAGCGGCCAACTGCCCGACGGCAACTTTGCTTTCAAAGTGCCCGGATGGGCTGCGTACACTTTCAGAAGGGCTTAAAGGCGCATCGCCTCACCTTCTTTCCTTTAGAAGGAGTATGTGAGCGTAACGAGTATGCGCCTCGGCAACTGTACGTACCCGTGCGCCAGCAGGTTGGCGAAGGTCGGGTTTTGCTGTTTGGTACGCAACACGGTGTCGTTGTCTGCTACGCCGGCAATGCCTTGTACAGCCGTAGCATTCAGCAGGTTCTTGGCTTGGGCGCCCAAGCGCAGTTCGCTAGCGCCGCCTTTCATGGGTAGCTTGACGTAAGCTCCGGCATTGAGTATGCTCAGCGTACCTAGGTCAATGATGTTGGTAGCGTCGGCAAAGCGGCCAGAGTTGATGTTGGCGGAGAAGTCGAGGCCGAAGTACTTGTGGTCGTACGCCCCCAGGAAGTTGAGGATCATGTTAGGCACACTGGGTATGCGCTTGCCCTTGAGGTCAATGGAGTAGTTGACTCCGTCAGCTTCTCTGATCAGGGTATTGCCGTAGAGTTCTCCATTGGGGTTGACGTTGGGCTGGTTGTTGGTGCGACCTACAGGGATTTTAAAGTCCACAAAACGGCCATCCTGATAAGTAACAGAGCCGCGCAATAGCAAGCCCTTGAGGAAAGAAGGCGCATATATCAAGCTCAGTTCACCGCCTTTGATTTGGTTTTGCCCCAGAGGTTTAGACACTAAGATGCCATCCTCAAAGATGGAAGCTAAGCGGTTGTTAATGTTCGTGAAAAACAAGGCCGCGTCAATGCCCAGGTCGCCCAAGCCAGTACGGTAGCCAACTTCCGTGTTCAGAATGATTTCATTATCGTTGATGCCATCCGGTGCGCGGAGGAATTTGCCCGGGCGCTGCGGGTTCTTCTCCAGCGAAGTGAAGGCAGAGTAGTCGGGCATGCGGAAGGCACGGGTTAAATTACCATAGATGGCCGAGCGCTCGTTCAGCAAGTAATTAAGCCCGATGGAGCCAGACCAATCTTTGAAGGATTCCTGGCGCACCATGACTGAATCGAATGGGTTCTTGGTTTCCTGCATATCCAAGTCGAGCAGGTCGTATCGGAGCCCCACGTTTACGGTGAGCTTATTGTTGAACTTCATCTCGTCGCCGATGAAGAAAGCGGTTACTTTTTCGCCATAGTCGCCGCGGCGAGTAATGGATCCAGTAGTGGGCGCTGGCGCTGTAGGCGGAAATACCGCCGAAGGCACAATGCGATTGGGGTCAGTGGTGGAGTTGTACAGGTAGCTGTACGTAGTAGGCAACAGATTGATAGTAGAAAAATACACACCGGCACTGATGCTGTGTTTGCTGTTGTTGGTCTCTAGCGCCTTAGTGATGCGAAACTCGTTGATGAGGTCGGTATCTGTGGCATCACCGTCGAGATAAAGGCGTAGCACGCGTGTAACGGGTGTCTGCTGGGTAGGTGCCGGGTAGAAGGAAGGTAGAGCAAAGCCATACTTCACGCCATTTTGAATTTTCTGGTAGCGAAACTTATTGCTGATGGAGAAGCCCCCGCCCAGGGTGTAATCAAAATTCAGCCCGATGTGCCCGCCTTTTCCGTAGCTACCGCCGGCCATAGCCTCGCCCAGATTGCGAATCACTGGCTGGCCATTGACCAGCACGTCGCGGGCGGCTGCGCCAGAGCCTTCGCGTATGCGGAAGTTGATCTTGGCCAGCGTATCCGACTGATAGGTATCGGTGTTTTTCCAGCCGTCGGCCAACTTCAAGGTAGCGGCGTTTACGGCTATGTCGGTCAGGTTCTGGAAGTTGAAGTCAGAGTACATGCCATACAAGCGAATACTGCCTTTGTTGGCAGGGAAGAGGTAGTCCAGGTTTCCCCTAAACTGGCCGCCCTTGTCGTTGTAGCCCGTATTGCGGAAGCCATTGTCATTCAGATACCAGCCGCCCACATTAAAACGCAGATTTTGGGTGATGGGGCCGTTTAGGTTTATGTCAGCCCGATAGTTAAACTGACCTTGCCCCAGTATATCATTATAATTGGTAAGGCGTACTGTGCCGCCCAGTTTATTGCCACCCGTGCGAGTGATGACATTGACCGCACCAGCGCCCGAGGCCCGGCCAAACAGCGTAGCTGCTGCACCACGTACTACCTCTACGCGCTCAATATTGGCATCAAAGCCAAAGCCTGCATCAGGCAACTTGCCTGGGGTGCCAAAAGTAGGAATACCATCCAGCAAAATAGCGGTATATACCAAGCCCCCAGTGGGCGAACCATCAGGAAAGCCCCTGGTGACTACACTGCCACGCCGCCCCTGCGAGGTATTAGAAAACACCCCCGGTGTGGCCTGGATAGCCTCCGCAAAACCTTCCGGCTTGGCGCGCTGCAACTGCTTGGCTCCAATTACTTCTATGGCTGTGGTAGTTTCTATCTTGCGCACCGGCTGACGGGTAGTAGTTACCACTATGTCCGACAGGACGGTCACATCGGTGCGTAACGCTATGTTAATAGTGCTCTGCCCGTTGATGGGCGCTTCGCGCGGCTCCATACCCACGTACGAGAATACCAGCGTGCCATTAGGGTTGCTCACGGTAATCTCATAGACGCCGTCCAAATCCGTAACTGTGGCATTAGAAGTACCTTTCTCCTTGACCAAGGCACCGATCATGGGCTGGCTATCGCTCTGCGAAGTGACCGTACCACGCACCTTGTGCTGAGCCAAAAGGGTAGAACCCGATACCAGAGCAATAGATACGATGAGCAATGTTCGTATCTCAAGCCAACTCTTTCTTGTAAAATTTTTCATGGTTAGGTATCCATTTTGGTGAACTAAAAAAGGAAGCCGATTTTTTTTTCGAGGTAAAATTAGTTAATTAATTCAATTAACAGTTAACTTTGTGAACTAAAATTTTTCTTACATCATGAACCTCCGACTTTTTCCGCTCCATACCGGCATTTGGGAAGGTACTTACACTCGCATCAATCCCAACGGCGAAATCCTGACCCGTTTCAACAGTAAACTGACCATCCGCATGTTCGATGGCAACAAGTACCATCAGGTAAACCAATACTTCTGGCCAGATGGACACGCCGAATGCCACGACTTCGGCATTAGTGAGTTCAATGAACACGGCGAACTCATCTTTGACAGCCCACGCATCGAAGGCAAAGCCTGGGAAACCCACAACAGCGTATGCCTGATATGGAGCTACAAAAATCGCCCTGGCTCTAAACTCTTCGAAATGATTGACCTCATCGGTGACGGTACGCACCGCATTCGCGTTTGGAAGTGGTCAGAAAACGACGACTTCCAAGGCATTACCATGATCGAAGAGCGCCAGACGGCCAAAATGCACGAAATTGACCCCAGATTCTGGGAAGAACTGCCTAATTTGCGCACCACCGGCCCTTCACGCTCAGATGTATGACAGGCAGCACAAAGTACAGGTGGTAGGCGGTGCAGTAGCCATCTTATGTACTATGCTTAAAAATCCCGACCAATGACAATCACTGAAAAGATACTGGCCATCAATAGCGGGCGAGACAAAGTAACCCCTGGAGAGCTGGTCTGGGCCGACGTGCACACCGTCATGACTATGGACTACCTGGGCAAGCAGACCTTCACGCAATTGCACAAACTAGGGTGCAGCGAAGTATTTGATAAAGACCGCGTCATCTGCGTTTCCGACCATCTTGTGCCACCTCCCACAGTGGAGTTTGCCACCATGCTCAACGAGTGGCGCGAAGTAGTCAAGCAACACCGTATTACGCATTTTTATGACCTGGGCCGGCAAGGTATTGCACATCAGATCATGGTGGAGCAAGGCCACGTACTACCGGGCAAAATCAGTATCGGCACCGACTCGCATGCCAACACTTATGGCGCAGTAGGCGCAGTAGGTAATGCCATTGGCGTGACCGATGCCGCTGTAGCTATGGCCATTGGCAAGTGCTGGTTCAGAGTGCCCGAAACGGTGAAGTTTGTCATCTACGGCGAATGGCAGCCCTGGGTAATGGCCAAAGACCTCAGCCTACACATTATGGGTATGATGCACTGGAATGGACACCTTATATATAAAGCCCTCGAATTCACCGGCCCTGCTATTGCCCAACTAGATATGGCAGGCCGTATGACCCTCTGCAACATGACCGTGGACCTTGGCGCCAAAAACGGCATTGTGCCACCTGACGAAGTCACCCGACAGTACCTGCAAGGCCGCGCCAAAGGCAGCTGGGAACCCCTGCTCAGCGACTCCGACGCCCACTACGAGGCCGTTTACGAGGTCAATGTCTCTGAGGTAGGCCCTACTGTTGCCCTGCCCGACAAACTCGACGACGTAGTACCCGTGGAGAAAGTCGCAGGACGCAAGTTCAATAAGGCATTTGTAGGCACTTGCACCAACGGCCGCGTAGAAGACCTGGAAATCATGGCCAAAATACTTAAAGGCAAACGGATACACCGCGACGTCAATATGATTATAGTGCCAGCCAGCCAGGCAGTTTTTCTCGAAGCCATGCAAAAAGGCTACCTGCAAACCCTCGTGGAGGCAGGCGCTGCCATTGACACTCCCAGTTGTGCCGCTTGTGCTGGCATACACACCGGCGTAGCTGGTGATGGCGATATTGTGCTCAGCGCTGGCAATCGAAATATGAAAGGCCGCATGGGTAGCAAAAATGCACAGATTTACCTGACCTCCCCCGCTGTGGTAGCTGCTTCTGCCATCTTTGGAGAAATCACCGACCCAAGAACGATAAACCTGTAATGCTACAAACCTACCATTATGAAGGTAAAAGGAAAAACATGGGTAGCCTCTGGTTATGTGATGGCTTATGACATTATTATCCAAAAATACTGGACTGCCCCCATTGACCCTGCCGAAAACGCCAAATGGGTAATGGCCGGCGTGGCAGAAGAGTTCAACCGCGAGAATGGCTTCAAAGATCAAGGCTATACTTTCATTGTTGCTGGCCACAACTTTGCCGGTGGTGGCAAGAGCATTGAGCACGTCGTCACTGGGCTGATGGGCGCAGGTATCAAGGCTGTTTTTGCCGACAGTTTTGCCCGCCTGCAATTTCGCAATGCCATCAACTATGGCTTGCCCTTCATCACCTGCAAAGGCATTGCTGAAATCTGCCAAACCGGCGACCAACTGGAGTGGGATACCGACTCCGGCCTCATCACCAACCTGAGCAATGGCAGAGCGCTACAATCTGTACCTGTAGCACCCTTTGTGGCAGAAGTAGCCCAGGCTGGCGGGCTAATGAACTTCATCCGCAAAAAAATAGAGCATAACACCATCGCAGAACTGCAGTAGTAGAGCAACAGGTTAATGACGCCCACCCGCTTCCCAAGCTCTGAAAATCAACAACCCAATACCAACAAAATATTACCCTCCATGAAACTCAGCTATCTCACTTTGTTCTTCCTAGGGCTGTGCACTACAAGCCTGGCCCAAAAACACAAACTCGACCTTAATAAGCCAGAAGACAATCTCATAGCTTTCATCAAGATGCGCGCCTCTACCAAAGAAGGCGAAGAAACTGTCTATTACTGGCATGGTACCGTGTATAGTTACATCCCTGGCCAGCGCAGTCAGCCACTTTTTGGGCTGGAAGCCTACAACATAGCCCGTATCGTGAAGGTAGAGGGCGGCTACCAGATGCTCACCCGCGAAGTAGCCTTGTACAAAGACCTCCAAACGGGCCAAGTCCTAGAGCACTGGTACAATCCCTTCATCCAAGACACCGTGAATGTAGTACATGTGTGGAATGACCCAGTCAATCAGCAACTTATGCTCAAAGGCCGCACTGGCAACTGGGGCCTGCCCTGGCATCGCCTCGGCGACGGGCGCATTTCTATGAACTCTGACATCTTTCTGCTCTATCCTTCCCCACTGAAAAAGGCCGAGTTTCCCGAGCATTCTCGCTCTGACGATTACCAGGCCGCCGAACTGTTCCAGTTTTTCTTCAACGAAGCTGAGCTGAACCACCGCAAAAAACACTCCATCTATTCCGAAGTAACCTGGACGCGCATCAGCGACTTCCTACCCTGGATGCGCATGGCCGACCACCCTGGCTACCTAGTATATCAATGCCGGGGCTACAAACTTATGAATGGCACCTTTAATGCACTGCCCAGCCAGATACGCGAGTACGTAAAGGCCCGCCAGCCGCAGTTCATGCATGCCCCCGAAACTTATACCTCCCCCAACATGACCAGTTGGAAGTATTTTTATGAACTCAAAAAGAATGAAGCCTCTAAATAATCCGCACGAGCTATGGAATGTACCGACAAAACAGCCAAAGCGCTCTACTTCGAAATAAAAAATAACCCGACGCGTGCCCGATTCGGCTTTGGCCAAAAGGCTGTACTCGTCAATATTGACCTTCAAAAAGCCTACACCGCCGTAGGCACTTACAAAACCGCCTACGAAAACGACCCCCGGCAAATGGAATACATCAACCAATTGGCCGAAGCCTTTCGCCAAAAAGGCTGGCCCGTGGTGTGGACGTACGTGGCCTACATGGCCTCCGGCGAAGACGCCGGCGTGTGGGGCACGCGCACTAATACCGAGGACTCACTGCAAAACATAAAGTTTGGCTCTGACCGCGCTGCTTTCGACGCGCGCTTGCACATTGACCATATCAGAGACGTTATCTATTGCAAGAAGATGCCATCGGCTTTTTTTGAAACCCCCTTACAAAGCCTGCTCGTATGGCATAAGGTAGATACAGTAATCATCACCGGCGGCTCTACTTCCGGTTGTGTGCGCGCCACCGCTGTAGATAGCCTCTCCCGTGGTTATCGCACTATCGTACCGGAAGAGTGCGTAGCTGACAAGCACGAGAGTTTTCACTACGCCAATCTCACTGACATGCTGCTCAAGTATGCCGATGTTGTATCGGTGCAGGAGGTACTGGCCTTCTTGCAGTGCTGATAGTGGAGGCTGTACTTTGCGCTATCCTTTGCGCGTCGTTTGTACTGAAATGGCCACTGTAGCCCGGCGCATGCGCGCGCTGCGCAGCCACTCGGCAGGCTCTTTGCCGCGGATGCCCTGGCTACCACCCCCCTCGGCAAGTATACGCACGCGGCCCTCTTTCACAAAAGGCTGTAGCCCCCCCTTGTCAAATTGCAAAGCCCAGGTCTCCACACTCTGTGCGCGCCACAGTGCAAGGCGCTCCGCATTGGGTTCATTGACATCGGCATAGCCCGTGATTGCCACTACGATTTGCTCACCTGGCGCCAAGCCGCTTCGTAGTATATTAATTAGTTCTTGCCAACGCCGCGCCATTTCATCGCGGCCGCCCTGGAGTTCATTTTCTACAAAACGCAGCAGAGGATTACCTCCTTTGGCAAGATTTTGTTGCGTTTCGGCAGCAATAGCTTCTTTGTAAGCACTGCTGTAATAGCGCGGATATAGATCTTCGTAATTGCGGCGTTCTGCATCGGGCATTTGCTCCCCGAAGTACAAGGTTATCTCCCCTGAGAAAGGCAGGCGCGTGGGTGGACGCACTGCAGGCGTTTCCTGTATGGCAGCACAATTGGCCACGCAATCCCCGTTGCGGTTGATGGTAAACTGTACGCCAGCGACATTGCTCACCTGCGCTTGCCCGTTGCTGAAGTCCGAAGCCTGGGCAAAACGGAAGGGAATGACTACTTGACCTTGCGCGTTGAGGTAGCCCCAGCCAGCCTCCGTCTGGGCGCGTATCAAGCCTTCGCGCAGCAGTCCAAGCTGGAGGTAGCGTACTGGAACTATAATTTGCCCTTTGGGGTCTGCAAAGCCAAAAACCGAACTGCCGCGCAGGCGTTGCTCCACTTTGAAGCCATTGCCGATGGCATCCCATTCTATGCGGTTGTACTCCGCAGGAAGCAACACATTGCCCTTGGCGTCGCGCAAGCCCAGTAGTTCGCCCTGGCGGAAGATTTCTGGCCTGGGCGTTTGTACATCTTGCCTGTACAAGCTAATGAGTACTTGCGGCGCATCTGGCTTTATGACCACGGCTTTTTGAGAAGTTTTAAACCCTTTTTTGTCCACACTCAGCAGCAATGTAGTACCGGCTGCTGCCACCGGAAATTCAATGCTAAAGTAACCGCCGCGGTCGGTAGTTGCCTGAAAACTCCCCGCTGTGATACGCGCATTAGCCACACCATTTTGAGTATCTGCTTCCAGTATCCTGCCCCTAATGCGCACCGGCAAGGAGAGTTGTGATGGCTCATCCGCATCAAACTCGGTTGGGGGCAATGGCGGGAAATTGGCACACCTGTCCATTGCCGAAATTATGGCAGCATCTACTACTCCTCCCCCATTGATCTCTAAGTTGTACGCGCGCTCAAACCAGTAGCACAAGCTGGCCGGCCACGGTCCTGCAGTGTCTAAGTCGCCGGCAATGTCGAGGTCAAAGTAGTATTCCACGCCCTTATTGAAATAGAACACTGCAGCATTCTTCAGAAAGGCGATCGAGTCTTCCGATGCACCAAGAGGGAAAAGCAAACGGCTTTTTGCCAGCAAGGCATTGGCCTGAAGCGTATCGCTCTGCTGAATGTAGTCTTTCAGCAACAGCCCATTGTAGTACAACTGCTCAGAAGGTGTACCTACGCATACCTCCAAGCCTTGATAGGGCAACGCCTTTTTATTTCCGCAGGGGTCGAAGAGTGGGTGGTAAAGCCATATACCCACCGTACCAAGCAGCCACAACGACCAAGCCAATAGATGCTCTACGACGGCAGGTTTGCCGCCCGTCAATTTCACAGCCCACTGGTAGAGGTGAGAGGTGGCTCGCTTCCTGGCGGGAATGAGTACGTCAGCTTGTGCCGCTGAAGCCGACACGTAGCGCAGCGCTACTGCATCTAGCGTGTAGCCAGCAGCCTGGAGAGAGGCCAGTTCGGCCTCCAGGTGTTGTTTTTGCTGGCGGTCATGAGTAAGTGCCAGGGTATTCACTAGGGCATTCATCCTGAACTCATCGAAGGCCACCGAGGTGACATTGGGCGGTAGAGCTTTTTCGAGAAGTTGTTGCAAATGCTGGCGCACGGTTTGCTCCAGGCCTCTAGCATTCAGGTAGCCGACCAGCTCCTCGCGGGCAACTTCCGGTATGCGGCCGGTCACAAACCAGGGCAAGCGGGTGAGTCGCAGCAAATTGTCGAAGGTGAGCAGATTTTGCCCTGGCGGTGAAAGAATGGCGCCCCAGTACAAGGTCAACTCCCACTGCAGGAGCGGATATACGGCACAGGCGGCAATCCAGTCCACCAAGATCGGGGGGAAGTGCTTGAGCAAAGAGCCAATCAGGTCGCCGTTTTCCAGGCGGATGGGGTCTAGCGGGGCATCGTCTATGCGCCGCGCGAGCTCGTCTATGGGCAAAGGCTCCAGGGCTTCTAGGGCTTCAATGGCTGCACTCCATCCTTGTACGGAAGCTGGCAGCAAAGTAAAAATCTGCGAGAGATGCGTCTCTTTGCGCCCCCAGGTGCGCAGTGGCACTGGTGTCATCAGTGCCCGGCGTCGCCATTCAGTCAGCAGGTGGGTCCAGGGTTCAGTTTGCCCGGTGATGGGGCTGAGCATCTGGTGACCGTGCCCCAGCAGCAGCAGGCGGGCATTGCCGAAGCGGTGCTGTAGCTCTCGCAGCGCAATGCCATTGGGGTGGTTTTCGTCAAAGCAAAGGCGGGCGTCGCCGTGATAAAAGAATCGAGCCAATGGTGCCTCTTGCATCTTGAACTGCCGGCACAGCCAGTCGAAGAGCAGCGCTCGATGGTCGTTGGGGCTTTGGCGGTCAATGAGTAGAAGATAATCCGGCGGAGCAGTAGATGGCTTATATCGAAACTGCGCTCTACCTGTTTGGGCGATAGTAGCCCGAATGGAGGCTGGAATGTCCAGTGAAAAAGCCTCGCTGCGAATGCGCTGGCGCAAGAGGTTCAGTAGTAGGGGCGCCTTATCGCCGGTCTGGATGTCGGCAGGCACATCTACCGGCAACTTCCAAAGGTACGGCGGCTGGGAGCGCTCAGTAGCTGTGCTCAGCGTTATGAGACGCCGTCTTCTTTCAAGCCATTGGAGCAGCGTCCATACCCCCAAGCCGGAGAGCAGCATGAGGAGCATCTTCACCCAGCTGGCATAGCGGCGGTATAGGTTGATCAGCCATACGCGCTCCGGCGGCGGCAACAGGGCATTGACCGACCTTGGATAAGGAGGTAATTTAATAGCCAAGAAAGTTGTGGCCGCATCTATCTGCAACTTTAGGTCTTCTATACCTGGCTGCAGCACCACTACAAAGAAAGTAGAATCCACAATGCCCGAAGCATAGAAAGCCTCCACCAGGATGGTATCCCTAAAAAAGTCAAAGGTATCGTGTACCACATACACGAAGCGGCCGGTATTGGATATGCTGTAATGGCCAAAGACGGAGTCTGTGCCTACCGAAGCGCCTGAAGCCAGCCTTGCCAAAAGCAAAGAATCATCGCTGATCTGCCGCACTTGCTGTATGAGCGTATCGCCCGGATGAAGCACAAATTCCCTGTATTCCGGTGGTAGCGGTGCCGGGGGTACGGGTTTGCATACAGCTTTTAGCACAACACCGATAGCTATGGCCAGCAATTGCACTGCCAGCCAAAACCAGCGTTTGCGACGCGTACGTACCGTGCGCCTTACAAACCACGCTGCCGCCAGCATGGATAGCAGCAACAAAGGCACTGTGGGATTGTGCAGCACGTAGAACACCTGCCAGTCCAGTAAGTACGCCCCCAGCATGCTAAACAGAGCTGTGATGATAAGCAGGGCATTGCGCCACAGTCGGGCTTGGCGAACTTCTTGCTCGTAGGGTTTGGGGGCAATGGCCGACGCCGCCAACAGGCGCGCTCGCTCCAGGCATTGCTCAAAAAGCCGATAGAAATCCTGCTGCTCCTGCGGACCACGCGCAAACAAAGGCCCCAGCAACGAGGCGTACCGCTCCGGTGGCGTATGTTCGGGCACAGCAGCCAGCAATTGCTGCATTTGCAAATATTGCGCCGTGCCCAAATCATAGCCCTCTGCCTCCAGAGCAGAGGTCAGCTCCGACATCAATATGTGCTTCAATACCTGGCTCATGACTGTGTGGGCTTGCGCGCCACGTAAAGATAATGCGCAAAAATCAATTCCGACTTCAATATTTCCTTTCGTTCAATGCGCAAACCCTTGGCTTCCAACATGCGGACATACTCAGCGTCGGTGTATTGGTGCGGATGCAGCACATCGCCTGGCAGCAGCCGAAACAGCCGGCAGCACCAGCTGCGACGGTGTGCGTCAACTGAGAGTATGAGTACTCCGTCGGGCGCTAGTGCATTGGCCAATACTTGTATGCTGCGGCAAATGTCATGCACGTGGTTAATGGCATTGAGACAAAACACATATCGATATGGCAAAGTACAGAGAAAATCCTCCAGTGGCTGAGGCCAAAAGCGCACATTTGGATAGTCGGTGGGCTGAAACAAAGGCAAATGCCGCTCGTAATGTGCCAGCAGTGGGTCTATTGCATCCACTTGCTGATTAGGCAATGCTATGAAAATACCCGCCGGACCACACCCTGCATCCAACACGCGCTCGCCGGGCGCCAGCGCAACGTTAGCTACCGACAGCACCCGCTGCCAATACACCTTTTTAGCTTGCAGGTATTGCCCGGCATCGTGGCGGCGTAGATAGTGCTTCCACCAAGCCAGCTCCAGGCGTTGTGCCAGGCGCCATTTCCAGTGCTTCCACATGCAGTTTGGCAAGATTGTGCGGCCAAAGTAAGGCTTATTCTCTATTTTTGAGGCTAAAATTGCATCGCGTTCAATATGCTGTTTGCTAAAGGATCACGGGTAGTACTGCGCCACTCTGCCGAGCAAGGGGTGGTAACGGACATTCTCGACAAAGACCTGCTCATGGTACGCCTCGACGGGCAAGACATAGAAATACCCGTATTTACCGAAGATCTGGAGCGCCCACAAGACCAGCACACAAGCAGCGTAAAAGCCAGATACATCCAAACCCCACCGGCGCCTCCTGCCTTGCAACCTGACCTACCCGCTGCCGAAAGCCAATACGCCATTCTCAAGAGCGTAGGCATACAACTGGCTTTTGATCCCAGGCAGGACGGCAAAGCTTTCAGCCTGTTCCTGCTCAACGACACTGACTTTGAGCTGGTGTTTCATCTCTCTCAGGAAAAGACCGGACGCCCTGCCCGCACCTGCCACGGCAAGCTACCTGCTGTACACGCATTGCCCGTAGGTGAAATGAGCATAGACGAACTCAACGACCTACCCGTATTGCTCTTGCGCTGCGCCCGCATCACTACTGCAGGACTAGGCCCAGAGCTAAACAAAGAACTAAAAATCAAGCCCAAGATATTCTTTTCTAAACTCACTACGGCGCCCATACTCAACCGGCCGGTGCACTTGTTTCGCCTCATTGAGCGCAAAGAACTCCAGCAAGCGCCTACCCCTCCGCCACCCGCCACTGAAGACCTAAAAACCTATACCTTACGCAAGGCCAGGCCTGCCTCACGCCACACAAGCCCGAGGGCATCGTACAAACACGAAGTGCAAGAACTGGCTAACTTCTCACACGAAATTGACCTGCACGCTGAAAATCTGCAGGGCTATCATTCCAGGATGACCAATGGCGAAATCATACGCCTGCAACTCGGCTACTTTGAGCGTTTCATCGAAAAAGCCATTCAAGTGGGCGCGGAGCGGGTGTTTGTCATCCACGGCGTAGGAAAAGGCAAACTGCGCGATGCCATTGCCTCCAGACTCCTGCAAATGGACGAGGTCAAAACCTTTCACAATAATTTCCACCCCCGCTATGGCTTCGGTGCGACAGAAGTAGTGTTTCGATAACTTTTTGTACCTCTGGCCAACAAGATTTAGCAGTTAAATTGCGTTTCCCGTCTGTATATTATTTCTAGGCTTAAATTATCTGTATCCCGAGAACATTAAACAATTATCCGCACCATGAAAAAACTCCTCGCCCTCACAGCCTATATTCTGCTAATATGCATGACACCTCCTCTGCAAGCCCAAAAACACCAAAGCGCCAGTACAGAAATTGGCCTCTTGGCGGGCCTGTCTTTATACAGCGGTGACCTGGCCCCGCGCGAACTTGGGCTCTACTTCAACAGCTTGTATCCTGCCGTGGGTGTTTTCGGGCGCGTCAATCCGCACCGGATGCTCAGCCTGCGCCTGGGCCTAACCCAAGCCAAGGTTGGCGGCGACGATACCAACTCCTCCTATCCCGACCGCATGCTCAACTTTCGTTCTTCCATTACAGAATTTGCGCTGAGCACAGAAATCAGCCCGTTTCAACTGGGCGACTATCGCCAGCGGCTGGTTGTGGCGCCCTATCTCTTTGGCGGCGGTGCCATCTATCGCTTCAATCCGCAGGCTTTGTACGACGGTAGTTGGATCAACCTCCAGCCCTTGGGTACAGAAGGGCAAGGCCTGGCCAGCTACCAACCCAAGTACAGCCTCACGCAAGTGGCCGTGCCCTTAGGTGTGGGGCTCAAATTCACCTTCCGGCAGGCTTGGTCGTTAGGAGCGGAATTTGGTGCACGCAAGCTCTTCAATGATTATCTGGACGACGTCACCAGTGCTCCGGTCAATTACTTAGACGTGCTCACCGGCAACGGCACGCTGGCCGCCAGCCTCAGCAATCCGCAAATCAAAGAGCCCCAGGATGTAACCTACACGCGCGGCGGCCAATTTGATGACTGGTACTACATCGGCGGCATTACGCTGTCATTTCGATTGCAGGGCGGCAGAAATCGCCCCGGCAGAGGTATGGGTTGTCCTACTTTCTAAAAATCCTCGCAAGCATTAAAACCAAAGTCCGTCGGCGAACGTTGTGGTGGGAAAACGTCTTTTTAAAAAAAAAGAAACGAAACGACATCACATGAGCCATACTGTTGAAGTAGTCGTACCCCCCATTACGCTTACCCAAGGTGCCCGCAATGAGTTGCGCCGCATCCGCGCTGAGCAGCACGTACCGGAAGAATACGGCTTGCGCGTCGGCGTAAAAGGCGGAGGCTGCTCGGGCTTTTCTTATGTCTTGGGCTTTGACGAAGCCAAAGAGGGTGACGAAGTTTTCTATGTGGACGACATCAAAGTACTGATGCAAAAATCACACGCACTTTACCTCCTGGGCATGGAAATTGACTGGGTGGATGGCCTCAACAACCGCGGCTTTTCCTTTCAAAACCCCAATGCCAAAGAAACCTGTGGCTGCGGAACCTCCTTCTCTGCATAATACAAACACCCAACGCGCTATCCGTTGAGGAAGGGGGAGTTTCAACAGCAGCAAGTATTGAGCCCCTTGCGCATCTTCAGCCCGGCATCCTGCTTGTATTCAACCCACAGATATCCCGCCCGCTGCGTGCTGAATTAACGCGCAAGCGACAATCTCGTTAGTTTTTATTTGGCCGCTGTAACTTCCTTGTACAGCTTTCTTCTTTTCTTTGCATTTGAAACCAAGCTAAAAATCTTGCCTATGAAAAAAGTGCTACTCTTTACTGCATTGCTGACTACCGCTTCTGTCTGGGTTGCTGCCCAGTCGGTACTGTGGTCAGAAACTTTTAACGGTGGCTCCACTGGTTGGACAGTCAAAACCACCCAGTGCGGTACGCTATCCAACATTGGCCCACACATTGGCCGCTGGACGCTCACCCAAGCTACGCTAAATGGCACGCCCATTCCCAATCTAAATGGCGAGTTCTCCGTAAATACAGCCGTGGACTATTCTCTGTTCTTCAGCGATGGCACTAACCGCGCTCAGGTGCAGGCACGCTACACGCTGGCAGCAAATGTATTCACTTCCAACCTTAACAATGAGGTAATCCCGCTGGCCGATACCAACTACTTCTACAACCCGGTGAACCGCCAGACCATCTTCTACACCAACCTGAATATGAATGACACCGCCTACAACGAATGGGGCAAGACGTTCATGGGCATAGGCACGCCCTCATTTGTCATTTCGGGCAGCACGCTCACCATTACCAGTTCTGACAATAGCGTACAACTGGTATTTTCCAAGGCCTCCGACTGCGGCACGCTGTGGTGGTGGTCGCCCAATGGCAGCGTGCGCTCCGGTGCGCTGTGGAATGCCGCCACTGGCGAAGTAACCATCAACTCGCCTACCAACACCAACGGCGCCATGGTGTTCAATGCTGACTTTTACACTACCCAGGGGCTTAGCTCAAATATACCCACTGGCCCACCCCCATACCCCCAGTACACCAGCGAGTTGATCTCGCCGCGTATTGACCTTTCCGGCGTTACTAGTGCAGTGTCCATTTCCTTCTTCCAGGTAGTGAGATTCCTCAACCCTTCTAGCGATGGGCCTACTGGTTTGCGCACCTCTATCTCATACAGCACCGACGATGGGGTTACCTGGAGTGACCCACTCAACGTCAACCAAGGTGTAGCCGTCAATAGCCCGCCTTTGCAGGCGCAGCGTATATTCAACCTGCCGGGCATTCAAGGCTCAGCCAATGTACGCATCAAATTCATCTGGTCTGCTGACTTTTACTACTGGGCCATTGATGATATTCAACTGCTGGAGCCACCACGCTATGAAATGCGCGTAAATACCAACTTCTTTGCCATCACGCCCAACTTTGCCACGCCCATCAGCCAGGTAGAACCCTACCACTTCCTGGCCGACGTCGAAAACGTGGGCTCGGCTACTTCCACCAACGTGAACCTGAACCTGACCATTGTCAAAAATCAGACGACCGATACAGTGTACAATGGCAACGTCTTCTATGGAGATGTGCCCGCAGGCGTACTGGCCGAGAATTACATCTTCCCCACCAGCATGGACCCCAACCGGCTCAGCATAGGGCAGTTCAATGCTACCTATCTGCTCACACTGGACTCTACCGACTTCCTGCCCTCCAACAATGTTATCAACTGGAATTTTGTAGTCACTGACTCACTATTTGCCAAGGAGAGCGGCCGTGCCGGCACCGTGCGATACTCACCTGCGGCACAGCCTAGTTTCACCTACGGCAATATCTTCCATGTAGTAAATGGCACAGGGCTCTATGCGCGCTACATCACGTTCCAGGTGACCAACCCCGAAGAACTGGAAGGCCGCTCGGTTACTACCCTACTGTATCGCTGGCGCAATGAAAATGGCAATAACCTGGCCGAACCTGCCGAATATGGCAACGCCCCCATTGCATTCAATGTCTATACCTTTACAGGGCAGGAAAGCGGCTCCGAACTCATCCGCGTACCAGTGGACAACGAAGGCAATCCTGTGCCTCTGGAAAGCGGCTGGAACTACATAGCCGCCGTGGAATACTCCACCGAAGATAACCAACGCCTGTACTTCGGTGGCAACGACCGACTGGATTACAACGCCATGCGCTTCCTGTATGATTCGCTGCAAAAACCGCGCTTCCATACAGCACTCATTGTTGGCTCTGGTGGCAATCCTTCTTTCAACCTGTTTGGCTTCAGTCCTGGCAATACCCAAACGCCTGTCATCCGCCTCTCCATAGGCGATAACCCAGACTACAACGGGCCAGCATTCCTCAGCTCCGGCGTCAACAACGTGCTGAGCGCCGAGGCACTGGACATCTTCCCTGTGCCAGCTAACGACATAGTCAACCTACGCCTGAACCTGGACGAAGCGCAGAACATTCAGCTGGCCATCTTCAATGCCAATGGACAACTGCTAGAAAACCGCCGCTTCGACAACCTGAGCAAAGAAACCATCCAGATGTCAGTCAAAGACCTGGTGCCTGGCGTGTACTACGTAAAAATGAGCACGCCCAAAGGCTTCCGAGTAGGCCGCATCGTGGTGAGCCGGTAAATACTGGCAAACAGGGTTCGTGCCTGTACATTTATCTCCACACACACACACGTCATCCCGAATATTGGCTCCAGCCAGTGTTCGGGATGACGCTTTTTGTACCCGCTGACAAACAATAATGCTACAGGAGAATACTCGTAAATATGGCAAACAACACTAACATATTGCGCCGCACCAGTTTGGAAGCACAGCAAAAAAAAAACGCAGAAACTTTACTGTATCTCAGCTTGCCAAGTTTTGTGCACAACAACTGTAAATCATGCACCAAACTTGGCGAGTCGAGGCATAAAATAGCGCCTTTTGACCAACATTCCAATTGCAGGAAAACCCTTTTCGCTTGCAGGTATCGGGATTTTTTTTGAATGTTTGCCATAAATTTCAGGAGAGCATGGACTTACTGCTTCGCCAGGTGGTGGTCATAGACCCAGCCTCGCCAGCGCATCAAGCCGCGATGGACATACACATACAGCAAGGCCGCATTGCTGCCATGGCTCCCTCGCTGGCGGTAGATGGCGCTCAAGTGCTAGAAGCTAATGGCGCCTGGTGTTGTCCCGGCCTGCTCGATTTTGGGGTGCAAAGCGGCGACCCTGGCCATGAATACCGCGAAGACCTGCACAGCCTGAGCGAAGCCGCCCTGGCTGGCGGATTCACCACCTTGATTACCTTCCCAAACACCAACCCCCCAGTTCATTCCAAGAGCGAAGTGGCTTACCTGATGCGCCGCCAAAGTGAATTGCCAGTGGATATATACCCCCTGGGGGCACTGTCAGTAGAATGTAAAGGCAAAGACATAGCTGAGCTGATGGACATGCGGGCCGCTGGCGCTATAGCCTTTGGCGATGGCCTACTGCCAGTGCAACATGCAGGCCTGATGATGCGAGGCTTACAGTACGTCATGGCCTTCGACGGCATTGTGGTAAACCACCCCACCGATCAAACCTTAGCAGCTGGTGGTCAACTGCACGAAGGGCATATTAGCGCCTGGCTAGGGATGCGCGGTATACCAGCGCTGGCCGAAGAACTGATGGTAGAGCGCGACTTGCGCCTGCTAGAGTACACCGGCTCACGCTTGCACTTGGTGGGGCTGTCAGCAGCAGGCGCTGTAGAACGAGTACGCCAAGCCAAAAAAGCAGGCCTGCGTGTGACGGCCTCCGTAGCTGTCATGAACCTTTTGTTTACGGACGAAGCGCTGGCTGGCTTTGACGCCTTATACAAAGTACTGCCGCCGCTGCGCAGTGACGACGATCGAGAAGCACTCATCGAAGGGCTACTGGATGGCACAATCGACTTCATCTTCAGCAATCATGTACCCCTAGATACTGAGGTGAAGGATCGGGAGTTTCCCTATGCAGCGTTTGGTGCCCTTGGCCTGCAAACCGCACTGCCTGCATTATATACCCACTTGGACGAGCGGTTTAGCCCAACACAAATAGTTCATTGGTTGGCTTGCCGCCCGCGCGAGGTATTTGGCTTGCCCGTGCCGCGCATTGCTGTGGAGGAGCCAGCCGATCTTACTGTTTTTGACCCCCGCACTGAGTGGACGTTTCAACTGGCGGATATTCGCTCCAAATCAGCCAACTCGCCCTTCGTCGGGCAACGTATGCAGGGGCGCGTTTTGGGAGTGATAAAAGGGCATAGGTACCGAATCTTTGACCGTTTGTAAAAAATAGTTGCCATAGACAGCAGCAAATGCGATATTTGGAGCAAAAACCTAAAATTTGAGTCTTATGACAACTATTGACAATCCAATCATGGCATCTGGGCCGGCGCCTTCCAAATGGCCAGTGGCCATTCGCTGGGGTGTTATTGGCGGTTTAGCCAGTGCTGCCTTAACTATGGTTTGGCACGTGGCTGGGCTTACTGATTTCAAGAACAGTTTTAGTGCTACCAATTTGCTCAGCATGTTGCTGGGTTGGGCTATTTCGCTTGGCGTTATCGTCTCGGGTATCAAACAGTACCGCGACCAGCAGCGCGACGGTTTCATTACGTTTGGCGAGGCATTTTTCACCGGTTTCCTAGTGGCGCTGGTCGTAGCTGTATTCTCGGCCATTTTTACTGCTATTTACATGACGGTTATTGCACCTGACATTATGGAAACCGCTATAAATGAAGGCATTTCGAAGATGGAAGAGCAAGGCTTGGACGATGAGCAAATTGACAACGCCGTGAAAATGACGAAGATATTCACCAGCCCGATCTTTTTGACCATTAGCGCCCTTTTTGGTGGTCTTTTCAGCGGGGCTATCTTTGCGCTCATCGGGGCAGCCATCATGAAAAAAGACCCGCCGCGCCATTGATGGACAATCGCTACATTATTCAATACGGTTTGTATGCAGGAGCAGGTACGGCAGTATATCTGCTTGTGTTTTACCTTATAGATCCACCTTTGCTGTTTCACGTAGTGGTACAGTGGAGCTATCGGCTCATTTTCATTGTGTGTATGGCTGCTGCCGCCCTAGCTGCACGCCGCAATGCGGAAGGCTCCTTCACGTTCAGGCAGGCAGTGCGCCCTGCTTTCGGCGTGTACGTGCTGGCTAGCCTCATATACTTGGCGTTTTTCTACGTAATGTTCAACTATGTGAACCCCCAACTACCGGAAATCCAGCGGGAAGTCCTCATGGAACAATCGCGCTGGGTGGCGCAAAAACTCGGCATGAACGAGATGCAGGATGCCATGGAGCAACTCAAAGCTGAAGACCTACGGGTAAATTTCCGCAATTCGACACTGGATTTTATGTGGCGTCTCATTTTTGGCTTTATTTTGTCGGCTATAATGGCGTTATTTATCAAAAGAGAGCGCAGCCGATGATAGAGGTATCCGTGGTAGTTCCCCTGCTCAACGAGGAAGAATCGCTGCCTGAACTGGAAGCCTGGATTCGCCGCGTAGTGGAGGCAGAAGGGCTTTCTTACGAAATAATTTTTGTGGACGACGGCAGCCAGGATGCCTCCTGGCGGGTAATTGAGCATCTGGCCCGAGCCAATCCGCAGGTGAGGGGCGTCAAATTCCGGCGCAACTATGGCAAATCGGCTGCTTTGCAAGTAGGCTTTGCCCAGGCGCAGGGGCAGGTAGTCATCACCATGGATGCCGACCTGCAAGACAGCCCTGACGAAATCCCAGAACTCTACAAAATGATTCAGCAAGACGGCTACGACATTGTATCGGGCTGGAAGCAGCAGCGCCACGACCCCCTATCGAAAACTATGCCCTCGCGTTTTTTCAATGCCGTAACACGCTGGATCAGCAAAATTCCCTTGCACGACTTCAACTGCGGCCTCAAGGCCTACCGGCTGGATGTAGTCAAGAGCATCGAAGTATATGGCGAAATGCACCGCTACATCCCGCTGCTGGCTAAATGGGCGGGCTTTCGCCGCATTGGCGAGAAGGTGGTGCAGCATCGGCCCCGCAAGTACGGGGTATCCAAGTTTGGCCTAGAGCGCTTTATCAATGGGTTTCTGGACTTGCTTACGGTCACTTTCGTGGGCAAGTTCGGCAAGCGCCCTATGCACTTTTTCGGCATGCTGGGCATTGTGTTCTTTGTGATGGGTTTGATTATCTTAGCGTATTTGAGTATAGCCAAGCTAGTATATCAAACATACGGCATAGCCAACCGGCCACTTTTCTACTTTGGCATTCTGACACTCATCATTGGCACGCAGTTGTTTGTCACTGGCTTTCTGGCCGAACTGGTGACGCGCAACGCCCCCGACCGCAATCACTATCTAATTGAAAAACAAACAGACAGCGGGCGCGCATGAGCAAGCAAATAGCCATACTCTCGCCAGCGCATCCGCTCAGAGGCGGTATTGCAGCCTCCAGCGAGCGCCTGGCTATGCAATTGCAAAAAGAAGGCCATGAGGTAGAGATTATTTCCTTTTCGCTCCAATACCCTGCCATTCTGTTTCCTGGCAAAACGCAATACACCCACGATGCCCCGCCGGAAGGCCTACTCATACGCCCTCTGGTCAACTCCGTGAACCCGCTAAACTGGCTGCAGGTGGGGCGCTGGCTAGCTGCCCGGCGTTTCGACGCGCTGCTGGTTCGCTACTGGTTGCCGTTCATGGCGCCGTGCATAGGCAGCATCATGCGGCTAACGCGGCGCAATGGCCATACGCGGGTAGTGGCGCTGGTAGATAATCTCGTACCGCACGAACACCGCCCTGGCGACCACCTGCTCACCCGATGGTTTACTGGTGCTGCCGACGCATTCATCGCCATGTCGCGCAAAGTGGAGCAGCAGTTGCGCGAATTTGCTCCTGGCAAACCCGTGGCCTTTGTACCCCATCCAGTGTACGACAACTACGGGCCAATAGTCAGCAAAGAAGTGTCTTTACAACGGCTGGGCTTGCCTTCTGCTGGCGGCTATGTGCTATTTTTTGGTTTCATCCGCGACTACAAGGGGCTTGATCTGCTGCTCGAAGCCATGGCCAGGCCAGAGATAACCGAACTGGACGTGCATCTCATCGTGGCTGGTGAGTTTTATGGTAACGAGGCCAGATATCGCAGTCTGATAGCTGAGTTGGGCCTTGGAAACCGGCTTAGCCTGTTCGACCGCTATATTCCCACTGAGGAAGTACGCTACTATTTTGGTGCTGCCGATCTGGTGGCGCAGCCCTACCGCTCGGCTACACAGAGCGGTATCTCGCAGCTGGCCTATCATTTTGAAAAACCCATGCTGGTGACTGACGTAGGCGGCCTGCCGGAAATTGTAACGCACGGCCGAAGCGGCTATGTAACAGCCCCACAGCCGGAGGCTATTGCTGCTGCTATCCGAGATTTTTTTGTGGGCCAGCGCAGCACTGCCATGACGCAGGCCGTGCAGCACGAAAAACATCGCTTCTCATGGAAGGCCATGACGGAGGCCCTAATAGAATTGCTGTGAATGGCTACACCCCGATATCGCCCCGTTTGGCGGCGCGCTTGAGTTTCTTATTGGCATAGATGGCTACTTCCACACGGCGGTTGGCCTGGCGGCCTTCGGCAGTGGTATTTTCGGCTACGGGGTACTCCTCGCCCATGCCCATGTCGTGCAGCCTGGCAATCTCTATGCCCTGGCGCATGAGGTAGTTCTTGACGGCGCGCGCTCGGTTTTCAGAGAGTGTCTGATTGAGCGCAGTGCTGCCGGTGTTGTCGGTATGGCCTTGAATGAGGATGTTGGTATCCTTGTATTTTTTAAGAATGCGCGACAGTTCGTTGAGGTTTTGTCGGGTGGTGCTACGCAGTTCCGCTGAGCCAGTATCAAATAGCAAGCCGGAGTCGAAGGTGATGAGGATTCCCTCGCCCACGCGCTCTACACGGGCGCCGCGCATATCGCGTCGAATTTCTTCGGCTTGTTTGTCCATATATCGGCCGATGAATGCGCCTGCCGTACCACCGATGGCTGCACCAATGATGATACCGGCTGCAGTATTGCCCGATTTTTTGCCAATGACACCGCCTGCTATACCGCCTACTGTACCGCCAATGATAGCGCCTTTCACCGTTCGGTTGGTTTTGCAAGAGGGATATACAACGAGGGTCAGGCTCAACAACAGCCAAAGGAGGCGCGTGGTCTTCATAGTTCCTTTTTTGTAGGCAAAGATATAACTTTGCCGCGCATTCTTACCGGCCAAACGCACTTTCACATGAATATTCGGATTGACAACCTGACTAAACGCTACGGCTCTCAAACGGCCGTCAACCACATTTCTTTTGAAGTAAAAACTGGTGAAATCCTGGGGTTTCTGGGGCCTAATGGCGCAGGCAAAACTACTACCATGAAGATGATCACCGGCTACCTCACCCCTGACGATGGAGACATCTTCATCGGCGGCAAATCTCTACGCTCGCACGATATGCGCCGCCACATTGGCTACCTACCCGAAAACAACCCACTCTACCTCGACATGCCCGTGATGGACTACCTGGCCTACTGCGCCGCCCTGCACGGAGTACCTCCAGCAGACATAACTGGGCGCATACGCCAAATGGTGCGCCTGTGCGGCTTAGACGTAGAAAAGCACAAGCGCATCGGTGAGTTGTCTAAAGGCTATCGCCAGCGCGTGGGCCTGGCGCAGGCCATGATACACGACCCCGCTATTCTCATCCTCGACGAGCCAACTACTGGCCTCGACCCCAATCAGATTGTAGAAATCCGACAGCTCATCCGCGAGTTGGGCAAGGAGAAAACCGTTATTCTCAGTACCCATATCCTGCCCGAGGTAGAAGCCACCTGCGACCGCATCCTCATCATCAACCGAGGCACCATTGCCGCCGACGGCACCGCCGATACTCTGCGCAAGCAAGCCCAGGGCAAGCAACTGCTTCAAGTTCGCCTTGAAGGGGTAGACCCCTCGCAAGCACTGGATGCTCTTCTGCAATTGGAGGTAGTAGAGACGGCTGCCATTCTGGATGCCGAGGCTGGCCGCGTGGAGATACAGAGCCTGCCTGAGGTGCCGGCAGCCAGGGAGGTGTTCCAACTTTGCGTACAACGGGGCTGGATACTCACCGAACTCATCCCGCTAGAAACCAGGCTGGAAGATGTGTTCCGGAATCTGACGATGAATTGAAGGTGAGGATATACTAGTGTTCTTGCTTTCTTCTCTGCTTAGCCAAGGAGAGACTACAGGGCTGGCCTGGCGTTGAGGTACCTCTTTTCTATTCTATTCAAGCGGATTTACTTGATTTGACCGCTACCTTTTCTCCCCCCCAGCGCTGATGGCTCCGTTTCGCAGCCCCGCTCAGATGCGGTTCAGATAGTCGTACAAATCCTCTTCGGGCTTGAGTTCGAGTTTTTTGCGTAGGCGCGAGCGAGTGATGAAAGCACTGGAGGGCAGTACGTTCAGCAGGTCGGCTATTTCTTTGGTATTGAGGCCGATTTTGAGGTAGGCGCACAGCCGCAGATCGTTGAGGGATAAGCCGGGGAACTTTTCCTTGAGCTTCTTGTAGAACTCCTGGTGCAACTCATCCATTTGGATTTCAAAGGTTTTGTCTTCCGCGCTGATGTGGGCATCCAGAAGTGCCTGGATTTCGCGCCAGCGCATAGGCAAGGCAGAAGTATTTTTCTGGATACTTTCCAGTTTTTCCTTCAAGGTGAGCAACAGGCGGTTTTTGGCTTCATTGTCTTTGGCTTTGCCAGCCAGTTCTATGGTTTTACTTTTGAGCTGCTGCCGGAGTTGCTCTAATTCAAGTCTTTGTTTTTCCTGTTCCAGGCGCAGGAGTTCCTGGGCATGTTGCTCGGCTTGCTCGCGCAGGGCATTCTGCTCCTGAAGCAAAAGCTGCTGGCGCTGCTTTTTCAGCGCCCTGGTGTGGCGATGGCGCAGGAGCAAAACCAATAGGGCAAACGCCGTACCGTAGGCCAGGTAGGCATACCAGGACAAGTACCAGGGCGCGGCAATCCTGAAAGGGAGGGTGATTTCGGTGGTGAGGGTATCTTTTACCTTTGCTCTTGCTTGTATGGTGAAGTCTCCAGGCTTCAAGCCAAAGAACTCGAATTTATTGGTGGGTGTCCAGTGCTTCCACTCGGCCGATTCCGCTGTTTTGTATTGAAAACAAACGTCGTCCTGGTTAGGCACACTAAACTCAACACGGAGGTTGTTAAGCCGGTAGGGAATGACCGCTCCGGGGTAAAATTGCGCTTGCTCTTCATTGTTGAAAGCCTCTATACTCCTGGCCATCAAAACGTAACTGGGGCTGGCCTGTGCGGAGAGTTTGTGCCGATAGCGAAGGGCAAAGCCGTTGAAGACCGGGTAAAACTCGTAGTCAGGATGCAAGGCAATGGGTTGATACACCCCTGGCAACAGCGCCTTTACCCGAGGCTGAGGCATAGGTGCTTCAGCAGGGGCAAACTTTTTATCTGCTGGGATAAAACGGTACTGAAACCGGTTGGTCTGTACGAGTACGCCGTCTTCGTCCTTGAGTAAACAGAGGTTTTCGCCCTCAAAATCTGAAACGGGAAATATCTGCCTGTCGGTAGGGTACAATTCATTATTCAATACCGCCCTGATGATGCCGTAGTTGGGAATGTTGACCCAAAGAGTGTGCTCGTTTTCTGCTATCAACTGGTTGCACGACCCCAGGATAAGCTCCATTTTTTTGAGCAATGCCCACTGGCCCCCAACATTGTGGAAAACGGAAATGCCGTTGTAGTGGCCGGTGAGCAGATACTGCTTGTAGGGTAAAATCGTCCATACGCCCTTTTGTGGGCTAAGTTGCCGCAACCCATCCTTACCCAGAACAAACAAGCCGCGGTCATGACCCACCAGCACGGCGCCCTTTACATTTGCTAGCGCCCAAACCTGACCTTCGGAGTTGGGTACCAACTCAAAGCGATGAAAGTCAGAGGTATTGTCCAATGCGCTCCATTGAGTTCGGTACAATCCTTGGTTGGCTCCCAAATAGAAGACCCCATCCTTGAGCAAGGCGGTGTAGCCCGTACCAAAATCTCCTCGATAGTCGAAAAAATAGGTAAGCGGATGCTGAAGATCGAGCGACGATACCCCGTATTCCATGCCCATCCACAACTTACCAACAGGGCTGTAATGCAGGCTCAGTACAGTATTGTGAGGCAATCCTTTGTACTTATTGATGTGATGTAAGATGTTGCCGTTCAGATCAGTGATGTACAGCCCTTTCAGCACTGTGCCAAAAGCCCAGTATGCCTCGCCAATGGATTCAAAACAAAATACATTGGCGGATTGCAGCTCCCGAGACAGGGTATTATCCACTGATTTCAGTACCCCCGATGAAAATATGTATAACCCTTCGTTCCGGGTCACAATCCTCAGGTGCTTATCGTCTTCGTATATACCTGATATTTGTAGGGTTTTGCCGCTTGGATAGGAAAATACCTTCTTGAGGGTCCATCCATTAAACCGAAATAGCCCTTGCGTTTCGTCAGCCAGATAGACGGCGTCCCGGCCAGGAAAACTACCGGTAAATTTATCTGGCGCTGGAATCCTGGTGAGCTGGTTATCGCCGCCTGTCAGGTATAGGTTTTGGGAGGATACAAAGATGATTTTACCCAATAAGGAATATACATCCCAGAACTCCTCGCTGATATCCGAAGCATCTTCCTGAAATGGATACAACGAATTGTACTCAAATACCTGATAAGCATTTCTTTTCCAAACACCGAAGTCAAGGTCAGAGCCAGTATAGACAAGCGAGTCATTAGCCACCCACACCGAGCGAGTAAATCCCTTGCTTCCTCTGAAACTGCGCCAGTTTTTGCCATCGTACTCCAGCAGCCCGCCGTCAGCAGCCATGTAAACAATGCCATTAGGCGCTGATTTGATATCCCACACTTTCCCTTTGTGATGATATTGCGCTGGGGTAAAATTGTCCAGCAACGGCACGCCTTTGTCTGGCAGCCTTTGAGCCATCCCGACCAAAGCCATGCCAATAGCGAGTAGCCCGGTCAATATGTGTGCCTGTATATTCAAGGCAATTTGGTTTGGTTAGCGCCAAGATTGCGTATGTCGTTTGCGCGAAGATAGCAAATACCTAGCATAGTAGTTTTTTGCTATTGCGAAGGAATAGTTTTGCCAGGCTTCACTTCCCTGGCAACTGCCCCATAGCCGCAAAATCAAGCATTTGCAATGACTGAAGGGGGACGCATAGATTCAACACCCCCCCTTCAGCAAATGAGAAAATTGGACTTATCGCACGACGAGTCTTTGCATCTGAATACCTCCCTCCGCAGCGTGCATATTCAAGAAGTAAACACCCTGACGCAGCGCGTGGGTACGCAGTTGGGCGCTACTACCAGAGAAGACCAACTTACCAAGTGGATCAAACACATCTACCCGGATTACAGGTTGGCTAAATTGCAGCGGCTCGCCGGCTGATACGGGATTAGGATAAACGTACACGCGATTAGGCGAAGCGGCTACGTCTCGGCTGCGCACCATTTCATTGTAAAAGTACACATTGTCCACAAAGATGGTGTTTGCAGCCACCGGGCGGCCTACCAGGATGTACTGCGCAATGTTGCGGCGGGTGGTCAGGCCAGTGAAAGCGCTCAGCGGAATGTCGAGGCTAAGCCACTGCCCTTGCGTCGGCGTGGGGAAGTCCACCTGGTGCTCTACGTCATCGCCACCACCAAACACACCATTGGCGCCAAAGTCCACCAACTTTACCCCAAAGAGCGTAAAATCAGGCGACCACACATCAATGTGGAAGTGGGTCATCTCGGTGATGTCCAACTGATTGGCAATGGTTTCGATACCTACGAAGTCGAGCTGGGAATACTTCTTGGTTGCATTACCCTGTATGGTGATGTCTTCCAGCACTGCCGACGACCAGGGCGTACGCCAGGTATCCACTGGCACATTGGTGTAGGCCTCGCTGAACAGGGAGATGACACTAGCCGGGCTACGCGTAGGCGTAGGGGCGGCAGTACTGGGTTCGGTGGCACTGGTAGTATCGCGGAAGAAGTATAAATTGTCCACAAAGATGGTGTTTGCAGCCACCGGGCGGCCTACCAGGATGTACTGCGCAATGTTGCGGCGGGTGGTCAGGCCAGTGAAGGCGCTCAGCGGAATGTCGAGGCTAAGCCACTGCCCTTGCGTCGGCGTGGGGAAGTCCACCTGGTGCTCTACGTCATCGCCACCACCAAACACGCCATTGGCGCCAAAGTCCACCAACTTTACCCCAAAGAGCGTAAAATCAGGCGACCACACATCAATGTGGAAGTGGGTCATCTCGGTGATGTCCAACTGATTAGCAATGGTTTCGATACCTACAAAGTCGAGCTGGGAATACTTCTTGGTTGCATTACCCTGTATGGTGATGTCTTCCAGCACTGCCGACGACCAGGGCGTACGCCAGGTATCCACCGGCACATTGGTGTAGGCCTCGCTGAACAGAGAGATGACATCTGCCGGGCTACGCGTAGGCGTAGGGGCGGGGGTGGTGGGTTCATCACTGGTGCTGCCTACCGGATTGAAGGTGATATTGTCAAAGAAGATGATGTTATCTTGTCCTCTGCCGCTCAGATTAAAATCAGGAAAGATAACAATCTGGTCTAATTGCCCCTGGCCGTTGGGCGGATTCATATAGCCGGAGAAGTCGAAGGTGAGTTCCTGCCATTGATTCACCACGGTATTGGCTACCTTGATTTCGGGCTGCGCCCATCCGGTATTTGAAACCAACTTGATACCTACGTCGCTGATGACAGACTTCCACACCATGATCTTGATGATGGCGTTGCTCTCGTTGAGCACAAAAGGCCCCAGGTTGGCACTGCCGTGAGCCGATTCGCAGCCTGCCCAGGGATTACCGGCCTGCAATGCGGTGAACCTGGCCACCTTAGCCGAGGCATTGATGCCGCCGGGTGCCGGATTGTTGACGATTTCCAGGGGCGGATTAGTATGATTTTCAAAGACCGTCCAGGTCCAGTTGGCGCCGACGCCGCCCGTCTCAAAATTGATGGGAGCGTTTTGCGAAAAGCCCTGCAAAGTGCCCAGCAGGAGGAAAAGGTATATAAAAATGAGATGACGCATAAGCAAAGTATTTAATAAGTTAAAAAAACGTTTTCCAGTAAGTTGACATCATCGGCTGTTCAGTGCGAGACCTTCTGACACCAGGTGTTGTACTGCCAGTTTTGGTGTTCTGTCTATGTTAAAAAGCCCCCAGTGCTTTTCGGGCTCGAGGGGGTCGGGTGAGCCTTTCCACGGTTCGTCAAATGCCTCGAAGAAGAAGGTAAGAATGCGCTCTTGCCCTACCCATTCCGTCAGTTTATCAAAGTAGAGCTTCTGGTACTCCTCGCCGACATTCTCTGGGGGGATACCCCTCCCGTTGGAGCAGGTAGCCCAGCCGGCCTCAGTAATGACAATTGGCTTGTGTGGGTATTTTTCGGCTACGGCGTAGTAGTTTGCTTTGGAGTAGTCGAGTGATTCCTCAATGTGCCGGTATTCCCACACAGGATAGGTATGAATGGAGATGAAGTCGAGAGCATCAGCCAGCGATGCTAACTTGTAAAGCCAAGGCACATAGTTTTCGCAGAAAGTCACGGGTTGTGAGGCCTTGGCCTTTACTTGATGAACAAACTCTAGCACGCGACTTTCAGGCACGCAGTGGTCAGTCCAGTCCACGCAGGCTTCGTTGCCCACCGAGAGCGCGACAACAATATTAGCATAGCGCTGGCCCCACTCTACAAGCCGGTGGATTTTCCGTTCATTGCTCTGGGCATTGGCATCCAACTGCTCCTCGGCATATACGCCGCCGCCCCAGGGGCAGTTAAAGTTGTTCATCTCGGCTTCAATAAATGCGCCCAGCAAGACCTTAAAATCGAGTTTTTCCTGCTGGATGACGCTTAGTACGGTTTCAGCATGCAGGTCGCAATCGTACAGGCGCAGGTATTTCCAGTGGCCATGCAGCAGTAGTAGGTCTTCCTTAACTTCCTCGTAGCTGGGATACTGCCCCCCCGGTTGTTGGCCATGCCGGAAGCCGGAGTAGCATATTGCCCTGCCAGGAGGTATGCCGAGTACGTCAAAGGTGTCCATTGGCATACTTGAGTTTTTCGTATTTGTCCCAGATCCCCCAGTAAGCGCCCACCTCCCCTTCGGCGCCCACCTTCCAGGATTCGTCAAAGGAGGAGAAGTAAAAAACTTCTACGTTTTCGTCGCTAGCCCAAAGCTGGGTATTGATAAAGTATTTCATAGCGTTGAGCATAGAGGGTACGGCATTGCCCAGGCGTTCGCCCTGGCTGGGCCAGCCGGTTTCGGTGATGATGACCTTCTTGCCTTCGCTGGCAGTTTTGGCCTGGCGGTACATCTGCCGCATGTGCTCAAGAGAGTGGCCAAAATCCGTGCCTTCCCAGAAAGGATAGCAATTGCACAGGATGACATCGCAGGCAGCAGTGATGTGCGGCTTTTGCACAAACTCACAGTAAGCGTCCACATAGCCTACGGGGATGCCGGGCAGGGCACTTTTTACTTCCTCTATGTAGCCGAGTAGTTGGTCGTCGGTGAGGTCTTTGCGGTAGAGCACTTCATTACCCACGGCAGCAATGTCCACAACTCCATCTTTAGCCAACTGGATCAAGCCGTCAATTTCCAAGCGGTTTTTGTCTTCCTCTTTGCCCAGCCAGGCGCCAACTAGGGTGTGTATGCCCATGGACTTGGCCACTTTGGGTATGTATTCATTGCCTTCAGTGCAGGAAAACGAGCGCACCCACTGTATGTAGGGTTTGAGTATCTGCATTCGCCGGCGCACCTGCTCCTCCGAAATAATGTCGCCAGGTTTTTGGCCGTCTTCATATAAGCTAAAGCAGAAGCCGTGCACCCCGCTGTACAATACTTCCAAAAACAGATTTCTGATATCTTCATTCGATTTGCCATCGAAGAAGCCCTCGCCCGTAACCTGCGCCGATGCCTTGAAGCTCAAGTATTTATCTACTCTGTAAGACATAATGGAGGTGATTTTCGGTATTCAAAAAATGGCATTATCAAGAGTTGTGGCGGTTGCGCAGGCGGCGTTTCAGCACGTTTTCGACGAGTGGACGCTCCCCCCCTCGCTCGGCGCGAACTTGAGTTGGTGGTGTACATCCCAAATCCCCCAGGAAGTGCCGGCCCAGCCTTCGGCATGAATTTTCCAGGATTCATCGAAGGAGGAAAAATGAAAATAAGGCACGTGAAAGCGCTCCGCCCACATTTGTGTTCTGAGGAAGTAGCGGAGGTAGTTCTCGTCCGAAGGCACAGCCTGCCCCACAGGGCTGCCCATACTGGGCCAGCCCGTTTCGGCAATGATAACTTGCTTGCCGCCAGCGGCCTCCACAGCTCGGTGATACATTTCCTGGAGGTAAAAGCCGGCCGTCTCAATACTGGCACCCTCCCAGAACGGGTAGCAGTTGATGGATACGATATCGCAAACTTCTACTAACCTGGGCCGGTTGAGCCATTCGTAGTACGTATCCACGTAGGCCACTGGTGTGGAGCCGGCCGCTTGCTTGAGCCGGCCAATGTATTGGCAGATGGCTTCTTCAGATAATTCGCCCCGGAACAACACTTCATTGCCCACTGCGGCGATGTCCACCCAGCCTTGATGAATTAATTGCATAAGCACTTGCAGTTCTCGTTCGTTTCGCTCTAGGTCATGACTGATCCAGGCGCCAATCATGGTGTTCAGTCCCATTTGGCGGGCTATTTCAGGAATCAGTTCATGCCCGTTAGTGCAAGAAAACGTGCGTATCCACCGGGTGTGAGGTCTGACCAACTCCAGCCTTTTGCGTATCTGTTCTTCCGTAATGGGGTCTCCGGGGTTTTGCCCTGGCAAATAGGGGCTAAAGCAAACCCCGTGCATGCCTTTGTTGAGTTGCTCCTGGAAGCTATGGCGAAGTTCCTCTTCGCCCATGGTGTCAAAGTCCAGTGGCACGGCAAAAAACTGCGGGAAGCGAGCCAGGATTTCTGCTTTGGACAAGCCCTCTAAACCGAGTGCCGAGACAATGTAGCCTCTTGAAGGTTTTTGCACTTTTCGGGAGGCCAGTTCTGCCTGGATTTCGCGTGCGCGCTGCTCATCCAGATCGTAGTTGCGCATAACCCACATGGCCAGCATGGTACCGAGCATAGGCACGCCGGAAAAAAACAAGCGCAGGCCTGTCACAGCACCCTCCGGCTGCACAGCAGCATCGGGGTTCAGGCCTACAATTGTAAGGATCAGGCCACTCAGACCGCCAGCTATAGCAAAGCCGAATTTGACCATCCACCAGTAAATAGCGCCAAAGATGCCCTCCCGCCGTTTGCCGGTATTCAGTTCGTCAAGGTCGCACACGTCAGCAGTCATGGACATCATCAGCGTGAACAGGCTCCCTATGCCAAAGGAGAAAAATGGCAGTGCAAAAATGAATAGATATGGCTTGCCAGGGACGAACAAAAACCACAACAGAATGTAGCCCAAAATGGAAATGCCCTGCGAGAGCAAAAAGGCCCGTTTCTTGCCCAGTTGCTTCGACAGCCAGGCCACTGAAGGAATGACCAAAAAAGTAGTACCCAGCGCCCCCAGGCTACCGAATAAAGTAGGCCAAACACCAGCAGCCTTCGTGTCGCCATTGAACAAATGATACACGATAATGAAAAAGGAGAATGCCGCTACGGTATTGAATGCATTGAAAATGAGGAAAGTGGCAATACAAAGCTTCCTGAAGGGAACGGACTGAAAGGCCTGTTTGAACCCTTCAAAAATTTGCACCAGGCTACCGCCAATACCCTTTAGCGTAAGGGGTGCCAGGCTCGTATCGTCTTTAGTGGACTTACTCTTGATAAAAATAGCTGGTACTATGGCCAACAAGGTACACCCCACCCCTACCCAAACAGCCAGGGTCCGAGTAGCCGTATCGGCATTTGGAAACCACTTAGGGTCATACATGATCACCCAGAACCAGGGCGCAATAACCCAGGCCCATTGCCCAATCCACTGGGCGGTGGCCATGATGCTGGTGCGCTCGTGGAAGTTGTCGCTCATCTCGTAGCCCATAGCCACGTAAGGCACGCTGAAAATAGTAAGCCCCAGGTAGAAAATGAACGACCACAGGATGAAGTAAATGAAATTGTACGTCACGCCGTTTTCGCGGTACAACTGCCACATGGTCACAAAAGCTATACCCATAAGTATAGCACCGGAAAATACGTAGTGCCGCCGTCGGCCCCACACCGAGCGGGTATTATCAGAGATGAATCCCATAATGGGATCGGTAAGGGAGTCAAATATTCGAGGAAAGAAGTAAATGGCGCTCCACATCCAGCCCGGAAAACCTAAATCCTGCACGAGCACTACCATGAATATGCCCAGCGCCGCCGGAAACATTTGATTGGCCAACATGCCCAGGCCAAAGGCCACTTTCTGGCCGAAAGGAACTTTGTGTGCACTTATTGTTGTACTAGCCGACATAATGGCGTTTTTTTCATTACTGATTCACTTATCAAGAATGACAACCGTTTGTATGGCCTTGGCGGCAATGGAAAATCCGGCTGTTTTGCCCTGCATGGTCAGCCTGATACCTTTGACTTGTACCGTAGGATTGAACAAAACGACCGCCGTGCTGCCGTCGGGGTTGCGCACCGCCGTGACCATCAGGTCGCTATCGTTGTGCTTGAACCCTATGCGCAACGCGCCCGGCCGAATAAAGCGGCTGAAGTGGGCCAGAGCGTAATACAAAGGCGTGAAATATACTTCATCCTGCTCGGGATCCACGATGACGGGAGCTGTGCACCAGTTTTTTGCCCAGTTGGGGCCGCCTTGCCGATCAAGCACCATATTCCAGTCCACCCAGCCGTCCACCCAGTGATTGAGGCAGCCGATGATGTCGCGCGCATAGCGAAACACGGGCACGTACTTGGGGTGCAGATGCTTTTGGTCGTCGGGGGCCCAGGTCCAGCCCCAGTCGGTAGCTTCCTGTGCCCAGTACCAGGCGTCGTTTTGCCATTGAGGCACCTGGGCGTCCACACAAGCTTCGGTATTGATCAAGTGCTTGCCAGGTGCTTTGCGGTGCGCGTACAGCAGGGCGTCGGGAAAGTAGTCGTAGGTGCTGGCATACCAGTGCACGGCAGTTCCGTCGTAAAATGCTGCGGCCGCTTCATCGCCATACATGGCGTCTGTCCATTTGTTAAGTTCTTCGTCGCGGTTTTGGTCAAAGCCCAGGATTTTCACTTCGTGCCCATCGGCTTTCAGTCTTGGCCCCAGGTGTTTTTTTACAAACTCGTTCATTTCCTCCGGGGTGTAGTGCATGCTTTCCCAGTTGCTATCGTTGCCCAAGGGTTCATTTTCTACCGTAAAGCCCCAGATATCAATGCCCTGGGCTTTGTAGGCATCTAGATATTTAGAAAAGAACAGCGCCCAGACAGGGTAGTACTTGGGCAGGAGTTTGCCACCGCGCCAGTCTTTGTTGTCTTTCATCCAGGGTGGCGCCGTCCAAGGTGAGGCGATGATTCTGAAGCCATCTTTGGAAACAGCCATGGCCTCCTTGATCATAGGAATGAGGTCGTTTAAGTCTTCCGCAATGGAGAAGTTTTTCAGCGTCACATCGCCGGGTACAGGAGCATAGGAGTAGTTGCCTAAGGAGAAATCACAGGAGTTGATATGGGTGCGAGTCAGGGAGTATCTGGCGCCGGTATCTCCGAAGTACGCTTCTAGGATGCGCGCCCGTTTTTCTTGGCTCAGGCAGTTGAGCAGATGAGCAGATGCCTCGGTAAAAGCACCGCCAAAGCCGGTGATGGTCTGAAAGGCTTCTTCAGGCAAGAGGTTGACCTCTGCCGTGGTGTGTGCGGTAGGAAACTCAGACAGCCGCGTTAGTTTATGGCCACTTGCGGAGGTTTCATACACTTCTACGTCCAATGATTTGGATTGCATACAACTGCTGATTAGAAAAGCTAATACTACCCAGAAGAGGAGATAGCTACTTTGAGGCCTCCTCGTTTCTACTATGTATCTTGCACCTGTAGTCATATCGCTGCTGTTTTCAATGTTGGCTTTTGGTTTCTGCTGCTGTTGGGGGTGCTTTTATTGTTGCGCATCATAGCGGCCATATCTCCTCCATTAAAAGTCTTGGTGATAGGCTGCCCGTCGCGCATGAGGCCCTCAAACACGCCGGCGTCCACCAGATTCCAGATGGCATACTTGGCCTGTGCTTGTAGATTGAACAACCCGAAGTGGTTTTCCGAACCGCCGGGGTTAGCCGCATCCTTCCATTGTTCGTCAAAGGCTTCAAAGTAAAAACAAGTTAGGCCGGCGGTATTAGTCCAGTTGCGCATGTGCTGATAGTAGAGTGCCGATTTGTACTCGTCGCATGCTCTGGAGCCTTTGTTGCCGTAGCGTTCGTTGGCCTGGGTGGCCCAGCCGGTTTCGCCAATGTGCACGGGTTTGTCCACACCGAGGCTTTTCATGTAGTGCACCACGCTTTCGTACTGGCTTACGGCGTAGTCTCTAGCGCGCAACATTGCGGCGTTGATTTTTTCCACATCTGATAAGCTCAGCTCGTCTTCTTGCACGCCCCAGAAGTTGGGGTTGTAGTAGTGTGTGTTGTGCATGGGGTAAGTGTGCATGGAGATGAAGTCCACGGCTTTGATCAAGGCATTCAAATCTTCCACGTGGTATTCGCTGCCGCCACCGCCCCAAGAGGCAAAGTTGTCGGAACTAGTGATCCACAGGGTTTGAGGTAGTTTACCTTGTTTTTTGAGGTTTTGCAAGTGGTTGACCCACTTGAGTACTACTCTGGGCTGTACATAGTAGCTTTCGGCCCACTTTACCATGGCCTCATTCCCTACGGCAATGATCTTCACTATGTTGGGATACTTTTGAGCTAATGCCACCGCTCGGTCTATCTCGCTGGCATTTTTTTCGCTTTCTTCGTCGTGGTTGGGGGGCTGATCCGTCCAGGCATTTTTGCAGTCTATCCACGCGCCCAGCATGAGGTACATTTCAAATGAAGGGTCTGCGGCTTTTAGCTGACGGATGACTACCGGCAGTTTGGCCACTTCGCCGTAGTACACATTGTATGTCCTGAGCAACTTTATACCCATGGCCGACAGTATCTTCAGGTCTTCCTTGAGCTGGGGTATGGTGGGCTGAATATCGCACGACAACCCCCGGTAACTGCCAAAGGAAATGGCCTGGTACGCAGGGTTGCCCAGGATGTCGGCGGCAGTTTTATCAGCAGGCACCTTGGTAGGGCTGCAAGAAGACGAGAATGTCGCCATAGCCAATACCCACAGGCATAGGAACACAGCTTGACGCCGCCAGTGCGAAAGCTCCTTGCTCGCCTCCAGGCCTCTTGCAAGAAGCGCAGCGAAGCGCGTCATGTCACTCCTCTGATACAAGCATGCGATGCACATCTATTTTGGTTTAAGAACACTTCTACTCGTTCTATCTTTCCTGTTCGCCTGAACACGAGGCTGCTAATTCGGCGGTTTAGTACATTCCCGATCATTTGCTCTGCTTTCCCGTCAGTATAGTGCACAGTGATGGTGTCTGAATCGGCCCACGAGTACACCACAGGAACCATGCAGCACGTGAAAGCCAACTGCCCTTCGCGCAGTACCAACTGCCTGGTATCACCAGCTACAGTGCAGTATTCGAAGACTTGTGGTGCCTGAAGAAACTCCGCGCTGCGCAGCAAGCAGGGATCGAAATACAACTGCCCATTTTTGACAAATACCCCCAACTCTCCGAATCGCGAGAGGATGTCTTCCTTCACTTGGCCCGTCATGCCCGGCTGTTGCGCGCCGCGGTGCAGGGGGGTGTGCGAATAGGGGTCAGTAGGAAACGCGCCATACAACTCCGGCGGCTTGTGCACGCCTATACCGGCTTCTATCTCGTAGTAGTGCTCCAGCAGCCTGCTGATTACCTCCGGAGTAGCACGATTTTCAATAGCACTCATACAACACTCCTGCACAGCCAGTAGCAGTTTGGACACCATGTGCCAGTAGATAGAGCCAAGCCCTTCATAAGAAAAGAAGGTGCCCGACCTCCCGGTAAATGCCTTGTGCTGGAACACCTTCTCAAAAAGATCCAGCACCAGTGGCCGGTCTTGCTCCACTAAATGTCTGTACTTGCCCCCCAGGGCGTTGAGAGCCTGCTCCAGGTCTTTGGCGTTTTTGAAATGGCCATTGAAGTGGAAATCGCCCTCCATATCCTGCTCCACAATGGCTGGGTTGCCGTCGGCCAGCAGTTGCCTGAGTAGTGCCGACGACTGTACATCCTTGCCAGAAAGGATATTTTTTTGTAAGAATCCGGGTAGGTTTTTGTTGGGATACAAGATGTAGCTGTATTGGTCTTCGCGGAACAGCGCACTGCGCTTCAAGGCATCCAATACCTCTAGTGCTTGCTCTGCACTCAGATACCCAGCGCTCAGCACGGCCACCTGCCCTTCCAGCATTTCTGTGAGGCGCGCCACCTCCGCGCTGTCATTTTTTACAGTAATGAGGTTGTAGGCGTGATACAGCTTGTCTGGTCTTTGGTTGGCGCGGATAGAGTGCTCCAGGTAGTCCAGCACCAGTCGGATAAAGTCCTGGAGTTCATCCAGGCCAATAGCGCTTTTCTCTCCCGAAAACCCATACTGATACACCTGATGCCGGTAGTTGGAAGCAGCGCTACCGAGCCGATCCATGACGGCTTTTCGGTCTTGCGGCGAGAAGTGCGCCTTCAACAAGGGGCTGTAGTGCTGTAGCGCTTCCAAGATGTGGTGGTACAATTCGGCCAGTTGTGCCGAAATATTGACCTGCCCCAGTGGGCTGCTGCTCAATAACTGATGGAAAAACGCCAGGAAACGACGCAAGTAATACAGCGTGACCATGGAGGCACCATTGCCCACCAAAGCGTTGTTGGCGTCGTTCCACTCCGGCCTTTGGGTATTCATCCAGATGCCGGCTTCGGGTACAAAGTTGGACAACTTGGCCAACAGGGCGGCTAGCAGTTTCTCGGTGAAATTGACGTGATAAACACCCCCGCCTGGCTTAGCTAGCAGTGCGCCGTCGGCACCTAGTTGCTCACGTCGCTTGCGGATGGCGGCGTCCCAGCGGTGGTCAAACTCAATGGTATCTTGCGGGTTGTCCAGGATTTGTGCATAGGGCTTGATGACGTAGGGTACTGCGGCGTACACAAACCAGTCTTTGTCCCAAAAAGCCTGCAAGGCACCGGGATGGTATTTTTCGATGATCTCGAAAAACTTCTGCAAGTAGATGATCTGGTGGTCGCCCCAGTAGCCGATGTACGACCAGGGGTTGTCGGGTTCAATAGTTTCCCAGTCAAAGCCGTCTTTAGTCACTCGATAGGGATTGTAGCCATCAAAAGTGGAAGCGTTGAGAAACTTAAAAATCATGCCCTCGATAAACTCTGGGTAGGCCAGGGCCAGGGCTTCCCAGTTTTGAAACAAGTCGCGCCAGTTGCCTTCGTAATCCAGAATTTTGGAGCCATCGGCCTCGCTGTGGGTATTGATAGAAAAGTAGTTCCACGGACGGCTGGGATCTCCATGCCGGCGACTGAACCTCAGAGGCAAATACTCAATGGCCAGCCGTATGAAGTCGACATCGCCACTGCGCAGCGCCAGGTCTTTGAGTGTTGCTTGGCCAAAGGTCTCTTCCAACACCTCAATGAAAGACTGGTTTCTTGCGGCCACTTCCTTGTTGGCTTTGGCAAGATAGGTCACAAAGTCCTTTTTATCTATTTGGTAGTGGTTGTCAAAAATGCCGCCCCGCATGATATTGAAAAGTACGTTGCTGTAGTGGCGGGTATCGTTGAGCACGTCGGCGGTGCACTGCAGCCCGTCGGCACTAGCTACCAGATGAATCAGTCGGCGCGTGCCAGCGGCAATGTCGTCGTGAAGTTGTTTTTCCAGGTCAGCCTCAGAGAGGATGACCCGGCGAAGATCCACCACCTGGGTATGGCTCTGGTTGACATTGGCCACTATCATCCACTTCTTGCCAGCACGAGCGGGCAGCGCAATGTCTGCGCATACGAAATACGCGCCTTTTTCGCCCTTGACGTCGTGTTCCTGTCGGATGGCCTGCCCTCTTCTGAAATTATCTAATTGCAAAGCAGACAACAGATACCTGGGGCGCTCCAGTCCCAATGACCAAACTACATTGGCTTTGAGCGCCTCGGCGGGTTCGGCTTTGTCCACAATAATAGCGCTGAGGGCAAAGATCCCTACGCCAGAGGCTGGCTCCAGTTCGCTGCGCTTGTAAGCGTCCACCAGGTTGCTAGCTTTGGCTTGCAGGTCGCTGGGTACACCATAGGGCATGAGGTTTTGTAGGCCATCTAGTAAAGTGATGGTGTAGTATCTGTCTGAGTCATTGCGCAGTTCCGCCTGCCGCACAAATCCAAATCGGTGGCTGTTGCACCAGCGGTAGCGAAAAGTGAGGCCAAGGTCGTGGTTGATTTCCTCAAACATGATTTTGTTGCCCCAGACACTTTTGTACAAATGCCGGCTGATGGCATAGCGACCGGTAAAACGCTCCGAAAATGGCTCCCACACCCAGGTTTCCTGGCCGGCCCACACCTGGAAGATGGACTTGCTACCCGTGATTTCTGCCGATTCGGTTACTTTATCATCGGTATAGTAGGGAAACAGCGCATACTCTGGGTTTTTGCGCCCTGCAGTAAGCCCTCCATTGCTGGCAATAAACATCCAGTGATTAGAATCGCTCACCACACTCATGAAGAACGGGCGCATGGCATCGCAGTGGGATATTCGGAGCCAGCGCTCGTTGTCGTGCGTTACCAGGCGCAGATCCACGGTTTTGTGGGCGGGTTTGTCTGTTTGGGCAGTTGACGGCATGTTTTAAGGAAAGATTTCTGGTTTCTAATTTTACCGAAACAAGGCGACTCTGTTTTGCCAGCGTATTCACACAGCAAAGGCAAAGAATCGAAAAGATGTATACTTCGGCCTGCCAAGTTTTGTGCACAACATCCGCAAATCATACACAAAACTTGGCGTTGCTTTAGTATAAAAGACTACTTTGCGGCCCCGTGCACTTGTGGCTTACGCTGCAAGCAACCCCGGCGCAAACACCACCTTCTTTGCATGACAAATGGATCGCGACCGCCACTAAAAAACCTTACTTCGCCTCCTGATATACCCGCACGTAGTCAATGATCATGCGCTGCGGGAAGGGCGTCTGTGCTGTAGGAAACCCCACGAATGTGCCGCCCACTGCTACGTTGAAAATCAGAAAAAACGGAGCGTCGTACACCCACTCGCCAGGCACCTTGCTGCGCTCCACGCGCTGGTAGAGGAAGTCGTCAACGAAGAAATCAATCTTATTGGCGTCCCACTCCACAGCATACACGTGGTAGTCGGCGTCGAAGCGGCCATTGAGCAAGGCATATTTTTTGGTGATGGCATTGCCGGCAGAGTAGCCCGGCCCGTGCAGCGAGCCATGTACAATGTGGGGCTCCTGCCCCCGTAGTTCCATGATGTCAATTTCGCCGCACTGGGGCCATCCCACAGACGAGATGTTGGCGCCAAGCAACCAGAAAGCAGGCCACAATCCTGGGCCGTAGGGTGTTTTTAGGCGCGCTTCAAAGCGGCCATACTTTTGCTCAAAAAGCCCTTGCGTTTTGATTCTGGCCGAGGTGAAGGCATTGCCTGCCCGCCTGGCGGTAATCACCAGGTTGCCCTGGCCATCCATAGACACATTGTCGGGGCTGTTGGTATAAGACTGCAACTCCTGGTTGCCCCAGCCGCCATTGCCCGTACCGAGGTCAAAAGTCCACTTGTCAGGATCGGGCAGAGCGCCAGCCGCGCCGTTAAATTCATCGCTCCAGGTCAGTTGCCAGTTGCGCGGCTCCAGTTTTTGGAAGTCGTCCGCTTTGCAGCCTATCAACGTGAGAAGCAAGGCTAGCGCGCACATTTTCGCATTCATCACTATATCAATTTGAGTTAGTTGCGAAAGAAGTAGATATTGTCGAGAAAAATATCCCCGTTGCCTTCAAACTTGAGCTGAAACACATTGGACAAATTGACCGGCGGCACAAAAGCCGACAGGGGAATGTTTACACTCGACCAGCCGTTGGTGGGCACAGTCAGGATGAACGGCGTTTCCAACGGCCCTGGGCTGATGAGAAATACCTTGAGCGAAGTAGAAGTGGCACTCCAGAAGTCCAGGTGCAAAAACTGCATGCCCGATACATTTTGATTGCTGCCCAACTGTATGCCCTGGTAGTTGAGGCCGCCGTAGCGCAGAGTGTTGTTGCCCTGAATGCTCACCTGGGTGACCACAGTGGCCTGCCCCCAGTTGGGGTTCAGGTTGGTGCCGGCAATGTTGGTGTATGCGTCGCTGAACACCGAGATGACATTGGCCGCAGGATGCGTGGGTGTCGGCGCAGGCGTAGTGGGCGCCGAGGGCGGCGTGCCGGCATTATACAGATAAATATTGTCGGCGTAGAAACTGTCAATATTGTTGCTATCGTCCACGAAGATGATTTGTGCCAGATTCGACCGATTGCTCAGCCCGGCAAAGCTGACCAGCGGAATGTCCAGGCTCACCCATTGACGAGACTGCACCGCTGTGATGATGGTGGTGAATGCACCCGTAATGTTGGGCGTGCCGAAGTGTACCATTTCAATCTTGAACCGAGCGTTGGCCGGCAAGGTATTCGGGATGAAGACATCCACGTGCAGATGGGTCATGGAAGAAGCATTGATCGTAGGAGAGGTAAACTGAATCCCTACAAAGTTGAAGTTGGTGTAGTGCAGTACGTTGTCTCCGTCCACGGTAAAGTCTGCCGACTGAGTGGTCTGGTACGGCGCCCAGTAGCCGTTGTAGTAGTCCACCGGCACGTTGGGATACACATCGCTAAACACAGAAATGACGTTAGCCACAGGGCGCGTTGGGCGCGGTGCTGCCTGGAAATTGCCAGCCGACTGAATAGTCAGCGAACCTGTAGCTACCGCGCCGCCTACCCGAGCCGTGATACGGGCTGTGCCCGGACCGCCACGGACCGTTACCCGACCACTCTCGTCCACCGTGGCTATAGAGGGGTCAGATGAAGAAAAATCGAAATATGCAGGTGCTACCGTAACTTCCTGATCCACCCCGACAGGCAGATTGAACACAGATTTCAGGCCACCTATGGTTTTGGTGATGCCGATGAAAGAGGTCTCTGTCTGGTCCTGCCCGTTGAGGATGAGATACCGAGGGTGTGCCAGCGTGCCGAGTTTTTCAAATTTCACTTCATCTATCCAAAAGGTGTAGCCTTTTTCATTTTCTGGGCCTTCCGAATAAAAAAACATCCCGCGCTCTGCCTTGAGCTTGGAGGGATCAGGTATAGGGATGATGTACTTCTTCCAGTTAGTATTGACTGGCAACCCGGAAATAGTGACCTGATGACGAGACTCACCCAGGTCATTGCCAAAGCCCACTACGTCAATATTGGCAGGCTGGGAAGCCCTGGCCCAGAAGGTCAGCGCATTGTATCCTGACAAATCCCTGCCTACGGTAGTATAATACGTTCCGCCGGCATACGCGCCCCTGGGGTCATTGACGTCGGGCACTTCAAAACGCATAGACGCCGCAGAGCCGTTGTAGGTCACCTCTCGATCTACGTCAAAAGCCGTAAGTACAGAGCCGCCAAAAGCCGCATAATTTAGCCCCGGACTGAAGCCGTCAATAAATACTTCCGGATTGGAGGGATAAGCCGGAGATTCCAGCCCTTCTACCTCGCGCTCGCAGGCAGAGAACAGTAGCCAGAGCCAACACCACGCCAGGGCTAGGTATAACCTCGACGTATAGCACACATTGGTATTCATGTTGCGTATCTTTTTTATTTGCCAACATTGATGATTATATAGGTTCTGATTTCCCATTCGTTGCCATTGTCAAAGCCGATGGCGTTGGGGTCGGGGCCTAGGTTGTTGCCGCCGTTTAGGGTTTGGGTGGGCGCATAGCGCGGCGAGTACTGGTTGAGCGTACGCCATAGCCCTCGCACGCCTATGCGGGTATCCGGCAGGTGGAACCAGTCGGGTTTACCCACCGAGATGGAGGCGTCTGCCATGAGTTGGAGCGGGAAGGTCAGGTTGAAGTCACGGTGATAGTCGTAAGGCCCCCAGTCGTTGAGCTTAAGGAAGGAATGTAACTTGACCGAGCCAGAAATCACGCGCACATCTATACCATAGCGACGTATGGTTCTGGTATCGCTGCCGTTGGCCTGGGCGTCGCCGGCGTAAAGATTTGCAATGAGGCCAAACTTACTGCTCCACTTAGACACCACCCGCGCGTGCACTTCCCACAAATCCTGGGCAGGGGCGGCGCCCGGAAAGGCAAATACCGTGCGCCCGTCTGGCAAGATACCAATGGCCGCATCTTGGGTAGTGGGCAGGTGGCGATAGACGAACCCGGTACTCAGGGCAAATTTGGCGTCTTCCGAGCGGTCGCTATCCCACTGGTACATCCAACTGGAGGGAGTGGGGTCGTAGGTGAAGAGAATCTCGCCGGCTACCTGCTCGCGGTTGCCCCGCACCACGAAGGGGTCGTCCAGGATGTTGCGCGGGCGGCCTGGCGCGGGTACATCGGCAGGAATGGGGCCTTCAATGGGTTTTTGCCACAGGAAGTTGGGCGCAATTTGCAGGTTGCCAATGTTGTAGGTAAACCCCGACAGGAAGTTGTACTGGTTGCCGCTGCCGCTATCTTTGAGTTTCCAGCCAGTGAAGGTCTGGGTGTAGTTGGGGCCGCCATTGGCTACCAGGCCCATCACCGCCGATTGCACATACCACTTAAACTTGCCGCCCTCGTAGGTGAGTTTCACTTTGCCGCCCCAGTTGTCTTCTGGGCGAATGACGTCTTCGTACACTGTGTAGTTGCCTTCCTTGCCCCTGACCAACTGGAACGGCCTGCCTTGTAGCGGCTGTCCTCCCCAGATGCCGCCGAGATCAATACCCAGCTTACCCAGTTTCTTGCCAGCGTGCAAGGTCATGCGGCGGGTTTGGGGCTGGGGTATAGCAAAGGAACTTTCGGTGAGGCCTAGTTGCTCCAAGTCTTCGTGAAAAACGCCCGTTAGGTTTACACCCGCCAGGGTTTTGCTGTACTTAAGCAATAAGGCTGGGTTGGCGCCCCACCACAACTGCGGGCCAAATGCCGCCTTGAGGCCATGCAATTGCCTCTTGCCTTCCATTTCAAACCCAAAGGGTGCAATGCCGTTGTAAATGTCAATTACGGGGCCGTAGTTGGCTTCCTGGTACAAGCCGAAGAAGTCGCCTTCGTAGCCCCAGTGGTAGTGCCCCGTGCGGTAAAACCCATGTAGATCAAACCACTTGTGATTCCAGTGGTACTCGGCGCGATACACCTGGACGCGGTTGTTGGCCTCCAGGTTGACGTGGCCATTAGGCGTGCGCACAGCAAGGGGGCGGCCGCGATTTTCGTAAAATATTTGGTCAATCGGGTTCTGGGCTACATTGCCCAGGACGTTCACCTCCACATTGGCACGCATGTTAGAGGCCGGATTGGCTTCTACGCCCACAAAGAAGGACTGCATGTGGTCAAAACCCAGTTGGTTGGGAAATACCTGGCTGTTGGGCACAGGGGCTCTGGGCGTGGAGATCAGGCTGCCGCCGGTATTGAAAGTACTCAACTCCGCTGTGAGACGGCTCAATCTGATTTTTTTGTTCTTTTCCGCCTCCAGTGCGGCCTTGTCGGCCCGGGCGCTGAGCACAGCGTCCATGATCAGGATATTGTCGAAGTGTTTTTTAATCATACTCGGGTTCATTCCGGCAGCATAAGGATTGAGCCGGTGCACCTCCTTGAGCACGTAGTAAGCCGCCCTGGGGTAGAGTTGATAGAAGCCCTGCGCGTTGGTCGGGCCTTTAGCACAGATGCCAAACCACTCTTCGTTCATATTGTTTTGGCCAGGCTGGTAGTCAAACAGGTAGCCACCGTTCGACCAAGAGGCGTTGGTATCGTGCACGTCCAGGTTTTTGGTTTGGCCATATTTCCACCAGCCATCGCTAAACTGAAAAGTAAACCCACCCAACGAGTTGCCCGACTTGCCCAAGCCAGCAGCGTTTTCGTAAATCTCCTGCCAGTTGCTCTTCAGGTACCAAGCCTGGGCTTGCTGATCTTCCTCCATAGTAATGGCATTGAAAGCATCAGAGCCAAACTCAGTGAGCAATACGGGCTTGCCGTACTCTTTTTCTACGCGAGTGTAGAGGTCAGTGAAGGAAGCCCCCCGGTACACATTGATACCCAGGACATCCACGTCCTTACATTCCTGCGCGATGATGTCCAGAAACAACAGGTCGCCGTTGCATATCGCCACCGGATGTAAAGGGTCAATGGCTTTCATAGCCAAAGCTGCCTCATTGAATAGCTTGTACATAGATCGTGCGCGTTGAGTGGCTCGCCTGTTCTCCAAAGGTATATCCTCCGTTTCGGCGCCATCCCAAAACAGACCGTAGTTGTTTTCATTGCCCAGCAGGTACAGCAGCAGGCCAGGTGTGTTTTTATATTCCTGCGCCAGTTGGCTTACTTCCTGAAGCAGCAACTCGCGCACCCGCGCATCGGCATACTCCGTGTTTTGAAACCAAGCTCCGTTGAGGGTAAGGCCATAGCGACCAAAAGAGTGGTTGAGCATGGTGTAAATGCCGTACTCTTCGTAGATGTACTTGATCCACTTGGGCTGTATGCCGGTGTAAACCCGAATAGTATTGACCCCCATGCTTCTGAGCAACGACATCTCATCGTCCAGGGCTCTCTTGATGAAAGCATCGGGCGCGTTCCATAAGCTGTACGAGTAGTTGGTTCCTATTGGAAAGTAATCCCAGTTAATGCCGTTGACCATGAAGTCCCGGCCATTGACCATCAGCTTTATTCCATTGTCATTTTTTTCTAAGAACACCCTGTCAGGCTGAGCAGGCAACAGGAAGGAAATGCCGGCCAAAACAAATACCAGCACAATTTTTTGTGCGCAATTTTTCATACAAAAGATTTTTATGCCGCAAAAGCCTGCCAATACAGGCAAAAAGCAGAATGCACCGTAAACTTAATGGCATCTGAAGCACACTATCGCATATACATTGTATATACAGGCGAAAAAGCAAAGCAGAGCAGACTCAAAAACTACACGACAAAATGCTAAAAATCAAGTAATTATTTGGTGCATTTGCACTTTACTGATATAGCTTTCGGCGCAGAGGTGTATATGCAATTTTAAGGAGTATAGTCCGATTTTGGGCGCCCTCTCCTTATCCCCGCATCCGCTTAGGCCCATACCACATCCAAAACTCCGTAATGGTAAATACCATCAGTGCCGTACCCAGCAACGAGACATATAGAAGTTTGAGCTGGCCGTTACTCGTGCCCAAGTAGTGATCGAGAATGGAGCCGTCGTGTACCTTTTCGATGAAGTCGGCGCGGCGTTTTTCGAGATGGAGCACCTTACCAGTGGCTAAGTCTAATTGCAGCGCGTTGAAATGCTCAGCAAATACGAATTTGACCATACTTTTGTCAGGGCGGATGTCTATGCGGTCTAACTTCAAAGAAAGTTGAGGGTTTACCTGCTCGTGCAAGGCTTTGCAAGCTATACGATGTAGGCTATCTATAGGTAGCCAGGCCAACATCTCAGTGCTGGACCCCTTGTAAGACTTGGCCAGGATAAGCCCACCGCTGTGCTTTTTCCAGCCCAGCAACAGCCCTGTAACGGCCACTACAAAGAAAAAGCCAAAGAGCGAAATACCTGCCACCCGATGAATCTTGCGCACCCAACGCAGTGCGCGGGCTTGCCTTTGCCGGCGCGATGGTTTATGTAAAATGTTCTGTTTTGACATACTGTCTGTGCAGTGCTCCTTGCCAAAGGGCAATTTTGCCAGCTATTAGCCTCTGTATATTGCCATAGCCTCGTTTATTCCTCAAGTGGCAAGCCGTGAGCTATGATTCTCGGCGCTATAAATTTAAAAATGTTTCGTATCCAAGAAGGCGAATTTCAATTTTCCTCATATTTATTCTCCAAGCAGGATCTTTTTGCCCAAAGCCTACGGCTTCGAAACTCGCAGTTTTGAGCATACCCAAACGTTACCATCAAAGATATACTTCGACTCGCCAAGTTTTTTGAGCACAACATCCGCAAATCATGTACAAAACTTGGCATTGCTCAATGTATATGAGAAATGTGCCATCATCCAACCGCTTTCTGTGCCAACTCTGGCAAAGACGACATTGCGCCGGTTCACGCACAAAAGATTGGCAAAGAAAGTAAAGGACCGCAAAGACCGTACTGTCCCTCCTGCTAAATGCCCACAACAACCCTGCCGTTTTTGCGTTATAATTGTACGAACATTATTTGCCGCACTATGAGAAACTTATGGCTTTTCGGTTTGCTGCTTGCTGCTCCGCTGACAGCCACCGCCCAGGAACCAGCATCTGACCTGACAATTAAGGGCGTGCAAGCCCCAGCGCCAGCACGCATGTTGGGCCAAATACCCGTGTACGATAAATTTGACGCTCTTGCACCTCAACTCAACCTACACAATGACACTACCTATGTCATCAATTTTTGGGCTACTTGGTGCAAACCCTGTGTGCAGGAAATGCCCTACTTCGAGCAACTCCACCAAGCCTACCGCAACCAAAAGGTAAAAGTGCTGCTTGTAAGTCTGGACTTTGCCCGCCAACTGGAATCCAAGCTCGTACCTTTCGTGGCCGAGCGCAATATTCAGTCGCAAGTCATTGCCCTCACCGACAACAACTACAATACCTGGATTGATCAGGTGAGTTCGCAATGGAGTGGCGCCATACCCATCACTATCGTGCGCAAGGGGCCGCACAAGCACCTCATCCTTCAGGAACTGGGGGACTATGAAGAACTCGAAACTATTGTCAAGACATTCGTTAACCTGTAAAACACGAATTCAAATCATGAAAAAAAACTTCCTGTTCGCGCTTCCTATGCTTGCCGCCCTGGCACTGTGGGCCGCTGCCGCCTTGCCTGCTAACACTGGCCTCAAAGTCGGCGATAAAGCACCCGATTTCCAGCTCAAAAATGTAGACGGGCAAATGGTGTCCCTGGCCAGCATGAAAAATGTGAAAGGCTATATCGTCATATTCACCTGCAATACCTGCCCCTACGCCGTAATGTATGAAGACCGCATTATTGACCTGCACAACAAATTCGCGCCCGAGGGCTACCCCGTAGTGGCTATCCAGCCCAACGACCCCGAAGTTCAGCCAGGCGATGCCTTTGACAAAATGCAAGTGCGCGCCAAAGAAAAAAACTTCCCATTTGTGTATCTCTTTGACGAAGGTCAGAAAGTCTATCCTCAATACGGCGCTTCCCGCACGCCCGAAGTATATCTGCTAGATAAAAACCTGACACTACGCTACACTGGCGCCATTGACGACAACGCCCAGGATGCCTCCGCCGTGACCAAGCGCTACGTAGAAGACGCCATCGCCGCCCTGGAAGCTGGCAAAAATCCTGAACCAGCCCAAGTCAAAGCCGTAGGGTGCACTATTAAAGTGAAGAAGAAGACAGCTCACTGAGGCAATACAACCTCCACACACTAATTGGCTAGGAGGAGAGGGGAGTTGCTCCCTCACTGGCAGCTATTTTCCGCGCACCAATAGTACAAAGATAACGAAGCAGACGCGAGATTCTTATCTCGCGTCTGCCATTTAGGCGAGGCTTCCACCTGCCTTTCAATAAGGCTCCTCTCTCTCCTTTTTTCTTGCCAAGCGCCTCGTCAGCCCTCAGTGGCAGCAGATAATACACTCAACTCCTGGCCTGCCTCCAGTGCATAGGTCTTTCCATAGAGTTTTAGCGCCAATGCGCGTTCAGAAAGATTGGATACTGCAACTTGCCCCTGCCTCACTTTGACGTGCAATACCGCCCCCCGGAAGCGCACCTTAAAAGAATAAGACACCCATTGCCGAGGAATCATAGGACTGAACTGCACAACTCCATCATACACCCGCATACCACCGAAGCCTTTGACAAAAGCCATCCAAGTGCCGGCCATACTGGTGATATGGCACCCGTCTTCGGTATCGTTGTTGTAGTCGTCCAGGTCGAGGCGGGCAGTGCGCAGATACATTTCGTAGGCTTTTTCTTCCTTGCCCAGGCGGGCAGCAAGAATGGCATGCACGCAAGGCGAAAGCGAAGACTCATGCACCGTGAGCGGCTCGTAAAAGTCAAAGTTGCGCCGGATTTCCTCCTCTGAGAAGTGGTCTTCAAAAAAGTACAGCCCCTGCAGTACGTCGGCCTGCTTGATGAAACAGGAGCGCAAGATGCGATCCCACGACCAGTTTTGGTTCAGCGGACGCTGCTCTGCGGGGATTTGGGAGGCCGGGTAGATGTCTTTGTCCAGAAACCCTTCCTGCTGCAAAAAAATACCGCGCTCAGGGTCTTGTGGCAAATACATGCGGGTGGCAATATCGCGCCATTGGGCCAGTTCAGCGGCTTCGTCAAAGGCGGTTTTGGCAGCCAGCTGAGCGTATCGCTCGGGCGCTTGTTGCTTCACATAGCCCAATGCCTGGGCGGCATACTGCATACACCACACGGCTACGTAGTTGGTGTACCAGTTGTTGTTCACGTTGTTTTCGTACTCGTTGGGCCCAGTGACACCATGCATGACATACTGCTGTTTGGCAGTAGAAAAATGTACGCGCTGCGCCCAGAAGCGGGCAATGCCCAGGAGCACCTCGGCACCGTACTCAATGAGGTATTCTTGCTCGCCAGTGTAGCGGATATAGTCATAAATGGCGTAGGCAATAGCGCCATTGCGATGGATTTCCTCAAAGGTAATCTCCCATTCGTTGTGGCACTCTTCGCCGTTCATAGTCACCATGGGATAGAGGGCTGCACCCTGGCCGAAGCCCAGTTTCTGGGCATTTTCAATAGCTTTGGGCAGGTGGCGATAGCGATAGAGGAGCAAGTTGCGAGCCACGTGGGGGGCGGCCGTAGCCAGGTAAAAAGGCAGGCAGTAGGCTTCGGTGTCCCAGTAAGTACTACCGCCGTATTTTTCGCCGGTGAAGCCCTTGGGCCCGATATTGAGCCGGTCGTCTTCTCCGGTGTAAGTTTGGTAAAGCTGAAAGATATTGAAACGTATGCCTTGCTGCGCAGCCACATCTCCTTCAATGCGGATGTCGGCTTCGGCCCACTTAGCTGCCCAAGCCGCTGCCTGCTCCTCCAGTATGAGGTCGAAGCCCTTGTCGTAGGCACGCTTGACGGCTTGCTGGCAGCGGTCCATTAGCTCTGACTTAGGGTAGTTGAGCGAAGAAACCACCCCTGCATATTTGTAAATGACGGTTTCTTTGCCTTTCTCGCACTTAATGTCCACGCTGCGGCCAGCGTATTTGTCCCGATGTACGTACATGGAGTCAAAGCGCACTTTTTGGCCCTGCTGGAAGATGGAAAAGCGCATGCCAGTACATACCTGAAACTCAGTTTTGCGGGTTTCGGCAGTGACGTAGGCCTGGCTCCGCTTAGTGCTGGTTTCTACTTCTACCCAAAACTTCTCCCCGTAGTTGGCATCCTGGTTTACTACATCAGCATTGATGTAAGAGGTAATGGATAGGGTACCCGAAAAATTGAGCGGTTTAACGCTGTAGCGAATGGCTCCGGTTTCGTCGTCGGCAATGCTACATAGGCGGCACGACTGGATTTCCACGCGGCGGCCATCGGGCATTCGGGCAATGACACGGCGCTCCAGACGGCCATTTTGCATATCGAGTACGCGACGGAATTGCTCCACCTCACAGTATGCCAGGTCGAATATCTCGCCGTCGAAAGCAATGTCAATGCCGATCCAACTGGGCGCATTGAGCACTTTGGCAAAATACTCTGGGTAACCGATTTTCCACCAGCCTACGCGGGTTTTATCGGGATAATATACGCCAGCCACGTAGCTACCCTGGAGGGAGTCGCCGCTGTAGCGTTCCTCAAAGTTGGCACGCTGCCCCATTCGGCCATTGCCTATGGAAAAAAGACTTTCAGAAATTCGATTGAACGCTGGGTTGAATCCCTCTTCAATAATCTGCCACTCGTGGCGCTGGATGTAGGTTTTCATATTGTTCAGGGTGGTATTTACTCAAAAGAATCAAGCCTGGATGTGCCGAAGTACCTCTTGGAAATGCAGGCCTTCAAAGCCCGGAATGACCCAATGCGCCTTGCCCAGCACCGCTGGGCTGCCCACGCCTACGGCATAAAATCCGCCGCGCAATGCCGCCTCCACTCCGCTTTCAGCATCTTCAAAAACGATACACTGCCCCGGGAGCAACCCCATGGCCTCTGCCGCTATCAGGAATACCTGGGGGTCGGGCTTGGAGCGCGTAGCCAAGTGGCCATCTACTATGACTTCAAACTGCTGCGCCAGTCCAATACACTGCATTACTGCACCGGCATTTTTGCTGGCCGAGCCAAGCGCCAAACGAATGCCCAACTGCTGCAATTCCTGCAGGAAAGCTGGCACGCCGGGCAGTATTTCGTCCGGCTGCATGTGGCTGATGAGCTCCTTGTACCATTCATTTTTGCGCTCAGCCAGTTTGCGTTTTTGCACCTCCGGCACAGCGAGGCCGCCCCAGCTTAGGATAATATCCAGCGATTCCATCCTGCTGACACCCTTGAGCTGCTCGTTGTCGGCTTCGCTGAAGTCAAAGCCTAGTTCATTGGCCAAGCGGCGCCATGCCTGGAAATGATACTTCGCGGTATCCACAATTACGCCATCCAGGTCAAAAATGCAGGCTTGTATCATGTTGCTTGGTATTGCGCGGCGGCAAACTTACAGGATAATTCGGGGAAATTGCATGAAGGCTCACAAAAGAAGTTGTGCATACTTTCGGGCAGTAGCCTCCAGCAAAGTTTGTAAACTGTACACCTCGTCAGGTAATGTCAGCCAGGCTGCCACTTGCCGGTAAATTTGCTCCGGCCCCCGACCATCCGCCCGCCAAGCCACCAGCGATGCCGCCCCTGCTGATTTGGAGAGTTTCTCTCCGGCGCTATCGGTGAGCAAAGCGTGATGCAGGAAGCAAGCCTTTGCAAAGGGCTGTTTGCCAGGTATTTGTTGTGCCAGCCACACTTGTGCCGCTGTGGAGGGCAGCAAGTCGGCACCGCGCACTATGAAATTGATACTCCAGTGTAGGTCGTCGCAGAGAGAAGCCACCTGGTAAGCCGGCATGCCATCCTTTTGCCGCACCACAAAATCGCCCATGCTACTGCCAAATTCAACGGTGTGGAGATCAGCCCTACCCCACTCCCGAAAAGCCGCAACGGCATGGGCTGGCAGGCAGACGCGCCAGGCCACTTCAGCCATCTCAAAGTCGAGGTCTTTTTTGCGGCAAAACCCTGGATAAATGCCATCTGGCGATGCTGCGCGAATGCGGCTGCGCGAACAATGACAAGCGTAGCAAAGCTCCTGCAACCGGAGTTCTGCCAGGGCTTGGTTGTAGAGGTCGAGGCGGTGCACCTGGGAAAACCGCGCCAGAAAGTCCTGGGCATCTACCGGCCCTTCGTCGTAATCCAGGCCGAGCCAGTCCAGGGTGTAAAAGATGTCATCCAGGTATTCCATGCGAAACCTGGTGCGGTCCAGGTCATCAATGCGCAGGAGTACCCTGCCGCCAGCAGCGCGCGCCAACACCCAGGTCAGCACGAAGGAGGCGCCGTTGCCCTGGTGCAGCCAACCGCTGGGCGTGGGTGCTATGCGGGTGCGCAAGGGCAGAGTTGGCATCACTTCTTTATCACAGGATATTGAATGCCCAACTGCTCCATGTAAGAGTTGAAGCGCGTTTCGTCGTAGTAGAACTTCTGGAGTTGGGGGCGAAATTCCTCCATGATCTCTTTGTTGAGATAGATAGCTGGCTTGTCTGTCTCTGTCACCATAGGAATGTACTGCTGCTTCATGCCTTGCTCCTCACGGAAGTATTGCCAGGCTTGTTGCACCAATTCGGGTTTGAGCAGGATGTCCACCAGCGTCATGGCCATGGCCTCTGCGCCGGCTACTACACCTTTGTGCGCAATGGGAGTGGCCATAGCTACAGCATTAGACCAATGGTGACCTTGCAGCCCGGGTATGTTGGACGGGTAGCCTAGGGTGATGGTGGGCAGTTTCCAGGAAATATCGCCTATGTCATCAGAGCCGCCGCTGACAGGACTGGGGTCAGGCAGGCCAAGGGTATCCAGTTTGGTAGCTAGACCAGTGGTATCGCGCGGCGAGTTGACCTCGCGCTGCAGAGCCATGGCAAGTCTTTGGTCGGCTTCGCTCCATTGAGGTAGGCCTACTTTCTTGATATTTTCGTACATGGTTTCGGCCAACACCTTGTTGAAGTGGCGAGGCCAGGCTGAGCCGAGTACGCGGCGCGTCACGGTGGTGTTAGTCATCAAAGCTGCGCCGTCGGCCACGCGGTTGGCGCGTTCATACACCTCCATGATCTTGGGATAGGTAACGTGGCGAAAGTAGTACCAGACGGAGGCTTTGGAAGGCACTACGTTAGGCTGATCGCCGCCGTTGGTGATGACGGAATGTGAACGGTGCAACGGATCAAGGTGCTCGCGCTGGTACTGCCAGCCAATGTTCATGAGTTCAACGGCATCGGCGGCACTGCGCCCTCTCCAAGGCGCGCCGGCAGCATGGGCGGCTTCTCCTTCAAAGGTATATTCTACCGAGATTAGCCCTGTACCGCGCGCCTGCCCCCAAGAGACGCTGAGGTTGTCATTGACGTGGGTAAAGATGCAGAGGTCCACTTTGTCGAAGTAGCCGTCGCGGGTAAAAAAAGCCTTAGTACCCACTAGTTCTTCGGCAATACCCGGCCAGAGTATGAGCGTACCAGAAAGCCCCTCGCGCGCCATGATGTCCTTCACCGCCAGTGCGGCTACAATATTGAGTGGAATGCCGGAGTTATGCCCTTCGCCGTGGCCGGGCGCGCCGGGCACAATAGGGTCGTGATAGGCTACGCCTGGTTTCTGGCTGGCTTTGGGTATGCAGTCTAAGTCGCTACCCAACGCTATCACGGGCTTGCCGCTACCCCAAGTAGCCCACCAGGCCGTAGGCACGCCGGAAATGCCATACTCAATAGCAAAGCCATTCTGCTCCAGGATGCGAGTCAGGTAAGCAGACGATTCTACCTCCTGGAACCCCAGTTCGGCAAAGCTGAATATCTTGTCCACCATGACCTGGGCCAGCTTGGCATTGGCGCGCACGTGGCGCCGGGCTTCTTCTTTGAGCGCATCGACGCGGGAAAGATGCTGGACTTTAGGCTTGCTTCTGGTGCTGGCGGTGGTTTTTTGCGCTTGCAGCAGCTCTACACCCAATAGCAGTAGGCAAACAATCAGCAAAATATACTTCAGTCGCTTCATGGCAGGCGTATTGAATACGGTATTGGCTCAATTTTTACCAAAGAGCAAGTTAAGCCCTAAACGTGCGTTGGCGCTGTGGCTACTTTTTTGGAGGAATACACTGATGAGATTGTCAGTGGCAGCCACCAACTGCGCTGGCCCCAGTTGAAGCGCCGTGTGCGCGCCAATATTATCAAAGCGCCGATTGCGCACCCCGTAAGAGCCGCCTATACTCCACCAGGGAAATAACTGCGCCGTAGCACTCAGTGCCAGCGCCGGAAAGGGCTGCCCCCTGTACTGCTCGGTATAAAATACACCACCCAAGCGCAGTTTTTTGCTCAGCTGATAGGTGGCGCTCAGGTAGTAGCGCGACGCCAGGCGGGTTTCGTAGGCTGCCATGCCCTCTTGCGGGCGGTAGAGGGTTTCCAGCGAATCCAGAACAGACCCCACGCTGGTGGTATCGTCATTAAGCAGGCGCTCGGCTACGTCCAGGCCTTTGTACTCAAACTGGCCCTGCAAGCGGTAAAAGCGGGCGTTGTCTTTCCATTGAATGGCGCCAATGTCGAGCACACTCAGCGCCAGGTCCCACTTGTGGAAGCGAAGCGCTGCACCCATGTCAAAGGCGTAGCCGGTATTGGATGTAAACAGTTGATTGACGGCAAACTGCCCAAACTCGTAATTGACCTGGGGTTCTTCAAAGCCCTTGTAGTCAATGCTTCCGGTAATGTTGGCCTGAAAGTCGGCGGTCAGGCGTAGTTCGTAGGCGTCGAGGTTGGTGTAGAGACGCAAGTCAGTTCGGGGCGTAGAAATATCCCCCAGGCCGCTTAAGTATTTTACCCTTCCGCCAAGTGCCAATTTGGGTGTGATCTCCAGTGCCAGGCCCAACGCCAGTTCGCTATAGCCAAAAAGCTGCAGGTCGGGCGCAAATTGCACTTCCTGGCCAATGAATTGCGCATTGCCCTGCCATATCAGTTGAGGCAGTGTTTTGGGGTAGTTTAAGAAGGCGTTGAAACGCACAGTATGCGCTGCGCTAAGGCTCAACTTACCCAGGCGGAGGCCTAGGGCTAGGGTTTCTATATCCGTGTTTTCGCGGATGAGGTTCTGGGCGTCCAGTTGCGCGATGCCCTTATCCACATCCAGCACGCGACGGCCATTGGCGTCGGTACTCACCAACTGGTTATATTTCAGGCCGGTAATCAGGAGGTTGGTGTACGCACCAGGTAATCCTATGGCCACTTTGTGCTCAGGAAATAGCGCAGGGTTGAGGCGATTGCTTTGCCACACGCCGCGCATGATAGCCGTGTTGAGGTCTTGCTGAGCGCAAATGCCTGCGGCCACAAACAGAAGAGTAGCCAGGACAGGAAAGATTTTGGGCATGATTGCATGGTTGTGTTCAGCCTTGGAAAGTCGGGTATCCAATGCTCGAATTTTGATTCACTTGGGCAAAGATAAGTACTTTCCGCTTACCGGAGCACCTCCACTACGCGGAACTCCGTACGACGGTTGCGCTGGTGCTCGGCCTCGGAGCAAGCTACGCCGTCCTTACAATGATTAACCAGGCGCGATTCGCCATAGCCCTTGGCAAAGAGCCGGCTACTCTCAATGCCTCTGTCGGTCAGCCACTTGACTACAGCTTCGGCACGCTTTTGCGACAGCCGTTGATTGAAGGAGGCATCGCCACGCGCGTCGGTGTGAGCGCTGATTTCTAATACCACCTTGGGGTTATCCTTCAACAATTGAATCAGGCGTTGCATTTCTGGTATGGCATCCTCGCGGATCTCTGCACTGAACCTATTGTAGTAGATTTGCAACTGAAATGGCGCGGTCTCTTCCAGTCCGGTGGGCGTACCAGCCAGAAAAACGCCTTTGGCCAGGGCAGTGGTATTGGCCAGATTCCTACGCATCTGGGCGGCACTTATCCAAAAGGGCTGGAGTACCACATTCAGCACATAAAGGGTTTGGTTGCCTTCGGTGCAGATGCGCTCGTCTAAAGTGCGGGCAAAGTAATTGCCTTTTTCTACTTTGAAAGTGAAGCACTTGCCCCTAGGCAAATTGGCAGCAAAATGACCATCGGCGCCAGACACCAGCACGGCAAATAATGCACCAGCTTGATCAAAAACGTGTATGGCAGCGCCAGTCAGCGGCTGTTCTGATTGCTGATCCATGACGGAACCCTGCACCGTGTAAACTTTCTCAGGCTCCAAGGCGATGCGATAGGCTGACTTGCCAGGTAGACCAGATTCGTTGGCACATATCTGGCGCGAGAGGCTTTCGTACCCCTCAGCCTGCACCGTGATTGAGCAACAGCCCTCCACTGGGAGCCGCAAACGCGGGTGGAGCGTAGTAGCCCCGCAGTCGCTTGCCACACTGGTTGGTGCAATGCTGCGGCCATTGAGCGCATCGGTAAATTCAAGCGCCAGAACGTAATGCAGCCGCTTGAAGCCGTAGATGTCGTCGCCGCCCTGGCCTCCAGTGCGGTTGGAGCTAAGGAAACCGGCGTTGCCGTCGGGCGCCCAAGCTATGGCAAAATCATCTTCTGCAGAGTTGAAGAGTAGGCCGAGGTTTTGTACACGCCCCCAGGCGCTGGGGCCAATCATTTCGGCGGCAAAGAGGTCGTGCCCACCCAAGCCAAGGTGGCCATCGGAGCTGAAGTAGAGTCGGTTGTCAGGGCCAAGAGCCGGGAAAAGTTCATCGCCTTCGGTATTGATCTCTGGGCCGAGGTTGACGGGCTTGCCCCAGGTGCTGCCGTTCCAGTCGCTGTAGTAGAGGTCTTTGCCACCAAAGCCGTTGGGCAAGTCGGAGCTGAAGTAAAGCCGAGTGCCATCGGCAGAGAGGCAAGGGTGCGCAGCAGAGTAGGCGGCATCTGTCAGGTTGAGGGATTCGGGCTTGGACCACTTGCCGTCGCTTTGGCGAGTAGCGGTGAGAATGTCGAGGGGCACTATGCGGCTTTCCAAAGAGGTTTTCACCTCTCGGCTACGCGTGAAGAATACGCGGCTCATGTCGGCGCTAAAAGTTGCCGTAGCCTCGTGCAGCGGAGTATTGAGTTCTGTGGCAAACGGTGCGAGCGATTCCGTACTGGCGGGATCTTTGGCTACGATGAGGTCCAAGAAATCGCCTTTGGCTGAGAGCCTGTTGGAGGCAAATACGAGGCTATTGCCGTAGTAAGCCGGCGCCATTTCATGGTATGAAGAATTAAAACCAACCGGAAACAGGGTAAAGGCGTCGTTGGGCTGAGCGCGCAATTGCTCAAGAGCAGCACACACATCGCGCAACATAGGCGCGCGAGCATCTAGCGGCTTGCGCTCAAGATACTGGTCATATACAGATTGCGCCTCTGCGCAGGAGGCGGTTTTCAGCAAGGCTTTGGCGTAGTAGAGCAGGTATTCGGGAGCCAACTGCCCCCAGTTTTTAATCTGGGCGTAGTGCTCCACAGCTTTATCATACTGCTGATTTTTGCGGTAGGCCTCGGCCAGGTGGGCCCTGGTTTGGGGTGTATCGTACTTGGGCAACAACTCCTCGTATAGTTTTGCCGCTTCGGCGTATTGGAGCAAACGCATGGCTTCTTTAGCCTTGCGCAGGCGGGGGTCTTGTGCAACAGCAACTTGTGCGAACAGGCAAAGCACTGCCAGGGCAAGGAGTATATGTTTTCTCATAGGTCGCAATTGCTTGTGTAAAAATGGTCCTGCTCTTTACGTACGATCAAGCAAGGCTGCATCACCCGACATACAAATATAAGAGTCCTAGTATAAAACTACAAGTTGGCGATGGATTTTTCTAGCAACTGCTCCACCAGGCTGGGCACGCCAATAGTGGCTTTCTCCATAATCACTTTCAGATTAGAACGATCGCTGAGTTCGTAATTGATGGAGGGATTGGGGTCAATGTAATAGATTTCGGCCTTGGGCTTGGCATAGGCCACCAACCCGGCAGCCGGATATACTTGCATGGAGGTGCCAATAATGATCACCTTATCGGCCTGGGCGGTGATGGCGGCAGCTTCCTCCATAAGGGGTACCATTTCGCCAAACCACACGATGTGGGGCCGCAACTGGGCGCCACGCTCGCATAAGTCGCCCAGGTGGAGGTCATCGTACCAGTCGTACACCAACTCGGGGTATTGAGTGCTGCGCACTTTGCGGAGTTCGCCGTGCAGGTGCAGCACGTGGCGGCTGCCAGCGCGTTCGTGGAGGTCGTCCACATTTTGCGTTACGATGTGCACGTCATAGGCTTTTTCCAAATGCGCCAGAGCCAAGTGGCCAGCGTGAGGTGCTACTTCCTTAAGTTGGCTGCGGCGCAGGTTGTAAAAGCGGAGCACTAGCTCGGGGTTGCGCTTCCATCCGTCAACGGAAGCTACTTCCATGACGTCGTGTTCCTCCCACAAGCCGTTGGCATCTCGAAAGGTACGTATGCCGCTCTCAGCGCTCATGCCTGCTCCGGTGAGTACTACAATTTTTTCCATAAAGCAAAGGTAGTATTTTGCGACGAGCGCGCCAAGCAAACGCCCGAAGGTTGTTAAGGTGCAGCGGATGCTCGTTTACAAAAGGGCGGCTGCTAGCCCTGCCCAGCGCGCATCAAAACTTTTTGCTCTCTTGCGGCATTACAAAGTGCGCATTTTGCGTTCATCGTTTCGTTATTTATTGAACTACGACTTATGAAGCACAAGTTTTTCTTCGGCACAGCCGCCTTAGTGGCCATCCTTAGCCTGGCAGCTTCCTTCAGCCCTGTGGGTGATAAGTTTTTTGAAATCTCCCGCAACATCGAAATTTTTGCCAATGTGTATCGGGAACTTAATACCAACTATGTAGAAGAAATAGACCCTGGCAAGCTTATGCGCACTGGCATTGACGCCATGATGAACTCGCTAGACCCCTTCACCAACTACATCTCTGAAGCCGACATTGAATCTTACCGCCTGACCACCGAAGGCCGTTACAACGGCATCGGCGCCTCCAGCGAGAAAATTGGCGATTACGTCACCATCACCGAACTTTACCAGGGCTTTGCTGCCGACAAAGCTGGCCTCAAGGTCGGCGACCAGATCGTGGCCGTGGACGGCAAAGACGCCAAAGGCAAAGACCCCGAAGCCCTCAATGAAATCCTGCGCGGCTTCCCCGGTACCAGTGTCACACTCACCATACGCCGGCCCGGTCGCAGCGACGACTTCAAAGTCTCACTGGTGCGCGCCGAAGTGGATGTGCCTAATGTGCCCTTCAGCGGTATGGTGGGCGACCACATCGGCTACATCAACCTCAGCGTATTTACGCAGGATGCTGGCCGAAACGTAGCCGAAGCCCTCAAAAAACTCAAAGCTGAAGACCCTCAACTCAAAGGCGTTATCCTGGACTTGCGCGGCAACGGCGGCGGCCTCCTGCACGAAGCCGTTAACGTATGCAACGTCTTTATCGGTAAAGATATGCTAGTGGTCTCCAACCGAGGTAAAATCAAAGAGCAAGACCGCGCTTTCAACACCCTCATGCCCGCTACCGACCCCGATATCCCACTGGCCATCCTCATTGACAAAAAATCGGCCTCCGCCTCTGAAATTGTGAGCGGTGCCATGCAAGACTACGACCGCGGCGTGCTGTTAGGCCAGCGCTCCTATGGCAAGGGGCTGGTGCAAAACTTCATGGAAGTAGGCTACAATGCTCGCGTCAAAGTTACTACTGCCAAATACTATATCCCTAGTGGGCGCTGCATCCAGAGCGTAGAGTACAAAAACGGCGAACCAGTGGATATTCCCGACAGCCGACGCACCAAGTTTACTACTCGGAATGGCCGTACTGTGCTCGACGGTGGGGGCGTTACTCCCGATATCTCCCTCAAACAACCCACCGACGAACCCATCGTCAAAGCCCTCGTACAACAGCACCTGATTTTTGACTTTGCTACCCAGTACTGCATGAATCGCACCGGCATTGACTCCGTGGAAAAATTCCGCTTTACCGACTTTGACGCTTTCCTCAAGTTCTTGGAATCCAAAAACTTCCAGTACGAAACCGAAAGTGAGAAAACCTGGCGCGAGTTCAAGGAAAAAGCCGCTAAAGACGGCTATCGCCTCCAAAGCGAAATAGCCGCCATTGAGCAAAACATTCGCAACGCCAAGCGCACAACCTTAGCCGGTTATAAAGACGCCATTCTGGACTTGATCGAGCGCGAGATTGCCGGGCGCTACTACTACAAAAACGGTAAGATACGCATGACCCTGCGCAACGACACTGAAGTAACCGAGGCAAAAAAAATACTGCTAGACCAAACCCGCTACAACACTACGCTAGGCAAAAAGTAGCGTGCACTACCTGGCGCTGTTTACCTGGCACACAAGTAGAACAGGCCAACTAGCCGGCCAACTGGAAAGCCTGCTCAATCAGGTGATGTACTCCGCCAGCACAAAGCTGAAGGACATCATTCTATGTATATGGCTACCGCATCTGAGAGGCTATTAGGTATGGAAGGGAATGGGCGAGTGGAAAATTGAGCATGGCAGGCGGGGGCAGAGAGGATTTAAAACAGCACAGGGGCAATGGAGGCGCAGTATCACTTATCATTAAGTAAAAAGGGAAGAAACTATGAGGCTGAACCAGCACTCAGGCATCCCTACGCTCAGCAGCTACTTGTCGGGCAGTAAGCTTGAGTTTTTGCAAAAAAAATCTCGAGATCGCTCTGTTCACAGCAGGAGCTAATTTTACCTTTCATCATACTTCGGCGAAAGTTCTATCGTTTGCAACACCAAAGTGTTTTGCGCTGCGCGTCCATGAGAAAACCACCACACGGCCTGGCTTGCTGGATGGCAGGTGGCCTGATCTGCCTGGCTACCGTGGTGCAAGCACAGCCCTGGCTATCTAACCAGCGCACAAAAATACTGGACGTGCAGAGCGGTTGCTATACCCTGGACAGCCTCACCGTCATACCTGCTTCGGTGGCAGTACTGGACGCAGAGACCGGTTCACGCCTAACGCATTTATTATTTCAGGTGGTGGACAATCAAATCTGCTTTGCCCGTTCTGATACCACCACCCTGCATCTACGGGTAGCGTTCAGGGTGATGCCCTACCGCATGAGTGCGCCCTTGTTTCGCATCGACAGCAGTGTACTAGCTCAGTCACGCCTTGGCTCTGGAGCGGAAGGCATAGTGTATAACCCCTACGCGCAAGGCGCCTCCTCGCAGTCGCTCAACTTCGGCAATCTCAGCTACAACGGTAGCTTTACGCGCGGTATCTCGCTGGGCAATCGCCAGGACCTGGTACTCAACTCCAGCCTCAACCTCCAAATGGCTGGCAGGCTGGGCGATGGGCTGGAGATACTCGCTGCCATCACCGACGAAAACATCCCCCTCCAGCCCGAGGGCAATACTCGTCAGTTGCGCGAGTTCGACCGCGTGTTCATTCAGATCAGCAAGGATAAGAACCGCCTCATAGCTGGCGACTACGACCTGATGCGTCCGCAGAGCTATTTTATGAACTACTTCAAGCGCTTGCAGGGGCTGTCGTTTCACGCGCAATCGCCCGACAAAGGCAAAGGCGTGTGGCAGGGCAACGCTAGCATTGCTATTTCCAGGGGGCAGTTTGCACGCAATCAGATACAGCAGCAAGAGGGCAACCAGGGGCCGTACCGCTTGCGTGGCAATGCCGGGGAGACCTTCATCATCGTGTTGGCCGGCACAGAAAAAGTATGGCTAGACGGCCAACTCATGGAGCGCGGCATTGAAACCGACTACGTCATAGACTACAATCGAGGCGAGATCACCTTCACCAGCCGCCGGCTTATCACTAAAGACAGCCGCATCATTGTGGAGTTTGAATACGCCGACCAGCGATATCTGCGTAGCCTGGCCGCTTTCAACCTGGAATATCGCCACGGCAACACCCGTCTGTATACCAACACCTTCAGCCAACAAGACAGCCGCTCATCTTCTGGCCTCAACCCCCTTACCCCCGAGCAGCGCCGCATCCTGGCCCTGGCCGGCGACGATCTTCGCCTCGCCGTCAGTTCCAGCATTGATACCATAGGAGAGTTTGTACCTTTTCGGGCACAGTACCGCCTTGCCGATACGCTCAGTACCTGTGGTCAGCGAGATTCTGTACTGGTGTTTAGCACCGACCCGACCAATGCCCGCTACACGGCGCGCTTTGTTTTTGTGGGCGCCAGCAGGGGGCATTATGTGCTCGACCCCAGTCTGGTAGCCAATGAGCGCGTTTATCGCTGGGTAGCCCCCGACCCACAAACTTGCCTACCACAAGGCGAGTACGAGCCGCTTATACAACTCACCGCACCCCAGCAGCAGCAGCTCCACACCCTGGGCGTAGAGCATCGCTTTGCCCAGCAGTCGGTAGCAGTAGTTGAAGTGGCCAGCAGCCGGCTGGACCTCAACCGCTTTTCGCGCCTGGATGACGCTGACAATCATGGCGCCGCCATCTACTCCTCTTTGCGCCATACCTGGGCCCTGGGACGACGCCGACAACTACTGGCTGATACCAGCACTTGGAAACTCGACCTTCAGGCTGCCTACGAGTGGGTACAACGACGGTTTCGCGCCTTGAACCCCTACCGCGACCCCGAGTTTCTGCGCGACTGGAGCCTGACCGACATCCAGGGTATCGGTGCAGTGCAGCCGACCAACGAACACCTAGCTAAAGTGATTATCGGGCTCCGGCAGCATGCGCATATGGCATGGCAGTATGGTTTTTCAGCTTTCGTACGCGACTCCCTGTACCAGGGCGTACGCCACGTCACTCGGCTACTGTATAAGCAGGGTGGCTGGCACGTAGATGCCGACGGCAGCCTATTACAAGCTACTACTGCCGGGCAGCGCGCCGTTTTTTTCAGGCCTCGCGTATTGGCAGCTTATCGTTTTGACCAACTGGGCGGATGGCGCACTGGCTTATATGGCGAGCGCGAGCGCAACGAACGCCGCACTGCCACGCCGGCAGATACACTGGTAGCCAACAGTTTTTTCTATGACCTGTATCGTGCTTTTGTAGAAAGCCCCGCAGGTAAGGACGCCTACACCCTGCGGGCGCATTGGCAAAGGCGGCAAGACTACGCCCCGGCTGGCAGGGACTTTGCCCGCAATACTCGTGCTACCGAACTAAACCTTCAAGGCAGCCGTCAACTGCGCCGCACCTTGCAATGGGCTGGCAACTTCACCTGGCGCCGCCTAGAGGTGCAAGACACCGCGCTGACCAACCAAAGACCGGCGGAGAGCTTCCTAGGGCGCACCGACCTAAACCTAAATTTATGGAAAGGCGCCCTGCGCTCTAACACCACCTACGAAATCGGTTCTGGCCAGGAGCCTCGCCTGGAGTTTACCTACGTACGCGTACGCCAGGGCGAGGGCACGCATATATGGCTTGATTCGCTGTACAACAACGACGGTATCATCCAGCCCAACGAAATGGAGCCTGCCCCGTTTTCCGACCTGGCTGACTTCGTGCGCGTACCTACCTTAACCAACGACTTTGTACGCATCAACTACGCCAATCTATTACAAAGCCTGCAAGTAGAGCCTCGCGCGGTGTGGTTCAATGCCCAGGGGGTGCGGCGCTTTTTGAGCAAGTTGGCCTTGCAGTCCACAGTACAAACTGGGCGGCGCACCCGGCCAACTTCCGGCGTACAAGCCTGGAACCCTCTGCAGTGGAACATCCCCGACTCAGCGCTCGTAGCCATCAACGCTGCTGCACGGCATATCCTGTTTTTCAATCGCGCCCACCCCAAGTGGGATGTGCAGGTTGGCTATTCTGACCTGTGGAATAAAACCCTGCAAACTACCGGTTTTGAAAACCGCCGCACACAAGAGCAATTTGTACGTACCCGCCTCAACCTGTCCAAAGCGCTCACCGGGCAGGCAGGGCTGATATGGCAGACGCGCCTCAGCGATTCGGAGTTTTTCGATAACCGCGACTTCCGCATTGCCACTTTCTCGGCGGAGCCACAGTGCAACTGGTTGCCCTCCAGGCAATTCCGACTCACCTTTCGGTATCGGTATCAAAGCGACCGCAACGTGCTCATCGAGCAAGGCGAGCTAGCACGCCGCCATGAGTTGGCCCTGGAAAGCCTGTGGAATAAGGCCGGTGACTGGGCATTGCGCAGCCGCTTGTCTTGGATACAGGTGAACTTTCGCGGCGCTACCAACACACCTGTGGGGTTTGCCATGCTCAACGGACTGCAGAACGGCCGCAACTTGCTATGGAGCATAGGCCTGGATAGGCGCCTGGCCAAAAGTCTGCAACTAGGTATCAGCTACGAGGGGCGTCAGACGGGGATGGCTAAAGTAGTACATGTAGGTAGGGCAAGCGTAGGGGCGGTGTTTTGAGCAGAGCGCATTAAAACTGGCGGCAAGCAGTGAGCAGCCTTCGCAGCACTCAGCACTCCTTGCCCACTTTGCAAGAACCCCCGCGCAGAAACAGCCTCTGCCCTCTTGTATGTATGCAAGATGACAACAAGGCACAGGAGCACTACCAAAGCAGCACTTAGGTGGGCTCAATCGTTCTTAATTGAATGACAATCAAACTCGGGGAGGTATTAATTTTTTGATTTGCTTATTGCTAAAGCGACAGAGAGTGTCTATCTTTGATACAAACTTTGAGAGCACATGGAGATTTCGTTGCCATTGGGCTACGAAGAACAGGATTTCATCAAGGCCTGTGCACGCCGTGAGCAGTGGGCGCAGCAATTGCTGTATGAAGAATTTTACGGCTCCATGATGGCATTGTGCCTGCGCTATGCCAGCAGTGAGCAAGACGCGCTAGATATCCTGCACGAGGGGTTTATCAAAGTATTCCGCCACATAAGCCGATATCAGCCAGACACTTCGCTGCCCGCCTGGATACGGCGCATCATGGTCAACACGGCCATTGATTACTACCGAAAATCCATGCGCCGGCGCACAGAAGATATTGAGACGGTTTTTGAATTGAGCCACGAGGAAGCCGACGCGGTGAGCCAATGCTCTGAAAAGCAAATACTCGATGCCATACAACAACTCACCCCAGTGTATCGAACGGTATTCAACCTGTACGTTATCGAAGGCTACTCGCACAAGGAAATAGGCGAAATGTTGTCCATTACAGAAAGCACCTCTCGTTCCAATTTGGTGAAGGCGCGTCAGAAACTCAAAGAGATTTTAACGTCTGGAAAGTATGGCTACCATTAACAAGGATAAATCGTTTGACAGGATCATCAAGGGAAAGTTGGAGGGCGCGCCACTGCCCGATGCTGCACCCGACTGGGCGTGGATGAGGGATCGGCTGGCTACAGAGATGCAGAACATTTCTGAGGAAGAAGCTGCTTCCTTTGACAGGCTGATCCGCCGAAAGGCACCCAAAACGCACGATGCAGGGCTTAGCCAAAACTGGGCTTCTCTGGTAACTCGTCTGGACAAAATATACCTGCGCGAGCGCCGCATTCTGAGTACTAAGATACTGGAGTTGGCCGTACTTTTACTTATTCTGCTGCTAGTGGACACACACTCGCCCTGGTCGTCGGCGCCAGAAAATGTATCGCTGGCTCATGCGCCCACAGGCATGCCTGTGGAGCAAGTGTCCTCCGAAGGCATTCCTTTGATTCCGGGCACTCCAACTGACAGTAGCGTGGCGTTCTCCCCAAAGACTACAATTTCTGATGTGGCATCGCAAAGTAGGCCCAACACCGACAATTTGGCCTTGACCAAACTGCATCAGTTGCCGGCCCTACGTAGCCTTTGGCATGGAGCGCTGGCTTCGGCATCTTGCCCTGATGTAGCATTAAAAGACGTTGACAGTCAAGTACTTGCCGAACCCCTGTTTGCTAACTCGGCACATAACATTGCCTTACTGCCAAGCCAACAGCCGGCAGAAGTGCGCGCTCTCCACACCGCACAGGAAGACATGTTACAAGCGCTGGCGCAAATGCAGCTGTTGCCATCTCCCGCCAACTTCTCCGAAAAGGAATGGCGCAATCCGTACAGAGGTAGTACCCTCGGTGGCGGCAAGATTTTGCCTTTGCGCAAAGGAAGCCACCTAATGCTGAGTATGTATGGCGGCCCAGAGGTTAACTATATCATTACCCCGGAGGCCATTGCCGACGACCGCAACCCCATTGTATTGCCTGCCCGAAGAACCTATTCGCCTGGCTATTGTGGAGGTTTGGGGCTGGCCTGGGGCAAAGGCCGCTGGGAATTGGAAACGGGCATTATTTACACTGCCAAGCAATATCATGCCCGTAGGGTGTTTTACCTCACTGGCAGCGTCACGAAAGGTTTCTTTGGAGAGGGCATCACGGATATAGAAATGAATATTGTGGCGGTTCCGCTTACCTTCCGCTATGATCTTTCCAACCGCCGCGGCTGGCGAACCTATGCAGGTATTGGCATTACAGGGCAAACTGTACTAGAATCCAACTTTGCCATTGCCGGGCAGGAGGCTTTTCGCAGCAGCAAATTCAACCCCGACCCCGCTGCATTCGAAAACCCCGGCGTAGAAAAACGCTCCGGCCTGAAAAACAAGGATCTCAGCGGCGGATTGCTCCAGGGTGGCGGTTTTGCCGACAATACCTTCTTCACCACCACAGCCTCCATTGGGTTGGAGCGACACTTTCTGCGAGGTTGGAGTTTTTTTGTGCAGCCTTCTTACCACTACTCTTTCCTATACCTATTGCATGGCCTTGGCCCTGACAACGAGCGCCTGCACACATTCTCCGTGTACAGTGGTGTGCGCGTCAGGTTGTAGGTTGTGCGTACATCAAAAACAGCCCACGATGACTTGCTATCGCCACCTTGTACTTGCTTTTTTTTACTTCGTTTTTGCTGGTTCCTTACAGGCTCAAAAAGAGCAGGACGGCTTGGCTGGTGTCATCAGCGATGAGTTTGATGGCAGCGTGACCAAATATGGCGTTCGATACAGCAAACTCGAGCTTACGTGCGCACATGGTGTACACCCTTATGGCGCAGTGCTCAAAGTCACTAATCTGGAAAACAAAAGGAGCACAACTGTCAGGGTAATTGACAAAGGCCCCTTCATATCCGGCAGGATCATTGAGCTCTCAGGAGAAGCCGCGAAAAGGCTGGGCATTGCACAGGGCCAGCAAGCCATGGTACGCGTCGAACTCATGAGCCAGTCCGGTAGCGCTACGCCATCCACGTCATCTACGACCCTACCTACGTCGTCTTCCTCAACTGCTTCATCTACCCCGCCTACCTCCTCTACCCCCAAGAACTACTCCAATGAAGCACGTCCTTTGAGCGAGCGTATGGCACGCGAGGAAAATACGGCTAAAGCCAAGCTCGCAGGTCGGGATTTTGCCCCTTATGGTTTGTACGAGATTGAACTACGCATGCCAGAACAGCAGGGCTGGGGAGTGCAATTGGCCAGCCACTCCAACTTGGAAAACGTGCTGCTTGGCGTGGCAGCTCTGCAAGCCAAAGGTGTGAAGAACGTTTTGATCAGCATTGAAAGATCAGGGCTTGATGGCGTACTTTACAAATACATCGCTGGGCCGTACGCTTCCAAAGAGCAGGCTGAGAAAGCGCGGAGCGCCTTCAGGAGCAAAGGATTCCAGGGCGCCTTTATAGTGAACCTGGCCAGAGGCAATTATTAACCCCTTGCGTTTGGCGCATTTTTCGTTCCTTTGTGGTCGCGTTTGCGTGCAGGGCTACGCATTATGGACAAAACCTGCAAGCATTTTCTTCCAAGTACTGCTGTCTGCTCATGTACCGCACATACCTGATTCAGTTTCTAAAGTTCTTGTTTTTTCTTGGCATCGGCTTGGGCATCCTATATCTTGTGTACCGCAGCCAGAATATTGCTTTTCAGGCCGACTGCGCCACCAAGGGCATTCCTGCTGAGCAGTGTAGCCTGGCCCGTAAGGTGGTCAACGACTTCAAAGGTGTACACTATGGCTGGATTCTCGTGGTACTGGCAGCCTTTACCATAAGCAACCTCAGCCGCGCCCTGCGGCTCAATATGCTGCTGCACTCGCTAGGCGCCCACCCTCGGCTTATCAATACCTTCCTGACCACGGTGCTGGGCTACTTTTCCAGCCTGGCCATTCCGCGCTTGGGCGAGGTGGTACGCGCTGCCACCCTGGCGCAATACGAAAAAATACCGGTAGAAAAGGTCATGGGTGCCGTGGTGGTAGATCGCATCATGGATGTGCTGTGCATCCTCATTGTGACGGTGCTAGCCCTGGTGCTGGAGGCTGGCCCGATCTGGGGCTTCTTTGACCAGCAGGCGCGCCTGGAAGAGCGGCTCGGCGGCGCGGGCAACCTGGCGCTGTGGGCACTCTTACTGGGCGGAGGGCTAGTGCTGCTATTGTATTTGCTGCACAAACCGCTGGGGCGAAGCGCCGTCTTTCAGCGTGTACAGCGCATGGCGCTAGGCTTTTGGCAAGGCATTAACACCGTACGCCAGCTCAAAAACCCCGGCCTATTTCTCTTGCTTACTGCCAACATCTGGATCATGTTCTTCCTCATGACAATACTTTGCTTCTGGGCATTTGACCCCACGGCGCACCTGGGCTGGCGCGCCGCCCTTACAGTGTTTGTGTTTGGCTCTTGGGGCGTGGTGGTACCATCGCCAGCAGGCATGGGTACGTTTCACTTCATGGCACAGCAAGCCTTGGGCATCTACGGCGTGAGCGGCGACGACGGCTTTTCTTGGGCGAACATCTCGTTTTTCTCGGTCAATATTGGCTCCAACGTGCTCATTGGCTTATCTAGCCTGATTTTGCTGCCCATCATCAACCGCCACTACCATCCCAAACCCCTAGCTGCCGAAACTGCCACCACTGTATCGTGAACCCCATGAGCACTTTAGAGCACATTCAAGCCAAAATACAGCACTGGGCGCAAGCCGCCTGCACTGTGCGCGCATGGCAAGCTGCTGGCGAGCGCGTGGTGTTTACCAACGGCTGCTTTGACTTACTGCACTACGGGCACATCCATTACCTGGCACAGGCTAAAGACCTCGGGCAACGCCTAGTGGTGGGCACCAATGCCGCTGACTCTGTACGACGCCTCAAGGGCCCCTCGCGCCCTATCAACGACGAGCGCACCCGCCTGTACAACCTAGCCGCACTACAAATGGTGGACCTCGTGGCAGCTTTTGAGCAGGATACTCCGCTGGAATTAATCCGTTTGCTCCGCCCCGATGTTTTAGTAAAGGGCGGTGACTGGCCCATGTCGGCCATCATAGGCGCTGAAGAAGTGCTGGCGTATGGCGGCCAGGTGCTGAGCTTGCCCTACGTACCGGGCTACTCTACTACAGCCATTGAAGCCAAAATCAAAGCCAGCTCCTAACGCTGATTACCATGTCAAAAATGAAAGTCTTGCTGGTAGAAGACGAACTGCTCTTGGCTCGTATCATCAAAGATAGCCTTGAGAGCAGAGGCTATCAGGTGACACACGCCGTCCATGGCAAGCAGGGATTGGATTTTTTCCAAACTCAGGCTCCTGACATTCTGGTACTGGATGTAATGATGCCTCAGATGGATGGCTTCTCGCTGGCTACGGAAATTCGCAAGCAGAACCCCCGCATTCCCATCATTTTTCTGACTGCCCGCTCCCAGGTAGAAGACGTGGTCAAGGGCTTTGAACTGGGCGGCAACGACTACCTGCGCAAGCCTTTCAGCATGGAAGAACTCGTTGTGCGTATCAAAGCTCTACTGGAGCGCAGTGCCCTCGGGGCCGATACGCCTACCGAACTCAACAATCAGGCCCTCCGCATAGGTGCTTTCACCTTTGACCCCGTCAAGCAAGTACTCGAACACCCACAGGAGCATATCTCCCTGTCGCATCGAGAGTCAGAACTGCTGCGCCACCTGTATCTACATCGAAACAATGTGCTGGAGCGCGGCCCCGTATTGCGCGAACTCTGGGGCGACGACAGCATCTTCAATGCCCGCAGCATGGACGTGTACATCACCAAAATACGCCGCCACCTTCAACGCGACCCCAGCATCCAGATCATTAACGTGCGCGGCATAGGCTACAAGTTGGTGTGTTGAGCCGAGCCACAGAAACTTCGCATCAGCGAGCAAGCCATTCGTACATCCGCAGCAACTTATTGCTTTAGCGACTGCTCCTCAGGCGGTAATGGCCAGATTTTTACCTCCGAACGTCATCCCAGCCTACCTGAGTTCCTGTGCAAAATTTTTACAATTACTGCATGCACCGCATCGGGCAGTACTTTATTTTTCACTTGGCCTGCTTCTTGCGTTTGGCTACACTGTAAAATAAATTACCTTTACAAGTCATTTATGCATCTAGCCATGGGCGCCATGATATGTCCTGGTATGCCCTTGCTGTTAAACCACTGTTCATTAAACGCACTACAATGAGTAAAACTTTATTTTTGCTGGTCCTGCTAAATATTAGCCTGGCGCTGCCAGGCAGCGCCCAAAGTTGGAAGAGAGTTCGCAAAACAGGCGACGAACTTTTCTTTCAGGGCAAATACGCCGAAGCCGCCGCCCAGTACGAGGAGGCATTCAAAAAGAAGCCCAAACAGAAAGAGCTAGCCTTTAAAGCCGGTGATATCTACTTCAACATCAAGGACTACCGCAAGGCGGCTGAAATGCTTCAGCACGTCAAGGACGAACCCGCTAAGTACCCTATGACTAGCCTCAAATACGCCAGAAGCCTCAAACAGGACGGCCGCTACGACGATGCCCGTCGCGAGTTTCAAGCCTACCTAGACAAATACAGCGGCAACGACCGCGCCATTGTAGAGGAAATTGTCCGGGTGGAGATAGAGGGCTGTCAATTAGCTAAGGAACTACCCTCCAGGGTCAACCGTGATGCCGAAATCCTCTACCCGGGTCGCGGCGTCAATACTGAGGCTCACGAATTTGCCCCCATTCCTTTCTCTAACGATGTGCTCTACTTTTCCTCCACCACTGGCGGCAAGGCTCGTATCTTGCGAGCGGCGCGCCAGGGGCGCGAGTGGGGCAAAGCCGGCGCGCCGGAGGCATTTCCAGTCATTCCCAATGACCACTACTGCAACGGCACGCTTTCTGCCGACGGCAACCGCTTCTTCTTCACCATTTGTAGAGGCGAGGAAACCTGGGGGCCGCTGACCACTCGCTGCGAAATCTATCTCATCAAGCGGCAGGGCGGGGTGTGGTCGCAGCCCATACGCCTACCCGAATACATCAATATGGCGCGTGTGACTACCACCCAGCCCTCGCTGGCCACCATTGACGGCCAGGAGTTCCTATTCTTTGCCTCCAACCGCGAGGGCGGCAGGGGCGGCATGGACATCTGGTTCGTTACCCGCGATCTGGCCGCCGACGATGTGGACTTTTCTTTCCCCGTAAACCTTGGCCCCAGCATCAACACTGCTGGCGACGAAATTACGCCCTTCTACGATGCCGGCTCTGGCATACTGTACTTTGCGTCCAACGGCCATCCTTCCATTGGCGGGTTTGACGTGTTCAAGAGTAAGGGCATAGAGACCATCTGGTCGGCACCTGAAAACATAGGCCTGCCCTTCAACTCGCCGGCAGATGATTTTTACTACGTGCTCAATAACGACGGCAACGCGGGCTTTTTCTCTTCCAACCGAGTATTTGGTGGCGCCAAAAATAACACCCGCGACGAAGATATCTTCGAGTTTACCATCGGCGGGCGCAAACTCATGGTCAAAGGCACTGCTTATGACAAAGACTCCGGTACACCGCTGGACAATATTTCCGTATCACTATACCAAATCTTACCCGGCGGCGTAGAAAACCTCCTCTTGGTCAGAGACTTCAATCAGGGGGCTTACTCCTTCGAAATCTTGCCAGGGCGCATGTTCAAGGTAGAGGTCAAGAGCGAGGGCTACCAGGCATCTGCCTATGAGTTTACCTCCAATGACCCCTCCACCACTACTTACGGCCGCCCGATTTACTTAGATAAAATTGTGATGAAACCTGCCGAGCCGCCGCTCAACCCAAAAACGCCCGACAAAAAGCCTGGCGAACTGCTACCTGGCCCGGAAACCTACACAGCGCGAGGCATCGGCCCCGACGACAACCTGGAATACACTAGCTCGGCGCCCCGGCTTAGCGGCACCTACTACAAAGTGCAACTGGCTGCCGTGCAAAAATACGACCCGAATAACAACAACGTGCGCAAGGTCAAAAATCTGGCACAGCGCGTGGACACCGAGTACATCGCCGAACAAAATCTCACGCGCATCATGCTAGCCGACTTCCTCAACCGCGATGATGCCTTCCGCGTCATGGCGCAAGTGCACAAGCGGGGCTTCCCCAACGCCTTTGTAGTGCGCTACGAAGAGGGCAGCCGCTGGGGCAAAGAGCGATAAGATACTTCGCTGCTGCTTAGCGCGCATTTTGCAGCCGCCTCGCCACAGCGCACCCTTGAGCATTAATGCCTTCAAGGGAAGCAGACTGCGCCCAGTATCTAGTGTAAAAGCCTACACGTACCGGGCTACAGCAAACCGCCGCTGCCGCTGCCGCCTGCGTAGCATAGTGCACTGCCCCTACTGCGCGATGCCTACTCTCAAATTGCCTGGCTTGCTCACTTGCAGCGGTACGCGTACAGGGAAAGAGCGAACTAGTGTTCGCGCGCACTGGATGTCATAGTATTCTGGGATAACCGGCCGGAAAGGTAACCTACAAAAAACACTTCGGCTTGGGCAACCCCCTGCTAAACCTCGCGCATGAGCAGGAGGTAGGCCTGGAGGGGCAATCTTCCAGCAGAAAAAGCCTCCTGCTAGTGAGTCCCTGCTGGCAAAGACTGTGCAAGCATCAGCGCCGAACCGACAAGAGTTGCACAATGACAACTGGCAGGAAAGTTCTGGTGCGCGTTGGCGTAAATGACGCATTTTTACAGGCCAATAGTTTAACAGACAAGGGAAACGCTCTCAAGAACAAACTAATTCGCCCGGCCATGAGCAGTATGCCAGGTGCGTGTTGCAATTGCTTTTTTACCGGCGGTAGCCTGCCAAAAATCATTGCTTTGATTGATAGCACTCATTGATTGGGTGTGCTTGCGAGAAGTAATTTGTTGGCTCGAGCAAGGCATTAGGGGCATCACAATACCTCGCAAACTACGTGCACATGAAAAACATCCTGTTTCCAACTGATTTCTCCCACACAGCCCAGCAGGCTTTGCGCTATGGCCTTGCCCTAGCTGCAGCTTGGCAGGCGCGCATACAGTTGCTACATGTGGTATTTCCAGAGCTGAGTGCCATGGACCTGCCCGTACTGGATACCAAAGTCACCCAGGACAAGGTGGAGGCGGCCCGTAGCTTGCTACAATCCTTTGCGGATGCCGCCGTGGCAGAGTGGTTGGCTGATCAGGAAGTGGCGCAGCCCCCTACTCTGGAAATCAACGTGGAAGTAGGCAATCCGACAGCAGTGATTGCCCAGGTAGCTCACCGCGACCAAGCCGATCTGATCGTCATGGGCACGCGTGGTGAACACAACCTGCTGGAGCGTTTGCTGGGCAGCGTAACGACTTCCACTGCGCAAAAGGCGCATTGCCCTGTGTGGATCGTACCGGAAAAAGCCTCCTTGACGCGCCCGCAGATCGTCGTGTACGCCTCCGACCTAAGCGAACACACCCCCTGGCAAATCTGGAAGCTCAGCGAGTGGCTCTGGCCTTTTGGCATTGTATTGCACTGCGTGTACGTAGACACAGGGCAATCCAGCAAGGGCGAGGTCAGTTTGCGCGAACTCGAAGCCTTCTTTAGCCAGCACGCATCCTACCTGCAGGCGCACTACCACCAGATTGCTGGGCATTCTGTCATAGAAGCCTTAGATGAATTTGCCGACCAGCATCACGCCGACCTGATGGTGATGTACGCCCCGCCGCACAACCTCTGGGAGCGCCTCATGCACCCAAGCCTGACGCGAAAAATGGCAATGCATACCACCATTCCGCTACTGCTGCTCAAACCGACTTGAAGTTTATTTTTTTGACCCTTACCCAAATAAAGTTGGCTCATGGGCGAACTCAAAGTGAGATATCTACATTCTTTTGAAGAAAAAGCCCGCTTTACAGCGCATCTCCTCAAAGATGTAGCTGCTCTGGACGAAATGGTCCGGCAAAACTGCTTTGAGCGAGACATTCGACGCATTGGCGCCGAGCAGGAACTGGCGCTGATCAACACCGACTGCGACCCTGCCTTCGTGGGTACAGACATACTGGCTCAAACAATAGACCCTCGATTCACTACAGAGATCGGACGCTTCAATCTCGAAATCAACCTCGACCCTGTAGTGCTGCAAGCCGATGGCCTTAGCCAAATGGAGGTACAACTACACCAATTGCTCCACAATGCCCAAAAGGCCGCCTCTGCCTTAGATAGCCGTGTACTCCTTTGCGGCATACTGCCCACACTCACCTACCGCCACTTGCAGCAGGATGCCATGACACCCAATGCGCGCTATCAAGCGCTCAGTCGTATGTTTCGCAACATGCGCGGCCAAGACTTTCTGGTCTATCTCACCGGCGTGGACGACATGATCGCCTCCTTGGATAGCCTCGTGTTTGAGTCCTGCAACACCAGCTTTCAGTTGCACTTGCAAATACCCGCCGAGGAGTTTGTAGAGCAGTACAATTGGGCTCAGATGATTTCCGGCCCGGTACTAGCTGCCTGCGCCAACTCTCCCCTGCTTTTCGGGCGAGAACTATGGATGGAAACCCGCATCGCGCTCTTCCAGCAATCGGTGGATACCCGCACCTCTGCCAATCAGTTGCGCAATAAGCAGCCACGCGTATTTTTTGGCAATCACTGGCTCCAACATTCCGTAACCGAACTGTTCAAAGATAATATTGCTCGTTTTCCCGTACTGCTTACCCGCGACATACAGCAGGACAGCCTTCAAACCTTACAAGATGGGCAGATACCCAACCTGGCCGCGCTAAGGCTACACAATGGCACTGTATATAACTGGAACCGCCCCTGCTTTGGTATGACCGATGGCAAGCCCCACTTGCGTGTAGAGTGCCGCTACATTCCTTCCGGCCCTTCCGCCCTAGACGAAATGGCCAATTTTGCCTTCTGGTTGGGGCTGATGCTAGGCCAGCCAACGCGGTACCGGGGGTTTTACCGCTACATCAGTTTTCGCAGTGCCAAAGATAATTTTATGCGCGCCGCTCGCATAGGTAGCTATGCACTTATGGACTGGTTTGGCAAGGTGCGTCTTGCAACCGACCTGATTGTGAGTGAACTTCTGCCCATCGCGCGCGAAGGATTGCGCGCGGTAGGTATAAAGAATGCCGACCAATACCTGAACATCGTGAAAGAACGCATGACCCGCCAGCAAACCGGCGCCCAGTGGCAAATACGCCACTACCGAAAACTGCGCGACGCCTTTGGCTCGGCCATTGCTCTTACTGAACTGACCAAGCTCATGTTCGAAAACCAGCAAGAGCAGCGGCCAGTGCACGAATGGCCAGAATTGAAATGGCGGCAAACCTACCTGTTTGATTGCCGTAACTGCCCCGTAAGCAAGGTAATGATCACCGACATATACGCTGTGCATGAGGATGAACCACTCGGCCTGATAAAGTCCATTATGGAGTGGAAAAAAATACGCCATCTGCCAGTAGAAAACATGCAGGGCGAACTGACTGGCCTGGTGACCGCCACCAATGTCAGAACCTTTGAGCAACTGGGGCCAAACTGGGAGCTCTTGCCCGTCAAAGACCACATGGTGCGCCAACTCATCACTGTACAGGAAGATACTTCCCTGCAAGAGGCAGCCCACCTCATGGACAAACACCAAATAGGGTGCGTACTTGTAGTGCAAGGTTCGAAACTGACTGGCCTGCTCACACGTACTGACCTAAAGGCACTCCAGCACATGCTCAAGTAAGCGACAGGATGCGCTGCAAGCGTTCACGGACATCCCCAGTTGCAACGCGGCTGTTATTGCTGCTCTTGCAGACATTCCTTTGCAGGCGCTGCGCCAGAGCAGGACACTAAGGCAGAGGCTATGGAGGCAAACGCCGAGAATGCCAGCCTGTGAAAAAAAGGGCGAGTTTTCATAATGGCGAGTTTTTTATTTGCACCAAGCACAATGCAAGACGTTCATTTTCAGCAGCTCAATTCTTTTGATGAAAACGCGGGAGCGATCGAGCAAGCAAATGCGACAATGGCTTTGCTCTATGCAAATCTCCAAGCCTCGCGCTCCTGTGGCATAGCCCATACGGCGCCGTTGTTCTCCAAGCTGTTGAACATAGGCAGCCAGTCGCCGGGACCAGCCGATTCGGTCAGGATCTCGTAGCGGCGCAGTTGCAGTATCGGCTCCAGTGGGTTGATGAGCACCGGGCAAGCTTCCACACAGGCATTACAGGTGGTACAGGCGTGTATCTCCTCGCGGCTGATGTAGTCAAAGAGGTTTTTACCATCCTGGTAATTGTCTTTGCTAAGGGGCTTGTCGGGGTCTTTGGCAAAATGCTTGTCGCCGCTGCGGATGTTGCGCCCTACTTCCTCCATGCGGTCGCGTATGTCCATTACAATTTTGCGGGGCGAGAGCTTTTTGCCGGTCAGGTTGGCTGGGCACACGGCCGTACAACGGCCACACTCGGTGCAAGAGTAGGCGTCTAGTAGAGTTTTCCAACTCAGGCCGAAGATGTCATTGGCACCAAACTCCGGCAATTCACCGCCAGGGGCAGTCCCGGCATCAGCAGCCAAGCCCAACATACTCTTTACTTCATTCATCACTTCGGGCATATTTTCCATCTCGCCGCGCGACGTCTGGCGGGCAAACCAGGTGTTGGGAAAGGCAAACAAGATGTGCAAATGCTTGGAATAAGGCAGGTAGTTGAGAAAAGCAAACACCACCAGTATATGCCCCCACCAGCCTATGCGCTCGGCCAGATACTGGGTTTCGGGCGAGGTACCAGCCCAAAGCGGCGACAAGAACCGGCTCACCGCAAAGCCGTATTCATTTTGATGCAGAGCCATGTCAGCGCTATTCATCAAAAAAATGAAGGCGATCAGGGCAATTTCGAGCACGAGGATAATGTTGGCATCCCGGAAAGGCCAGCCTTTCAGTTCTGGCTTTTGAAAGCGCTCTATGCTGAGCACATTGCGCCGCCACAAGAACGCAATGGTCGCCATCAACGCTAGTACGGAGAGTATTTCAATGAAACTGATGACAAACGTGTAAAACCCGCCAAGCTCTGGCCAAAACACTCGATGCCGGCCGGTGATGCCGTCAATTAAAATTTCAATAAGTTCTACCTGGGTAATGACAAAAGCCGCATAGATGAAAAAGTGCAGTACAGCAGGCAGCCAGTTTTTGAACATCTTCTGCTGGCCAAAGGCGACCAAAAGCAAATTGCGCCAGCGCGTGCCAGTATGACCAGGAATGTCTTCCGGCTTGCCCAGGCGGATATTTTTGACAAGGTGCGAAAACTGCCGTCCGGCCAGACCAAACGCTACAACAGCTACCACAATGAATACAATGGAGGAAAGCATAACACTGCGCGAATTTTTGCCAAAGTAGAAACAATTTGTCATTTGTTGGCTATAATGCCCCAAAGTTTTAATTTCACCCACAAATTTCGGGCATGAAAATTCTTGATCAACGCCAGATTGCACAGAAAATCCGCCGCCTGGCCATCGAAATACTGGAGCACAACTACGATGAGACAGAAGTCGTCCTTGCTGGTATCAACAACAACGGCTACGCTTTCGCAGCACTGCTCCTGGAACAACTCCGCTCCTTGTCGGCCATTTGCTTTACCCTTACGCGCATACGGCTCAATCCTGCCCACCCACTGGATATGCCAGTGCATATTGAACTACCAGCAGAACAACTCCAGGGCAGGGTGGTCATTGTATTCGATGATGTAGCTAACACTGGCCGCACCATCTTCTATGCCTGCAAACCACTCATGGAGGTGCTGCCCAAAAAAGTAGAGGTAGCTGTACTAGTGGACCGAACTCACAAAAACTTCCCCGTGCGGGCAGACTACGTAGGCTTGTCGCTACATACTACTCTCAAGGAAAATATTGATGTGCATATCCGAGAGATAGAGGAATGGGCCGCATATTTGACTTGATTGGTGACTTTGGAGACTGGATGACTGCTATTTTGAAGCGTAGAACCACTGAAAAATAAAAATTGCGATATGTACACCAATCGCCGTCAGTTTCTTCAGCGTCTGGGCGTTTATGCTGCAGCGGCACCATTTCTGGAAACACCCCAAGGCAAGGCCTTTTTGAAAGCCATGGACAACGCTCAACTCCGCACAGTAGATGACTTGCTCACCGACGAACGCTATTGGTACCAGATCAAGCAGGCCTACACTGTGTCGCCCAACGTGATGAATCTCAATAACGGCGGTGTGTGCCCCCAGCCGCGCGTGGTACAAGAAGCAGTGGAGCGCTACAATCGCCTGAGCAATGAGGCGCCCTCTTACTACATGTGGCAGATACTGGATCAAGGCCGCGAGCCACTGCGCGCACAACTGGCCGAACTGGCTGGCTGCTCGCCCGATGAATTGGCCATCAACCGCAATGCCTCCGAAGCGCTGGAAACCGTTATCTTTGGCCTGCGCCTCCAGCCGGGCGATGAGGTGGTGCTCACTAAACAGGACTATCCCAACATGATACAGGCCTGGAAACAGCGCGAAAAACGCGACGGTATTATCCTCAAATGGATATCCTTCGACTTCCCAGTAGAAGATGCAGCTGTCATCACCCGCAAGTTCACAGAGGCTTTTACCCCTCGTACCAAAGTGGTACAAATTACTCACGTCATCAACTGGATGGGACAAATACTCCCCGCCCGCGATATAGCCCGCGAAGCCCGCAAGCGCGGTATTGAAGTGCTGGTGGACGCTGCCCATAGTTTTGCCCACCTGAACTACAAAATACCCGACTTAGAGTGCGACTACTGGGGCACAAGCCTGCACAAGTGGCTGTGCGCGCCCTTTGGTAGCGGTTTGCTCTACGTACGCAAAGACAAAATACGCAACCTATACCCCCTCTTTGGCGCACCCGACCCCGAGAGCGAAGACATCCGCAAGTTCGAAAGCCTTGGCACGCGTTCTTTTGCCATTGAGCAGGCTATTGGCCAAGCCATACACTTTCACCGTATGATTGGCTCCGAACTCAAGTTTCGCCGGCTTCACTATTTGAAAAACTACTGGGCCGAGCGCGCACGCAAGCTCCCCGGTGTGCAGGTAAAAACCTCTCTGAAACCTGAATTCGGCGGCGCCATTGGCTTGGTATCAATAGAGGGCAAAAAACCAGCAGAGGTGCAAAATTATCTTTTCCAACATTTCAAAATCCACACCGTAGCTATTGAGTGGGAAAACATCAGCGGAGTGCGCATCACCCCTAACGTCTATACCACCACCGACGACCTGGATATACTGGTGCGCGCGCTGGAGCAGTTGAGTCGGGCGTGAATAGACAGAAAAGTAGCACTAATGACTGCCTAGCGCTTGAATACCAGCTCTCACAAAGGAGGCAAAAGTCTGCAAAGTTGGCACGGCCGGTACCTGCTGCAAACTGCTAAAACTGCTCCTTGCTCTAATATTTTCCTCTTTCCCTTGCCTTTTTTCTTTCCTTTGCTCACACATCCACACGGCCATGACCCGCACCATTGTAATTCTGCTAGCTACTCTAATAGCCATACCCGTTGCAGCACTACGCTACGACATACCGCTGAACGCTGAACACTGGGCAGTGCTGCGCACTCTGTTCATGGTAGCTGCAGGCATAGCCTTGCTTTGCTTTATAGTAGGCGAGTGGAGCCGCAACAACAGCCAAGTGGACAAACTCTGGAGCATACTGCCTGCCTTTTATGTGGGGTATGTGGCCTGGCAAAGTGAGTGGATACCTCGCCTGGTGCTTATGTTGGCACTGGTAGTGCTGTGGGCAGCCCGGCTCACCTTCAATTTTTGGCGCAGAGGAGGTTATCACTGGATTCCATGGAAGGGCGAGGAAGACTATCGCTGGGGGGTGCTGCGCCAGGACCCTAGCCTGCAAGGCCGCGTGCGCTGGATGCTATTCAATCTCTTCTTTATTTGTAGCTACCAAAACATACTCATCCTGCTGTTTACGCTCCCGTCCATCGTAGCATGGCAGGGTATAAATACGCCTTTGAACGGGCTGGACTACGCCGCCGCAGGGCTGATGCTCATATTTTTAGTCATTGAGACCGTGGCTGACCAACAGCAGTGGAACTTTCAGTCAGAAAAATACCGCCGTATTCGAGCTGGTGAGCCGCTAACGCCGCCCTATGACCAAGGATTTTGCCAAACTGGCCTTTGGGCCTGGGTGCGCCATCCCAATTATGCTGCCGAACAAGGTATTTGGCTCGCCTTTTACTTGTTTAGCGTAGCGGCTACTGGGCGCTGGCTCAATTGGTCGCTCACCGGCGCCATACTCCTGTGCCTATTGTTTGTAGGCAGCTCCAATTTTTCTGAAAAAATATCCGCTAGTAAATACCCTGCTTACCGCGACTACCAGCGCCGCGTGGGGCGTTTCCTGCCACTAATACTAAATAAGAAAGCCCGCCGTTAGCCTGGCTATACCCAACCCTGCGCTGCCGAATAGCTACCGCCTTTGCCGACTATTGCCAATAGTGCGCTCAAACAGCGACCATATCCGTCTGTACTCATCCGTCCAGCCGCTGGGCGTCACAAAGCCGTGATCCTCCAGAGGATAGGCAGCCAGTTCCCAGCGGTCTTTGCCCAGTTCAATGAGTTTTTGGCTCAGGCGCACTACGTCTTGAAAATGCACGTTAGCGTCCACTATGCCGTGCAACATGAGCAGGTGGTTTTTCAGCCCCTGAGCATGAAAGATAGGTGAAGAGCGCCGGTAGGCCAGGCTGTCTTCTTGGGGGGTGTTCAAAATATTGGAGGTATAGGGATGATTGTAGTGCGCCCAGTCGGTAACAGGCCGCAATGCCGCACCAGCCTGGAACACCTCAGGTTCGGTAAACATAGCCATAAGAGTGATGAAGCCGCCGTAAGAACCGCCGTAGATGCCAATGCGCCTGGGGTCCACGGCGTAGCGGGAAACCAGGAAGCGCGCGCCGTCCACTTGATCACTGAGGTCTTTGCCGCCCATGTGCCGATAAATGGCTGTGCGCCAGTCACGGCCATAGCCAGCACTGGCCCTAAAGTCAATATCCAGCACTGTGTAGCCGTTGTCGGCTAGCATATTGTGAAACATGAACTCCCGATAATAGCTGCTCCACCAGCGGTGTACATTTTGCAAATAACCGGCGCCGTGAACAAAGATAACCGCATGGCCGCCTTTGACCGGCTTAGCTGGCCGATACAGCCGGGCAGGAACCTGAGCCCCGTCGCGGGCAGTGAAATACACAATCTCGGGGTCGCGCCAGGAATACTGGCGGAAAGCCGAGGTAGTGGACTGTGTGATTTGCTGCATAGTTGCCCTTGGCCGGTTTTCCATCAGATACAGTTCCCACGGTTGGTTGCTGTAAGAATATCGGATGGCCAATATACTTTCATCAGGCGAAACCACTACTTCATGCCCACCCTTGGCTGTAGTAATGCGCTGCAGAGCACCACCTTCTGCTGGCAGGTGATAGAAATGGTGTTCGTGAGGCCCCTCGGCATTGGCAGTGAGGAAGAAGCGGGTTTTGTTGCGCGAGAGTTGGGCAGTCAGTATTTCAAACTTGCCTTGGGTAAGTGCACGCCGCTCTTTGGTCAGGACGTTGATGGTGTAGAGGTGTGAGTACCCACTGGCTTCCGACTGGAACCAGAAGGTTTGGTTATCGGCCATCCAGCCGGCATTACCGCCATTGAACCCCAAGATGCCAGGGCCACCGATCCAGGCTTCGTCGCGCTGGCGGTCAAGAGTGGTAAGTTGGCCAGTCATCAGGTTGAGTAAGGCTATCCAGCGATCTTTGTTGTCCTGACTGCGCAGGATGACCACAGCCTTGCCATCATCCGAAAAGATAGGGCCGAAGTAGTTGACCTCTCGGGGCTTTCCGTATTGCGGTTCCCAGGGGGTGGTATCGCGGTGATATTCGGCCAGAAACAGCGGTTTGTCGTAGATGCCTTCGAGCGTTTTGGTTTGTACAAAGTAGATGGTGTCGCGCTGGGTATCGTAAATGCCCATTTCGTGGGTGTCTTGCGGTGCACCTACTTTTGTACGTGTATCCTGGATGGAGGTAAACCCCGACGGCGTTACGTAGTTGGGCATTTGTGCTACTTTGCTTCGGGCGCGGGTGGTGAGCCGGAAGGTGATGAAGCGCAAGTCAGGGCTGACTTGCAGGTTGGAGAGGCTGCGTTCGCCGTAATAATACTCCAGGGGGCGCTTGGGTTCGAGGGCTTTGTTGTTTCGGTTGCGTATGTCGGCTTCGGCTTTGCGCTCGCGCAGCACCTCAAACAAGTCGAGCTGCTCTTTTTCGAGGAGTTGTTCTTGCGGGGTTCGGCGGGGTTCTTCCTGCTTGCTACCTCTTTGGAAATTGGTCAGTTGGCGGATGGCGCCATTCTGAATATTCCAGGCGAAGAGGTTGTCGCCCACTTGATAGATGACCTGGGTCTCGTCACCGGAGAAGCGGGGATTGCTCTCGCTGGCCAGCGTCTGTGTGATGGCAACATGCTGATTGCCCTGAGCTTGCCACAGGTAAATGTCGCCGTTGTGCGTATACAACTTGCGCGTACCGCTGCGGTCATACGTCCCGTCAGCAAACACCATACGCAGTTCTTCGGGCATGACCTTAACCGGCGAAGGAGCACCTACCGAGGCCTTGTACCAACTACGCAAGGTGTCCATTTGGGGGTTCCAGGAGAAATAGACGGTTTTACTGTCAGGACTCCAGAAAGGACTTTCAGGCAAAAAACCCACAAATCGCTCTCCCTTCATAATGGCTTCCAGGCGCAGTGAAGAGCGATTGGCTGGCATTTGGGCAAGCAAGGTACTGGCAAATAATACAAACGACAGCAGCGCAGCAACAGAGATTGGCTTCATTCGACAATTAATTTTTTTGTGTGTGCCAAGGTAAAGCTAATACCGCAATTAGCCATGAGAATGCAGCTCAAAGTGTGTTACCACGCAGGGTATGCGTCACCTACTTACTTGACCTTTCGGCCGCTAGCTACGCGTGAGTTGACCTCCACTCGGCGGGCGCGCTTGAGATTGACCAACAGGTGGGCAAAAGCGCCGGAGGCATCCACCTCGTAAGTTTGCCCATCGTAGGTAACGGTACCTCCTTGGCGGTCCCATTCTGCCCCTAGCAAACTGTAGCGGTCGCCTTGACGAGGGTTGGGGCCAAACATAAGAAAGCGGTTGTTCTTGCCATCTTCAAAACTGATGGCCAAGCGATTTTCCTTGGGGCTGAAAAGAAAAACTCCTGGTGTGCCTTGCCGAATGACGATCTCCTCCACGCGGCGGCCATCGCGAATGCGAATGCTGCCAGCGCTGATTTCCACATTGGAGTTGCCCAGTTCGCGGCGCAGCACAATGTCGTCGGAGGTGTAGAACTGAATGCGCTTTAGCTCCTGCTCCGTCCAGCGGTATTCGTCGTACAAGCGCTGAGTGAAGGGGGTATATTTGGGCGAGCAGGCGCTGAAAAAGGCCATTAACAGCCACAGCAGCGCCAGACGAAATGCAGATGCAGTGTATTTCATTTTGCGATAGTTTGGTTTGTAGAGGCCAAGATAAGGCAGAAAACTATGCCCGTCCAGTATTTTAAGAGACATTAACCGCAGGGTTAAGGATTTTTAACGGGACTGCTTTGTGTACGCTGGCCGATAAAAATGGCGCGCCGGCCACAACCACCGTTAAAAAATCATATCTTAGTCCAAGAATTAAAAATATGCTACACGATGAACTTTCGCTCAGTGTACTGCCGCCTGCTTTTGCTATTTTGTGCAGCCTTTGCGGATGCCCCAGTGCACGCCCAGCTATGGGTGGATACTGTGTACAGTGCAACCAAAATAGCCAACATCCACTATGGTACGGCTACAGGATTTGACGGGCAGCCGCGTCAACTTTATCTCGACCTGTTTTTGCCCGTATGCGACAGTAACCTACAAGTCTTGCCGCGCCCGCTGGCACTGTTCATCCACGGCGGCGCTTTTCTGGCTGGAGATAAAAATGATGCTTCCATCCAAAGCTACTGCCAAAACTTCGCCAAGCGCGGATACGTAACAGCCAGCGTGGGCTACCGACTGGGCTTTGTGAGCGACGATACCGCCCACTACTGCAACTACCCCAACTACTCCTGCGTATTTGCAACCGACCCTCTGGAGTGGGAGCGCGCTTATTTTAGAGGCGTGCAAGACGTGAAGGGCGCCCTGCGCTACCTCATTAACCACCATGCCCAATACCGTATTGATACAGCTAATGTATTCTTGGTTGGAGAGAGCGCCGGTGCTTTTCTTGCCCTGGGCGCAGCACTGCTAGATACGTTGCCCGAAAAGCCCGCAGGTGCTTACGCCCAGCCTGCTGCGCCGCCGCCTGCTGCGGTATCGGTAGTGAATTCCTGCGCCCACAATCAGGGCGTTTCGCTGAGCGCCCCCTTCCCCCGCCCCGACCTGGGCAGCATTGACGGCAACATTGAGCCAAGCAACATCCGATACATCATCCGCGGCGTGGGCAGCATATACGGCGGCATGTTGGGCAACCTGCTGGCTTTGCACAGGGCTGGTGCACATAAGCCCGGCATTTTTCAGTTTCATCAGCCGTGCGACATTATCGTACCCATTGATTCTGGGGCAATATTATGGGGGCTGTCGTGGTGCTTTACCAATGGGTATAATTGCCAAGCCATCAGCAATACCATCCAAATCTATGGCTCGCGCCAGATTCAGCGATGGAATACTGCCCACCAATACGGCTATCCCATGCGCAGCGAATTTACTACCCGGAATTTTCCTTACAGTTTCCTTTTCGGCCCGGGTAGTTGTCTAGACCAAATCAACAATCCATGCCATGCCTACGACGATAGGGCGCTGCGTGAGCGGCAAATGGCCGAGTTCTTTGCGGATCTCATCACCACGCCTTCCATTTGCGCTCTGGCCAATGCCGTAGATGAACCCGCAACTCGGCCAACACGGCTCACCATTCGACCCAATCCAGTTGGTTCCTGGGCAGTAGTTGCCTGGCGCGGGGCTACCGCCGCCAGTGCCATCTTAGTGGACGCGCTCGGTCGGGTAGTATGGTCAGGCATCTTGCACCCTGGAGACAACACGTTGAGCCTTGGTCATCTTGCTCCAGGCATTTATCGGCTTGCTGTTCGAAGTGAGGCTGATTGGCTCGACACAGCCACTCTGGTGCATACGCCATAGGGCATGAAAGCAGCATGGGCTGGGCGGCTACGTGGCGGGTGGCATGCCTGCTGACTTTTCGCCAAAGATTGAGTCACGCCATGTACGTAAGAGAGCCGCTGTTTTGCTTGTCAAGCATCAACATTGGTAGAGGTTAGGTTATTCACGCCCCCAGGTGGTGCCATCCTTGCCGTCCTTGAGCTGCAGTCCAATAGCTTTGAGCGCGTCGCGTATTTTGTCAGAGGTAGCCCAGTCTTTGCGTTGGCGAGCATCGGCTCTAATTTCTATGATGAGTTGCATAAGGCCATTCAGCGTGCCGTCGTCGCCTGAAGCCTGAGCATCGTCGTAGAGGCCGAATACCTCAAAGATGTAGGCCTGGAAGGTTTCTTTGAGGCGTTGCAGCGTGTCAGCGGAGACTTGTTCTAAGGGTAATTGCTCGCCCTTGAGCGCGTTGATACGGGAGACCAGCTCAAACAGGCGAGCCATAGCCTTGGGTGTGTTGAAGTCGTCGCACATTTCTTCGGCTACGCCTTCTACGAGGCTTCGCATTTCAGCGTCCAGTTTGCCAGCCTGTGCTTGAGGTAGCGGCTGGAGGCTTTGCAGGGTTTTGTAGGCATCCATTAGGCGCCGGAAGCCCTTTTCAGCGGCTTGCAGGGCTTCGTCGGTGAGGTCGAGGGTGCTGCGGTAGTGGGTTTGAAGCATGAAAAATCGCACTACCATAGGACTGTAACCCTTGGAGACGTGGGGGCTATTTCCAGAAAATAGTTCTTTGGGCGAGATGGTGTTGCCGTCGCTTTTGGACATTTTCTTGCCATTGAGCAGCAGCATGTTGGCGTGGAGCCAGTATCGCGCACCACTACACTGGCAAGCGCCGAAGTTTTGGGCAATTTCGTTTTCGTGGTGGGGGAATTTGAGATCGTTACCACCGCCGTGTATGTCAAACTCCTTGCCGAGGTACTTGGTACTCATGGCCGAGCACTCCAAATGCCAGCCAGGGAAGCCTTCGCTCCAGGGCGAGCGCCAACGCATGATGTGCTCTGGGGCAGCTTTCATCCAGATGGCAAAGTCAGCGGGGTGGCGTTTTTCGCCTTGGTTTTTGAGGTTGTCGCGCGATTCGGCGATGAGTTCATCCACATTTCGGCCTGAAAGCTTGCCGTACAAGCCGGTTTGCTCCATGAAGCGCAGGGTATCAAAGTACACCGAGCCATTGACTTCGTAAGCAAAGCCCTTGTCGAGTATAGCTTGTACCATTTCTATCTGCTCAGGGATGTGGCCGGAGGCGAAGGGTTCGATGCTAGGTGGCAAGGTGTTGAAGATGCGCATCATATCGTGAAAGCCTACGGTGTATTTGTGGGCAATTTCCATGGGTTCGAGCTGCTCCAGACGGGCGCCCTTGAGCATGCGGTCTTCGCCGTCATCGAGCAGGTGGCCTACATCAGTGATGTTGCGCACATAGCGCACGCGGTAGCCCAAGTAGCGCAGAAAGCGATAAATGACATCGAAGCTGACAAAAGTGCGGCAATTGCCCAGGTGCACGTCATTGTAAACCGTAGGGCCGCACACGTACATACCAGCATATCCTTCGTGAATGGGGCGAAAAGTTTCTTTCTCGCGGGAGAGGCTGTTATACAGCTTCAATTCGTACTTCATGTTATTGGCATAAGTATGGCAAAGAAGCCGCAAAAATACGCGCTTTCGCAGTGGCAGGCAAGCGCAAAGGTGTAACTTTGCCCATCTTTGTGACAGCAGCCGTGCGCGAAGTAATAGAACAATACCGCCACATAGTGGTACAGATAGCCACGCCATACAGTACAGGCACAGGTTTCCTGCTGGGCCAAAAAGGCATTATCGCAACCAACGAACACGTGGTGCGCAACAACCGCGAGGTGGTCGTTGAGAGCGAAGTCTTGCCCCGGCAATGTGCAAGGGTGGTATTTACTGACCCCAGGCTGGACCTGGCCTTCGTGGAAGTGCCAGTCATTTCTCAAGATACCGAAACGCTTTTGCTGCAAGATAATGACCTCAAAGCTGGCGACCCGGTCATTGCCGTAGGGCACCCCTTTGGATTGCGCTACACTGTTACGCAAGGCATTGTATCCAATGCACATCACATACAAAATGACCTGGTGTACATCCAGCACGATGCTGCCCTTAACCCTGGCAACAGCGGCGGCCCCCTGGTGGACGCACAAGGCAGGGTGGTTGGCATTAATACTTTCATCATTCGCAATGGCCAGAGCATTGGTTTTTCTTTGCCAACCTCGTACTTGCTGGAAGCTCTTGAGGTATTTCGAGCCGGCGAGGGCAAGGTAGCTACGCGATGTTCCGCCTGCCAGGGTATGGTATTTGAGAATACTATCCAAGGAGTCTACTGCCCGCATTGTGGCGCAAAAACCGAGTTGCCCTCGCAGGCGGAGGAGTTTGAGCCAATTGGTATGGCGCACACTATTGAAGCACTCATCACCCGTAGTGGTCACAATGTACGTCTGACCCGACGCGGCCCCAACGCCTGGGAGATTCGCCAGGGCAGCGCCCGCATTGACATTTCATATTACGAAAAAACCGGTCTCATCACAGGAGAAGCCTATCTATGCCTACTTCCGCAGAGTAATATCCAGGCCATTTACGAATACTTGCTCCGCCAAAATTACACCCTAGAGGGGCTTACCCTGAGCGTACGCGGCCAGGATGTGGTGCTGTCTTTGCTCATCTACGACCGCTACCTCAACGTGGAAACTGGCCTTAAACTGTTGTGCAAACTCTTCGAGTACGCTGATTACTACGACAACTATCTGGTGGAGAACTTCGGCGCGCTGTGGAAGCACGAGCCATAGATGGCGAAGGCTGGCTCCCTTGCAGGGCGCATCATGTCCAGCATACCTTCCCTCCTGTTTTCGTAGTATCTATTTGGATGACTGGCTACTGTATGCAACGGCATAAGTATGTTGTTCTTCCGTAGCCAGTTGTGGATACGAGCAGAGCCCGAGGCAGTCATCGTCCTCATGGTGTACGTACATCAGCGGTAGTTGGCCAGCGCCTGTAGCAGTTGCCGGTTTTCTGCCGGAGTTCCTACAGTAATGCGCAAGCAGCCTTCGCACAGCAACACATTGGTGCGGTTGCGCACAATAATACCTTGCGACACCAGCCAGTTGTACAAACTGTAGGGATCGGTTACTCTAACCAGGAGAAAGTTGGCGTCAGAAGGGAACACGCGCTCCACCACTGGCAGTTGAGCCAGGGCGTTGGCCAATTGTTCGCGTTCCTGGAGGATGAGACGCACTTCGTCCTGGTATTGTACTAAGCGCTGCAGGGCTTTCAGGGCAGCCTCCTGGGTCAGTTGGCTGATATTGTAGGGCGGTTTGATTTTGTTGAGCCAAGTAATGAGTTCGGGTTGGGCAAAGGCCATACCCAATCGAATACCTGCCAATCCCCAGGCTTTAGAGAAGGTCTGGAGTACTGCCAGGTTATTGTAGCGAAGCAGTAGCGAAAGGGCGCTGGGCTGCGCAGAAAAGTCCACATAGGCTTCATCTACTACCACGAGGCCAGGAAAACCCTGCACAAGTGCTTCTACCTCGGCCAGAGAGAAGGCATTGCCGCTGGGGTTGTTGGGGCTGCATACGAACAGCAGCTTGGATTGTGGGATAACAGTAGCTAGCACAGCCTCTACATTGATTTGAAAATCAGCTTGTAAAGGCACATGCACAACTGCTACACCCGATATGTGGGCGCACACCTCGTACATGCCGTAAGTAGGTGGCAACACTACGATGTGGTCGGTACCAGGCCGACAGCACAAGCGGATGAGCAAATCAATGGCTTCGTCGCTGCCATTGCCCAGGAAGATTTGCTCAGGCGCTACGCGGCGCCAAGCGGCAATGCGTTGCTTGAGCGCCCATTGCAAAGGATCAGGGTAGCGGTTCAGCCCATGATGTTCAAAAGGGTTTTCGTTGGCGTCCAGAAAGATATGTGCCGAGCCTTTGTACTCGCTCCGGGCAGAGGAGTAGGGCTGCAAATGTAACAGATCTGGCCTGAGCCATTTTTCCAGCCACTCAGGCATTGATCAAGTTTTTGAAGCGCGGTCGGTGGGGTTTCACGTCGCCCAGGCGCTCTTTTTTGGCGCGCTCGTAGTCGGTGTAGTTGCCCTCGAAAAAGACCACCTCGCCTTCGTCTTCAAAAGAAAGGATATGAGTGGCCAAGCGGTCAATAAACCAGCGGTCATGCGAGATGACTAGTACACAGCCGGCAAAGTTTTCCAGGGCATCCTCGAGGGTGCGCAGGGTGTTTACATCAATGTCGTTGGTGGGTTCGTCCAGTAGAAGTACATTGCCGCCCTCCTTGAGGGTGATGGCCAGGTGCACGCGGTTGCGCTCGCCGCCGGAGAGCACGCCGAGCTTCTTCTGTTGGTCGGCACCGCTAAAGTTGAACTTGCTGATGTAAGCGCGGGCATTCATAGTGGTATTACCTACGGTGAGCAGGTCGTTACCCTCGGAGATGATATCGTACACAGTTTTTTCAGGCAGAAGTGCTTCGTGGCTTTGGTCCACATACACGGCTTTGACCGTAGGGCCGATGATGACTTCACCACTGTCGGGTTTTTCCTTGCCCATGATGATTTTAAACAAGGTGCTCTTGCCCACGCCATTAGGACCAATGATGCCGACTACGGCGTTGCGCGGGATGGAAAAGTTGAGATTCTCAAACAGGATGCGATTACCAAACGACTTGGTAAGATTGCGCACATCAATGACCACATCGCCCAGGCGCGGGCCAGGCGGAATGATGAGGTCAAGACGGGCTTCTTTTTGCTTGAAGTCTTCGTCAGCCAGTTTTTCATAGGCATTGAGGCGGGCTTTGCCCTTGGCCTGGCGAGCTTTAGGCGCCATTCGAATCCACTCCAACTCTCGCTCCAGGGTTTTGCGGCGTTTGGATTCAGCTTTTTCCTCTTGCTCCAGGCGATTGGCTTTTTGCTCCAGCCAGGAAGAGTAGTTGCCCTGCCAGGGGATGCCTTCGCCACGGTCAAGTTCAAGAATCCAGCCGGCCACGTTGTCGAGGAAGTAGCGGTCGTGGGTAACAGCAATGACCGTACCCGGGAAGTTTTGGAGGTATTGTTCGAGCCAGTGCACCGATTCGGCATCGAGGTGATTGGTAGGTTCGTCTAGCAGGAGGATGTCGGGGTTGCTCAGTAGGAGCCGGCAGAGGGCCACCCGGCGCCGCTCGCCCCCGGAAAGCACCTTGACGGGGGTATCGCCTTCGGGGCAGCGCAGAGCGTCCATAGCAGTTTCGAGGCGGTGGTCAAGTTCCCAGGCGTTATGGTGGTCGAGTTGTTCCATGAGCTGGCCTTGACGATCAATGATTTTCATCATTTCGTCATCATCCATGGGTTCGGCCAGCTTGAGGTTTATTGCATCGTATTCACGCATCAGGTCCACGATGTGCTGTACACCTTCCTCTACTACCTGGCGTACGGTTTTGGTGTCGTCGAGGGTAGGTTCTTGCTCGAGGTAGCCGATTTTATAGCTGCCGTCAAACTCGATTTTGCCCTGATAGTTGGTATCCAGCCCGGCAATGATTTTGAGCAGGGTGGACTTGCCGGAGCCATTGAGGCCCAGCACGCCGATTTTGGCGCCATAGAAAAAGGAGAGCCAAATATTCTTGAGTACTTGCTTGTTGGGCGGAAACACTTTGCTGACGCCCGCCATAGAGAAGATGATTTTTTCGCCGGCCATTGGTGGTTTGCTTTTTGAGAATGCAAATATAGGTAAACCAAGCAGGCTGGAGAGAGGAAAAAAGATGGTACAAAAAATCGCTTCCACTGCTTGGAGCAGCGGCTGGCATTCTTTTTGTCGTTGGCTCCAGGCATACAGCACTTTCAAAAGCTGGCATTTCACTCCTCCCGAATAAGCGCCGGCACTCTTACTGCCCGCATGGCTGGCGGTAGCGAGGCCAGCAGTCCAATGATCAGCACAGTAAGGGCTACCACGGGTAGATCGCCCAGGCGCATGCTGATGGGGTACGATTCAATTACCATGTTGCCAGGGATGGATACCAGCCCAAAAATCTTCTGGGCGGCGTAGATGAGCACGGCCAGCACAAACCCCAGCCCGATACCCAACCCGCACAACAGCAGCCCTTCGTGCAGAAAAATATTGCGCACTGTGCGGTTGGTAGCGCCCATGCATTTTAGAATGGCAATGTCGGGTTGTTTTTCCAGCACAATCATCCACAATGCGCCAATGAGGTTGAACGACACCATGAGCATCATCAGACTCACAATGGCAAAGCTCAGCCATTTTTCTACCTGCATCAGGTGCATGAAGGTTTCCTCTTGCTCGAAGCGGTTTTTTACTACAAATGCTTCGCCTAAGGTTTGCTCCAGCGCTCTTTGCACAATAGTAACCGAGGCTGTGGGCGCAAGGCGCAACTCTAGCGCGCTTACCTCGTCGGCGTAGCCCAGCAGTTCCCGTACCATTTGCAGGGAGGTAAGCACGTATTTGTTGTCAAATTCCTGCTGGATGACAAAAGTACCTGCCGGTGCCATGAGCCGCTTGCGAAACTGCTGCTCCAGCAGAGCTGTTTCCTGGCGTTTGGGCATGTATACGGCCAACAGTGAGAATACATCGTCTACGTTGACGTTGAGTTTGTTGCGCATGCCCAAGCCCAGCACAGCAAAGCCGCTGCCGTTTTTTTCGAGCAGATATGTGCCTTCCTGTATGGTGCTATCCACCTGAGTAACACGCACGTAGTTGGAGTCCACTCCCTTGAGCGTGCCGAAGTCCTGGTTGTTTTTATACTCAAAAAACGCTACCTCCTCCAGTGTGCTAGATACGTATAGCACGCCCGGTACGCTCTGTACGCGCGCTAGCAGGACACTGTCGGCGGCAAAGGTTTTACCTTGTGCCGGAATAATTTTCAGGTCAGGGTTGAAGCGGTTGTACATGCCCGTGATGAGGTCTTCGAAGCCATTAAACACAGAGAGGATCAACAGCAGCGCCGCTGCGCCCACGGCAATACCAAACACTGCAATACCTGTGATGATGTGAATGGCATTGGTGCTATGTCGGGCAAACAAATAGCGTCGGGCTATGCGCCAGGCTAAGGACATACGCTTGCGTTTTAGCTGCGAAGATACGCCCATATGGGCAAAAAAGGTGTTGGCTCGTATAGCCAAACAATGTATTTTTTGCAGCAGCGCTAGGTCGTTGTAACGCTTGGGGCCATAGCAATTACCTACTGCCGCGCCTACAGATCGAAGCGAATGCCCTGTGCCAGCGGAACTGTCTTGCTGTAATTGATGGTATTCGTCTGCCGGCGCATATAAGCTTTCCAGGCATCGGAGCCACTCTCGCGGCCGCCACCGGTTTCCTTTTCACCTCCAAAAGCGCCACCAATTTCTGCGCCACTGGTGCCGATATTCACGTTGGCAATGCCGCAATCGGAGCCAGCTACCGAGAGGAATTTTTCGGCCTCGCGCAGGTCATTGGTCATAATGGCACTGGACAGGCCTTGGGGCACGCCATTCTGGATGGCTATGGCTTCGTCTATGTCTTTGTACTTGAGCAGATAGAGGATGGGAGCAAACGTCTCGTTTTGTACAATAGCCATATCGGGGCGTGCTTCGGCCACACAGGGCTTCACATAGCAGCCGCTCTCGTAGCCAGGGCCTTCCAGCACGCCGCCTTCCACTACCATTCGGCCTCCTTCGCGCTTGATTTCCTGCAAGGCGTTCAGGTATTGTTGTACAGCATGTTGGTCAATGAGCGGGCCTACATGGTTGCTTTCCTCCAGTGGGTTGCCTATGCGGAGTTGGCCGTAGGCACGCGCTAGTTTTTCCTTGACTGTGTCATAGATGCTCTCGTGTATGATGAGGCGGCGGGTAGAAGTACAACGCTGGCCGGCAGTACCTACTGCACCAAATAGCGCACCGGTGAGCACGATATTGAGGTCGGCGCTGGGCGTAATGATGATGGCATTGTTGCCGCCCAACTCCAGCAGGCTGCGGCCCAGGCGAGCAGCTACAGCCTGACCTACGACCTTGCCCATGCGAGTGCTACCAGTAGCTGAAATAAGCGGTATGCGGGTATCGTGTGTCATCCACTCGCCTACGCGGTAGTCACCGTTGATGAGGCTGACAATGCCTTCAGGCAGATGATTGGCCTGGAGCACTTTTTGGAAGAGCAATTGGCAGGCAACGCCACATAGGGGTGCTTTTTCAGAGGGTTTCCACACGCACACGTCGCCGCACACCAAGGCAATCATGGCATTCCAACTCCACACCGCTACGGGAAAGTTAAAGGCCGAAATGATGCCCACAATCCCTAGCGGATGCCACTGCTCATACATGCGGTGATGTGGGCGTTCGGAGTGCATGGTCAGGCCGTAGAGTTGGCGCGACTGCCCCACTGCAAAGTCGCAGATGTCTATCATTTCCTGCACCTCGCCCCAGCCCTCTTGCAGACTTTTGCCCATCTCGTAAGACACCAGGCGTCCCAGCGGGTCTTTATATTGCCGAAGGAGGTCGCCGTATTGGCGCACTATCTCGCCGCGCTTGGGGGCGGGTACTTCGCGCCATATCTTGAAAGCTGCCTGTGCCGTTTGGATCACCTGCTCGTATTCTTCGCGGGTGGTTTGGGTTACGGCTCCAATGAGTGCACCGTTGACTGGGCTGTAAGACAGAATGTTCTCACCGCTTGTAGTAGATTGCAACCCGGTGAAAGTGCCGGCGTTATGAAGAGAAAGCCCTAGTTGTTGTAAAAATTCGGTATTCATTTGAAGTGATTTAGCATAGACACAAAAGGCAAGACCCGCAGCGCCCTGCGGCACGGCTCATGCGACGGCAAAGGTAGTCAAATTGGAAGGATGGTTTTTGGATAAGTATGTCACATAACGCCTTTTTCCGCAGCGCTCAATGGGCCTCCAGCCAGTTGCTACCCTCTCCCATGCCTACCTCAATGGGCACCCTTAAGCCGGGGATGGCCGTGCGCATGTGCTGTTCAATGATAGGCTTAAGTAATTCCACTTCGTACCGGGGCGTATCAAAGACGAGTTCGTCGTGTACCTGGAGGATCATTTTGGCTTGCAAACCGCGGTTTTTGATTTCCTGGTGGATGCGAATCATGGCAATCTTGATCATGTCGGCAGCAGTACCTTGTATGGGCGTATTGACAGCCATACGCTCAGCGTTGCTGCGCTCCAGCGAACTTTTGGAGTGGATGTCGCGCAGATAACGCCGGCGGCCCATGAGGGTGGTCACATAGCCTTGCTCGCGGGCTTGCTGCACCATGCGCTCCATGTAGGCTTTGAGGGCAGGGTACTGGCGGAAGTACTGGGCGATGAGTTCGCTGGCTTCAGCGCGTTTGATGTCCAACTGCCGAGAGAGATTGGTGGCACCAGCGCCGTAGATGATGCTGAAGTTGACGGTCTTGGCACGGTAGCGCTGCTCGGTGGTTACTTCTTCAAAGGGCACGCCGAAAACGCGGGCAGCCGTGGCACGGTGAATGTCTTGCCCCGCCTGAAAAGCCTCTAGCATAGCTTCGTCGCCGCTGATCTCGGCTATGAGACGCAGTTCAATCTGGGAGTAGTCAGCAGAGAGAAGTACATGCTGAGTGTCGCGAGGGATGAAAGCCTTGCGAATTTCAGCCCCCTCCGGCGTTCGGATGGGGATGTTCTGCAGGTTGGGGTTATTGGAACTGAGACGGCCCGTGGCGGCCAGCGCCTGGTTGAAGGAGCTGTGCACCCGTCCGGTGCGCGGGTTCACCATCTTGGGCAGTGCATCTACATAAGTACTTTTGAGCTTAGTGAGGCCTCGATGTTTGAGGATGTCAGCGGCTACGGGGTGGTTTTTGGACAGGTCGGTAAGGATTTCTTCATCGGTAGAGTATTGGCCTGACTTAGTTTTCTTGCCTGGATAGGGAATGCCCATGCGGTCGAAGAGTACCTCACCTACCTGCTTGGGCGAGGCGATGTTGAACGGGATGCCTACGGTTTGGTGGATTTTGTCTTCCAGTTCGGCAATGCGCTGGGCTAGCTCGCCGGCGTACTGATTCAAAAACTCAACGTCAATGCGCACGCCTTCGTACTCCATGTCGGCAAGCACTTTTATGAGGGGGGCTTCTATGCTGCGAAAGAGTGTTTCTAAACCCTCTTTCCGAAGCAGAGGCTCAAAATGGCGGCGCAATTGCAGGGTGATATCAGCGTCTTCGGCGGCATACTCCTTGACTTGCTCTACGGGTACGTCGCGCATGGTGATCTGTTCCTTTCCTTTTTTGCCGATAAGCGATTCGATGGATACGGGCTTGTACTGAAGGTACGTTTCGGCCATGTAGTCCATATTATGGCGTAGCTCAGGCGCCAATAGGTAGTGGGCTATCATGGTGTCAAACCAGAAGCCCCCCATCTCCACGCCGTACCACTTGAGTATGGTAGCGTCATACTTGAGGTTCTGGCCGGTTTTTTCAATGGCGGGGTTTTCCAGTATGGCCCGAAACTCCTCCAGCACAGTACGCGCTTGGGTTTGGTCGGCGGGAATGGGCACGTACCAAGCCTCACCAGGCTGTACGGCAAAGGACATGCCCACCAGTTCGGCAAGGTTGGCGTCTATGTGCGTAGTTTCTGTATCGAAGCAAAACTGCGGCTGGGCACTCAACAGTTGAATGAGCGCTGCTCGCTTGTCAGGTGCATCAGCTAAGTGGTAGGCATGCGGTGTGTTGTGGATGTTTTTATGCGCTATCGAATGCGCTGCTGGGCCGGGTGCGGAGGCATCGGTCTGGGTTTCTTCAAAAAGGCTACCCTGCACGCCGCCAGGGCTTTTGGGCGCAGATACCGCCGGCGTTTCCTCGCCCAGTATTTGGTTGGCGATGGTACGAAACTCTAGCTCGCGGAATACCTCCGCCAGCAGTTCGCGATTGGGAGGATCCAGTTGGAAGGCTACTGGATCGAACTGAATGGGGGCTTGTACATCAATGGTAGCTAATTTTTTAGACAGTAGGGCTTGCTCGGCATAAGTCTGGATAAGTTCTTTCTGTTTGCCCTTGAGCTCAGCGGCATGAGCTATGAGATTTTCTATGGTGTCGTAGGTTTTGAGGAGGTTGGCGGCGGTTTTTGGGCCTATACCCGGTACGCCGGGTATGTTGTCCACGGCATCACCTTGGAGGCCGAGCATGTCAATAACCTGATCTACACGCTGAATATCCCAGTTAGCTATCACTTCTTTTTCGCCCCAGATTTCGATGCCGTTACCCTGGCGGGAGGGTTTATACATTAAGATGTGAGGCGATACGAGTTGCCCCATGTCCTTGTCGGGCGTAACCATGAATACGGTATAGCCCTGGGCTTCGGCCTGTCGGGCAATAGTACCAATGACGTCATCAGCTTCATAGCCGTCGAGGATAAGAATAGGGATATTGAAACCCTGCAGGATGCGATGGATATACGGAAAGGCAATGCGTATGTCTTCGGGTTGTTCTTCGCGGTTAGCCTTGTAGGGTTCATAAAGTTCGTGCCGGAAGGTGAGGGTCGGAGGGTCAAATACTGCAGCAAGGTGGGTGGGTTTTTCTGTGCGGATGAGGTCCCACAAGGTACGAGTGAAGCCTGATACCGCAGAGGTATTTACCCCCTTGGAGTTGATAAGTGGGCGGGTGATGAAAGCAAAATGCGCCCTGTACACCAGGGCATGGCCATCGAGCAGAAACAAGCGTTTGACAGACATAAGGCAGCGGGTAGCTTTTTTAGTTGAGAGGGCAAGATAGGCATTTTCTCAGGAAAGAAACTCGGCCAGGAGTTTGCGCAAGATTTTCAGCACTTTACCCATTTGGTTTTCTACGGTTTTGAGGGAGGTGCCGGTGTAGTCGGCAATCTCCCGGTAGGTCATTCCTTCAAAACGGCTGAGCTGAAATACTAGCCGGCAACGGGGTGGCAGTGCTCGTAAGGCCTGCTGAAGCGTGTCTTGCAAATCGTGGTGCAGCATCAAGGTTTCGGCCAGGTGATCGCCGTCGGTAGGCAAAGCAGCAAGGCTGTCTTCGCCTTCAAAAAAACGCTGCCGACGTAGGTACATCAGTGCTTCATTGACAGCCATGCGGCGTAGGTAAGTAGCCAGAGAACTGTTGATGACGATCTGTTCGCGTTTTTCCCAGAGTTTGACAAATACCTCCTGAGCCAAGTCTTGCATGGTGCTCTGGTTGGGCACGAGCCGGAAGATAGCGCGGCACACCTCCGAGTAACGGGCTTCGAAAACAGCCTGAAGAGCAGCCTTATGCCCTTGCTTCAGTTGTACAAGGAGGTGTGCGTCAGTTTCGTTCTGCATAGCATAACGCGCTTTGTAATGCCTTAATAAACTTTATATCCCGAAGGGGATGTTCGACCAAAAGGCGCTTTTTTTCGATGCGATTCCGCTATCTTGCCATTGTATACTGAGCAATGCCAAGTTTTGTACATAATTTGCAGATGTTGTGCACAAAACTTGACGAGTCGAAGTATAAACACGCGCTACCATGAGCCAGCTCTATTTTATTGCTTTACTACCCGACGAAACCATTTCAGCGGAAGTCACAGCATTCAAGCGCCAGATGCAGGCGTATTTTGGAGCTGCCCATGCTTTGCGCTCACCGCCGCACATCACCCTTTTTCCACCCTTTAGGTGGATGCTATCCCGAGACGCAGAATTGGAAGATACCCTAGCGACGTTTGCCGCGCAGCAACAGGCGTTTACACTGCAACTCAAAGGATTCAGTTGCTTCGCACCGAGGGTCATTTACGTTGATGTCGCTCCCAACAAGGTGCTGTCGGCGCTGCAGCGAGCACTTCTCTACCACTTGGCGCGCACGATCCGGCTGGAAGAAAAGCGCGCTCAGCGCTTCCATCCGCACATGACCATTGCACACCGAGACTTGAGTGAGGCTATGTTTGAGCCGGCTTGGGCGCATTTTTCTACTGTGCCATACGAACGCACTTGCCTCGTGAAGGCGCTGACGCTGCTGCAATTGCAAGAGGGAAGGTGGGTGGTGTGGAAGGAGTTTGATTTTGGAGGCTAGTACAGCAACAGCATACGGGAACTCAAGCTCCGAAAACGGTGAAAATCTTTGCACTCTTTGCTTGCCTTGCACAAACCTGCACACGTGCTGCTTCTGCAAAAACTAACGCGAACACAAAGTGCACTTCAAAAAACCACACCTGAAGGCATCAAAAAAGCCCTGCAATGACTTGCAGAGCTTGGAGGCGCTCCAGCTAGGACTTGAACCTAGGACCTACGGATTAACAGTCCGCCGCTCTAACCAACTGAGCTACTGGAGCAAAAGGCAACCCTTTTTAAAAGAGCGACGCAAAGGTAAGGCAATTTACGAGACCGCGCAAGATATAGCCGACAATTTTTTTTACAAAAAATAATCTTCGCCAAGCTCCGAAAATAATTTCGGCGCTGTACCTTGTGCTTTTTAAAACAGCCCTCTGGGCGCCTAAGCATTCAATATCAAGCTATGCAAAACGCATTATTAGACAAGCGCAAACAACTCTCTTTTCTCGATCGCTACCTTACCTTATGGATTTTTCTGGCCATGGGCACAGGCGTGGCCATCGGGTATTTTATACCGGAAACTGAGCAATTGATCAACCGCTTTCAGGTAGGCACCACCAATATCCCCATCGCCATTGGCTTGATCTTGATGATGTTTCCGCCGTTGGCCAAAGTGAAATACGAAGAGCTGCACAAGGTGTTTCGCAATAGGAAAATCCTAGTCATTTCGCTACTGCAAAACTGGGTCATTGGCCCCCTGCTAATGTTTGTACTGGCCATAATCTTCTTGCCCGACAAGCCTGAATACATGACTGGGCTGATCCTCATTGGTATTGCCCGCTGTATTGCCATGGTGATAGTGTGGAACAACTTAGCCAAAGGCGACAACGAGTACGTGGCCGGCTTGGTAGCGTTCAACAGTATCTTCCAGGTGCTGTTTTACAGCTTGTATGCTTATATTTTTGTAACGTATCTTCCTAGCCTGTTTGGCATGCCTGGCGCGCTGGTGGAAGTCAGCATTGGCCAAATTGCCGAGAGCGTGCTGATTTACCTGGGTATTCCTTTCTTTGCGGGCATGCTGACGCGCTACCTGCTCATTCGAGCCAAGGGCAAGGAGTGGTACAATCGGGTGTTTATTCCCAAAATCAGCCCGATTACGCTCATCGCCCTGTTATTCACCATTGTAGCGATGTTCAGCCTGAAGGGCAAGTTGATTGTCAATATTCCCCTGGATGTGGTCAGGATTGCCATCCCACTGGTTTTTTATTTTGTCATCATGTTTTTTGCGGCGTTTTTCATCAGCAAAAAGGCAGGCGCCGATTATGCCAAGTCCACATCACTGGCTTTCACTGCTGCTGGCAACAATTTTGAGCTGGGCATAGCTGTGGCCGTAGCCGTATTTGGCATTCACTCCGGCGAAGCCTTTGCCTGCGTAGTAGGGCCACTCATCGAAGTACCGGTACTGATCTTGTTGGTCAATGTCGCGCTGAAATGGCAGGGCAAATTTGCCACTGCGCAGGAGTAGTGAGATTGCTATTCAGTTTATTTCACCTTTGAGCTTGTCCGTACTTTCCACTTACCTCAAATGCGATGCGCACTCCTGCGACAGCCTGTTGCTGTGGCTCCAGCACAATCAGCCCCATGTTATTGTGGAAAGCGTCAATGTTGCAGGTCATCGGTTCTATGGCTATAGAAGCACGGTGCGGCGGTACGAATACCTGCAAGAAGTTGAACTTGCCCGGCCCGGTTTGCTGCCGATAGTGCAAACGGCCCAAAGCGCCCTCCAGCACCACTTCTGCATAGGGCAGTTCTGTATTGTCCAGCGCAAAACAATTGTCTATTTCCTGGCCGTTGATGGCTTGCAACTCTGCAAAACGGGTGTCTTCCAATAATTGGCCGGTGGGAATCATAGTAGCATCAACTTCCACGCGGCGGCAAGGGGGTAATTGCAGGCGCATGTTGTCGGCGCTAGAGCCCAGCCGGAAATAGGGATGCCAGCCCATGCCTACGGGTATGGGGCTTTCGTGGTAGTTTGTCAGGGACAAGTCCACCTCCAAAGCACCTTCATTGCACAGGGTGAACGTAATGGCAAAGGCAATGGGAAAGGGATAGGCCGGGGTATCGCCTGGCTCGTAGCGCAGGCAAGTGATGGAGGCAGCGTGCCTAGCAGTATCTACGCGTTCTACCAGCAGCGGTTTGTCTTTGCCGAAGCCGTGCAGCGCATTGCCAGTATCTGGGTCGTTGATAGGAAACTGATACTGCCGGCCGGCCCATTCATATTTGCCCTCCTTAAGGCGGTTGGGAAACGGATACAGTATGATGTTCTTACCGTAGCGGCCTTCCAGCATTTCATCGGGGGTGGCGTATCCATCCAGTACGGGCGTACCATGCAGTTGCAACTCAAGCAAATGAGCACCGTAGTCAGGCACTACAGCCAGGCGTTGCCTGCCATCCGGGCTTTGGAGCACGTGCTTTTGAAATGCGCCAAAGGGTTCGATGAAATGCTGGAACATACCGCAGTTACTGGGTTTTGGCCGAGCGCACCGTGGTGCGTTCTTGTATCCAACAGCCTACAAAGAAGGGGTCGCCATCTTTGAGTAGTCGGGAGAACACCTCCGAGCGGTCGGGCATATATTGTTCGTATTGGGCAATCCACTTGTTGGCTTCGCGGGCGGCAGAGGGGTCTATGCGCTTAGCATGCTCCCATTTGTCAATGGCTGGCCACACTACGATTTGGCTGTCCCAGCCCCTACCAGGACCACACAATGGGCCGCTAGAGGCATACAGGCGGCCAATCCAAAGGTAAGGCTCGCCCCAGCCGCTACGGGCTTCGGCTGCTTGCAGGAAAGACTGGCGCGCACGTGGGTAGTTCTTGAGATGCGCATAGTAAATTTTGCCTACTGTGAGCAGGTAGTTGCCCTTTTGCACGGGGTCATTGGTTTCATTGGCGGCCTTAGTCAGCCCTTCAATGGCGCAGCGGTAGTCGGCATTGCGCAGGCACTCATAGGCCACGGCAGCTGGGCCGCGTTCGCGCTCCACGCACAGTTCGTTGCCTTTTTTGATCAGTGAAGCCATTTGGGCGTCGTTTTCAGAGCAGCCAGCCCAGCGCAAGTAACTGAAGACGTTGCGAATGATGTCGCAGTCATCTGGGTTGGCTTCAAACTCCCCGTAGTACTTAGCTTTGTAGTAGGCACAGTCGTAGAAGCCTTTTACCGTTTCAAAATACTCGAGGCGAGCCGGAGCGTAATCCTGTATGACTTTCCAGCGCTCACAGTCCTTATCTTTGCAGTTAGCCAGGCCTTTAGCAATGGTGTCGCGGATGATGCGATCGTACTTGCGGGCATCAGCATCGCTTACCTTGCCATCCTCGTGCATTTCTACAAGTAGGGCAGTGAAGGGGTTGATAATGAAATCGCGGATTTTATCGCCGTCTTGCTTGATGGCAGATTCAAAGAGGCGGAAGACTTCCTCTTTGGAGGCTCGGTGCGGATATTTGTAAAACAGGTCAAAGGCCTTGCGGGCGGTAGCAAACCCTCCGTCGTAGAAGCAACTATCCACACCACGATACAGCTCAAAAATGCGGTCTATGTAGCCCTCTTTTTGGAGCGAGTCTTTACTTTGGCTATAAAAATGCTCATAAAAGCGGATGCCGTCCATGTAGAGCGTATTGCGCTTACCATCGGCGGCAGGGGCTACAGCAAAGACTTTCTTCCAATAGTCGAAAGCTTGGTTCCAGTCGCCGGCCTTCAAAAAGTCACGGTATAGGACGTAATGCGTGGTGGCATCGTCCTTGCTGGGCGCGTTGTCGAAGTTGGCACAGGGGCTGAGCTTGTCTGAGGCGGGGGTAGTTGGGGGGGCAGGCTTGGTGGGTTGCTCTTTGGTTGGCGCATCAGCGGTTTTCTGTCCAGTTTTGGGCGAGCAAGCTGCCGCAGCTATGCCTGCCAGGAGGCTTAAAAGCCACGCAACCCGAAGCGTTTTCGCAAGCATGTTGTTTGGTTTTTTAAAGTACGCAAAATCAATGACAAGCACAAGAGGAGGTCGTCTTTCTACAGTGTGTGAGATGGCCTCCTCTTGTACAGCGGCATATACTACAGATTCGGCAGCCTTACAGTTTCGCCAATCCAGCAGGGTACTACATCTGTTTTGCCAGCCTTACCACGCAGGTGAATGTCCTCACCGCTGGGCACTGCGCCGCTGATGCGGCCAATGCGGCGGTTGGCTTCGTCGGCTACGCTGCTGTCCACGTTACGGGCCTGGGCGTACTTGTCAATAGCAGCCAACACAGCCAATCCACGCGAGTAGCCATCGCTACCACAGGTACGGGCCGAGGTGGCGTACATATCGCCGATGAGCAGGTAGGGTTGCCCCCAGCCCTTGCGCAAGTTGGCAGCCCGTAGTGCGTTGTCGCGTGCAGCTGAGTACTGCGAAAGTTTGCGGAAATAAATGGAAGCAATGGCCAGGTAGTATTCTGCTTTCTTACTGTTGTCAGATTCTTTGTCAGCAGCCTCGCGATATTTTTCAATGGCTTTGCTATACTCGCCATTGTCGTAGAGGTCTTTGGCGTGCACAGCAGGGTTTTCAGCATAGTAGCTCTGGCGGAGGCTATCGTTGATAGCAGAGGCAATGACTACGTACTTAGCCTTCAGTTCCTGCATGATTGGCTCGTTTTCGTCGCAGCCTTGCTGGCGCAGTTTGTTGTAGATATAGCGAATTACTTCATGATCTTCGGGGTTTTCGCGGTACTTGGGCACCAGTTTGTCTTTGAAGTAGGCGCAGTCGAAAACTTCTTCTTCAATGGCAGAGAATATGGACTCTACACGCAGCTTGGTGGTTTCGTAGTATTGTTTGAGGCGGGCGTTCTTCTCAATGTTGTAGTCAATGACCTCCATGGACTTTTGGTGGAGAGCCTGGGCTTCTGCCTTGCTCATGTCGCCAGCCTGGAATTGTTGTACCATCATCTCGAAGATGGGGTCAAAAATGATATACTCGGCGTTGTTACCGGCCAACTCCAGCGAGCGCTTGAGGACGTCAAGAGTAGCCTGGGTACGGCCGTACTCGGGCATGTAAAACATATCCCATCCTTTTCGGCCCAACAAAAAAGCTTCGTTTTTATAGCACTTGATCTGCTCATCATACAAGCGCATGATGATTTCGGCGTACTCCTTTTTCTTGGCTGGGTCAGTAGCCTTATTGTACATGGCGCGATACAGGCTACGGCCATCCTGATAGTGGCTGGCACGCTGGCCGTCGGCGGCAGGTGCTATAGAGTAGGCTTTTTGCCACTCGTTGAAGGCAATCTGAAAGTTCTCCGGGTCCATTTTTTCGAGGTCGGCCACTTCTTTACCTTTCAGATACTGACGGTAGTTGACATGGGCGTTTTCGGCATCCTCTTTCTTGGGAGAATTTACCCAGGTTTCGCATTGGCCGGCGGCGTAAGTCCAGGTGAAGCCAACGAACAAACAAGCAAAGGACAGGTTGCGCAGGATTTTCATAGTTTTTTTAGTTGAATTTGCGTTTAAAAAACCAAGAGTTGTCATTTAACGTGAAACCAAGCGTCATTCTTATATACGTTTCGCGGAGGGCTTGCGCTGTGCCGAGGCTTCCGCCCTCTAACGTAAGGTTAATGAATGAGGTTTGCTGACGGGGCAAAATGACGGGGAGCCCCATACCAAGACTAAGGCCCAGGTCGGAGAGTTGGTTGCCATTGATGGTGCGGGGGTCGGCACGATAGTAGGCTCCCGCCCGATAGCGCACCCGCTGCCAGTAGTTGTTGTAGGAGTAAAGGTCGGGAGTGTACTCCAGCCCAAGGGCTATACGACGCGTATCGGCCAATTGCTCATTGCGCAGCGGATTGCGATATTGGCTCCACAAGCCGACACCATATTCGATACCCAGTTTCAGCTTGCCTGTGTGGTCGTAAGTTATGCCTACGACGTACTCGCCGGGCAGCACACCAGTGCTGCGGATATTATTCTCAAACACGAGGGTGTCAGTAGCGTTGTAGGCTTGGTTGTCGCGCACGTAAAGGCGGCTGTCATTAGTGCGCAAGGCCGTGGCAGAGTTGCCATACAAACCGATGATTAGGTTTTTCTCTCGCAGGGAGCGGTTGCTACTCTCTGCTCTTTTGTGCAAGGGCGTCGTCCATATAGCGCCGGCATTCCACTGAAAGCTGCTTACGCTCTGTTCGTCCACGTAGATGGTATAGTAGGAGGTGGGGCCAATGTCAGCAAACTCTACGGTGCGGTTGTAGGAGAGCTTGCCAAAGAGGTAGCCGATATTGATGCCGGCAGCAAGGCGTTTGTAACGGATGGCATTGCCCCACATGAACCGGTAGGTGCCACCGTTGCCTTTGAACGTAGTACGGGCTGTGCCTACTTCAGGAAAGGTTTGCTCGGTGCTGAGGTCGTAGCCCATAGTAGTGAAGGGCTGGAGCACCAGGCCCATACCCAGCCCCAGGTCATTGGATTTTTTGTCCAAAGTCCGGTTAATGGGATTGATCAACGGGAAGCCGAGAGCGAGGTAATTAAGGTTGCCACTCCAGAGGTTATCGGCATTATTACCATCGCTCAGGCGGCTGTATTTAGCAAAGAGGCCGGTTTCGAAGTCGGTGGTGGCTAGGTGGCCAAGAGCAGCCGGATTGACCATGTTCATAAAGAAGGGGTCATGAAAGGCGGCGCTCAAACCGGCCATGGCATTTGGGGCAGTAAGGGGTAGTGCGGCTGGGTCGCCCAGGCCAAAGCGAGAGTAAGGCGAATTGCTCTTGGGCTGCAAATCCGCATTCTGGGCAAGCAGTACTTGGCCAAGGCAAAGCCCCAGCACTGCAAGGCCAATCGCGATATTACGGGTGTTGAACATGATACTCCAAAATTTTATTCAGCCCTTCGAGCACTAAATCAGAGTGCGCAAAGATGCGGGTTTTCAGATTTTTCTCAAAATAAACGCAGTCGCCGCCGGTTAAAAGTACGTTAAGGTGTGGCCATTGGTTTTGCGCAGTAGCTATCATGCCTTCTACTTCCCACAGTATGCCCCACAGGACGCCATAGCGTATGGCTGTCTCAGTGCTCTGGCCTATGAGTTGGTCTGCTTCACGGGCTTCTACCAGTGGTAGGCTGGCCGTGAAGGTGTGCATAGCTTTGAAGCGCATCTGGATGCCTGGTGAAATATTGCCCCCCAGATATACGCCTTCTGCCGTGAGCACATCGTAGGTAATGCAGGTACCGGCATCAATAACCAGGCAGTTTTGCTTTGGAAAGCGCGCCCAGGCACCCGCCACGGCTGCTAGTCGGTCTTTGCCCAGCGTATGCGGCGTGGCATAGGCATTGCGAAAGGGCAGGGGCGTGCGATGGTCCAACTCCAGTAGCACATCAACCTGCTGTGCCAACCATCGTTTGAAGTTTTCATCCAGCGCAGGGCCCACTACTGATAAGATGACGTTCTGTACCGAATGGTTGGCCAGCGCTGCCAAAACATGCTCCTCTGAGCATGCTTCCCATATAAAGCGCTCCAGCAGGGCGCCTTGCCGGAAGATCGCAGCTTTGGTGCGGCTGTTGCCAATGTCAATGACCAGGTTGTTCACCATAACGTGGTACTTTTCGAGTATGGATAAGAACCGCAGCGTGGTGCTTACGTGTATGAAGACGTGGCAAACGAAAGGAGTAACTTAATGCGATGTTAAACTTTCGGCGCTTCAATGCCTAAAATGGCGTATGCCTGTGAGCACCATAGCCATGTTGTGGGCGTTGCAGTAGTCAATGCTTTCCTGGTCTTTGATGGAACCTCCGGGCTGTACCACCGCCGTGATGCCGGCCTGATCGGCAATTTCTACACAGTCGGGGAAGGGGAAGAAAGCGTCTGAGGCCATCACTGCGCCTTGTAAGTCAAAGCCAAAAGCGCGCGCCTTGGCAATGGCTTGGCGCAGAGCGTCCACCCGAGAAGGCTGGCCACAGCCCATGCCAACGAGTTGCTTGTTTTTTACCAGAGCAATGGCATTGCTCTTGAGGTGCTTCACAGCAATACCAGCAAAGAGGAGGTCGCCCACTTCCTGGGGTGTGGGCGCGCGCAGGGTAGCCACTTGGTAGTCGTCGGCGCTTTCTATGCGCAGGTCGGTGTCTTGCTCCACTACGCCATTGAGCAGGCTGCGGAAACTGCGCGGACGTACGAAGTAGTCTTTGATGCGCAGCAAGATGCGGTTTTTTTTGGCCTGGAGCAGTTCCAGAGCATCGTCGTCGAAGCCAGGCGCGATGAGCACCTCATAGAAAAGTTTGTCAATTTCGGCAGCGGTGGGAGCGTCCACTGGGCGATTGCAGATGAAAATGCCGCCAAAAGCGGAGGTGGGGTCACAGGCCAGAGCCGTCTGCCAGGCTTCGAGCAGCGTGGGGCGTACAGCCAGGCCGCAAGTGTTGGTGTGCTTGAGGATAGCAAAGGCTGGCTCGGCATTGCGCAGTTCGCGCATGATTTGCACGGCGGCGTCTATGTCCAACAGGTTGTTGTAAGAAATGGCCTTGCCGCTCAGTTTATCAAAGATCTGTTCAAAATCGCCAAAGAAAACGCCGTTTTGATGTGGGTTTTCGCCGTAGCGCAGGATATCGGAGCGATGAATGCTATACTTGAATGCAATGTCGGCCACGCCTTCGTTGAAGTAGTTGAAAATGGCAATGTCGTAGTTGGAAGAGACCTTAAAAGCACGGCGTGCCAGTTCGCGGCGGTGTTCGAGGGTCAGCCGACCTTGGGTTTCGCGCAGCATTTCCATAAACAAGGCGTATTCCTGGCGCGAGGGCACTACCGCTACGCTCTGGTAGTTCTTGGCTGCTGCGCGGATGAGCGATATACCGCCGATATCAATTTTTTCAATGATTTCTTCCTCAGAGGCACTGCCGGCCACAGTTTCCTCAAAAGGGTACAAGTCCACAATGACAAGGTCAATTTCTGGCAGGTGGTAGCTCTCCAGTTGCTCGAGATGGGCTGGCTCACGTCGGGCCAGTATGCCGCCAAATACAGCTGGGTGCAGGGTTTTGACGCGGCCATCCAGTATGGAGGGGTAGCCGGTGATGTCTTCTACCGGGGTAGCTGGCAGCCCCAGCGATTGAATGTATTGAAAAGTACCCCCAGTGGAGTACAGGGCCACGCCCAGGCGATATAGTTCGTGCAAGATGGGGTCGAGGCCGTCCTTATAATACACTGAGACGAGCGCAGAACGAATAAGTCTGGATTCCATCAGAATAGTCGAGTGGCTGGTAAATGATTAGCGCGCAAAGGTATGCAATTATAGAAAAGCTTGTACCATTTTCCTGCTCCGGGCCTTTGGGAAATAGAGCTGTGAACCAGGCTGCACTACTCGATTAGCCCGCAAATGCTGAGGCCGCCCCAGAAAACCCGGAGCGGCCAGCAATGGGTGTTCAATCGTTATGTATAAAAATCAACCCATTTCCGACACCACTTCCTTGACTTCGGGAATCATGCGCGTGAGCATGCCCTCAATCCCGGCTTTGAGCGTGACTGTGCTGGATGGGCAGCCACTGCACGAGCCTTGTAAGATGACGGTGACCACCCCGTTGCGAAAGGATTTGAACTCAATGTTGCCGCCGTCCATTTCTACGGCAGGTTTTACGTAAGTATCTATGAGGTCGCGGATGCGCTTGACTAGTTCGGCGTCCTCCTCAGCATAGTTGTGGCCTGCAGCATCACGCTCTGCTTCGAGAGCAGCCATGGCCTCGGTAAAACCTTCGTGAACAACAACTTGCCCTTCGGCGATGTAATTTTTAATGAACTCTTTGATCTTGAGCATGATATCGGCCCAATCGTAGTTCATTTGCTTGGTTACTGTCACGAAGTTGTTGGTGATATACACACCTTTGACGAAAGGCATATCGAAAAGCGCCGAGGCCAGTGGCGACCACTCCCTGGCCAGCGCTTCCTCGCGGAAGTCAGCAGTGCCGCGGTACAACATACGGTTGGTCACAAACTTGAGTGACTCCGGATTGGGTGTTTCTTCAGTGTAGAGCATCACCGGGCTTTTGGCAATGGTGGGTTCCATATCTATCTATTTAGATTGGTTCTAACAAGACAACGCAAAAAAGGCGGCAGAGTTTTGGGGCGAGTCAAAAAATACTATCTCTTCGGCTGCAGCCAAGCTATCGTGGCAATGACTTGCACGTGGCTGCCACACTATCTGGCTGTTGTAGATCGCACGTTGTCAGAGCTATAGGACCATGTGTGTAAACAACAGCACTGTGTGCGGCCAAATGGTTTCAGAAGGAGTGGCATAGGCCTGACGGCCTTGCGCTGATTATATCTGCCGCAGGAGTTGCGATAAAGCAAAAATTTGTGCTACCTTGCAGCGCACTGAATAATGGCCTGTACGAGATGGAACACCTGGAGCAAGCATGGCAGTGGGTACAGACGCAAACGGCTGATTTTGGCTGGATAGAGTGGGGTATCATCGGCGCTACGGGGACTTTGCTGCTATCGTTGCCGTTTTTAACCGCCAGCAACAAGCGCCCCAAGCAGCGACATTCGCCTGCACAGCCCCTGCACATTGCGTTTCACTCTTTTCAAATTGCCCCGCTGGGCCGCGATGCCATCCTGCGCATACACAACACCCGCGAAACTGTGACCCTGCTGAGCAGCCAAATCAAAGGCAGCAAAAACATCGTGGTAAAAAACGCTCTGGCCGGCCATGAGTTAGCCACAGGCAAAGTGTATGGCCTGATGATGGAAGTAGTGGGCAAAGACCGCATGCTGCCCGACTTCGAGGTGGTACTCACTTACATGGACACTGCCCGCAATGTGTATCGCCAGTCGTTCTTCCCAGAGTGGAAAAGTGCCAAGCCGCCGCGCCGCATCAAACGTGGATAGAGATCATTCACACACGTAGTATATTTGCATACCCACATATCCTGCGCTCATGACGAAGGTAATTTCCCACAGCTTGCTTACTGACTTTGACGTCAGCCTGTTCCGGGCGGGCAAACACTTCCGCATCTATCGCAAACTGGGCAGCCACCTGCTGGAACTCGAAGGCCAGCCTGGCGCTTACTTTGGCGTGTGGGCGCCCAACGCCCGCAACGTCTCCGTCATTGGCAGTTTTAATAACTGGAACCCTGCAGTACACCCCTTGGCGCCTCGCCTCGACGGCTCCGGCATCTGGGAAGGCTTCATTCCAAGTGTAAAAAAAGGCGACTTGTACAAATACCGCATTACGGCCTACGATGGCCGCCGCCTCGAAAAAGCAGACCCTTACGGCAAGTTTTTTGAAATACCGCCCAACACAGCCACCGTGGTGTGGGACTGGGACTACAACTGGCAAGACGAAGCCTGGCTCAAGCATCGCTACCAAAATGCCGGCCTGGAGCAGCCCTTTGCCGTGTATGAGGTGCATCTTGGCTCCTGGATGAAGCAAAAAGGCGGGTTTGAATCACTAAGCTATCGCCAGATGGCCGAAAAACTACCGGCCTATGTCAAGGCCATGGGCTTTACACACGTAGAGTTTTTGCCTGTCATGGAGCATCCGTACTTTCCATCCTGGGGATACCAAATCACCGGCTACTATGCCCCTACCAGCCGATATGGCACCCCACAAGACTTCATGCACCTCATAGACGCCCTGCACCAGGCTGGTATCGGGGTAATCCTGGATTGGGTGCCTTCGCACTTTCCCAACGACGCGCATGGCCTGGCTGATTTCGACGGTACGCACCTTTACGACCACGCCGACCCCCGTAAGGGCTTTCACCCTGATTGGAAAAGTGCCATCTTCAATTATGACCGCTACGAGGTGCGTTCCTTCCTGATCTCCAATGCACTGTTTTGGCTGGACTTGTACCATGCCGATGGCTTGCGCGTGGACGCTGTAGCCTCCATGCTATACCTAGACTACTCACGTAAGGAGGGCCAGTGGCTGCCCAATCACTTAGGCGGAAAGGAAAATCTGGAGGCTATCTCCTTCCTCAAGGAATTTAACGACACGGTTTACCGCGAGTATCCCGATGCTATGACCATTGCCGAAGAGTCCACCGCTTGGCCGGGGGTGTCGCATCCGGTGTGGGAGGGCGGCTTGGGCTTCGGCCAAAAGTGGATGATGGGCTGGATGCACGATACGCTCAAGTATTTTATGATAGATCCACTGTTTCGCCGGCATCATCACAATACCATCACCTTCAGCATTGTATATGCGTTCAGCGAGCACTTCATGCTGCCGCTCTCGCACGACGAAGTAGTGCACGGCAAAGGGCCGCTTATAGACCGCATGCCCGGCGACCAGTGGCAGCGCTTTGCCAGCTTGCGCCTGCTCTTTGGCTACATGTGGACGCACCCTGGAAGCAAACTTCTGTTCATGGGCGGAGAGTTTGGCCAAACTACCGAGTGGAGCATCGAAAAAGGCATTCAGTGGCACTTGGTGGACCACCCCCTGCACCAGGGCGTGCAGCGCTGGGTGCAGAGGCTCAACCACCTTTACACGAGTATGCCGGCCTTGTATCGCCGCCAGTTCTCGCCAGAAGGCTTTGAATGGATTGACCACAAGGACTACCTCAACAGCGTGTTGGTTTATCTGCGAAAAGGCAATACAACAGACGCGCCCGTCCTCGTCGCGCTCAACTTCACCCCCGTACCCAGGTACGCATACGTAGTGGGAGCCCCAGAAAGTGGCACATGGGAAGAGATCCTCAATAGCGATGCTCCAGAATACGGCGGCACTGGGCAGTACGTCAACGGCAAGTTGAAAGCCCTAAAGGAACCCAAGCACGAGCGCCCCTACAGCCTGATACTCACCCTGCCACCGCTGGCCGTGGTGATACTAACCAAAAAGCCTGCCGCGTACCGCAATAAAGCCACCTCGGAGAAGGCAACCACCACCGCACCAAAACCGCCACAGAAAAAACAGCGCTCCGGCACAAACAAACGCGCCAAATCTACTGCAGAATGAAACAGGACATCCGGCTGCGAGCATTATCTCTGGGGGTTATCATCTACATCATGGCGGCAGTACTATGGTGGTCGGTGCTGTTATATCGCAAAAACCAGGATGCCTTCCACAGCCGGTTGGAGTGGCACTACCAGAATGCGTTGGCCCAAAAACTGGTGAGCTCCAAGGAAGCGTTTTTCCAATCTGATTTTTATGCCGAGCTTCGCCAGCGCTACATCCGGCAAAATACCATGATCGTGGGCGAGAGCATTTTCTTTTTTCTCAGCTTGCTTTTGGGTATCTGGTTCATCAATCGAGGGTACTGGAATGAGGTAAATGCCTCGCGGCAGCGGCGCAACTTCTTGCTCTCCATCACGCACGAATTGAAATCGCCCCTGTCAGGCATACAACTAGCACTGGAAACCCAACTAAAGCGAGAACTTACGCGCGAGCAAAGTATCAGCCTACTCAACAATGCCCTGCGCGAAACCCAGCGGCTCAAAAACCTAGTGAACGACCTGCTACTCTCGGCTAAGTTGGACACCGCCTATCAACTGCATCTCGAACCAATACAATGGCAAACCTTCCTGGAAGAAATCACCACGCAGTTTCAGAGCAAATACCCGCAGGCGCAACTCGCCCTTGAGGTAGCCAACGAGTTACCAACTTACTCCGGCGACCGCTCCGGTATGACTTCGGTAGTACTCAACCTTCTGGAAAACGCCGTGAAATACTCTCCAGAACCAGCCCGCATCCAGGTGCGCATGACCCGCACCGAAATCGGCCTGCGCCTGGAGGTAGCCGACCAGGGCATCGGCATACCAGAGCGCGAGCGCGCTAAAGTATTTGCCCGTTTTTATCGCATTGGCAATGAAGAAACCCGCCGAACCAAAGGTACCGGCCTGGGTTTGTACATCGTGTATCAGATGGTAAAAGCGCACGGAGGCCACATCGTCATAATGGACAACCAGCCGGCAGGAACGATTTTTCGCATAGATTTGCCTTGGCCAAAATCTTGAATCCATATGCACCGAATCTTACTGGTAGAAGACGAAGAAAGCATCCGGGAGGCAGTAAAACTGAACCTGGAACTCGAACACTACGAGGTAGTGGCCACCAGCAGCGGGCGCGAGGCCATGCAACTGGTACAAGAGCAGCGCTTTGACCTCCTCCTGCTCGACGTAATGCTGCCCGAAATCAGCGGCTTTGAAATTTGTGAACAAGTACGCCTCGCCGACCGCGAAGTGCCCATCCTCTTCCTCACAGCCAAAGACAGCGCCATGGACCGTGTGACCGGCCTCAAACTCGGCGCCGATGACTACCTCACCAAGCCTTTTGTCCTGGAGGAGCTGCTACTGCGGGTGCACAACCTGGTGCGCCGCGCCCACAAAAGCACAGAGCTCGCTGCAGAAATAGTGACATTTGGCAATAATCGGGTCAATTTTGCCACTTTTGAAGCCTGGGGACGAAAGGGGCACTTCACCCTCACCAAAAAAGAGGCCATGCTACTCAAGCTGCTCATAGACCGCAAAAATGAGGTAGTATCGCGCCAGTACATCCTCTCTACCGTATGGGGATATGACGTGTTCCCGTCCACGCGCACCATTGACAATTTCATCCTTGCTTTTCGCAAATACTTTGAGGAAGATCCGGCCAATCCGCAGTTTTTTCTCTCGGTTCGCGGGGTGGGATATAAGTTTGTCGGAGAGTAGATGTAGTACTAACGGGCAGCCTTTGCAGCTTTTGCCTCCTCCGTGCGAACCAGCACCAGCACAGCCTTGCACTACCCCCGCATGAAGTTGGCATGAAAACTGCCTTGCCAGCAATGGTATAAAGCCCCCTACCCTATACCCCCAGCTTCTCCCTCAAATACCGCCCCGTGTAAGACCCCTCTACTTGTGCAAGGTCTTCTGGTTGGCCTTCAAATAGGAGATAGCCGCCAGCACCACCTCCTTCCGGGCCGAGGTCAATTACCCAGTCGGCACATTTGATCACCTCCAGGTTGTGCTCCACCACCAGTACCGTGTGGCCGCGTTCCACAAGGGCATTGAGCGCATCGAGCAATTTGCGAATATCGTGAAAGTGCAGGCCAGTAGTGGGTTCGTCAAAGATGAACAGGATGCGTTCGTCACTACGCTCTTTACCCAGAAAGGAAGCCAGCTTGACGCGCTGCGCCTCGCCTCCAGACAGGGTGCTCGACGATTGGCCAAGTTTTACATATCCCAGCCCTACATCGGCCAGCGGCTTGAGTTTAGGTGCTATTTCTTTGGCATGCCTAAAGAACTCCAGCGCCTCTTCTACCGTCAGATCTAGTATTTCGTATATGTTTTTGCCTTGGTATTGCACCTCAAGCACTTCATCCTTGAAGCGGCGGCCTCGGCACTCCTCGCACTCCAGATGTACGTCGGCAAGAAACTGCATTTCTACAGTGATTTCGCCCTCGCCTTTGCAGGTTTCACAGCGCCCGCCCTCTACGTTAAAAGAGAAGTGCTTGGGCTTGTAGCCCCGGATCTTGGACAGTTGCTGCGCAGCCATGAGATCGCGGATAGCATCGTAGGCCTTGACGTAGGTGACTGGGTTGGAGCGCGAAGACTTGCCGATGGGGCTTTGGTTTACCATTTCTACATGGGTGAGTTTTTTCCAGGCACCTTCCAGCGCAGTGTATAAGCCAGGCGTTTTTTTGGGGGTGTGGCCCATTTGGCGCAAAAGGGCAGGGTAGAAGACGTCGCGTACCAGAGTGGTTTTGCCCGACCCCGACACCCCCGACACCACCGTGAGGGCATGCACGGGTATGCGCACGTCTATGTTTTTGAGGTTGTGCTGCCGTGCGCCTCTGATGATGATGAAGTCGGTGGGTTTGCGGCGTACTGCAGGTACTTCGATGCGCATACGACCACTCATGTACTGTGTGGTAAGGCTATCGTGCGCTTGCTCGTAAATACGGGCAAAAGGCCCGGCAAATACCACCTGGCCACCATGTATGCCGGCGTACGGCCCGATGTCCACTAGATAGTCACTTTGGCGAATAACGTCCTCCTCGTGCTCAACCACCACCACGGTATTGCCCAAGTCGCGCAGAGATTGCAGCACCTTGATGAGGCGGCCAGTGTCGCGGGGGTGGAGGCCTACGCTGGGTTCGTCCAGTAGATACATGGAGCTGGTGAGGTTGCTGCCTAGAGTGCGCGTGAGGTGTATGCGCTGGATTTCGCCACCGCTGAGGGTGGACGAAAGCCGGTTGAGGGTGAGGTAGCCGAGCCCCAACTCATTCATGAAGCGCAGGCGCTTGTTGATTTCCAGCAGCAGGCGCTTGCCTACCTGTTGGTCAAAATCACTAAGCGAGAGATTGGCGAAAAACTCCGGTAGTTCGCTAATGGGCATCACGGTGAGTTCGGTGATGGCTTTGCCCCCGATTTTTACATAAGTAGCCTCCTTGCGCAAGCGCCCACCGTCGCAAGCACGACATTGGGTGCGGCCCCGGTAGCGCGCCAGCATTACGCGGTTCTGGATTTTGTAGGCGTTGCGCTCCAAGTCGTCAAAAAAAGCATAGATGCCGTCGAAGTGGGCATTCCCCTCCCAAAGGAGTTTTTTTTGCTCCTTGCTGAGCTCTTGATAGGGCCGGTGCACCGGAAAGTCAAAGTGATGCGCTACCGAAAGAAAATGCTCCAGCCATTGGCCGTGTTTTTCGCCTCTCCAACAGGCAATGGCACCCTGATATACGGAGAGGGTTTTGTCGGGGATGACCTTGTCTTCGTCAATGCCCATAACGAGGCTGAAGCCCTCACATAATGGACATGCGCCAAAAGGGTTGTTGAAGTTGAAAAGTTGGGGCGTAGGCTCTGGGAAGGTCATGCCGTCCAGTTCAAACCTGTTATTGAACTCCCGCGGTGGTACACCCTCTGGCGCTACCATGCACTCGCCCTCGCTTTCATAGAAGGCAGTCTGCACTGAGTCGGCTATGCGTTGGAGGTTTTCGGGGTTGTCATGGCTTACGACGAATCGGTCCACCAGAATGCGGAAGCCGGCTTTATCCTCAATGTCCTTCAGTTTGTGTTGTAGCCAAGATTCATTGCTATCCAGTACATCCTGGATGTAGAGCAGCTCGTTGGCTTTCCAAAGGCGGGTATAGCCTTTTTGGAGGAGCAGTTCAAGTTCGGCGCGCAGCAAGCGATCACCATACTTATAAGGTAGAGGAATGAAAAGTTGTACACGAGTGCTCTCAGGAAAGGACTGTATGAAATCTGTCACATCGCTCACTTCGTGTTTTTTTACTACTTGCCCTGATATGGGCGAGTAGGTTTTTCCAATACGAGCGTACAGTAGCCGCAGGTAATCGTAGATTTCGGTAAGCGTCCCCACCGTAGAGCGGGCATTGGCCGTGCTCACGCGCTGCTCTATGGCAATGGCCGGACAGATGCCCTTGATGTAGTCCACCTCGGGTTTCTTCATGCGCATGAGAAACTGCCGGGCGTACGCCGACAAACTCTCCACATAGCGGCGCTGGCCTTCGGCATAGAGGGTGTCCATGGTAATAGACGACTTGCCCGAGCCAGATACGCCAGTGACTACCACCAACTGGTTTTTGGGAATTTCCAGGTCAATATTTTTGAGATTGTTGGCGCGCGCGCCTTTGATGAATATCTTGCTTTTGAACGCGCTCTTATCTAGTATTTCGGGCACGGGGGCTGCAACAATTTTCTTCTTGGCCATGGCAGTCGAGTAAGGGGGGTATAACAAGCAAACAAAGGTAAAGGTTACAGAAGAATCTGAAAAATGGCATTCTCAATTTATGCTGCCGAGAGCTGTCGGAAAACCTAGCATGCAAAAAACTTCTTATGCTTAGTGAAGAGGGTTTTTGTAGCCGCGTCAAGGCTAAGCCCCCCCATTGGCCAAACAAAGATAGCTGGATTACGCGGCGTTAAACGAAGCATAGACTTTTGGCGACGTACTTCTAAGGCTCTCTTTTTTCAAGTTTTTTCTGCAAAAAAGTTGCGTATATCGCCTCTGGTTTTCTATAAAAAGCTTTGGATTACGAAGGAATGTAATGCTTTGTTTTATCGTATTGTTGGTGCTTGTAGCCCTGCTCAAAGTCTTGACTTGCCTCCTCAACACCATCTATGTAGCAGCCCTGTTCTTCTTTCATTTTTGAGCGGTGGCAACGGGCATTTTCTATCTTTGCTGCAAAATGCTGCTTTTTATGATGCAACGCTTCCTCCTGGCCTTGGGTTGGCTGCTGCCCTCACTGGCTCTTGGCCAACTGAAAAGTCCCGATGCCTTTCTGCCTCATCGCCTGGGCGAGCAGTTTACCCCTCACCACGTACTGGTAAGCTACTTTGAGCACATAGCAGCTAACAGCCCTAACGTAAAACTGATACCTTACGGTACTACTGCCCAAGGCAGGCCATTAATAGTGGCCGCAGTGTCTGCGCCAGAAAACCTGACACAGTTGGAAGACATCCGACTCAACCACCTGCGCCGCGCAGGCATGGCTGAAGGCCGTCCCGATCCCAGCCTCGATCGCGTTATTGTAGGGCTGGGCTTTAGTGTGCATGGCAACGAGGCTGCTGGCTCCGAAAGTTCTATGGGCGTCATTTATGAACTAGCTAACCCCGCCAATACCCGTACCCAGCAGTGGCTCCGCAACACCATTGTTTTATTAGACCCCTCACTCAATCCTGACGGCTACTCGCGCTACACGCACTGGTACCGCGATGTATCGCCCCGCATACCCGACCCGCGCCCTAGCGCCCGTGAGCACCGCGAGCCTTGGCCTGGCGGCAGGGTCAATCACTATCTGTTTGACCTCAACCGCGACTGGGTCTGGCAAACCCAGCCCGAATCCCGTCAGCGCGTCAGGTTTTACCACCAGTGGTTGCCGCACGTATTTGCCGACATACACGAGCAAGGCCCCAACGAGCCATACTACTTTGCGCCAGCCGCCGAGCCTTATCATACCTACATCACTGACTGGCAGCGGCGCTTCCAGGTCACTATTGGCCAAAACCACGCCCGCTACTTCGACCGCGAGGGCTGGCTTTACTTTACCAAAGAGCGCTTCGACTTGCTCTACCCCAGCTACGGCGATACTTACCCTACCTACATGGGCAGCATTGGCATGACCTACGAGCAGGGCGGCATTGGCGCTGGTCGTGCGCTCCTCATCGAAAATGGCGATACGCTCACCCTGTTTGACCGCGTGACCCACCACCAAACTACGGCGCTTTCTACCGTGGAGGTCGCTTCTAGGCACGCCGACGACCTGATCAAAAACTTCCAGGTATTCTTCGAGCGCAACCGTCAGAATCCGCCTGGCCCATACAAAGCTTTCATCGTCAGAGCAGCCAATCCACCAGGGCGGCTCAGGGCTTTCATAGAGTTGATAGAGCGCAATGGCATCCAATACGGCAAAGTTGGCAAGAAACTCACTGTCAAGGGTTTCGACTATCGAAAGGGGGTAGAAACCGAATTTACTGTGGAGGAAAATGACCTGCTTGTGAGCGCCTATCAGCCAGCGGGCATGCTAGCGCAAATCTTACTGGAACCCCAAACCCAGTTGGCTGACTCGCTGACCTACGACATCACCGCCTGGGCGCTACCCTACGCCTACGGGCTGGAGGCTTGTGCCGTGCGCCAGCGCATGGATCCCAAGTTCTCTTTTGAAATGCCGGCGTCCCAGCTGCTATCTGGCCAAGACAAGCCCTATGCCTACGTGGTGCTCAGGGAATCGCTGGAAGACGCCCGCTTCTTAGCCGACCTCCTGCGCCAGGGTGTCAAGGCGCGCTTTGCCAACCAAGCTTTTCGCACAGAAGGGCGCGATTATCCAGCGGGAGCCATCGTCATTACCCGAGCCGATAATCGCCACCTGATTGAAGCACTGGATGCTCTGATAGCCCAAACTGTTGGCCAATATCACATTCGCATCTACCCAGTAAAAACCGGTATGGCCGAGAAAGGTGCAGATTTTGGCTCACCTAATTTTCCCATGGTAGCTCAGCCTCGCATTGCCGTGTTGTCTGGCGAAGGCACATACAACAATTCCTTCGGTCAGGTGTGGCACTTCCTGGAGCAGGAGCTAAACTTGCCCTTCATGGCTCTACCCGCCAGCCAACTCTCCAGCTTCGACCTTTCGGACTACAATACACTCATCTTTCCGGAAGGCAACTACTCCCTCGACGACGCCACTGCTAGCAAGCTCAGCCAGTGGGCCAACCGGGGCGGGCGCATCATTGCCCTGGGTAGTGCCTTGTACGCCTTTCAAGACCGCAGCAACTTTGCTCTGGCGCGCTACGAAAGTGCCGATGCCAAAAGTAAAGCTGAAAAAGCACAGGAGGCTGCCCTGCTGGAAAACCGTTTGCAACCCTACGCCGAACAAGACCGCCAGGCGGCCAGCAATGACATTCCGGGTGCTATTTTTAAAGTAGCCATAGACGCCTCACATCCGTTGGCCTTCGGTCTGTCCAACGATAATGTCTATTTCTCTCTCAAAACCAGCACACAAGCCTACCCTTGGCTCAAAAACGCCTGGAATGTGGGCACGCTCAAAGACTCACTCACGTACTATGGCTTTGTCGGCGAGCAAGCCAAATCGTCCATGAAAAACACTATGGTATTTGCCGTGGAAGAAAAAGGACGCGGCGCAATAATATATATGGTGGACAACCCGCTGTTTCGCGGGTTTTGGTATCAGGGCAAGCATTTATTTTGCAATGCTCTGTTTTTGATAGGACGATGAGTGCTAGGTTATTTTACTATCAGACCATTGCCGGCGGCGTTCGGCGGACTGACAAAGTAGAGCTTACCAGCGGCGTCTTCTGCCATGAGCACCATACCCTGGCTAAGTACGCCGCGTAGCTTTCGGGGCGCCAGATTAGCTACCAGCGTCACCTGCTTGCCCACTACCTCCTCAGGCTGGAAATGCTGGGCAATGCCGCTTACTACGGTGCGTTGTTCGTAGCCCAGGTCCACTGTGAGTTTAAGCAGTTTATCGCTACCAGGTATGGGCTCAGCTGCTAAAATGGTAGCTGTGCGCAGGTCGAGTTTGGCAAAGTCTTCATAGGCGATGTCGGGTTTGGGAGCTTCGAGTGGCGCAGCTGTTTCGGCAGCCAACTGCACGCCCGCCATTGGAGTAGCAGCAGTTGTATTGGCCATTATTTGAACCAGTTTTTGCTTTTGCCGCTCGATGATGGCCAGCCGGCTTTTGTCGTTGCGATCCATGATTTTGGGGAAAAGCACTTCGGGCTGCCCCAGCATGTGGCCAGGCATAATCAAGGGTTGCCCTTGTTCCAGAGTTTGCAAGGCGGCGGCCAATTCGCCTGGTTCTACCGCTGGCAAAGCCAGTAGTTTGCGGATACGCGGCGAAGTAAACGGCAAGAAAGGCTCGCATAACAGCGCCAGCAGATGCACAATTTGCAGACATACATGCATGCACTCTGCGATGAGAGGGTGCTGCGGGTCGGCTTTGTACAGGGCCCAGGGCGAGGTGTCTTGCAAGTAAGTATTGCCCAGGGAAGATAGCTCCATGAGTAGCTGGGCAGCATTTTTGAAGTTGAATCGCTCCAGTTCAGTCGTTAGCAATTGGGCCAACTCCAACGCGCGCTGGAGCGTGGCGTGGCCGACGGCAGTGGTCTGGGGCGTTGCACCGCTGAAGTATTTGTGTGAGAGCACCACCACGCGGTTGACAAAGTTGCCGATATTGTCAGCTAGTTCTTTGTCGTGGAAATCCACATACAAGTCCCATTTAAAGTCGCTGTCGCTGTTTTCGGGCATGTTGCGGATCAGCGCCCAGCGCAAGGCGTCTTCAGCATTGGGAAAGTCCCTGAACTCCTCCAGGTATTCATGCTGCTCAATACCCCACCCCCTGCTCTTGCTGAATTTTTCGCCTTCAAAGTTGAGAAACTGATTGGCGGGCACGTTCACCGGCAAGTTGAAACTACCATGCGCGTACAGCATAGCCGGGAAGATGATACAGTGGAAAACGATGTTGTCCTTGCCAATAAAGTGAATGAGCTGCGTGTTGGGGTCGCACCAGTAGTCTTGCCAACGGCGCCCGTTCTCGAGCGCCCACTGCTTGGTACTGGAGATGTAGCCGATGGGCGCGTCAAACCACACGTAGAGCACTTTGCCGGCAGCCTCAGGTAGCGGCACGGGAATACCCCAGTCTAGGTCGCGAGTGATGGCGCGAGGTTGCAGCCCCTCGTTGAGCCAACTCAAGCATTGGCCGATGACAGGTTTGCGCCAAGCCGCAGGGTCATGATGGAGTTGGCCGTCCAGCATGCCCGTTTCAATCCATTGGCGCAGCCACGCCCCGTGCTTATCCAAGCGAAAATACCAGTGCTGGGTTTGCCTGAGTACTGGCGGCTGTTGGCTAAGGGTGGATACAGGGTTAATGAGGTCAGCAGGTGAGAGGTCGGAGCCGCATTTTTCGCATTGGTCGCCATAGGCTTCGGTATGGCCGCACCTGGGGCAAGTTCCCTTGATATAGCGATCGGCCAAAAACTGGCCAAAGGTTTCGTCATAGTATTGCTCGGAGCTGCGCACTTCAAACTCGTCGCCTTTTTCGTGCAAACGCAAAAAGAAGGCCTGTGCAGTTTCGTGGTGCAGCGGGGCGCTGGTGCGGTGGTAGTAGTCAAAGGAGATGCCCAGGCGCGCAAAGGTATCTTTATTGAGGGCATGGTATTTGTCAATAATTTCTTGAGGGCTAATGCCTTCTTTCTTGGCGCGAATGGTAATGGCAGCACCGTGTTCATCGCTGCCACATACCCACACAACATCTCGCCCCATGAGGCGGAGATAGCGCACGTAGATATCGGCGGGCAGGTAAGCACCGGCCAGGTGCCCCAGGTGCAAGGCGCCGTTGGCGTAGGGCAAAGCGGAGGTAATCAGGTAGCGTTTGGTTGTTGACGACATGACTTGGAATCAAAGTACAAGAGTAATGCCTGCTTGAATAGGCATGCAAAGATACATGCTGTAAATGAAGCTGTATGATTTTTGTCAGGCAGAATCAGCACCTGTATGCCTACATTACCCGGCGCACTCGAGCTACCAGTTGTGCCGGCCTGGAGCATAAGTTGGCAATAATTCAGAAAACCCAACTGAAACTGTATGATGCACTCATCCGGGATTTCGGACAAATATAGCAAGACATAAGCGCCTTCGGGCATGTAGTACTTACTAATAGTGGGCTACCCTGCCTTGCCAAGCGCCACTACTTCCGTAGGCAAGGTGCTACCACCCGCAGGCTCCAATGAGATGGCAAAAGCTTCAGCCTGTGCTACAAAAGGTACATTGAGTAGAGGTTGTGCCTGATTTTGCAGCGCAATGACGCCCATGCTTTGGGGTACGCCATTGACAATAGCCCAGAGTTGCCAGTCTTTGCCAGCGGGGGCAGGGGGCAGGGTGGCTAAGTGAAGCAAGGTTTTAGCGTTGGTCGGATTGTGGTACAGGGCCAATTGCCAGGTTTCGCTGCGGCCGGACAAGGGGCTGATGCGCACCAGGCGAGTGGCGGGGTCAGCCAATAAAGCTAATTGGCTTTGGGCGGCCTGGAGTTGTTGTTGCTGCCTGGATTCGCAATCGGCCATGCGTTGCTCGGTTTCGGTCATTTGGCGTTTGGCCTTGAAAAGCTGAGTGCTGAGATAGATAACCAAAACACCCTGCGCCAGGATAAAGAGTGCCATAAGCCACAACCAAAGAGGGCTGCCCTTACTTGCTGTAGATGGGGCAGGCTGCTCCTGCCCGACTGTTTGTGCCTGAGCTATAGCCTCCATAATGCGATCTTTGAGGGCAGGGGGAGGAGGCACAGCGCCAGCGAAGGCCATTTTTTCCAGGTCGGCAAAAATAGCATCGAGCGCAGTTTTCACCTCTGGGTATGCTGCGGCCATGCGTTCTACCTCTGCTTGCTCGGCGGTATTGCACGCGCCTAGTGCATAGGCTTCGAGTATCCCGGATTGTATGTATTGTTCAACGTTCATTGCTCAGGCGCAGTGTAGCTTATAACTCACAAATATGTGAAAAGTATCCACCATCCCAACACCGCCGTTTCGCTCAGGAGTTGGCGCAGTATTTGCATGGCTTGCCGCATACGCGTTTTTACCGTACCCAAAGGGATGCCAAGCTCCTGTTCGAGTTCTTGCTGCGTATAGCCCTCAAAGTAGGCTTTCTCAATCAGGATGCGGTATTTGTCGTCCAATTGGCCAAGCACATCCCGAACGCCGATGTGGTCGGGATTGAAAGCAGCTTCTTCTGGCTTATATACGAGGACATCGGATTGGTCGGTTTCGGCGCGTTGCTTGAAAATAGCACTTCGGGTGGCGTCTATGGCTGTGTTGCGGGCTATGCGCTGCATCCAGGCAAAGAGGCTAGCCTTCTGGCCGTCGAAGGTACTACCGGCTTTCCATATTTTCACGAAGGTATCCTGCAAGAGGTTCTCTGCTAGTTCTTGGTCTTTGACAATACGCAAGATGATACCGAAGAGTGCCGCGCCATAGTGGTCGTATAGCCAAGCAATGGTTTTATTGTCTCCATTGGAGAGGCCTTGTATGAGTTGGTCTTGCGTCACGTTTTTCGAGAAAATATGCGCAAATTTGCAATAATTTTTCACCCGGGCATAGCCTGCTGTAAATTTTCGACATGTATCGTACCCTTATCTCTGCCGATGAACTACTGCCGCACATATACGACCCCAACTGGCGGATAGTGGACTGCCGCTTTTCCCTGGCCGACACGGAGGCAGGACGCAAGGCCTACGGGCATGGGCATATTCCTGGAGCAGTATATGCCCACCTGGACGAAGACCTCAGCGGCCCCGTCATTCCTGGCCAAACTGGCCGGCATCCACTGCCTGCGTCTGAACTGCTGGCCGAAAAGTTGGGGCGCTGGGGTATTGACGACCGCGTGCAGGTGATAGCTTACGACGACAAAACCGGCATGGTAGCATCGCGCCTGTGGTGGTTGCTGCGGCACCTGGGGCACGAGCAGGTGGCAGTACTGGACGGTGGCTATGCAGCCTGGTTGGCGCTGCCTGATGCGCCCGTCAGCGTTGAAGTACCAACGCCGATACCGCGCATTTTTCGCATTGGCCCAGGCATAGGGGCAGTTATAGATGCTGACGAGGTGGAGCAAATTCTCCACAACAGCCACTATGTACTAGTGGATTCCAGGGAGCCTTTTCGCTACCGCGCAGAGGCTGAGCCAATAGACCCCGTGGCGGGGCACATTCCCGGGGCTATCAACGCCTTCTTCATGGACAATATGGATGAAAACGGACGCTTCTTGCCGACAGAACAACTGCGGGCGCGGTTTGAGCAGATATCTGGCCACAAACGCCCAGCCGAACGGGTAGTATTTTACTGCGGCTCAGGTGTGTCGGCCTGCCACAACATCCTGGCCATGGCGCACGCCGGCTTGGGTAACGCTACACTGTACGCAGGATCCTGGAGCGAATGGATTGCGGATGGGAGGCGGGTGGTAGGCCGTCCTGCAGAGTTACAAGATGGCAACAGTTAGCGGAAAGGGCTTTGCACTCTTTGCTGCCTTTCAAGAGCCGGTGCTTAGGCAGTTGACAGCTTTCACCTCGCTCCAGTATCTTCTACTTGGAAACATATGCGCTCCACGCCGGGCACGGGGCTTTGTCGCATGTATTGCTCTATGGTGAATGTGTATTGGCCGGGTATTTGGAAGAAGGCTCGTTCCTGGATTGGCACCCTGAAGCGACATCGCTTACGGCTGCACTCGCCCTGCCATACGCCACCTTGGTTGGCCAGCTCTAGAGATAACGGAGCGCTGAGCCGCCGACCATCAGGAAAAATGGTATGGATGCGCACGTAGAGGTTTTGCCAGGCAAAGTCTGGGCTGTGCTCCAGTATTAGCCACAGGCTGTAGATGCGACTGGTGTCGGCAATGTCCACATTGTAGCACAGCGAATCAGCGTAAGCCCATTGTCCGCCAGGTATTTCGTGGGTTTTGTCATATATGTACCGAGGGCCACAGGCAGAGGTACTGAACATGAGGGCCAGGCACGCGCAGGCAAGGAGGCATTTAGACATAGGCATGATTACTATTCAGGTGCTGAAAACGCTAAAAGAGAGCAAGTAATTGTGGCTCAGCAGCGCAACGTCACATTGTCGATGAGGCGCACCTCGCCAGCCCAAGCAGCTGCGCAGGCCACAACGTAGTCGTACTTGGCTCCATTAGCCACTGGTTGCAGGGTATGCCCATCCACGATGTCGAAATACTCTGGGCGCAACCCGGCGCTCTGCATCAAGGCCATGGCTCTGGCCTGGATTTCGTCAACGGCCAACTCAGGGTACAGCCGGCGCGCCTCCAGCAAGGCTCTGTAGAGGTAAGGTGCCACTTGGCGTTGCTCCGGGCTGAGTCGGCGGTTGCGCGAACTCATCGCCAGGCCGTCGTCTTCGCGCACGGTGTCGGCCACACGCAGCGCTACGGGCAGGTTAGTTTGCTGCAGCATGGCCTGTACGATGACCGTTTGCTGAAAATCCTTCTGCCCCATGTAGAGGCGCTGTGGCTCCACCAATTCCAGCAGACGATACACCACCTCTGCCACGCCCTTGAAGTGCCCGGGGCGAAATTTGCCCTCCATCACCTGGTCCAGCGGGCTGAGTTGCAGCGCGACGGGCATTTGCCACCCTGGCGGATACACCTCCTCTACTGCAGGCATGAATGCCAAGTGGCAGCCTGTTTTGGCCAACATGGCAATGTCCTGGTCAGGAGTGCGTGGGTACTTGCACAAATCGTCAGGGTCGTTGAATTGCGTAGGGTTTACAAAAATGCTGCATACTACCAACTCACATTCCCGCAAGGCATGGCGTACCAATTGCAAATGTCCTTCGTGCAAGGCCCCCATGGTAGGCACAAAACCCAGGCTGGAACGGCAAGCAGCAAGGTAGCGGCGCATAGCATCGGCCCGATGAAACACGTACATGGTGATGGGTGTAGAAGTCAATAAACGTAGCTGCAATCGCGCTCAAATATAGGCGATTTTGTCAAGGTAGGAATAAGTGCCTTTAACATTGACAAAAACTCACTAATTATTGCTACATTTGCGCGATTTTATCCAAACCGCTCCCTCTACAGTGAAGGGAGGCGTATCTGAAAATCTTACAGGCTGTTATGAGCAAAAAGAAAGTACTGGTCGTGACACAGGAGATGTCTCCCTTTACCGAACCTTCCGAAGTTGCCGAGCTGGCCAGAAAGCTGCCGCAATACCTGCATGAAAAAGGTATGGAGCTAAGGGTGCTGATGCCTAAGTTTGGTACCATCAACGAGCGCCGCCATCGCCTGCACGAGGTGGTTCGCCTCTCTGGCATGAACATCATCGTGGACGACGACGACTACCCGCTCATCATCAAGGTGGCTTCCATGCCCGATGTGCGCATCCAGGTGTACTTCCTCGACAACGACGACTTCTTCCGCCGCCGCTATGTGTTTGAAGACGAAAATGGCCAAGCCTACGACGACAATGCAGACCGCATGGTGTTCTTCTGCAAAGGCGTGCTAGAAACAGTGCGCAAATTTGGCTGGGCGCCCGATATTGTGCACTGCCATGGCTGGATGACCAGCCTCATCCCGGCTTATCTGAAAACAGCCTACAAAACCGATCCGCTGTTTCAGCACGCCAAGGTCATCTACTCGCTCTACAACGACGCAATGGAAGAGCGCATGACTGACAGTTTCTTTACCAAAGCTGCCATCAACAATCTGGCGGCCAAAGACCTGATCGCCTACCAGAACGGCGTGGGCATCACCCTGCACAAAGGCGCTACCACCTTTGCCGACGGTATCATAGTGGCCAGCGAAGTGCTCAGTGCCTCTGCACAACACGCCCTGAAAGGACTGGACAAACCAGTGCTCGAATACCAAGGCGAAGACCCAATGCCCGCCGTGCTGGATTTTTATCACTCACTTATGGTAGAGCATGTCTCTTGAGGTACTCTGCCGGGCGTACTCCTGCCGCCGGCCGGCGCCGAGCCGAGCTTGTGCGCCCGCCGAGGTTGTAATATCTTCCGGTTATATGCGTTTATGAATGGCCAACGCGTTGGCCTGTCGCTGTTGTCTTGACCCATAGCGTGCGCATTGTGCGTGTGCCTTGTAACTTTGAATCATCTGCATGAAACCTTCCATCCTCTTTCTCTGCTGCTCCTTCGTACTTGCCCTGGTCCTAACAGCCATGCAAAGCGCCTGCACTGACCCTACTACTCTTGGCGCCGACCTGCTAGAGGAAGACCGCCTCGGCCTCGACTTTGTAGATACTATCACCATCCAAGCTTCGGTGCAGCCCAACAGCCCAGTGCTGGTGTACGACGGCGCCAACTTTGCCAACCAACTGCTCAGCCATCCCTTCGGTACTTATAACGACCCCGTCTTTGGCAAGGTGGAAGCCTCCCTCTACGTGCAGCCCACCCTACACCTGACCCGTGCTGGTACTGCCGGATTCCTGACCAAACCCAACTTCAAGGACGTCACCCTGGACTCCATAGTACTGGTGCTTACACTCGACTCTACCAACTTCTTTGGCCGGCCTACCCAAACCTTCGGGCTGGAGGTGTACCGAGTCATCCAGGAGATTGACGCCGTGGCCGGCAAGTACTACTCCGATGCCACCTTTGCCACCCAGCCCGTACCCATTGGCAGCATCCAGTTTCCGCCCAGGCTGGATAGCCTGAGCGTACTAGACTACAGTGGAATAGACACTGTGCGTCTTTCTTTCCCCCACCTGCGCATCCCCCTTGACCCTGCCATCGGGCAAGAACTCATCAGCCTCGATACCACAGTCTATGATCACGACACTACCTTCATCCGCGTATTTCGAGGGCTATATCTCAAGCCTACAAACACCACCGACGGCCTGGTAGCTTTCAGTTTCAACTTCTCCACACTGCGCGCAGGTATGTACCTGTACTACACCAACGACCAGGGCAGACCACGTCAATACCAGTTTGATATCAACGAGCTGGGGGCACGGGTATCTTCCTTCCGCCACGAAACCGCCGGCTTCCCCGTAGAAACCTTACTAGGCAATACGACGCCCCCCGGAGGCGTACTCTTGTCACAGGGCATGGCCGGGCCACACATCCGCCTTGAGTTGCCTCACATTCAGCACTTGCGAGGGGCCATTGTCAATTATGCTGAGCTGGAGGTCCCTCTGGGGTTCTTCCCCGACGACGATACCCTCAAGTATCGCCCCAGTGCAGATCTGACCTTACGCACAGCCGACTTCAACGGCAACCTCGACCCCATTGCCGATGTGCAATTTGCCGGTGCCCAGCGTACTCGTATCTTTGGCGGGGTGCTCATCCGGGGCGGCGGCGCCCGTCCTGATACCTACAGGATGAACGTATCGGCTCATTTGGCCGACATAATCTCCGGCAGGGCGCCCAATGTACTCTACCTACAACTCTACCAAAAAGGCCAGCGCAGTAGCAGGGTAGTACTTAATGGCCCTAACCATCCAACTCAAAAAATGCGGCTCAAAGTAGCCTTCACCAAGTCCTGAATTCAAACAACGCAAAAACGCTCTGACAAACCATGTGTGGAATCGTTGCTTACCTGGGGCATAAACCTGCCTGGCCAATACTCATCAAAGGATTGCAACGCCTCGAGTACCGTGGCTATGATAGCGCCGGCATCGCTCTGATGCACCAAAACCGCCTCCAAGTGCTCAAAAAAAAGGGCAAAGTGGACGACCTGGCGCGAGCCGCCCAAAATTATCCTACGGACGGCAGCCAGGGCATAGGCCATACCCGCTGGGCTACGCACGGCCCCCCTGACGACATCAATGCCCACCCGCACACTTCTGGCAACCAACGCCTGGCATTGGTGCACAATGGCATCATCGAAAACTATGCTCTCCTCAAAAAAGCCCTGGAAAAAGAAGGCCACGTGTTCCAGGGGCAAACTGACACTGAGGTACTGGTACACTTCATTGAAGAACTGCAGCACCGCGAGCAATGGCCCCTGGAGGAAGCCGTGCGCGTAGCACTCACACGCATCACCGGGGCTTATGCTATTGTGGTAATGGACCGCGACGATCCCGGCAAGCTCGTAGCCGCCCGAAAAGCCAGCCCTCTGGTCATCGGTGTCGGCAACGGCGAGTACTTCATCGCTTCAGATGCAACGCCCATCGTGGAGCATACCAAGCGCGTCATCTACCTCAACGACGGCGAAATTGCCACCGTGAGCCTGCGCGACAACCTCCAAATACGCACCATGAACAACGAAGTGCAAACGCCTTATATTCATGAACTGGATATGGAAATCGAACAGTTGGAAAAAGGCGGCTACGAGCACTTCATGCTCAAGGAAATCTACGAGCAGCCCACTACCGTGGCCGACTGCATGCGTGGCCGGCTCAACGTGGAGCAAGGCTGGGTGCGCCTGGGTGGCCTCGACGACCACTTGGCTCGCGTAGCCCAGGCTCGGCGCATCATCATTGCAGCCTGCGGCACTTCCTGGCACGCTGGCCTCATCGGCGAATACCTCATCGAAGACCTCGCCCGCATTCCGGTGGAAGTAGAGTATGCCTCCGAGTTGCGCTATCGCAACCCCATCCTCAACGAGGAGGATGTAGTCATCGCCATTTCCCAGTCGGGCGAAACCGCTGACACCCTGGCCGCCGTAGAACTAGCCAGGGAAAGAGGCTCCTTGGTCTATGGCATCGTCAATGTAGTAGGCTCTTCCATTGCCCGGCTCACCCACTGCGGCTCGTACATTCACTGCGGCCCCGAAATCGGCGTGGCCTCTACTAAGGCCTTTACAGGACAGGTAACCCTGCTCTCGCTTATGGCGCTGGTGCTGGCGCACAGGCGGGGGGTGCTGGCAGAGTCTGACTTCCGGCGGCTGCTGCTCGAGCTCTCCGAAATACCTGGCAAAATAGCCCAGGTGCTGGAAGCCAATGCCCAGATTGCCTACATTGCCGGCGAAATCAAAGACCGCACCAACGCCATTTACTTAGGCAGGGGCTACAACTTTCCCGTAGCGCTGGAAGGCGCGCTCAAGCTTAAGGAAATTTCCTACATCCACGCCGAGGGCTATCCGGCTGCCGAAATGAAGCACGGCCCCATTGCCCTCATTGACGAAAACATGCCCGTCATTGTCATTGCTACCAACAAAAGCGCCTACGACAAGATCGTGAGCAACATACAGGAGGTCAAAGCCCGCAAGGGTATGGTCATTGCCGTAGTAGAACAAGGCGATGAAGTAATTAGCCAACTGGCCGACTACACCATTGAGATACCGCCCACCGAGGAGCCGTTCACCCCGCTGCTATCGGTTATCCCACTGCAATTGCTCTCCTACCATATTGCTGTAATGCGCGACTGCAACGTGGACCAGCCACGCAACCTTGCCAAGTCTGTCACTGTTGAATAAGACTGCAAAACGCTCTGTTCATCATTGTTTTAATATCAATTAACTTCGCGTTCATCATGCGCAAAATAGAAATCGAATACAATACCTCCCGCGACGAACTCATCATGCCCGAATACGGCCGCCACGTGCAAGAGATGATCCAATATGCCAAATCCATACCCGACCTGAAAATGCGGCAGGCCTACGTGGAGAAAATCGTAGATCTCATGTACATCATGAACCCGCAGGGCAAAAACGTGGAAGACTACCGCGAGCGCCTCTGGAAACATGCTTTTCAAATAGCCGGATACGACCTCAACGGCGTAGTACCGCCCTCCGGCGTCATTCCTACGCCCGAAGATAAGACCAAAAAACCAGAAAAAATAGAATATCCCGAATCTGAAGCCCGCTTCCGCCACTACGGGCACTATGTGCAATTGCTCATCAAAAAGGCCAAGGATATGGAAGACGGCCCCATCAAGCAAGGGCTGGTGGCCTCCATTAGCTCCTACATGAAGCTGGCCTACAGAACCTGGAACCGCGACCACTACGTAAGCGACGAAGTTATCAAGGCCGACCTAGTAGCCCTCTCTGATGGCAAACTCTCCATGCCTAGCGACCAACCCATTGAAAACCTCGACCCTGCAGGCACTGCACAGGGCAAGCGCAACGGTCAGCCAACCCAGCAGCAAAGCAGCAAACAAAGCAGCAAAAAGAAAAAGAAAACCTGGAAACGCAAGTAACGCCTCATGCACCTCGATGCCTTTGAAGTCATTGGCGGCTCTCCTTTGCAAGGCGAGCTACACCCCCAAGGTGCTAAAAATGAAGCACTGCAAGTGCTGTGCGCCGTGTTGCTCACGCCTGAGCCGGTGACTATCTCCAATGTGCCTGCCATCCGGGATGTACTCCAACTTATAGACCTACTGCGTGGTATGGGGGTAAAAATTGCTCAAACAGCAGCCGATACCTATGTTTTCCAAGCTGATGAGGTGCAGCTGGACTACATCTACACCGAAGACTACTACAAAGCCGCTGGGCGTATTCGCGGCTCAGTCATGTTGTTAGGCCCGCTTTTGGCCCGATTTGGCCAGGCGTTATTGCCCAAGCCGGGCGGAGACAAAATAGGTCGTCGCCGCTTGGACACGCACTTACTGGGGTTGGAAGCACTGGGCGCGCAGTTCGACTTTGACCCCGACCGCAATCTCTACCGCATTTCAGCATCCACTATCCAGGGCCAATATCTATTGATGGACGAAATCTCCGTCACTGGTACAGCCAATGTCGTCATGGCAGCAGCCCTAGGGCAGGGTATCACCACTATCTACAATGCCGCCTGCGAGCCCTACGTACAACAACTCTGCCGCCTGCTCCAGCGCATGGGTGCCCATATTGAAGGTCTCGGCTCAAACCTTTTGCGCATTAGAGGTGTGGCCAGCCTGCATGGCGCTGAGCACCGCCTGCTACCTGACATGATTGAGGTGGGTAGCTTCATTGGCCTGGCCGCCATGACTCAATCCAACATTACCATACGCAATGCCGGCATCTCTGAGTTGGGTATTATTCCTCGTGTGTTTGAACGCCTGGGCATTAGCCTGGACATACAAGGCGACGATATCCACATTGCTCCGCACGAGCACTACGAGATACAATCCTTCATTGACGGCTCCATCCTCACCATTTACGATGCGCCCTGGCCAGGCTTTACCCCTGACCTCATGAGTATTGTATTGGTCACGGCCATCCAAGCCAAAGGCAGCGTGCTCATTCATCAAAAGATGTTTGAAAGCCGTCTGTTTTTTGTGGATAAACTCATTGACATGGGTGCCCAGATCATCCTTTGCGACCCCCACCGTGCTACAGTTATCGGCCTGGACCGGCGCTTCCCGCTGCGGGGTATTGAAATGACTTCGCCCGACATCCGCGCTGGCGTAGCGCTGCTCATCGCAGCCCTCTCGGCAAAAGGCAGGAGCGTCATCTCCAACATCCACCAAATAGACCGAGGCTACCAGCACATTGACGAACGCTTGCGCGCTATTGGCGCCCAAATTCAAAGAATCTAAACGGGCAGTTGCGCCTGGTTGTACCATGCTTATATACAACGTTACCATCAAGATTGACCACGATTTGCACGAAGATTGGCTGCGCTGGATGCGGGAGGTACACATACCAGATGTGATGGCTACTGGTCTTTTTGAAAGCCATCGCCTGTGCAAGGTGCTCGGCGACGAAGATGCGCAGGGCATCACCTACGCCATTCAATATGCCTGCCCCGACCTCGAAACCTTCTTACTGTACCAGCAGCAACACGCTGCACGCTTACAAGCAAAGCATGCCGCTCGCTATCGCGACAAGTACGTGGCCTTCAGAACGTTGCTGGAAGTGGTGTGAGTAGTCTCGGCAGTGAATGATAGTGCAGCCTTTGCACCCTTCGCCTTCTTTGCACATGAACCAGCACAAAAACAGCCCTTTGTGCGCCAGCTATTCGAAAAAAATCTTCCGTATATACTGAGCAACGCACAAGTTTTGTGCATGACTTGCGGATGTTGTGCACAAAAAAACTTGGCGAGTCGAAGTATAAATAAGGCTGGGGTACCGAAGTGCGAGCTAGTATCACCACTATCTGGAGACGTTCGCGCAAAGAACAGTTACATGGTGGAAAATCCGTACATTCGCAAGCAAAATCACAACGAATAGCTTCGTGTCGCAGTACGCTTGGTCTTATCGCAGCCCCGCCGGACAGGAATACATCGTAGGGCTGTACCATGGCCCTGAAAGTGGCCATGTGGTGGTATATTGTAACCAGGAAGTGGTAGCCATTGATTTCAACGTCCGGCAGTCGGCTCGTTATACCTTTTTTATAGAAGAAGACCTCTGCGAAGTGCACATTGAGCGCAAAGGCCAGGAATTTCGCTACGCCTTGCGCAGCAATCAAAAAGTGGATACGCCTTTCAATCGCAAGCGCTGGCAGTTGGAGCGCCGGCAGCAGCACTTCCTTTGGAGGGTACTGGCTATATTCGGCTTCATTGTACTGACGATGAGCGCACTGGTATGGCATTCACAGCGCAGAGCCAATTGGCAAGCTAGGCAGGAACTGTCGATGCAGTACAGCAAAACCACCATAGCCAAAGCCTTTGAAGAGAAAGACCGACAAGGGGCAGAGTGGGTGGCATTCGAGTACGTGGCAGGAGGGCAAATACGCCGAGGTAGGCAGCCCTTGCCGGAATCAAACTATCTGCCCAATGGCATGCTACTCGAACCCGGCGATGAGTTTGCTGTGCACTACCACCCTACCAAGCCAGAGCTGGCAGTCATGGACTTCGAGCAGCCCTCTCCGTCAGTGCTGGCGCGCTACCGAGCCATGGCTCTTGCCGCCTGGTTGCGCGCTCATCCGAAGCAGTCTGAGTCGGCAGCCAATTGCCTGCTGGATATCGCCTATGAACGGTACGGCCTTAATGCCTATGCCGATATATATTGGCAAGATAAAACTCCGCAGGAGAATCCTCTGCACAATAGAGAAACATTCTCGCGCCTGCTACAACAAGAAAATTTTCAGCAAATGGTGCGCGAACGCTGCTCCCAATAGCACTATGCCTGAAAATTAAAGCCCAGAGAAGTTTTGCAGGAACAATTTTGTCGTAGCTTTACAAGCCTGCAACCGACTTAACCGCCGACCGAGCAAAGACAGCGAACGCGCGTCTGTTCAGCCCAACGCTCGAGGACTGAGGCGGTCAGCGTGTTCATTAAATCTGTTGTAGGATCCGCAACAACTCCCTCATGCTACCATCGTTAGTTCTGCTTATTGCTGACTTGATACTCTTGCTCTTTATGACGAGCGTCTTTTGGGTATCGCGTTACAAAGCGCTGCCCTTCCGACAAAATACTGGTCATTTGCGGGCGCACCAGTGCTGGCTCAGCCAAATGCCTGGCTGACAGCACTGCTTTCGTCTGGCCGGTGATCCAGGACTATGAGTACCTCGACCTCTCGCCCATTTCTATTGACGTGGACCTGCGCCGCGCGCTCAGCAAGCAAAATATTCGCGTGGACACGCCCTCGCGCTTCACGATGGCCATTTCCAACGAAGACGGTGTGATGTATGCTTTAACTCGCCAAGTTTTGTGCATAATATCTATAAATCATGCACAAAACTTGACGAGTCGAAGTATAAATAGCGCATATTTGCACTGCACATAGCCAGCGCTGGAGGGTTGGCGCGGCATCAAAACCATAACTATCATGCTGCATCTCAATGTTGAAATTAAAGCCCGCTGCCGGCAGCACGACGAAATAAGAACTTTCCTGCAAGGACGCGGCGCACAGTTTGCTGGCACAGATTTTCAGACCGATACCTATTTTCGCGTACCACAAGGACGGCTCAAGCTCAGGGAAGGCACTATGGAAAATGCCCTCATCTACTATCAACGCCCCAATGAAGCCGGCCCTGGCAAGTCTGACGTGTGGCTGTACGATACTAACGCATCAGGCGCAGCACTCAGACCACTACTCGAAGCCGCACTGGGCGTGCTGGCCCAGGTCAAAAAACAACGCGAGATATACTTTCTACACAATGTCAAATTCCACCTGGACACCGTGGAGAACCTTGGCACCTTTGTCGAAATCGAAGCCCAAGACCAGCAAGGGCTACTTGGCGAGCAAGAACTCTACGAGCAGTGCCGCCTGTATATGGAGCTGTTGGGCATAGAAACTCAAGACCTGATTGAGGTATCGTACAGCGATATGATCATCCAATGAACCCGCCACAATGCCCCCACATAGAGTTACGCTGGTTTCTGCTTATTGGCGAAGCTACTGGCTGTATCGCGGATCACTCGATAGAGGGTGGGCTTTTTGGCCTCTTGGGCCATATGCTCATTGGGGCGAAGGGCGCCTTCATCGGCTGGCTGTTGGGCTTGCTGAGCGTATGCACACCCAGGGGCTGTTTATTGCTTTGTTCACCGCAGGGTTGGCGTGCTGGAGTTGCTCTGGGCGGGGTACATGTTCAAAAAACTAAGGTGTGATGTCCTCAGAAGCACGGCTCCAAAAATGGCGGCTCATCTTAGGTAGGCAGGCTGACCCCGAAGGGCAATTCACCCCCTCTGATACAGAAGCCCGAGCCGTGGATGACGTACTAGAAGCCCTGTACGATAGCGACCGCCAGGGCGGCCTGGGCAGTTCATCCCCGAAAATCAACCGCTGGCTGGGCGACATACGCCGCTATTTCCCTGCCCCGGTAGTACAGGTCATGCAGCGCGACGCGCTGGAGCGGCTCGGCTTGCGCCAGATGCTCCTCCAGCCTGAACTACTCGAAAGCCTCGAACCTGACATACACCTGGCCGCCACCATCCTCTCACTGAAAAAAGCCCTGCCAGCCTCCACCCACCATACCGCCAGGCAGGTGGTGCAGCGCATCGTAGAACAACTGCAAAAACGCCTTGACCCACCCTTACGCCAAGCCGTAGAAGGCAACATTCACTGCAGTACTATCCGCCGCCGGCCTAAGCCTCGCGAAATTGACTGGCATCGCACCATCCGCGCCAATCTACAACATTATCAGCCCGAACAGCACACTATCATTCCGCGCCAGTTTCTCGGCCATGGCCGTAAATGCCGCCAAATACGCCACCTCGTCCTGCTCATAGACCAAAGCGGCTCTATGAGCGCCTCCGTAGTGTATGCAGGCATACTGGGTTGCACATTGGCCTCCCTGCCTAGCGTAAAAACCAGAATAGCAGTATTTGATACCGCCGTAGCCGACCTCAGCGAGCACCTGCACGACCCCGTAGAACTGCTCTTTGCTACTCAACTAGGCGGCGGTACTGACATCAACAAGGCGCTGGCCTACGGCCAAACCCTCATCTCCCAGCCCGCCGAAACCATCCTTATCCTCATCACTGACATGTTCGAGGGCGGCAATGCTCAGGAACTGCTCAAGCGCTGTGCTGCCGTAAAGGCCTCTGGCGTACAATTCATCATCTTGCTGGCACTCAATGACCAAGGCGCCCCAGCCTACGACCGCCAACTCACTGCAAAAATAGCAGACTTGGGCATCCCCGCCTTTGCCTGCACGCCCAGTCAGTTTCCCGACCTCATGGGCGCCGCTCTACGCCGCGAAGACATTGCCGAGTGGGCCGCTCGCCAAGGTATTGCCCTGCGCCGCTGACCACCCTCGCACTCAAACACCTAGTGGCAAAAAGTCAGTCCGTAGCAAAACGGCAATTTTTCCCGTCAGTTTGTAATTCCAAGGCAGCGCAATTGCGGGTTTCCTGTGGCTCACCATATGAATGACCAACCATATTTTCAAGAAAAACCCTCAGCCCAGCGCTACGGCGGCGCATTCCGAGAGCACCTGTGTCACAATGCGCCGCAACCGAGGCGCTGCTTCGCATACAGCTGCTACCACATCTTCTAAGGAGGTTTCCTGGGTGGAGAGGGGAGTGTGCCCCTGGTTGGCCACTACTGATACTACCCACACGGGCAGGCTGCTGTGCTTGGCCACAATGACTTCCGGTACAGTGGACATGCCTACTACGTCAGCACCAATAAGCTGCATAAAGTGGCACTCTGCAGGCGTTTCCAGGTTGGGGCCAGACAGCGCAAGGTACACGCCCTCGTGTGCGCGGATACCCCACTGCGCAGCCAGTGCCAAGGCGCGTGCATTGAGCCTGCGGTCATATACGTGCAGCATATCGGGGAAACGAGGCCCCAGGCGTTCGTCATTCATACCACGTAGAGGGTTATCGGGCTGCCAGTTGATGTGGTCTTTTACAAATACGAGATCCCCAGCCTGGTACTCGGGATTCAGCCCGCCTGACGCATTGGAAATCATCAACCGCTCCACACCCAGAAACTTCATCACCCGCACCGGAAAGGTAATCTGCTGCATGGAGTATCCTTCGTAATAGTGAAAACGGCCAGCCATACACACTACCGGCATACCGGCCAGGTGCCCCAATATTAACTTGCCGGCATGGCTCGCCACCGTAGAAACTGCAAAATGCGGAATATCGGCATAGGGAATGACCTGATCAGGCACTATTTCATCTGCCAAATCGCCCAGTCCAGTACCCAGTATCAGCCCAAAGCGCGGCTGCAGACTCGTGCGGGTTCGGATGTAGGCGACGGCTTGCTGTATCTGTTCGTACAAAGTATTCATGGAAGCAAAGATAAGAATTAGTGGCGTTGTCTGCAGCCAGCAGTAGGTAGCAAGCAATTAGCCGTTGTAAGCACAGTCTCTGAGGTGCTAAAAACCTGCCAGCAGATGGCGGCTCGAAAATACCCCCCCTTCGAGCTGTTATTTCAGCATGGCTGAGTAGTCCTTTTATCTCATCACCAAAGCCTGGCTTGAAATACATGGATTATTGCTAGTTTTGGCATGTGGAAGGACGTAGCACCAGCCAGCATCCGAAACTGACGCGAAGACGCTAAAATGTAACCTTGACAAACTTCAAGAGCGAAAAGCTACATGGATGTGGTGCTCCCAAAAGCCCAAATCAGGAGCGGGATTCTACAAAACTGCCGCTACCCCAAAAAAGGTTAGCGCACAACCTCGTGCAAGCGCAGCACCCGGAACCCTTTGCTTCATTGGCAAGAACCAGCGTGAAAATAGAATCTTTGCAACCTTTAGAGTGCCGACACTACACGACTGCCCCCCCCTCCTTTTGCACCCCACCTCCTACTCTGGCTCAAAAGAATAGTAGTACGTTTCGGAAAATTGTTCATATACCCCTTCCAGCATCACCTTACCGCGAGCAGTAGCAATGCCAGAGGCCAACTCGTCGGTACTACTTACGGGTTTTCCGTTCAGTTTGGTTATGACGAAGCCCGGCTCCATATTAGTTGCCTCAACTTTGGAGCCCTTATAAATACTGATGACCTTCAGCCCGTTGACGTCCAAGCGCTTGCGCTCCTCCCGTGTAAGGCTGCGCACTTCCATGCCGTAATCTCGCAGGAGCGCTTCCTGGCGGGCAGTGACCAAGGTGGTATCATTAGACTTGCTTTTAAGCATCACGGCGGCTTCGTAGCGTTGGCCGTTGCGCACGTATTCTACGTTGATGCGATTTCCGGGACGAAAGCGCCCTACTTGTTCCTGCATTTCTGACATGGTGCGGGTTTTTACGCCATTGATACGTATGATCACATCACCTTTGCGCAAGCCGGCTTCATATGCCCCACTACCAGGAGATACTTTAGTGATGAACACCCCCTCCACAGAGCTAAGGCCCAGGGCTTCAGCCTGGCGGCTGCTCAGGTTTTCGATGAACACCCCCAGCAGGCCGCGCTGCACCGTACCGTAGTCGCGCAGGTCACGTATGACCTTGCGCGCCAGGTTGGCCGGTACAGCAAAGGAGTAGCCCTCATAGCGGCCAGAGCGGGTCACAATAGCGGTATTAATACCTACTAGCTCGCCATTGGAGTTGACAAGCGCGCCACCACTGTTGCCGGGGTTCACAGCTGCGTCGGTCTGGATAAAGGACTCAATGCGGTCTTGCGATTCCAGGATGTCAATACTGCGGCCTTTGGCACTGACAATACCTGCCGTTACAGTAGACTCAAGATTGAAAGGATTGCCTACGGCCAAGACCCACTCGCCTATCCGCAGCGAGTCGGAATCGCCAAAGGGCAGCCAGGGCAAGCCGGAGGCGTCTATGCGTAGCAAGGCCAGATCGGTAGAGGGGTCTATACCAATGATTTGGGCAGTGAACTCGCGTTTATCATTCAAAGTGACTTCAATGCGCTCGGCGCCTTCAATGACGTGGTGGTTAGTCACGATGTAGCCATTTTCGCTGACGATCACGCCGGAGCCTGTGGCGCTGGCACCGCCCCCCTCGCTCCAGAAGTGAAAACCTCGCCCGCGCTGTACGGTGCGGATATTGACTACCGCAGGGGTAGCAGCTTCGGCAGCAGCGGTAAAATCGGTAGGCGCGGCAGAGAGAAACACCCGGGAGCGCACATCGGAGAGTGGGTCTTCGCCAGCGGCGGCATAGCGAAGGGTGGACATCTCGCGGATCATCACTTCGCGGGGCTTGTGCACCCAACTAAATATCAGCGCGCCGCCTATAGCGCTGAGAGCATAAGTAGCGGCTAGAAACAGTTGTTTTTTCATGAATGGAGAAGCTGCTGTCTTTTTTTCTAAAACACAACGGTGCAGGCAAAAAGTTTAGACCATGCTCCATCTGGCCATCGGGGTTACATCATGGGCGACAAAATCGCCGCGCAGGTATTTAAAGTATCCAGCTAGAGCGATCATAGCGGCGTTGTCGGTGCAGTATTCCAGGCGGGGTATGTACACTTTCCAGCCCAAGCGTTGGCCGGCTTGCTGAAACTGGCGGCGCAGTTCGCTATTGGCCGATACACCGCCAGCTATGGCTACTTCTCGGATACCGGTTTGCGCGGCAGCCATTTCCAGCTTGCGCATCAGGATAGTTACAATGCGATGCTGCACAGAGGCGCAGATGTCGGGCAGGTTTTGCTTCACAAAGTCAGGGTTGGCGGCAGTGTGTTTTTGCAAAAAATGCAGGATGGAAGTCTTCAGGCCGGAAAAGCTAAAGTCTAACCCAGGCACTTGTGGCTCTGGAAAAGCAAACCGTGCCTGCCCCTGCTGTGCCAAGCGATCTATAAGCGGGCCAGAGGGGTATTCAATCCCCAGCAACTTGCCAGTTTTATCAAAGGCTTCGCCGGCGGCGTCGTCAAGGGTTTGCCCCAGGGGCCGCATGTCCAGGTAGTCGTCTACTTGAACAATCTGGGTGTGCCCGCCACTCACGGTGAGGCAAAGCATAGGAAAGTTGGGCATGGGAGGGTCGGCAAAATTGGACGCCACGTGCGCCAGTAGGTGATTCACCTCAATGAGCGGGCGCTGCAGGCTCAGTGCCAAGCTTTTGGCAAAAGATACCCCCACCAACAGGGAGCCCATTAGCCCTGGGCCTCGGGTAAAGGCTATAGCATCAACTTGGTGAAGCGCCACTCCTGCCTGCTCCATGGCCTGCTGCACCACTGGTACAATATGGCTCAAATGCGCACGTGATGCAGCCTCTGGCACTACGCCGCCGTACAGCCGGTGCACTTCCTGGCCGGCTATACAATTGCTGCGCACCTTGCCGTCTTGCACTATGGCAGCAGCCGTGTCATCGCAAGAAGATTCGATGCCCAATATAATGACAGACATTACTTGTACATGAAATTTTGTAAAAAATCCATTTTTTCCCACAAAGTTTAATAATTTTCGCCGTCTAAACGGGAAATACGCATTTTTTTCAGGCAAACAATTGATAAACCAATGGCAGACGCTCAAGGCAAATCCGTTCCCGATATTGGTATCAAAGGTGCAGCCCCACAAGTTGGGCAGAACTGCCTGGTGGCCAAAGGCACCCGTATTGAAGGGCAATTCAACTCCACCGATAACACTCGCATTGATGGCGAAGTAAAGGGCGAAATCAAGTGTGAGAAGAAGCTCGTCACGGGCGAAGATAGCGTGCTGGAAGGTAAAATCTGGGCAGCAGAGGCTGTTTTCATGGGCAAAATTAGCGGCGATGTAGTGGTCAGTGGCGCTGTACAACTTGCTGCTACCGCCAACCTGACCGGTACGCTTAGCGCCAAAACCCTTAGCGTAGAAGAAGGCGCCCAACTCAACGGAGAGTTCAAAATTGCCAACTGACGCTCTTTTTAAACAGGGTTGTTTTTGAATAGTGGTTTTCTTGCTATCATTGCAGCATATTTGCTTGAATTGTTCCATACCTGCATCAAAACAAACCGAAAATGAGAATCGTCATCAACATTATCTTACTTCTAGTCACCATTGGCCTGGCCTATTTACTCTACAGCAGCATCCGAGAGCCTATCGAATTCAAGAAAGAGCGTACCCGCCGCGAAGAAGCCGTCATTGCCCAACTAATAAAAATCAGAACAGCACAAGAGCGCTTCCGCGACATTACCGGAGTGTTTGCACCCAACTTCGATACACTTGAGAAGGTCCTTACTACCGGCAAATTCAAGATTATCAGCGTCATTGGTGACCTCGACGACCCCAATTTCAAAGGTGTGGTCAAGTATGATACATTCTATCAGCCAGCTATTGACTCTATAAAATCTTTGGGGATTGACCTCGCTACCCTACCCTTTGTGCCTTTTACGGATGGCAAACAAAAGTTTGAAATGACCGCTGATACCCTCACCTACCAGGGTACTTTGGTGCCCGTAGTGGAATGTAAGGTGCAGCGCAAGCACTTCATGGGCAAATTTGCCAGCCCATCCTTTGCCAAATACGACAAGGCATACGACCCAGAGTCTTACCTCAAGTTCGGAAATATGACTCAACCTAACCTATCCGGCAATTGGGAATCCAGGTAAGTGCATCGTTTCAGCATCCGCAGTATCTGCCCGACGCCGTGACGCCCGAAAGTACACTGTCCGTCCTAGTCGGGACGGACAGTGTGTGTTTTGAGGTGTACCATCCTACAGCAGGCTCGTTGCTGTGGAAAGACTATGCCCTACCGGAAGGTGCCACCCTACATACAGCAGTAAAGCAAGTACTGGAGGTAGAGCCAGCACTCGCTCAGCCCGGGTACAGCGCCACTACCTGGGCATTTCTGCAGCAAGAATGTATGTTGGCACCAGCTCGTTTTTTTGATCCTACCCGCGCACAGGAATACTGGCTGACGCAAAGCAAAATGCCGGCTAATCATACCATATTGTACGACGCCTTGCCTGCCCTGCAGACATATTTGGTATGGCCGTTTCCGACTTCGCTGACCTCCCTGTTGTCCGACATTCAGCCCCTGGCGCAACTGCGGCACGGCGCTACCACTTGGCTGGAGGCAATACATCGCCAGGCAAGGATAGAGCACTCTACCGACAGAGCCGTATTTGCACATTGCTTTGGCCGTCATCTCATGGTAGCGGTTATGGATGGCGCTGCGCTTCGGTTTTTCAATACTTTTGACTGGTATAGCGCCCGCGACTTCCTCTATTTTACCCTGCTTGGATGCCATACCGCGCAACTGAGCAATGAGGGGGCGCCACTATACCTCTCCGGCAGACTTACTCTTGACTCCGAGGTATTCAAGTTGCTTCAACGCTATTTCGAGATCATTCATCCTTGGACTACCCAGCAGCAAAGAATACAAGCACTGCCCGGCATCTCCGAAGACCGCTGTCACTGGTATGCAAATTTGATCAGCCTGCGACGCCCCTGACGCTCTTCTAATATTACTTCGGCCATGCGCATCATTTCCGGTAAATTCAAGGGCAGGCGCTTTCATCCTCCTGCCGATAACTGGCCTACCCGCCCCACTACAGACTACGCCAGGGAAGGACTTTTCAATATCCTGAACAACTACTTTGACTTTGAGACCATCAAAGTACTTGACCTCTTTGGAGGTACGGGTAGCCATAGCTACGAGTTTATTTCCAGAGGCTGCCGGGATGTCACTTATGTGGATAAATTTTCAGGTTGCGTAGACTTTGTGAGGAAAACAGCCGCCGCCCTGGCCGTGGAGGACTGCCTGCGTATCGTCAAAGGCGATGTATTTCGGTTTTTGCGTACTTGCCAGGAGCAATACGACTATATTTTTGCCGGCCCGCCTTATCCTTTGCCCAACATTCCTGAAATACCAGATCTGATTTTTTCGTTACATCTGCTGAAGCCGGGAGGCTGGTTTGTACTGGAGCATAGCCCGCAGCACGAGTTTCGCCTCCACCCTCACTACAAAGAGGAGCGGCACTATGGAAAGACCATTTTCAGTATTTTTCATCCCTCCGCAGGGCCTGCGGAAACGATCTGAAAACGCATGCGTATTTTGTTCTTGCTGATTTTTGGCTTGTGGTGCACAGGGCTGTCAGCTCAAAAACTCAACCTCTCTGGCCTGTGGAAAGGCATCATTACTCAAAAAGAAGGCGGATACAAACCCAAATACGAGTTCGAAATATTCTTGCACCAGAAGGGCAACAAACTCTATGGCCGCTCCTACGTGTATGTGGACAACATCTACGCCATCGTAGAACTCCAGGGAGAAATACAGGGCAACGAAGTGATACTTCAGGAAACGCGCATTGTGGACTCCAGGAAAATCCCCGGCTTAGAGTGGTGTATTAAGGCATATAAGCTAACCTACGGCACACCCAACCAAACCCCTACGCTCTCCGGCTCATGGATGGGGCATACGCAAGGTAATCCCTGCATACCCGGCTCGGTAGTGTTAAGTCGAAAAGCAGCACGTGCCTGACGAAGCAGGGCGTCCCCTGGCCCTGAAAATAACCCCTTGACTGCCCCAAGGAGCGCGTATCTCTAATTTTTTTGAGAGGGAGTGCCGCTACTTTCCTATAATTGCTCCGTCATATTGTGAGTAAAACAAAAATACTACAATATGCCCCTTGCGAACCAAAGTGTAAGATTAACCTACCTTGCGTCGGCTTTTACCTGCGTCAGCTGTTTGTTGCTGCTCTTGGCCTCATGCCAACAAGACAACAAAGGGTCACTCTTGCTTTCTTCTGCAACAAAAGACAGCTTTGAATCAGACTATGAAAGCACTCGCTTCAAGTGGGGTTTCATAGATACACAGGGGCAACTGGTAATTAAAACCCGATATGACGAGGTGTCTTCATTTTCAGAAGGCTTTGCTGTTGTACGCCGAAAAGGCCGCTGGGGATACATTAACGCACAGGGCAAAGAGGTCATTCCCTTGCAGTACCGCGCCGCATGGCCATTTTCAGAAGGCTTGGGCAGGGTCATGTCAGCGGAAGGCACCTACGGCTTTATAGATACTACAGGCCAATGGGGTATCCCTCCAGTGTACGAAGAAGCCGATGATTTTCACTTTGGCCGGGCCAGAGTGCGCATAAGGCAGCAATTCGGCTACATCAGCCGCCAGGGCGAGTTGGTCATAGAGCCTGTGTATGACGATGCCTCCCCTGTTTTTCAGCGCGGCTATGCCGTTGTTGGTTCTAATGATTTGTATGGCCTTATAGATACTACCGGAAATATTGTACTGCCCTTGCTGTTTGAGCAGGTTTTTCCCTTCTCGCAAGGCATGGCCAGAATAAAACAAGATGGACTATATGGCTATTGTGGCAAGTCAGGCACAGTAGTTATCTCGCCCAGATTCGAGAGTGCCGGCGATTTCTCGGAAGGGCTAGCTGTGGCGCAGTCTGCAGGATTGTACGGATTAATTGACATGAAAGGCGAATGGGCTGTGATGCCGCGCTATTCTTATATGTGGTATGCAGGAGAGAAGCGCTGGGGTGTAGAGCAAGACAACCTCTATGGATTAATTGACCGTAAAGGCCATGAAGTACTGGCGCCACAGTTTGAGCAATTGTATAATTTTGAAGAACAATTGGCGCCATTCATGCAAAATGGCTTATGGGGATACTTTCATAAAGATGGCTATGTCGCCATTAAACCTTGCTACAACTTGGCCTGGCCATTCAAAGAAGGCTTGGCTCGGGCACTCATTCAGCAAAAAATAGTCTTCATCAGTGCGAATGGTCAAGAGGTTATTGCCCCAAAATTTACAGATGCGCGGGATTTCTGCAATGGACTGGCACCAGTGCAAGTGAGGAGGTTCTAAGTAGTGGCAGTGCCGGGATGGAAATAGCCCATTTTATGCCCTTTGCTGCCTTTGCGCGAGCCCAGTGTATAAACAGGCCCTCCATCCGCCCTCTACCTACTGGAGCAGGATGTAAGAACACTGATGAATAGCAGATGAGGAAGGGCGCTGGCACACAGCGCTCAATGAGCTTTTGCCCCGAGATACGTTGTGTCTCAGCGCCTCCCCGCACAATAAAATTATCTGGTCAGGTCGAACCGGTCAAGGTTCATGACCTTGTTCCAGGCTTGGATGAAGTCATGTACAAATTTTTCCTGGGCGTCATCACAAGCATACACCTCAGCAATGGCACGCAACTCAGAGTTGGAGCCAAAGATGAGATCCACTCGGGTAGCAGTCCACTTCAGTGCGCCGGTGGCGCGGTCGCGGCCAGCGAAGAGTTGCTGGTCGTCGGTCAGTGCGCTCCAGGTCGTGCCAAAATCCAGCAAATTCACAAAGAAGTCATTACTCAGCACACCCGGACGCAGCGTAAACACTCCGTGTGCAGAGCCATCGTAGTTGGCGTTGAGGGTGCGCAGACCTCCCGTTAGTACAGTCATTTCAGGCGCAGTGAGGTTGAGGAGTTGCGCTTTGTCCACCAGGAGTTCTTCTGCAGCTGCAGTAGTGCCTTTGCCGAGATAATTGCGGAAGCCGTCGGCAAGAGGTTCAAGTACAGCGAAGGACTCTACGTCGGTTTGCTCCTGGGAAGCATCAGTGCGGCCGGGTGTGAAGGGCACCTGCACGTCAAATCCTGCTGCTTTGGCTGCAGATTCCACAGCCGCACAGCCGCCCAATACGATGAGATCGGCTAGTGAAACCCTTTTGTCGCTGGCAGCCGCCGCATTGAAGGCCAGTTGAATATCCTCTAATACCTGCAGCACCTTGGCCAGGCGGGCGGGGTTGTTGGCCTCCCAGTGTTTCTGTGGCGCCAAGCGAATGCGCGCACCGTTGGCGCCTCCACGCTTGTCGGAGCCTCGGAATGTAGCTGCTGAAGCCCATGCAGTGGCTACCAACTCGGCCACAGAAAGCCCAGATGCCAGGATTTGGCGCTTTAGGGCGGCAATTTCTGCATCGTTTATCAGAGGGTGATCCACTGCCGGCACGGGGTCTTGCCAGAGGAGTTCCTCGGCGGGTACTTCTGGGCCCAGGTAGCGGGCACGCGGCCCCATATCGCGGTGTGTGAGTTTGAACCAAGCGCGAGCAAAAGCGTCGGCAAACTCATCTGGGTTAGCGTAAAAATGGCGCGAGATTTTTTCATATGCTGGGTCGAAGCGCAGCGCCAGGTCGGTAGTAAGCATCATGGGGGCGTGATACTTGCCAGGTATGTGCGCGTCAGGCACAGTACCTTGGCCAGCACCGTCCTTGGGTTTCCACTGCCAGGCGCCTGCTGGGCTCTTCGTCAGTTCCCAGTCATACTTAAAGAGGTTTTCAAAATAGTTCATGCTCCACTGAGTGGGCGTGGTAGTCCAGGCGCCCTCCAGTCCGCTGGTCATGGTATGCTCAGCATTGCCCTTACCAAAGTGGTTACGCCAACCCAGGCCTTGTTCTTCAATAGGGGCGCCGGCAGGTTCGGGGCCAAGGTGTTTAGCTTCTACTGCACCGTGGGCCTTGCCAAAGGTGTGACCGCCGGCAATGAGTGCCACGGTTTCGTAGTCGTTCATAGCCATGCGGCCAAAAGTTTCGCGTATATCACGGGCAGCCAGCAGGGGATCGGGTTTGCCGTTGGGGCCTTCCGGATTCACGTAGATCAGGCCCATCTGCACGGCGGCCAAGGGGCGCTCCAACTCGCGGTCGCCGGTGTAGCGGTTGTCGCCTAGCCATTCTTTTTCTGCACCCCAATACACATCTTCTTCCGGCTCCCACACGTCCTCACGGCCACCAGCAAAGCCAAAGGTTTTAAAGCCCATAGACTCCAGAGCGCAATTGCCGGCTAGGATCATCAGGTCGGCCCAGGACAAGCTCTTGCCATATTTTCTCTTGATGGGCCACAGCAGCAGGCGGGCCTTGTCAAGGTTGGCATTGTCAGGCCAACTGTTGAGCGGGGCAAAGCGCTGCACACCCGAGCCAGCACCGCCGCGCCCGTCGTGAATGCGGTAAGTGCCAGCACTATGCCAGGCCATGCGGATAAACAGCGGGCCGTAGTGACCGTAGTCGGCAGGCCACCAGTCCTGTGATGTTCTCATCAGTTCAAAAATGTCTTTCTTGACGGCAGCCAGATCGAGTTTTTTGAAGGCCTCAGCATAGTTAAAGTCTCTATCCATAGGGTTGGATAACGTAGAATGCTGCCGCAAAATGTTCAAGTTGAGCTGGTTGGGCCACCAGTCGCGATTGCGGGTTCCACTACCGGCTACGTGCTTCAGTTGACCACTGCTAAACGGGCACTTGCTCGTGCCGTTGCTCGTAGTCATTGCTTCTGGAGATGGATGGTTTGCCATGTCTTTGCAAATTTGGTTTTGGTAAAAACGGCGGGTACTTCTTTACCGCTATGCGGCGCGGAGAAGCATTCAGCACTTCAAAAGTACGCTTATCCTGCGCGGCAGCAAACTGAAAATCCCTATTCTATCATAGACTGCGTCTATTTTATCTAGCTCATAAAAGTTTATGTAGATACTTTAACATCTCGCCCTAAGATGGCTCGGCTCAAAGAAGTGCTTGGGGCTGAAATCAGACCGTTTTGTTATCAAGAAGTTATCTGACTGCCTCTTGCAGCAGCATCCCCAAATACTCTGCCGCCCGTAGCAGCCGGCTGCCATACCAGGAAAACATCTCGCCATTGACCAGCAACACCCTAGCCTGCGGGCACAGCGCCTGTATCTCTACTACATGCTTTTCAGCAAAGGGATACGGCTCCGACGACAACAGTACGTAATCAGGTTGGGCTTGCGCCAATTGCACTTCGCTGACTTCAGGGTATCGCTTCAGACTGGCAAACACATTTTCCCAGCCGCCCAGGGTCATCATCTCGTGAATGAACGTGCTGGAGGCTGCCACCATCCAAGGCTTGCGCCAGATGAGGTAGGCGGCGCGGCGCTTGGGCTGGGAGGCCATCTGTGCGGCCAATTGGCCAAAGGCGCGTTCAATACGCGCCGCCCACTCGAAAGCCTGCGGTTCTGTATTGGTGATCTGGCCAACGGCCTGTATCATGGCCAAGGCGTCGGGCAAGGTTTGTACATCGCTCAGCCACACAGGAAAGCGCTCAGCCAGCGCCAATACCTGTTCCTGGGTATTCTCCTCCTTGTTGCCAATGAGGAGGTCTGGTTGCAGGGCGGCTACACGATCCAGGTGGATCTGCTTGGTGCCACCAACGCGGGTTTTAGTACGAAACCACTCTGGCGGATGCACGCAATATTTGGTAATGCCTACCACACGATCGTCCAGCCCCAAGTCGTACAGCAACTCCGTCTGGGAAGGCACTAGAGATACGATGCGCTGGGGCGGGAAGTGCACGGCTACCACACGCCCCATCTGGTCGGTAAATAAGCGGCGGGGGTGCATATTGGTCAATATTGGTCAAAAGACGCACTCAAAGGCTGCGCGTGCGCCCGCCGTCCACTGTAATATTGGTTCCATTGATGTAAGCAGCGGCAGGCGTAGCCAGGAATGCTGCGGCGGCGGCAATTTCCTCCGGCTCTCCAAAACGCTGAGCTGGCACGCTGGTACGCATAGCGGCGGCTACAGCCTCGAAAGAAGCGTTTGTGTCGGCGGCTTTTTTCTCTATGAGTTCGTGCAGGCGGTCGGTATTGGTCAGGCCAGGCAGCACGTTATTTATAGTGATACCGTGCCTGCCCAGTTCATTAGCCAAGGTTTTAGCCCAGTTGGCCACGGCGGCGCGGATAGTATTGGATACGCCAAGATCGTCCAGGGGGGCTTTCACCGAGGTGGAAATGACATTGATGATGCGGCCATAGCCGGCGCGGATCATGCCAGGCACAAGCAGTTGTGCCATCATTTGATTGACCAGCACGTGTTGTTGAAAGGCAGCTTCCAAGGCGGCTACATCGGCTGCTAGCAGAGGACCGCTAGCTGGGCCGCCGGTATTGTTCACCAGGATATGAATGGTTTTTTCAGAAGCCAATGCCGATACCTTGCTGTGCACATCGGCAAGATTGGCATAGTCTATGACCAGAAAGTCGTGGGCTTGCCCAGGGCCGCGATGCAATTGCCGGCTAAGTTCAGCCATCACCTCTGCCGAGCGGGCTACCAAGGTCACGTTGGCGCCCAGGAGCGCCAGTTCTGCAGCAATGGCCTTGCCTATGCCTTTGCTGCTGCCGCCCACCAGGGCGTTTTTGCCATGCAAATTCAAATTCATAATGCAAAACGACTTTTACGTTGGGCAATTTTAGCGTAAATTTACCACATAAAAAAACTTTGTACTATGGCCATAGCCCGACCATTCAACCTGCACCAATGGATCACTGACAACCGACACCTGCTGCAGCCTCCTGTTGGCAACCACCAGATATACAAAGGCAATGATGACTATATCATCATGGTAGTAGGTGGGCCAAACGGTCGTAAGGACTATCACTACGAAGACGGTGAAGAGTTGTTTTATCAGCTTAAAGGCGACATCAGCGTCAAGATTATCCACGACGATGGCACACCTGAAACCATCCACATCCGCGAGGGCGAGATGTTCCTGCTACCGCCCCGCGTGCCGCACTCGCCTCAGCGCCCTGCCGACACGGTTGGCCTAGTGATTGAGCGCTACCGCAAGCCCGGCGAGATGGACAAACTGATGTGGTTTTGTGAGAACTGCCACCAAAAACTCTACGAGGCCAGTTTTGCCTTGCAAGACATTGGTACGCAGATCAAAGCTGCCATCCAAGAGTTCATGGCGTCGGAAGACCACCGCACCTGCAAGCACTGTGGCCAGATGATGGAGAAGGTGTAGCCAAACGCTGCTTTCGTACAGCCTACCTTTTTTCGCCCCACACACATCACCTTAACCAATACCCAGCTAATAAACCCCGTCAGGCGGCTACACTGAGCAACGCCAAGTTTTGTGTATGATTTACAGATATTTATACACAGAAACTGGCGAGCCCAAGTATATCTCACCTCAGGAAGCCAACGTGCCCCGCAGCACCGCATCCTACAGGTATAAGAGAGCAACTAAACCGCACAAAACTTGTATCTTTGTACAAGACATTTGCCATGTATTAATTGCATAATGCTATGAGGGTTGTATATGTTGGCCTACTCATGGCCGGGGTGCTTGCGGGTCTTTCTGCCTGGGGGCAGCAGGGTTCGGGAGGGCACCCCTGGGGGCTCACCCCCTATTATCTGGCTCAAAATCAAGCAATAGAGACTGTCTCGTTGCCAGTGCCTGATCTGAAAACCGCCTTGGAAGAAGACGCTCAACGCCCGGACTTTTACCGAATTTCTGTACCCATCCCGACAAATCTCGACTTCCAAAGTGCCGGCCAGTGGACAGAGCTACCTAACGGCGACCGCTTCTGGACACTGAAACTGCATGCCTCCGACGCCCAGGGGCTGGCTGTATTATACGAAGACTTCTACCTGCCACCAGGGGCGCGCTTGTTTATGTACTCTCCCGACGGGCAGCAAGTACTGGGCGCTTATACCCACAAGCACAACAGCCGTACCAACCGCTTCCTCACAGGATTTGTGCACGGCCACACTGCACTCATCGAATACTTTGAGCCAGCCTCGCAGCGCAGCCAGGGCACCTTTCGCATCTTCCGGGTAGATTATGCCTACAAGCCTCTAGCAGAAAAATCAGCCCAATCCACGCAAAACTGGGGCTTTGGAGCCTCCTGGCCTTGCCACGTCAATGCCGCTTGTCCACCTGGTGACACCTTAGAACCTCAAAAGCGCAGTGTGTGTCACATTCGTGTGGTGGTGCAGCAGGGTATTGGCGACTTTACCGGTACGCTGCTCAATAACACCAACAAAAACGCCACGCCCTACGTGCTCACGGCCTATCACGCTATTGATGGCTATACTCCACTGTGGGACTTATGGCGCTTTGACTTTCTGTACCAAAGCTCTACTTGTACCAACCCGGCTGCAGAACCGCCCTACTTTTCCTTGCTAGGCTGCGACCTCAAAGCTGGCCGCCGCGAAAACGACTTCTTACTAGTGGAACTTTTCCAGCAAGTACCTGGCAACTTTCAGGCCTACTTTGCTGGATGGGACCGCAGCACCAGCATACCCGCCCGTTCTACCTTTATTCATCATCCTCGGGGCGATATCAAGAAAATCAGCGTGGATACACTCCCGGCGGTCATCCAGAACACTCCCATCAATTGGCCACAGCAAAACCTAGTGACGCCCACACAGCACCACTTTCGTGTAAGGCCTAAAATCGGCGCTTTCCAGGAGGGGTCCTCAGGTGCAGCTTTGTTCAACCAGCACAAACTCGTGGTGGGCAATCTGCACGGTGGCCTCCTACACTGCGACACCTCCATTGCTTACTTTGCTCGCCTAGCCCTGGCCTGGAATGGCGGAGGTGCACAAACCAACCGCCTGCGCGACTGGCTAGACCCCGCCAACAAGGACTCCATAACCCTCAGCGGCATGGAAAACCCCACCAATGCACTGGTAGCCATTGCTGGCAGTATTCGTACTGAGGGGGGCGCGCCCATTCCAGGCGTGAAAGTATGGATAACCGGCAATGCCGGTGATACGCTGGTATCCGACGCTTCGGGCGAGTTTGTATTCACTGACCTGCTGGCTGGCGGCACATATGAGTTGCACTTCCTCAAGGACAATAACCACGCCAACGGCGTATCCACGCAGGATGTCATTCGCATTCAGCGCCAGATCCTGAGTATTGAGTCACTCAACAGCCCCTACAAACAGTTTGCCGCAGATGTCAATGGCTCCAAGAGCGTATCTACCCTGGACCTAGTGCTCATTCGGCGGCTCATTCTCAGCATTACTGATCGGTTTCCCGATGTACCCTCTTGGCAGTTTTTGCCGGCCAACTATCCTTTTACCAACCCAGCTAATCCACTATCAGAACTGACGCCCAACCAGATCGTTGTGCCCAATGTAAGTCAGCATATCACGCTGCAGGTCATCGGCGTCAAGTCGGGCGATGTGAACGAATCCGCCAATCCTGCGCAGTGAGGTTTGGTACACAGCAGGATTTTGTTACCTTTGCGCGCTGTTGACATCAGCAGCGTACCAAACTCGGCTACTTCATGAATGCCTTCAAGCTCGTAACCAATCTCACAGGCCTCGCAGTATTTGCCATCGCAGGCACAGTGTATTACAATTCGGTGGAATCTACCGGCAGTTTGTGGGACTGCGGGGAGTTTATTCTCGGCGCGTACAAGCTTCAGGTGGTACACCCGCCCGGGGCACCGGTGTTTCTGCTCATTGGACGCCTCTTCACATGGATAGCATCTTTAGTGTCTGACAATCCTTCCGACATTGCCGTATCGGTCAACCTATTGTCGGCTTTGTGCAGCGCGCTGGCCGCCATGTTAGTTGCTTGGACAACCATCATACTGAGCAAACTGGCACTCACCGGCAGCCGCGAAGCACAGCCCAACCCTGGGCAACTCATTGCTTTAGCCATAGCAGGTCTGGGCGCGGGGCTGAGTACAGCTTTTGCTACCTCCATCTGGTTTTCAGCAGTGGAAGGCGAAGTGTATGCCATGTCCACATTCTTCACCGCACTCACTCTGTGGGCTATGGTCAAGTGGTACCACCTGCCCGACACCCCCTTAGCCGACCGCTGGATACTTTTTGCGGTATATTCAGCGGGGTTGTCTATGGGAGTGCACTTGCTCAGCTTGCTGACCTTTCCGGCCTTAGCCATGCTATACTATTTCAAAAAGTTCAAGAGCCCCCATTTTGCAGGCATGGCAATAGCGGCGCTGATTGGCGTGGTGCTGATTGTGGGCATACAGTCGTTCATTATTGTAGGCGTGCCCAGTTTGTGGGGCGCATTTGACATTATGATGGTCAATGGCTTGGGGCTGCCTTTTCACAGCGGGTTGTTGCCTACTGTATTGGTCATTGCCGGTTATATTGTGCTGCTTACATTGATCTTGCAGGAAAAAGTGACCTCGCCGATTCCGATGTATACGTTTGCAGGGGCAATGTTTTTGTTTGCTTTGATTTGCACCATAGGCTATCCCGAATATAAGGGTGTGCGTTTTCTGTGGCTGGGCTTTTTGCTGACCTTACTCACAGCCTTATTGCAGCAAAAACTGGTGCAGTATCGCGGTGTGACGCAAATGGTGCTCATGGGCGCCATGTTGGTCATTGCGGCATTTTCTACCATTGGTGTGGTAGTCATTCGCGCCAACACCCAGCCGCCGGTGAACATGAATGCCCCTACCGATGCCACGCGCCTTATTCCATACCTGAACCGCGAACAATACGGCGAACGCCCCTTGCTCAAGGGGCCGCACTTCAATGCCAGCCCTGACCCCGCACGCTCTAAGTACGAGCCTCGCTACGGCCCTGACGGCAAGCGCTATGCCCTCATTGACGAAAAAATAACTTATGGCTTTAAGCCATCTGATGAGATGCTCTTCCCGCGTATGGGCGACTTCATGAGCAGCGAACGCAAACGACTGTACATGGCCTGGATGGGCATACCCGAAGGACAGGCTCTGCCAGTGGGGCGCCCCAACCAGGCTGACAACCTTAGTTTTATGTGGAACTATCAACTGGGTTGGATGTACTGGCGCTATTTTATGTGGAATTTTGCAGGGCGCCAAAATGGCCAGCAGGGCTTCTCGCCCGGCAACAAAGCCGATGGCAATTGGATTTCCGGCCTGGCGTTTTTCGACAATAATCGCCTCTTTGACCAGAGCCTGCTGACAGAGACCATGAAAAAGGATAAGTCGCGCAATGTCTATTACATGCTGCCCTTTCTTTTTGGCCTCATTGGTTTGTTCTATCACTTGCTCAAGCGCCCCCAGGAAAGCCTGGCCTTGGTAGCCATGTTCGTTATTACAGGCATTGGCATCATCATCTACTCCAACCAGCCGCCAAACGAACCCCGCGAACGCGACTATGTGCTGGTGGGTTCTTTCTTTACTTTCTGCATCTGGATTGGCATGGCGGCGGCGGCTATTTACGACCTGATCAGCAAGCAACTCAAGGCGCCTGGCATCCTCAGTGGCGCCCTAGGGCTAGTTGTGCTCAGCGCGCCTTACCTCATGGGGACTCAAAACTTTGACGACCACACCCGTAGAGGCCATACCGCTGCCCGCGACTACGCCTCTAACTTTCTCAACTCCTGCGACAAAAACGCCGTTATTTTTACCTTTGGCGACAACGACACCTACCCATTGTGGTACGCTCAGGAGGTGGAGGGTATTCGGCGAGATGTGCGCGTGGTCAACCTCAGTCTCATCGCCGTGGATTGGTATATTGACTTGCTGCGACGCAAAGTAAATGACTCCGAACCGCTCAAATTCACCCTCTCTGCCGACAAAATGCGCGGCAGCCGGCGCAATCAGGTACCTTATTACAACCCCAGCCGGGTGGACAGGCCCATGAGCGCACAGGATTGGCTGCAGTTTATCTCCTTGGACAACCCCTTGCCCACTACCTCTGGCCGTGGCTTTGACGCCTACTATCCCTCCAAGAAAATCTTCTTTCCCATAGACTTGGAAAAAGCCCGCAAGGTGGGCATGCTCACCGACAAGGATATGGGCAATGCAGTGGATACTATACCTTTGGCTGAGCCCGGAGACTACGTTACCAAGGATGACCTGGCTATACTGGATCTCATCTTGTCCAATATCTATGACCGGCCCATCTACTTTGCCGTCACTTGTGCGCCTTCCAAGTTTTGGGGCTTGCAAGACTACATGCAACTCGAAGGCCTGGCCCTGCGCATCATTCCTGTGAAAAGCCAGAGCGAACGCAGCTATTCCGTAGTGGGCAGCGGCCGCGTAGACCCCAACAAGGTCTATGAAAACGTGATGACCAAGTTTAAGTGGGGCAATTTTGATAAAATGGAAACCTACGTCAGCCAGAGCTATCAGCCCAGTATCCAAACCACTCAACTGGTCATGCGCCGCGCGGCTATCGCCTTCCTGGAGCGGGGCGAAAAGCAAAAAGCGCTGGATCTGATGAATAAATACTACGAGGCGTTTCCGCACAAAAACTTCCCATACGACTACCGCACCTGGTACATGATCTCAGTGCAATTGGCCGCTGGCGCATACAATGAAGCCAAGCCCCACATGGAAATCTTGGCTCGCGAGACCGCACAACTCCTGGCTTTCTGCGAGGCTTTGCCACCTAGAGTACTCGAAAGCAGCTATGTGGACATTTATAGCTTGGCCTATCGTACCAAAGATGATCTAATTGGTGCAGCCAAAAAGGAAAACGACACAGAATTCCTCAAGCAACTGGAAGAAATGTTTGCGCCGTTTAACGCCGACAAGGAGCAGCAACAACCACAACTGCCGCAAGAGCCTGTACGGCCCCAAGAAGAAATGGTACCGACATCTGAAAACATCAATCAATAGCCTCATGCCTGCCGCCACCATAGCCATAGGCTGCGATCACGCTGGCTTCCCCTACAAGCAATCCATCGTGGCATGGCTTCAAAGCCAGGGTATCGAAGTGCTGGACTTCGGCACACATTCTGAAGAATCTGCCGACTACCCCGACTTTGTGCACCCAGTAGCCAATGCGGTAGAAACAGGCCATGCCCAGTTGGGTATTGTGATGTGCGGCAGCGGCAACGGTGTAGCCATGACAGCCAACAAGCACCAGGGTATCCGCGCTGCACTTTGCTGGACGGAAGAACTGGCTGTCCTGGCTCGCCAACACAACGATGCCAACGTATTGGCCTTGCCCGTGCGCTTCATCCCAGAAGACTTGGCGCTGCGCATTGTGCAGGCTTTCTTGGCAGCAGAATTTGAGGGTGGCAGGCACGCCCGAAGGGTGGCTAAGATAGCGGCTTACTGAAGCGCAAATCTGCACCTGTTTTCTCGTAGAGGCGGCCTGGGTAGTCCTTTAGCGTACCTGGGTATGCACTGGCCTCAGGTTGGCGGCGGTACAGCATTTGCGGCTTTTTTTGCAACTAACTTCTTCACAAACGCCCTACCCCCACCAACTTTCTTGGCCAGTGCTGCGTTATATACCCTTACAGGTGAGATGAATTGACCACATTAATTGACCATTTAATTTTTTTCTTAAAGATGCGCACTCGGTTTCCCCACCTTGTAGGGTTTGCTTTGCTTCTGCTGGCAGGATTGGCAGCACACGCGCAAATGCGCGAACTGCTGCCCACGCCTAGCGACCTGGCGGCTACCATTACCACTGCTGAACTGGAGCGCTACCTTTATATGCTGGCCTCGCCAGAAATGGAAGGCCGCGAAACCGGTACTGAAGGCCAGCGCAAGGCAGCGACTTACCTTGCCGAGGTAATGGCCAACATAGGGCTGACACCCGTTGGCGATAGCGGTACATATCTGCAAGGCATCCTGCTCAAAAGCGAAGGCTGGCAAAAGACAGAACTCAGTATACACGATAAAAAGTACCGCCACTTATGGGATTATTACGCCCTGCCAGCACTGCAATCGAAAGAACGCATTGAATTGATGTTCAATGAAGTATTGTTCTTGGGGTACGGAATTGAAACGCAAGGCTACAATGATTACCAAAACGCGGATGTACGCGGCAAAGCTATCCTTATCTACGACGGCGAACCAACAGACGAAGCCGGCAACTCCTATCTGGAGCAGCATACTGCAGCGTCTTGGAGTACAGAACGCAAACTGGCGCTGGCCGCAGCCAAAGGCGTAGCACTGGTGCTGATCATTGACTCCCGCTTTAAAGAGAATGTGGCCGAAGCCCGCCGAAGCCTCAACGGCAATCGCTTGAAGCCTGCAATGGCAATTACCGCCAACTACGCCCCCGCTGTTTTCCTCTCCTCGGAAACAGCCAAAGCATTGCTGCACAAAAAATTAGGCAAGGTCATCAAACAACGCGATAAGATACGCAAAACCGGTCGCCCAGCCGGTAGCATCATCCCAGTCTCGCTAGCACTCACACTACACAAGGACAGCCGCTCGCTTAGTGGGCATAACGTACTTGGCCTGGTAGAAGGTATAGACCCCGCGCTCAAGGATGAAGTGCTCGTAGTGTCGGCTCACTTTGACCACCTGGGCCGGCGAGGAGATGCCATTTATCATGGTGCCGACGACAATGCCTCCGGTACCAGCACCGTGCTGGAAATAGCCCAGGCCTTTGCTGAGGCCAAGCGCACTGGTGCTGGCCCGCGCCGTAGCGTATTGTTCCTCTTGGTGTCTGGGGAAGAAAAGGGCTTGCTGGGCAGCCAGTACTATGTAAACTTCCCGGTTTTTCCGCTAGAGCATACTATCGCCAACATCAATGTAGACATGGTTGGCCGCGTGGATAGTAAGCACAGTCAAAACCCTAACTACATTTATGTCATTGGTGCTGATCGGCTCAGCACAGAATTGCATCAAATCAACGAAACAGCTAATGCTATCTACACCCAACTCGAACTGGACTATACCTACAACGCCCACAACGACCCCAATCGCTTCTACTACCGCTCCGACCACTATAACTTTGCTGAGCGCGGCATCCCAGCCATTTTTTACTTTAGCGGCACCCACGAAGACTACCATCGCACTACCGACACCGCCGATAAAATCAACTACCAGAAAATGGCGCTCATTGCCCGCTTGATCTTCCACACCGCCTGGGAACTGACCAACCGCGACAAACGAATAGAAGTAGATGTGAAGGAATAGACAGCGGACATTACGGCATTTGCGCCCCTCGGCGCAACGCAACGAGCAACATCCTATAATTCCTCTCTAGTGCCTTACAAAAAAGTGAGCAGGAGACCAGTTTTACCCCCCGATAAACCGGCCCCTCTCACTCTCCCAGAAACGCAAAATGCATTACTAGGTTATCCTTGTGTAAATTTACTGTATGCGAGCATAGTTTTCTTCCGGTTACTTCACAGGTAAAATAACAGCTGTACACTGCCCTTATACAGGCAAGAGTATTAGTAAGTTTACTGACTAGTTGGTATGTGAGCGGAAGCAGCGGAGAGTGAGGAGGAAACAAACTACTTCATTGATCGCGATAGCTCTGATAGGCTCTCAAAACTGGATATGCTACAGCGCTAAAGAGCGAGGCAATCCCATCAGTGATGCAAAAATACGCTCTTTGCAAAATTGTGCAAATTTTTTTTACTGACATTTTGTCGGGTTTGATGAAGTGGCACAGGCTTTGCGCATAATGTAGCCAAAAAAATAGTTAGTAGCTATGCAGACCGGTCGCATCTCTGTTCAAACCGAGAACATCTTCCCCATCATTAAGAAGTACTTGTATTCCGATCAAGAAATCTTCTTGCGCGAATTGGTATCCAATGCTGTGGATGCCACCGTCAAGCTCAAAGCCTTAGCTGCAAAGGGTGCATTGCAAGGCGAAATTGGCGATACCACCATTGACATTATCCTGGACAAGGAAAGCAAAACCCTTACCATCCGCGATCGCGGCATCGGCATGACCGCCGAGGAGGTAGAAAAATACCTCAATCAGGTAGCTTTCTCCAGTGCACATGACTTCATTGAAAAGTACAAACTCGATCACAACATCATCGGGCAATTCGGCTTGGGCTTTTACTCCGCCTTCATGGTTGCTAAGCGCGTGGAAGCCATCACCAAATCTTACCTGCCCGACGAACCCGGCGTGACCTGGGCCTGCGAAGGCAACCCCGAATATACCCTTACGCCTAACGACAAACAAGAGCGCGGCACTGACATTGTGCTCCATATAGCCGAAGACAGCGAAGAATATCTCGACCAGCACCGCATCGAGGGGTTGCTTAAAAAGTACTGCCGATTCCTGCCTATCCCTATTCGCTTTGGCAAGCGCACCGAAACCACCTGGCAAGGCGAAGGCGATGACGAAAAACCCGTACATACCGAGGTGGACAACATCGTGAACAACCCCGAACCCCTCTGGAAAAAACAACCCGCCGAACTCAGCGATGAGGATTACCAGAAGTTTTACGAAGAGTTGTACCCCTTCAGCACCGCGCCCATGTTCTGGATTCACCTCAATATTGACTACCCCTTTAACCTCACGGGCGTGCTGTACTTCCCAAAGTTGGGCAATAACTTTGAACTACAGAAAAATAAAATCCAGCTCTACTCCAACCAGGTGTTCGTCACTGACGATGTCAAACAAATTGTGCCGGAGTTTCTCACCCTGCTGCATGGCGTCATTGACTCACCCGACATTCCGCTCAACGTATCGCGAAGCTACCTGCAAGCCGACAGCAACGTCAAGAAAATCACTGGCTACATTACCAAAAAGGTAGCCGACAAACTCCACGACCTCTTTAAAAAAGATCGCAAGGTCTTTGAAGAAAAGTGGAACGATCTGGGCATCTTCGTCAAGTACGGCATCATCTCCGATGACAAGTTCGAGGAGCGCGGCCGGCAGTTTGTCCTGCTTAAAAATACAAACGACGAATACTTCACCATCGAAGAATACCGCGACAAGGTCAAAGCTCTGCAAACCGACAAGTACAACAAAACTGTATTGCTCTACACCAACCACGTAGATCAGCATACCACCTTGCTACAGGCTTGCAAAGACAGAGGCTACGATGTGCTGGTTATGCCCGACTTCATAGACAACCACTTCATGCAGCACCTGGAAGCCAAGCTGGGCGACGTCACCTTCGTGCGCATTGACTCTGCCACCATTGATAAACTGGTACAGAAAGACGAAACCAAAGAATCAGTGCTTAGCGACAAGGAGCAAGAAAAAGTCAAAGCCATTTTCGAAGTGGTAGCTCAAGGTGCCGGCATTTCGGTGGTGCTAGAGCCTATGTCGCCTGAAGATGCACCTGTGCACATTGTAAAGCCGGAGTTCATGCGCCGATTCAAGGAAATGCAGATGCTCCAGGGCATGACCAACGGCCTGCAAGACGCCTTTCCTGACACCTACGATGTAGTGGTAAATACCAACCACCCGGTAGTAACGCAAAAGCTCCTGACCATCAGCAATGAAGACACCCAGCAGGACTTAGCTCGCCACCTGTATCAACTGGCTTTGCTGTCGCACCACATGCTGCGCGGCGAAGACCTGGCCACTTTCGTAAAGCGTAGTGTAGAGATGATAAAAGGATAAGCATTGCCTGGCAAGTAAAAAATAGCAATACCCGACTAGTACTACACCCACAAAAAGCAAAGGCGACCCTCTCGCACGCGGGAGAGTCGCCTTGCCGCACATACTACTTGCTGTTTCAAATGCGCATCCATCATATCAGCGTTACGGCTTCGATTTGGCGCACCAAGATCATCGGATCTTTTTCCAGCACACCCATCAGGTCAAAAACCTTTTCGCTGAAACCGGCCAGTGCAAATACCTTATTTTCCGGGAACTGCAGCGAGCCGTAGCCCTGCAGATCGAAGGAGTAAATGAAGGGATCTGCGCCGGTGTACTTTTTGTAAGCGGCAAACGCCTTTTGGGGAGCCCCACCGCCTACCCAGCCTTGCATATCAGACAGGATCACGATGCGATCGTACTTCTTCTTGACATTTTCAAAAATAGCATTGAAGTTCGTGCCAGCGCTACGAGCGTTTCGAACCAAGTCATTAGCAATGACCATCACTGGGCTTTTCCGGTTATAATGCACATACTTCGCCGAGTCAGAGAAGCACATCAGGTCGGCGTCATTTGCGCAGTATAGCACAGCGGCAAACATTGCGCCAATCTGGATCGGGCGCCCCATCATAGAGCCGGAGTCGTCGAGCGCTACCAGCGTCTTACCGGGCAGTTTCGGCACGTTGGCCATCGCCAGATCCAAGGCGTAGTTCAGTGCATTAATTATCATAGGCTTATCCCTGGTCTTAGCCGCCTTTACTGCTTCAAAAGCCGTAGTGAAGCGGAAGGGCAATACCAGCGACTGCTTGATGAGCCGTTCGTCAGTCAGCAATGCGCAAGCATATGGCACAACGTGCGGCGCTTGTTCGGCAATGTTGCGTAAGTTGCGCAGCAGAGCGAAGTAGCCAATTTTGCGCGTTTGGACGAGTTCAGCCCAGACTTCGGCCTTCATTGCAGTCTTCAATTCCTCATCTCCGGCAATTTGACCGACTTCGGTAAGCTTGGCTTCCCAAGTATTGGTGTTGCGCAATGTGCCTTCTACCAACTGGTGCAGTGCCTCAGCATTGCGTGCCGTTGGCTTCGGGTGCACGAGGTTCACTACGTCCACCAGTTTTACATTTTTATCTTCGCCGCGGTACTTGGCCAATTGGTAGCCATCGAATTTATCGAAAGCTTTGGCAAAGCCCTTACGCGCGGCGTTAGGTATAGCAGCCCTCTTTTCAGCCAACAGCAAGGCCAGTATCTCTGTCATGTCGTCGGGGCGGCGCACGATCTTTTCATAGAAAGTCTTTGCCCATGGCTTGCCAGAGGCATATATAGCCAGTTCTTTAGCTAGTACATGAGTAATGCTTCGCATGCCAAATTCATTGCGGGCAAACAAAGCAGCCTTAGCCGCAAATTCAGCGTCCACACGAGGCAGCAAGCCAATCAACTCGCTGAATGTCTGGTCGGTGTTGCGGTAGAACTGGTCTTGCGCGAAAGAGGTCAGCAACAGCGATGCCAGTTGCATCTTTGGAGACTGCATAAAAGCCCTACCATTAGCAAGGTTTACTGTTTTAGACTTGCTCGGGCTCTTAGGATTGAATCGTGCCATGTTCAAAAAGATTTAAAAGTAAACAAATGGTATTACTCTCTAACGGAAAAGGCGAGATTCGAATCCACATCCTCGAACTCTCAAAGCATTTGCACTTTTCTGACTGCGCCTCTTTCCTAGAAAAAAACAAGTGGAGAAAACTGCTCCGGGAGCTTATAAACCTATGTTATGATAGATCTATTAGGAGTCGAACCTTATTTCCGAAGTATCCCAAAAGCTCGCTGCCACTTGTAGAAGTTCTGGCGGGAATCGAACCCGCATAGCGCGGTTTTGCAAACCGGCTCCATGACCAGTCGGACACAGAACTTTGTTGTCATATTTTTGTACAAAGGGTGGGTATCGAACCCACACCTCCCGGCTTAAAAGGCCGGTGCTCTACCTGCTGAGCTACCTTTGTACTATAGAGATTTAGCTTCTTTCCAGATTGGCATGAAAAAAAGAGCAGCCCGATAAGGATTTGAACCTTAATAATTTGAGGGTCCGTAGTCCTCTGCCCTTCCTATTGAAAGATCGGGCTAAATTCTGCGGTGACAACGGGGCTTGAACCCGCAACCTCCCGATAGACAATCGGGTGCGCTACTGTTGCGCCATGCCACCAGGTTGAGAATGATCAAAAACCAACAGAGAAGAAAAATTCATAGCATTTAATAATTTTCCCCACTCGGTTGTAGCCAGTGACGAAGTAGCGCATCTGATCGCTACTGCTGTTGCCTTGTATGAGTTTCAAGTGTCCGCGCCGCTGCGGTATTGAGGGAGGCCTTTAGCCTACCCTGACCCGGTTTAGGTATGGCTGTCGCTTTCGACAAGACAAAAATACTCACCATAGTGCGCAGTGTATTTGCGCACTTCTACACGACTGATTTTTTTGTTAAAATACTAGATGAAATGCACAGAAATTGCCAGGCGCACTTCGGCGGTTGGGTCCAGTCCCCTAGGTGCAGCACTTGGTGCATCCTGGTCATTAGCCCCAAGACACTGCCAATGACGAAGTACAATCACCCTAACGTTAGAGAAAGATTTTATCACCTTGTCAATCCATATATAGAAAAGCAATGTGCTAGCAGACAGGAGGATCAAGTAACTTTTTACGTAACCCACCCAAGCCGCTTGTCCTGGCAGAGCTGCTGCCGAACGAGGTGCAGTGCCGCCATTGGCGAAACTGCTTTCCGTTCATTTGCGCGCACCCGTTGGGGCTAGCAAAACAACAATGATGAGTGAATAGGTTACACAACATGACTCGAAGTTTGAACGTATTGCTTATCTGCTTGATACATGGCTAAAACCTATAGCTAAAAAGAAAAGTTCCCTACTGAAAAAAAATTGCCCATTGCAAAAAAAGTGTACAACAGAGGCAAGTTGTCAGCAAACATTGAACAAAGCCCGTGCTCGAGGGCTTTATATGACAGATAAAGCATCTATCGGCATGGCCTGGAAATGGTACGACAGCCTCATCAGTCGCATAGAAGAAGCCGCCCCGGGCGTACGCCGCTTTTGGCTGGAAGTGCAAGGCGATGAACCCCTGGTCTTTAAAGCCGGGCAGTTTGTAACTATGGACTTACCCATACATGAAAAACGCCTCAAGCGCTGGCGCAGTTATTCCATTGCCAATGCGCCTTCTCAGACACACGTACTGGAGTTTGTCATTGTTCGCTTGGAAGGCGGCGCAGCCTCTGCCTATCTTTTTGAACAAGCTCAAGTGGGCGATGTCATTCGCTTTAAAGGCCCTGATGGCAACTTTGTGCTGCCCGACGACCTGACAGGCCGCCATCTGGTATTTGTGTGTACTGGCACCGGAGTAGCCCCCTTTCGCAGTATGATCCAGGATATACGCGAGCGCCAACTACCTTATGGTAGCCTACACCTAATATATGGTACGCGCTACACAGAGGGCATACTCTACCGCGATGAGTTTGAGCGCCTAAACCAGGAGATGCCCAATTTTCGCTATTCTGTGGCACTCTCGCGGGAAGCTCACATAGACGCTGGCGCGTTCAGCTTTCCGGTAGTCAAAGGGTACGTACACCAAATATACATGGAAGCTTACCCGACGCCACAGCCCAACCTCGACTTCTACCTGTGCGGATGGAGCAATATGATTGACGATGCTGTGGCCAATCTGCTGGTCAAGCTGGGCTACTCCAAGCAGCAGATTCGCTATGAACTATATGGCTAAGGCCGCCAGCATGTCGCGTCGAAAAGCCAATGTTTGTATGAGGAATCGGATGTCCTTTTCCCATTCTTCGGCCCACAGTAGTGCTTCAGGATGCCAGTCCTGTTCTATTGCTGTACAAAGGTGTGGATTAATTTTAAAGGCTGCCGCCTGCCGCAGCAGCGCCCGGTAGTGCCACATCCCTGAGGCATGCCTACCATGCTGGATCATCTTGTTCTGCAAGCCTTTTATCAGAGCAAGGGCCACCTCGTCAGGCCAGCGTGCATTGCCATGTTGCAACAAGTATAGGCTCAGGCTGCTGTCACGTATAATGCCACCATGGCGGGCCAAGTGATGTATGGCTTCCATCAGGGCGGCGGGCGTTATACGTTCGGCCAGCACCTCATCCAGGCCGGATATGCGCGGTGCGTCGTGTTGTTGGGCATAGATGGCTATGGCGTCGGCCCAGGCCGAGGCTCGGTGGCGTTGTACGGCTGCGGCCAGACCTTGCAAGAGCGCTACTGACCACTGGCTCTGATACCATTGGTGCAGGATTTCCTCGCAGCGAGCAGCGAGTAACGTCGTCCAGTAGTCAGGGGGAATACTGCCCACTACCCGGCGCAGAATGGCAGCCTTTGGGCCACCCGGGGCATTAGCCGGCGGAAGCACCAGGTCGCGCTCCCAGGTGCCAGGCAATTGGTCTGGTACGTGAATCTCCCACCTGTTGCCGCGCACACCTTTTGCAAATATACTGGCTGCATATCCTTGAAGCCGTTTGTTCAGCGCCGAGTCCGGCAGGAGGCTCAATAGCCTGGCCGCAGTTTGGCGAAGTTCTCTGTGATTTTCACGCAAGCAGCTTTCTAGGAAGTCTTCGTCTGCTGGTGACAGGCTCGTTTCCAGGGCCGGCAACAGTCTGCTGCGCTCCCTGATACCATCCTGCTCCCAAGCGGAAAGTAATAGCTCCAGTCCTTGAGCTGGATTTTGCCGCCGCACATGCCGGAGTATGTGCACGCGTTCTTCCAGGCCGGCCAGAGGCCAACGAGCAGGGTCAGGTACAATAAACAGCACTTGCCAGCGGGCCACCTGCTGCGCCAGCCACGCGCTCCGGTCGCCGGCCAAAGCCAGGATAATGTCGGCTAGGTCGGTATTTTTCAAGGCTAAATCCAGCATAGCTGGCAGATGGCGATAGGGCAAACAGCGCCTGGCAGCTTGTAGCGCTTGTAAAAACTCAGGTAAAATAGGCCGGTAGGGGCCATATAGTATTTCGTGCAGATGCTGGGCCGAGCGTTCACAGCACGCTGGCGTCGTGGCAACAGGAGAAGCCGCAGCCGGTAGTTGAGTCATCTGTAAGAGAGGTGCGGCGGCTTTGCGCTGGTAATGTGCGCGCGCCAGAGCACGCAGCAATAGGGCGGCATCTTCAGGAAGGTTGCTTCTCGTATCCGAAGGTTTGAAGTGCGCCGGCAGTGCTCGGCGGTCTAAGCCGAGTATGGCAATTTCGGTGAGTTCCTGAGCATACATAAACCCCTACAAAGGTAATACCTTAGCCAAAGCGCTCGGCAATAACTTTCTGGCGGTAGCGGAAAATTTGCTCTACTTTGGCATCTACAAAAAGCGCATCGGCCAGGCTTCCAATGATGCCGTAGGGCACTTTGTAGTGGAGTATATCAGTCATAAGTACGCCACCGTCTTGCTGTTCGAAGTGGTGTTCGTGGTGCCACATAGCATACGGACCAAAGCGCTGCTCGTCCACAAAGAAGCGTTGGTCGGCAATGTGTGTGATCTCGGTGACCCAGTCCATTTGTACCCCAGCGAAAGGGCTTACTTTGTAACAGATGATCATACCCTCGTACATGGGTACGTTGCGTATGTCAGACAGAATCTGGAACGACATATCAGATGGCGTGATATCGTTGAGGTTTTCGGGGCGTGAAAAAAAGTGCCAGACTTCATCTAAAGGTCGGGGTATAAATTGCTGCCAGACTTTCTTTTTCACCTTCATACAGCTGTATTTTGGCCAGTACAACACAAGCAGGCTGCAAAGGTTCATCTAAAAAATACCCTTATCAGGGTATTCCCTTGTGCCATATCCCCCTGTATCTTTGTAAATGTATTTGAATTAACAGTTCAAATACGGATGTAGAAACCGATTTTTTAGTCCCAAAAACACGTGTCCCATGAACAGGCAACAGCCTAACAACTTGCTTGCGCCACCACAATGCGCTGTATTCTCCCTGTCTTTCCCCTGTCATGCACAATCATTTGTTCTAGCTCGCCTGCGATAAAGCAAAGCTGCTAATATTTTTGCTGCTTGTACACAGCCCTTGCCTGGCCATAAGCAAGCGAAATGTACTACTCAATGAAGTGTGCCATGAATGTCCAATATTCCCACTCTTTGTCCAAATCACTCCTGTGCCTGCAAACTGGGCAAAAAGGCGACGTTGGGGTAGATGTCACCGGGGCCCCCGATAGACTGCCGGTTGAAGGGGCCGGTAGCGCCCAAGCAGCCTTGGCTATGCCTTGTGCTGCCCAGAGCAATCCGGGGGCTCCATTTTTCTACGCCTCGGCATCGTTCCAACGACGCTGCTCTATTTTGTAAAGGGTTTCTCATACAGGAATATTGTGCGGAGGCAATCTGTAAGATGCCTCCGCTTTTTTTATCACGTCCTTGTTTGCATATGCCATTTTCAGAATGGTTTGACACCATTCAGCGGTAATCTCTTACTGCGAATTGTACCGCCAAAACCACCTGCCGAATAAGATGAGCCGAGCGGCCACTCCTGAGCCACTTGCTGACAACCTCGCCCCTACTTTGACTGTTAAAAAGTGTTGCAATTTCGCCAACACCCGGGGTGCACATGGTGCTTTTGTATAACTTTCGCCACGTTTTTATAGCCAATTCACACACTGTTGTCCAAAATGCGTAAAAAACATACGTTTCGCTCCATCGTCATTGCAGCGGCTATACTGGTTTTTGCAGGTGCCCTCATTTTGTATCGCGCTGGTTTCTTTGGAGGAGAACGCTCAGCCGAGCCGCCCCAAGTTGCCGCAGTTCCTGGGCCAAGCCGGCCAGGAGGTATGGGCAGCAGCCCGACGGTAGTGCGCGCTATGCGGGTGCAGTCCAGCATATTGCGGGACGAAATCTCAGTCAATGGCTCTACCACCGCCCCGGAAGAAGTGATCATCTCCTCGGAGGTGGCTGGCAAGATCACACGCATTTTGTTTGCCGAAGGTGCATTCGTAAAAAAAGGCACGCTGTTGGTACAACTGGACGACGACGAACTCCAGGCCCAGCACAAACGCCTGCTGGTGCGCAAAGATCTAACCCAGCGCATTGCCGAGCGCCTCAAAAATCTCTACGAGCGCGAGGGGGTCAGTTTGCAGGAGTACGAAATAGCACGCGCCGAAGCCGACCAAGTACTGGCCGAAATAGCCCTGCTGGAAGTGCAGATCAGCAAGCGCAGCGTACGCGCCCCGTTTGATGGCGTGCTGGGGCTAAGACAGGTCAGCGAAGGGGCATACCTCTCGCCAGGTGCCCCAGTGGTGCGCCTGGTCAGTGCCAACCCTATTCACATCTCCTTTTCTGTGCCGGAGCGCTACAGCAGCGTAGTGCAAAAAGGTACCACAGTGCGCTTTCGCATGGACGGCTCCGACCGCCTATACAACGCTACAGTCATTGCCCGCGACCCACAGATAGACCCTGCTACACGCACCCTTAGGGTAAAGGCCTCCACCCCCAACAACGATGGCCGCATACTGCCTGGGGCTTTTGCAGCAGTACTGGTAGGACTGAAGGAGTACGACCGCACCATCATGATACCTACCGAGGCCGTCATACCCGAGGAAGGCATTCAGAAGGTGTTCGTGTATCGCAACGGCACAGCTCAGATGACTCCCGTGGAAACCGGCATCCGAAAAGATGCCAACATCCAGGTCTTGCGTGGCCTGGCCGAAGGAGATACTGTAATCACCTCCGGCGTGATGCTGATCCGGCAGGGTGCACCAGTATTCATTGAGCGCATCTCAGGTTAAGACACGACAGGGTCTTAGGGCAGACACAAGGCATGCCCTTCATGTGCCCTTCGTCCAAACAAAAATATTCGCAATATGAGCCTGTCATCCCTTAGCATTCAGCGGCCGGTGTTGTCCATTGTTATGTCGGTGGTCATCGTGTTGTTTGGCCTCATTGGTATGCAGTTTTTGGGCATACGCGAGTATCCAAGCGTAGAGCCGCCCATCATTACGGTGAGCGCAGGCTACACTGGCGCCAATGCCGACATCATCGAATCGCAGATTACCGAACCAATAGAAGAAGCTGTCAATGGTATTGCCGGCATACGCAGTATCACCTCGGTGAGCAGCAACGGGCGCAGCAACATCACTATTGAGTTCAATCTTGGTGCTGACCTGGAATCCGCTGCCAATGACGTGCGCGACAAGGTGTCGCAGGTAGTACGCCTACTGCCGGTGGACGCCGACCCGCCGGTGGTGTCTAAAGCCGATGCCGATGCCTCGCCCATCGTGTTCATCACCATCTTTAGCAAGGAGCGCTCACTGCTGGAGTTGAGCGAAATTGCGGAAAACGTGTTCAAGGAACGCCTGCAGACCATTCCGGGCGTAAGTTCCATCCAGATATGGGGGCAAAAAAAATACGCCATGCGCTTGTGGATGGACCCTGACCGCATGGCTGCCTATCAACTTACGCCCCTAGATGTACGCAACGCTCTGCTGCGCGAAAACATCGAGCTACCCTCAGGCCTGGTGGAAGGCGCCAATACCGAACTGACTGTGCGCGCACGCGGTCGCCTGACCACCCCGGAAGAGTTCAATCGCCTCATTATTAAGGAGCAAGGTGGCAGCTTGGTTCGGTTTCGGGATATTGGCTACGCCGAACTAGCCCCCGAAAATCTTCGGACCCTCCTGCGTCGCGACGGCAAACCCATGGTAGGCAACGCCATCCTGCCACAGCCCGGCACTAACCACATAGAAATTGCTGATGAGGTGTATCGCCGCCTGGAGCAAATCAAAAAAGATGTACCCAGAGACCTGGAAGTTTCTATAGGCTTTGACACCACCAAATACATCCGCGCTTCCATCAAGGAGGTAGAGCAAACTATCTATCTGGCTTTCGGGTTGGTGGTGCTCATCATTTTTCTGTTTCTGCGCGATTGGCGCACTACAATCATTCCTGTGGTAGCCATTCCTATATCGCTGGTCGGAGCGTTTTTCGTGATGTACGTGGCGGGCTTTTCCATTAATGTGCTTACGCTGCTGGGTGTAGTACTAGCCATTGGCCTGGTAGTGGACGATGCCATTGTAGTACTCGAAAACATCTATGCCAAGATAGAAGCTGGTAAGGCTCCACTTCAGGCGGCGCTGAGCGGCTCGCGCGAGATTTTCTTTGCTGTAATTTCCACTACGGTTACGCTGGTGGCGGTTTTTTTGCCAGTCATCTTCTTGCAGGGGCTTACAGGACGGTTATTCCGCGAGTTTGGAGCCGTCATTGCTGGGGCGGTCGTCATTTCTTCCTTTGTGGCACTCACGCTCACAGCCATGCTTTCGTCGCGTATTTTGAAAAAACGATCTGTGGAGCCTTGGTTTTACCGCATCACGGAGCCATTTTTTGAGCGGCTCAACCAGTTATATCGCAGCGCGCTCAATGGGTTTTTCCGGGTGCGCTGGGCGGCATTCCTCATTATGATCCTGGCAGGCTGGATGATTGTGTACTTTGGCAAGCGTATTCCCTCAGAACTAGCACCTACTGAAGACCGCAGCCGTCTGCGCACCATTATTTCTGCGCCGGAGGGGGCTACGTTTGAGTTCACTGATTCCATTGTGATGGATGTAGTACGCCTCATATCTAGAGAAGTACCTGAACGCGAGGGGATTACCTCTGTGACGTCACCTGGCTTTGGCGCCACTTCAGCGGCGAATAACGGATTTGTAAACCTCATTCTCAAAGATGCTAGCCAGCGCCAGCGCAGCCAGCAGCAAATCATGAATGAGTTGATGCCCAAGCTCAGCAAGGAGAGCCGCGCACGCATCTTCATCACACAGGAGCCGACCATTAGCGTGGGTGGCAATCGCCGAGGTGGCCTGCCCGTACAGTTCGTCATTCAAGCACCCAGTTTCGAAAAGCTCAAGTCTGTACTGCCCGACTTCCTGGCTGCTGCCCGCCAAGACCCCACCTTCGCCGTGGTAGATTCGGATGTGAAGTTCAACAAGCCGGAGATCAACATCGAAATTGACCGCCAAAAAGCCCAGGACCTCGGCGTGTCCATGCTCGACGTAGCCCAAACCCTACAACTGGCTTTCAGCGGCTCGCGCTTCGGCTACTTTATCCTCAACAGCAAGCAGTACCAGGTCATAGGGCAGGTGCAGCGCGAAGACCGCAACAAACCTGCTGATTTGCGCCGACTGTACGTGCGCAACAATCGCGGCCAGATGATCCAACTCGACAACCTTATCACTATCCAGGAGAGCAGTGCGCCTCCAGCCCTGTATCGCTACAATCGCTTTATTTCAGCTACCGTATCGGCAGGTTTGGCACCTGGCAAAACTCTGGGCGAAGGCATCAACGCCATGCAGGCCATAGCCGACCGCATACTGGACGACACTTGCATAACCGCCCTGGCCGGCCAGAGTAAGGACTTTAAGGAAAGCTCCTCCAGCTTATTGTTTGCCTTCGGCCTGGCGCTCATTCTCATCTTTCTGGTGTTGGCTGCACAGTTCGAGAGTTTCCGCGATCCATTCATCATCCTATTCACGGTGCCGCTGGCCATGGCCGGAGCGCTATTTGCTCTATGGTGGTTCAAAGCTACGCTCAACATCTTCAGTCAGATTGGCATCATCATGCTGGTGGGCCTGGTGGCCAAAAACGGCATCCTTATTGTAGAGTTTGCCAACCAGCGCAAAGAGCAGGGCTGGTGCCGCCTGGAAGCCATCAAAGATGCGGCAGTAGCGCGCTTTCGCCCCATACTTATGACCAGTCTCTCCACCATATTAGGCACACTGCCTATCGCCCTGGCGCTAGGTGCTGGTTCTGAAAGCCGGGTTTCTATGGGCATTGTAGTGGTGGCTGGTATGGCGTTTTCCAGCTTGCTCACTTTGTTTGTCATTCCAGTCATCTACTCGTATGTGTCGAGCGAAAAACCTAACAAACTTGTGATTTTGGAAGAAGAAGAAGAACCGGCAGAAGCTATTTGAGCCTATCTTTGCGTAGGAAAGATGCACAGTATGGAATTTCTGGGAGTGGACATAGGCGGCAGCGGTATGAAAGGCGCCGTGGTGGACGTCAGCCAAGGCACATTGCGCAGCGAGCGCATCCGCATAGAAACGCCATGCCCTTCTACACCGGACAATATGGCCAAGGCACTATACGAGTTGACAAAAAAACTGAACTGGTCAGGTCCGATAGGTTGTGGCTTCCCGGCCATTGTACGGCATGGAGTAGCGTTGTCAGCTTCCAATATTGACAAAAGCTGGATAGGGCAAAACATTGAAACGCTGTTTAGCGAAACTACTGGCTTGCCAGTGATGGCCCTCAACGATGCCGATGCCGCCGGCTATGCCGAAATGACCTTCGGCGCTGGCAAAGGACAGCGAGGCACAGTATTGCTCATCACCATTGGCTCTGGTATTGGTACAGCGCTGTTTGTCAATGGTCATGATGTGCCCAATACCGAATTTGGCCACCTGCTCCTGCACGGCGACATTGCCGAACGCTATGTGTCCAACTCTGCACGAAAGCGCCTGGAGTTGAGTTGGGAAAAATGGGGCAAGCGCTTCAACGAATACCTGCAGCACCTAGAGCGCCTGCTCTCCCCCGACCTCTACATCCTCGGTGGCGGCATCAGCAAGGACTTCGAAGCATACAGCCAATACCTGGAAGTAGAAGCGCCAATAGTGCCCGCCCAAATGCTCAACAACGCCGGCATTGTGGGAGCGGCTTGTTACGCACAGCGCCGGCTGGAGGGCAGCCTGTGAAGAAAAAACTTTTGTTGCATCCGTTTCCAATACGACATTTCTGAACAGGGGTTACAGCCCACTGCTCCATACTTACAACGTTAAAAGTTACAAAAAATATGAATCATTGGCTACTGGCTTTTGCTATCACTGCAGGAGCGCTGCTATGCGGGCACACCCAAGCTCCTGACGCCCTGGACTTGGCCAAGGCTTACGTACAGAAGCAAATAGCAACCTGGCAACTACTGCCGGAAGACGTACGCGATATGACGCTGACCGATCGCTCCCAGAGTGCACACAATGGCGTGACTCACTTATACTTTACACAGCAGTACGCCGGCATACCCGTCTTTACTGGCATCATGGGCGTACATGTGCGCCCCGACGGACGCATCGCCTATGCCAACCACCGCTTTGTATCCAACCTCGCCAGCAAGATAAACACTACCCAGCCAATACTAACGCCTCTGCAAGCTATTGAGCGCGTAGCCGAGGATGCCCAGATACCCCTACCCTGGAGCTGGAAACTCACCGCTCGACCTTCTGCGCACCGCTACATATACGACGGTGCTGCCTCGGTGCAAGCAGATGTAACTGCGCAGTTGGTGTGGCAACCAATCCGCACCCGCGACGAAGTGCGCCTGGCCTGGCACGTCACCTTGGCACCTGCCCACAGCAGCGACTGGTGGAGCGTGCGCGTAGATGCCCTCACCGGCGAAATCCTGGAAAAAAACAACTGGACGCTTTATTGTAGTTTTCACCAAGAAGACGGCACTGCCGATGCCGCGCCACACGCTCACATCCAAGCTTGCCTCCAGGCTCCTGCAGTAGCCCTGCCCATGACCGACGATGCGCAGTACCGGATATTCCCCTTTCCGGTGGAAAGCCCCCTGCACGGCACGCGGCAACTGGTAATAAACCCTGCTGACCCATCAGCCTCACCTTGGGGCTGGCACGACACCTCCGGCGTAGCAGGGGCAGACTTCACCATCACCAAAGGCAACAACGTACATGCCTACCCTGACCCCTCTAACGCCAATACCCCTGCCGGCGGCGAACCCGACGGTGGGACAAGCCTGATATTTGATTTTCCTTTCGTGCAAGATGGCAACCTGCAGGAAGGCCGCGATGCTGCGGTAGTAAATTTATTTTATGCCAACAACATGATGCACGACATCTTCTATCACTATGGTTTTGATGAAGAAGCAGGCAATTTTCAGCAGAACAACTACGGCAGAGGCGGTGTTGACCTCGATGGTGTACGGGCTGAAGCTCGTGATGGTGGCGGCATCAATAACGCCAACTTTGCCACCCCGCCCGACGGTCAGGCACCCCGTATGCAGATGTATCTTTGGCGCCGCGTCACGGGAGAGATTTTTGAAGCCCTGGCGCCAGAGCAAGTGGCAGGGGTATATAGCGCCAGCGTAGCTGGATTTGGCCCTAGCCTCAGCCAAACACCCCTGGTGGGCCAACTGGCTATTGCCATGGACGACTCCAGCCAGCCGCTCCTGGTTTGCAGCCCCGTGGCTAATGCCAGCGAAGTGACCGGAAAAATTGTGCTCATCAACCGAGGCGAGTGTACTTTCAAGGCCAAAGCCCTCAACGCCCAACAAGCCGGCGCTATTGCCGTCATCATTTGCAACCAGGCCGAAACCACCCAGTTTATGGGCAATGCCCCCCAAGTGACGGATAGCATTACCATCCCCGTTGTCATGCTCAAAAACAGTGACTGCCAGCGCCTGCGCATTCAGATACAGACAGGCGAAGTGGTTATAGGCAGCCTGCGCTTTCCGCCCAACTTCGACGACAGCGTCGTGGACAGCAGTTTCGACAACGGCATCATTGCACACGAATATGGCCACGGCATTTCCAACCGCCTCACCGGTGGCCCCAGCCAAGCCGACTGCCTGTTTAATGACGAGCAAATGGGCGAAGGCTGGAGCGACTTCTTCACCCTGATTACCACCGCCCGCCCTGGTGATAACGGCGCCATAGCCAGAGGTATTGGCAATTACGCTATCCGCAATACGCCCACCGGCCCGGGTATTCGCCGACGCCCCTACTCCACCAACCCTGCCGTGAATGCCCAAGTATATGACGACATTATTGGCACTACTGCGCCCCACCCCCTGGGCGAGGTGTGGGCCAGCGTACTGTGGGATTTGTACTGGCGCCTGGTGGATGTGTATGGCTGGGATGAAGACATTACCTATGGCAACGGAGGCAATAACATAGCCATACAACTGGTAATGGACGGCATGAAGCTCCAGGAGTGCTTACCAGGCTTCATAGATGGCCGCAACGGCATACTCATTGCCGACGAAATCAACTACAACGGTGCACACCAATGCCTCATCTGGGAGGTATTTGCCCGGCGGGGGCTGGGCTGGGAGGCAGATCAGGGCGACTACTTCAGCCGCAACGATGGGCGCCAGTCCTTCCTCACCAAGCCGGAGTGTATCGCAGAATTGAAAATCGAAAAAGCACTCACACCGCTCATCGAAGCCGGGGAGGAAATACAGGCGTTCATCCGGGTTGTCAACCACAAAGCAGAAGATGTGACCAACGTAGCAATCAACGACTTTCTGCCGGCAGGCACTAGTTTGGTTTCGGGTTCCGTGGCCGGTGCTGCCTCCTTTGCCCTCAACGGCGATCAGCTTGTATTTCAGTTGGGCGAAATTCCCGCCGGGCAGGAGCGCATCGTACGCTACCGCATGACTACACCACCTAATGTGCGCTCCGTTCGCCGCATTTTCGATGATATGGAAACACCCAACAACGACTGGGCAGCGCAATCGCTTATTGGCAATGCCGCCTGGACCCGCATCAGCGGACAAGCTGCTAGCGGCCTCTTTGCCTGGGCCGTGCCGGCTACCAACGCCCGAAATGACCAGGTGCTGACGCGTACCCAACCTATTGACGTGACTAGCCCCAACATGGCACTGCGCTTTACCCATAGCTACGATACCGAATCTGGCATAGATGGCGGCATCGTGCAATTTTCGCGGGATGGCGGTATCTCCTGGGAACAACCCGAAGCGGAAGTATTTCGCAACGGCTATCGCGGTCGCATTGCCTCCGCCACTTTTGGGCTTTCCAATACCCAAGCGTTTTGGGGCAACAGCGGAGGATTTGTACAGACATGGTACGACCTCAGCCCCTACCAGGGTCAGCAAATTCTGATACGCTTCCGCTTCGGCACAGATGCAGAACCGCCCAATACTCCAGCACCTCAAGGCCAGGCCTGGATCATAGACAACTTTGAGGTCATAGACCTGGTTTTGTACAATACCGAAGCCTGCGTTACTTCTGCCCAAGGTGACCTGGCTTGCGCAAAAGCCCCCGCCCGCGGCGCTATTGTACAGCCTGGTCTGTCTACCGTCCTACCAGAGGCAGCAGCAAAACCACTATCTGTACAGGTGTTTCCCAACCCAGCTCGACGGCAAGCTCACGTAGCGCTGCGCCTGACAGAAAGCAGCCCCGCTCTGCTCCAACTCTGGAGCACCGACGGACGCTTGCTTCGTCAACACACTGCCAATCTAAGCGCCGGCGAACACCTCCTTCCGCTACAACTGCAAGAACTTGCCGCCGGGGTGTACTATCTGCGCGTACATACTGCGCAAGGTAGCGCGGTAGAGAAGGTAGCTATTTCGTCGTCGTCAGGTTTGTGAAATGGATACGCATCAGCAAAAGTACCTCAATGGGGGGCATCAACCTATGGGGGCACATCCTCACACGCAGTGGCACCCTCTTTAGCAAGGGCTTTTTCTATGTGTTGGGCAAATTATTTTGGAGCAACAGGGCGTCTCTGTCCTGACAACCAGCCTCCAAGCGGAAAATGGCAGCATTTTGAGTGAGAGAACTTTTCGGAGAGAGGCCAGCCTCCGCTGAGCATTGTAGAGGCGAAAGCCGAGGTTTTTTCGTACGCCCTACCTGGCCATTCAGGAGAAACGCTGCGGCAAACTCCCCCACGCGCATGCCGTCTGCCAGACAGGCCAAAACTGAATGCGCTAGCATGCACGTATCTTTTATGCAGGGTTGTGCCGCGCCCTTCAGAGATCAAGCTGATGCCAGCAAAATCCAAGCCAAGTACCTGCTTACAGTATTGTAATCTTTCCTTTGCTAGCCTGGATACCCCATACTTGGTCGCCTTGCGTAACGACTTCTATGGCCGTAGGCGAGCCGGAGATACTGACCTCGGAGCTTTGCCCAGACTTACCAATTGCTTTGAAACACACCTCATACACGGCACCGCCGTCGGGTATGGAGGCGCCTTTAAGAGAATTATCGATCCACACAGCAGTGATTTTACCATCGTTGAGGAAAGTCATACCGAAATTTTCCTTGCTCATAAAGGGCAGTTTGAACCCCCTGACTTCTTCCAGCACCAGCACGTTTTTGTCCCATTGAAGAGTGTACTGCATGGCCAGGATATTTTTGAAGCGGGCTACCTGCACTTCGAAGCAGCGGCTTTGGCCGGCGGAGATTTCGCCCTTGGGCAGTATCATCTGGATGTTGTCCACATATTCCTGCTGGGCTGGCTGAGGCTGGGCCGAGGCAGCAGGTGGTGCGTTTTGAATGGCTTCTTTGGCTTGGCGGCGTATCTCGGCAGAGCTTTGATTGCCAGCGCTATCTTGGCGACAGGCCGTCAGCGCAGCCCACAGGTACAAGATATAAAACACTCGGTACATGCAATTGACATTTTCTTGGAGGCGAAAATACTACTATGGTGCGAAAGGAGGTTCCTTGGGGAGTGAACTATTTTGGTTTACTCCCCCCGAGTGCATACTATTTTCTTTGTTAGTGGCTTTGCCGAGGCTTTGCTTATCGCTACCTTTTTCGGTGCTCTAGCTGCCAGCGCGGCAGCATTCCGACCTGCATACGACCGCTTTCCTGAGCGGCAAATGATCAAAGGCTTTTATCTGGCTTTTTGGCCTCCTCTATCTGTTTAGCCACAGCCTCTGCTTCTACTATTTTTTCGGCGTAGGCTCTCAGATCGCCGCTGCGTTGAATGTGCATGGCTTCTTCCATGAGCTTGCGATATTGCTTTTCCAGTTCTTTGACGGGGTCTTTTTTGAATAGTCCGAACATGTGTTTATGGTTTTGAGGTTACAACAGAAAACCCCCTCGAATGTTCCTGTATCAAGAGGGTCTTTGTCATAGCAATGCAGTGCATGCTTCGGGTCTGCTATATTTTACTAAGCTGGCTGGAAGGGCAACTCTGCAGCAAAAGGCATGGCTGATCCTAGGTCGAGTTCGGCGCGGTATATCTCAAAGTCTTCGCGGCTAATCTTGAAGCCTCGCTTCTCGAACATGTGGATCATGCGCTTGTTGGTGGCCAGCATGGAGGCATATACTCTCTTGATGTCGCGGTCGCGAGCTATTTCGAGGATGTAGTCAGTCAGGTTGCTGCCCAGTTCCAGCCCTTGCCAGGCATCAGCCACCACGATGGCGTATTCAGCGCTCTCGCCCCAGGCATCGGCGATGATACGCACTACGCCGATCATTTTCTTTTGGCCGCCTTCTTCGATTTCCGCCACAATGGCCATTTCGCGGTCGTAGTCAATATGGGTAAATCGGGCGAGAAAATCGTGGCTCACGCGCGGTACATAGCCAAAAAATCGGAAGTAGAGAGTTTCGGTAGAGAGGTTTTCGACCATCTCAGTTTCCATGGGTTCGTCTTCGGGTCGGATAGGGCGCAGGGTTACCTCCGTGCCATTTTTGAGGAGAATGCGCTTGGTATATTTACTCGGATATGGCGAAATGACGAGGTGGTCATGCGGGTGCCCTTTGCGGCGCGGCACGTAGTTGTCAAGTATGACACGGGCATCCAAAGATACACCAGCGTGCTCATCGGCCACGTAGGGGTTAATGTCCACTTCAGCGATTTCGGGAAAGTCGGTGAGTAGGTGCGAGAACTTGGTCAGAACAAAAGCCAGATCTTCGATATCCACGCCAGGCATGTTGCGATAGCCTTTGAGTAGTGGATAAATCTGCGTGCCTTCAATGATACGTCGGGCAAGGCGCATATTGAGGGGTGGTAGGCCAAGTTGGGTGTCGCGGTAAATTTCTACTGCTGTACCTCCTCTGCCAAAGGCAATAACTGGCCCAAAGATGGGGTCTTTCTTGGCACCGATGAGCAACTCAAAAGACTTTTTGACCATCCGCTCAATGAGTACGCCGCGAATGATAGCCTTAGGGTTGTAGCGCTTCACAGATTCGATGATTTGCTGGTAGGCCTCTTTGGCGGCTTTTTTATCGGCGATGTGAAGTTTGACCCCTCCGGCTTCAGTTTTGTGCAGTACATCGAGCGAGACGATCTTCATAGCTACTGGAAAGCCCACGGCTTCGGCCATTTCGGCGGCTTCCTCGGGCGAGGTGGCCAACTCATTGCGACCCACAGGGATGGAATAGCAATCCAACAGTGCCTTGGCTTCGTCTTCCATGAGCACCTTGCGCCCCTGTGATAGCGCCTGCCGGATGATGCGCCAGGCGGAGTCCTTGCGGGGGGTAAACTGCTGGGGCGCCTCTTCGGGGGTTTCGTACAGCAGTTCCAGGTTGCGCGTGTAGTGCCACATTTCCAGGAATACGTTTACGGCACTTTCGGGATAGCGGTAGTTAGGTATGCGACCTTGTTCCAGGATTTCGCGCCCCTTGGCCACATCGGTTTCACCCATCCACACGGCTAATACAGGTTTGTGGGCACTTTGGGCGGCTTTCACTACTTCGGCGGCGGCTTCAGTGGGGCTAGTCACTGCCTGGGTGGTGAAGATGGCCAATACACCATCTACGTTTTCATCGGCTAAGCATATTTCCAGTGCTTTGCGATACGTCTCTGCGCTGGCGTCACCGAGTACGTCCACAGGATTGTTGTGACTCCAGCTTTCGGGCAAAAACTCGTTGAGTTGCTTCATAGTGCGCTCCGAGAGCAGCGCCAGTTTGCCGCCGCGGGTGGTAAGGTAGTCCGTAGCCAGCACGCCCGGACCTCCGGCGTTGGTTACAATGGCCAGGCGGTTGCCCTGTGGGCGCGGCTGCATGGCCAGTGCTTGCGCGGCATTGAACAGCTCGGCAATAGTTTCTACCCGAATAATACCCGCCCGCTGGAAAGCTGCGTCAAATACGGCGTCGTTGCCTGCCACAGAGCCAGTGTGCGACAGGGTGGCCTTGCCGCCTTCAGCGCTCTTACCCGCTTTGAGGATGATAATCGGCTTGGATCGGGCAAAGGCACGTGCCGCACTCATGAATTTGCGAGCGTCCTTGAGGGTTTCCATATAAATCAAGATGGAAGAGGTGGCGTTGTCCATGCCAAAGTAGTCAATCAACTCGGCAAAGCCTACGTCCATCATAGAGCCGATGGATACAAAATGGCTGAAGCCCACGCTTTGGTCCAACGACCAGTCGAGAATGGAGGTACACAGCGCCCCGCTCTGGGAAATGAAGGCGATGTTGCCCTTTTGAGCCATTTTGGTAGCAAAGCTAGCATTGATCCCCATTACAGGGTTGATGAAGCCTAGGCAATTGGGGCCAATGATGCGCATGCCGTAGCGGCGGCTGGTTTCAGCTATTTGTTCGAGCATTTGCTGCCCTGCCTCGCCGGCCTCCTTGAACCCTGCCGAGATGATGAGCACCCCACCCACGCCTGCTTCGCCGCACTCCTCCACAATGCCAGGCACAGTGTGTGCTGGGGTGACGATGACGGCTAGGTCGGGTTTTTTGGGTAGTTTTTTCACGCTCTTGTAGGCCGTTACACCCTGTACCGTTTTATGTTTGGGGTTAACAGGGTAGATCTTGCCTTCGAAGCCGCCTTGCAGCAAGTTGTGCATCACAGCATAGCCTACGGATTCTTGGCGGTCGGAAGCACCAATACAGGCAATGACTTTTGGCTTGAAGATGCTATCGAGTTGTCTGAGCATTTTGAATACAGTTTTTTGGGTGAGAAAAACGCCGCCTTAGTGTTGATACAACAATAAGAGTGATGCAGGAAACGAGCAACAGCTTCCGTACGAAAAACAGGGTTGACCCAAGCTTGAATTTCACGGCTCAGCGCACCAATTCTATCCACCCGCTAAGCAATTGTGGCGAAGGTGCTACCCCGCTGACGCGCTGCTCGAACACTCGGCAGACGTAGTAGTAAGCTGCCTCAGGCAAAGCTTTACCTTGCAGGTTGGTTCCGTTCCAGTGAATGTCGGGGTCGTTGGTTTGAAATACCTTCTGCCCCCAGCGGTTGTAAATTTCAAATTCTACCCGCTCCACGAAGCAACGCGCACGAGGTCGAAACACATCGTTGTAGCCATCGTTGTTGGGGGTAAAGGTATTAGGCAGCTCGTATGCGGGGCAGTTGTCCACGCATACAATATTGCTGCGGGCGCTTTCATTACTAGCAGTATCAATAGCCGTAATGGCATAACAACCAGCCAAGCCGCGCTCGGGCTTGTGCTCCCAACTTACCACGCTACTGCGGTCTATGTCAGCAATGGGAGTGAGCGCAGCGCCTTCGAAGGGCGCAAAGTAAATGCGATAGCGCTTGACGTCGTCTGAGCCAGGGCAGGTGAGCGCAGGATTGGTCCAGGCGAGCACGTTGCGCAAGGCGGTTTCGTCAGCACAATTGAACCCTGTGCCGCAAGGGTTGCTCACATTTAGTTGAGGTGGGCAGGGCGGCACATTGTCCTCAGGGCGGGCACATACCTCCTGGGAGCGATTGAGCAATGGAGATGCAACACCACTCACCCCGTACGTGCCAGTACTGCGTACCAAGTAGCAATATTCCTGCCCATTGACGAGGCCGGCGTCGCGCCAAGGGCTTCGCAGAGCCATGCCAATGGAATCGAACATGCTGGCAGCGTTTTTACGAAAGATGGTGTACTGGTAATTATCCCAGGGTACGGCCTCTGACCAGTTCAAGTTTATGGCTCTGTCAGTGGGCGCCAGCGCAAGGAATACCGAGGAGGCTGGCTCAGAAATACCCAGCGGCTCTGTGCGCCCGCCGGTGTAGAAGCGTATTCGATAGCTCCACGCCTTGCTGCGAGTATCCAGGCCGATGTCAGTAAAGCAAGTATCGTTGGCGCCGGCAAAAGTTGGGCTTATGAAGTTGATACCGGTAGCACTGAAGTTGGCAAGGTTGGTAGTGGCGCCTTCGGCTCGCAGCAATTCGTAGCGATAAGGGCCAGGATTGAGCAGGGTGTCCAGGTCGGCAGCTATGGGTTTGGTCCAACACACGTTGATGCGGCCATCGGTGGTGCTGGTAGAGGCTACATCCACGTGAGTGATGAGCGGTATGTCACGGCTGAGTTGTACACATACCTCGGCAGAAGGGAGGCTTTCCACGCGATTATAGACGTATTGGCCGGCAGGGGTAGTTTTGGCAAACTCGGCCACCACGCGGTAGCAATACGTGCGACCGCGTTCCACGGTTTGGTCCAAGTAGTAGTAGCGATTATTAACAGTAGTTTTGAAGGGCGTTTGGGTCAGTTTGGTATAGCCTCTGCCCTGTAATCCAGGAGTACAGGTATCTATGGAGAAGATATTGCTGCCCTCGCGCCGCCAGATGGTAAATCCACGGAAGTAGTTATCTTCGGCTTGGTCGCAGGTGTAGGGCTTGTCCCAGGTCACTTCCACTCTGCCTTGCCCTGCCTGAATGGCCATGCCCTGGGGTGGCGGCCCCACTACCTTGATGCGCAGGGTTTTGAGCGTAGCCAGACCGGAGGTGTCGCCCAGGAAGTTGTCGGTAGCCTTGAACACTACGGAATAAAACTGGGAAGAAATGTGCTCGCAAGCCGTTTGCCACCGGAACGTGCGATCAACGGGCTGCTGCTGGAAAGTGTTGTTGTTGGGCAAAAACTGTGCAGGACTAACGGCCACCTCAAAAGGACCGCCCAATGCTGTGAGGCGCACGCGCTGGTTCACCTCCAGCAAGGGAGCAGTAGCGCGTACGGGTATCTGCACTACTTGGCCGGCCACTACGCAAAGTTCGTTCTGGCTGATTTCCACTACCGGAGGCAAGTTATCGCATTCCAGAATAAGGATTTGCATATCACGGATGATAGTATCCAGTGGTATGCCGTTGCGGTACGATACAATGATGATAGCCAGATTGTACTCGCCGGCACGGGCGGGTGACTGCCACAGAATATCGCCTGTGCGCTCATTGATGGTCAGTATATTGCCTGGGCCAGGGTTGATTTCGTTAGGGAAGCGATAGTTGGGCACAAATTCGCGTACTTCCTGGCGCGGTACGGTGAAGTGATAGGAAAGGCTGTCGCCGTCTTCGTCGTAAGCGTTGGGGTTGTGCCGGAATGGACGCCCCACGCAGCCAATGTCCACGGGAGGTTGCAATAAGCGCGGGGTGTTATTGCAGCCCTGAAACTGCGGGTTGGGAAAAGTGTAAGTAGTGGCCAGATGAAAGCGAATCTGGTCAGAGTTGGGAAAGTTGACATTCAGGATGCCCGCATTGCGCAAGGGGTCGGTCATGGAAATGACGTAAGTGCTGCGTGCCGGATACGTGTGGAAGGCTACGTAGATGTTGTATTTGGTATCGTTTTCAATGACGATGCCCTGCGGTGGGCTGCCTGGACCATTGGCGCGGGGCACGCGCTCGCACTGCCCGTCGCCCCAGCAGATGGTGAGCGTATCACGATCAGCCTGTACGCTACTGGCCTTAGTGTAAGTGGTGATGGTGGCCTTGATAGTGAGGCTGGTAACGCAGTCGCCTACTTGCTCCACAGAAATTTCGCCTGCTCGGTTGTGCGTGGCCTGGGCAACATACTCCAGCTCTAGACACAAAATAAGCACAATAACGAAGCGCAGCATAGGCGAAACACTTTGCATGACAGGTGCTTTGAAAGACACGGGTTCGGCGCAAGTATCGTTGCACCGAGACATAGTGCTTTAACGCATTTTTGCACAGCCTTGTTTTGACAGTAGGCCGACCAAGTAGTCGCCCCAGGGATGGCTCGATTACCCCTGCAGGCTTCCGGGCGAATCTCTGCGCGTTGGAGCGCGGATCTTCAAAGCACATACGCTCTGATAGAAGCTCTGGGATTTCTAAGCGTATCGAAAGGTAAAATTGCGTGGGCGCAGAGGGTTACGCCAGGTTTTGTGCATGATCTACAGATATTGCGCACAAAACTTGGCGAGTCAAATATCTCAGCAAGGTGCAGCCATAGCTATGTGTTGCATCTCCTCAGCATGCCGTTGTATGGCTTCTGCCAGCGCCAGTTGATTACGCGCCCTATTTAGGTTATGCTCCTCGTATTGGGCAGCGTAATACATGTCACCAGCCAAGTAGTCGAGCAGAAAGCGCATGGCCTGTTCTATCGTTATCCACTGTGCACCCAGCACGAGATGTCGGTGCTCGTTTGGCGTGATAATACGGTGAGCTTCTGAGAGAAAGCCCTGACAAAGCGCCTCGAAGAAGTGCAGGCGCACTTGGACTTGCTCTATGCGGGGGTCATCTTCTGCTACAGGTGACACAATGCTGCGCACGAGGTCGCCAAAATCGGCCAACACATAGCCAGGCATGATGGTATCCCAGTCTACCACAGCCAGAAAATCACTGCCGTCTGTACGCAACAATACATTGCCAGCTTTGGCATCGTTGTGCGTCACGCGCTGCGGTAAGCCCAGCGCAGCTATAGTTTTAAACAAATGACACTGCCGCTGCAAGGCGTCAGTTTCCTCCCCGGCGGAAGCCGCCCTGCCGAGTGGGTCTTTGGCCAGCACTTGCTGAAAGGCGTGCCAACGAGCCAGGCTGTCGTGAAAGCCAGGAATGACCTCATGAAGCTGTGTAGGGTCGAAGTCGGCTAGCGCTTCAGCAAATGCCCCGAAAGCCCGACCAATCAAGTAGGCTTGCTGTGGGGTTTGTACTACTTCCGGAACGTACCCGCCTTCTATGAACTCGAACATGCGCCAGAGCTGCCCCGAGGTATCCGTCCAGAACGCCTCGCCCGATGAAAGACCTACTGGTGTAAGCACTGGTTGCATACCCTTCTCATAGTACAGATGGCGGTGCACCTTCATAATATTAGCCATCACTTGCTCCGGCCTGTCAAAAACCCGGGTATTGAACTGCTGAAGCAGAAAACTCCCTCCCAGGCTGCTTATCTTGTACGTACGGTGAATGTGGCCGCTACCTAACGGAACAACATCAATAGCCACGCCCCCCAAAAAGACCTGGGCTGCCTCTAGAGCGCAATGCAAGCCATCAGTCCATTCTGAAGTAAGCATACTGAAAGGCTAAGCTTTTGGCGGTATTTTGCTCCATAGAGGCACCGGGTACTTGCCCTGGCGAGCCATTTCTGCAAAGGCACGCTCGGTAATGGCCTTGTCTTCCTGGTAGGTGACGCCGTACCATTGGTTGTGGCTGGGCAGCACCATTACGTTAACTTTGCCTTCATGTAGCAACTGGTTGACTACGGAGGGGATGTAAAACTCAGCGCGAGGCAAGTGCGCATTGGCCTGAAAAAAAGCCACAAACAGGCGCTCTACTTCCTCGAATATGGTAGCCGGAAAGCCCCAAAGGTTCATGGATACTACTGCATCGCCCGAGAGAGGGCGGCTGGCGCCGTGCTCGTCGGTGTACATAATTCCTTCGGCGTCGCGTCTGATCTTGTGCTTTTCAGTTACACTAAGCAAACGGCCATTGGCATCTACCTCGCAGACGCCACGCGAGACTGCACCGTGCTCCGATAGGGTATTTTTCAGTAGGTAGCCTACCATAGCCAGTTGGGTGGGGGTGCAGGAATGCCGGAGAAACTCCCCCATACTGCGCAGGGCATCGGCGCCGTAATAGTCGTCGGCATTTACCACGGCGAAGGGTTCTTGTATGGCATGGCGCGCCATAAGCATGGCATGGCCAGTGCCCCAGGGTTTTTCGCGCGGAGGCCACTGTGTGATGCCATTCACTGGGCTGTCGTGTTCCTGGAAGACGTATTCCACGGCAATGAAATCATCAAACTTGCCAGAAAATCGGGACTTAAACTCTTCCTCAATGGCATGGCGAATAACAAATACTACCTTGCCAAAGCCTGCCTGAATGGCATCGTACACGGCGTATTCCATGATGGCTTCGCCGCCTGGACCAATACCAGCTACTTGCTTGAGGCCACCATAGCGGCTGCCAATGCCGGCTGCCAGCACCAAAAGTGTGGGTTGCATAGGAATCCTGTTTTAGAGCGTAGCGGCGAAGGTAGCAAAGGAAATTGGAAAATGTGTTACTGCATTTCAGGAAGCCTTGCACTCAGGCTTCAACGGCCTGGGCCAGCATAGCTTTTACAAAATGGTAGTATCTGGCGCCCGTTTTATTGCCCTGTGCGGTGACGTGGTGCAGTGCGAACTCTTGGTCAGGTGGCAAGACGCTATGCAACTGACGCCCGCGGTGCAGGCGTTCGTAGGTGGCATAGTCCACGGCTGTTCTGCGATCGAGTTGCTTCTGTAGGCCGATACCAGCGGCGATTTCGCGCCATTGGGGCTGCAAAACACCCTCAAACACCTTGCTCTTGGAGCCGCTACCGTAGCCAATGAAGCCAAAGGACTGGCCTTGTAAGTCCTCCTCTTGGCGGGTGGCCAACTCCAGGGTAGAGGCCAGGGCCAGGAAAATAGAGCAGGAATATACATTGCCTACGTGTCCGGATGCCCAGTGTGAGGGTTCTATATGAGTTTTCACTATAGCATTGTAGTCAGGCGTTTTGGTAATCAGGCGCAAAAACTCCTCGTAGGCTTTTTGGTAAGCATTCTCGTTCTCAAAATTGGACGGATCAGGCTCCTGAAGTTGGTGTGCCCGCGCCCAGTCAGACCACTGGCCGGTGCGCTGAAGCTCGAGCATAAAAATTTCAGAAAAGATGCGCTTGCCGTGGTAGGCATAAGGCAGGTGGAAAATAAGACGACGCCAATGGTTGAGGAGGGTGGCATCAGCGCGGAGGCGGCCTTGGGCTTCCATCTGGGCGCGAAAGTGCAGATAAGCCTCGCGGATGCGGTTTTGGTAGCACCAGTTGGAGTAAGGGCCGTCAAAGGTGGGCGTATCTTTGCGGATGGTGAGTGCATCGTCATTGTCGTCCAGGATACCGTGAGTTTCCAAGGTGTCGGGCACTTGAGCCAGCACTACTTCTGCTTCCAGGTGTTGGATGCCCACTAGGCGGAGCACTTCCTCCACTATTTGGATTTTGGAGATGTGTTTTTTGGGCTTGAAGAAATCGTGTACGCTGCGCGTGCCCACACCCCAGACATCATCAATGGCCATGAGGCGGGGTTGGTGCTTGATGAGCAACGCCATGGCACCAGCGCCCTGAGTATATTCGCCGGTAGAGCCAAGTTCGTATTTAGCAATGTCAGAGGCTACAATGATACCGATGCGCTCGGGGTCATGGCGCACCCAGTCGAGGGTATTGTGCAGGGCGTCCACTGCCCCCACGCAAGCAAAGGTGAGATCCACCACGTCGCAATGCAGGAAGCAATCTGGGCCGTAGGTGTCTCGATAGTGGCGGCGCAACATTTCCAGAATGTAGGTAGCCGTGGGTTTGGCGCCATCCAGCGCACTTTCGGTGCCGAGATACAGGCGTCCGATACGGCGCGGGTCCAGGTTGTTCTGATCTATGAGTTGGCGCACGGCATTGGCAGCCATGGTGGCAGCATCCTCGTGGACGTCGGCCAGAGCCATATCTATCAATCCTAGCCCCTGCTGGAGTTTTTCAGGCGCTATGTTTCTGACCTTAGCCAGCTCGGTAATGGGCAAATAAAGCCTGGGGATGTAGACAGTAAGATCATCAATGCCGGCCCGAGCCGTACAGGGCGCATGATTGTGGCTGTTTGGCATGGTCTGAAAAATTGGTTGATAAATAAAAAAGCGAAACAAAAAAAGGAGCAGGATGTTGCAAAAGATATCCAAACATCGCAGAAAAAAGCATCTGAGTTAAGGAATTGTCGTACCTTCGTTGCTATCTTGGAAGGGCGTGCTTCGAGCTTGGCTTGGCACGTCGGCTTCTAGTTCTTTTTCATCACTTTGTATAAATATCCACATGGTAATTGATCAGCACACCGTGGTGTCACTTCACTACAAGCTGCAAGAAGATGATGCCAATGGCCAACTCATTGAGCAAACACAAGAAGGCGAACCACTGACCTTCCTTTTTGGTGCAGGGCAAATGATCCCCGAATTTGAAGCCAAACTGGAGGGCAAATCTGCCGGCGATCACTTTGCGTTTGGCATTTTGCATACCGATGCGTACGGCCCATACGAGGAAGAAGCAGTAGTGGCACTGCCTATTTCCATCTTCATGCACGAAGGGCAATTAGACCATGAACTGCTTAAGCCCGGGCAGATGATTCCCCTGCGCGACGAAGAAGGCAACCTACTGTACGGCACCGTAGAAGAAGTACGTAATGACAGCGTAATCATGGACTTTAACCACCCTATGGCTGGTATAGACCTCTACTTCACTGGCCAGATTGAATCTGTACGGGCGGCTACTGCCGAGGAGATCGAGCACGGCCACGTGCACGGTCTGGGCGGGCATCAGCACTGACAAATTATACCCAACAGATAATACGAGGGATGGCCGGCGGCATCAGCCAGGTTGGCTACACATTCTCCATCTTAGGCAAAACAAAAAAGGGTACCACATTGCTGCGATACCCTTTCCAACGCACTCATGAGATTATAATTCTTTTAAGCAGAGGGGGATAAATGTCTGCTTCGCGCAGCTTCTTCCAACATAATTGAAGGGTGTGCTGGAAGAAGTGTTTTTCAAGGAATTATAACTTGTTGTTATTAGCGAGTTGCGTAAATTTGTTGCTATAGTGTTTCATTGTGAGTGACGATACAAAAGTGCACCAGTATTTCAAGCAAGAGAAGTACATTTTTCAAAGTTTCTGCAATTTATTTTACTTATTGCAAAAAAAACAACAGCCTGAAAACAAAATGATTGCTATATCTTTGAGGTGCGTTTTCTGCATTTTGAACCACTATTCACATGACGCAAAGCCGTATAGTAAATTACATAAAAGAGCTTTCTCCGCGCAGCAGGGAGCGATTTCGCCAGTTTGTGCACTCGGCCTACTTCAATCAGCATGAGAAAACCTCCCAATTGCTGGACATTATTCTGGCGCACCTGGCTCAGGAGCCCAGTGAAGAACTCCCCGACAAGCGCCAGCTGTATGCAACTTTGTTTCCCGGCAGTGCTTACGACGAGCAGAGGCTTCACAACGTCATGTCCTATCTCAAAAAGCAGTTTCACCGATTTCTGGCCTTTGAGCACGTAGAGCAACAGCCCATAGTGGAGCAACTGCTCACGCTGGAGGCCGCTTTCGAGAATGCCCGCTTCGACCTGATGCTCAACCGGGCTAAGCAGTTGGACAAGCAATTGGCGCAGAAACCCTTCGCCGACGGCCAGTACCACTATGCCAACTTCAAAATGAACTACCTGATTGGCTACTATGGTAGCGATTTCGTGGATCGCTCAGAATCGGAAGCCCTCCAGCGCATGAACGACCACCTGGACCGCTACTACATCGTGGAAAAACTGCGCAATTCTTGCCACCTCACTGCCAACATGATGTTGCTCAACTCACACTACGACCTGGGGTTCCTGGAGGAGTTGCTGCAATACATCCGACAGCAGTGGGCACTTTTCCAGGACGATCTCGGCATCCGAATGTACTATACTATACTTATGAGCCTACGCGAAGAAAACGAGGCTTCCCACTACCAGGAGATGAAGTACTTCCTGACCCACTACATGAGTGTGATGCCCAAGCGCGAAGGCAGCGATCTCTACACCTTTGCCTACAATTACTGCATCCGACGCATCAACCAGGGCGACAGCAGCTACCAGCACGAACTCTTCGACCTGTACAAAAAAGGGCTGGAATCCGGCATGTTACTTAAAAATAATATCCTTTCTGAATGGGACTACAAGAATATTGCTACCCTGGGATGCAGCCTCAAAGCTTTTGAATGGACTGAAAACTTCCTACACCATTACAAGGATTATATACCCGCTCACCAACGCGACAACGCATTTGCCTATAACCTGGCCTACTTTTACTACCACAAAAAACTTTATGCTGAAACCCTGCGCACCTTGCTGCAGGTGCAATTCACCGATGTCAAGTACCACCTCAACTCTAACTTCCTGCTGTTGCGCACCTACTACGCTCAGCACGATACCGAGGCTCTCCTTAGCCTCATTGAAACTTTCAGAATTTACGTTATTCGCAACCAAAAAATCACCTCCGACCAAAAGAGAAGTTACACCAACTTCCTGCGTTTTGCCAAGCAACTAGTGCAACTGAAGCACCATGCCAGTGCCTTTCCCAGAAAAGTCCTGCAAGAAAAACTCCAGGCCTTGGCAGCCAAAATAGAGAATACCGAAAACGTGATTAATAAATTCTGGCTTCTAGAAGAATGCCTCGACAAGCAGCCGGCCTGACTTCACTGGCGAGGAAGCTGAGGCTACTATTTTTATATGTAGCAGCAAGATTTTTGCGTTAATTCGCTGGCCACAGGAAACGAAACTTGTCCAAAGGGCGTCTTACTTTTGGGCACTGTGCGCTCCCAAGGCCATATAATCCCAAACTATTAAAGTGTCGTGAATTTTACCCGTATCCAGCGCATGTTCTTCCTGTGGCAACTCTGCCTGCTGCCCTGTTGGCTGGGTGCGCAGGTGTGCGGCCTCGAAGATACGCTTTGGATAAACCCCAACGCTACACATACCTTTGCTATAGAGATTGCTGGCGTGTTCAACGACAATTTGGCCGACCCTGCCCAGGGCATCTGTGCCGTAGAAATTGAATTTGTGCATCAGTTTATAGAAAACCTTGAACTCTGGCTTACCTCCCCCAACGGAACCACCATCCAACTCATCGGACCCCACACTGACGACCCTACCGCGTTCACCTTTTTTGCCCGATGGGATATCAGCTTTGTGCGCTGTGCTGACCCCGCTATGCCCGATTTGGGCTATGCCACCCAGTGGAACAACAACCAGACGCTCAACTTTCTTTCCGGTGGCCGATACATTGGCTCCTACTATCCGTACGCCGGCTGCTTGGAAGACTTCAACTCCGGCCCAGTAAACGGGAACTGGACACTCACCGTAGTCAATGATCCTTCGCCTTTTTACAGCGGCGCCATACTGGACTTTCGCCTGGTTTTTTGCGATGAGCGCGGCATTGATTGCTGCCTGGCCGACCCTGGCGAGTGGCACAACCCGCCCAACCTAGCCGTATGCCGAGGCGCCGATACGCTCTCAAGGCTTCGTCCTTTACCGTTCTACCCTGGCCGACAGCCCGACAGCACCCTGTTTGCCTATACTTACGTCATTGCCTTAAACGATACCATCATAGCCTACAACCCGAATCTCAACCTCCAGCAGCGCCCTGCCGGCACCTACACGGTGTGTGCACTGTCTTACGAAAGAGCAGACTCCACGCGGCTACCTTCCCTGGCTACGCCTATCACCCTGGACAGCCTGCAGCGCGACCTTAATGGGCTTTCACCTTCTTTCTGCGGTGAGCTTACAGCTTCTTGCGCCTCCATTCGCATACTTGCCCCGCCCGATACTACCCGAATCACCCAGCAAATTTGCCAGGGCGACACTGCTTACATCGGCACTTTCCCCTACACAACTGAGGGTACACACCTGCGCACGCTGCAGGGCGCCGGTGGCTGCGATAGTATTGTACAACTCAACCTAACGGTGCACCCTTTGCCCATGACCAGCCTGATGGAAACCATCTGCGAAGGCGACACCATGTATATAGGAGCTATTGCTTATACCCAATCGGGCAATTATACCCAGATACTGACTGCAAGTACGGGTTGCGACAGCACCGTTGTGCTGGACCTGCTGGTGCGCCCTGTCTATAACATCACCTTAGACACGGCCATCTGCGCCGGCGATACCGTTTGGGTAGGCGGAAACCCCTACTGGCAGTCCGGTATTTTCACCGTACCTCTTACCTCAACTCAGGCTTGCGACAGCACCGTGACGCTCCGGTTGGACGTAGCCAACCTCCAAGCCCGCATAGCAACTCCAGACACCCTCACCTGCGCGCGCCCGCAGGTGATACTTGATGCCTTGGCTTCCACACCTTTGGGAGCCCTACGCTTCCTCTGGCGAAATACTCAAGGCGACTCCATCGGAAACAGCCCCATGCTGAATGTGACCGACACCGGGTGGTATCGCCTCGAGATAAGTCCTCTAACCGGACCAGCTTGTCTTGTCACAGATTCTATACTAGTTGTAGAAAACCGGCAGGCGCCCATGGCTGATGCTGGTCCAGATAGTACGCTGACCTGTGCGCTTACTACCCTGACCCTAGGCGGGGCCAACACAAGTACTGGCGCTCAATTTACGTATCAATGGACTACCGACACAGGCCAGTTCAGTAGTTCAAACGGTACGCCTGCCATTATGGCCATAGCCGCAGGGCTTTACACGCTTTCCGTACTCGACACCACAAATGGCTGCACTGCTTCTGATACTATCCTGCTTCAAATGGATACGCTGGCACCCATAGCCTTGGCCGGAATAGACCAACGCCTGACCTGCACCGAGACTTCTGCCCTGCTGGCGCCGGTTCAGACAGCGCCTGATGTAGTCTATACCTGGTCAGGCCCCTGCATTGCCGGTGCGCCTATGCCATTCACAGCGGTAGCTGCATGCCCAGGAGTTTACCTCCTGCAAGCCGTTAGCCTGAGCAATGGCTGTGTGGCCTCCGATAGCATCCAGATAACGCAAGACACACTACATCCCCTCCCTTCAGCAGGCCAGCCTCAGACGCTGACCTGTGAGAGACCGACGGTAACGCTCCAGGGTGATGCAACAGCAACAGGCAGTTCCATACAAATTACATGGTACGGGCCGGGTATCATATCCGGCGCCATGGAGTTTTCGCCAATAGTATCGCAGCCAGGCATATACCGGCTTGAAGTGACCAATCTCGACAATGGCTGTACCGGCGTGGACTCAGTAGAGGTGCTCATAGACACGATAGCGCCTGTGGCCGACCCTGGCCCGGGAGGACGCATTGATTGCGCAACTTCGTCCATTGCAATAGGCGGCAACTCTTCCGCCGGGCCATTTATCCGATATGAGTGGCAAACCCTGAACGGCATCATCCTGGGGCCTACCAACAGCCCTACGGCGCTGGTAGCAGATGGAGGGGTATATGTACTGACTGTGCACGACCTCCGCAATGGCTGCAGCGACACCTCCAACACTGTAGTCGTAGTAGATAGAAACCTGCCGCTGGCTCGTGCCGGCGACGATTTCATCCTGGATTGCCAAACTAGAGAAGCGCTGCTGGATGGTGCTGGCTCCGCAACTGGCCCAAGCATCAGCTACCAGTGGAGCGGCCCATGCTTGCTCAGCCCCGCCGATCAGATCACAGCCATGGCTGATTGTCCAGGCGTCTATACCCTCACCGTGTCAAACGCAGACAATAGCTGCACTGCCACCGACACTGTGTTGGTGTTGCTAGCACAAGCTGCGGCCATTGCCGTACTACCCGACACCTTGCGTTTGTCGTGCACCACCGGCACCGTTGTAATAGACGGCAGTGCCTCGGTGTACGGGGTATATGAGTGGCTATACAACGGCACACCCGCTGGGTTTACCACCATTTCGCCAGAGGTAAATGCCGCTGGTACATATATCCTGCGCGTGAATACCCTGGCACTCAACTGCCCCGACGCCGACACCGCCGTGGTGGTGCTCGATTGCGCAGTGCGAGCCCGAATTGAAGCTCACGGCATTTTGACCTGCTTGCAGAATACTCTTACGCTGGATGCCCAGGCCTCTTCTGCAGGGCCGGAAATTGCGTACGAATGGACGGGGCCGGCTCCTGGATGTATCGTGGGTGGGCAAGGCAGCCAACAGGTGCAGGTGGTGTGCCCCGGCAACTACCAACTGGTAGTCAGGAATATCGCTACCGGCGTAAGTGATACGGCGCTTACCACTGTCCTGGCCGATCAAACCCCACCTGTAGCCGATGCTGGCCCCCCTGACACCATTACCTGCGCCCACCCCTTTGGCATATTGGATGGCCGGGCTTCCTCCACAGGGTCGCGTTATGTCTATCACTGGACCAATGCCGCCGGTACGCCGCTCGGTATGACATTGCTGGACTCAGTCGCCGTACCAGGTGGTTATTTCCTTGAGGTGATAGACACTGTAAATGGGTGTACCGCCTTGGACTTTGTCACCATCGTAGAGCAGACTGTCATACCGCTTATCAATTTTGGCAATACCACCTTTCCCTGTGGACAGGACTCCTTCTTGTTGCGTGCTTTCATAGCCCCCCCCTCGGCACATTATGTGTTGACCTGGAGTGGGCCGGGCATTCGCTCTGCCCAAACGCCTCAAGAAGTCTGGATTGAGACTACAGGAATTTACACGCTGTCGGTAGTGGATACGATATCGGGGTGTGCCAACCAGGAATCTGTGACCATTACTCAGCCGAACTGCGGGCCGTGCGTACGCGTAGCAGCCCCGGACACCATTACTTGCGCTGTTTCGGAAATCCCCCTAATGGCCTCCTTCTGTGAGCCTTGCCCGGGGTGCATAGTACAGTGGACTACTGCCACGGGCGCTATTCTTTCCGGAGGTAATACCCTGACCCCTCTGGTGCGCGCTGGCCTTTACACACTGGCAGTGACTGACACTGCCGGCATTACGGTTTTTGTAAATGTACAGGTGCCTGCCTTGAATACGCCTCCGGTAGCCGATGCTGGATCCGATCAGCAGATTGATTGCCAGCAGAGTAGCGTTGTATTAGGAGGAACGAATACAACCACCGGAGCCTTCATTCGATATGAATGGCAAACCCTGCAAGGGCAATCCGTGGCACCTACCGACCAACCGACTGTCGTCGTTGTACAGCCTGGCCTTTACACCCTTGCTGTACGAGACCTGCGCACAGGGTGCTTCGCAACCGATACCGTACAAGTACAAATTGACACTTTGCACCCGATAGCCAATGCCGGCCCTGACAAACTCATCACCTGCTCCATGCCTTTCGCCATCCTGGAAGGGGACGGCTCCAGCCTGGGTGCGCAGTTTGCCTATCAATGGCAGGGCATACCTCCTGCATTTATTATTGCTGGAGACACTACGATTAACCCTATTGCGACCGCAGCCGGACGCTATATATTGCAGGTAACCAATAAGCATAACGGCTGCACGGCTACCGACACTATGCAAGTCGCTCTTTCTACCCAACTACCTGCTGTGCCTACGGTGCCCGACTTAACGCTTACCTGCGCGGACAGTGTGCGTGTAGCTGCACTAATACCGGCAGACACTGTAGGTAGGGCCATTTCATGGTGCCGGATGGAGGCGGCGAGTATTGCAGTGGACTGTACATCGGGAATTAGCCGAGAAATTCGCACACCTGGAATCTATCGGCTTGAGGTCACTGATTTAGCCACCGGATGCCGGAACGCCAGCTTTTTCAATGTCAACCAAAATACCATTCCTCCCATAGCGGACGCCGGTATAGCTCCTGGGGTGTTGAGCTGTACCACTCCTAGCCTTATGCTGAACGGCGCAGCTGGACCAGTAGGAGTTGGACTGCAATGGCAATGGTATGCGCTAGGTGGCAGCCTGCTGTCCGACTCCAGTATACTAACTCCTGTGGTAAGCCAACCGGATGTGTATATATTGCGGGTGCAGCGCACCGACAACGGCTGCATCACTACTGACTCTGTGACAGTGCAGCTGAACGACAACTTCCCTGTTGCTAATGCCGGCCCCGATACCGCACTGACCTGCATTGTACAAGAGTTGCGCCTGCAAGGTGTCGCGCAAACCATTGGCGCGCCGGTGCAGTGGAGTTGGAGTACACCTAATGGCGTCATCCTGGATGGCGAGCAGACGCCCAATCCCAGGATCAATGCGCCTGGCGTCTATATTTTGCACATTACCGACCCTATCAACGGCTGTGCCGATAGCGATACTGTAATAGTACTACGCAACCAAGAACGCCCCATGATTCGAATAAATGCCCCAGATGGCGTCACACTGAACTGCGCGCGCGATACTTTGACCATAGATGCCAGCACCTCGTATTCAATATCTGGGCAAGACCTTCGCTTCCGGTGGTTTGGCGCGCCGGGTAGCATTGCCGGTCCTGCCGATAGCGCTTTCATCAGGGTACAAAGCGTAGGTTTTTACCGACTGGTGCTCGAAGATCCGGGTAATGGCTGCCGCGATACAGCGCTGATACAGATCGGCGGTAGCTTTGATCCTCCGTTTGTCAACATTGCTGCACCCGAACCTTTGACCTGCACCCGCATCACTGTACCGCTCACAGGCGCAGTCTCTCCTCCGGGGCAGTTCATGACTTATGCCTGGATATTGCCTTCCGGCGATACTATTGCTTCGCTAATGCCCTCTTATGCAGCCAATATGCCAGGGCGCTACCAATTGCTTGCTACCGATACACGCAATGGCTGCACCGGAGCAGCCAGCGCCATAGTGCAACAAGATACCTTGCGCCCCAGCGCACGCATAGCACTGCCCGATACGCTCGACTGCAGCACGCCCCAAGTAACACTAGATGCTCGTGCTTCTGGCGGACGGGGGGCGTTGACCTTCCAATGGTGGGGGCCGTCCGGCGGTATACTCGCGGGGCAAGGTACACCGCAAGCTACTACTGCAAGCTCCGGCGAGCATCTCCTAATTCTAACTGATGGATTCAACGGCTGCCAGGATAGCGCTCGGATAGAGGTATTCCAATCGGCTCTCTTTATTAGCGAATTAGTGCTGGACATCACACCGCCCTCTTGTACAGACTTGACCAATGGCCAGATTCACCTGGTAGGCATTATTGGCGGCACGCCTCCTTTCCGCACTTCGTTGAACAACGGCTCCTTGAGCGCGCAGTTGGTCTATACCAATCTGGCGCCAGGCAGCTACACGCTCAGCGTACAGGATGCGTTGGGCTGCGCCAGAGACTCGGTCATTGTACTGCCAGAAGCCCAACCCGCTTTGGTAGAACTTGGGCCTGACATCTTCTTGCGCCTGGGCGACAGCGCGCGCCTGGAAGCTATAGTCAACCAGCCGGTGACACGAATAATATGGACACCGGCAGAGCAATTGTCTAACCCGGAAAGTTTGACCCCCACAGTGAGGCCCACAGCCAACGAGACCTACCGCGTTACGGTGTTCAATGCAGCTGGATGTCAAGCCACGGATTATGTGCGGGTGTGGGTAGATACCAAAGGGCTGTACTTTGTACCTACAGCTTTCTCTCCCAATGGCGATGGGCATAACGACGCGTTTGTCATATTCGCCGGGCCAGCAGTGCAAAGCGTGCGCTGGCTGCGCATCTTCGACCGTTGGGGAAGCCTGGTGTTCAGCCGTCGGGATTTTCCGCCAAATGACCCTACTTATGGATGGGATGGCCATGTAGATGGGCGCCCCCTCAACCCTGCAGTATTTGTGGTTATGATAGAACTGGAACTCTGGGGCGGCCACATCGAGCAATTTAGCGGAGAGCTTATCCTCATGCGATAAAAGTAACTCTCCAAACACTGATCTATTACATTGGTGTTGCGACGCTTGCAGCGCGTTTTTCTTCTTCTTCGGCTCGAGCATCCTCCAGCTTAGGTAGCGTGAAGAAAATGGCCGTGCCCATACCAGGCTCTGATTCTGCCCAAATACGGCCACCGTGGTTCTCTACAATTTTTCGGCAAGTAGCCAAGCCTATACCGGAGCCTTCATACTCATCGCGGGCGTGCAGGCGGGTGAACATCTCGAACATCTTGGTCTGGAAATCGGCCGGAACCCCTATGCCATTATCGCGCACGTAGAACAGGTATTCGCCCTTGCTGGCTTCAGTCAGGCAGCCAATTTCCACTTCGGGTGGCACCTCGCTCCTGAACTTGATAGCATTGCTGATCAAATTTTGAAATACCAGGCTCAGGTGCAGATTGCTACCTTTGACAACAGGCATGGCGTTTTGGTCAAAGAGGATGTTGGCTTGGGCCTCTCGGATGGTTTCCTGCAAGCTATCCAGTACGGTGCGCACCAAGGTACCAGTATGCACGACGTCAGAATCCGTTTTTTCGCGGTCAATATGGGTGTAGGTAAGCAGGTCTTTAAGCAAGCGCTGCAGACGGGATACGCCCTTGGTCACATAGTCCATATATTGGCGGGCCTGATCATCGAGCTGGTCGGTATATTTTCGCTTGAGGATGGTGACAAAAGAACCGATAGTGCGCAGGGGTTCCTGGAGGTCGTGCGAGGCTACATAGGCATATTGGCGTAGTTCCTCGTTGTAGGAGGCCAGTTGGCGGTTTTGGTCTTCAATTTGCCGATTGAGGCTTTGGAGTTTGATATTGGATTTGTGCTGTTCATTCATCCAATAAAAAAATAAGCCGGAGAGGATAAGCAAGAAGATAGAAGCCCCTATGAGGATGGTGTTAGTTAGTTGGTCGGCTTTCTGCTTCGCCTTGAAGAGATCTTTTTCTTTTTGGAGTATCTGGATTTCGCTTTCCTTTTTTTCCACTTCGTAGAGCGTGTTGAGGCGGCTGATTTCTTTGACCGTGGTTTCGTTGAGCAGAGAGTCCTTCAGTGCAGTGTATTCCTTCAGATAATGGTTGGCGGCAGCGTAGTTATAGTTAGCTTCATGCGCAGCGAATATGATCTGGAGTACTTCTGCTAGTGTGGAGTTGGAGTTGGTCTCCTTACAGAGCGCATAAGCCTGATTGAGGGATGACAGCGCTTTATCCACTTGACCCTTATCGAGGTAGAGTTGCCCCAGGTTTTTGTAGGCGAGTATCTCCACCCGCACCAAGCTCATAGCCTTCCCGATACGAAGAGCGTTATTCAGTGCTTCCTGCGCTTGCGCAAAGGCACCTTGCTTAGCGTAGATTTCTCCGATGTTGAGCAGAGCATAAGCCTTATTTCTGTCGTTGCCTATTCGCTCAGCTAGTTCTAATGACTCTAAGTTGAAGGCCAAGGCTTCTTTTTGCATGCTCATTCTTTCGTACACGCTGCCAATGGCCGACAGGCAGTTGAAGGTGTACTTGGCCGGTACAGCTTGGCTAGACTGGCAAATGGATAGTGCATCCTTATAATTACGTAGCGCATCTTCGTATTTTTTATGGTGGAAATACAGGGAGCCTATTTTGTACAATGATTCTGCAATGCCTAAGGAGTCCTTCATACGTTCGCGGGAGCCCAAGGCTTTCAACTGGTACTGGAAGGCCTGTTCGTAGTTGCCGAGGCTCTCGTATGCGGCGCCGGCTAGGCTGAGCACTTTGGCTTGCTCCTTCGAATCTGTACGCAATACGGGGTGTGCTTCTGCCTTTTTAATATGCATCAGTGCTTCGTCAAAGCGCGCTGTTGTGATGAAAGATTGCCCCAGCCTGAGGTGTGCTTGTAGCTCGTACTGGCCTTGTTGATGCAGTTCGGCCTGGGAGAGGGCTGCCTGGTAGTACACTATGGCTTCTTTGATCATTTCCCGCCCCAGCAGGCTGTCGCCCATAGCTATGTAGTGGGCGGCTTTGGAGGGCGCCACGCCCGAAGACGTAGAAAACTGTGCGGCTACGCGTTCTTTGCAGAGGATAGCAATGCACAAAAGAAAATATACCAGACTCCTAACTTTCATGAGCTTAACCTCAGCGTACCTTCGGAAAAACTAAAATGCCGCCTCCACAGCTGCTGGAGACGGCAAAGTTATTGTTTTTTTTAGACCTAACCCTTACTTGTCCCAGTCGGGTGGGTTGCCATGTACATCCCAGTCGGGTGGGTTGCCATGTACGTCCCAGTCGGGCGGGTTGCCATGCACATCCCAGTCGGGTGGATTGCCCGTTTTACCGCCCTTGATTTGCTGTTGTTGCTCTTCGGTCAACGGCTCTAACTTAGCCGGCTCAACGCGTTTTTTGAAATTAAACATGAATGGAGGGTTAAATGAGTGAAGAAATACGTGCGATAAAATACCACCCGCTCCGTGTAACGTAAGGAGGAGAGACAATAACTTTCAATATTATAAATTTATAGCGAGGCGAAAGGGGCTTCTCCTTCCCCACGAAGAAACAGAGACGGTAAGGATTTTATGCAACCTTTACTTGCAATACAAAGATAGGGTGCAAGTGTGAATTGTGCAAAAAAAAAAAAAAGGGTAGAACTTCTGTTCTACCCCTGAAAAACACCTAAAACCCATATTCTGTCATGAAAACAATTCCACGTCCACAGCGCTTCAGACGCAGGCTTTGCTCTTAGGTCACAAAAAAAAGAGAGCTTTGACTACTCTCCCATTAAAACACCTGAAACCCATATTCATAACCTATCGGGCATTACGTTGTTTTCGCTATAATTTTATTAGGGTAATCGTCCTAAGCAACAATCGGGCGTCAAAAGTATATGCTGTTTTTGGGTCAGAAAAGTGATTTAGATCACACAAGCCAATTCTTATCGGATTTTAAGTAGATATTTGCGCCCCACAAACGAGCCAGTAATGTCAAAGACTTTGTCCATTGTAATTCCGGCCTACAACGAAGCCCAAACTATTCACCTGATTCTAAACAAGATACGCGAAGTTGTGCTGCCGGAACAATTGCAAAAGGAAGTGATTGTAGTGAACGATTGCTCTACCGACAACACCCGAGGCGCACTACAACAATATCAGGCACAACACCCCGAAATGGAGCTGCGCTACATAGAGCACCCTCGCAACATGGGCAAAGGCGCTGCCTTGCATACTGGCATTCAGTATGCTACTGGCGACTACATCATCATCCAGGATGCCGACCTCGAGTACGACCCTCGGGAGTACGCCCTGTTGCTAGCGCCAGTGCTAGAGGGCGTGGCAGATGTGGTATATGGCTCGCGCTTCATGGGGGGCAATCCGCATCGCATCCTGTTTTTCTGGCACTCCATCGGCAATAAATTCCTTACCTTCCTATCTAACGCGCTGACCAACCTCAACCTGACTGACATGGAAACCTGCTACAAGTTATTTCGGGCAGACCTCCTCAAAAGCCTGCCGCTTAAGGAAAAGCGCTTCGGCTTTGAGCCGGAGGTGACGGCCAGGATAGCCCGCATACCTGGGGTGCGTATCTATGAGGTGGGCATCTCTTACTATGGGCGCACCTACGCCGAGGGTAAGAAGATCAACTGGAAAGACGGCGTACACGCCATTTACTGCATCCTACGTTACAACCTTTTCCGATAAAGTTTCTTGGCAAATAATAAGACGAATGCCGTATATTTGCGGGGTTTTTCCTAAAAGGCATGATTCCGCCCTGAAAATCAAGGAGTTTTGCCAGTGTTTTTAACTTAACAAACGAACGTTATACCATGCAAGGCAAAGGAGTAGTCAGGTTCTTCCTCATATTAATGACCGTGGTGACCCTGGCGCAGTTTCTGCTCACCATTCCCACCCACAAGGTGGAGAAGAACGCGGATGCCTACGCTGCCGCTGCCGCCGCCTCGGCGCCGGAAGAGCTCAGAAGCGTAGTGTATAAAGAAAAACGCACCGCTTACCTCGATTCGCTCTCCTCCGAAACGGTTTTTCGCATTCCGCTGCTCAAATCCTACAACTACCAGGAGTTGAAGCGCCAGCAAATTGCACTTGGCCTCGACCTCAAAGGCGGCATGAGCGTAGTGCTGCAAGTGGACTTGAAAGACTTCGTATCGGCTCTGGCCAATAAGAGCAACGACCCCGACTTTAACAAAGCGCTCAATGCAGCAGTGGAGGCTCAGCGCTCTTCGCAGTCGGACTTCATCACCCTGTTTGCCGAGAAGTTTCGCAGCATCAGCAATGGCCGTCCGCTGGCGCCTATCTTTGCGCGCAACGAAGCCCTGGGGCTGAACTTTGAATCCTCGGATGCAGAGGTCGTCCGGGTTATTCGCAACCGCGCCAATGAAACGGTGGATCTCACCTTCAAGCGCCTCAAGGAACGCATAGACAAGCTGGGCGTAGTACAGCCCAATGTATCGCTAGATGCTTCGCGCGACCTGATTGTGGTGGAACTCCCCGGCATTGACAACCCGGAACGCGCCCGCCGCTTTCTCCAGGCTGCTGCCAAACTCGAGTTTTGGAATGTTTATCGCGTTACTGACCCCGGTATCATGGAAGCCTTCAACACTGCCAACGAGCGCCTGGCCAAGCAATTAGGGCAGGCCACCAGTAGCCAGAAAATACTCCGCATAGATACCTTGTACAAAACGGATGAAAGCGGCAACTCCGTTGTAGATCGTCTGGATACCACCTATGCCCCCATCACTGGCGGGCCACTCTTCGACATTTTTACTGCCAACAGCTCTGGTGCCAACGGGCTTGCTGTGATGGGTATAGCTCGCAAAAACCAGAAAGACCGCGTGGATACGCTGCTCAACCAGCCCGACATCAAGGCGCTTTTCCCACCGGATGTGATGTTCCGTTGGTCTAAGGACCCTGTCAAAGATCCTAATACGCAGAAGTTTACCAACGACTATGAGTTGTATGCCCTGCGCAAAGAGCGCGGCAGCGATGTGGCGCCCCTTACCGGCGAAACAGTAGTGGCTGCATCGGCTCAGCCCGACCAACAGAATAATATTGCTGTGTCTTTGAAAATGAACGCCACCGGTGCCCGTATCTGGGGGCAAATGACCACGAAAGCCGCCCAGGATAATAACCGCGAAATCGCCATCCTGCTCGATAACGAGGTGGTGTCGGCACCGCGCGTCATCAACCCCATCACTACCGGCGACTCCCAGATCACTGGCTCCTTCACCCTCGAAGAGGCTAAAGATTTGGCCAACATCCTCCAAGTGGGCAAACTGCCGGCAGAAGCGCGTATTATTCAGGAAGCCCTCGTAGGCCCCTCGCTCGGGCAGGAGAACATCACCAAGAGCGTGCGCTCGCTGGCCATTGGCTTCCTACTAGTAGTGGCCTTTATGATTATGTACTACATGGGCGGTGGCGTGGTAGCTGTATTAGGTCTTTTTGCCAACCTATTCTTCATCTTTGGCTCGCTGGCCTCGGTGGGTACGGTGCTCACTTTGCCCGGCATTGCCGGTATCGTACTCACCATGGGTATGGCCGTGGACTCCAACGTGATCATCTTCGAGCGCATCCGCGAAGAGTTGCGAGCCGACAAAACGCTGTTCAACGCCATTGCCGACGGCTTCAAAAACTCCTACTCGGCCATCATTGACGCCAACGTCACCACTATTTTGGTGGCTTTCATTCTGAGCTACTTTGGCATTGGCCCCATAAAGGGCTTTGGTGTGGTACTCATCATCGGCGTGCTCTGCTCGGTATTTACTGCTGTGCTAGTGGGCCGTCTGATCATTGACTGGTGGGTGCGTCGCGGCAAGCATATCAACTTCTGGAACAAAGCTACCGAAAATACGCTCTCTAAAGTAAATATTGACTGGATGGGCAAGCGCCGCCTTGGCTACATCATCTCTGGTGCGCTCACGCTGTTTGGCATTATCTCCTTCCTGGTGCGCGGGTTTGACATGGGCGTGGACTTCAAGGGCGGCTTCTCTTACAATGTCACTTTTGAAAAAGGCCAAAAAGTAGATGCTGAAACACTGCGGCGCGCAATGGACAAGGTATTTGTGAATGCTTCTACCGTGGTGAAAGCCGTAGATACAGAGAACACCTACAACGTGGTGACGTCCTACCTGGTGGACGATCCGAGCGACGATGCCGCCGACCGCACCATAGCCAAACTACACGAAGGCATACAGGCCGCTGTTGGTGCTAATATTGACCTCAACAAATTCAAAGATCCCGACAGCAAGAGCACCCGCGTCACCTCTTCCTCTAAGGTAGCCTCCAACATTGCTGACGACATCCAACGCAGCGCTCTGTATGCTGGCTTCTTCGGCCTCCTGACCATATTTATCTACTTGCTGGTACGCTTCTCTCGCTGGCAGTTCAGCTTGGGTGCTGTAGCTGCCTTGGTGCACGACGTTATCATGGTGTTGGGCCTGTACTCACTGCTCCACGGCATAGTCCCCTTTACGCTGGAAGTAGACCAGGCGTTTGTAGCCGCCGTACTCACGGTGATTGGCTACTCTGTAAACGATACCGTGATCGTGTTTGACCGCATACGCGAGTACCTGGGGGTTTATACCAAAAAGACCAAAGGCGAGGTAATGAACCTGGCCATCAACCACACGCTAAGCCGTACCTTGCTCACCTCGTCCACTACCTTGATCACGGTGCTGGTACTGTTCTTGTTTGGCGGTGCCAGCATCAAAGGCTTTGCCTTCGCACTTATCATTGGTATCATTGCTGGTACGTACTCCTCCATCTTCATCGCTTCGGCACTGGTGTACGACCTGTCGCCCACGCTGAAAGCTAAAGAGGTAGAAGGCGACAAAAAGCCAGTGAGCACCAAGCCTACTGCCGCCAAGGCCAAATCATAAGCCCCGCCCTTGTGTGGCACTGCTCAAAGCCTGTTCGTGTAAATTTAGCGCGGACAGGCTTTGTGTTTCAGAGCGTCCGGTCTTTTCACTATACTGGCTGCCCGCCGATCCAGACGCGCTCAACCCAGTTGGTACCAAAAGCGTAAGGCAGGTAAGCCAGCGAAGGTACAGGCTTGGTAAGGATGATATTGGCGGCCTTGCCCACAGCGATGCTGCCATGCGTGTGGCTGAGTTCCATAGCTGAAGCACCATTGAGGGTGGCAGCGTGGATGGCCTCTTCGGGAGTCATGCGCAACTTGATGCAAGCCAGTGAAAGTACAAATGGCATTTTGCCGGAAGGCGAGGAGCCAGGATTGAAATCGGTGGCCAGCACCACCGGCAGCCCTGCCTCCAGGATACGGCGCGCCGGCGGGTAGTGATCATTGAGAAAAAAGGGCGCTGAGGGCAGCAATACCGGCAGAGTATGACTATGGCGCAGGCATTCGATTTCGGCATCGGTGAGTACTTCCAGGTGGTCTACTGAGATGGCGCCGTGCGCTACGCAAGTTTCTATCCCGCCCAAGCTATGAAACTGGTTGGTATGTACTTTGGCTTTGAGGTTGTAGCGCGCGCCAGCCTCTAGGATTCGAGCAGTTTCGGCAGGGCTGAAGAAGTTTTTTTCGCAAAATACGTCAATGTAGTCAGCCAGGCCTTCGTCGGCAATACGGGGCAGCATTTGTGCTTCAATGAGGCGGATGTAGCCCTCTCGGTCGTGCTTATACTCGGCAGGGAGGGCGTGCGCACCCAGGAAAGTGGCCTTGATAGGCATAGCGGTGTATCGGCGTAGCGCTCGTATGACGCGCAGCATTTTCAGCTCTCCATCCAAAGACAGCCCGTAGCCGCTTTTGATCTCAATAGCACCTGTGCCGTAGTGCTGTACTTCGCGCAGGCGCTCGAGGGCGGCCTCCAACAGGACGTCCTCCGGCGTATCGCGCAGGCGACGGGCAGAGTTGAGTATGCCCCCGCCGCGCTGGGCTATTGCTTCATACGTCAGTCCATGTATTCTATCCACAAACTCGGCTTCTCGGGGCGCAGCAAATACCAGATGCGTATGCGAATCGCACCAGCAGGGTAGCACAAAGCGCCCGGAGGCGTCCACTACCTGGGCATCGGCCACCTCGGGGCAGGTGTCCATAGGGCCAAAAGCGGCAATTTTTTCTTGTACCATCAGCAGCCAGGCGTTGTGCAAGGCAGATAGCGTACGCATGGCTTCGCCCGCTACGCGGCTGCGGCGTGCTTCGTATTCTACCTGCCAAATGGTGCGGATATTGCGGATGAGCCACATAAATGAGAGTTGGTTTCAAGCAAAGGTGGCAAAAAAATTGCAAAGTGTTTATGTGCCTCTGGTTCGCACAAAGCGGCAGAAGATGTAAGGGGGGATTATCCTTGCGATGTGCTGCTCCCTTGACTTACTTCGCAAGTACTTGGCACGAGGATAACCCTTTCAGTTTTGCCGCTTGAGTTCTACCATACCTATCCCGCCGGCTATTGTCAACATACACCCTTGCAAGTCATATGCGTTGGCGCCGACGAGCATTTGCACCCACCGCTCCGCTACTTCGGAATCGCAGCAGGCCTCCGTACAGCCCAACTGCGAGAATCGAATGCGCCCTGATTGTTCTGCCCTGTAAAAGCCGCTGCAGTTGTTGACGTCCAATCGTAAGCTCGCACTTTGGTTAGGCTCCAGCTTGAGTATGTAATTCTTGGAAGGCCTGAGCTCGCGCCCGGAAAAGGTAAGACGTTCTAGTTGCCATTGGCCGGGCAACAACTGGGCGTCATTATCAGATTGGCAGGCAGCAAGGGCAGCTATCAAAGCCAGCCCGCAAAGCGTGGTCTTCATCTGTATTTGTTCTTTCGATGACCCAAACAAGTATTGGCTATCAGTAAAGACGGCCCCTATGCCAGCGAGGGTTGGAAGTTTTGGCCAAATCAAGATAATTGTGTTGCTATTTCAGGAGTCCTCCTTTCACACAAGCAGCGCGACTACCAATTTCTGCCGTATATTTGTCTTTTCTCAACAAGGCACAGCTGATGAAATTCTTACACACCGCCGACTGGCACTTGGGGCAAAAGTTCCTCTCCAACGACCGCGAAGAAGAGCACCGCCTGGCCTTGCTACACCTGGCCGACCTCGTAGAGGCCCAGCAAGCCGACACCCTCATCATAGCTGGTGACGTGTTTGACATTGGCAGCCCGCCCCACTACGCGCGCCGATTGTACTACAACTTCCTGCATCGCATGCTAAACAGCAGTTGCCGGCATGTAGTCATCATCGGCGGCAACCATGACTCGCCCTCCATGCTGGATGCCCCGCGCGAACTGTTGCGCACACTCAATGTACACGTGGTGGGTGCTGCCACTGGAAATATAGAGGACGAAATTATTGAACTCAAAGACGCCACCGGCCGCCTGGAGGCCGTAGTAGCCGCCGTGCCGTTCTTACGCGACGGTGACTTGCGCAGTTCGGTGTCGGGCGAAATTGGCGCTGACCGCATTGAGCATATCAAGGCAGCTATACTGGAGCACTACCGCCAGGTGGCTACTGCCTGCGAGCGGTATCGTGCACTCGGCATACCCATCATTGCTACTGGCCACTTATACGCTGCTGGTGCCGTTGCCTCTGACCGTCAAGACAATATATACATCGGCAACATGGACAACATAGACGCCCGCGCCTTCCCTGATGTATTTACCTACGTAGCCTTGGGACACTTACACAGGGCGCAGTCGGTGGCCGGGCTGGCTCACGTATGGTATGCAGGTTCGCTCATTCCTTTGAGTTTCAGCGAAACTCGAGATGAAAAAGCCGTGCTGGCCATCGTTTTTGAGGGTGCAGTCTTGCAGTCTGTATCGCCGCTACCCCTGCCCACCTTCCGACGCCTCAAAACTATACAAGGCAGCATGGAGGAAGTAAAAGCCGCCCTGCAGCGCTTCGCTGCCAATACAGAGCGCCTGTTGAAGCCTTGGGTGGAGGTTATTCTTGAAACAGACCGCTACCTTCCTCATGCCGACCAACAACTCCACGAGTTTACCCGCGACATGCGCCTGGATCTACTCAAAATCCGCTTCCTGAACACTTCGACAGACCACCTGGAAACTCTTCGGCAAACCATAGATCTGGGCGACCTCCACCCCGACGAAGTCTTTGCCGAATGCTGCCGCAAAAATGCCGTAGGCGAAGAAGACTTCAAAGAACTTCAAACCACCTTTGCCAACCTGCAACACTGGTGGGCGCAACAGCAAGCTCTCTCCGCATGAAGATTCGCAAGGTCGTCATACGCAATCTCAACTCCCTGCGGCAGGAGGTAGAGCTGGACTTCACCCGCCCGCCTTTGTCGCACGCTGGCCTTTTTGCCATCACTGGCGATACCGGCGCGGGCAAGACCACCATCCTCGACGCCATAACCTTGGCACTCTACGGGCGTGTACACCGCAATAAGGCTGTTGAAGAGGTCATGTCCTTTGGCGCGGTAGATTGCCTGGCCGAGGTGGAGTTTGAAGCTGGTAGCGACCTGTACCGCGCTAAATGGAGCCTGTGGCGTTCGCGTCGCCGAGAGGATGGCAAAATCCAAGGCCCCAGCCGAGAGTTCTCCCGATTTCGCCCTGAAGAAGGCGTTTTTGAAATCCTGGCCCAAAACAAAACCGCAACTGAACAGTGGGTTGAGCAAGTCACTGGGCTGGATTACAACCGCTTTTGCCGTTCAGTGCTGCTTTCCCAAGGTGACTTTGCCGCTTTCCTCCGAGCTGACGAACCAGAACGAAGCGACCTACTGGAGCGCATTACCGGTACTGAAATTTACTCTGAACTGTCCAGAGCTGCTCATCTTAAGGCCAAAATAGAGGCTGAGCGCTTGCAACAACTTCGCATGGAACTGGACAGCCTCCGCCTCCTGGACGATGAAGCACGCCAAGCCCTGAACCAAGACATCCATAGCCTGCAGCAAAACCTCCGGCAGCTCAAGGCCGATCTGGAATACGCCGATGCCGCCCTCCGATGGCGTATGCAGATAGATGCCTTGACCACTCAAATAACTGCCTTGAACGCCGAACGCGACGCCCTGCTGCAAGCACTTGACGCAGCTGCCCCTGACTTTCAGCGCCTTGAACGCCACGAGCGCGCCATGAAGTTTCACGACCAAATAGAGCGTATGCGCCACGCCGAACAGCGCAGTGTAGTTCTTGAAGCCGAGTGGCATCAAATGGCGCAGTTGGCGTCAGAAAAAGAGCACGCTCTGGCACAGGCTGAGCAAACTCTGGCGCAAGCACAAGATGACCTCCAACAGCGCCGCAACTTGCTCAACGAGCGCGAACCCCTCTACGAGCAGGCTTTACAACTGGATACCGCCGCAGACGCTGCCGCGCAGCAACTCCAGAGCAAGAAAGCCGAGTGCCAAGCTATCGAACAAGCCCAACAGCAATGGCAGCACTCCCTGCAGGCCGCTGAAACCGAGTACTCGCAACTGGTACAAAACATACAACAACTCCAGGTGTGGGTGCAGTCTCACGCCCGTGCCGAATCACTCGCTGCCGATCTACCCCGCCTCAACGACAAACTAGCCGAGCTTCGGCAGTACTGGCGCGAAAAAGAAGACGCCGCCAGACAGGAATCAGTGCTGAACCAACAACTTCAACAACAACAGGCCGACCTGGCACGAGCAGACGCACAACTCCGCGAGTTGTCAGCCTATCTGCAACAACAACAAGCGCAGTTCAAAAGCCTTAGCCCTACCCACATCGCTACTACCCGACAAGAACTCCTCGAACTGACTGCGACAGAAATTGAGACCTTGCAAAACCGACGCGATAAGCTGGAGCACCTCTACCGCCTGTATGACGAATACCGCAAACTACTGGTTGATCTCAATACCTACGAAGAGCAATTGGAAAGCCTCCAGCACGAGGAAATGGACGTAAACAAGCAGATTTTCAATTTACTGGAAGCCCTTGACGCAACTCGTGCCAACCTTGAGTTCAAGCAAACTATATACGAACAGCAAGTACTGGTAGCCAACTACGAAAAAGACCGTCTGCGCTTGAAAAAAGGCGAAAAATGCCCTCTGTGCGGTGCTACTCAGCACCCTTTCCGTCAGCAGAACTTCAAACCCTACGTAGACCAGGCGTTACAAGAGTTGAACCAAGTAAAAGCCCAGGAAGAACTGCTCAAAAATCGCTACAGCCAACTGCTCAATAGACAGTCGAAGATCATAGCCAGAATTGACCAACTCACCGGTGGCGAAATGCATGCCTTGAGCGGGCAAATTGCACACCAAGTAGAACGCATCATGGCACAGGAAGAACAAATTGCTGGCATTGCTTTGCAAATAGAAGCCGATGACCACCTCTTTGCCCCAGGGCTGCTCCTGGCCGAACGCCTGGCCGACACCGAACGCCTCATAGAACAAAAGCGCCGCACAAGGGCCTTGCTGGCTGAAAAAAGCAAACAACTAGATGAACTCGAAAAACGCCTACAGCATCACTCCGTACAACATGCGGAACTCAGCAGCCAGCTTGCCCTACTCCAGGCAAAATGCCAAGACGCCACCCAGCGTAGCGAGGCCACCCAGCGCCGGTATGCGCACGCCCGTAGCGAACTGGACAAACTCTTGGCGCCATACAGCCTGACATTCAACGAAAATACCTCTAAAACCGACATGGAAAACCTGCACCAGCTAGCTACACAATGGACGCAGAACCGCCAGGCGCTCAGCGATGCCCAACACCGCCTGAGCCTCATACAAAAAGATGTAGAACAGGCGCATACCAGGCTGGAAGAAACCCGCCAGATGCACGCACGGCTACAACAAGATTTGGAGCAAGTAGCCGAAACACTCCAGCACTTACAAGCCCAGCGCCAGGCATTGCCCATTGTATCAGACCCCAGAACAGCGCGCGAACAAGAACGCCAGGCGCTAGCCCAGGCAGAACAAGCCATGCAGACAGCGCTTGAAACCCAACAATCGTTGGCTGCTGAACTGGCCGCTGCCCAGTCGTTAGCAAAACAACGCCACGGCGACTTCCTAAAGACCCAACAAGAAACTCTGCAGCAGCAAACTACCCTTGATGAGGCCGCCCGCACAGCAGGCTTTGAAAACGCCAAAGCTATTCTTGAAGCCCTGCTGACACCAGCAGAAGCCGAAGCCATCATCTCGCGCAAAGCCGAATGGGAACAAAAAATGCTGGAAATCGACATTGCCCTACGCAATACCTCCTCAACCTTGGCCAATGAACAGGCCAAAAATCTCAGCTCAGAATCCACCCCCGTCCTAAAGACTGTACTCGCAGCCCTGCAAGCTCAGTACGAAACCCAGCAACAGCGCCTTGGTGCTGCACAGGCTGCGCTACAGCAAGACGAACAGCGCAGAGCCGAAGCCAACACCCTTGGCAATACTCTGCAAAAGCAAACTGAAGAGTACCGCCGTTGGGCTAAGCTCGACCAACTCATTGGCCACTCCGAAGGCAAAACTTTCCGCGTGTTCGCCCAGGGGCTTACCCTGCAAAAACTCGTCATCCTGGCCAACGAACACCTGCAGCGCCTCAGCGGGCGCTACTATCTATGCCGGCAAAGCGACAGTAACCTCTACCTCGAAATTGTGGATACCTTCCAAGCCGACCACCGCCGTTCGGTCAATACCTTGTCGGGTGGAGAGAGTTTCCTGGTGAGCCTGGCACTGGCATTGGGGCTGTCAGACCTCGCCGGGCGAAATACTACTATTCGTTCTCTATTTATTGACGAAGGCTTCGGCACACTAGATGAGAACGCCCTCGACGTAGCCATTACCACCCTGGAAAACCTGCAGGCATCGGGCAAAACCATAGGCATCATCTCTCACGTAAAGGAGTTGAAAGAACGCATCGGTACGCGCATTCATGTGCAAAAAAGCGGCAACGGCTTCAGCACAGTACAGATCATGGGTTGAGCCGAGCAAATACCAACCCGGCCAACATGGCTTGCAGCAGCCCATACAAAAACCAACTCAACACCATGACCAACGAAACGATAATGGCGCTGAACGTGATCCACATAGAGGGCAGCGTAGCTACTACGCCATACACCAGCCCCATCTCCAGGCCGCGCATCCACCAACGACCTTCGTATTGATTTTTGGAGCGCTCCCAAAACCAGGCCAGACACAGGGCCAATACAAAGGGATGCAGGAAAAAGAGCATAGCGCGTTCACTACCCGGCCAAAACATGGGGTTGTAATATTCCTCTACCAACCCTGGAAACCACCTGATGCTCACAAACAATACGGCATAGCTGAGTGCCAATAGCAGCAGACCAGCCACCAAACTCGAAAGCAGTACTTTTTTCATATCGTGCCTGAGTTGCATTCTACACGCCAATACAGCGTGCTTCCAGTCAAAGATAGAAAAAAACTTCTAATATACGAGGAGGCACTCATGCAAATGTATACTATGGCGAGCGAGCACCATGTACCTTTTTGTTTTACCCCTGCATCCGCGCAAGTTCTTTAGCTTTGCACCTGTGCAAATACAACCGCCATGTACACCCTGTATCAGGTAGATGCCTTTAGGAATAAATTATTTGGTGGCAATCCAGTGCTGTGATACCACTGCTACCATGGCATCCCTGATGCTGTGATGCAAGCATCAGCCAACGAGAACAACCTCTCAGAAACGGCTTTTTTCGTACCTACAAACGACCGAGTTTGAACTCCGCTGGTTTACTCCCGAAATTGAAGTAAACCTCTGTGGGCATGTCACACTGGCTACTGCACATGTGTTGTTTGCGCATCTGGGCTATGACAGACCAGGTCATTCATTTTTACACGCGCAGCGGCCTGCCGACAGTAGAACGATCTCCCCAAGGCTATGTCATGGACTTTCCAGCCGATGAGATACACCCAATGGCAACGCCACCCCAGCTCGAAAAAGCGCTAGGCGCACCAGTACCGGAAACCTGGCAGGGCCGCAGCGATCTCATGGCGGTGATCCAACGGCTGCTGGATGAGGAGAGCGGCAAAAGATAAAACTGCAGCAGGATTCCCAGCCAGGGCTGCCAACTCGTGGCTTGCGACTCGCAGCTCATGGCTTGCCGTTCTGCCGTAGGTTCATGCCGAGGAAGCAGAAAAAGCGAATGGCCGAAAAGATTATATTGCCGACACTTGAACCACTGGATCCTCGCAAAAGTAAATGTAAAACCCGCAAGCAGCATAGCGAAGTCAGAAGACAGAAAAAAGCAAGCACTTGTAGAATACTCAGAGGCATTGCGGGTACTTTTGCGCTCTATATTTGATAATTTGCGTTTTCAAGTGATATTTTGCAGCCCAAATGAACGCAATGCAAGACCACAACATGAACGCTCCCTATCCACACCTGCTGACCCCCCTCGACCTGGGGTTTACCCGCCTACCCAACCGCGTATTGATGGGTTCGATGCACACCGGGCTGGAAGAAAGCCCAGGCGGCTTCGACAAGATGGCTCGCTTCTATGCCGAACGCGCCCGCGGTGGTGTCGGGCTAATTGTGACTGGCGGTATAGCGCCTAATATTTCAGGATGGGTAGCGCCGTTTGCTGGCAAAATGACCACGCGCTCCGAAGCACGCCGCCACTCGGCCATTACTCGCGCTGTACACGAGGAGGGTGGCAAAATCTGTATGCAGATATTGCACGCCGGGCGCTACGGCTATCATCCGCTGTGCATAGCGCCCAGCCGCATCCAGTCGCCTATATCACCGTTCAAACCCTGGGCGCTGAGCAAGGCCGGTGTAGAGCGGCAGATTCGGCACTTTGTGCGCTGTGCGCTGCTGGCGCAAGAGGCTGGCTACGACGGTGTGGAAATTATGGGGTCAGAAGGGTATCTCATCAACCAGTTTATTGCTCGGCGCACCAACCACCGCCAGGATCAGTGGGGCGGCTCGTTTGAAAATCGCATTCGCTTTCCAGTGGAGATTGTGCGCCGTACCCGCCAGGCTGTGGGGCCACATTTCATCCTCATCTATCGTTTGTCTATGCTGGATTTGGTGGAGGAAGGCAGCACCTGGGACGAAGTGCTACAATTGGCGCAAGCCATTGAGGCCGCCGGCGCTACCCTTATCAATACTGGCATTGGCTGGCACGAGGCTCGCATCCCCACCATCGCTATGATGGTACCACGCGGCGGTTTCAGTTGGGTTACGCAGCGGCTCATGGGCAAGGTAGGTATTCCGCTCATCACCTCCAACCGCATCAATACACCTGAAATAGCAGAGCGCATCTTAGCGCAAGGTCACGCGGACATGGTATCTATGGCGCGACCGTTCCTGGCCGACCCAGATTTTGTACAAAAAGCCGCCCAAAATCGTGCTGATGAGATCAATATCTGTATTGCCTGCAATCAGGCTTGCCTGGATCATACTTTCAAACGCCAAGTAGCCTCCTGCCTGGTGAATCCGCGCGCTTGTCGAGAAACGGTACTAAACTATATGCCGGTGACTCAACCCAAGCGAATAGCAGTAGTGGGAGCCGGGCCGGCAGGGCTAGCGTTTTCTGTCATTGCTGCTGGGCGCGGACACGAAATACATCTATACGAAGCCGCTGGCGATATTGGCGGCCAACTAAACATGGCACGGCGCATTCCCGGCAAGGAGGAGTTTAACGAAACCTTGCGCTACTACCGCCGGCAAATAGCCCTCACGGGTGTGCACCTGTACCTGAACACCCGCTTCGATGCCAGCATACAGCAGGTGCAGGGCTACGACGAGATAGTACTGGCTACGGGCGTCAGCCCCCGCCGCATCCAACTTGAAGGCATGGAGCATCCCAAAGTAGTGAGCTACATAGATGTGCTGCTGCACGGTCGTCCGATGGGGCGCAAAGTCGCTATCATTGGAGCTGGCGGCATAGGCTTTGACGTGGCCTCCTTTCTTCTACACGAGGGCAGTCGTCAGGCACTGGAGCCTGAATTGTTTATGCAGGCCTGGGGCGTGGACATGCAGTACCGCGAGCGCGGCGCCCTAACAAAAGCCACCCTGACGCCACCGAAGCGCGAAATCTGGCTACTACAGCGCTCCAAAGGCAAGCCCGGCGAAAAACTGGGCAAAACTACAGGCTGGATTCACCGCACGGACCTGCGCCGCCACGGCGTGCATACCCTCAGCCAGGTGCAATACCTGCGCGTGGACGATGCCGGCCTGCACATTCTGCATCAGGGGCAACCCCGCCTGCTGGAAGTGGACAATATCATTATTTGCGCCGGTCAGGAACCTCTTCGGCACTTGCAAGAGCCACTGGCAAAGGCAGGCGTTCGTACGCATCTCATCGGCGGCGCATACGAAGCGCGAGAACTGGATGCCAAGCGCGCCATTGAGCAGGCAGCATTTTTGGCAGCGAGTTTATAGAGCACTACGAGGTGGAATGCCTGTGGTACATTATGAAAAAAAGTAAAGGGCCGCACTCAATAAAACCTGCATGCGCTAAGGCACAGAGCTAGAGCGCCGCATGAGTAAAGTTAATGCGCCGCGCGAGTCGCGTCACTCAGGCTGTGGCAGCAAAAAGCCACCATTTTTTGCAACCTAATTACCTGTTTCACTATTTGATAGTCTCACTAATGTCTTTTATGTGGTGAAGCATAGTACAAATATCCAAGAGGCTCATGCGAAGAATTCTCTGCCCAGTGTACTCTCACAGCGTTCGGTGCGGCTGTTTATTTTCCTGGGCGGCTTTTTTATAGCCAATGCCATAGTAGCCGAGTTCATTGGGGTCAAGATATTTGCTCTGGAGCCTACACTGGGCATCAGACCCTTCAATTTCAATCTCTTTGGGCAGCAAGGCGCCCTGCAGTTTTCAGCAGGAGTACTTATTTGGCCTATTGTATTCGTCATGACCGACCTCATTAATGAATATTACGGCAAGCGCGGCATTCGCATGTTGTCATTTCTCACAGTGGGGCTTATCGGGTATGCTTTCCTAATGATTTTTTTTGCCATCCGCCTGACGCCTGCCGACTGGTGGATAGGCCAAAACGCTGCCTATGGAGTACCCGATATGCAGGCGGCGTTCAAGGTCACTCTAGGGCAAGGTATGCTTATCATTGCTGGGTCCATTTCAGCCTTCTTGTTGGCACAGTTGGTGGATGTCATTACTTTTCACCAGATAAAAGCCCGTACTGGCGAGCGCTTTATTTGGCTTCGGGCTACCGGCTCCACTGTAGTATCCCAGCTGATTGATAGCTTTGTAGTGTTGTATATCGCCTTCAAGCTAGGGCCTGATCTGTCTGACACAGTCACCCCTTGGACTTGGAGCCAACTGCTGGCCGTGGCAGTTGTCCAATATACATACAAATTCTTCATGGCAATTGTGCTAACCCCAGTACTGTATCTGGCACACGACTGGATAGAGCGCTATTTAGGCACAGAAACCGCCGCCGAAATGAAGCGAAAGGCCATGACTTGGGGCTAAAACAACCCTACGTAGCCGATGTGCACCTTGGGCGCACTCCAGTCTAAGGGTACGTTGCGGTATGCTCCCAGCGCCACGCTCAACCCCAGTAGGCCGGCGCGGGTCTCCATGGTAATGCCTGTGCCAAACCCATAAGCGCCAAAGCGCTCATTGGCCTGACTTTGGCGGTCTCGCAGTAAGCCAGCATCCAAAAAGGTATATAAATAAGCATTGGGGCCAATGAGTAGCCGAAACTCTGCCGTGCTCACGGTATATTCTGAAGCAAAGAAAAATTCTTCATCAAAGCCGCGTAGCAGGCGATTGCCACCAATGCGATACTGTTCGTTGCGAAAAGGTGCTTGCACCGAAATCAAGTACCCGCCCTGAGTCGCCAGCCGCCAGGTAGCTACGCGAAATAAGGGCACAAAGTACTGCCCCTGAAACTCCAGGCGATACTGAGCCGAGCGTAGTACCAATGAATCATACAACTCTGCCAACCCTAGTGCAGTGATGCGGCTATTGGGCCGGATGAGCCGCGTGCCAGCTGCCGCGCGCAACATGCCTGACCACCCTCGGCGAGGATTGAGCCGATAGTCAAGGTGCTGGCTACCCAGTTCCACACCAAATGCGGTAAAGTTTACATCCTGGTCGGTGGGCAACTTTTGGGTTTGCAGCAGCAGGCGCTCGTTGAGGCTTAGCAAGCGACTGCTGCGCTGCTGTGCGAAGGCTTTCCAGAGGGTGGCGTTTTCGGCTTGGTAGGCTGCACCCAGGTGGTATTCTAGGTTGAGGAAGGTGGTATCGCGTTTGTATAGGTGAAAGCGGCCATCCAGGCTGAAAGGCAGTTGAAGGATATAGGGGTAGTTGGCCTGAAGTTGTATTTGCTGAGTTTCGGGACGCAAGCGCTCAAACGACAACATGAGCCGCTCGCCTTTGCCCAGTTGGTTGTAAAAGTCGGCCAGTAGCGTACCTGTGATGAGCATGCGCCCCACCTGTGTACTGTTGGGCAATACGCCAATAAGGAAATCAAAGCGGCCGGCCTTGCGCGGTTCCAGAAATAGGGTGAGATCGGTGCTGGAGTCCGGTAGGAAAGTAAGCAAGGGGTCAGCTTTGACCTCCGCAAAGGGCAACTCGCGCAAACGCTGAGGAATGCGCAACACCTGCATTTGCCGGAAGGGTTGCCCAGGGCGTATGCCTAGGTATTGCCTCAAAAAATAAGGCGATATTTTGAGCCGGCCCTCCACGCTCAAATTGCCCATGCGCATGAGCGGCCCCGGCTCTACTTGCCAGGCGGCATCCACATGGCACGCATCAGCAAAAGCCGTTTGCAGGCGTACTTTTGCAAAGGCAAAGCCCTGCTGTTCATAGTACTGCAACAAGCGCTGCTGCATACTTTGCACTTGCGGCCACTGCACGGGCTTGCCCTCCCATTGTGATGGCCTGATTTTAACTGCCTTAAGCACTTCTATGGGTACATTACCGGGCAGCCATGCCCGCCAGTAGAATAGGGGCCCCAGATGTACCAGTGCCGTAAACACAGTGCTGTCTGTACGCAGCAAGGTATCTGCTGATGCTTCCAGGTACCCAGCTTCATGGGCTTGTTGCAACACGCGCCGCACCTCGGCTACTGCCGATGCTGAATCAGGATGAATCGGACGCCAGGCTGCAATACTAGCCAGCGCCTGGGCTGTGGTATCAGTAGGCAACAAGCGCAGGACAAGACGCTGCTGGGCAGTCAGGCACACCGGAGCACACACAACTACAACCCACCACGCAATGCTAGCCAATATTTTCATCAGCCTGTAAACGCCGGCTTGACGTTGTTTGAGATACAGTAACAGGATTTTTCAGGCTAATTTATCGCTGCCCATTTGGGATGTTGAGCCAGATATCGGGCAATGACCCTGCGTTCTCGGTTTGTTGTTCCATGCGAATTTTGAGCATTTCCAGGCTGCGCAGCAATAGCCGCGCCGACCAGGGGCCAGCCATAGTACCCATGTTTGCTCATCTTTTACCTTTTAGCAGAAAATTTTGCTGCTATGAACCCACTAGATGCTTTGGACCGTCACATACTGCAGCTCCTACAAGAAGATGTCCACCTCGCCCACAAGGAAATAGCTGCCCGCTTACACCTAAGTATCACGCCAGTGTACGAGCATATCCGCCACTTGGAAGCCGATGGCTACATACAACAGCGCTACGTAGCCCTGCTAGACAGAAAAAAATTAGAGTTCAAACTTACCGCTTGGTGCAACGTACAACTCAAAGAACACACCAAGCCCTTTCTCAAAGCCTTTGAAACCCGCATAGGCGCGCTGCCCGAAGTGGTGGTAGAATGCTGCCACATAGCCGGCATGTACGACGTACTTGCTGTACGTATTAGTGCCTGACGTGGAGACTTACCAGAACTTCATCGTGCACAAACTCGCCAACTTGCCCAACATTGGCAATGTACCAAGCTCTTTTGTAATGACGGAAATCAAATACTCTGCGGCGCTACAAGAGAACACAGTGCGGTTTGATCCCATGGATTTGAATTCCGAAATTGCTTGAAAATCCTTGTAGAGCATCCGTCAAGCGGTCATTCTTATCTTCCAGGAAGGTTATTTGGGCTGCTAAGCGTTTCACAGCAAAATCGAAGATGCAAGCAAGTTTCTAAGCATCGTTGAGTTTTTACATAGCCCCGTGCACTTGCATTGTGCACGTGCTGTGCGCTACACCTCTGCCAACTCCAGCGCATGTACTGGTGTCAGCCAGCCATACGGATCAGGAAAGCGACCTGAGCGCAAACCTTCCAGGTGATCTTTTGCCCAGTTGCTGATGAGGCACTTCTCTACAGAAGGCAACTCCATAAGTATATCCTGGTACTGAATATGCGACACGTGCGATACCACGGCAGCCGTACCGGTGCCAAAAGCTTCCTGCAGCTTGCCTTGACGGTAGGCTTCTATCACCTCGCCAATGGTGATGCGCCTTACCTCTACCGGATAACCAGCGTCCTTGAGTAGGGTAAGGATGCTATCGCGGGTGATGCCCTTAAGAATAGCCCCGTCGGTAGTCGGTGTCACCACGACGCCGTCTATTACGAAGAAGATATTCATCGTGCCCACCTCCTGGATGTACTTAAATTCAGGTGCTTCCAACCACAGCAGTTGGTCGAAGCCTTTGTTCTGGGCCAGCTTAGTGGGTAACATGGCGCCGGCATAGTTACCAGCGGCTTTGGCTTCGCCAGTACCACCTCTCACTGCGCGTACGTAGTGGTTTTCGGCCAAAAGACGCACTGGTTTGGGATAATACGGCCCTACCGGACCAGTCATGATGACGAACCGATATTTCTGAGAAGGACGCACGCCGATGAACTCATCATTGGCAAACATAAGCGGGCGTATGTACAACGCGCTGCCCTCGCGAGGCGGAATCCAGTTGCTGTCCAGCCCAACGAGAACGTCCAGAGCCTCCATAAACAGGTCTTCCGGTAGTTCGGGCATGCACATGCGGCGAGCAGAGGCGTTCAGCCGCTGAGCATGCATTTCTGGGCGGAACAACACAGGCTGGCCATCTACCGTTTTGGTAGCCTTCATCCCTTCAAAAATAGACTGCCCATAGTGCAAGCCCATACAGGCTGGATGTATAGAAAACGCAGCAAACGGCTCAATGCGGAAGTCTGTCCAATTCTGGCCATCGTAGTCTGCAATAAAGATATGGTCAGAAAAATGCCGGCCGAAGACAATGTTGTCAAAGTTGACTTCCTCAAGCCTTGAGCGCTCGATTCTCGTAATGGAAACAGGATATTTCATGACTATGTTTTATGAAAATGATATATTTTTGCCAAAAATTCCGAACATCACTAATTCAGATACACAAAAACACACAAAATTGTTTAACCAGGCAGAGAAAAAAATTTAAATTTTGAAACTAGAATTATTGCAACTTAATACATACGATATTTCAATATACCACGCGGTATTGCCTCAAATAGAGGGCGAAAATGCAAGAGAAATTCTGCTGCTGCACACTGCCACAGACAACCCTGCCGTGCCTACATTTCTGGAACGCATGCTTCAAGCCGCTCAAATCCATTTGGTCAAAGATACACTCCATGCCACAGTTTCGCAAGAAAAAGTGCCGGCTTTCGCACTATTGCAGCGAAAATTGCCATTTCGCACGCTGCTCTGTTTTGGCTTCAGCCCGGCAGATCTGGGCTTGCAGATCACTCCGACATTGTACAAGCCCATTGCTTTCATGGGCAAAACCCTGCTGTTTTCTGACAGCCTAGATATCCTGCTGGAAGAGCGTACCCAAGGCGGCAGCGCCCGCTCTAGGCAGCTCTGGAAAGCTCTGAAGCAACTGTTTCTTCCTTCATAAATGTTATTATGGAACTCGTCTTCGCCACCGGCAACGCCCACAAAGTCGGCGAGATAGCCGCCTTGATCCCTCCCGATATACAGCTCAAAAGCCTTGCTGATATTGGCTGCACTGACGATCTGCCCGAAACTTCGCCTACCATTGCTGGCAACGCCCTGCAAAAAGCCCGCTACGTTCATGAGCGCTTCGGCGTGCACTGCTTTGCTGAAGATACCGGCCTGGAGATTGACGCCCTTCAGGGGCGCCCGGGTGTGTATTCAGCTCGCTATGCTGGCCCCGGCAAAGACGACGCCGCCAACATAGCACTAGTACTGAAGCAAATGCAAGGCGTAGCTAACCGCAGTGCGCGATTTCGCACCGTCATTGCTCTCATCCTGGACGGGCAAGAGCATCTCTTTGAGGGCGTCGTAGAGGGCCACATTGCCGAAGCCTTAGCTGGCAAAGGTGGCTTCGGCTACGACCCCATCTTCATCCCACAAGGCGAAATCCGCAGTTTTGCCCAGATGGACCTACACACCAAAAACACCATCAGCCACCGCGCCAAGGCTACCGCAATGCTGCTGGATTTCCTGCATTCGCGCTAAGCATTTGACTATCAGTTGCCGCTTTCAGCATAGCCTCGTATCTTTGCCCTAGGAAAGTAAAGTCAGATGACAGCAGACAATCTTTTGCACTTTCTGCAACAGCCTGAAGACCTGCGTGGTGTGTCTTACGAAGAATTAAAAACACTGGCACTGGAGTATCCCTACTGCCCGCACGTGCATCAATTGCTCCTATACAAAAGCCGCATGATGCAACACAAAGACTACGCTCAGGATCTGGCTCGCGCAGCCGCGCAAAGCGTAGATAGGATTGCACTCAGGCAGCGCATGTTACATTGGGAGGCTATGCTCGCCGCCGCTACCGAAGTGCTTGAACTCATACCTGCTGCCGAGCTGGAGGCTCGCCTGAGCCAAGCTAAAGCACCGCTTGAGCCGTCGGTAACTGAAATACCTGCCGCCGCTGCTCAAGTTGCCTTGGAAGCCAACCCGGCGTCGTCTCAGAAGGAGGGCGAGGCTTTAGAAGATGCCGTATCTTCCCTTTCTATAAATACGCCTCAGCCGAGCAACGCCGAGGAATGGCCTACTGCACCGGAAGCACCGCCCTCTCCAATGGCTAAGGCTGCCTTCCGCACCTGGAACCGCCTGCACGCACTGCTGCCGGCCTTCCCAGAGCCTGCTACCGCTTCGCCTGCAGCACCACCATCCGCTGGCTTAACACTCCCTTCTGACAACTACCCCCTACCAGACTTGCGCAAAATGGCCGAGCAAAGCGTGGAAACCAAAGCAGATATAGCCTCCGAATCACTGGCTGCCCTGCTGGCCCGGCAAGGCCACATCCAAAGTGCCATACACATGTACGAAAGATTATGCTTGCTTTTTCCACAGAAAAGCGCGTACTTTGCAGCCCAAATTGAAAATTTGAAAAAAACGTCCTAATATGTCTGCTATTACTGTGCTCATCGCCGTCCTGGGGATACTTCTCATGCTGGTCGTACTGATCCAAAACCCTAAGGGAGGCGGTGTAGATTCCACCTTCGGCGGCGCCCAAGCCAACCAGATGTTTGGCGCAGCCAAGTCTACCGACTTGATTGAGAAAATTACCTGGGGCCTTGCTGCTGCCATTTTTGTGCTTTGCCTGGTAGCCGCCGTCATCATCGGCGACGGCAGCGGCGCTACCGAGCAAATATTGACGCAGTAATTTACCTCATGCTAAGCCGCGCAGAAATGCCTGGTGGAGTGCGGAGTCGCTTCATCAGGCATTTTTCGTGCCTCGAAGCGGTACCCGATAAGTTGCTGCGAATGTACGGCCGAAGTACTTAGCGTCGTCAACACTCATGACTATGGCTACTTCCGAAATATTTTTATCGCTGTGCTGCAGCCGTTCCCTGGGTGCTCCTTCAGCTTCATTTTGCCGGACCCATGCCGTGCCTGTGGTCCTTATCAGCACGCTCACCTTTCTGTTGAAATAGCATACTATGGGCAGGAAAAACCCCATCCCTTGCGCAATCCATTCGTTGCAAAAAAATTGACATCCTCAGGGCGCCAACCTCATGTCTAGGAACTATCAAATAGAGAATTATACCCTGAGCCCCCTTAAAATACAAGCCTGCTTCGCAGGGACAAAAGCCTAGCACCAAGACACAGGCCCACTGTCCCGCTGGTTTGCCTTGACAGAACATACACTTTGACTCGCCAAGCTTTGTGCATAACATCTGCAAAATCATGCACAAAACTTGGTGTTGCTCAGCATAAAAGAAGCATATGATACAATAAGGCGGAAGCAAAAACACACAAATAACACAAGATAAATCAGATTCCGCTACTTGCCGATGTTGCAGTACCTTTGTCAGGCTGCTGTAATTGCAGCGGCAAAAGCCCCCAACCGCCAATGCTGCAGATACACTCCTGGGGGAATTGCTGGTTCAACTCATTAAAAGCATCAAAAAATATTGAACGCCATGAGAAAAACGATTTTTTCAGTACTGTGCTCGTATGCTGTTAGCTTATTTGCGCAAGACCTCTCGAACTCGCCTTGGCACATTGAGGCTACTCAGATTGACCCTGCCCGTTATTTCGGTATCACGGTAGCCAACGGCATGATCGGGCTGGTTTCCTCTCCTGACCCCATGCGTGTACAAGATGTAGTACTCAATGGCGCCTATGACTACTACCAGCGCGGTCGGGTAAGCAACATTCTCAAGACCTTCAATCACGTGAATATGAACCTCGACGTGGATGGACGCCGCATTGGCCGCGCTGACATAAGCCGCTATACCCAAACGCTCGATATGCAAAAAGCCGCGCTGACTACCACCTTCGACGTAGGCGATAAGCTCAGCGTACGCCATACCTTGCTGGCTCTTCGGCACTTGCCCTACACTGCTATGTCGGTAGTGGAAATCACTGCCCACAAAGATGTCACAATCACGCCTATGAGCGTTATTGAAGCCCCCACCCACCTAGCTGATGTGCGCAACTACTACAGCGAAATAGACCGCCCTCACGTACTTATTCCTCTGCTCACTTCAGTGGCCAAAAGCCCCTCTGGCCGCTACACGGTAGCTGCTTCTACCAGTTTTATTTTTGATGAGGCACACGGCCAGGAGCCGAAAATCATACACGAAGACTGGGACTACAATATGCACTTGGCCAAGTTTTACAAATTGCTTAAAGCTGGTCAGACATACCGCTTCTGCGTGGTGGGCAGCACGGTGTCGTCGCATACATACAATGACCCCCACAATGAAGCCGAGCGCCTCACTATCTTCGCCAAACTAGAGGGCCGCGAGCGCCTGCTGCAACGCCACGAAGCAGAGTGGGAAAAACTCTGGCAAAGCGACGTCGTAGTAGAAGGCGATCTGGAGGCTCAGCGTGCCATTCGCTCGGCTTTATACCATTTGTATTCCTTTGCAAGGGAAGGTACGGCACTAAGCCTGTCGCCCATGGGCCTGTCGGGGCTGGGCTACAACGGCCATATCTTCTGGGATACAGAGCTGTGGATGTACCCGCCGCTACTGCTGCTCCAGCCTGAGATAGCCCGCTCTCTGCTCGATTACCGCTTTGAGCGTATGGCCGCCGCCCGGCAAAACGCCTTCTCGCATGGCTACCCTGGCGTCATGTTTCCGTGGGAGTCTTCCGCTGACGGCAGTGAAGATACGCCAGTGTGGGCGCTCACTGGGCCGTTTCAACACCACATCACCGGCTGCGTAGGCTGGGCCTTCTGGCAGTACTACCTAGTGACCAAAGACAAAACCTGGCTGCGCGAGCGCGGCTACCCTATGCTCAAGGAAGTAGCTGACTTCTGGGCAGGCCGCGTGGAGCGCAACGGCCCTGGCCGCTATGACATCAACAACGTCATTGGCGCCAATGAATGGCAGGAAAACATTGACAACAACGCCTTTACCAACGGCATGGCCATCACGGTGCTACAATACGCCAGTGCCGCGGCTAAAGAACTGGGGCTTACACCCAATCCCGACTGGCTACACGTGGCTCAGAACATTCCCATCCTGAAGTTTCCCGATGGGGTCACGCGTGAAAATGCCACCTACAAAGGCGAAATCATCAAACAAGCGGATGTAAACCTCCTGGCTTTCCCCCTGAAAATCATAACCAAAGAAGCTGATGTCCGCAAAGACTTGGCCTACTACGAGCCGCGCATGGCGCCCGACGGCCCGGCTATGGGACACTCGGTGCTAGCCGCACTCTACGCCCGCCTCAACGAACCCCACAAGGCTTACCAGGCTTTTGTAAAAAGTTACAAACCCAACGAAGTCCCGCCTTTCGGCGTACTAGCCGAAACCGCTGGCGGCACTAATCCCTATTTTGCCACCGGCGCAGGGGGCATGTTGCAGGCCGTCATCATGGGTATGGGTGGCATAGACATCACGGAGCAGGGCATCGTACAACTCAAAACCAAGCTACCCCCTTCATGGCGTTCGCTGACCATCAGGGGCGTAGGGCCGGAGAAGAAAACGTTCGTAGTGAAGCAATAGGGGTTTATCCCTTGGTATCGAAACGCGCTCCAAGCAACTGCATTTGGCTGCGCGCATTCAGCAATTGCGCCAGTTTGTACATATCCAGCGCCCACAAGGCTGGCCAAGGCGATAGCAGCACAGTACGCAACAAGGGCAAGGCAAAGCGTAGTATATCGGCAACTGGCCTTAGCAACCGCTGTGCCTCCAAGCGGCGCGCCAAGTCCAGCAAGCGAGTCTGTACAGGCGTCTGGGTGTATTGCCATAGCCAGGCTAAGTTGCGCATGGCCTCGTCGTTTTTGCGCAAAAACTCACTAGCCGGCTCCAGCCCTTTGTGTTCCAGGGGGTTGTTGAGATGGATAACCGGAATGCCGCGAGCTTGCAACTCCATGCCAAACAGCGTATCTTCGTGCCCATAGCCTTGTATACGCTCCTCAAAGCGGAGATATTCAAAAATAGCCTTAGGCGCCAGAAAGTTGTTGGTCATAAAAGCATGCCAGGGGCGGCGGCTGCGCGCTTCCGGTGCTATTTGTTCCCTTTGCCGGCCAAATTTCCAGTGCAGCAGATACTGTCTTTCCGTAGGCGGAATGGGGGCATACACCCGACCACCGCATAGTACTGCCTGCGGATGAACGAACCTCAGGTAATGGGCAATGTAGTCGGCACGCACTACTGTAGAATCGCAGTCCATAAAGAGTACGTAAGGGAAAGTTGCCTTGCTGATCAACAAGTTGCGAATGGCCGCCCTGCCAATATTGGCCGGTAACTCTTCGTAGCATATGCCAGGCAAAGTGGCAATTCCACGGTTACAGGCTTTGTACTCGGGCGCCGAGCCATCGTCCACACACCATATTTCCCAGGGAACGCCGGCATCAGTGCACTGGTAAGCCAACTCTTGTACCAACGACCGAACGTCGAAATTATACACAGGAATAAGAATGGAAAGCACGGGAGTTGAGGCAGAATAAAGACTGAGTCAAGAAGAAGGAAAGGGTGCATCTTGGGCAGGGAAGGCAGGTGCATCAAGCGCTGGCATTTCCTGAGCATGTTCCCAAGTTAGATTTTGTTGGTTGTCCAAACTCAGGATTTTTGAAGCCATCTTACGGGGCAATCCTCAATTGAGCCGCTCGTAAATGCCAGCGATGCCCTGCCCGCCACCCACACAAGCCGTGACCATACCATACTTCTGGCCCCGGCGCCTCATCTCGTAAAACAACTGCGTGGACAGCTTGGCGCCGGTGCAGCCCAGCGGATGCCCCAACGCGATGGCGCCGCCGTTCACATTCACGATTTCAGGGTTGAGGCCAGCTTCCTGAATGACGGCTAAGGCTTGAGCAGCAAAGGCTTCATTAAGCTCGATTTGTTCAATGTCGTTCAAATGTAAACCCGCCTGCTTGAGTGCCTTGGGAATGGCAGCTACCGGGCCAATGCCCATGTAGAGCGCATCCACACCTGCTACGGCACAAGATACCAGACGAGCGATGGGCTGTAGGTTGTATTGCTTTACAATGGCTTCGCTCACCACCAGCACAAATGCCGCGCCGTCAGAGGTCTGAGAGGCATTGCCGGCTGTGACCACGCCGTTGGCTGCAAAGGCTGGGCGCAGTTGGGCCAGTGCCTCTGGAGTGGTATCGCGGCGCACGCCTTCGTCCACGGTTACGGTGTGCTCAGTTTCCACACGCTTATTGTCTTTGACAAAGACCTCTTTGACCTTCACGGGTACAATCTGCTCTTGAAATCGGCCTTCGTCAATGGCCTGAGCAGCCTTGCAATGGGATTGAAAGGAAAACTCATCAGCGGCTTCGCGGGTAATGCCGTATTTTTGAGCTACAGCCTCGGCAGTAAGCCCCATGCTCACCAGGTAGTCAGGCGTAGTAGAAGCTACGGCATAACTGGGGGCCAGTTTGTACCCTGTCATGGGTATCATACTCATACTTTCTGTGCCGCCTGCCACATAGATATGGCCCATGCCGGCGCGAATTTTGGCTACGGCTATGGAGATGGTTTCCAGCCCAGAAGCGCAGTAGCGGTTCACCGTCATGCCGGGCACTTCCTTGCCCAGAGCGCGCAGCGAAATCTGGCGACCAATTTGCAGCCCTTGTTCGCCTTCGGGGTTAGCGCAGCCCACAATGACATCATCCACAAGACGGGGGTCTATCTCAGGGGTGTGGTCAAAGAGATATTTGACTACGTCCACAGCTAGGTCGTCGGAGCGATAATTGCGAAACCCTCCTTTTTTGGCCTTGCCTACGGCGCTGCGGTACGCCTTTACAATATATGCTTCCATGAGGTGGTACAGATTGAGTTTGTGCCAAAACATATCCAAAGACGCTTGTAGCAGCGCTTTGGTTGTGCAAAGATGGTTTTTTTCGTGCAATTGCGAAAAGATGAAGCCATACAATACAATTCCAGCGCCTGGAGGTTCAACCAGCGGCTTCTGCCTGCTGTCTTTGGCGGCGTATCTGCTCTAGCACGGGTATTTTGTCTAGTCGGCTGCGCACCCAGTATTCAGAGAGTTCGTCCAGCCCCATTGCTGCCCTGGTGGTGCGGCGCAGTTGTTCCAGATACACTAACCACTCGCGCAATATTGTTTTGGCATCCCAGGGCGATGCTTGAGCAAGACGCCTAGCAAAGTCGAGGGTGGCGTACTCAAAGCTATCGCGGTTTTTGAGGCCAGCTTTGGCAAAGTAGCGGTCAGTAGCGCGCATGAGTGATTCCAGTCGGTCTTCGTCGGCGTATTCAAAAGCCGCCAGGAGTTGCAGCACCCAGGCGCCATGGCGAATGTCAGCGCGAGGGCCGGTCTTGTCCTTGATGATCTTTTGTGCCCACTGGGTGCAAGCCTTGAAGCGCCCTTGTATAAAGAGCAGTATGGCTACATTGGCCATGAGGGCATTGCGCGTACCAGCTTTGATATTGTGCTTATCGAGCCCTTTTTCCATTTCAGCTACGAAGCGGTCCACTCCTTCTGATACGCCCATATTGATGAGATACATGAGGCGATACACGGCTGATTTTTGAAACAACAGGCTCTGGGTGTGTGAACTGTCGGGCTGCTCCTGCTCCAAGCGATCAAGGATGCTGGGGATGCGGTGATACTGCCCCTTGACGGAGTAGGCATGCAGCAGGTTAGACACGTCAATGATGTAAAGAAAAAACGCCTCCTGCTTGTAGCGGGGGTGTTGGTCCCACCAATCCACCACCTGGCTGTAGTAATGAAATACTCGGTCAAAGTCGCCCAGCAACTGGTGGTACATAGCCATGCAGAGAAGATATCGCCAGAGCGACCTGGAGGAGGAGGCGGGTTGCAGCATTCGTGTCAAGTGGGCAAATCGAAGTTTCAGTTCCTGCTTGTCGGCGTCCTTTTTAAGTTCAAAATGCTGGAGAATTTCGACGAAGAGCTGGTCAGCGGTGTCCATTAGTTCCAGTTCTTCATTTACGGCGGTCAGGCTTTCGTTTTTGGCTTGGATGAGATTTTGCAGTTGGGTTTGGTAGGCTTTCCAGCGCAAACTCTTGACCACGTGCCGCTGCTGCATATTGATTTCGAGCAGAGCCAGGTGATCATCCAACTCTCGGGCCAAGTTATGGGCTTCATCCAGGCGGCGCTCGGTTTGCTCCAACAGACCACGCTCGTACAGGAAGCGAGTGTCGAGCATTAGCTCCTTGATGCGCGCAGAAAGAGAACGGGTGCTGTGATAGTCACGCATACTGCGCAGAATAGCTTCATAGAGGTAAGCTTTGTCGGAGGGAAGGTTGACGCCAAATTGCTGCTTGAGGGCAGCCTCGTCATAGACTTCCTGCTCATTGATGGCCTGAAAAAGCTCCAGGTACTTGCTGCCCTTGCGGCCGCTCTTCTGAGCATCGAGGGTAAAGTAGCGCTTCTCCGAGCGGGAGAGCGCCTTGATAAGGTGAAAGAGGTCTTCCTTGTTTTTCAAGACTAAAGAGCGGATTTTTTGGCAAATTTGGTTAAAAAATTGTGAAAATAGCGGCTTGTCAGAAAAAAAAATCAATATTGGAAGTTTCAAGCTATCACAGAATACCTCCAATCGAGTTCATTTTCAAAATTCTGATAACCAACATATTAAAACAAAAAACCTCGCTCTGCGTAGTCAGTTTGAGGCATAAAACCTACTGTTGGAAACCCCAACTTGCTGAGAAAACTGGTTTGTGACACCCCCTGTGCCAAGCGTACCTTTGTATCGTAACCCAAAGGGGATTACTCACAGCAATTGAGAAACCTGGTTTTTTCTGTCTATCTGTCCTTTTTTTTCAAGACTCACTTAGCCGGAGCCGGGCAGCCGAGGCGCTGCCTGGTTTCTGTCTTGAAAAAATGTCAGGAAGCCCTCATACTATGAGAAAATTTAGTTCATAGGGCAATTCGGAGCGCTCTGCTGGCCTAAAGGGCGGCAGAGCTTTTTCCCCCTTGAGCGAAGACAGATATATAAGAAGACGCACCCTCCAACTTCAAAAAAGGGAGGCGTACGCACGCAAAGCATAACGGAAGACAGGGTGTTAAACCGATTCCGGGCCGCTTCCAAAATGGAGGCGGCTCCGGATCAGGTAACCCCCCTTAGAGGCTTTGCTCCTAGCACGGAGATAAGTAGATAGTTGCTATTATTCCGGGCTGGGTGGCAGTAAAAAGTATTGCCGCCCAGTTTACTTTCTCCCCGGTGCAATTATCAAACCAAAATACAAGGCTTTGGTAGAAAGGGGAATAGCCACCAGCCGCCCCTCGACCAAGCCCAGGAAAAAAACAAAGGAACTATGAGAGGCTAAAAGCACTTGAACCCATTCTCCAGCTCTCCCAAACTGGAGACAACCAGTAGATTTTTCATCATATCTGCGAAAGGCCTGCATGACTACTCCATGCAGGCCTTCACTTTTTTCCTGTTATCGCCTGCGGCTTAAAGCGTGCCTCGAAGTGCTTGCTCGCGCTCGATAGACTCAAAGAGCGCCTTGAAATTGCCCTTGCCGAAACTGCGAGCACCTTGGCGCTGAATGATTTCGTAGAACACCGTGGGCCGGTCTTGCACAGGCTTGGTAAATATTTGCAGCAGATAGCCTTCTTCGTCGCGATCTACGAGGATGTTGAGGCGGCGCAGGTCTTCAAGGTTTTCCTTGATGTGGCCCACGCGTTCGGGCACAGTGTCGTAGTAGGTATCAGGCACATAGAGAAACTCTACCCCGCGGCGACGCAACTCGCTCACTGTGTAGAGGATGTTATCGGTAGCTACGGCAATGTGCTGTACGCCAGCACCACGGTAAAAGTCGAGGTATTCTTCAATCTGACTCTTTTTTTTGCCTTGTGCCGGTTCATTTATCGGAAACTTGATGTAGCCGTTGCCATTGCTCACCACTTTGCTCATCAGAGCAGTGTACTCAGTGGAGATATCCTTGTCGTCGAAAGTAACCAGTAGGTTAAAACCCATCACCTCCTGGTAAAATTGTACCCAGTGATTCATCATGCCTAGTTCTACGTTACCTACACAATGATCCACATACTTGAGGCCGATGGGCTGCACCTCCATTTCGCTGCGGCGAGGTCGGTAGCCGGGCATGAAAGGGCCGCGGTAGTTGTGACGCTCCACAAAGGTATGCCAAGTGTCTCCATAGGTATGAATGGAAGCTGTAGTAACCATACCATACTCATCCTCTAGTGTTTGGGGTAGGGCAGCACTCTTGGCGCCGCGCTCCAGGGCGGTGTAGTAGGCATACTTCGCATCGTCCACCCAGAGGGCCAGCACTTTGACGCCATCGCCATGCAGATGTACATGCTGGGCAATATCGCTCTCAGGGCCGAGAGCAGAGGTGAGCACCAGGCGAATTTTACCTTGCTGGAGCACGTAGGAGGCGCGATCGCGCAGGCCAGTCTCTGGGCCGGCATACGCCACAAGTTCAAACCCGAAGGCTGACTGATAGTAGTGCGCTGCCTGCTTAGCATTGCCCACATAAAACTCGATGTGGTCGGTTCCCTTGATGGGGAAGGCATCCTGAGCCACGCCTATTTTGGTTTCGGTTAAGGTAGCCATTTTTGCGTATTTTAGCAGTTGTAACTTGTTTGAACCTAGCAAATAATTTTTGTCAAGACAAAGAGGACTCCTTCGCAAATTGTCATCAATGCAGCCTACCCCAGCCAACTGCGATAGTAGTCCTTGTCTTCAATCTGCAGGGCGTGCTCGGTGAGTCTGAGCGGTCGGAAGGTATCCACCATAACAGCCAGCTCGCGGGTTTCTTTGGCGCCTATACTTTTCTCTACTGTGCCAGGGTGTGGCCCGTGCGGAATCCCACCCGGGTGCAAGGTAATCATGCCCTGTTCTACGTGCTTGCGGCTCATGAAGTCGCCATCTACGTAGTATAGCACTTCGTCGCTGTCAATATTGCTATGGTTGTAAGGAGCGGGTATGGCCAGAGGGTGGTAGTCGTAGAGGCGGGGCACAAAGGAGCAAACCACAAAATTGCGCCCGTCGAAGGTTTGATGCACAGGGGGCGGCTGGTGCACCCGGCCGGTGATGGGTTCAAACTGGTGAATGGAAAAAGCATACGGATATACATAGCCATCCCAGCCCACTACGTCGAATGGGTGATTGAGGTAGAAGTAGGGATAGATGACGTCTTGCTTTTTGATGTAAAAGAGAAACTCGCCACGTGCATCGTGAGTTTCCAGCTGCTGCGGCTTGCGGATGTCGCGCTCGCAGTAGGGCGCGTGCTCTTCCAATTGGCCAAACTCGTTGCGATAGCGCTTTGGTGGCGTTACTGGCCCGGCAGATTCCACTATGAGCAGCCGGTTGTCGGATGTGTTAAAATGCAATTGATATACAGTGCCGCGTGGTACTACCAGATAGTCGCCATACTCAAAAGACAGCAGGCCGTACATACTCTTGAGTACGCCTGCACCTTTATGGACGAAGATGATTTCGTCAGCATCTGCATTTTTGAAGAAGTAGTCGGTCATACTCTGGCGGGGCGCAGCCAGTATGATTTTGCAGTCGTCGTTGACCAGCACAGGCTTGCGCGCTTTCAGGTAGTCGTCTTCCTGGGCTATTTGGAAGCCCTTGAGGCTGCGGTGCTTGAGCTGTTTGTCATGTACAACTACAGGTGCTATGGAGTAAGGCTCTCCGGCTTGCAAAATCTGGGTGGGCGCGTTGCAATGATACAGTAGGGAGTAGGTATTGCTGAAGCCCTCGGTAGAAAAAAGCTCCTCGTGATAGAGACTGCCGTCGGGCTTTTTGAACTGCGTGTGCCGCTTCGGTGGTATTTGGCCAAGACTGTGGTAGTGCATATCAAGCAGGTTTTATTTGGTAAAGCAAAACGGAAAGAACGCTTAGGCCGGCGGACTAAGGTGCTCAAACACCAGGTTGAGCAAGTGTTCTAACGCTGTAATTTGTGCATCGCTAAGTACTGCCCAGGCATGGCGGCGTGCAGCGTGAATGACAGGCAGTACCTCGGCAATTTTTTGCCTACCCTCGGCGGTGAGGTATATGCAGAAGCGCCGGCGGTCGGTGATATCGGCCTGGCGGTGGGTCAGCCCTTTTTCGCACAGCAAGTCGATGATCCGCGTCATGGTGGGTGCGTCCTTGTAGATGGCCTGGGCAATTGCCCACTGACTTTGCCCGTCGCAACGATGCAATTCTTGTAACACCAGCCATTGATCTACTGTGATGCCGGCCTGAGCTCGTTGGAGGCATTCCTGAACGTATTGCTTCATGCGCCGTGCAGTGCGCTCCAGCAGAAAGCCAGAGATTTCGGTGCGCAAGTCGGAAGCAGTAGCAGTAACAGGCATGGTATTTAAAAAAATTTGCACAAAAATAATTGTTATACTAATTATACGCAAGCGAAAGAGCTAAAAAATCAACTGCAGTGAAGGATTTACGCTACACTGCGGATGCAGCGTAACTAATTGACCAGCTTCGTCCGGCTCAAAAAAACTTGAACTGATAACTCACGTGCGGAATAACTGGTAAGATGCTGATTTGGCGAATAACGGGAACTTCCTCATTGCCTATCCTCTTTATGCCTGGCAGCAAGAAGTACGGATTGCGGCGATTATAGGTATTGTAGGCACCCAGCACCCACTTGCGCTCCCAATGCGGATTTTTCTGCTTGCGAAACTCCAGGCTGAAGTCCAGCCGGTGATAAGGTGCCATGCGAAAAGCGTTGCGCTGCCCGCCGGATTCTACATAATCTACCCATGCATAATAAGTAGGATCGGAACTGGAGCCGTAAAAATTCACAGGATACTTAAAGGTATTGAGCGTAACTGCATTGCCGGTACCATACACCCAGGCCGCCGACAGGCCAAAGCGCTTGCTGAAGTCGTGATTGACCACGAGTGCCACATCGTGGCGGCGGTCGTAGCGAAAGGGGTAGCGCAGCCCGCCGTTGATATCATCAAACTGGCGCCAATTCCAGCCCAGGGTATAGCCCAGCCAGCCTGTGGTACGCCCTAGTTTTTTCTGCGCGAAAAGCTCCAGGCCGTAGCTTTCGCCGTTGCCTTGAGTGACTTGGTCTTGCCAGTCGCTGTCAAACCCAAAGAGGAAAGAAGCGCCCTCTTTGTACGAGAGTACGTGGCGCATTTGTTTGTAATAAGCCTCCGCGCTGACCTCCAACTGGTCGCGAAAGGTGTGCGCTACGCCCAAGGAGGCTTGCCATGCCTGCTGGGGCACGATACGCCGGGTACTAGGTACCCATAGGTCGGTGGGCAGGCTGAGAGATTCGTTGGTCAGCAGGTTGATGAACTGCGTCATAGTGCTGACCCCGGCCTTGAGCGCTATTTGATTAGAGAGCAGGTAGCGCAAGCCCAGGCGGGGTTGCAGACTGGTATAAACCCTACCCTGCACATCGAAGGCAGAAGCATGTAAGCCAGCATTTAGGCGCAGCGCTCCCAGGGCGAAGTCGTCTTCGGCATACACAAAGTACTCGGTACTGAAAGCGCGTCGCGAGCCCAGGAGTGTGTCAAACTCAATGAGCGCACCAAACTGCCCTTTGAGTGCCAATGCCCCAGGGCTGTAGGTGTGATTGGTAGCTCCGCCGCCAAAGCGAATGTGATGCCCCGCAGAAGGCAGGTAGTCAAAGTCAACCTTACCGCCAAGATCCTCAATGCCAGAAACGTACCTGGCCGAAAACTTATCGGTTTGGCCACCAAAGCGAGATTCCTGCTCCGAGACGATATCAATATTGTAGCGGCTGTAGGTCAGGGTGGTATTGGCAAAAAGCCGGGGGCTGAGCTGCCAGTTCCAGCGCAGCGCGGAGATGAGATTGCCCCAGTCGGTGCCGGCTGTAGCCCCATCCGAGTTGCTTCGATATTTTATCTTGAAAACATCTGCCCCAGTATAGGCGCTCAGGTATAGGCGGTGGCGATGGCTGATGCGATGCTGCAACTTGACGTTGAGGTCATAAAAATACAGGCTGGGGTCAAACTTCTCGCCTGGATTGGCCGACTGCGCCAATTGGATGAGCGGTCTGAAGATGAGGTCGGCGTAAGTGCGCCGGGCGGAGATCAGAAAAGAAGTCTTGTCTTTGATAATAGGGCCTTCCAGGGTGAGCCTGGAGGAGATCAGCCCCACTGAGCCTTCGCCTTTGAAAGCCTTAGTATTACCTTCTTTCATGTTGATTTCCAGGACGCTGCTCAGGCGGCCTCCATAGCGAGCAGGAAATCCGCCCTTGGTCAGGGTCACGTTTTTGATGGCATCAGCGTTGAACACTGAGAATATACCCAGCAGATGGCTGACATTGTAAACGGGTACGCCATCGAGCAGTATCAGGTTTTGATCGGGGCTGCCGCCACGCACGTACAGGCCGTTTTGCCCTTCGCCGCCACTTTGTACGCCAGGCAAAAACTGCAGGGCTTTGAGCACGTCCACCTCCCCCAGTAAAGCTGGCATGCGCTTGATTTGTTCTACAGGGGCTTCCATGCGCCCCATTTGTGTCTGTTGCTCAATGCGCTCACCGCGCTCAGCGCGTACTTCCACGGTAGTCAGTTCTACGAAGGGCTGTAGGGCTACGTTCAGGCTGATGTTGTTGCGCAGGTGCAGCAAAGTGTCAAAGGGCTGGTACCCGATGTAACTGAATATCAGACGCAAGCTGTCATCAGCATTTAGGGTGAGGCTGTAAAACCCATAGGTATTGCTCACCGCGCCTACGCCCAGGCGGGTTTCCAGTACGTTGGCAGCAATGAGTGGCTCGCCGCTAGCAGCATCGGTGATGTACCCGCTAAGGGTGTATTTTTGAGCGTAGGCTGTAGTCAGCCAAAGGGTGGCGGCGCAGCAGAGGAGGTAGAGGTGCTTAGGCATACCAAGGCGATTTTGCACTCGGATAAGACGCGAAAAAAGAGGGCTGGCGTGGGGCGTGCCTGCAACTTTAACACTTGGTATATACACAACAGATAGGCAGCAGATGTACCATTTGGCGCATAGCCAGAGGGGGAGAAACTTACAGGGCCTTGCACGCTCAAGCAGAGCTGCAAATCTGGGCCGGATTGCACCTTCAGCCTCCAGCAGCCGGCATGCGAGTGGACTGCCAGGCTATGAGTCGCCAGCGGCCTTTCTCTTTCCGATACATGGAGGTGTAGCGCAGGGTCATGGCAAAGGCATTGCCCTGATAAAGCCCCTGTACTTCTGCTATACCTTGTAAGAGGGCTGTTCTGCCCCAAGTTTGTACTTTGGTGTGTTGCAACTTGCGCATGGCCTGGTATTGGATACTGCCAGAAGCCACGCTGCGGATGAAGTCGGTTTTGGTTTCGGCCACAGCATTGGAGTGGATGTAGCACAAATCATCGCTCAAGAGGCGGTGCAGGGCGGCAGTATCGCGCAATATCTGAGCCTCGAAGCGCATTTGTTCAGAGGCTACTGGGCTGCGCTGCGCCCACAAAGCGACAGCCCACAAGACCAGACAAAGGCCGATGAGCGCCTGCTTTCTTTGCATCATTCTTCGATTACAGCTGAGAGGCCACGCTCAATGAGGGCATCTTTTTTGGGCTTGAGTTCTTTTTTGGAGGCGGTTTTTACAGTGGCCTTACCCTTGAAATGTATGAGGATGGATAGTTGCTCGGCTTGTTCGTGGGTGTGGCCCAGCACATCCATGAAGCATTGAATAACCCAGTCAAAGGTATTGTGGTCGTCATTATAGACTACTAGGAAAGCTGGGTCTTCCACATCGGGTATGTCCTCATCCACGAGAACTTCTTCCCATTCTTCCTGATATCCGCTGAATACTTTCATTGTGTAATGTATGGTGAGGCTTCAGCAGGGGCTACCAAACCAGACCTTCTGCTTAAGCCAACTGCTCCAGTGTAGCTTTTACGGCTTCAAAGTTAGGCATATTCCCGGCAGATTCCAATACTTCAGCATAACGGATGATACCGTCTTTGTCCACCACAAAAGCTGAGCGCTTGGATACGCCTTTCATACCCATGACAAACTCATCGTACAGAGCGCCATAGGCAGCGGATACCTCCTTGTTGAAATCGGAGAGCAAAGGAAAGTTGAGCGACTGGTCTGCCTTGAATTTGTCAAGTGTAAAGGGAGAGTCTACCGAAATGGCAAGAATTTGGGCGTTCAGCCCTTGGTAATCGGCTATATTGTCGCGCATGCTGCACAACTCAGCGGTGCATACGCTAGTGAACGCCATGGGGAAAAACAACAGTACGACGTTTTGACCGCGATAGTTTTCTAATGAAACAGCTTGTTTGTCAGAAGAGAATAAGGTGAAGTCGGGTGCAGGATCGCCAACTTGTAGCGCCATGGTGCATTGGATTTTAAGGTTTGAAAAAGGTACTTTTTCTTTTCTCTATACTTTGGCTCGCCGAATCTTGTGCACAACATCCGCAAATCATGCACAAAACTCGACCTCGCGAAGTAAAAACACCTGCCCTGGCAGATTGTTCTCAGCCAATCAAAATAATACGTTGCTTTGCAGGGCTAAAAAGTTCGTGGAGTATGTCGCCCGAGAGAAGAGCCTATCTAGAGTTGCACGTAGCTGTATTTTTGTTTGGCTTTACCGCCATACTGGGCGCGTGGATACAACTACCCGCCCTGGCTTTGGTATGGTGGCGAGTGCTGCTCACCAGCCTCAGCCTGCTGCTGTGGGTGCGCGTAGGACGCTTAATGCGGACTTTGTCTCGGACGGCTACACTGCGCTACATGGGCATAGGCGTGTTGGTAGCCCTGCACTGGCTGGCGTTTTACGGAGCCATCAAGCTAGCCAACGCCTCCATTGCACTGGTGTGTATGGCGCTCACTTCTTTTTTTACCTCCCTGCTGGAGCCGGTTGTCATGCAGCAGCGCTTCAAGTGGTACCAATTGGGCATGGGGCTACTCATGGCGCCGGGTATGGTGCTGGTGGTCAATGCCACCGATATTTTGATGCAGGCCGGTATATGGGCTGGCACAGCAGCAGCGTTTCTGGCGGCGCTTTTTTCTACGCTCAACAAGCGCTACGTAAGTCAGGCTAACCCTATGGAAATCAGCTTTCTGGAGTTGGGCAGTGCCTGGTTGTTTCTGAGCGTGGTTATGCCAGTGTATCACTATATGAGCACTGACACTGCCCTGACGCACTGGCTGCCTCACCCCGCCGACTGGCTGTGGATAGCCCTGTTGGCGTTTGGCTGCACTACGCTGGCGTATGTACTGGCGCTGCGCGCCTTGCGCTACATCTCAGCTTTTGTATCCAACCTCACCATCAACTTAGAGCCGGTGTATGGCATTGTACTGGCTTGGGCGCTGCTGGGCGAGCACAAGCAGTTGTCTGGTGGTTTTTACTTAGGAGTGGCTATTATTCTAGGAGTGGTGTTCTTGTATCCGGTGGTGGAGCGCCGCCTGGAGAGGCGTTAGTGCAGTATTTTCCACACTAGCTCCTGTAGCAACTCTCCATCTGTGTAGCTGCTCGAGTCTAAGGTGATGCCCTTGGCTTTGAGGTCGTACTCGTGCAGGTAGCCGATAATAGCTTCCAGTTGGGCGCGGGAGTAGCGGTGCGCAGCGAGGCTGTAGTCCTTGAGCGCCCAGGAACCTCGCAGTTTCAGGGTGTCGAGCATTTCTTTCTCAGAGCGTCCTTGCAGAGCATGCAGCATTAGGGCCTTGCTGAAAAAGCCATACAGAGCGTTAATCACTACGAGCAGGGGGTTTTCCTTGGGGTTGGCGGCAAAATACTGCACGATACGCCCCACGCGCTGAAGGTTGCGCTCGGCCAGGGCGCGCTGCAACTCAAATACATTGTACTCCTTGCTGATACCGATGAAGGCTTCGATGTGCGAAGTATTGACTGTAGCGCCAGGGGGCAAGTTGAGCGCCATTTTGTCCAGTTCATTAGTCACTTTGGAGAGTTGCGTGCCCAAGTGCTCTACGATGAGTTGGAGCGCAGCGGGTTCTATTTTGAGTTGCTTAGCCTTTAGGTAGTCCTGTATCCAGGCAGGCATGCGGTCTTCATAGACTGCTTTGGCCTCCATGACTACAGCATGCGCCTTGAGCGCTGCAGCAAATTTGGTAGTCATGTTAAACTTCTTGTGTTTGTAGCAAATGAACAGGGCTGTGGTATCTGCTGGTTTTTCGATGTAGCCCTGCAGTTCAGGTAGGGTCTTCATCTCCTGGGCTTCCTTGAGTACCACCACTTGCCGTGGCGCCATCACAGGATAGCGCCGGGCGGCGTCCAGCACAGCCAGGTGGTCGGTGTCTCTGCCATAGAGCACTGTTAGGTTGAAGGCTTGTTCGGCCTCGCTGAGCAGGTGTTTTTCTGCATAATCCGATACCTTGTCAATGAAATAAGGCTCCGCGCCGTGCAGAAAGTAAACCGGCCGTACTTTGCCGGCACTCAGTTCTTGCAAAATTTGATCGTGGGTCATAGTCGGGCAAAGGTACGCACTGGGCAGAGGAAAAACAACCCGACGAGACACAGCAGTAGCCAACCTCACCGGCGCTTCGAATGCCGAGGCACAGACACTTCTCGGTAGGCAGTAGCCTTCATTCCAGTTGTGAAGAACTTTTTCGAGCAGCGCAAAAATTAGACGGCAAGGTAAAAACCCACCGGCGAGCAACTGCAGTCATTCATTGTTTATGAAGGAATTAGCCTTTCTGCTGATGCCTTTTAAGCTAACTTTTACAGGTTTAAGCCCTTTTTAAATTAATGCCTGGCACTTTTTTGCGGCACCACTCAAAGCAGTACAGATGGTATGCACCTTGCGCCAGGAACCCATGCGCTTCCCTGAGGTGAACGGCGTGCTCTCCCAAACCGGCCGCAGCAATGATGGCACCGACCCCAGCGGCTTTTACTACGTACAAATGCAGGTAAACCTAAAGCCAAAAAAGAATGGAGCCGCAAAATCACCACAGACGAGCTTATTGATGAAATGGACCGCCGCCTCAACAACTATCAGGGCATCAACTACAATTACTCCCAGCTCATCATTGACAACGTGGCCGAGGCTGTAGCCGGCATGAATACTTCCAATGCTGTAAAAATTTATGGCGATAACCTTGACCAACTGGACGAACTGGCCAACCAAGTATTCGACGCCATCAAGGACGTACCCGGCATCAAGCACGTAGGCATACTACGCAACGTTGGCCAACCGGAGCTGAGCGTACTACTCGACAAAGAAAAAATGGCCTTCTACAACATCACCAAGGCCGATGCCCAGGCTCTTATCGAAATGGCCATTGGCGGCAAAACTGCTACCCAAAAGTATGAAGGTGAGCGCAAGTTTGACATCCGCATCCGCTACAACCGGGAGCATCGCAGCAGCGAAGAAGACATTCTCTTGCTGAGGATTCCCACCCTCACAAGGGCGACCTCGTTCCCCTCAAGGAAATTGCCTCCATTCGCAAGATCACTGGCCCGGCTTTCATCTACCGCGACAATACCAAGCGCTTCATCGGCGTCAAGTTTTAGGTGCGCGAGCGCAACTTGGGCAGTACTATTGCCGAGGCACAGCGCAAGGTAACTGCCCTCATGCCGCCATCGGATTGTTGCCAGCTGCCATCAGCACCGGCATCGGCTCCCAAAGCCAAAAACCGCTGGCCGTAGTCATCATCGGCGGCCTAGTGACGGCCACCGTCTTCACTCTGCTGGTGTTTCCCATTGTGTATCACAAGGCGCTGCACCTGCGCGAGGCCAAGTGCGCTGAAAGAGCATCAGGAGCCAATAGATAGCAGTATCAAAGCATAGAGACAGGAGCACCGTACTAGTGTGTAGAAAAACAACAACAAGCGCACCGGCTCTGCCCATGCGCCTTAGGTGCAAAAATTTATCCAGTAGGCCTGAGCCCCCTGCCTGCACGTCTACGCACATGCATGCTATTTTGTGAGTCAACTTCTTGGAAGGTATTCTCCTTGTCTAAAGGGCGTTCACCGAAGAATGAATTTCGGGAGTAGCGAGATTTTTCCCTTCCTGGCTGTATGGTTACTCCAGCCCAAAAGCCTGGCGTATGGCATCAACCATATCCAGTTTTTCCCAGGTAAAGGTTTCTACCTCCATGGCCTTACGTTCGCCGGCAGCATTGTAAAACTCCACGCGCTTGAGTTCGGGGCTGCGGCCCATGTGCCCGTAAGCAGCGCACTCGGAGTAGATGGGGGCGCGTAGTTTGAGGCGCTTTTCTACGGCGTAGGGGCGCATGTCGAACAGTTCAGCCACACGACGGGCAATTTCGCCGTCGGTGATATTCAGTTTACTGGTGCCATAGGTCTGCACGTATATGTTGGTAGGCTTGGCCACGCCAATAGCATATGATACCTGTACCAGGGCTTCGTCGCACACGCCAGCAGCCACCAAGTTTTTGGCAATGTGGCGGGTGGCATACGCGGCGGAGCGATCTACTTTGGAGGGGTCTTTGCCGGAGAAAGCGCCCCCGCCGTGCGCACCCTTACCGCCGTAGGTATCTACAATAATCTTTCGCCCGGTAAGCCCGGTATCGCCGTGAGGGCCACCAATGACAAACTTGCCGGTGGGGTTGATGTGATAGGTAATTTGGTCGTTGAATAGTTTCTGGATGCGCGGATTGAGTTTCTCTTTGACGCGCGGCAATACAATATGGATGATATCTTCCCGAATTCTGGCCAACATGGCCGACTCTTCGCCAAACTCATCGTGCTGGGTGGATACTACGATGGTGTCAATACGACTGGGCTGGTGGTCGTCAGTGTATTCAATAGTGACCTGCGACTTGGCGTCTGGGCGCAGATAGGGCATGAGCTTACCTTCGTTGCGAATGGCCGCCAGCTCGCGCAGGATGCGATGCGCCAAGTCTAAAGCCAATGGCATGTAGTTGTCAGTTTCGTTGGTAGCATAGCCAAACATCATACCCTGGTCGCCGGCGCCTTGGTCTTCAGGGGTGGCGCGTTCTACGCCGCGGGCTATGTCGGCTGACTGTTCGTGAATGGCAGAAAATATGCCACAGGAATTAGCGTCGAACATCAGCTCGGAGCGGGTGTAGCCGATGCGTCGAATGACTTGGCGGGCTATTTGCTGTACGTCCAGATACACGTTGGAACGCACCTCGCCGGCCAGTACTACCTGACCTGTAGTGACCAAAGTTTCAATGGCAACTTTAGAGGTGGGATCAAAAGCCAGAAAGTGATCTACAAGAGCATCGGAGATTTGATCGGCAATTTTATCGGGATGGCCTTCGGATACCGATTCGGAGGTGAAAAGATATGGCATTGTGAATTGAAGTTTAACCGCTTTTTAAAAAAGCGCGGCAAAGGTAAGGTTTTTGTTCCATATGCCGATGCATTCGCCCAGGTCAAGCATAGCGTTAATGAGAAAAATATGCTGGAAGTAGTGCAGATCCTGCGGGCGGATATCAGCTGGATCAAGGCGTTGTTCGTGCAAAAGCCTGGCGCGGGAGGTTCCCGGTAGCAAGGGCTGCGCCGGGGTAAAATAGCGCTGGCCGTCGAAGCACACCACGTTGCAGTAAGAGGTGTCAGTGATGAGACCATCCTGTACGATGAGGATGTCGTCGGCTTCGCCACGCAGGGCCATCATCCGGCGTATTTCGCTTCGGTCGGCGTATTTGAAGGGGTAGCGCAGGTGGCTACCCTCTACCAGTTGAAGCGTGTGCGTTCTGGCCGGGATGTATGGCATCCACTCTACGCGGTGTATGCGATAGTCGTATAGCACCCTGCACTTTACTTTTCCGTGCTGAAACTCAGCAGGTGGGGTCAGCGCATCTGCCAAGGAGAGTGGGGTTCGGATGTGCCAAAGCGCCCACCGGGCTTCGTCGAGGCGCACCTGATGCCACTGCAAGTGTTGGGCTTGCCCATCGAGAAAGCAAATTGTTTCGAGTAACATGGTGTATCGGGCGCTATGGCTTCTATATGATCAACGGCAGATGACGCGCAAGATATTGTCAAACCAGTTGACCATAGCAATCTGACGGCCTTTTAGCAGATCGGCACAGGCCTCCGGAAACTTGTTTTGGTTCAGATAAGCCTGCCCGCGCATGAACAGGAAAGCAGCATTGTCGGGAAACAGGGCGATGGCCTCGTTCAGCTTGGCAATGCCCGCCTCCTGCTGGCCGCTATTGTAGAGTTTTTCACCCTCCTCAGCCAGGCGGTTGGCCCTGTCGTAGGCTTCCACCCGCTGCTTACAAGAGGCCGCTGTGGGCTTGAAAGCAATACTGACATCGTAGGCAGCAGGTACGTTGCGCCCTTGAAATTGTGCTGGTTTCCACTTGCCCAGCGTGCCTGCGGCGGCATGGGCGGCCTCCCACCAAAAGTCGAAGCCTAGGTCGTTGAAGTCGGTCATGCTCAGGATGCGCACGTCGTTATCAGGATAGACAAGCAACTGAATGTCCACTTCGCCGATGAGGCATTTGGCATTACCCGAGACGGGGTATTTGACCATCTTGCCCAGATAATCGGACAGCGCCTGCTCACCGCCCAGAAACTCCAGTGGCGCGTCAAATTCGGTGTACACCGTATCACCTTCGATGAAGATATAGGGTGGTGCTTCCTCGAGTTTGAACTTGACGGGCAAGTTGAACTGGGTACGTACGGGCTTGCCAGCTTTTTTGCCGGGAATCCATTTGATACCAGCGGTATTCATAAGGCTCACTACGCGTACGGCTTCATCGCCGCAGCCTCCTTCTACGTTTCGTAAAATGCTGATGCGTGACAGGGAGCCGTCAGTTTCTACAATAAAACTCACTACAACTGTGCCCTCGTGCCCTTTTTGGCGGGCTTCCAGAGGGTACTCAATGTTTTGGTTGATGAACTCCAGCAAGCGGCGTTCAGCGCAGCGCTGCCGAGCATCTAGGGTACTGTCGGGAAACTCGCACCCTGGAAAGCGCGGTATTTCGTCCACCACTTTGTATACGGTAGTGTCTTTGGCTGCTTGCGTCCACGCCGCCCAAGGCAATGAAAGGCCTAGTAACAGTCCGAGCAATACGTTTTTCATGTTATTAAAAAATTGATGACGATACAACGAATGGCCGCCCGTGCGCATTGCAAAGGTATGCCGTTGCGCGGGGGTGCCAAGCTGGCAAGTCGCTTTTATAATTTCAGAAATGGGACTTTGGCCACTGCTGCTTCAAGTTTTTTGCCCCCGGCTACAATGCGCAATGGCGTACCTTCCTTGGCGTGGTCTATGGCCACATACCCCATGCCAATGGGGTAGCCCAGCGAGGGGGATTGCGTGCCAGAAGTGACTACGCCAATGACGTTGCCGTGGTCATCTTCAATGGGATAGCCGTGGCGCGGCACGCGGCGGTCGTCCACGCGGAACCCTGTGAGCTTTCGCTTGATACCTTCTTGTTTTTGGTGGCGCAGGTACTCAGCGCCTACAAAGTCGCCTTTTTGCAATTTGGTAATCCAGCCCAGGCCAGCCTCCAGAGGCGAGGTGTGGTCGTCAATGTCATTGCCATACAGACAGTAGCCCATCTCCAAGCGCAGGGTATCTCGGGCACCCAGACCCACAGGGCGGATGCCGACGGGCTTACCGGCTTCCAGTACAGCTTTCCAGAGTGCTTCCGTTTGGCTGGCTTCCACATAGAGTTCAAACCCGCCCGAACCAGTGTAGCCAGTAGCCGAGATGAGTACGTTGTCTATGCCAGCAAAGCGCCCCTTGACGAAAGTGTAGTATTTCATCTGAGCTAGATTCACATCGGTGAGTGGCTGCAATACGTTGGCGGCACGAGGACCTTGCACGGCCAGCAGGCCCGTCTGTTCTGATATGTTGATAAGGCGGGCATCAAAGCGATTATGGCGGTTGATCCACTCCCAGTCTTTTTCGATATTGGAAGCATTGACTACCAGCATAAAGGCCTGCTCGCCTTCGGCGCACATATCTTCGGGCAGGCGATACACCAGCAGGTCGTCCACTATGCCGCCCTGGCTATTGGGCAAGCAGGAGTATTGGGCATCGCCAATGGCCAGGCGAGAGGCGTCGTTGGAGGTAACGTATTGTACCAGGTCCAGCGCCTGCCTGCCTCGTACGATAAACTCGCCCATGTGCGACACATCAAAGACGCCCACGCCGTTGCGCACAGCATGGTGTTCTTCCTGGATACTGGTGTAGGAGATGGGCATGTGGTAGCCGGCAAATTCGGCCATGCGGGCGCCCAGTGCAATATGGGCAGGCGTAAGCGGCGTACTTTTCATGAAAACATAATGGATTTACACGGCGCAATGATACGTCAAAAAACTGGAATGGTAGTGTGCGTGCAGGATTCACTCCTTACACTTATTTTCGTCATGCGCCAAGGCACTTCCACGCCTTTGACGACTTTTCATACCTTCTCTGATTACCTCCTCTGGCAGACAGATGCGGTGAGGGCAAAACACCGGGTGCGCCCTTGTGACCAGGCCGAGGCTAACTCTGCTGAACACCTAAACACTGGTTTTTGCAAAAGTTGCAAAGAGCGCAAAGACACCTACCATTGCCGGGCCAGCACGGAATTTTCATTTCGTACTGGCTTGTTGGGCAGATTCCAACCTGCTTGCCTGTCTGCTTTTACTGTGCTTCTTATACCTTTGCACATTGCCAGATTTTCCATGGCAAGTGTTCGTTTCCCTGCAAAAGGAAGACAGGGGGCATCAGTCTTTTAGCCGCGCATACAACAGCACATCCAGGTATTGGCCGTTTCTGAACACCTTGCGGCGCTGGTACCCTTCGTAATCGAAGCCAGCTTTTTCCAATACGCGCGCCGAGGCGGGGTTAGTGTGAAAGACTCCGGCCTCAATGCGGATGAGCGGCGAATAGGTAAACCAGTAATTGCAGAAGTGCTGCGTCACTAGCGACATGAGCCCCTTGCCCCGATAAGGCCAGGCCAGCCAGTAGCCAACTTCATCGCAGTGGCTATTGGCGCTGTCTTTCATTTGGCGCCCTATGCTGCCAATGAGTTGGCCAGCGGCAGTGCGAATGGCCCAATGGGGGCGGGCGAGATATTGCTCCTCCATCTCGCGGGTTTTGTGCAGCCAGGCATCAGCATCGGCATCAGTATAGGGGAAAGGGATGCTCAAGGTAAACTGGTGGATAGTACTGTCTTCCATCCAGCGCAAGAGATCAGATTTGTCTTCCGGTCGGAAGGCTGTGAGCACAATCTCATCAGAAACAGGCAAAAATTCAGGTACCATCTGTAACTTTTTGACAAATTTGCATTATGAAAGAAAACAAATTGCCAACAAGGAAAATTCCCGGAACGAATGCTTTCCAACATGCAGATTAGCCGTAGCCTGGGCCGGGCCGCCCAGGATAACGACGCAGACCGGGTAATTTCTGCTGAGACCTTGCACGCCGAATGGGCGGAAGTACAGGCTGCCCAGCGCGAACCAGCTCGTTTCAGGCCGCTGTACGACCGATACTACGAGCCAGTGTTTCGCTACCTGTACCATCGCACCCAGGATGAAGACCTATCCGCCGACCTGTGTGCACAGGTATTCCTAAAGGCGCTGCAAAGCCTGGGAGAGTACGCTTTTCGAGGCGTACCCTTTGCCGCATGGTTGTTTCGTATTGCCGCCAATGAAGTAGCTCTGCACTACCGCCAGACGCAGAAGTACCGCATTGTGAGCGTGGAAGAAGGTGGGTTGCTATCGCTAGCTGATGAAATAGAACCCGATGACCACGCCGAGCAACTGCGCACACTGCTGCCGCAAGCTATGCAGGCGCTCAAAATAGCCGATATGGAATTGATTGAAATGCGCTTTTTTGAGCAGCGTCCTTTTCGCGACATCGCCGACATCCTCGGCATTACCGAAAGTAACGCCAAAGTGAAAACGTACCGCACACTTGAACGTCTCAAGAAAATACTCATGACTCTGGCCCAACAACCCTCGGCAGGATAATGCCACCAAAACTAATGCGTATGAAACAGCAATACGACTTCAGAGTACCCCCCAAGCCGGTGTCCAGCGAAGATATTGCCCAACATAAAGATTTTGATGCCCTGCTCCAGGCGTATCATGCCAGCGCGCGTCGCAAAGGTATTGTGCAAATGCGCTACCTGATGTATGCAGGCATAGGCTTGGTTGCAGCCGCGCTAGTTTTGCTGCTCATTGTACGGGCACCTCAGGAGGCCGCGTTTCAGCCCAGCAATGCTATGGCTACCTGGGAAAAACAAGCGCGCCTGCCAGCCCCGCTACCAGCATTGCAGCCTGAATTCTGGGAACAACGCGTGAATGCAGCACAGCCCGCCACCACGCTCGGCAACCCCCGAATACATATACCGGCCCAGGCTTTTGTGGATGAACAGGGCAACCCCGTAGCCGGCGAAGTACGCCTGCGCGTGCGTAAACTGGATGACTATGTAGACTTCTTCCTGGCTGGCGTCAAACTTGGCTGGAGCACGCCCAACGGCCGACGCCAGCTTGAATCGGCTGGCATGGTAGAAGTGTACGCCGAACAAAATGGCCACCGAGTATTTTTGGCCCCCAACAAAACCCTAAGCATAGAATTGGAATCAGTGGTATGGCTGCCGCTCAATCGCCGCCTGCCAGCCCTCACCGAATTTTTCTTAGACACCGAAGCCGCTACCTGGGTAGAAAAAGGCCGCAGTAAAACTGAGATGCTGGGCCAAGCCGAACCAGACCCTCAAGACCCCGGCTTTGCAGAAAAATTTGCCCTTTACCAGCAACTACAAGACCTGGATCAGATGATCGCCCAGGAGCGCTCGCGCTGGGAAGCTGCTAACCCCGCACCCACACCCCCTGCCAAACCACAGCGCAGCAACCCCAACCAACCCACCCTCGAACTTGACTTCCTGGAAGGCGCTGTCCCTCAAACTGCCTCTGGCGAAGAAGCCAACCTGTACAAAGGCGCCATCTGGCAAATAGCTCCCAACAGCCCAGCTTATGACCCCCGCGCCTTTTCCGTCACCTGGCAGTCAGCTCGCATCAAGCAGATCCAAGGCGATGACTATGAACTCGTGCTCATGCATGGCGCCACCTCCCTGCGCCTTATTGTCAACCCCGTACTTGCCGGCAGTGCTTACGAGCAAGCCATGAATGCCTGGCACGCCGCCTATGCCGAATACGAGACCGCCCTGCGTCGCTGGGAAGCACAGCGCGACCAAAACCTGGCCGCCGTGCAACGGCGTGTGGACAAAGAGAAAACACAACTGATCCAAACCTGGGAGAAACAACACGCGGATGCAGCGCCTCTGGCTATGCGTTTGCGCCACCAACTAGACATTGACCAGCTCGGCCTCTGGGCCATTGCCCATCCTGTGCCTGTAGCTGCTACTGTAGCTGCTGGTAAAATAACAGACCAGTACAACAATACCTACCATGAGCAAGTAGTGTACGTGGTCAGCCCTGGGCAAAATACGCTACACCAGGTTATGGTTGCAGGTAACAGCCGCCTGCCCCTAGAACTAGGCAGCGTACTATGGTCGGTCACGCCGCAGGGTAAAGTAGCTGTATTGCGCCGGCAGGCACTGCAAAGAGCCTTGTCTGCAGTCGATTCGCCTGACCTAGTGCTTGAACTGCAGCAAGAAGCGCCGGCCTCCAAAGCTGACCTTCGGCGCATGCTACGCTTATAGCGAGATTGCACTCGTCCAGGCTGACTGGCCTTTCGTCCCATTAAATTCGGATTCTATCAACCTAATGCCAAACTTTGCAAGGTACTTTGTAAAAAAACACACCTTGCTATGTTCCGACTTTTAAACTACTCCTGCCACTATTCTATTTGCTATGGGCTTTTGGCTTTGGCTTTCTACTGCACACCTTTGAGTAGTGCACTGGCCAGCGGCGTAGCGGGTGCTATCACTGGCGCCAATGGAGAAGTCTTGCCCTTTGCTGCTATTTTTGTAAAAGAAACTGGCACCGGCACGGTAGCCAATGAAGACGGCTACTATGAAATACGCCTGGAGCCGGGGCGTTACACACTGGTGTTTCAGCATTTGGGCTACGAAACACTGGTCAGAGAAGTCACCGTGCACAGCGGGCCGTTTACCCGCATAAATGTAGTGCTCAAAGTACAAACTATCCAGTTGCGCACAGTGGAGGTGTCCAGCAAGCAAGAAGACCCTGCCTACACCGTAATGCGACGCGCCATAGCCAAGGCCTCCTGGCATAGGCAGCAGGTGGAGAGCTACTCGGCACAGGTATATATCAAAGGTTCGGGGCGGCTCAAGAAAGCGCCGTTTTTCTTGCGTCGGGAACTGAAAAAAGAAGGCATTGACTCCTCTTTTGCCTTTGTGAGCGAGTCGGTAAGCCGCATTCAATATCAACGACCTTCCACCTTCAAGGAAACGGTGATCAGCATACGCAAACAAGGCGATGACAACCAGACTAGCCCCGCGCCTTTCATCAACGGCAGTTTCTACGAGCCGCAGATTGCTGACGTGGTCTCGCCACTCGCACCCAGGGCTTTTGCTTACTACAGATTCAAACATGCCGGCTACTTCATAGATCGCGGCTATGGCGTGAACAAGATTCAGGTCATACCACGCAGCCAGGGCGACAATGTACTCGAAGGCTATATTTACATTCTGGAAGACCTGTGGAGTATCTACAGCCTAGACCTCAAAACCTATAAACAGGGCTTCAGTATCAGCGTGCGGCAAACCTACGCCCCCATCGAAGACAAGGCCTGGCTACCTATCAAACACCTGTTTGACGTAGAAGGTGCATTCCTGGGGGTTCATTTTGAGTACAGTTATGTGGCCAGCATAAGCGATTATCAAATCAAGCTCAACCCTTCACTAGACATACCCATTACGGTAGTGGACGAAAAACTCAATCCTCAAGCAGCCAAAGACTTGACCCCTGCCGCCAAGAAAAACGCCGTCACTGAAAAACGCCTGGCTGCCGGGCAGGAAGTAACCATGAAAGACCTGCGCCAAATGGTGCGTGAGTACGAGAAGGAAGACCGCAAGGAGCGCTCCCGGCAAGATACTCTTTACATCCCCGGCATTGCCGAGGTCAAGGAGTATCGCATTGACTCCATGGCCTACCGGCGCGACTCCGCCTACTGGGCTGAAATCAGACCCATTCCCCTGACGCTGTATGAAGTACGGGGCTACCAGCGCATGGACAGCATCTCTGCCGCAGAAGCTGCCAAAGCCGGCTCCCTGCAAGCAGATGGAGCTGATGCAGCGCAAGGAAGCAGTGCGTCTTTCAAGCCCTTGAGCATTCTCTTCGGCAGCAGCTACAAGCTGGGAAATAGCACCCGCCTGAGCTTCAACTCTGTGCTGGCCAATCTCAACTTTAACCCAGTGGAGGGGTTCCACTCCTGGATGGATATTAGATTGCACACCCACTGGAAGCGCGTCCAACAGTTCAAGCTCGAGTTCACGCCCCGCTATGCCGCTGCACCCAATCGGCTCAGCGCCAAGGGAATGGCCTCCTACCGCTTTGGTCAAAAACTGGACCGCGCCACCATGCTGCAATTAGAAGGCGGACGCTACATCTTTCAACTCAATCCGCAGCGCCCCATATCTGAGTTTTTCAATACCGTAAGTTGCCTGTTGCGCGAAAAAAACTACATCAGCATGTATGAGAAGGACTACATCAGCGCCAGCATACAGCAAAAACTGGCCGAAAACATAGAGCTGCGCGCTGGTGCCGAATGGGCAGATCGCCTCATCCCCGGCAATCGCACCACCCAGACGTGGTTCAACGACCGCAATCGAGGCTACGCCTCCAACATACCACTGAACGAAGAATGGCTCGGCACTCAGACAGCGGAGCGCGCCTTTATCATACAAGCTGCTGTGGAGGCGCGTCCCTGGCAGAAATATCGCATCCGCAACGGCATTAAGTCGCCTATTGAAGACTCATCGCCTGAGGTGCAACTGCTTTGGCGCAAGGGTATCCCTGGGGTACAGGGCAGTATCACCGACTTTGACCTGCTGGACTTCCAACTAAAACACCGCTTTAAAGTGGGCACGGCAGGCTACATGGATGTCAAGCTACAAGCAGGTAAGTTTCTCAACAATCGCTACCTTGGTTTTGCCGATTACCGCCACTTCATGGGCAACCTAATCCCTGTGGTCACTGCCGATCCAGTGGGTAGTTTCCGCTTGTTAGACTACTATCGCCACAGTACGCAGGAGGAATACGCTGCATTGCATGTGCATCAACAGTTTCGCCAACTGCTGCTCACGCGCATCACGCCGGTGTGGCTCATGGGGTTGCGCGAGAATATCTTTGTCAACTACCTGACCACGCCTACCTCGCAGCACTACACCGAGCTGGGCTATTCTATTGACAACATTCTGCGGGTGTTCCGCGTGGAAGCCGTTACAGCATTTCAGAATGGAAAATATTACAACTGGGGCATTCGGGTGGGTATTGCAGCGAATTGGCTATCTTTGAGTTTCGATTGATGCCGCCTACTCGCCGAATGCCGTCCGAATACCAGGAAAGCGACCTTCTGCTCCGCTTTGGCCCGCGCTGGGTGGTGCACCGCTACGACACCCATCCCTACTACCAGAACTGGAGTGGGCTGGGGCTGAAAGGCGTAGATTTCCTGGGCATATTGATGCCTGACCTGTTGGTGCTGACCGAGGTAAAGAATTATCATCAGCGCCTACAGGGTCATAAAGGATACAATGCCGAAAGCATACGCGAAAAACCCGCGCTTCTGGCCGACGCCGTAGCCCGAAAGGCATTGGATACTTTTTTGGCACTGGACGCCGTGCGACAATACTGGCAGCGACACTGGTGGAGGCGCATGCGTTGGCAACACTTAGCAAAGAAGTCGCCCAAGCACAGCGAACGAGCATTCTGGGCCAACGCCTGTGCACTGGCCGAGCACCCTGATTGCTGCGCAGTTTTGCTTTGGCTGGAGGGGCCGGCACTAGATGCTAGCATTCGCCAGGAGCTCACTCGGCAGATTTCTAGTAAGCTAGCAGATGTGTGCGGTCAGATTTGGATAGCTGGCGACGGGTTTAACCCCCTTCCTGAAGATTTGTTTGTTGAATACCTCTGAGACACCCTGTCCCAATGGATTACCTGCACATCAACCGTCAACTATGGAATGCTCGCGCAGCCTGGCATGCTACTCACTACTACTACTACTACGGGCGGAAGTCCTTTGAGCAAGAAAGACACCCTACGCTCAACGAGATTGAGCTGGTGCCACTAGGAGATCTCTCTGGGCAAAGCATATTGCACCTCCAATGCCACTTTGGGTTGGATACGCTGTCGCTGGTGCGCTTAGGAGCTCAGGCGGTCGGGGTAGACTTTTCAGAGGTGGCCATAGCAGAGGCACGCCAACTAGCTGTCCAGCATCGGTTGGCTGCCGAGTTTGTCTGCTGCAACGTGTATGATGTGCCCCAACACATAGAGCAACAGTTTGACGTGGTGTTCACCTCGTATGGCGTAATAGGTTGGCTACCCAACCTGGAGGCTTGGGTCCGTGTCGTAGCCCACTCGCTTAAGCCTGGAGGCAGGTTCATCATGGCAGAGTTTCACCCTGTAGTGTGGATGTTCGACGATAACTTCACCTGCTTGGCTTACAGCTACTTCAAGCAAGACCCCATTGTAAAAACGCTATTGGGAACCTACACTGACCGTCAAGCGCCCCTGAAGTACGAGTCAATAAGCTGGAACCACAGCCTGGCCGAAGTGATAGGAGCCTTGCTCCATGCGGGTTTGCACCTGGCGCACCTTCAAGAGTACGATTACTCGCCCTACGATTGCTTTGCCCACAGTATGGAGGCTGCACCTGGACACTACCAAATACGAGGGTTGGAAGGCCGCATACCCATGGTATTTTCTTTACTGGCCACTAAACCATAACCCACATGCGTACCCGACCTTTTCTGCCTGCTCTGCTCATTGGAATTGTAATGGCAGCTATATTGTTTTTGATGTGGCCAAAGAAAGGCGAATTACCCCCTGCCCAAAAGAAGCCCTCACCCATTGTGCTGCTGGAGTTTGCCCGTACGCCTCAAGAGGTGTACGACATCGCCCTGTGGCAAGCCTCGCCTGCTGAGCATGCCCAAATGCAAGCCTATCTGAGACGCAACATCCGACTGGACACCTGGTTCATTCTGGCCTACACCTGTTTTCTGGTAGTCAGCATGGTCATTGCATGGCGTCTGTCGGGCAAGCGATGGTATATGCTGGCAGGCCTGGTGATGGCGTTGATTGCCGGAGTTTTCGACTTCTTGGAAAATGCGCAACTTGTACTGATCCTGGACAAGCTATCCTCAGACTTCCAGGCTGAACTGTCGCGGCTCATGGTTTATACCCATGTCAAGTGGGGTGCATTGGTAGCGTTTTTTATCAGCATGATTCCTTTTGCATGGCCAACGAGCTGGCTAGGCAAGGTACTGAGTGTAGTTGCCGGTGTTGGCGTAGTATTAGCCATTGGAGCATGGGTTACACCCAGCCAGAGCCTGTATCTGGCCTACACTAGCGTGGTGATGATGCTTTTTGTGCTGTTGCTGATATTCGAGCAGCGTTGGCGAGCGGCCTTGCTTCAGTGAAGAGATGCCCAGCCCTCCATCAAATGCTGTCTTCACAGCTTCAGGCTGTTGCGTAGTAGTAAGTTAACAACGCCCTTTATACACCCAGCACAGCCAACGACCCGCAACCCTTGATTGCCATAGCGGAGTGCCTCCTATCCAAGCTCTCCGGAGGTGCACCGAGCATAACACAGCACGCTAGCTTATGGATACCCTTGTACCAAACTACCCTAAAAACCAGAAGCTACACGCCTGTCTGCCAGCGGTAAAGAAAGCTACACACAACTGAAAAGCCACCTGCAAACGAAAGACCTGAAAAACACCTCGAACCTGGCAGCCTACGCCATCGTATCTGCGGTGCCGAAGGCGAGGCTAGTAGTGCGGGCACAGTAAATACCCATTGAAAATTTCAGGACATTGTGTTTAACTTTGCGGCCTGAAAAAAGGTATGGCTTACACATCAATATCATCGTTCGCTCAATGAAGCAGTCCTGGATCATTGCCAAACGAGAACTACAGTTCAACTTTGACTCGCTGACGGCCTATATCGTCGTCACAGGTTTTCTTCTGTTCACCGGCGGATTTGTGTGGCTGAACCAGGCCTCTAACGTCTTTGCCATCAATCAGGCCGACCTGGGGGTACTCTTTGGCGTAGCCCGCTGGACGCTATTCTTCTTCATCCCTGCCCTGACCATGCGCCTACTGGCTGAAGAGCGCAAAGCTGGTACCATCGAGTTGCTAATGACCAAGCCCATCTCCAGCACACAGGTGGTGTGGGGCAAGTTTCTGTCAGCTTTTATCATGGTAGCCATTGCGCTGGCGCTCACACTGCCCTACTACATCACAGTAGCCATGTTAGGAGCGATAGACCATGCCGCTTCTATTTTCGGCTACATTGCCCTGTTGCTGATGAGCGCAGCCTACATTGCCATAGGCCTATGGGCAAGTAGCGTTACTGACAACCAAATCGTGGCCCTGTTGGTAGCCCTATTCGTAGGCATCTTTTTTCAGTTGGTATTTGAACTGATCGGTGCATTCAGCCCTGGCGTATCGGGTGAGTTTTTCTACTTTTTGAGCATGAACAAGCACGTGGATTCACTGTCGCGCGGGGTACTCGACCTCAAGGATGTGGTCTATTTCCTGTCTATCACCTTCCTAGGGCTTTATCTCACCGTGCAGAACCTGAACAAACGCAAATGACTCTAACCCGGATATGAAAAAATCGCTCTCTCTTTTACTTGTCATCGGTATTGTGGTAGCTGCCAATTTGCTGGTACAGCCCTTCTTGCTACGCCTCGACTTTACACAGGGCAAGCAATACACTCTGAGCAAGGCCACCCGCAATATTCTGAAAAGCCTGGATGAACAAGTCACTGTGACGGCCTACTTTTCTGGTAATCTACCGCCCGATATTGGCAAAGTAAAACGCGATTTCCAGAACCTGCTCGTAGAATTTGCTGCCGTTTCCAAAGGTAAGCTAGACTACGAGTTTATCGAACCCTCTAGCGACCAGCAAAAGCAAGAGGCTGCTAACCTGGGCATACGCCCAGTTATGATCAACGTGCGCGAGAAAGACCAGGTCAAACAACAACAGGCCTTCCTCGGAGCCGCCATTAAAAAAGGCGACTCGCGCGAGGTCATACCTTTTGTAGAGCCTGGTACTTCTATGGAATACAACCTGGCCTCTGGTATAAAGAAGTTGTCCATACAGCAAAAGCCTGTAGTAGCTTTTATCACTGGGCACGGGGAGCCAGCGCTGAACGAACTCTCCCAGGTGGTACAAGAACTCAGCGCCCTCTACGACGTGCGCCCGCTTGACCTCAGCCTTACCCCTGCCATTGCTGACTCTACCAAGGTGTTGGTGTGGTTAGCGCCCAAGGACTCCATACCAACAGAACACTTCCAGGCGGTGGATGCCTTCCTGGCACAAGGCGGCAGCATGGTGGTGGGCATCAACCGCGTAGAGGTAAATCTGCAATATGCCATGGCTACGTCCAACGAAACTGGCATGGAAGCCTGGCTGCAAAGCAAGGGCATACTGATAGACACCAGCCTGGTAGTGGATGTACAATGTGGCGCCGTGACCGTGCCCCAGTACCTGGGTATGATACAGTTGCAAACGCAAATAAAATTCCCCTACCTGCCGCTGGTTAACGCCTTTGCCAACCACCCCACTGTACAGGGGTTGGAGCAGGTGCTATTCCCCTACGTCAGCCCTTTGCAATACATAGGTACTCCACAAAGCAATGTACAGTTTACACCCCTGGTATTCAGTTCGGTAAAGAGCGGCATCCAAGCAGCGCCGCTGATGTTGCAGGTGACGGAGAAGAAATGGGTAGAAGCCGACTTCCCGCTGAAAAACCTGGTGCTAGGCGGATTGCTGGCTGGCACACTCATCCCTGGAGGCAGCGACCAAGCACGTATGATTGTGTTTGGCGACGGCGACTTTCCCGTGTCTGGCCAGCAAGGGCGTGCCATGACGGATGACAACGTAAGACTACTGGTGAACAGCGTGGACTGGCTGGGAGACGACAGCGGCCTGATGGAACTGCGCTCTCGTGGAGTCGCCTCGCGCCCGCTCAAAGCCGAGTACTTGCTGGAGGAATCCAATGGCAAGCGACAGTTCATCAAGTGGTTCAACGTGCTATTTCCGGTAGCGCTGGTGGTGCTGGGCGGCGTACTCATCCAGCAGCGCAATGCCCGCACACGCCGTAGGCGCATGGACGAATCTTTCCAATAAATCAAGACCAACCTACATGAATACATCCAAAAACGAAGCGCTGATGCTAGTGCTCAAGGGTATGGCTATGGGCATAGCGGAGGTGATCCCTGGCGTATCGGGCGGTACCATAGCTTTTATTACTGGTATTTATGAGCGCTTGCTGCACAGCATCAAGGCCGTATTGGGGCCAGGCTTGATCGCCACATGGCGGCAGGGTGGCTTCAAAAACGCCTGGGCGCATATTGACGGCGCTTTCCTAGTATATCTGCTGGCTGGTATGGGCGCAGGGGTAGTGCTCGGAGTATTTGGGGTATCGCACTTGCTGCAGTACTATCCGCAGTTGTTATGGGCTTTTTTCTTTGGCCTGATCGTGGCCTCGGCCATTTACGTAGGGCGTAAGGTGGGGCGCTGGACCTGGCGCGAGTACGTAGCAGGGCTGCTAGCAGCTGGCTTGGCGCTGGCCTACACGCTAGTGGCGCCGGCGCAAGGCATTCAGGCGCTTTGGTTTGTATTTGTATGTGGAGTCATTGCCATTTCCGCTTTGATGCTGCCAGGCATATCGGGTAGTTTTATCCTGGTATTGCTGGGTATGTACACCACTATATTACCTGCTGCCAAGTCCGCCATTGCAACCCAAGATGCGCAGAGCTTAGGTATAATAGTGGTATTTGCAGCCGGATGCCTGCTGGGGTTGGCCGCTTTTTCGCGGGTGCTGACCTGGACGTTCAAGCATTACCACAATCCTACCATGGCAGTACTCACGGGCTTTATGGTGGGTTCGCTCAACAAGATATGGCCCTGGAAAGAGGTGATCTCCTGGCGCACCAATAGCACCGGCGAAAGCGTGCCTTTGCTGGAGCGAAGTATATGGCCTTGGGCTCATGCCCATCCTATGACCCTGGCTTGTATGCTGTTGGCCATAGCGGGCTTTTTGATGGTTTTCCTGCTGGAAAAAGCCGACACCTCGCACAAAGCCCCCGCTGTACAATGAATGGCATAGCCATATTGACTAATGCCACCCGGCAGATGTATCTTTGCACCAAGATGTACAGAGCCATTCTTGCATGGACGATTCTGGGTGTGCTGCTAGCCTCCTGCCGCCATGAGCCACCCGAAACCTTACCCGATATCCTGTTGCAAGGTACCGACCTGGAATTGCTGGAAGGAGTGGAAATTCTGTACAGTGACTCTGCAGTTGTAAAGGTACGCGTCACTGGGCCGCTTATGTATTACTACACTGGCTCTGCAGACCTTCGGCAAGAGTTTCCGCAAGGCGTAGAAGTATCTTTCCTGGATCGCCTGGGGCAGCCCACAAGCACCCTCACGGCGCGCTACGGCATTCGCAAGGAAAATATAGGCATCATCGTAGTGCGCGACAGCGTGGTGTGGGAGAGCGCCCACGGCGAACGCCTAACTACTGATGAACTCACCTGGGATGAACGCCGCCAGAAGGTCTATACCGACCGCTTCGTGGTGGTGACGCGCCCTGATGAAATTCTCTACGGCCGAGGCTTCGAGGCTGACCAAGACTTTCGCAACATCACCATGAAGGCCGTGGAAGGCCGCGTGAAGGTGGAAGACCCTGCCGCCAACCCAAACAGCCAATGATGGGAGCCGTACTGATACTGTTCTTTTTGCTACTTTCGGCCTTATTCTCAGGGCTGGAGATTGCCTTTGTATCGGCCAACATGCTCAAAATAGAATTGCGCAAAAAGAAAAACCCCGCCAGAGGACGCCTGCTCGCTTCTTTTTTTGACAACCGCTCCTTGTTCATCGGTGCCATGCTGGTAGGCAATAACATAGCCTTGGTGGCACTCACTTATTTTGCCACACAGCTTCTTACGCCTTTGTTGGAGGCGTATGTCCAAGGGGCATTTGCACTATTGCTGGCCAACACAGTACTCATTACGCTGGTGGTACTATTGTTTGGTGAGTTTCTGCCTAAGGCACTTTTTCGACTACATGCCGAGGAAATTCTGTTCCTGCTGGCTTATCCCATCAAAGGCCTGCTGTTGTTGTTGTCGCCTATTGCCTGGTTGTTCAACCGCCTGTCGCTATACATCACCAAAATGCTCACCCACGGCGAAGCCCCCGCTTCTAACCCTGCCTTTACGCGCCTCGACCTGGAGCGCTTCATCATGGAAAGCAGCCAAACGCCCGAAGGCGGGGTAGTGGACCGGGAGATGTTTGGCAACGCCCTAAATCTCAAGGAAACCCGCGTGCGAGACTGCATGGTGCCCCGCCCAGAAATTGAGTATATTGACATCAAAGCAAGCGTGCAGGAGTTGGAAGACCTCTTTCGCGAAACTAAGCTTTCCCGCATCCTCGTCATTGAAGACGACGTGGACAATGTGCTGGGCTACGTGCACCATCAGCAACTACTGGAAAAGCCGCGCAGCATTCGCAGCATTCGCCTGGACATCCTATTCGTGCCGGAAGTAATGCGCGTATCTGACCTGCTGCATCGCTTTATTGCTGAGCGCGTCAACATTGCCTGCGTGGTGGATGAATTTGGCGGCGTAGCGGGCCTCATTACCCTAGAAGACATCCTGGAGGAAATCTTTGGCGAAATTGAAGACGAACACGACGAGGAGGAATATATCGAACAGCAGATCAGCGAGCACGAGTACCTGTTTTCCGGCCGCCTCGAAATTGACTACCTCAACGACAAATACCCCAATCTGAACCTACCCGAAGGCGACTACCACACCTTGTCGGGCTACCTGGTGATGACCACCGGTGCCATACCTCAGCAAGGAGCCGTCATCGAACTGAACGACATGCGCTTTGTACTAGAGCAGGTCAGCGAAACCAAGATTGAAACCGTGCGCATTTTCAGATGACAGCCCCTCAGGTGAAGTGCTTAAGTTGGATGACTTCCTTTTCAGTCAAGCGGCGAAACTTGCCCCGGGGTAAGTCTTTTTTACTCAGGCCAGCGTAGTAGATGCGGTCTAATGCAGTGACTTCGTAGCCCAGGCGCTCAAAGATGCGACGCACAATGCGGTTTTTGCCAATGTGGATTTCGATGCCCAGTTCGTTCTTTTTGCCTTCGTAGTAGAAGATATTGTCCACCAAGGCTTTGCCGTCTTCCAACTCCAGCCCTTCACGAATTGCCTCAAAGTCTTTGAGCGCCAAGTTTTTGTTCAGCACAACTTTATATACTTTGACCACCTTGTGGCGCGGATGGGCAAGCTTTTGCGCCAGATCACCGTCATTAGTCAGCAGCAGCAGGCCGGTGGTATCGCGGTCTAGACGGCCCACAGGATAGACGCGCTCTCGGATGCGACCTTGCAATAAGTCAAGCACGGTAGTGCGGCCTTTGTCGTCGTCGGCGGTAGTAATCACATTCTTGGGCTTGTTCATCAAGATATAGACCTTGCGGTCTTCAGGGCGGATGATCTCGCCTTTAAACGTCACGCGATCATTGGGCTGCACCTCCACACCAGGTTCGGTAATCTGCTGACCATTTACAGTGACTAAGCCTGCTTTGACATGCTCGGCTGCCTGGCGCCGCGAGCAAATGCCGCAGTGCGCAATATACTTATTGAGGCGCATGGGCCACTTTTCTTCCGGCAGCACTGTTTTTCGGAGTAGCGTAGGACGCTCGCGCTTGCTGAAGCCAGATTCTGAAGTCCGACGAGTTTTCTTATGTGGCGGCATGGCAAGTTAATGAATGTAGCGATGAAAAATCAGGCAAAGATACAAAGCCCTCAGCGAACTTCCTCAGGAATACATGGCTTGGGCGATAGCATCCCAAACGACGTGCGTGGCGCGTTCCCAACTGAACTGTTGGCGATGTAGCCGCCCCGCTCGTACAAGCTTGTGGCGTAGGGCGGCATCCTCCCACATTGTGGTCATACCCTTGGCAATGGATTCCACGCTGTAGGGATCCACGTACAATGCTGCCTCGCCGGCCACCTCCGGCAAAGCAGCCGCCCGAGCACACAGCAGTGGTACGTCGCAGTGCATAGCTTCTAGCACTGGCACACCAAAGCCCTCAAGCAGCGATACATACACAAAGGCAAAAGCTGCGCCGGTGAGCAGCGGTAGGTCTTTATCGGGTACATAGCCGAGCAACACAATGTCTTGCCGATGCTGCGCCTGCTCAAGAGCCTGCTGCAGGGCTCCGGTTTGCCAGGCCAGGCGGCCGGCCAGAAGGAGTTTGAGCGGCGAGCCGGAGTGGGCTTTGAACTGGTCGAACGCTACCACAAGGCGCTCCACATTTTTGCGCGGGTGCATGGCACCGATGTAGAAAAAGTATGGTGCACCCTGGGCATATTGCTCCCTAACAGCCTGTTGCCTGGCCTCCGACAGCGGGCAAAAAACTGGGGCGCAGCCATTACAGGCTATGGTTATCTTTCCAGACGCTATGCCGTATTGTTGCGCTATGTCCTGGGCAGTGAATGCCGAAACTGCCACCACGCGCTCTGCCCGGCGTAGGTAGCGAGGCACAAAGTAATCATAATACCGGCGAACCAGCGGCGGTATCGCTTCAGGGAAGTGGAGGTGCGCAAGGTCGTGCGCAACCATCACAGTAGGTACGCGGCTGCGCAAGGAGCAATAGCCGTCGGGCGAGAGGAATACATCCGCCTGGCAGCGCTGCAAAGCCCAGGGCAAAGCCCACTCAAACCACACATACCACAGTGCAGGATGCCGGGCAGGCGGATGCACTACCCGCGCCGACAGGTTGGGAGGAGCATCTTTGAGAAAGAAGCTATCAAAAGGCCGGTCAAAAAGCCACACAAACTCATGCTCGGGATGCGCCACAGCCAGGCGCCGCGCTACCTCCCAGGTAAACCGGCCTATGCCCTCCATGCGGTGAGGCAACAAAAAGCGACAGTTGACGGCAATGCGCATGGCAATGGCAAGGTAATGAGGCGGCCAAGTTAGTATTTTTCTGCACGATGTGATGCCAGTCACTGATTTCCACAAATGCCGCCCGACAATTTTGCAGCGTTTTTCAATTACTCCAAAACATTGTACCATGAATCTGAAAGAACTGATCAATCATCCGAAAACAACCCTGGTGGACGTACGCGAACCCTGGGAATACGCCATGGGCCATGTGGAAGGCTCCGTCAATATCCCGCTCAATGACATATTGACCCGCCCGGATGCACTACAACAAATGAGTGCGCCATTAGTGCTGTTTTGCCAGTCGGGCAATCGCAGCGGCATGGCGCAGGCTTTCCTGCAAGCCCAAGGCGTAAAAGAAGTGTACAACGGTGGCTCCTGGCACACGATAGCCTCGTTGAAGGTGAAGAAAGCAGCCTAAGCCTCAGTACAAGGCAGCTTCTTTCCTGGCTAAGGTATAACGCTCCCCAGGAGAAAGACTCCAAGAGTTATCATTTTAGGGCAAACGCACCTTGCTGCCAGCAGACCAGGGCCATGCTCGCAGAACCAGGCGCATTTGCCCTTTCTTTTGTTACGCAATTCCTTTTCACCCCAATTTGCCAGCTAAGCCTAACTTTGCCATGTTATCCCCTGCGCCAACCCTTCGGGATGCATAGATGTTATTCAAGCAGGTACTTAAAAAATAAAGCCTGCTTGCCGTTTCAATAAAACCAACCAATGCAAACCATTCAGCCCTACCCGATCCAACACAAAATACGAATCGTCACTGCTGCATCGCTCTTTGACGGCCACGATGCAGCCATCAACATCATGCGCCGCATCATGCAAGCCAGTGGCGCCGAAATCATCCATCTAGGCCACAACCGCTCTGTGGAGGAAATCGTGCAGACTGCCATCCAGGAAGACGTGCAGGGCATAGCTATTACCTCTTACCAGGGTGGGCACAACGAGTTCTTCAAATACATGTACGACCTGCTGCGCCAGCGCGGTGCCAGCCATATCAAGATATTTGGCGGCGGAGGCGGCACCATCCTCCCCAGCGAAATAGAAGCACTACATCGCTATGGCATCAGCCGCATTTACTCTCCCGACGATGGCCGCCAGATGGGTTTACAGGGCATGATCAACGATGTATTGCAGCAATGCGACTTTGCCCTGGGCAATCGCCTCAACGGCGAACTCACCCGCCTCAGCCCCACGGAGCATGCCGCCATTGCCCGGCTCATCACCGCCGCAGAAAACTACCCCGATACTGCACGCGAGTGGCTGAATTTACTCACGGCTAAGGCGCCCACCCAAACCACCCCCGTACTAGGCATTACCGGTACAGGTGGCGCGGGCAAGTCTAGCTTGGTAGATGAACTGGTGCGCCGCTTCCTCATGGAGTTTGACGACAAACACGTAGCCATTCTCTCCGTGGACCCCTCCAAGCGCAAAACCGGCGGCGCGCTCCTCGGCGACCGCATCCGCATGAACACCGCCTCACATCCTCGTGTGTATATGCGCTCCATGGCCACCCGCCAAGCCAACCTGGCGCTGTCGCAGTACGTTCAGGATGCTCTGCAAATCCTCAAGGCTGCTGGCTTTGACCTTATCATCCTGGAAACCTCCGGTATTGGCCAGTCCGATACTGAAATCGTAGACCACTCCGACGTATCGCTCTACGTCATGACGCCTGAATACGGCGCAGCTACCCAGTTGGAAAAAATTGACATGCTGGACTTTGCCGACCTCATCGCCATCAATAAATTCGACAAGCGCGGCGCCCTGGATGCCCTACGCGATGTGAAGAAGCAGTACCAACGCAACCACCAGCGCTGGAACGACCCCGTGGAGGCTATGCCAGTGTTTGGCACTATTGCTTCTCAGTTCAACGACCCTGGCATGAACGCCCTGTACAAGGCCGTGATGGATACCATAGCACAGCGTACTGGTGCACCCCTTCGCTCGGCCATGCCACTCAGCACGGGCATGAGTGAGAAGATTTACATCATTCCGCCAGCGCGCACTCGGTACCTGTCGGAAATAGCAGAAAACAACCGCCAGTACGACCGATGGGTAGAACGCCAGGCCACTATAGCCCGCAAACTCTACGGCATTCGCCTGGCTATGGAGTCTGTACAGGCGCTGCCTCCAGCACAACAGTCCGATATCCTGGCCAAACTCCAGGCCGCTTATACTGAATGGGAAAAAGACCTGGACGGCCAGTGCAAGCGCATCCTGGAAGGGTGGCCAGAAAAGAGAGCCGCCTACGCTGCTGATGAATTCGTCTTTAAGGTGCGCGATCGCGAAATCCGTACCAAGACATTCACTACCTCCCTTTCGCATACCCGCATTCCGCGTGTGGCGCTACCTAAATTCCAGGACTGGGGCGACATTCTCCGGTGGGCGCTCCAGGAAAATGTACCCGGCGACTTTCCCTATACCGCTGGGGTATTCCCCTTTAAACGCAAAGAAGAAGACCCTACGCGCATGTTTGCTGGCGAGGGTGGCCCAGAGCGCACCAACCGCCGGTTCCACTATCTATCGCTCGACATGCCCGCCAACCGCCTCAGCACAGCCTTTGACTCCGTGACCCTCTACGGCGAAGATCCCGATTACCGCCCCGACATCTACGGCAAAGTAGGTAACTCCGGCGTGAGCGTATGCTGCCTCGACGACGCCAAAAAACTCTACTCTGGCTTCGACCTCTGCAACCCCCGCACCTCTGTATCCATGACCATCAACGGCCCGGCAGCCGCTATTTGCGCTTTCTTCATGAATGCCGCCATTGACCAGCAGTGCGAGCGCTACATCCGCGAACACCACCTGGAGCATCTTGTAGAAGCTCAACTCAAAGCTCGCTATGACGACCGCGGTCTGCCCCGACCCGCCTACCGCGGCCCCCTGCCCCAAGGCAATGACGGCTTGGGCCTGCTCTTGCTGGGGCTTACCGGCGACCAAGTGCTCCCCCCTGACGTGTATGCACAATGCAAAGCCCAAGCCTTACAGGCTGTACGTGGCACGGTGCAAGCCGATATTCTCAAAGAAGACCAGGCGCAAAACACCTGTATCTTCAGCACTGAGTTCTCGCTGCGCCTCATGGGCGACCTCCAAGCCTATTTTATCCAGCACAAGGTCAGGAACTTCTACTCGGTATCCATCTCCGGATACCACATCGCAGAAGCTGGTGCCAACCCCATCACCCAATTGGCCTTTACTCTGGCCAATGGCTTCACCTTTGTAGAGTACTACCTCAGCCGGGGTATGCACATTGACGATTTCGCCCCAAACCTCTCTTTCTTCTTCTCCAACGGCGTGGACCCTGAGTACGCCGTTATTGGCCGCGTGGCGCGCCGCATCTGGGCTAAGGCCATGAAGTATAAGTACGGCGCCAACGAGCGCAGCCAGATGCTCAAGTATCACATCCAGACCAGCGGCCGCTCACTGCACGCCCAGGAAATTTCTTTCAATGACATCCGCACTACGCTGCAGGCACTCTATGCTATTTATGACAATTGCAATAGCTTGCATACCAACGCCTACGACGAAGCCATCACTACCCCCACCGAGGAAAGCGTACGCCGCGCTGTAGCTATCCAGCTCATTATCAATAAGGAGTTGGGGCTAACCAAAAACGAGAATCCATTACAAGGCTCATTTATCATTGAAGAACTCACCGACCTGGTAGAGGAGGCCGTGTTGGCCGAGTTTGACCGCATCACCGAACGCGGTGGCGTACTGGGCGCCATGGAAACCATGTACCAACGCAGCAAAATACAGGAAGAAAGCCTTCATTACGAAACGCTAAAGCACACGGGTGAACTTCCCATAATTGGCGTTAATACTTTCATTGGCAAAGATGGTTCGCCCACAGTATTACCTGGCGAGGTGATACGCGCTACTGACCAGGAAAAAGAAGACCAGATAGAAACCCTGCGCAATCTACATCAGGCTCATGCCGAGGCGTCGAAAGACGCGCTGCGCCACTTGCAACAAGTAGCCATACAGAACGGAAACACCTTTGAGGCGCTCATGGAAGCCGCAAAATACTGCTCATTAGGGCAAATCACCCATGCGCTCTATGAAGTAGGTGGTCAGTACCGGCGCAATATGTAAGCCATTGGCGTCTGTACTTAGTCAATGTACCTCTTAGTAAGCCCTTCGTAAGCATCAATGCGGCGGTCGCGCAAAAAAGGCCAGATCTGGCGCACAGCCTCAGTGCGACCCTTGTCTATTTCCACTACAGCATGGCAAACTTCGTGTGCTGGCGCCTGAAAGAGCAACTCGCCCTGGGGGCCAGCCACAAAACTTTGACCCCAAAATTCGATACCGCCTGTGGCGCCCGTCCAGTCAGGTTCATAGCCAGTGCGATTCACAGCAACTACTGGCAATCCATTGGCAATGGCATGGCTACGCTGGATGGTTTGCCAAGCATTGAACTGGCGCGCTTTTTCCTCTTCAGGGTCGGTACTTTCCCAACCTATAGCCGTAGGGTAAATAAGCACTTCAGCACCAGCCAGCGCCATAAGCCGGGCAGCTTCGGGGTACCACTGATCCCAACACACCAACACCCCCAATTTGCCTACGGAGGTAGAAACAGGCAGGAACCCCAGATCGCCGGGCGTAAAGTAAAACTTCTCGTAGTAAGCCGGATCGTCTGGGATGTGCATTTTTCGATACTTGCCAGCCATACTGCCGTCTTTGTCAAATACTACTGCCGTGTTGTGATACAGGCCGGGCGCACGTTTTTCAAACAAAGAAGTGACTAATACCACACCATAGGCCCGTGCTGCTTCAGCAAAGCGCTGCGAGATGGGGCCAGGTATGGGTTCGGCCAAATCAAACTGGCTCGTATCTTCTGCCTGACAGAAATACACTCCTGCATGCAATTCTTGCAGCACTACGACCTGGGCGCCTTTCTGAGCGCAGGCGCGTATGCCGTTGAGGCTGTTTTGTATATTGGATTCAGTATTGCGGGTGCAGGCCTGCTGCACTATGCCTACCTGGAGAAATTGGCTCATCGCTCATTTTTGTGATGCAATAAAAAACCCGGCCGTGGCCGGGAAGGCTTGTGGAGCATACCGGACTCGAACCGGCGACCTCTGCAATGCGAATGCAACGCTCTAGCCAACTGAGCTAATGCCCCAAACCCGCTGTAAAATTACAGCAAATCTAGATTTCTTGCAAGCATCTTTGCGGCAGTTACCTATCGTGAAATAAGCTACCTTTGTTGGCTCAAGCGACTCAAGTATGTTTCACTGGCTTTGTTCTTTCATCTATTTTAGGCTCATGCGCTGGCGGCTGGAGGGTGACTTCCCCTTCCACTTACCCAAGTTTGTCATCGCCGTAGCCCCTCACACCTCCAACTGGGACTTCTTCATCGGTGTGATGGTGCGCGCCATTGTCCGCCAATCTGATATGAAATACGTAGGCAAGGCCTCCTTGTTTCGTTGGCCTTTTGGTGCACTTTTCCGGTGGCTGGGGGGCTACCCGGTGGATCGCAGCAAAAGCAACAACTTCGTGGATGCTGTGGTGGAAATTTTCAACCGCGAACCCCAGTTTCGTCTTACCATGACACCCGAAGGCACACGCAAGAAAGTAGAAAAGCTCAAAACTGGCTTCTATTATATTGCACTGGGCGCCGGTGTACCCATTGTACCAGTACAGTTTGACTATGGCAACAAGCGCGTGTTTGTAGGGGCGCCGTTTTACCCCACCGGAAATGCAACACAAGATATTGCTCAACTTACCGACTTCTGGCGGGGTGTAAAGGGCTTTCATCCGGACCAAGGCATAGATTAGCCCCTTTATTTTCTGGACAACTGCTCCAGCAGCCAGTTGCGTTCCTTGGGGGTCAGCGGATTGGCCTGCAAGATTTCTTCGCGCAGCTTGGCTTTTTGCTCGACGTCGTAAGGATTGAGGCGCAGCAGCTTGCGCGTAAGCTGCAAAAGGTTGGAAAAGAAGGCTTTGTGATACCCCATCACCTTTTTACGCGTCATGTAGGTGCGGGTGGCTTCCAGTAGAGACTCCAGCGAGTCGTACATGTCTTGTTCGTAAAACATCTTCATAAGCAGGGCCTTGGAGCGCAAGTTGATCAGTATGTCGTTGTAGTCAGCGGTATTCAACAGTAACATGGCCTTGCTATAATCCCGTTTTTCGTAGTACACCAGCGCTCGGCTAAAGTGCACAAAGTTTTCCTTGTGTACATCTTCCAGGTAGTTTTGGTAGTTTTCAATGAAAGATTCTGCCCACTCAAACTCGGCCAGCGACAAGGCATTGATCACTGCGTTGAGGAATGTCCAGCGCGAGATGGTCTCATTTTCGATGAGGATGCGCTGCTCAAAGCCCCGGCGATACAGCTCAAACGCCTCCCGGATGTACACTTCAGCCCCTGCATTCATGCGCGCAATGCAGTAGTTGATAGCCATGAGGTAAATATCGCGCGCTTCGGAATGAGGAAACAAGTGGCCGTGTTCGAGGATGCGAGCTTTTAGCTGCTCAAAGTGTTGAGAATTTTCTCTATCTGTAGCCGACTTATATACGTAGTAATACATGCCAATAGCTGGCTCATCGAGCCACTGCTTCTGCTCGGCATACTGGAGCACTTCTTCTAGCAGACGCATATCGTATTCTACTTTATACACAGTTTGATGAGCCAGCATAAGGCACGCTTGCCGCAGTTTATCAGCCACGAAGCTGCGATCCAGCGCCTCTGACATTTCGGTCAGGTTCAGCGGCATGGCGCGTTGTTTCTGCTTTTCGCTGAGGAAGGCATACTGCTCCCGCTGCAGTAAGTACTCATTGCGCAGGAAATAGGCATTCTTATGAAGCGCTTCGGCCTGCATCTCCTCAGCCTGGCGGATGGTTTTCTGGTAGAGTTTGTCGAGTTGTCGTTGCCGATAGACCCGCGCCAGGTCAAGGCGGCGGCGCACCTCATCTTGCCGGCTCTCTTCATACGTGAGAAACTCCTCTAGGGCCTTCATCAGGAAGAACACCACTTGGCGTAGGTAGGCACCGTCAAAAGGCTGCTCGGGAAAAACCTTGCTGAACAGGCGCTCTTTTCGCAGGAATTTGTCGTGCTCCAGGTGGTTGTTGCTTACCAGATAATCGTACAATTGTACAATGTCTTCCCGTTGGTTGTGCGCTGGTGAAAGCAGCCATTTGCGAAACTTTCGCGTTTCTGCTGCAGAAAATGTACGCAAGATGACAATAAGATTACTGTTTTCCATTTGATTTTTGGCGGCTTTATTCAACAAACGCCATTTTTTTGTTTTTGTTTTAATACTTTGAATTTCAGCATTAAAAATACTAATGCCCATCTAATAACCTCCTAAAATACACATTTCTCCGCTCAATTTTTTCTATTATGTGTTCTTGTGCCGTGTAAAAACTGCCTGCATCTTTGTATTGGATTCAGAAATGACCATGTACAAACACAAACTCATGAAAGAAAGAGAGGCTGATCCAAGGCGGGCTTTCGCTGGCAGCAATTGGCTGCTTACGCTGCTTTGGGGCGTCTTTTCACTCTTTTCACTTCATGGGCAAGGCTGGCAGCGGTCTTACGGCGGCAACGGCGAAGACCAAGGCCAAGCGCTGATCCAAACAGTAGATCACGGCTTTGTACTGGTGGGTTTCAGCGAATCCTACGGCGCAGATAACGATCTCGACGTATACGTTGTACGCACGGATGTAGATGGCAAAATCGTCTGGTTCAACGTCTATGACGAAGGCTTCATCGAACACGGCTACGACGTTCTTGAAACTGCGGATAACGGACTGCTTATAGTCGGAGACATCTTCAACTCTGTACAGGATTTTCCTAGCAATGCCCAGGTCTATCTCATTCGCTTGGATAAGCGCGGCAACATGCTTTGGAGCCGCCAGTATGGCGGGCCAAGGTTTGACCAAGGGTTGGCCATCTGCGCTGTACCTGGTGGCGGTTATGCCATCGTAGGCCGCACCAAGGAAACAACCAGTGGTCAGGACGACATCCTGCTCATCCGGGTAGATCAAGACGGCAATGAGTTGTGGAAGCGCCAATATGGCGGTAACGGCGATGACCGAGGCACAGCCATCGTAGCCCTACCCGACGGCGGATTCGCCTTCACGGGGTACTCCTCCAACCTGGTGGGCGGCATTGGCAATGACATTGTGCTTTATCGCGTCAATGCACAAGGCGACGTGGTGTGGATGGAGGTGTTTGGCACCGCAGGTAATGAAGAGGCTCACGACCTCATTCTCGCCTCTGACCAAACGCTGGTGCTCACTGGAAGCATCAATAACTACAACGATGCTTTTGTAGCCAAATACACCCTCTCCGGTAGCCTGGTATGGACAAGGAGCGTGGGCGGCGGCTCCCTCGGCGATGAAGCCTTCGCCATAGTGGAGACTGCTGATCACCACTTGGTTATTGCCGGCAGAACGGAAACCAGTGCCTCCAATACTGATGTACTACTGGCCAAACTAGATGTTAATGGCAACCTGGTCTGGCTCCGGTCGCTGGGCGACCCCTCCTTCCTGGATACTGCCGAAGACCTGGTGGCTACTCAATCTGGCGGCTTTGCTATTGTTGGCTACAATGCCCTGGATGCAGTCTTCTTCAACGACCTTACCCTAATGGTGACCGACAGCAACGGCAACATCATCACCAACACTATTAGCGGCAGGGTATTTAGAGACCAAGGCAACTGCCAACTTGACCCCAACGATGTCGGTTTAGAGGGCTGGATAGTACGCGCCCAATCGACTACGAAAAATTTCTTTGCCGTAACGGACTCCTCCGGAAGTTACTCCATGCTCACCGATGGCGGTGTTTACTATGTCACGCTGGTACCTCGCGCCTCCAATTACTGGCAAAACTGCGTACCTGGCGGCTACCTGGTAAATCTGAGCATGCCCTATGATTCGGCCATTCTCAACTTCCCGATATTCCAGGCAGTAGCTTGCCCGTACCTGGAAGTGGATGTGACGGCACCCTACCTGCAATATTGCTCGCAGGTGCAATATACAGTAAACTATCGCAATCTAGGGCCAGTAGCTGCCAATAATGCTTATGTGGAGGTTACGCTGGGCAATACGCTCAACTTTATCTCCTCGAGCATTCCAGGCACGGTCAATGGCAACACCATTACCTTCCAGGTGGGCGATGTGGCCAGCGTAGCGGAAGGCAGTTTTACCTTCCTGACCAGCGTGCCTTGCACCGGCATCCTGGTGGGGTCGGCAGCCCTGGTGAGCGCGCGCATATTCCCGAATGAGACCTGTGTGCCGGCGGATCCCAACTGGGATGGCTCCAGCATCGGCCTCGCCGCCCAGTGCGAACCTGACAGCATTCGCTTCATTATTCGCAATGACGGTACCGGCAACATGAGTAATCCCAGCAGGGCTATCGTCATCGAAGACCAAATCTTATTGTTCCAGGAGCAGTTTCAGTTAAACACTGGACAATCTACTGAGCTGACAGTACCTGCTAATGGTGCTACATACCGCCTCATAGCCGAGCAGTCCGCTTTCCACCCGGGCAAGAGTTATCCAACCTTGGCACTGGAGGGCTGCACCACAGGCAACACCTACAGCACGGGGCAAGTGACCCAGTTTCCTGAAGATGATCAGGACCCGTTCATTGACATAGACGTACAGGAAATAGTCGGTTCCAATCTTCTGCCGTCTGAATTGAGAGGCTATCCCAAAGGCTACGGGGATTCCGCCCTGATCGCCCAAAACACCGATATTACTTACATCCTGTTTTTCAGCAATACAGGAACCGACACTATTGACCGAATAGTAATCCGCGACACGCTCTCGCCCAGGCTCGACCCTGCCAGCATTATACCGGGCAGCAGCAGCCACCCCTACAGCTGGGAAGTCACGGCTAATGGTGTGCTCAAGATTACCTTCGATCAAATACAACTTTTACCGGGTGGCAGCGCAGCCGATCCGGAAAGCCGTGGGTTTGTAAAATTTAAAATTTCCCAAAAACCGAACAACCCCATTGGTGCAAACATCGAAAACCGCGCTGCCCTCTATTTTGACTATCAACCGCCGCGCATGAGCAACGTGGTCGCCCATAAAGTGGGCGAATTTCCAAAGTTCTTGCTGGTTTCTGTCAACGAACCCAGCCCCGTGCCCGGCGCTACTATAAAGGTGTATCCGAATCCGTTCATGAAGTCCGCTGTATTTGAAGTGCACGGTATTGAACTGAACGCAGCATCACTAGAGATTTACGATGCACTAGGACGGATGGTGGAGCGCACTGCGTTTTTTGGAAATCGATTGGAGTACCAGCACAATGAAGTGCTGAATCCAGGCCAGTATTTCTTCCTTCTCAAGTCGGAAGGGCGCATACTAGGCAGCGGAAAAATTACGGTACGATAATCATAATCCCAACTACGAGGTTCCCTGCCTTTGCGCAGGGAACCACTACACCCCAAAGGGCGGAGTAGTAACGTAGGTTGGGAACCGGTAAGAGACAAACATTTGTTTAAAGATTAGGTCGTCTTATTTTTTCATGAGATTATGATTTGTTATTAGCGAGAGGCCATGCCGGAAGCGGCATGGCTTTTTTTTTGCCGATTCCTCGCGTTACAACAAAACATTACTCTTTTACGGAAAAACACGGCGAAGGTTTCGTGCGAGGGCAAAAAATTTTGCCCGTCACTTCATTTTTTTCAGCAAAGTGGCTGCTCGCTCGGCCCAATCAGGATCTTTTGCTTCTTGCAATTCTTGGAGCAAAGATATGCACTCTTCGCGCTCACCCGCACGCAAATGTCTCAGCGCCAAGTACCAAGTAGCTTCTGCGTAGTGCTCTGGAGCATTAAACCGAACGCTCTCCAACCAGGTTTGGGCTATATCGAACTGCCCTACTTCCATTGCAGCAATACCCCCATAAAGGGCAGTGTAAAAATCGGCCGGATACTCTTCCAAGTACCGCTCAAACAGTGGCAGGGCGTCCTCAAAGCGGCCAGCTTCGTATAAGCGCATTGGCATAGTTTTCTCGGCAAGCGCCGCTTCATCAACTCCCCCTCTCAAGTAGAGCAGGTTGCTTTCCATGGGGTGAAACACACCTGCATACAGGCGCTCGTTTTTGGTGTGATGCCAGTACATCCAGGTGGCACCAAGCGCCAGGGCAATCATGGCGGCGGCAGCTACCCGATTCCAGTATGCTATGTGTGGCACAGGCATTTCTTCTTTCAGGCGTTCCTGCATGCGGATGCGCAAGGCATCTAACTCCAGGTTGATCTGGTCGGGAACCTGATCCGCATGAGCAGAATAACCCTCCAGTGCAGCCGTACACAGCGGGCAATCGAGCAAGTGGTCTTCTACCCGAAAGCGGAGGGCGTCATCTACCTGGTTGGTCAGGTAGTTTTTCATTTCCTCCATGCTCAGGCAAGAGGTTTGGTTTAGTGTCATGGTACTGGTTTATCTTTCTTGTTAGCAAACTCGTAATGTACTTCGGCTCGTCAAGTTTTATGTACGACATCTGTAAATCATGCACAAAACTTGGCGTTGCTCAGTGTAAACCCTATTTTACTCTGGATGGCGGCTTACTCCAATATGCTATGACGGATTTTATCCAACAAGTGCACCATTGCCTCCATGTATCTTACAACAAAGTTTTATGGAATATTTTTTGAGTTTTACCAATGTCAAGGAAGTATTTTTAAAATCATTAGCAGGCGTGCTACTCTTACTTCACTCCTGTGCATATACTCCCAACATCCCCCTGAGCCGGCGCCTGCCGTTTTGGAGGCGGCTTTTCACCTCCGATACTTGCAAGCCGGTGATATCGCTGATTTCCTTGTAACTCTTTTGCTCAAAGTAAAAAAGCCGGATGCACACTTGCTGGGATTCGTCTAGTTGGGCGATGGCCTCGGGCAAGTGTGCTTCCAGGCAATTTTCGTCAATATGAAGACGCAGCAACCCTTCATTTTCCACAACGGCTGGCTCACTTTTTACCTTATTGTACCAGTTTTCTTTGATGGCAGAGGCATGACGGTGCCGGCGCAGCCAGTCAATACAGGCATTCCGAGTCAGGATGTAGAGCCAAGCGCTAATAGATTGGATATGTTCTGCCGGGGGCTGGAAGAGTAATTTCTCAAATACAGCCATGGCCATATCGCTCCGGTCTTCGGAGTCAGGAGCGTATTTGGCGCATACGCCATACACCAAGTGCAAATAGCGGCTGAACAATTCGGCTACAGCTTCGCTGCGATTGCCCTGACGGCAAGCTGCGAGGAGTTGTTCGTCGCTCAGGGCAGCGGCAGGCCGAGTTCGTGCGCTCCGAATAAACATAACGAATACATACGTGCCGCCAAGATAAGTTCAATATTTCACACCCGAAAGTATGTGCTCCAGATATTGTATATAGTTGCGCTTGTCTTCTTGCGGAGCATATACAAACCCGTCCAGGAAGAGCAACTCGTTTTTTTCTGGGTTGTGCAGGAGGAAACTGATGAAAGGCCCGCCCATGAAGTCGTTTTCCAACTCCCAAATGCCACGCGCCTCCAAAGCATAGCGGTTGCTGATAGTTTTAGTGTAGGTGTACATAGGCAAGTCCACATCGTTGATACGCATGTAAGTGTTTGGGATACGAGAAGTAACATACCTGCCTAAGCGGTTTCGGATGGCCTTTATGCCTTCTGGGCTAAGTTGTTTAGAGTCCGTGTAGGGTATTTGGGTGATGAGGATATTGCTGGAGGCTTTATCGGTTTCGTAGCGCAGCCAGGTGATGTCTTCCTTGTCCATGGCGAGGAAGTATCCTTTGGGCACGCTAAGGGTGGCACCGGTTTTTTGAAGGATTTTTTCGCGCAAGTCATAGTCTTCTCCTCCAGCAAAGAGGCGCTGGTGCAGATGGGGGCGTTCGCTGTTGCGGATGAGTTTGGAGATGGCTTCAAAATCTTTGATCAAGGCTTTGGCCAGATCATCTTCCGAAAAGGCAAACACGTAGATGAGGAGTTGGCCGCGCGCCCACTTGTCTTTACTGATGAGGGTATGAAAACTGGGGTCTTTTTGAGCCCTTTCTACGTTGGCCGGCCCAATGTCGGTGCGCACCATTTGAGATACTGGGGAGGTTTCGTCCTTGAGGTTGGCAATAATGAGATAAGTGCGCAGCTCCTTGAGAGAAGGCTCGGCGTCCAGTTTTTTGAGCGAAAATTGGCGTAGGTCGTACATGGGCTCTGGCTGTGGCAAGATGGGGTAGGCCGAAGCATAGTAGTAGTCCACGGTATCGCCGAGGGGGCCTTCCCAGAGGAGGTCATCAGCCACAATGACCAGGTCGTTGATTTTGCCCAGAGCGCGGTTCAGTCCGCCAAAATTTTTCTTGGCTTCTTCGGTGCAGGCGCTGAACAACAGCAAGGCAAGCGCCGAGAAGTAAAGAGCGTATTTCATAAAACGATGCGGGTTGGAGTGATGTGCTCACAATATTCAGGGGCGCGCTTCATGACAAGCGCAATCCGACGAAATATTAGATGCCGAAACTTTCCGTTTTGGTGGCAGGCCACCAGGAAAAAATTACAGCAAACTCTCGATGACACGCTCCTCGGTGTAGCCTTCGGCTTCGGCCTTGTAGTTGCGCACAATGCGGTGGCGCAGTACGTACTTGGCCACTGCGCGCACGTCTTCAATGTCAGGGGAGTACTTGCCGGCCAGCGCTGCATGGCACTTGGCACCCAACACCAGGTACTGCGAAGCGCGCGGCCCGGCACCCCAGGAGATGTAATCGTTTACCAGCCCAGTAGCGCGTGGCGTATTGGGGCGGGTTTTGGTCACTAAGCTGACGGCGTACTCCAGCACGTTATCGGCCACAGGTATTTTGCGCACTAGCTTCTGAAACTCCAGAATTTGCTCGCCGGTGAGTACGTGGTTGAGCATGTAGTTGGGTGCCGCAGTAGTGGTTTTCACAATGGCTACTTCTTCCTGATAGGAGGGGTAGTCGAGCGGGATGTTGAACATGAAGCGGTCGAGCTGGGCCTCGGGAAGCGGGTAGGTACCTTCCTGCTCAATGGGGTTTTGAGTGGCCAGTACAAAAAATGGCGTGGGCAAAGCGTGCCGATGGCCACTAACGGTAACCGAGCGCTCCTGCATGGCTTCGAGCAAGGCAGCCTGTGTCTTGGGCGGCGTGCGGTTGATTTCGTCGGCCAGCACAATATTGGCAAACAATGGCCCAGGGTTGAAGCGGAAATGGCGGTCTTCGTCCAGCAACTCCGAGCCAGTGATGTCGGAGGGCATGAGGTCGGGCGTGAACTGAATGCGCTTGAACTCTAGGTCCAGCACCTCAGCAATAGTACTGACCAACAAGGTTTTGGCCAGGCCGGGTACACCTACTAGCAAGCTGTGCCCATTGCTGAACAGAGATATGATGACGGCCTTGACCACGTCGTCCTGGCCGACGATGACTTTTCCGATTTCTTTGGAGAGGTCGCGGTAGGCCTGTGCCAGTGCGTCCATAGCTTCTACATCCGAGTTGAATACGTTTCGGGTCATTCTGTTATTGAATTTGAGGCGGCAAAGATGATGAAAAAAGAAAAAACATGCACCAAGAACGCCGTTTGGTGGGGCTTTGTTTCAGCAAAACTTTTAGCCATTGGCCTCCTGGAGCCATTGCGATACCAGAGCGGCTACTTCCTCTACGGTGTTTTCCTCAAAAGGCGAGTGCAGGCCGGCCAGTTGAGTCAACTCTAAGAACGACTTGCTGCCGCCGGCGCGACACAAGCGCACGTAGTCGTTCCAGGCTGCTTGGTGGTCTTCGCGGTCGCGTTTCCAGAACTGAAAGGCGCAAATCTGGGCCAGCACATAGTCAATATAGTAGAATGGCATGCCGAAGATGTGGCTTTGCTTATGCCAGTAAGCCCCGCTTTGTAGAAACTCATTGCCAGGGTACTGGCGCCAGGGCAGGTATTTTTGCTCCAGCACGCACCAGGCCTCGCGGCGTTGAGCCGGCGTCCAGTCGGGGTGTTCGTACACGAGGTGCTGAAACTCATCCACTGCTGCACCATAAGGCAAGAAACAAATGGCGCCAGAGAGGTGAGCGATGTAATACTTGGCGGCGGCGTCCCCAAAGAAGAGCGGCATCCAGGGCCAGGTAAAGAACTCCATGCTCATGGAGTGAATTTCGCAGGCCTCGTAAGATGGCCAGTAGTACTCATTGATGCCGATGTCGCGACTGCTATATACCTGAAAGGCGTGGCCTACTTCGTGTGTGAGCACATCAATATCAGCACTGGTGCCGTTGAAGTTGGAAAAAATAAAGGGTGCGCGCTGGTTGCTGATGAAGGTGCAGTACCCGCCGGGCGCTTTGCCATCGCGGGCGGGCAAGTCCATGAGTTTGCCCTCGCGCATGAAGCGAAAGAAGTCAGCAGTGTCGGGCGACAGTTCTGCGTACATGCGGTTGGCTTGTGCAATGATCCATTCGGAGTCGCCTTGGGGTTGGGGGTTGCCGTCAGGAAAGCGATAGTCTTCGTCGTAGTAGTGTATGGCCTCCAGCCCCAGACGTTGACGCTGTCGCTCGTACAATTTGGTAGCAATGGGCACGATGCTGCGGCGAATTTGCTCGCGGAATCCGGCCACCATGTTGGGATTGTAATCAGTTCGCAACATGCGAGCATAGCCCATCTCTACAAAGTTGCGGAAGCCCAGTTTTTGTGCCATGCGGTGGCGCGTCATTACCAGTTGGTGGAAGATGTCGTCTATCTGTGCACTGTGCTGCTCGTAAAACGCCCATTTGGCCTCGGCGGCGGCGCGGCGGGTGGCACGGTCAGGGCTATTTTCGAGCTTGAGTATGGAGGAGAGATTATACTCCTGCCCATCAAAGAGGATACGGGCGCTGGCTTTGAGTTTTACGTAGGCACTGTTGAGCGCATTTTCCTGCTGGAGGTCTTCCAGAATTTCGGGGCGGAAGGTTTTCTGGCTCATTTCGGCGATGAGAAAGAGCTGGCGCCCCCACTTTGCCTCCAGTTGTACCCGAAATGGCGAGACGATGAGCGCCCGATAATACTCGACATTCAAGCCCTCGAAAGTAGGCATTTCGGCATCGAAGAAGTCGTTTTCGGCAGCGTAGAAGGCATCCTTAGTATTGATAGTGTGGCGTATGTGGCACAGGTTGTACATGGACATAAAATCATTACGCAATGCGTTGATGTGGTTCATTGCTTCGTTTTGTGCCTCTATGGTACGGGCTTGTTCAAACTGCCGCACCAACGCCCTGTACTGGGCGCTTACTTGGCTCATGTCGGGGCGGCGATACGGAAACGCATCAAAAGTCATATCGTGTGGGCATTAAAAGCGGCGCAAAATACGTCATTCACCACAATTGCAGTGCGCAATACCGAGGCTTTTGCTAACTTTGTGCCCTTGCGCGGTGCACCCTGCCCACAAACCAGGATGCCCTCGCCCATAAATGGATCTAAAATCTAGCATCATAAAGGAAAAACTACCACAGCACATTGCCGTCATCATGGATGGCAATGGCCGCTGGGCCAAGCAACACGGCAAACCGCGCGTGTTTGGCCACCGCAACGGCGTGCAAGCTGTGCGCGAGGTCACTGAAGCTGCTGCCGAACTGGGCGTGCCGTACCTGACGCTCTATGCCTTCTCTACCGAAAACTGGAACCGCCCCAAAATGGAGGTAAGCGCCCTTATGCGCCTGTTGGTAGAAACCCTGCACAAGGAAGTCAAAACTCTCAACAAAAACAATATACGCCTGCTAGCTATCGGCGACTGGGCGCATCTGCCCGAGCCTACCTTTCATGCCCTGCTGCAAGGCATCGAAGCCACCCGACACAATACTCACATGACTCTGACCCTGGCGCTTAACTATAGCGCACGCTGGGAAATTGCCGCTGCCGCACGCGCACTGGCCAACCGCGTGGCCACCGGCGAACTACTGCCATACCAAGTGGATGAGCACGTCTTTGCCCAGGCATTGAGCACGCACGGCATCCCCGACCCAGAATTAATGATTCGCACCAGCGGCGAGCACCGCATCAGCAACTTCCTACTGTGGCAACTGGCCTACACGGAGCTGTACTTCACACCAGTGCTATGGCCCGACTTCAGAAAAGAGCACCTCTATGAAGCCATCTTGGACTACCAGCAGCGCGAGCGGCGCTTTGGCAAAACTAGTGAACAACTGGCACATGAAATGCAGGATCCAGAAAATCGTTAAACCCGCCCAACCTGAGCAATAGCTTTTTTCGTCTGACGTATTACTGCACATGACCATGAAGAGATTACTCATCGCCTTATGCCTGATTGGGTGTACCCCACTGATGTTGAGCGCACAAATTGCGGAAAATCTGCCTGTATATGAGTTTGGAGAGCCTCAAGAGTTTGAAATCGGGGGTATTGAAGTAACTGGCGCCACCTACAGCGAACCCATTGCCATCATCGGTGTATCGGGGCTAAAAGTCGGTGATAAAATTCGCATTCCTGGCCCGGAAATTCCCCGAGCCATGCGTGCCCTGATGCGTCTGCGCCTATTTACCAACGTACAAATCGTGCTGGATAAAACCATCGGCGATGTCGTCTTCCTTGAAATCCAGCTCCAGGAGCGCCCTCGCCTCTCTCGCTATGCCTATCGCAACGTGCCCAAAACCTACCACGAAAACCTCAACGAACAGGTCAATAAATACTTGCTCAAGGGCGGCATCGTCACCGAGGATGTGAAGATGAATGCCAAGCGCGCCATTGAGAAATTCTTTATCGAAAAAGGCTTCCTGGATGCCCGCGTCAATGTCATCGAAGAACCAGATACCGCGCGCACCAATGCCGTCATTGTCTATTTTGACACCGACCGCGGCGAGCGCATCAAGATTGAAGACATCGCCTTCATTGGCGCCGAAAATGCCAAAGAAAAGAAACTGGCCCGCAAAATGAAAAACACCCGCGAGAAGGGCCGAATCTTCGGCTCGTCCAAGCTGGTGCGCAAAAACTATGAAGAAGACAAGGAAGCCCTCATCAAATACTACAACACCATCGGCTACCGCGATGCCCGCATCACCGGCGACAGCATCTGGCGCGACGCCGACGGCCGCCTACGCATAAAAATATTCATTGAAGAAGGCAACCGCTACTACTTCCGCAACATTACCTGGAAGGGCAATTCCATCTACGACACCGAAACCCTACAGGGCATCCTCGGCATTGAAAAAGGCGATGTATATAACCAGGAACTGCTCGAAAAACGCCTGCGCTTTAGCCAGGATGGCCGCGACGTCAGCACCCTGTACATGGACAACGGCTACCTCTTCTTCAACGTGGACCCCGTAGAAGTGGCCATTGCCGATGACTCCATAGACCTCGAATTGCGCATCTTTGAAGGCCCGCAAGCTACCATTGACAAAGTCATCATCAAAGGCAATGACCGCACACACGAGCACGTCATCCGCCGCGAACTCTTCACCAAACCCGGCGAAAAATTCAGCCGCTCCGACATCCTGCGTTCTCAGCGGCAGATCGTCAACCTAGGCTACTTCAACCCCGAAGCCCTCGGCATCAACACCCCCGTGAACCCACAACGCGGCACCGTAGACATTGAGTACACCGTAGAGGAGAAACCCTCTGACCAACTGGAACTCTCCGCTGGCTGGGGCGGATTTCAGCGCGTCATCGGCACGCTGGGTGTAGCCTTCAACAACTTTTCTCTACGCAATATTGCTAAAAAAGAAGCTTGGCGTCCGCTGCCCCAGGGCGACGGCCAACGCTTGAGCTTGCGCGCTCAGACCAACGGCAGCTTCTTTCAGTCGTACAACGCCTCACTAACCGACCCCTGGCTGGGCGGCAAGAAGCCCAATTCTTTTACGGTATCTGGATTTTACAACCGCTTTTCTGGCGGTACGCGCAACAACTCCCTGAGCATTCTGCAAGGCTCTGTCAGTTTGGGTACGCGCCTCAAATGGCCTGATGACAACTTCCTGTCCACTACCACCCTCAACCTACAAACCCTCAACCTCAACAACTTCACCGGATTCCTCGGCAGCTTCATTGACGATCAAGGCAACCTCATCAACTCCGGCAAATTCAACAACTTCAGCATACGCCAAACCATTGCTCGCTCTACTATTTACGATCCCATCTTCCCCCGCGAAGGCTCGCGCATTTCGCTCACAGTACAATTGACGCCACCCTACTCCCTGTTTAACAACAAAGACTACAGCGAGCTAACCCCCTCCGAGCGCTACCGCCACCTCGAGTACCACAAGTGGCGCTTTGACGCAGAGTGGTACACCCCCATCGTGGGCAAACTCGTGCTCAAAGCCTCTGCTAAAATTGGCGTGCTAGGTGCATACAATCGCCAAATCGGCACTGTGCCCTTCGAGCGCTTCCTTATCGGGGGCGACGGCATCAACAACCAGCAGTTTGGCTTCCAGGGCATTGACATCATTTCCATGCGCGGCTACGAAGTACAAGACATCCCCGCCAACTTTGATGCCCAGCAACGCCAATCGCCTACGCCTATTTTTGACAAATTTACCGTAGAGGCCCGCTATCCGCTTTCGCTCAATCCTAGCTCTACCATTTTTGTGCTGGCTTTCGCCCAGGGCGGCAACGCCTGGCGTAGCCTGCGCGACTTCAACCCCTTCGACCTCAAGCGCTCCGCCGGCTTTGGCATGAGGGTGTTCCTGCCAATGTTTGGCACTCTGGGCTTCGATTACGGTATCGGTTTCGACAAGGCACGCACTGGCAGAGGACTCAAAGGATTAGGTGATTTCAACATCGTACTGGGCTTCGAGCCGGATTAATTATCCTATCTTGTCCTCGAAATTCTGCGAGGCATGACGCGAGCACTACTTCTACCGACGGCTTTTTGTGTAAGCCTTGCCGCACTCCAGGCGCAAGGCACAACCCTGCCCTTGGGTAGCGAAGCCTATCATATACTCGATCGGCTGTACATTAAAACCGGCGTACATCCGCCCTTCCATGCTGCTCTGAAATACCATACTCGAGGCGATGCCACAGCTTTTGCCCTGAGCCTGGACAGCGTGCGCGCCAGCCTCTCTGTGCTCGACCTGGCCGACCTGGAATACCTCTATCAAGACAATAATGAGTGGCTGGGCATTCGCCAGGGCGCTATGACCCTGGCCGAACACCGCCGATATTTTCAGCCGCACGATACGTTGACCCTCATAGAGCGCAGCCTACGCAGCAGCCGATACCGGCGCAACACCAAGCCTCTGCTGGGCATTTTCTACCCTGTGCCGGCCAATCTGATTGAAGTAAACGACCCGCACTTCCATCTGCGCGTTAATCCGTTGCTGAATATTAGCCTGGCGCCGCTGACCAACGAAGTGCAGTCAGTATTTCTCAACCAGCGGGGGGTAGAACTCCGAGGCGGCTTTGACGACCGGCTCTATTTCTACGCCAACATCCTGGAGTCGCAGGCCGTCTTCCCTGAGTATGTCACAGCCCGCATCCGGCGCGATGTGGCCATACCTGGTGCAGCTTTGTACAAACCCTACAACAGCAGTATATTCAACATTAAAGATGGCTATGACTTCCTCAACGGCCAGGGCTACATCGGGTTCAACATTACGCGGCACGTGGGAGCGCAGTTTGGCTATAGCCGTCACTTCACAGGCAATGGCTACCGTTCCATGTTGCTATCGGACTTTGCGCAAAATTACCCCTTTCTTCGCCTCAACTGGCGCGTGTGGAAACTGCATTATCAAAATCTGTTTGCCGAACTGGACATCCGCTCGGCCAATCAAACCCGTGACGGCACGCTGGTGTCCAAAAAATATATGGCAGCTCATCATCTCAGCATACAGGTGGGGCGTCGCATACAGGTAGGGCTTTTCGAAACCGTCATTTTTGCCCGACCCAATCACTTTGCCCTGCACTATCTCAATCCCGTCATTCTGTATCGGGTAGTGGAGCAGGCCACCGGTAGCCCCGACAACGTACTCATCGGCATGGACGGCCACTGGAATCTGAGCCGCCGCTTGCAGGCATATGGGCAGTTCATCCTGGATGAGTTTATCTTCCGCGAGTTGGTCACCAACAACCAAGGGTGGTGGGCCAACAAATATGGCATACAGGCCGGCCTCAAGTACGTGGATGCCTTTGGCATAGACCACCTCGACTTGCAGGCTGAGTTCAATACCGCACGGCCTTACACTTACACTCACCGCGACTCCACTGGCAGCTATGCCCACCACAACCAGCCTCTGGCGCATCCGCTGGGCGCCAACTTCGGCGAGGTCTTACTCTTGGCCCGTTATTGCCCGTTGCCACGCCTGCGCTTGCAAGGTAGGATCATACGGGCAAGAGTTGGTGAGGATGCCCCCGGCCTCAATTGGGGCAACAACATTCTGCTCGACCACGATACCCACGTACAGGAGTATGGCAACCGCACCGGACAGGGGCTACGTGCCAGTATTGCTCTTGCCAGTATGGATATCAGCTACAGGCTCAGCCACAATATATGGCTCGACCTGCAATACTTTTACCGCCGCAAAAAAAGCGAAGACCCACTCTTGAGCAACCGCTTGCAATACGCAGGCGCTGGTGTGCGCGTCAACCTGGCACCTCTGCGCATGGATTTCTAGGCCTGGCATTCTGGCGGTAAGCTCATAAAAGCCTTCAACTCAGCATGCAACTGCGCTATGTCTGCTTCGGTGTGCAAAGCATTAAGGATAAGCCGGGTAATCAATTCATCTTGCGGGCTGGGGTAGGCAAACTGTGACAGCAGAACGCCTTTTTCCTTCATGTAACCAGCCAAAGCATGCTTGGGCGTGTAAAATACAGGGTAATCGGGTAAGTAACTAAACCCATGCGATGTAGGCAGTCCTTCTGTCCATTGTCGGATGCGGGCCATGAGCCTGAGGCGCTGACGGGCGTAGATTGGTGCGCCATGTAGCAAAGCATGTAAAAAAGCCGGCGTAGGTGGAGAAGCGCCACCAAAAAAGGGGCTATCGCAAATAGATTTTATCAGAGTGGCTGGCCCCAGGATGACTCCGGCAGGAATGCCCAACGCTTTGCCTAGAGATGCCAATACTACCAAAGTGAGATGAGGCGGCCAATGCCTGGCGGCATATGCACCAGCGCCATCCTGGCCAGTGATGCCAATGCCATGGGAGTCGTCCAGCGTTAGGAGTATGGGGCGGTCGTTGGGTAGCGCATCCAACCATGCCATTCTGAGCGGCTGGGCATACAGTGGGTCTATAGCATTGGCAAATAATGCTATCGGACGCGGATCATGGGCTGCGAAGCGCCGCACTTCATCCACCCACTCCTCGAAATTGCGAGCAGCCGGTGGGGTGTGCCCCCACAATGCCGGATGTAACCTCGGCGCGTAATGACAAGCGTAAGATGACGCCAGATGCGCTTGCAGTATCCTGCCAGCCAACGTACCGGAACTGAACAACAGGGCCGCCTCAGCACCGGTCCATTGGCAGAGCCGGGCTTCGGCCTTTTCATAAATATCTGGCCTAAAAGACGACAAGCGCGAACCGCCGTAATGGCCGCCGTAGCGCTGAAATCCCTCTACTACCAGCTCCTGAAAATCCGCATCGGCGTGTACCCCCAGATAGGCTGTACCACTGCACCACAGGTACTCGCGCCCATCGGGCAGCATTACAGTTCGGCCGGGCAAAGTGGCAGGGGCAGGCATGTTCTAGCTGCGCTTAATCTTCTGTTACTCTGATACCGTGCCTTCCACCGAGAGCCGACGGCTGAAGCGCTGCCCGCGGAAGAACACCTTGATCGGCTTGTGAAAATATCCGCTCTGTGCGGCATTGTACTCCACGACGATGACGGCCGTATGCCCTTGTGGAATAGGCACCTCCGGCCAGTACACTGCTGTACAACCGCATGGTGTGCGCACGTTGTCTATCAGCAGGGGTTGAGCGCCGTCGTTGCGCAGTTCAAACTGGACGGTAGCCGGCTGCCCGCGTGGTATGCGCCCGAAGTTGTGGTGCAGCGGCGTCAGCCAGGTATCGGGTGCAGCAGCCTGCCCATACACTGCTCCCGCACCAGCCAGCAGCGCCAGGTACATCCACCAAAGCCAGAGTCGCTCATACATTGAGATAGGTCATAAAAGAATCAAAGCGCTCGCGGAGCACATCTGTGTAGCTCTCCTCGCGGTAGGCTGCCTTGACCTCGTAGCCAAAGCGCTCTAGCGTAGCAATGATGAAGCGGTCGTTCTGGGTGTTGATCTTGATGGTGACCTCCATCGTGGAGCCATCAAACGAAGAAGTGACAAAGGCATTGAGCACTGCTGCATTTTCGGATTCCACGATACGGGCTATTTCGGCCAGGGAGTATCCCCGCCGGTTTACTTCCAGCACAATGACGCTGCCTGGCTCGGCAAAGCTGCCCATGCGGGCCAGATACTGCAGGAGGTCTTCGAGCGTAATCATGCCCACGTAGTTCTGGTTTTCGTCCACCACTGGAATGACGGAGAGTTGGTGCAAGGCCATCATGCGCATGACCTCGTAGAGATGGTCATTAGACTTGACATATGGCTTAGCTACCGAGAGATCCATGGCGCCCACGGGCTCTTCCGGGTCATGATTGAGAATATCTTCCTCCGAAACCAGCCCGAGCAGCTGGGTATTGTTGACAATGGGCAGATGCTTGACATAGAACTCGGCCATGATACCGAGCGCATCTTCGCCGGTATCAGAAGTGCGCAACGGCACAATACTGTTGGAAATAAGCTCTTCTGCAATCATGGCCGATGTAGTGTGTGCAAGAAAACGGATAAAGTGTGGCTACTGTTGCAGGGTGTTCAGGTGTTTAGCAGTTTTTTCTTCTGGGCGACAAATTCTTCTTCCGACAGGAGGCCTTTTTCGCGCAGATCGCCCAGGCGGTTGAGTTGTTCCAGCAAATCGCCGGTGAGGTTTTCCATGGGGATGCCACGCCCCTCGGCAGTGGGCAGTTTTTGCACCAGTTGGAATCCGTTTTGCTCAAATTCGTCGAAGCCTGGTTGGATACGCAAGTAAGCCAGTGCATCGTGCGTTTTGATGCGCTCAAAGTCCTTAAACCCCATGGACACCGCCCTGTCAATATGAAAGAAGGCCTTTTCAGGGTTTTCATTCAAAGAATAGGCACAAGCCAGGTTGAAGTGCAGGGCGATGTCTTTGGCATCTAGTTGAAGGGCTTTTTCAAAGTCGGCAATAGCACCGTCATAATCATAGTCCTTAAACTTTTTGATACCGCTGTTCTTGAGTTCCTGCACCTGGCTGGGCTGGGCAGACTGCCGGCGCTGAGGCGGCTGTTGAGGCCGTGCAGAATGTTGCCGCTGGGGCGCTTGTCGGGGGTTGTAGCGCTCATAGTCAGGCTTGCGGCTCCAGGTAGCTGGCCGGCCAACGCCGGCGTTGTATTTGGCATCGAACGCCTCCTCCTGCATAGTGAAAAAGATAATAGCGTCAATGATACCAATGAGCCAAGTGAGCGGAAACCAAAAGAAAATGAGATAGAATATGCCTAGGCCCACCTGGTCTAAGTAAAAGCGATGCGCACCCAGGCCTCCGAGAAAAAAAGCCAGGATACCGGCCACATTTTTATTTTTGACAGTCATACCCCATTCAAACTTTGCCTCGCGTCGTAAACGCCTGTAATATCTGACGATTTTTCCACAAACGTCGCGTTTTTTTAGACGCAACCCTATTATTAAATGATAATAGACACAGAAAGTTTCACCGGAGGTATTATTTTAGCCCCTGAACAAAGCTCAATTCCGTCATGTTGACTATCGCCACCGTACTCACTGTGTTGGCCGCCCTATTCGGCTACCTCAATGCCCGCTACCTCAAGCTGCCCCTCGCCATTGGCCTGATGGTCATTTCTATTGTGTTTTCGCTGATTATACTGGCGCTGGGGGTTATCAACCCCGAGATCAGCGCTATGGAGTACGGCTTCGTCAGTCAGATTGACTTCGGCGACTTTGTGCTCAACGGCATCCTGAGTTTTATTTTGTTTGCCGGGGCGCTACACGTGGACTTTAAGGCGCTCAAATCGCAAAGTGCCCCTATAATGATACTGGCTACGCTGGGTGTGTTGATTTCTACCTTTGTCATTGGCACAGCTGCTTGGGGTATCCTTAAGGTTATCGGCATTCCGGTTCCGTATATTTATACCCTGTTATTCGGCGCGCTTATTTCGCCTACTGACCCGATTGCTGTGCTGGGCATCCTAAAGCAAGCCGGTGTACCCAAACAACTGGAAATCAAAATCGTAGGAGAGAGCCTATTCAACGACGGCATTGGCGTGGTGGTATTTGCCACCCTACTAGGTATTGCTCGCATAGGGCAGGGCAACATCGAAGCTGGCGACATTGGCCTGCTGTTTGTCAAAGAAGTGGGCGGCGGCATCGTGCTGGGCTTGGTGCTGGGCTTCATCGCCTGGCGGCTCATGTGCTCTATTGACAGCTACGAGGTAGAGGTGATCATCACCCTGGCTTTGGTTATGGGTGGCTTCTGGATGGCGGGTAAGTTGCACTTTTCCGGGCCGCTAACCATGGTGATAGCGGGTCTGATGATCGGGCACGAGCGCTTTCGCACCACGGCCATGTCGGAGGTAACAGAAACTTATGTGGACAAATTCTGGGAGCTCATAGACATGCTGCTCAATGCCGTGCTCTTTGTACTCATTGGCCTGGAAATTGTCATCATTGACTGGGAGGGGCGCTATTTGCTGTTTGGGTTGCTGGCCATTCCGGTAATACTGGCCGCGCGCTGGGCTGCAGTGTGGATCCCGGTAGCCTTGCTGCACAAGCGGCTTGACTTTGTGCCGCACACTTCGTTGGTACTCACTTGGGGCGGACTGCGCGGCGGCATTTCCATAGCACTGGCCCTGAGCCTGGCCGAGTACATGGAGCGCGACCTCATTCTCACAGCCACTTATGTAGTGGTAGTATTTTCCATTGTAATACAAGGGCTTACGCTAGAAAAACTCGTCAGGCGCCTGCTAAAAACTCCGGTAGCTTAGTAGCAGCTGCGCCACTTGCGCAGTTGTTGTAAAGCGGCTTTAATATCCTTGGGCACAGGAGCCTCCACCTGTACGGCTTGTCCGCTAACTGGGTGCTCAAATGCCAGGCGCCAGGCATGGAGGGCGGTGCGCTGTAACAAGGCCGACGAAGAATCCTCCCACTTGCTTTGACGCAAGTCCTTGATCTTCAAGTCAGAGATAAACAAAGCCTCCCGACGTCCGTACAGTGAGTCGGCCACCAATGGATGCCCGATAGAAGCCAGGTGCACGCGCACCTGATGCATGCGCCCGGTGAGAATGAGTGCTTCTACCAGCGCGAAGCCTTTGAAGGCTTCGATTACTTTGTATTCTGTGCGGGCGTATTTGCCCTTGCGCAATATGGTCATTTGCCCAGGCTTGCCGGGGTGCGGCCCCAGGGGTTGTTCAATCACGCCTTCTGTTTGGGCAGGTACGCCCTCTACCAGTGCGAGATAGCTTTTTTGCACACTGCGCCGTTCAAACTGTATGGACAGGCTACGGTGCGCATCTTCGCTGAGCGCAAATACGACAACGCCACTGGTTTCGCGATCGAGGCGATGCACCGTCCATACACGGGGGAATATGGCGGCCAGTGCATCGTGCAGGTTGGGTTTACTGGCGTCAAACCGGTCGGGAATGGTGAGCATCCCGGCGGGCTTGGCTACTACTGCCAAGGCTTCATCCTGATAAACGATGTTCAGCACTCGGTGCATACCTCAAGGTTTTGGCGCCGCGCTGCCCAGGCGCAAATCGCTGAAGCGGCGCACGCCCTGCGCGTAGTATTTCCAAACGATGCTGCCGCGATAGCGCCCTGCGGTGTCCGGTACAGACGAGATGCGGTGCTGTTCTACCCAGTGGCTAGCTGCCCGGCGGCTGCGCATCAGCCTTGACCAGGCGCCATATACGCCGAAGTGCGCCCGCACTATTGAGCCAATGTGCGCCCACTTGCCCTGGGCTAAGAAAAGCCCCCCAGCCAGGCCATCCAGCACCAAGCGCAACGGAAAAAGCCAAAGCAACTTGCCGGCAGGTTCGTTCTTAAGAATGGTAAAAAGGCTGTTGCGAAAATTGAGAAAGGTTTTACGCGGCGTTTGATAGGCCAATGTACCGCCACCCAAGTGATACACCACCGAATGTGGGTAAGCCACAATGCGGTAGCCCGCCCGCTTAAGCCTCCAGCAAAGATCAATTTCTTCAGAGTGGGCGAAAAAGTCTCCATCGAAGCCACCCAATTGCTCAAATAATTGCCGCCGAATGACAAAAGCCGCACCACTAGCCCAGAATACATCCTGTACTTCGTCGTACTGGCCGGTGTCTTCTTCTGTTTCGCCAAAGATGCGCCCTCGGCAAAATGGATAGCCCAGAGTGTCGAGCCAACCGCCACAGGCTCCAGCATATTCAAAGCAACGCCGAGGCTCCAACGCACGTATTTTGGGCTGTACTACGGCAATGCGGGGGTCGCGTTCCATTAGTTCCACAATGGGCTGCAGCCAGCCGGGCGTAGTTTCTACATCCGAGTTGATTAAGGCTACGTACTCGGCCTCTAACTGGCGGATGGCCTGATTGTAGCCCTCTGCAAAACCGTAGTTTCGCCCAAGGTCAATGCGCTCTACATCTGGAAAGCGCTCAGCAAGCATGGACAGCGAGCCGTCGCTGGAGCCATTGTCTGCTACTATAACGCGCTGATTGGGGTAGCCCGTCCGGCATACAGTACCGAGGAAGCGCTCCAGATGAGTTTTACCATTGTAATTGAGAATAACGATGGCCGCCGAAGGCCATTGGCGCTGCCGGAGGGTCTGCTCCTCTGACCACCCATACCGGCTCAGCACCGCCATGGCAGCCAGTTTATCTTTTTCCAACTGTTGGCGCAGCGCTTCGAGATTTTGGAACGCAGCATCGTCGCGGATGCGTTCTACCAGTTCGAGTTGGAGTTCGTGGCCATATATACTTTGTCTGAATCCAAACAAATGCGCTTCGATGGTGCGGTTGTGGTACATAGTCAGGGTAGGCCGGGTGCCAATGTAGAGCATCCCTCCATAACGCACGCCCTGGTGTCGGGCAAAAATGGCGTAGATGCCGTCGGCCGGGATGAGTTTGTTGGGCGTGCCAGTGTCGAGGTTGGCGGTAGGAAAACCTAACTCCATACCGATGTTTTGCCCCCGCACTACCTTACCCCGTATGCCGTAGAAGTGCCCCATGAGTTTGTGGGCCGTTACCATATCGCCTTGCTCCACAGCCTGGCGAATTTTGGAGGAACTTACAGCATTGTCGTCAATAACCTGGCGCTCAATTTCCAGTACTTCATAACCTGCCTCAGCGCCATACCAGCGCAGATAGTGAATATCGCCCTGACGATTGAGGCCAAAGCGATGGTCGTAGCCCACCACAATGTAGCGGGGTTGGAAAGCACCGATAAGAAACTTCTGGATGTATTCGTCGGCGCTGAGCTGGGAAAACTCTACCGTAAAAGGTACTACCACTATATTTTGTACGCCGTAGCGATCGAAGAGTTCGATGCGCTCCTGGATGGTGGTGAGCAAGCGCAGGGGCCGCTTGTCTTGCGGATAGACGATTTCGCGAGGGTGCGGATGGAAGGTCACTACTACGCTCTCGCCATCAACCTGGGCGGCCAACTGATTCACTTGGCGAAGAATTTCCTGGTGGCCGGCATGCACGCCGTCGAAGGAGCCAATAGTGACCACAGCGTTGCGAAAGGCAGGTAGGGTGCTCAGTTCGTAAAACACTCTCATAACGCGGCAAACATACGCAAAACCCTGCAAAGTGGGCTCAGGTTGCGGATAGTGCCTGGGGTAAGCAGGTAGTCAGTCTTCAGCATTTTCAAAACCTATAGGTAAAGCCAAAGCGCAAAGTGAACGGCGGCACCAGCTCATTGGGTGGTGGCGTAAGGTTGTAGAGCAGGGTGATGTCGGAGGCAAAGATACCTCCGCTGTTGTACCCTACCCCGATGTAGGTATTACCTGTTTGCCGCCGGAAGATTTCAAGGCCGTTGGCAGTGGTGATGTTGCCAATAAAGGCGTCTTCTGCCAGTTCGTATTCTACATGCGCAAAAACCTGCCGCAAAAACTTGACGCGCCCAAACACGCCAGCTGCCCAGGAAACGGGATTGGCCTTGGCCACCTGGTTGTTGGGCAAGCGCACCCTAAAATGAGTGTAATTGACCGCTACCCTCGGCCCCGCGGAGAAAGGCCCGCCCAACTTATACCCCACCATAGGCGACAGGCCAATGCCAAAAGCGCTTTGTCCTGTACCACCATTGATACCCAGGTTGAAGCCTCCGCCAAACCAGAGTTTATCGGCGAGTTTTGCCTCGCTTTGCGCCAAGCTGCTCACCGTACAACCCATACTGCATAGCCATATCCAACACCAATTTTTTTTCATGTTGCTCTTGAAGTTTTGGAATAACACAACGCCCCGAAAGGCTTACATCATACAAAAAGATAAGGCGTCAATTTTCTACCCGCTGCACCGCGATGCGCACTGGTACCTCGGCAGCAATTTCTACCTCTTCGCCATGGGGCAGTGTTTCCTCCAGGCAGATATCGTCGGCCAGTGTTTCGCTTTTGATGTAAGTAGAAAATTGGGCTACTGCCGGCTCAATCAACTCCTGGCGCTCAAACTGCACAATAATGCGATCCGTAACGTTGAAGTCGCGCTCCTTGCGGATATTTTGAATTCGGTTCACCAGGTCGCGGGCTATGCCCTCGGCTTCCAACTCTGGGGTAATGGTCACATCAAGGGCTACCGTGAGTTCGCCGTCGGAGGCTACCATCCAGCCGGGGATATCTTCAGTAAGGATTTCGAGGTCTTCCAGTCCAAGTTTGAATTCCTGGCCGTCAAGTGTTAGGGTTATGCCTTGCTGGCGTTCAAAGGCGGCAATTTGCTCCTGGCTCAAAGCAGCAATGGCGTCAGTAGCGGCTTTCATAGCCTTGCCAAGACGCTTGCCGAGGGTTTTGAAATTGGGCTTGGCCTTTTTGGTGATGATGCCAGATGTATCGCTCACGTACTCAATAGCCTTGACGTTGATTTCGGCGCGCACGAGTTCCGCCACCGCCTCTACCTGTGCCTGGAAATCAGGGTCGAGAATGGGCAGCAGAATTTTGCGCAGGGGCTGACGTACGCGGATTTTCTCGCGCTTGCGCAAAGACAGCGCCAGGGAGCAGATGCGCTGAGCATAGTCCATGCGTTGCTCCAGCGCCTTGTCCACTAGGTGAGGTTGCGGCTGCGGCAAGTCGGTGAGATGCACGGACTCGTAGAGTAGGGGCATGCCGGTGGCTTTGGCTTTGTCGCGAAGGGGAGTGGTGAGGTTGCGATACATCCAGTCGGAAAAGAAGGGGGCTACTGGAGCGGTGAGTTGGGCCGTCACCATGAGGCACTCGAAGAGCGTCTGGTATGCAGCCAGCTTATCTTTGCCATCGTCTTCCGTGGCGGTTTTCCAGAAACGGCGGCGCGACAGGCGCACATACCAATTGCTGAGGTGTTCGTCCACAAATTCCTCCACGGCGCGGCAGGCCTTAGTAGGCTCGTAGTCGTCCATGGCTTCGCGGTAGTCGGCTACCAAATGGTAGAGCCTGGAGATGATCCAGCGATCTAGCTCCGAGCGCTCCGCATAGGGTATTGCCTCGTGCTCGTACATGACAAAGCCGTCAATGCTGGCATACAGCGCAAAGAAATTGTAAGTATTGAAAAGCGTGCCGAAGAACTTGTTGCGGCTCTCTACGATACCGTCGGTGTTGAACTTGAGGTTCTCCCAGGGATCGGCGTTGGAGATCATGTACCAGCGCGTGGCGTCGGCACCGAATGTGGCAATCGTGGCAAAGGGGTCAACGGCATTGCCCAGGCGTTTCGACATTTTGTTGCCGTCTTTGTCGAGTACTAAGCCGTTGCTCACCACATTTCTGTATGCTATGCTGTCGAACACCATCACGGCAATGGCATGCAGGGTGTAAAACCAGCCCCTGGTCTGATCTACGCCCTCTGCAACCAAGTCGGCAGGAAACATTTTGTCGAAGGGCGCTTTGAAAGGTCGTTCGTCGCCTTTTTTCAGCTTTTCCGGATCCAGGCCCCACTGAGCATAGGGCATGGCGCCACTGTCAAACCACACGTCAATCAAGTCAGCTTCCCGGTACATGGGTCTGCCGTCGTCAGAGACCAATACTACCTCGTCTATAAAGGGCCGGTGCAGATCACTGGGGATGGTCTGCCTCAGGCCAAGCGCCAGGTTGGCTTTCTCTATCTCGCGCTCCAGTTCCATCAAAGAGCCAATGCACTTTTCGTGCGCGGCATCCTCGGTGCGCCATATCGGCAGGGGGATGCCCCAGTAGCGCGATCGGGAGAGGTTCCAGTCCTGAAGGTTTTCCAGCCACTTGCCAAAGCGCCCTTCACCGGTAGCAGCGGGTTTCCAGTTGATAGTTTTGTTGAGTTCGTACATGCGCTCCCTGAAAGCGGAGGCTTTGATGAACCAACTGTCGAGGGGGTAGTAGAGTACAGGCTTGTCGGTGCGCCAGCAGTGCGGATAGTTGTGCGCGTACTTTTGCACGTTGAGTGCCTTGCCTGTTTGTTTGAGATGTACGGCAATGTCTATATCCACATTTTGCCAGTGAGGGTCGTCAGCGTAGTTTTTGACGTAGCGCCCGGAAAACTCTCCGACGGTATCTTTGAACTTGCCCTGCTTGTCTACCAGAGTCAGGGCGCCGATGCCATTGGCCTTGGCGGCGCGCATGTCGTCAGCACCAAAGCTGGGCGCAGTGTGCACTACACCGGTACCGTCTTCAGTAGTGACAAAATCGCCGATCAATATGCGATAAGCATCGGTATGAAACTGGCCGTCGTATCCAAGCAGGGGCTCAATGGGGTTCCCAAAGTCCAACAGGGGTTCGTAGCGGATGTCTCTGAGTTGGGCGACAGCCAACGGAGCCGACTGCTCCAGTATGGGGGGCTGATTCTTGCCACCCATCCAGCGGGGTACGAGTTCCTGAGCCATAATGACGCTGACGGCAGCGCCGGTGTAGGGGTTTTGGGTTTTCACCTTTATGTAGGAAATATGTTTTCCTATGGTGAGGGCAGTGTTGGAGGGCAACGTCCAGGGCGTGGTAGTCCAGGCGGCGATGCGCACATCTTCATCTCCGGTGTCAAAAAGGAAAGCAGAGCGCTCGTCCTTTATTACCTTGAACAGCGCTACCACCGTAGTGTCGGTCACCTCTTTGTACGCGCCGGGCATATTGAGCTCATGGGTGCTCAGCCCCGTGCCGGCCCCCGGTGAATACGGCTGAATGGTATAGCCTTTGTACAGCAGGCCCTTATCATAGAGGCGGCGCAGCAGCCACCACACGCTCTCGATGTAGCTGTTCTCAAAGGTGATGTAGGGGTGCTCCAGATCCACCCAGTAGCCCATTTTGCGGGTGATGTCGTCCCATTCGTCTTTAAAGCGCATCACGGTTTCGCGGCACTTGCGGTTATACGCTTCTACCGAAATGGTTTTGCCAATGTCCTCCTTCGTAATGCCAAGTTCTTTTTCCACGCTCAGTTCAATAGGCAGGCCATGCGTATCCCAGCCCCCTTTGCGCTCTACACGCTTCCCCTTGAGGGTTTGATACCGACAAAACAAGTCCTTGATGGTGCGCGCAATGATGTGGTGAATACCCGGCTTGCCATTGGCAGAGGGCGGCCCTTCGTAGAAGACAAAGCTGGGCGCGCCTTGGCGTTGATCAATGCTTTTTTGAAAAACCTGGTGCTCCTGCCAGAACTGGAGTATCTCCTTGTCTATGTCGGGCAAATGAAGGTTTTTATACGTCGGATACATAGCTTGGCAAAAGTTAAGTAATGTCCGCTTCTCTTAATGAAGCAGCAAAGATAATCGGTAAAATAAAAAGCTCCGACTAAATTGCCGTTTGCCAGGTCTAACACCTCGAAGCTGTGCCTCCACTTGTCTTTGTACGGCTCTATACAACCTGATGCTATACCCCCAGCTTGCGCAATCTGAACCACGCTCGCTCAAATTGCTCTTTTGCCGAGGCCAAGCGGAGCTTGTTCCAATACACCATGGCATTGAAAAACTCCTCCCAAACGCTTTCACTCGAAATTTTACGCACTGTAGTTACCATTCCCAACTTCAGACAGACAACACTTCTCTCGGTTGCCATCTCTTAAGATTAAGAGCAAAGATAACCCCCCCCACTTGCATATCCATGCCATCCGGCCAGGCTGCTGCTTGTCGCAGCGGTCGCGCAGGTCGGCGAGTATTTGATCGATGCAGGTCTGCATCATCGTCAGGTTGTTTTGCCCGGGGACGGGCGCGGCGCTGCCGCCGCTGTTGTGTTAGCAATGTCGAAAACAAGACGAAGGAGGCGCGTGGGGATGACTTAGGTTTTGTAGCAGTTGAGGAAGTCAATCAACTCGCGGATGCGAGCGAAAAGAGTGAACTTAGAATTGGCCGAAGTACAGCGTTCCTGATTCAGTTTGTAGTAGTATTTCCCGAAATAAACGATGTATTTTGCAGTCTTTTCTAAGCAGTAATCCAGCAGAGAAAGGTGATACTGCTCATCCCCCGGAAGTTGAAGAATGTCCGCTTCACTGCGCAATTCGCCCAGCAGGTGCCCGCTAAACACGATAAAATTATATTTGTCTGCCACCCGCTTTACTGTGCCAGATACAAAATCGGGTTTAGGCAAGCCTTCGATACGCTCGAAAAAGTCTTCGAGATATTGTTGGTCATGAGCATTTTGGCAAATGACGAGGATGCAAACTGTAGATAAAGAGATGTTCATATATTGTGAGTATCGTAGGTCTTCCAGTAGCCGTAGCCTACGGCGGTTTTGGCGCCGAGGCCTCTGGTCGTTAAAGCCTCTTTCAACCAAGTTTCTAATTGCTGCTTTAAATTGTTGTCGGGCAAGCCAATCAGGAATCGAAAGGGCGTTCCCTGGCCGACGGTCAAAAAGTGGATAGGGGTTGGGCTTTGCCAATCGGCGGGAGGCTTGCCTTCGCTGTAGTATTTGGGGTAATGAGGGGTCATCACGTCCAATTCGATGCGCGGGGCTTTGGTTGGAAAGGCATCGAAGAAAATATACTGACCACGCACAGGTTTTCCGGTACTGGAATCTTGATCGTTTTTGCCAAAAATCTGTTCAATGTACGCTTTGCCTTCTTCTAACTCACTTAAATAATGACGCAGTATGCCTTTGATGCTCGAAGCCGGGATGTAGGGTATGCCATAAATTGGGTGCAGAGTCATGTTTGTCTCATAGACCGACGCCTCGCCCATGCCCGTGACCATACGCCAGTCAGGTGTGAAGTCCGCCTGAATCAACCCGCTGGGGGCGATTGCTGCGGCATTTTTTAAATTTCGGAAAGCAAGTTTTTCTAAAAAATCATTATCGAAACGGAAGTTGCAGAGGTCTGGTCGAAACTTTTCCGTTTTCGATAATTCCACTTCGTAAAACCGCTTAGCTAACTTGCCCATTTGAGGCTTGTTGAGTTCAAGCCCAAAATTTTTGAACACACTTTTGGGTTCATTTGGGACGCTTCTTTCCATGGCGAGCCAGACTTGAGTTGCTATGAATTGATGGCCGCGTAGCTCGACTTTCGCTTCGAGCCTGCATTTGCCGACGGCGCAGTTGGCCAATGTCCGGTCGAGCCAAGCGCGGGTGATGAAGGCTTTTTTCAGCACTTCCGCCGAGGCAGAGACTTTTCGTCGCTGGCCATCCGCTTCGACCAGTATAGCATTGCGGTTGTGGTCGAACGATTCAAGTTTGAGGTTGCTCAGTATCATCGGTTGTTGTTTTTGTTGAGGAGGCATTCATGTTGTCGTTTTTTACAAAGCGAATCATCCAATTGGCCAGCGTCAGGACTTCGGCTTGCACGATGCGGTACTCATCGTCGGTCAATTCCAGCAAGATTTTCATAAAACCGGCAGGCTTTTGATTTTCAGGCGACGCTTGAAGTTTTGCTCGCATGAACTTTGTCGGCTCGTCTTCATCGTTGAACCAATCGCGCACATTTTCAAAGACCATCTGATGCTGATCTTCTTTTGAATATTTTGAATAGAAAAAAGCCATGGTCGCTCGCAAGCCGTTCATGCGAATCATGGACGGCAACTCTTGTACAGCTGCTGAATAGTTGAATTTGTTTTTGGTGTCCTTCTGCTTTTTGTTCCCAATTTCAGCAAAAGTGAACGCCTTCAAAGCCCGCTTGGCTTCAAGATTTTGTGGCTTGCTCATTGTTCAAAGAAAGGTTTGGTGATGCGAACGATGCCCTTTCCGAGCGTGGCGTTGCCGCCGATTTGGACGATTTCGGGCAGGTTGTTGTGAAAGATGTCGAGAATGGCTTGCGCATTCCGCCCGCCGCTTTTGAATTCCGGGTGCGCCATGGCTAAGGAGTAAAGCACACTTTCAGCAGGCAGATGCTCCTCGGAGAACAAGGCGCCATCCTCCACAACGCCGTCGTCGCCAATGCGGATGCGGGTGTGGACTTCGGTATTGTGCTGCACAAAATCTGAAAAATACTCATCCGGGATGATTACAAACTGTGCAGGCAACTCCGGTATGCCAAGCAACTCCGCCAGATTGGTGGCGAGTGTTCCCGTTGCATGATCTACATCTACAGCGATGCTGTATTCTTCCAAAAAGACATTTCCATTGGCGATAACGCCGTTTGGAGGCACGGTGCTTTTATCTTTGGGTACCGCTTTCACCAAATCCGCCAAGTTTTTTACCGCAGCACTGCCGCCGTTTGCCTCGCTTACGCGCAGGTCGCGCTCAAAACGGGTGAGCACACGCGGGCAGGTCGTCCAGGCGAATACGCCGCGCCTACTGCGCACGGGAAAAAGCAAAAGCCGCGCATCCGTTAAGCCGAGCGCACCCGCGTTTTGGTCGCCCTCTGTAGGGTGACCAAAAACGGCTACTAAATCCGGGTCGGTGTTGTTTTTACCGTTTTTCTTGAATGTGCGCTCGAAAACATCCCGAAAGGCGCCTTTGATACCCGAGGCTTCTACTTTCGGAAAAAGCGTGTGCGCTTCGCGCTGAATGGGCAACTCCGTGCCGATGCCTCCGCCTGCGCCCGCGTGAAGGGGCGTTTCGCAGATAAAAAAAATGGGTTTTACGATCTGAAACATTATGCTGGAATTTGATGGTTGAAAGGTTGACCGACGATGTAAAGGCCAAAGCCGTTCCGTTGGTCTTCGACGGGGGTGCAGAGTGATTTGCCGCGCAGTTGTTTGGCTATTTCATTGGCTTTTGCTTCGGATTCGGCCTTGTAGAGAAAAACACTTCCGGCGGGTATGGCGCGGCGCATGGGCTTGGGTTCTTGCTTCAGCACATCCCAGCCACCAACGGAAATCGGTTTTCCAAGGGATGCTGCCACCAGGGTTAGTCCTGAAATTGTGGGAAACCACGAGCCGCAGAGCGCCGGTGTGAGCAAGACGATTTTTACATATTTTCCCTGAATGCTTGGCTTTTCCGGGAGGAAATGCTCGCTCGTGGGTTTTGCCGTCACGCTGCGCCGCTCACCGCCGAGGGGGAGCACGGCGTGTTCCTCGACCTTCAGGGGCTGCAATTTGGGCGCGTTCAATTCCACCAAAAGGCTTAGCCCACCGTGTTTTTCGTCCTCAAAACGATTGGCGACGAGGCGAAAAAGCAAGCCCTCTTTGGTTCGATTGGTTTCGCGGTCGCGCCCGATGCCTATTTTGTGCTCATGTTTGACGAATTCCGAGAGGCGTATGGTCCTAAAATGAGCCGAATTATCGCCATTCACGTAGCGTTGCATCGCTTCAAAATCGAGCAAATGCCCATGTACGGATTCCGTTTTTCCGTCTGCTTCTGCCCTGAAAAGGTGGCTCACTTCTGGCGGGCAAGATGAGGCCGATATTTTGCCCATCAATTTCATTGGCTCGGCAGGTATGCCCTTCTTAGTTTCTGGGAAAAACAAATCGAGGGGCGCAGGGAAGACGGGCTTGCCCGCAATTCCCAAGCCAAAATAGGTCAGTTCGATGCTGCTTGAGGCGCCGGCCAAGGTATCTTTGTCGGCATTGGGGGCGCTGAGGCGTTCGGCTATCCACATCGAGCGCAGCGCGCCGCGCACGGTGGAGGGCAAGGGCGGGAAGATGCCCTCGGCATACGACTCCTCGCCAAGCGCAAAAGGTCGTCCATCGCGGAAAAAGAGCGGATCGAGGGCGTCAAGTTGTAGTTTCATGTTCAGCCGGTTCGTTTTTGGTGGGAGAAATATGGGTTTGGCGCTCGATGAAATCGGCTATGTCGAGCGCGTCGAAAAAGGCGTTGAGTTTTTGGTTCGGCGCGTTGAGCAAGTTTTTGACTGCGGTTTGCAGTGGCTCTACTTTCTCTTTTTTTCGCTTCATAAAATCCTCGTCGGATTCGCCCTCGTTTTTCGTCAGGTTGCAAGCGCGGCTCACTGCGCGGTCGAGCAAAGTGGGCAAAAGCGCTTCGTTTATTTCGCCGTCGTCGTCAACAAAAGCCGCCAGTTCGGCCCTTGCCTTGCTGACAAAAGCGTTAGAGAAATCAGGGGTTTTTAAGGCCTCGATGACGGCGCCGAGGTTCGGGAAATCTTCAAAGGGCAGCACCACTTCGGCGATTTGACCGCTGCCGGGTATGACCCCTATACCGATGGCGTTTTTTTTCTTTTCATCCAATTCTTTGGCACTGTTGCCGATTGCGTTCTTTTTCTTTTCATCCACTTCTTTGGCTTTGTGTTCCAACTCGCGGGCTTGTGCAAGCACCAGCGAGAGCGGCTCTTTGTAATGCGCTATACAAACCCCGGCGGAAAAGGTCAGTTTGTGGTCTTCCCCAATCCGGTCAGAGAGTGGTTCGTGAACAATCTTTTGATAGGTATCGCGCAGAAAGTCCAAAGCCCCTACCAGATGATGCAAGTTGAAAAAGCCAAGGAAATCATCGCCGCCGGTGTAAATGACCCAGCCGCGGTGCTTGTCTTTTGAATATTCGGCCCGCACCGCCTGGGCAAAAGCTGCCAGTTTTCTCGTCAGGTCCTTGTGGAAATCCTCCAACTTCACGCCGGGTTTCAGGCGAGCGCCTTTCCACCACTCGCCCATGTGGTCGCCGTCGAAAACGACGAGGGCGTAGTATTTTTCGAGTTTGCGGCCGTGCGCTTTGGCTTTATCCGCCAACGCTTTTTGAATTTCTTTCGCAGCGTCGAGTTCACGGGTAGGCAATCTTTGTTTCTCAAAATATCGCTCGTTCAGGTTTTCTTCAAAAAACAGTTGCCAGTTGAGGTGTTTGGGATGGTCGTGGTCGAAAAGTTTAGTCATTTTTGAAAGGTGCTCTGCGCCTACCTGGTGCATAGTGTCCGCAAGGGCAAACTCTGCCGTGTCCGGGAAGTCGCCTGAGTCAAAATCCTGAAATCTTTTGAGCATACTGACCGCACTCAAACCCTCGCCGGGCTGCAAGTGGCGAAGTTTGATGATGCTATCCTCGTCATTGTAATTAAAAACTATGTTGTCCGTTGAAAAAAGCGGATTGCCATTTTGAAGGTCGTCATTGGTTTTCTCCTCTTGTTGTTTGGGCGTCTTCCGATAAAAAATCACATTCCGCTCGCCATCCAGGCTGCATTTTCTGCCTTTTTCTTCGGTGGTGAAAAACGGTCGGGTGTTTTTGATGGCGTTGAGGTTTTTGTTCAACTCATCATAGGCTTTGCGGTAGTCTTCGTCCGTATAATTTTCAGGCAGCGGCTGAAATAGCCACTGAATGTCGAGGTGTTGTTCGATTTGGCTTTTGGCTTTGCGATCGACTGCGCCATTCAGGCTTAGCGGTTCTGCAATCTGTTCGTCAAATTTTTTTCTCCAGCAGTCTTGGACAGCATCTGCAACCGATTTTCCGATACTGTTCAGGTCGTTATCAGTGGTGATTTTTCCGAGAAATCGGTTGGGAATGGCATCGCTGTTGATGGCGGGGAAAATGACTTTCCCTCCATGCTTATTCTCGAAGTGCTCCGCAGCGACCTTGCACAACTGCGACAAAATCCGGCTGCCGCTATACAAGTCGTGTACCTTACGCGCTTGCGCGATGAAGGATTGGACGGGGCCGAGGGTGAAGAGGAAGAGGTGGGTCATATCTTTTGGGCTTTTGTTTTTATTTTATTCATAAAAGATTTCAAAAGGCTGTCGTCCTCATGTGACCAATTGAAATTTTTAATGCGAACATTCCGATTCTTACTGGTGAATACAATCTTGTCATCATTAGGCATAAACGCGCCTTCGAGATGAGTTACTATCCAATGGAATTTTTGGGTGTTTTTATTGAACACTACTGAAAGATAGATGGGGCTCGCTCGGCGCTTATTTTCTTCAAAAGTTACAGAATTGTCACTAAAAACACCAACTGAAATACCAAACGCAGCCTTTTTATCCAACGTTTCCATGGTGAAAGTTCGATTGGCTTTTATTGGACTGGTTTTGCCTTTTCTTATTGTCCTCATTTCATTTCCTATATCGTTAACAGCTTCCTGCCAAGTCTTAAAGGTTGATTTGCTCAGATAAGCAGGTGCTTCTTGATTCAACAAACTATACTCTTTAAACAAAATAGGATCAGTTGCGCCAATCAATCGCTTTATCTTTGTAAAGTTGGAGTTTAAAAATGTAATTGTGGTTTCGGTACTTTCTGGAAAAAATGAGAATTGATTTTTCAAAATACCTTTTTCATCTTCAATAGAATCAATGCAAAATGCGCCTGCGCAGCGCCTCGCGCGCGTACCTAAACTGCCAAGATTAACCAGCAACCAAAAGGACGCAAGGGCTTTTAATAAAACATCCCGATTTCCCTCCCGACAAGAGAAAATGACCTCAAATTTGCTACAACTGTCAAATCCCAAGTCATCCTTTCTGTAGCGTTTCAAAGAATAGAACAAGTACTCAATACCTTCTATCTGATTTCCTCGAAAAATATCCCCGCCTTTGGTATATCGCATGTCTCTCTCTACAACTCTAATAGTGAGGGGGCTTTTTTGCTTAACTTGGTTTATCCCTCCGAAGAGTAATTCATCATTTTTCAAAAGGCTTTGAAAGGTTGGTTTGCCATTGTCATCTGCTTGAACTAAATGCCCCTTCATCGCCCGCCACCAAAACCGCAGCGCCCCTTTAATAGAGGGCGCGCGCAGTTCGGGTGTGCCTTTGGGGTTGGCGCCGCCGAGGAAAGCAGGGGTAATAAAGCGACAGTTAAACGCAATGGTTTCCATATTTATGCCTGTTTGGTGGTGGACGGTTGACGCAAATATTGTTGGTATTTGAGGGCGTTGATGAGGTTGCCGTATATCTGAGATTTGAAGTTGGCAGAAGCCGCCCGATGGGATGCTACGATGTCGGTGGGCAAGTTTTTATTGAAACTGAAAATCATGGTGAAGTCTGGCGTTTTGCTGTGACAGGTTCGGATTTCATCATCCTCAAACGCGGCATTTTCGTTGTTCAGCAAAATCAGGTCGTACTTATTGCCGTCCAAGATTTTGCGCAATGTTTCCTCGTTCAGTTGCTTCACATTGGTCGAGATGGTTGATACGGCCAAAAAGCCCGTGTCGTGGAGCAGTTTGCGCATAAAACCGGAATCGCCACCTTCTTTCGTCAGCACGAGCAATTTTTTCTCGCGTTTGAAGCGCTCTTCATCCGGCAGATAGTAACGATCTACCGTTTCTTTTGCTTTTTGCAAGGCAAATCCAAGCGCCGACTTGTAAACCGACCAAAACGTCAGGGCAAAGGCGATGACAGTAAGCGGTAGCCCAAGTTTTTGAAGCAGGAAAAAATCTTTTCGGATTTCGGTCTCTACCCGATCTATCTTGAAATCCAACCTCTGCAAGTCGAGGGCGGCGCTATTGGCGGCCGAGTCCGGCGACATTTTCAACAATGCTACCTCTTTTTTCAGCTTTTCGACGGTATCGGGCAGGTGGCCATAGGATGCCCACATGAAATAGCCCCATAAGCCCAAGAGAAGTAGCAGGGCTAAGTAAAACCAAAAGTACGGTTGATTTTTCATAGCGGTGAAGGGTAGGTGTTTTTTCATGCTAATTTATCAGGCGTTTTATGTGGCGTTTTTTTTCCCACGCCCTTCACCACGCCCCATCCTACGCTGGCGCCTTTGCCGAGGCCGAGGTAGTCGGGCAGGGTGGCGTTGGTGAGGAACTCGAAGGAGAAGGCGAGGACTTTGACGCCTTTGTAGGTGACCCAGCGCTCGTCT
>CALLPI010000007.1 GCA_938015595.1 uncultured Saprospiraceae bacterium | reverse complement strand
AAGTTGATGTCTTTAAGCGCCCAAAAGACGGATTCGTCGTCTTCGCCGAATTTGCTAAGCTCGCGCAGGCGGCGGAAGTTATCTAGCGGAGCGCGTAGGATATTCCCCAACTGCCCAGCCAGGGTGTCGGCGCGCTTTTCCTTGAGGCCGATGCGGTAGCGTTTGGAGAGGTTTTCGACTTTGATGACGGGATTCATGATGCTATCTGAGATAATCCGATTTGACCGGAAAACGCACGGGGGCATGGTGTTTTATACCCTGTGTACTCCGTTTATTTTTTTACCACGGGGGCACGGGGGCACGGTGTTTTATGCCCTGTGTACTCCGTTTATTTTTTTACCACGGGGGCACGGGGGCACGGGGTTTCATGCCCTGTGTACTCCGTGTCTCTGTGGTGTATAAATGGGCGGGTGGTAGGGGCGAAATACTATATTTATATTACAAGCCTTACATATCCGTTCTTGAGCAATTCAACATTAAAATTAATAAGAATACCCAGCTGAGCAGGGTAGAGTTTGAGGTAAGTGAGGAGTTGGGCTTTGTGCACAGGCTCGATAGCTTTCATGGATTTGACCTCGATAATGATCTTTTTATTGACTATCAGGTCAAGGCGGTAACCACAATCGAGATAGACGTTTCTATACATCACCGGGAGTGCAACTTCAGATTCTACTTGCAGTCCTCGATGATTTAATTCGTATTTTAGACACTCCTGATAAACTCGTTCCAAAAGCCCTGGCCCTAATTCCCTGTGTACAGTCAGCGCACTGTCGAAGATGAGGTCGCTCAGTTCTTTTTCTATGATGTGCATATATCAGGGCTGTTTTTCATATCGGTGTTTGCTGTCGTTGTAGAGGAGCAGTGCACACGAAGCGCAGCATGTGGATTTATATGTAAATTCTGTGTAATTCTTCTCTCCTTTTATTACGGCGCGGCCCGCATGACTTATGCCACATCCGCAAACACTCGCTCCATCCTTCTGAAATAGAGCGCGCCCCCTGTAAAAATAATTAAAGCAACCAAGCCGCTGCGGAGCACCCAATGCCACGGGAATGGGATGCTGCGCAGGAAGATAGCCCGAAAGCCTTCGATGACGCCCACCATTGGGTTGAGGCTGTACCAGAACTGCCATTTCTCCGGGATGACGGAAGTGGCATAGACCACCGGCGCAGCATACATCAGCAGTTGTACCAGAAAACTCAGGGCATGCTTGACGTCGCGGTATTGGACAGACATGGCGGAAAGGATCATGCCGATGCCCAGCGAACACATCAGCAGAATGAGCAGCAGCACCGGAAACATCCATATCTCTGCGGAGGGCACCATGCGAAACCAGATGAGAAAACCGCACAATACCACGAGGCCGATGATGAAATCGAGCAGCTTGGCCAACGCGGCACTCAGGGGGAGTACCAGGCGTGGAAAATACACCTTGGTGATCATAGAAGCATTGTTCACCAGGCTGTTGGCGCTTTCGGTCAGCGTGTTGGCGAAGAAATTCCAGGCCAGCATTCCTGTAAAGCTGAACACGATGTAGGGCACGCCGTCGGAATTGACTTGTACGAGGTTGCCAAATATGACCGTAAATACCAGCGTGGTAAACAGGGGCTGTATGACGGCCCAACTGACGCCCAGCACAGATTGGGCATAGCGGGCTTTGATGCCTCTGACGATGAGGAAGTAGAGCAGGTCTTTGTAGCGTACCAACTCCTTAACGTCCACCATTTGCCATCCGCGGGAGGGTTTTATGACGCTCCAGTGTTCCAATTGCTTATTGATTTAAGAAGGCAAGACAGATTGTTGCTTGAGCATAGACCCTCTGAATTGGCTGGACATTAGCGCTGGTACAGGGGCAGGGCTTTCCACAAACAACATGCTAAGAAATAGTTTTTGCACAGCTATTCAAGCGGGATGAAAGCGCTCTGAAACTTTACTGGTTAAAATTTTTGCCAATGCCATGAGGAATGAAGGAAAATTTTGCCAATACAGCTTCATAAGTTTACAGGCGGCGGCGGGAGAATGCGCTAGAGCGCGTAGCGTAACACTGGCTTTCATTTTGAAAATTCTGTCTATCAGTATTTGCCGGACTTCGCCGTCGAAGTGGTCTGCTATTAATTGGAAAGTGTGTATAGCGTCTTGGTACTTTTTGATGAGGGCTTGCGTGGAGTGCAAACCAGCGCCGTAGCGATATACGGCCATGCAATCGGCCAGCATGTGCGCTTTGCCGTTTTGCAGGCATAGCATGTAAGTAGGAAAATCACCAAAGGCAATCCGGTGCATCCATTCCGGCATGGGCAAGAAATTGTTGCGCATCATCACAGATGGTGTGTGTATGAAGTTGCCGTACCGGGCAAAGTCGAGGATGTTGGTATCAACAGCAGGCGGCCGGGTAATCCAGTCGGGGAGCAGTTGGTCACCTTGCAGTACATGTACCGGGTGAAAGCAAAGGTTGTAGTCGGGGTGCGCTTCCAGGAAGTCTGCTTGTTTTTGGAGTTTGAGTGGGTCGGTCCAGTAGTCGTCGCCTTCGCACCAGGCTATGTATCGCCCGCGGGCGGCAGGCCATACGTAGGCAGCGGTAGCATTGATCCCCTTGCCCATCCATTGGTTTTCTTTCTGGAGGATTGGTCGGATCAAGGTGGGGTAGCGTTGTGCATAGTGGCGAATGATGTCAGGTGTTTTATCGGTAGAGGCGTCGTCGTGAAGGATGATTTCAAAAGAGAAGGTGGTTTGCTGCATCAAAAATCCTTCAATAGCTTTTTCGATCCAGGCCTCGTGGTTGTATGTGGTGCAGGTTACACTGACCAAGGGTGCATCCTGGCAGTTCCAGGATTGTTTTATGTCGGCTTCGGAGCGCATTTGGGGGTCATAATTCTGCAATGCAGAGCAAGCGTTCACTCTGCTTCAGGAAGGTCTGGCCAGTCAGATTGAAGAATGGCCGCAGAATGCTCGGGCTTCCCAATCCTTTTTTTATGAGCCAGTCTTCGTGGCGCTTTTTGCCTTTGCCTACTGGTACAATAGTGATTCGGGACGATACGGCAGAGAGGTGCGCGCGCATTTCATCTACGGTGAAAAAGCGAATCTGGTACAGCGGGTCGTTTTGGGCCATGCGCTCAAAGTAAGAGACAAAACCCTGGTTGTGAGCATTGTGTACGGTAGCTATCATACGGTACTTGCTGATGCGTGCTTGCTCTAAGGCGAGTTTTTTGATGTCATCGTCGGAAAAGAGTACCCAGACGCCATTGTGGTAGGTAAGGTCGAAGGATGCATCGCCGAAAGTGTAATGGAAAGCATCCATCTGGCTGATTTTATGTGCCAACTTCGGGAATTGCTTTTGAGCGAGTTTTACGGCTTCGGCAGAGTAGTCCACGCCATGGCAATCAATACCCCAGCGGCAGAGTTGCGCCATGTCGCGAAAGCTACCTGCGCCAATCTCCAGGAGTTTATGCTCGTTGGGGTTTTTCAATGCTCGGATGTAGTAAGCATGCCGAAGATCTTGCTGATAGTGGTCGAAAATTTCAGGCCACTTTTCGTCCCAGGATTGCTGGTTGTTGAGCGTAATTTTGGACATTTTTGTACTAATGAGGCTTTGAGACTTTGTGAGCAGGCGGGTACTGGGAGATCAGGGTGAGAAGGTGATGACCTCTACGAGTTTTCGGGCCATGGTGAGCGGCTGAAAAGGTGGCTGTGCTTCTATGCGGGTGTTGGTAAAGCAGTTCAGGTGGTTGCTTACTACGTCGTAGCCTGCCTTTATGGAGAAGGCTATGCCAGCAGAGAAGCGCGGGTTGATGTCCATCAGGTAGAAGCGATGGTTGTGGTAAATAAACTCAATGTTTATGCAGCCGCAGATATTTAGCTCATTTGCAATATGATGAGCAGCGTGTAAGAGTGTGGGGTCATTGACGGTTTCTACGCTCATCCCAGCACCGTTTTTGGTGCGGATCAGTTCTTTTCGCGCTAGCGCCACCGCGGATGAGCCATCGGCCTGTCTTACTACATCTACCACGTGGACGTAGCCCGGCAGAAAAGGCTGTACGATAAAATCCTGTAGTGTGCGCTGCCAGAGTGCAAACTCATCCAGGGTGTTTACAATGCGAAGACCTTCACTGCTGCGGCCACGGCGCGGCTTGATTAAGAGCGGGAGCTGGACGGCGCCAATGGGGTACTCATTCAACTCCTTTGTCGGAATGACGTGTACTGCAGGGTCGTGCTGAAATTTTTTGAACAGCAGCCATTTGTCGCGGCAAATCGCAATTTCGGCAGCAGGCGACAGTGCAATTTGCACACCTTCCTGGGCAAATACTTCCCGCTGTGCAGAGAGGATATCCACCTCGGGGTCAGTCAGAGGGAAAATGATGTCAATGTATTCGCGCCGGCAAATGTCGAGTAGGGCCTGCAAAAAGGCAGTTTCCTCGCGTGCCGGCGGTATTTGATAGAAATGGCGCACCAGGGCGGAGTTGGTGTTCCAGGTGGAGGGATACATATCGCATCCAATCACTTGAGTACCTGGCCTGTTCAGCAGGGTGGTTATCACTGATTCCGCTGCAAAAGATCCAATGGCTGTGATGAGGATGTTCATACACAGGGGAGTCAATCGTATTGGAGGGTGCGCAAAATGATGCGGCAAATGAGGTCCACTTCCTCGTCGGAGAGGCTATGGTACAGTGGCAGGCATAATACCCGGCGGGCGGCATCTTCGCTGACTGGTAGCCTGGCAGGTGGATACACAGCTATAGTATTCAGTGAGGGGTAAAAATATCTTCGAGGCATGATGCGTGCACTTTCCAGGTTTTGCACTACGCGCAGCAGGGTGCGTTCGTCCTGAAAAAGCACCGGGTAATAGGCGTAATTGAAATTAGCCTGCGGATGGATACGGATTTTTTGAATGTCGGGTCGGCTGAGCCAGTAATCGTATCGCGCACTTTGGCTTTTTCGGGCGGCCAGTATATCGGGCATGTAAGGCAATATGGCTAGCCCCATGGCGGCGTGTATTTCTGAATTTTTGCCATTGATACCTACCTCGGCAAAGTCGTCAGGACCATTGTGCCCGAAGTTGCGCAAGAAGGCCATTTTCTTGAGCAAATTGGGGTCTTGACAAAATACGGCGCCGCCTTCCACAGTGTGGAATAGTTTAGTGGCATGGAAGCTGGCAGTACTTATATTACCAAATCGGAATACCGACTGTCCTTTGTACTGTGTGCCAAAGCAATGGGCTGCATCGTAGATGACCTTAAGGTTGTATTTTTGGGCAATAGCGTCTATGGCCTCTATGTCGCAGGGATTGCCATATACATGCGTAGCTATAATGGCGCAGGTGTCGGGCGTGATGGCCGCCTCAATTTTGGCGGGGTCAATGTTGAGGGTTTCGGGATGAATATCGGCAAATACAGGGCGGCATCCTTCCCATACGATAGAAGAAACAGTAGCTATGTAAGTGAAAGGCGTGGTGATGATATCGCCTTTGAGTTCTAGTGCTTTGATGGCTATTTGTAGGGCAATAGTGCCGTTGGCCAGGAAAAGCAAGTGTGGCACGTCGAGGTATTCTTTAAGGCGAAGCTCCAGTTCGTTGACCAAGGGGCCGTTGTTGGTCAGCCAGTGGCGCTGCCAGATACCTTCCAGATAGCGTTCGTAATTCTGGCGAGGCGGAAGAAACGGTCGAGTGACAGGTATCATCTTAAAATGCTCAAGTAGGAATGGCGGCTTGCACGCGCTGGTCAATCCAACCGCCTTTTTTGATGAAGGCCAGTTCTGTTAGCCACAGCACTCGTGGTTGGTATGGGCGATTGAGATCCGTAACGTCAAAGAGGCGGTAGCCGTTGGCATCCATGTAATGTACTACTTTCAGTAGCGTGTTGGCAAAGTAGGGATTGCCCACAGTTGCTTCGACCATGAAAATTTCGGTACTGCCCAGAAAATGGCTTGCTCCTTCCAGCACCTCCAGGTCTAGTCCCTCGGTATCAATTTTGATGAGGTCGGGTGGAGGAAAATCATCTTGTGCCAGAAGCTCATTTAAGGTGACTACTGGTACTTCCACCTGTGGGTATCCGTAATGTTGTGCTTGCTCAGGCGTGAGCCGAAAGGTAGAACTATCATCGTTTGGGGCTACGGAAAGCAGTAAGTTGCCCGAAATTTTGCCTGCTCCTACAGGATAAAATCGGATTTTGGCGTTGCCCCTGCACAGATTTTCCAGAAAGGGAGCCAACTGGGCCTGTGGTTCGATGAGGGTGTAGTAAGCATTGGGGAAGTACTGCTGTGTCAGTTGCGTCCAGGTTCCGCGATTGGCACCCACGTCCACTACATGCTGGAGCTGGTAGCCCAAACCACGCAGCAGACTGAAGAAATGATGCAGCAAAGCGTCTTTCCCAGTGGTGCGATTAGCCAGCCATTGGCGCAACTTTTGGAAAGAGTTCAAAATATTCGTTTTTTCTTGCCTGATTTTTTTTCGTCATCGTAGTACCCGTATCCATAGCCGTATCCGTATCCGTATCCATAGCCGTATCCATAGCCGTATCCATACCCGTAGTAGCTGCCCTTGGAGCCTACGCCATTCAGTACGATGGCTATATTATTGAGTTTTTTGTTTTGATACAGGTCGTCCAGGAGTTGGAAGGTGCTCTTTTTGCTGACGCCCTGCCTGATGAGGTACAAGGCACCGGTGGTATGTGGGTTGAGCAGCAGCGCATCGGACACCAGTCCTATCGGGGGTGTATCTACAATAATGTAGTCGAATTGTTGGCGCAGGTGGGCAAACAACTCAGCAACGCGCTCTTGCAACAGCAGTTCGGCCGGGTTGGGCGGTATAGGGCCAGAAGGTATGAAATACAGCATATTGTGCAGGTTGCTGAGGTGTATGACCTCTTCTATGGCGGCGCTACCAATCAAGTAGTTGGTGACGCCTGGAATGCCAGACGAGGGTGCCTCTATGCCTATATACTGTTGCAGTTTGGGTTTGCGCAGGTCCATGCCTACTAGTGCTACTTTCTTGCCGCCAATGGCTAGGGTCATGCCAAGGTTGAGAGTTACAAAACTTTTGCCTTCGCCGCTGGAGCCAGAAGTAATAATCCAAACCTGACTTTCTTGTTTTGGATGTAGAAACTGCAGATTGGCTCGGAGCAGGCGAAACATTTCGGCTATAGCGGAGCGGCTGGAGCGGTCCACTACCAGGTGTTTGCCGCTGCGGCTATGCCCAATGATGCCGGCAATGGGGGCGGTGGTGGCATTTTTGATGTCTTCGGGGCTTTGTACAGTATCGTTGAGTAGGTCGGCCAGTACAGCAATGCCCAGGGGAATGCCCATGCCCAGCAAAATGGCCAGGGCATAGACGAGCTGGCGCTTGGGTTCGATGGGGCTGCTGTTGGGCTGTGCAGCATCTAATACGCGGCTGTTGGGGGCGGCCACAGCCATAGAGATGGCAGCTTCCTCGCGTTTTTGCAGCAAATAAAGATAGAGGTTTTCTTTGATGTTTTTTTGGCGGGTGATTTCAATAAGCTCTCGCTCTATGCTGGGAATGGAGCGCAAGGAGCCCTGGATGCGGGTATTTTTGCGGCGTAGTATATCGGCCTTTCGGTTGAGGTCGGCGCGCACAGCCTTCAGCGTGCCCAACATTACATTGCGCAATGCTGCAATGCGATCGTTGATTTCCTGCACGGTGGGATGGCTCTCGTTAACAGCGCGCAGCCGGCGGCGGCGTTCCAACTGGAGTTCGTTGTAGCGGTCGGTTTGGCTGTTCAAGTCGGCATTTTCTACAACAAAATTAGCGGGTAGCAGGTCAAAGGCGGTATTGCTTTCGCCGAGTTTGGCTTCCAGGTTGTTTATGATGTCTAATTGGAGTTGTAAGCGAGAGAGCTCCGCATCGTTGATTTTAAACTCCTCCATGAAGGCACTTACATTCATGGCAATATCCCCCGGAATGGTATTGCGCGTCTTGAAAGCTTCCAGCTCGCCTTCTGATTCCGAAAGTTCGGCGGTGAAGGATTTCAGCCTTTCATTGATAAACTCATATGTGTTGGAGGCTACGCGGTTTTTATCTTGGATAGAGGCCTCGTTATACACCTGAGCCAAGGTGTTGAGCACATCGGCAGCTTTCTGGGGCACAGGGTCTTTGAGCGACAATTCGATGACGCTGCTCCACTCGCCAATGCGCTTGAGCTGCACCTTGCTGGCATAGCTTTGCGCCACACCTTCCAATGGCACAATGCGAATAATGGTGCGGCCTTCTAAATTCCATTTGGGCACTTCAGTATTGCGGGTGAAGACAAATTGCCCCCACTTGTTGCGCAGTGTATCGCCAAAATAAACCTCAAAGGGGGCTTGCTCGCTCACCTGCAGGAAAAAGCGCAGGCTGTCTTGCTCGTGGGGCTCCAGGAAAAAGCTAAGCCCTCTGAGGCCTTCGTGTAGTTGATAGTGTGATAACAGTACAGGGCTACGTGTATATTGCTCGCCACGCTTGATGCGCCCTTCTGACTCATATATCACGTCGAGATGCAAGCGGCGCACTACTTCCATCATTAGTGTACGCGACTTGAGTATCTGCATTTCGTTTTCTACATTGCCGCCTGGAGGCGTCAGGCCCAATTCTCCTAGAATAAACTCTTGTGAAACGTCTCCTGTGCTGCTTTCCGGGGTTTTGATCAGTATGGTGCTTCTGACCAAGAACTGCGGCGTAGTGTAGCGCAGGTAGAGCCACGCGCAGGTGCCCGCTATCAGTATACCCAGAAGGTAAAGCCACCAGAAGCGCAGCAGATATTTGTACAGCAGCAACCGGAGATCTAAGGGCTTTTCGGCCTCGAGCAGAAAATCAGTGTTGGACATTTGGGGATTTGTGAGACTGTAAGATTAGGTGCATGCCTTAGCGTCGGGTGGAGTTGAGGATGATGATAATCAAATTGAGTGCGGCAGCACTGGCGCCAATCCAGGGTAGTGCCTTGGTGAACTGGTCAGAAACGGCGCCAATTTTATCCTTTGTAGGTTCTATGTAAATGACGTCGTTAGGGCGTAAATAAAAGTAGGGAGATCGAAATACGTCGCGTGCTTGAATGTTGACACGCCCAAAGGAACGCAGGCCATTTTCCTCACGTATAACGAGAATATTGGTTCGATTGGCGTAGTTGGTCAGGTCGCCAGCCATGCCAATAGCTTCGAGCAAGGTGATACGCTCTTCTGATAAAGTGAAAGTAGTAGGGTTTTTGACTTCGCCAAGGATAGTGAATTTGAACTGCGCAAACCGCATGTGTACTACAGGGGCTTTCAGGTATGGCAGCAGCCGGTTTTTAATGGTATCGCGAGCTTCGGGTATGCTGAGGCCAGCCAGGCGTACGGTGCCTATGACGGGCATTTCTACATAGCCGGCATAGTCCACTAAATAGTTGGCTTGTACGCTGGCGCCACTGCGTCCATCGCCAGTAGCAAGGGATGTGAGGTTGAAAGGTTGGGTTGTTTCAGGTTGTTCAAGTGCGTGGATGCTGATGTAGAGAGCATCGTCGGGCTGAATGCGCAGCAGAGGCAGCACGCCAATACTATCGGGCTGGGCAGGAAAGGGCGGCCCTTGATTGAAGTTTACCAACTCTTGGTGTGATACGCAGGCATTGAGTATCAGGCACAACAAAGATGTCATCCAATAGAGGGAGTACTTCATCTGATTGCAGTGTTTGGGTAGTAAATTTGCGCACGCATTTTATTCTGCCTGCGATAGTGCTTCAGGCTTGCAGGAGGTGTTTTGAAATTCATATTTAGTTATCAAGGTCATCAGGTGCTTGTCTTCTGCCAGAGCTTTGAGAGAGGTTGCATGGTGCTCGTGGTGCATGTCTGACCCCAGCCAATTAATCATGCCTTGCTTGAGTAGTTTGAAGGCGGTATCGCGCACTGGTTTGCCGTAATAGCCTGTAAGGGAAAGCAGATTGAGCTGAAATTCGCAGCCGTAGTCCTTCAGACGGGCATACTGCCGGAAGTCGTCTTTGAGAAAAGTGTACCGTTCGGGGTGTGCCAGTACTGGCTGATAGCCTTTGGTTTGTAAGCGAAACAGATCATTGAACAAGTGTGAAGGTGCATTAAGAGTGGACATTTCCACCAGTACCCGATTTCCTGGCAGTGTCATCAATTGGCCATATTCAATAAGAGCTGCAAAGTATTCATCTATGTAGTACTCAGCGGCGGCATCTATGGCGATGTCCATGTTGGCGTTTTGTACAGCCTGGCGCAAGCGAGCCAGTCCGTCTTGGATGTCAGCAGGGGTATTGGGGTATAAGTCGGCCATGACATGCGGCGTGGTGATGAGGTGACGATAGCCCAGTGCATACAAGGTTTTCACTAGGTTGAGGGCGTCATCCAGCGTTTTGGCGCCGTCATCAATACCGGGAATGAGATGGCTGTGCACATCCGTGCGAAGGAAGGCAAAATTGCTTGGAATGTGTTTTTTTCTAAAAATGAGCATGTAAAAAGAGATTGAGCCTGAGAGAGCGTCGGTCAGCAGCAGTTATTACCTATCTGTACAGGCGGACACTTTATCGTACCATGGCTACAGTACACGCAGCAGTCGCCTTGGCGTGGTTTAAGTATGGCGTGGCACCGTTCGCACTCGTAGAAATATACACAGGCGTCGGTTGGCATAGTTTCGTTTTTTTGCTGGCCGCATTCGGGGCAGGTAAGGGTAGATTGCAAAATTACACTTTGTTGAGAGGCAGCGTCTGCCGGGCTGGTTTGGCAGGCGTTGCATTTTCTATTGGCGTAGTAGTTCCACATTGTAGCGGCCAATAGCCCGCCCATGCCTGCATACAGGAAGTACATCCAGTAGTCGCTCTGGCTGAAGTGGTAGCCATACCATATGCACAGCGCACCGCAGATGCCTATCATAAGAGGGGGGAGGCGTTTATGCTTTCGGTAAGAAAGAAAAAGCCCCCACAACGACAGCACCACCATGGCCTGGAAAATCCACATTGTCCAGCCGCCAAACAGCTCAAAACTGCCCAGCCCTAGTGCCGATGCAACAAAGGCAAACAACGGGAAGCAACATGGCGAGAGCAAAGCCGTCAGGAAAAGCCCTGCTGTGCCTAGTTTGTCAAAAGACAGTGCTATTTTGGATTTGCTCATTTCGGAAGATATTCATTTGGTGTATAAAAAATCGCTAAATGAGGGTAGAGGCACCCTTTGTGCTAAGCGGTTGTCTTCAGGCCTAATTCTTCCAATTTATGCCTTTCATTGAGGAATATATGTGTAATAATCCAAGTACCACTCTAAGAAGCGCGCAATACCCTCCTTCACTGGCGTTTGAGGGTGATAGTTTAGTTCGGAGGCCAGGTCGCTCACATCAGCCCACGTTGCCGGCACATCACCTGGTTGCATGGGCTGCAAGTCGAGTATGGCTTTCTTGCCTAGCCCTTCTTCAATAGCGCGGATGAAGTCCATAAGCGGTACAGGGTTTTGATTGCCGATATTGTAGAGCTTGTAAGGAGCCGGGCTGCTGGCAGGGTCTGGCGCGCGGCTGTCCCAATTTGGGTTGCCGGTTGGCGGATGGTCTATAACGCGTATGACGCCCTCTACAATGTCGTCAATGTAGGTAAAGTCGCGCATCATATCGCCATAATTGAACACCTGTATGGGTTTGCTGGCCAGGATGGCTTTTGTAAACAGGAATAGCGCCATGTCTGGTCTTCCCCAAGGGCCATACACCGTGAAGAAGCGCAATCCTGTAGTGGGCAGGTCAAACAAATGGCTGTATGTATGCGCCATCAACTCATTGCTCTTTTTGGATGCAGCATACAGTGAGATGGGGTGGTCTACGTTGTGGTGCGTAGAGAAAGGCATTTGCGTATTCAGGCCATATACACTAGAGCTGCTGGCATAAGCCAAATGCCGTACCTGATGCCTGCGGCAGCATTCCAGTATGTGAGCAAACCCCACAATATTGCTGTCCACATAAGCTTTGGGGTTCACTAAGCTGTACCGAACGCCAGCCTGGGCAGCTAAGTGGCACACGGTGTCAAAGTGCTCTGCAGCAAACAGCGCTTGCAACCCTGCCTCGTCTTCCAATGCCAGGTTCACAAACCGGTAATTGCCGTGCTGCTGGCTTGTCACAGGTTTGCCGTATTCAATATCCTGCTGCTGGACACCAGCAAACGCCAAGCGGCGGTATTTCAGACTGACATCGTAATAGTCGTTGATGACATCCAGCCCCACTACTTCGTCGCCACGTGCCAGCAACTTGTTGGCTAGGTGGAACCCTATAAAGCCCGCTGTGCCGGTGACAAGTATTTTCATGGCTTGCTAGTGATGATGTACAGAAAAGGGATGCGGCGCCAGGGGCAATACTGCCAAAGGATGGTAGTCGCCTTGAAGACCTATGGGTGTCTGATTGCGTATCTCGTACACGGTGCGAATAGCAATGCCAGCCTCTTCTAAGTCAAACCCTCTGCCTTCGAGAATGCTGTGGTAGCTCAAAGTATGCAGGTCTGTAAACCCCTCACTGAATTCTATTTCCTTGCCATTCACTGTAATAGATCGAAAAGTGCGTCCGCCATTGGCTTTTACTTCTTCGGGTAGCGTATCAGCATTGATACTGAGAAACCAGCGCACGCGGGCGCGCTCCAGTAGGAGCATGCCCGCAGCGCGGTCATGGGTATGTATGTGCACTATGTTTTCCTTGACATCTCCAAACACCCATTGGAGCATGTCATAAAAGTGTATGCCAATGTTAGTGGCAATGCCGCCGGATTTGCTCAAGTCGCCCTTCCAAGAGGCATAGTACCATTTGCCCCTCGAGGTAATGTACGTCAGCATCACATCGTGCGTCACAGCGGTAGAGAAGGCCAGTACCTGCTCACGCAGGGCAATGATAGCCGGGTGTAGGCGCAATTGCAGGATGGTGTAGATGTGCCTTCCAGTTTCCCGTTCCATGTCTCGGAGGGCTTCTACGTTCCAGGGATTGAGCACTAAGGGCTTTTCACATATGACATCGGCGCCTAGGCGCAGGCCGAAACGGATGTGAGCATCATGCAAATAGTTGGGCGAGCACACGCTCACGAAGTGTATAGGCGTGCCGGAGCGCTTGAGTTTTTCGAGGTGGCGGTCAAAGCGCTCAAATTCCGTAAAGAAATCGGCTTGAGGGAAGTAACTGTCTATGATACCCACTGAATCGAAGGGGTCGTAAGCAGCCAGTATCCTGTGCCCAGTTTCCTTGATGGCTCGCATGTGCCGGGGTGCTACGAAGCCGGCTGCGCCAATGAGTGCAAAGTTCATACTTGTGTGTGTGTAAAGGGTTTATTCTTCGTCCTCCACTTCTGGGGCGTAGTCGTAGGTATGCTGCGAATAGCTTGAGTGCGCTTCTTTCTGGCGGTACAGCCCTTTGCTTGTGGTCAGTCCTTGGCGTTTGGTGCTGGTTTCTGCAATGCCGTTAGCGTGTGTGGCGAAGTAGTCGCTGGAGCAGTTGACAAAGGTGCAGTTGCGCAAGGCAATGGCTGTGTAAGTATCTTGCAGGCGGAAGAACTCAAAGGGGCCATATTCCTTTGGTGTATGGTTGTTCTCAAAGGTAACATTGTAGAACACTAATTGGTCAGAGGCATTATTTCGTACCATGTGATCGCCGGTATTGTCCTTCATGGTGCAATTTTCAAAAAAGCCACTATAGCAATTGTTAAAGGCCATAATGCCCCGGGTACATTCGCGGATGATAGAGTTTGTCAGGCCTATAGAAGAGCAAGTCTCTGCCTCTATACCGAAAGTGCCGCTGCCATAGAGGTCGCAGTTATCCACTATAAAATAGGTACAACTTACAGGCGCAAGCACAGCACCTTCGCAAAGGCCTGGCTTTACATCGTGCCCAATGACCAGCCCGGTGAGCGTGAGGTTGTGGCACTCCTCAGCGCGAATGACTGGCACAAACTCGTACGGGGTTACAAGTTTGACCTTGCCGCTGTTTTTGGCTTTGAGGTGTAGGTTGCGTGCTTTCTTGATGAGCAGGCTGCGGTCAGGTATGTCATATTCGGCCATGCTATAGACTTCAGCACAGGGCGCCGTACCCTGCACCTTGCTCAGGTCATAGATACCGTCCTCTATTGTAATTTCAGTGTCGTTGTCTAGGGCTTGGTATAAGGCTTGCACGTTATTCACCGTTACCTTTTTGAGTTCAGGGTCTTTGGCATAGATTTTTCCGTCGGGGCCAATGACATTGTCGCGGCCATTGACGTCAATGGCATAAGTGAGCCCCATGGCGTCGGGCAGGCTGACGTACATAAATTTCTTGTCAGAGAGTAGCTTGCCGTCCGGGGTGTACAGCTTGCCCTGCATACCTTTGAAGAATAGTCTGGCCACCAAGGGTTTTTCCTCGTAGTATCCTTCATACTCGTGGTATTCTTCTCCTATGTTTTCAGGATCAAATTCAAGGGGTAGAATGACTTTGCCACCTTCGCTGATGATACCACGCTTGCCATCCTTCTCTACGTCAAAACGCCCGGGCGCAATAGGCGTTACTCTGTCGTACACCAGTGGTACGAGTACTTGGTTGGTAGTGGAGATGACCCCCATCTTGTAATCGTCTTTGGCGGCCAACAGATAGTTCATTTCGGGGTACAAAGTGGCATATTCAAACGGGACTAAGATTTTGCCTTTTTCATCAATCAGGCCGGCTTTGCTGTCTTTGTAAGCTATGAAGGTATTCCCAGGGCCTTTGGATAGAGAGCTATATTTATCAAAGGGAATAATCGCCTTGCCCTGATTATCTATTAGGCCAGCGCGGTTTTCGTCCATTTGGGCAATGATGCGGTTTTCATCCAGGCGAGACAGGTACAAGTATCGCTTGTTATCTACAGGTGTGCCGTCTAATTTCACAAGGTAGGCGTAATCTTCCTGGCTGGCGATGACCACACCATTCACGGGCATGGAAATGTTTTGAAATTTCGGAAGCAGAATTTCATTGCCGTTCTTGTCCATTAGCCCCATGGCGTAGGGTTCCTGCTGCGTGAAAAGTAAGAATTCTGCCTGTTCTTCTGATTGCTGCAATTGCGGCGCTACGAAGGGGTCGTATTCCGCAGGAATTCTATTCCCTATGCTGGTAATAGTAGAGCCATCCGGTTTGATCAGGAAATACTCGTTGTCTTTTTGTACAGCGGCAAATCCCTTGTTGAATCCAAAGGCTTGGTCGTACTGGGCAGGAATGACCTCCTTGCCTTGCTCATCTAAATAGCCGAGTTTGCCGTTGCGGTCGCTGTAGATGGCGCGCCCATAGCGGAAGTTAGCGATGTAGCTGTACTTGGGTTCTATCAGTACTTTGCCATCGGGCGAAACCAGGCCCGAAAGCTCACCTTCAAAAATACGTCCATATCCGTCTTCGTACAGGTATGTGCTTTCGTACTTCGGATGCACAACAATTTGGCCATCGGGCTTGGCAAAGCCCCAGCGGTCGCCGTCGCGGTAAGGGATAATCTTCAGGGTGTTACTAGGCGTAGTAGCATGTTTTTTGCAGGTGATGGCGTTGAAGGCCAGCAGCATGCACAGAAAGGACAAGAACAAGTCTCTCATGGTAATCAAGTATAAAAGATTAAGAAATGACTTCTTGCAGCTTGCCTTGAACAATCCGATAAAGTGCTCCGCTGCCTGGGCAAACAGCCTCTCCTGCGTCGTTGAAATATAGTCGCTCTCCGTGCTTGCTCATCCAACCAATTTGCTTGCTAGGGTTACCCACTACCAACGCATAAGGCGGTACATCTTTGCGCACCAAGGCGCCTGCGCCAATGAATGCATAGGCGCCAATAGATACTCCGCACACAATGGTGGCGTTGGCACCTATGGTAGCGCCTTTGCCTACATATGTAGGCATGTATTCGTTTTTGCGATTCACGGCACTTCTTGGGTTATATACGTTGGTGAATACCATGGACGGCCCCAGGAATACATCATCCTCACATGTCACGCCTGTGTAGATAGATACATTATTTTGCACCTTTACATTGTTGCCTAAGACTACGCCGTCGGCTACAAATACGTTCTGGCCGAGATTGCAGTAGCGGCCTATGACAGCGCCGGACATGATATGCGAAAAATGCCATATTTTAGTGCCTTCACCAATAGTGGCACCAGGATCAATGACGGCGGTTTCGTGGGCAAAAAAACTCATGCTAAGTTGGCCAGTAAAAAGTGAGACGCGCGCAAGGCTTCGCCCTCGAAGAGTCGCAAGGACTTTCTTTCCTGAAGAGAAATGATTTTTGGTTTGCCGTTCAAGAAATCGGCTTTTGCCTTGATTTATCTGGCTTCGTCGAGGTTGCAGTAGCCTCGGAAGCAAAATACTTCATAATTTCCTGAGCAATTGAGTTTTTACCTGAACCCTTAGTGCCAGGCCAATACTGGTGAGTTCAAGCAATACCTCGTGTTTATTGGCATGGCTCACCAGTTTGCCGCGTACGCCGGTGAGTTGCCCGCCTATGATTTCCACCTCGTCGCCTTCGAAGAAGCTCAGAGGTTCTATGCTGGCTTCGAGTTTATCGCCTGCTACCCGCTTGATGAGGTCTATTTCAGCTTGCGGTATAGCAATGAGGTTTTTATTAAATTTTACGAAATTGACCACATCGGGGGTTTCCAGCACTGATATATATTCTTTGGCAGTGATGTGCACAAAAACGTACCCCTTGATGAGCGGCAACTCCAGGTGCTTTATCTTCCGAGTGTAAAATCGCGTGACTTGCTGCAAGGGCAGGTAGCAGGTAATGTGCTTTTGCTGCAACCGTCGAGCCACCGTTTTCTCATGCTTGGCCATGGTATAAACGGCAAACCACCGGGCCTCCGTGTCGTGCAGTTGCACGAGCGGCGTGTGTACCCCTCTTTGTGGGCGGGTGTTGCCTATGCAGGTTATGGAATTGCTGGTCATACGCTATGTTGGCTTAGTGTACCTCACAAATCGAATGCTAAATTATCTCAAAATGGAAATAATGATGAACACAATATTGGCTTCGCGGCAGCATACTCGATCAAAGGCTCCAGTACAATATTCCTGGTTCGTTGGGCGGCGGCGAGTACAGCCCTTTAATGTCTATTAGGATAAAGTCTTTCTTAGCCATTGATTTGAAGTATTGTATGTCGAGTTTCCTGTAAGATTGGTGCCCAACGGCCACGATGATGGTGTCGTAGTCGTTAGAAGGCTTGTCTATAAGGCTCAGCCCATATTCGTGCGCTACCTCCTTGGCAGATGCCAAAGGATCGGTGATGTGCACGCAGATGGAATATTTCATGAGTTCGCGTACCAGGTCGGCTACTTTAGAGTTGCGGATGTCGGTTACATTTTCCTTGAAGGTAATGCCCATGACCAGGGCTTTGGCAGTACCCGGGTTTTTGCCCTGCCGAATGAGCAGTTGTACCAGGCGCTGGGCTATGAAGGCGGGCATGCCGTCGTTGATGCGCCTGCCGCTGAGAATGACTTGAGGGTTGTAGCCCAGTACTGTACTTTTGTACACCAGGTAGTAAGGATCTACGCCGATACAGTGCCCGCCAACCAGCCCTGGATAAAAACGCAGGAAGTTCCATTTAGTACCGGCGGCTTCCAGTACTTCGCGCGTATTAATGCCCATGAGGTCGAAGATGATGGACAACTCGTTCATAAAGGCGATATTGAGGTCACGTTGGGTGTTTTCAATCACTTTGGCCGCTTCGGCTACCTGGATGGAACTTGCCTTGTGTATCCCTGCCTCAATGATGGCACCATAGACCTGGGCAATGGTTTCGAGCGCCTGGGTATCGTTGCCAGACACTATTTTGAGAATCTTTTCGATAGTGTGTTCTTTGTCGCCGGGGTTGATGCGCTCGGGCGAATAGCCGTACTTAAAGTCTATCCCCGCTTTTAGCCCGGAGTATCGCTCCAGCACAGGTACGCAGTCTTCTTCAGTACATCCGGGATACACAGTAGATTCATATACTACGTAGTCGCCGGGCTTGAGCGCTTTGCCCACAAACTCGGAGGCACTTAACACGGGGCGTAGGTCGGGCACGCGGTGCTCATCTACTGGAGTAGGCACGGCCACGATGTGGAAGTGTGCTTGGATGAGGTCGGCGGGGTCAGAGCTGAAGTAGATGTCGGCGTCGTCAAATGCTTCGGGCGAAAGCTCTTCAGAAGGGTCAATCTGCTGGCGCATCATTTCTATGCGCGGCGCTGAAATATCAAAGCCAACAACAGAGAATCGCCTGGCCAATGCCAATGCCAAGGGCAACCCCACGTAACCCAAGCCAGTGACAGATATTTTTTTCTTTTTGGCAATTAGCTCTTCAAGCAAACAATCGGCGTTCATGGGATATGATTCAAGACTCGAAAAACGACTGTACCCCTTTCGTGATATAGGCGATTTGCGATTCGTCCAGTTCGGTATGCATAGGCAAAGACAATACAACGCGGCAAAGGTAATCCGTGACAGGCAATTTTTCAATACCGGTGCCGCTATTTTTGAAGGCCTCCTGCTGGTAAAGCGGTACAGGATAGTATATCATAGTAGGAATACCTAGGTTGTGCAAGTGTTGTTGTAAAGCATCCCGGCTGCCTTCCTTTATTATAATGGTGTATTGATGAAATACATGCGTAGAGTTGTGTTGCCGGGCTGGAATCTCCACCTGAGGCAATTTTGACAGGATGGCATCATATCGGGCGGCTGCCTCTTGGCGAGCCTTAGCGTAATCATCCAGCCGCTTGAGTTTCACGTCGAGCACAGCCGCTTGAATGGCGTCCAGGCGAGAATTGACGCCTACCATGGCGTGGTAGTAGCGCTTGTTTTGGCCATGGTTGGCAATCATGCGCATGCGTTGGGCCAGTTCGTCGTCATTGACGCTAATGGCACCGCCGTCGCCGTAGCAGCCCAGGTTTTTCGAAGGGTAGAACGAAGTGCATCCAATATGGCCAAGTGTGCCGGTCTTTTGCTGCCTGCCGTCGGGGAAGGTATAGTCGGCACCAATGGCCTGGGCGTTGTCTTCAATAACCCACAGTTTGTGGCGGGCAGCCACCTCTAGGATGGGCGCCATATCGCAGCTTTGTCCAAATAAGTGTACAGGCACTACGGCTTTGGTACGCGGTGTGATGGCGGCTTCTACTATCTCAGCTGTGATGTTGAAGGTATGCGGGTCCACATCCACCATGACTGGGGTCAGCCGGAGCAAGGCGATTACTTCAGCAGTGGCCACATAGGTGAAGGCTGGCACAATGACCTCATCGCCCGGCTGTAAATCTAGCGCCATCATGGCAATTTGTAGGGCATCAGTACCATTGGCGCAAGTGATTACGTGCTTGGCGCCGAGGTACTCTTGCAGGTGTTGTTGGAAGTTTTGTACGGCAGGCCCTCCAATGAAAGCAGTGTTGTCTATGACCTGCCAGATGCCGGCATCAATCTCTGTTTTGATTTTTAGGTATTGGCTTTTCAGGTCCACCATTTGTATGGGGCGCTCAGGTTGTTTTATCATGTTGATCAGAAGTTTACTAATGAAGCGATATGCCGTCCGATAGCTAGCGAGGCAGTGGCTGCCGGCGAAGGGGCGTTGAGCACATGAATGACGCCAGCGTCTTGCTTGATGTAGAAATCGTCCACCAACTCGCCGTTGGGTTTGCAGGCCATGGCGCGTACGCCGGCTGGGTGGGGTAGGAGGTCTTGCGGCCTTACCTCTGGTATCAGGCGCTGCAAGGCTTTGACGAAGAATTTCTTAGAAAAACTGCGGCGCAGTTCCTCCAACTCAATGCGCCAGTATTTTCGCGCAATGCAGCGTAGCCCCGGGAAGGCCAGCATTTCGAGCATTTCGCCCAGGTGAATGTCATGCAGGCGGTACCCCTCTCGGCGAAAAGCCAGTACGGCGTTGGGGCCGGCTTCTATGCGCCCGTCGGTCATGCGGGTGAAGTGCACGCCCAGAAACGGAAAAGCCGGATTGGGTACCGGGTAGATGAGATGCCGTACGAGATACCTTCGTTCGGGTGTAAGTTCGTAGTATTCTCCTCTGAATGGCAATACCATGAGGCCGTCATCGTGGCCGGTCATTGCAGCCAGTTTGTCGGTGTAGAGGCCAGCGCAATTGATGGCCAGGCGGCAGCGCCACTCGCCAGACGTAGTTTGCACAAAAGTCTCTTCGGGGCGGCATATCAAGCCAGTTACTCTTGTCGAATAGTGGATTTTTGTACCTGCCTCCAAGCTTAGTTGTAGTAGTTTTTCGGTCACTTCGCGATAGTCCACAATGCCAGTTTGGGGCACTTGGATGGCGGAGAGGCATTGCAGGTGTGGCTCGCGCTCGTGGGCTTCCTCTGCTCCAAGCAGGCGTAGTCCTTCCAGGCCGTTGGCTTGGCCGTTTTGCAGCAGGGCAGGCAGGCGACTGGCTTCTTCAGGTGTGACAGCGGCGATGAGTTTGCCGCATATCTCGTGGCGAATATTGTGTTGCTGGCAGAAATCCAGCAATTCCTGGTAGCCCTGGCGGCAGTTCAGCGCCTTGAGGCTGCCGGGCTTGTAGTAGATGCCGGAGTGAATGACGCCGCTGTTGGTACCTGATTGGTGATGCGCTGCACCTGGTTCTTTCTCCAGCACAGCAATGGAAAGGCGAGGATTTTGCCGGGACAGTTGCCACGCTGTAGCCGCCCCTATAATGCCTGCTCCGATAATGACTACGTCGTGCTTCAAGTGGTGCAATTCATCCTACGATTTAAGAAACGCAGGCAAAGGTAAGGGGTTTTGGGCGATTTTTCAGTTCCAGGAGGCGGTGTCGGGCATAAAAGCAATGACAGAGTAGGCGTCGCCCTTGTTGTACATGACTTGCTGCCAGAGGTGTTCAGGGTTGGACTTGAACAGATAGTTGGGGTGCATATCAGCTAGTACCCACGAGCCGGTAGCCATTTCGTCTATGAGTTGGCCTTCATCCCAACCAGAGTATCCCATGAAGAAGCGGATATTTTCGGGATGAATCAGTTTGCTGTGAATGAGAAATTTGAGCTTTTCGAAATTTCCTCCCCAGTACACGCCCTCGGCAACGTGAACGCTGCCTTCAAGCAGGTCTCCTGCACTGTGGATGTAGTGAAGTGTATCAGTCTGCACCGGCCCTCCCCAGAAAATGAGTGCATTAAATTCTGGGAAATCTTCTATCAATTGATCGATGCGCGTGTCAGTGGGGCGATTCATGATGAAGCCTACGCTACCCTCCGAAGAGTGCTCGCACAGCAGCACGGCAGACCTCCTGAAGTTTGGGTCCAGCATAAAAGGCTCTGCCAGGAGAACAACGCCGTTTTTAATTTCGTAATTGACCATTGCTCACTTCCTTTGTGGCCAAAAGTGCAGATTTTTTGCATACTGCGCAAGTGTTTTTTACAAGGCTGAGGTGGCAAATCCTCTGTCCAGGCGCTTCATCATGCCTTGTAATACCTTGCCGGAGCCACCGGCCTCTATCATTTCAGTGTAGCCGTCGCGGATGAAGTGTTGCATGATTTGCGTCCAGCGTACAGGTGCTGTGAGCTGTCGGATGAGTTTGGTCTTGATTTGTTCGGGGTCGGTTTCCGCCAAAGCATCTACATTTTGATAAACAGGGCACTTTGGTGTAGTAAAAGGCGTAGCTGCAATGGCTGCTTCGAGCTCCTCCTGAGCTGGCTGCATGAGCGGCGAGTGAAATGCTCCGCCTACGGCCAGCATGGTTACGCGTCCTCCGGCTTCTGCACATTTGGCCGCGGCAGCCTCCACGCCAGCGCGCGTGCCAGAAATGACCAGTTGCCCGGGACAGTTGTAGTTGGCCGGCACAACTACCTCCTCAACTTCGGCGCAAATACTTTCCACTACTTCATCGGCCAGGCCCAGTACGGCAGCCATTGTGCCTTCTATGGCTTCGCAGGCTTTCTGCATAGCAAAAGCGCGCTGCTGCACTAAGCGCAAGCCATCCTCGAAAGAGAGTGCACCGGCGGCCGTAAGTGCAGAGAACTCGCCCAGCGAATGGCCAGCAACGGCATCAGGTTGGAAATCTAGCCCCAGCACAAACGTTTTGACTACCCCGTGTACAAACAGTGCAGGCTGGGTGATGCGGGTTTGCTTGAGGTCTTCGGCGCTGCCTTCAAACATGACGTCGGTAAGGCGGTAGCCCAACACCTCGTTGGCGCATTCCATCCAGTGGCGGGCTACTGTGGAGTGTTCGTACAAATCTTTACCCATGCCCTCGTACTGGGCGCCTTGGCCGGCAAAAACATATATTTTCATTGTTTAAAGCTGGTTGATTTAAGAAATGCAAACGCCGTAGCTGATGATAGGGTTGAGTTCTGGCATTGTTTCTCACTGTTGCAGGGCCTTCCAGGCCTCTTCGGGCCGGTCGGTAGCTAATATGGCAGCGCCTCGCTCTATCCATTGGCGGTAGAGGTGGTCGCCTCTGGCTTTGGCCATGTTGTCGAGGTTGCCCAAGGTGCCCAGAATAGCAGGGATACCCAATTGGCGCAGACGTTCGTACAACTCTGGCGCAGGCTCGCGCGTGCCTACGAAGGCCAGCAGATTCTTTGGCGGAATGCCAGTAGCCAGCGTGCGTTCCAGTTCGTCGAGGTTGCGCATATTAGCCGATATGATGAGCTTAGGGTTGAGTTGATACACCTCCAGGGCGTCCCGTTCGTTGTAGGTGATCAGGACGGCTCTGTGTTCCAGTTCATATTGTTCGATGAGCCGGACGATGCGCTCAAAAGGTACGCCCCGCTTGACGTCCACTGTCAGTACGGCCTGTGCTCGTTTTGTCCACTCCAGTGCTTGTTCAAAAAGCGGAATTTTGAAAGGGGTTATTGTGCCGTCATTGCTGCGCAGGTGCAGCGTATCCAATTCAGCCCAGCGTCGTTGGCGCAGTGGCCCGGTACCGGTAGTGGTGCGGTCGAGGGTATTGTCGTGCATCAGGATGAGCACGCTGTCAGCGGTCATTTCTACATCAAACTCAATGATGGCAGGTACAAGGCTCATGGTATGTGCAAAGGTCTCGAGGCAGTTTTCGGGGAAGCCAGGCGATACGGGGCCGCCCCGATGGGCACTGATGTAAGGTCCGCTTCGGAAGAATGCAGCCAGGTCGCCTTGAGGGATGCTGAACGAATGACCGGCTGGTGTTTGTGCCCATGCCCAGTGTACGATGCTCAGCAAAAGCGCTGTAAGTAAGCTGTTGAGCAACATTGACGCAAAATATTTTGAGCCTTTGGGGGTTATCATGTCAGGAGCGCATAATTTTAGTTTTAGCACAAAGATATCAAGTTGCAAAGTTGTTACTTTTGCAGAAAGTGTTCAGGTGAGATCTTGGCTATTGTGTAAAAATTTATATTAGATTTACATAGCCTATTTACCTTTGCAGCCGTTAAGAAACGTTCTCACATTTCTCTCACCAAAAATCATCTTATGAGAAGTATTTTACAGAACGCGTTCAGGATGGTGTGTAGCATCATCTTGACGACAGCCCTACTTTTGGGCGCTTCCCAACAGGCTCATGCTCAAGTCACTACTTCGTCTATGGGGGGCAGAATCACTGATGAAAACGGCGAACCGCTCATTGGGGCTACGGTAATTGCCGTGCATGTTCCTTCTGGTACGCGTTATGGTACCACTACCAACGAGGAAGGTCGCTACGTGCTACCGGCTATTAGGGTAGGTGGCCCATACGCCGTTACGGTTAGTTATACCGGCTACAAAGAGCAAACACAAGAAAACATCTTTGTGAGCTTGGGTACGCGCGCTAGTGTGAATATGGCGCTCAAAGAAGATGTTCTGGAGCTGGGTGTGGTTACGGTGTCATCCAACCGCAACGACATCTTCAGTGGCAACCGCACCGGTGCCGCAGTTAACGTTACAGCGGATGCCTTCAATGCTGCACCCACTCTGAGCCGCAACTTCCAGGACTTCGCCCGCCTGGTACCTCAGGCGCGCGGCAGTTCTTTTGCCGGCCAGGACAACCGTCTCAACAACATCACCATTGATGGCTCCATCTTCAACAACAGTTTTGGTTTGGCTGGCCAGCCTGGTGGCCGTACCAACACGGCGCCAATCTCTTTGGATGCCATAGAAGAAATTCAATTCAACCTGGCACCATATGACGTACGTCAGTCTGGTTTCGTAGGCGCCGGCATTAATGCTGTGACGCGCTCTGGCACCAACCAATTCTCTGGCTCAGTATTTGGCAACCTGCAAAATGCAGACTTTGTGGGTAAAAAAGCGCGTTCCGCAACGGATAATGTGACAGTCACGGAGTTTCAAAATTTGCAGGCTGGTTTCCGTTTGGGCGGCCCCATCATTAAGAATAAGCTATTCTTTTTTATCAATGGCGAGATTGAGCGCCGCAATGAGCCTTTCCAGCGCCGCGCTTTACGGCCTGGCGAAACAGCTACCGGCAACATTTCCAATGTGCTTGCCGCTGACCTGGAACGTGTATCTTCTTTCTTGCGCAGCAATTTTGGCTACGAAACGGGGCCTTACGAGGGCTATGATTTCCAGAACCAGAGCGAGAAGTTTTTGGTCAAACTGGACTATAACCTCTCAGACAAGCACAAGGTAGCCGTGCGCTACAGCCACCTCAACTCCTTCCGCGATGTGATTGTGAGCAACAGTTCCTCTCTTGGTTTCGGCAACCGAAGCGGCGCCAACTCACTGAGCTATCGCAACTCTAACTACATCCAAAACGAAGATATCCGCTCGATTATCGGCGAGTTGAACTCCATATGGGGTAAGTTTGCCAATAAGTTCTCCGCAGGCTACACCTATCAGAATGAAGACCGCGGCTCGCGCGGCTCCTTCTTCCCTCTCATTGAAATACAGCGCAATGGCCAAACGTACATCTCTGCTGGCTTCGAGCCTTTTACGCCGGCCAACCAGTTGTCGTACAAAACTTATCAGCTGCAGGACAACCTGTCCATCTATTTAAATAAACACACTGTGACCACAGGGGTCAACCTGGAGCGACTGACGTTCAGAAATGTATTCTTCCCGGGTTCTCAGGGAGTATTTGTGTATAGTTCTATTGACGACTTCTTTACCGACCTGAATGGCTACCTGTCTAACCCGAACCGCACCACCTCGCCGGTGTCGCTGCGCCGCTTCCAGTATCGCTATGCGAATGGTGCGCTGGAACTGCCCTTGAACCCCAGTATTGGCGTGCGCGAACCCGTACAGCCCACTCGTGTATGGTACGGTGGCCTTTACCTGCAGGACGAATGGGAAGTGACCAACAACTTTAACCTTACGGCTGGTATCCGCGTGGATTTGCCCATTTTTGACGACACTGGCTTTGAGAACCCTGCCGTAAGCAACATGACCTTCCGTGGTCGCAATGGAGAAGATCTCAAAGTCAATACGGCCAAGTTGCCCGACGCTAAGCCGTTGTGGTCACCGCGCCTGGGTTTCAACTGGGATGTGTTCAATAACAAGAACTTGCAAGTGCGCGGTGGTTCGGGTATTTTCACCGGTCGCCCGGCATTCGTGTGGATTTCTAACCAAATTGGCAACAACGGCGTGCTGACGGGCTTCGAGCAAATAGACAATACCAACACACGTCCGTTTACGCCCAATCCTATCCAGTTTATCGCCAATCCGAATGCCCTGCCTTCATCTTATGAACTGGCGCTAACGGATAATAACTTTAAGTTTCCGCAGGTGTGGCGTAGCAACCTTGCCGTGGATGCTAAACTGCCGCTAGGTATCGTGGGTACGGTTGAGTTTATCTACAATGATAATATCAACGCTATTGATTACCTGAACATCAACCAAGTGCCAGCCAATCGTACATTTGCAGGCCCAGATAACCGCCCGCGCTACCCGGGCTCTGGCTTGAGTGGCGCAGCTTTCAATAACGCTGCCCGTATCAACCCCGCAGTGGTAAACGCTATTTACTTGACCAATACTTCATTGGGTTACTCCTACACAGCTACTTTCCAGTTGGAAAAACGATTTGAAAAGGGCTTGTTTGCTCGTCTGGCTTACAACTTCGGCGAAGCCAAGGATATTATCAACGCAGGCTCCATTGCCGCCGGCTCCTGGAATGGCAACGCCACGGTGCTGGGCAACAACGATCCTGAACTGGCTTTCTCCAGCAATGACCAGCGCCATCGCATCCTTGGGGCTTTGACCTACCGCAAAGAATACCTGGGCTTTACGGCCAGCCAGATTGGTATCATATTTGAGTCGCGCAATATCGGGCGCTTTACCTACGTCTATAACCAGGATATGAATGGCGATGGCGTGAACGGTAATGACCTTATGTTCATTCCTAATCGCGCTGCCGACCTCCGCTTCTTGCCCATCACGCAAGGTACAGGTACCAATCAAGTGACGCTTTTCACACCCGAGCAGCAGGCTGCTGCTTTCGATGCCTACATCGAGCAAGATGCTTATCTCAAAGGCCGCCGTGGTAAGTATGCTGAGCGCAATGGCGCCTTGCTGCCTTGGATTACCACGCTCGACCTGTCTTTTGCCCAGGATTTCTACCTCAATGTGGGCGGCTCTCGCAATACCCTACAACTGCGCCTGGACTGCTTCAACTTCACCAACTTGATCAACAAGAATTGGGGTGTAGGCCAGTCGGTGATTCAAACGCGCCCGCTCAGTTTTGCTGGTGTAACTTCTGATGGTACGCCGCAGTTCCGTATGCAAACCCGTACAGTGGATGGCCAGCCGCGGCTTATTGACCAGACGTTCCAGTATGATGCCACCATCAACGACGTATATCGCTTCCAGCTGGGCTTGCGCTATACGTTCAATTAATCTGCCTTTACCACACAGCTTAACGTTTGGCTAATCCGCAAAAGAGCCGACTCCAGACGTAGGGGTCGGCTCTTCTTTTTGCTTGTAGCTTTCATAAAATGGCCGTAACTTTAGGGCAGTATAAATTCACCGAATCATGCAAAGAATATTGCTTTTGATCACACTACTGGGCTATGCACTAGGTGCAATGGCTATGCATCACGACCGCTTTACAGAGCCAGCTAAGCAGTGTTTTTTTCAAATAGGCCAGCACATGAGCAATCCTTCTGCGCCGGAGAGTGCACTGGTTATCACTGAAATCATGTATAATAATCCCGGTACAGATGATTACGAGTTTTTAGAAGTGTACAACGCAGGTGACTTGCCTATTCAAATGGAAGGATATCGGTTTACTACGGGGGTCACGTTCGTCTTTCCGGCACGTGTGCTGCCTCCTGGCGAATTTGTATTGATAGCTATAGATTCGGCCAAGTTTCGGCAGGCGTTCAACAAGTTTGCCTTTCAATGGAATGCCGGTCAGGGGTTGAACAACACCGGCGAGTTGATTACGCTGGTCAATCCTCAGGGCGAGATCATGGATACGGTGCGCTACGGTATTGCTGCACCCTGGCCTGCTGCAGCTAATGGCAACGGCCCTTCTCTGCAGTTATGCAACAATGCCCTTGACAATAGTCTGGCCTCCAGTTGGGCGGCCTCCACAGCTGGTACGGGCTTTTTTATCAATGGTGTGGAGATACTGGCCACCCCTGGTATGCCCAACGATTGCTCACCGCCGCCCGTGCCAGTTTATCCGGTTTATACCATTGGTACAGTTACGACCGAGAATACCGACGGCGTAGCCGACTCGCTCAACGTGCGCTGTCAGTTGCAGGGTACAGTATATGGCATTAACCTGCGCGCCACGGGCTTGCAGTTTACCATCATTGATGACCAAAATGACGGTATTGCAGTGTTTAGCGCTAACGCTACCTATGGCTATCAAGTACAAGAAAGGGACGAGGTCATTGTGCGGGGGCGCATTTCGCAATTCAACGGCCTAACGCAAATACTGGCGGATACGGTTATTCTCGTTTCCACCAATCGGCCATTGCTGCCGGCTACCACCGTAATGCAACTGGGAGAGGATACGGAATCTCGCCTGGTGCGGCTGGAGAACCTGAGTATTGTGAATCCATCACAATGGACAAATACCGGTACGGGGTTTAATGTGGATGTGAGTAATGGCCAGGCGGTGTTTCAGATGCGCATAGTGTCCACCAGCAATATTTTTGGCACCCCTCCGCCTGCAGGGACGTTCCATCTTACAGGCATAGGTGGTCAATTCGACACCTCTTTGCCTTATACGGAGGGTTACCAGATATTCCCCCGCTACCTGGCCGATATACAGATTATCAGCTCCACACAGGAGGCAGGCGCTGTGTCGCGGATTCAGTTACTGCCCAATCCGGCTGCGAAAGGTGAGGTCTTGGTGCAAAGCACGACGCCATTCAATGGCATTCGGGTAACGGACGCACAGGGTCGCGTGGTTTTCTTCAATTGGTTTACTCATGTGCATCAGCTCAGGTTGGATGTTTCCACCTATTCGCCCGGGGTGTATCAAGTTAGCTTGTTGAATGGCAAACAAGTGCATACTGTACAACTTATTGTACGTTAGTAAAGTGCGTTGGTCGGTTGTTGCTTTCAAGTTGTGGCCAATGCTCATAACCTAATTATATTGTGTTTTTGGCGGGTTTTATGGCTTTGGATTTAAAGAAGATTTTTGCAATTTTTTACAACCTAAAATATTGTTTGTGGCGTTTATATGGTGTAGTTTTGAGAGACGAATTGCCGATATACCTAACCAAAACCTGTTTTGCATGAAAAGCAGAATCATCAAACGTCGCTTAGTCAAAGCGAGAAGCGCACTCAATCAAACCATCCAAAAAATCATGGAAATTAGCCGCATCAAAAAAACGCTGCCCTATGCACCCGACCCACATTCCAGGGAAGCTAGTATTGGAGAGGAGCTTTGGCTGCTCAATAAACTGGCCAGACAACAAGCCCAACTGGTAAAGCACTACGAGTCCACGCTGTTCAGCGAGCCGCGACGTCGCTCCGGCAGGCTGTCAGGTTAAGGCCAAGCGCTCGCGCAATCGGTTGACAATGGCTGGAATAGCTGGATAGACTTCTTCGAAAAGCTCTGAGAGTCGGGGCTTTTTTTCTGCGATGTTGTCTATCTTCAACAAAGATTCATAGAGTATTCGCTCAAGCTCGTCTTTAGTACAGAGCGACTCCTTGTACATTGAAACGGCGTGATACCACAATATGGTAGGCATGTAATTGGCGTGCTTGCGGTATTGGGCTTCTCGTTCTAGCAGTTGGTGTTTGCGTGTTATTTTGAGGATCTTGGTATATTTTTCTTGCTTGAGTAGCGCCTCCAGGAAGGAAGAGAAAAAGGTGTGCCAACGGTATTCAAACACTTCTTTTCGATATACAGAAAGGAAAGATTCGGCGTAGTTTTCGGCGCTGCGGTGCTGGTTGTTGTGGTTGAGGCATCGCAAATATAAGCCTACAAAGCCAATGCGGTTGTGCATGCCGGGGGTAGCTTTTACTTCCGGATAGGCAGAGCGCATGAGTTGCAAGGCTTCAGCGTGCTTCTTTTGGCGCATCAACACGGCTGCTAAATTATTGACGTAGAATATATAGTCGCTAGTTTTATGTCGGACAGACAGATAGCCGTAAAATTCGGCCTTGTCATATTCTTGTTGGCGGGAGTGCAATAGCAGTCGGTTGCCGTAGTAGTTGAGCAGCAGTCGGCGCGAGTAGTAGATGCCCTGGGAGAAAAGCTGGTCTATGTAGTCGTATTTTTCTATCAGTTTCTCGTAGTTTCGGTAGTTGAAGTAGATAAAGGAGAGCCGTACGAAGGCATAGTAGCGGTTGAGGCCATCTAACTGCTCGTTGTAAAAGACCTCCGTGAGCCAGTTTTTCCAGTGTAGTGACTGTGCAGAGTTTTTGGAGTATTGGTTTACGATGTCTTCGGTGGCATCGTGAAGGCGCTCAAATACACGCTTGCTCTCCTCGTATTGTTGTCGAAATTTTTTGAGAAACTCATTGGCGACCTGGTGCTGGGCATATCGCATGCGGATGAGTAAGAAGTGCCGGTAAAACTCCACCAACTCAAAAAACTTCATAAAGTAGAAGTCGAGTGTTTCGTAGCTGCGGATAGCTTTGAGTAGTTCCTTTTCTTCAGCCGGTTCAATGGAGTCAGTCATGATCTTGCGCTCCATAAGGCTGAGCCAGTCAAAGCGTTCGTCCACGTCCACTTCGGCTAGGCGGGTTTCAATCCAGGTTTTCAGATTGGAGTACTTGCGCTTGTCAATAGAGGTATCAAACGGCATTTGCAGTTTTATCCTAGAGGCGTTGTCGTGTACGAGTTTGAGAATGTCTAGTTTGACGTCATCTTCAAACTGCTGCACGGAGATCAGGTAAGTCGTCTCGTGTGGCAGTAATCCTGCGGCAAAAGTTGCGAATTTCTGCAGTTTTTCTCTCATGTATTATCTCGCGCTACGCAAGGGCTGTTTGGGTAATTGTACGCGCTGCTTTAGCGCAAAGATATGTACAAAATCCGAGCCATACACGTCGCCATAGCGCACTGCATCATATCGTCACGCCACCATCTACGCTGAGTACGGCACCGTTCACATAGGAAGCATCGTCAGAAGCGAGGAACAGGTAGGCTTTAGCTACTTCTTCCGGCGTGCCGATGCGGCCTAGCGGTGTTTTGTCGTTCATCATCTGAATGACTTTTTCGGGCATGGCCTGGATCATTTCCGTGCCAATGAACCCTGGTGCAACGGCGTTTACAGTGATGCCCTTGCGCCCCAGTTCCCGCGCCCATACTTTGGTCATGCCGATGACGCCAGCCTTGGTGGCTACGTAGTTGGTCTGGCCAAAATTGCCATAAAGCCCCACTACGGAGGATGCGTTTACGATGCGGCCGTAGCCTTTTGCTGTCATGTGTGGAGCTACGGCTTTGGTGCAATTGAAGACGCCGGTAAGGTTTACATCAATGACTTGCTGCCATTGCTCGGCGGTAATTTTCATGAGGGTGGCATCGCGGAGTATGCCAGCGTTGTTGATCAGGATGTCAATGCGGCCAAAGTCGGCTATGGTTTGTTGGGTAGCTGCTTCTACCATGCCCAGGTCGGCGGTGTTCACCTTGTAAAACTTCCCTCCCACAGCCTGGGCGGTGGCTTGCCCTAATTCTTCATTCCAGTCCCAGATGGCAATGTGAGCACCTTCAGCAGCAAATACCTCTGCTACAGCCTTGCCAATGCCAGCGGCACCGCCTGTGATGACAGCTACTTTTTCGTTTAGTCGTTTCATGATGCACAATTTTTGCTCAAAAATAGTTAATGTCCGCATCAATATAAGTATACTTAGTCGCAGGAAAGGGGGGCGACTAGAGGCTTCAGAGCTGATAAATAAATGCTATTTCTTCTGGTTATCAACTTTTTAAGCGGCTATTCTTGCGCCCCTGACTTTTCAAACAGGGTTGCAGTTTGCCACAAATGGCCGTAACTTTATGCGCTCAATCCATCACATCAAAAAATCTAACCAATGAACCAAGCGTATATCGTTTCAGCTGTGCGCACGCCCATCGGTAGTTTCGGGGGGGTATTGTCCGAGACACCGGCCACTCAGCTGGGTGCAACTGCCATCAAAGGCGCATTGGCCAAGGCAGGTGTACCTACCGAGCTGGTAGAGGCTGTGTATTTTGGCAATGTGGTATCGGCCAACCTGGGGCAAGCACCGGCGCGCCAGGCAGCCATTTATGCCGGGCTGCCCAAGTCGGTGCAATGCACTACGGTAAACAAAGTGTGCGCATCGGGTACAAAATCTATCATGCTGGCTGCCCAGGACATTATGCTGGGCTTTGCAGACGTAGTGGTAGCTGGCGGCATGGAGAACATGAGCATGATTCCGTTTTACATCCCTAAAGCGCGCTTTGGCTATAAATACGGCAATGGCGAAATTGTGGACGGCCTCTCGCGCGATGGGCTGCTGGATGCGTACGACCAAAATGCCATGGGCGTATTTGCCGACCGCACGGCAGAGCGATATGGTATCACTCGCCAGGAACAGGACGAGTTTGCGATTCGTTCTTACACCCTTTCGGCCAAAGCCACCCAGGAGGGCAAGTTTCAGGAAGAAATTATACCGGTAGAGATACCACAGCGCAAAGGCGACTCTATTCTTGTGACGGAAGACGAGGAGTACAAAAAAGTAAACTTTGCCAAAATATCGGAGTTGCGCCCTGCCTTCACGCCTAATGGCACGGTAACGGCTGCCAACGCCTCTACCATCAACGACGGCGCAGCGGCGCTGGTCTTGGTGAGCGAGGCCAAGCTCAAAGAATTGAATCTCAAACCACTGGCTCGTATAGTGTCATTTGCAGATGCAGAACAGGAACCGGCCTGGTTTACTACGGCGCCTACGCTGGCTGCACCCAAAGCGCTCAAGCGTGCCGGCCTGCGCATGCAAGATATGGATTTTGTGGAAGTAAATGAGGCTTTTGCCGTGGTAACGCTGGTTTTTAATAAACTTTTAGAGGTCAATCCCGACAAGGTCAATGTATTTGGCGGTGCAGTATCGTTAGGGCATCCACTGGGGGCCTCGGGTGCGCGCATCGTGACGACGCTCAACAACGCGCTGCATCAGCACAAAGGTAAGTATGGCCTGGCTGCCATATGCAACGGTGGCGGCGGTGCATCTGCTCTGATCATAGAGGCATTGTAAGCCGGCGCTGAAAGATATTTTGACACTTCCAGGCAGCGTATGCACATGACTGCACGTATAAAAAGTAGTTTGATGATATAGGCGTTTAGGTGCAGGCAGTTCCGGCCTTACACTCACGAGATTTTTGTTACAGTTACGACGCGGAACTGCCTGTTTTCTTTTTACCTGTCGCTGTGCCGACTCATTCACTGGCCACCCTCAGGAAGACTCGCTATCCAATCTCTTATCAGGGTTATCCCTTCTTTATGGAGCGCTGTACGGCCCAGTTCCGGCATCATGATGCCAGGATCGTTGGACTCCATTCGGTACAAAAGTATGGAGGCTTCTGGTTGGCCGGGTACAATGCCGTATTGGCGTCCGCCTGAGCCCTTGCCGGCAGCTACGGGGCTTTTGAATAGTCCTCGGCGGTGGAGCGAAGTTTCTTCCCAATGCAGATAGGTGCCAGTCGTGTTAGCTGACCCTTCTGGTCGGTGGCAGTGGCCGCAGTTGGCATCCAGGTAGGCGGCAGCACGCTCGGCTAGAGAACCAGTTTGGGGGGCATCCCACTGTGCAATGGCTGGATGCTTGGCCACGGATTCCCGTGCTGCAGCGAGGTAGCCGCGTTGTGACCATTCGAGTAATTGGTTGACGACGCTTCCATCGGGATAAGTAAACTCAAAGTTGAGGTTGCGCACTTTTGTGCCGATGGGCTGTAAGATATTATGGCTGTTGTGGCAACTTTTGCATTGGTTTTTGTTCGGAATTACGTATTCAATAGCCATGGATGCTCCATCGGCGGCCTTCCAGTTTACAGGCTTGATGTTGCCCACCTGCATGAGCCAGGCTTCTGTGCCTTTGTCGTTCCACTCGTAGGTGTACGCCTCCCATACCTGGTTGCGGCGAATGAGCAGGCGGGTTTCTATGTGCTGGCGGTCAGCAGATGCAGGATCGCTTTCGTCGGTCACATAGTAGAAGTGCTTAGCCAGTATGGTATGCTCCGGAAATTGAATATATCCGTTGGAGTCTGCAACGGCTTGTGCGCCGGCCGGCATCCATACAAAGCGTACTTTGTGGGCATAGTCTGAAAACAAGGGAGTGCGAGGGGCATAGGGCAATACGCCTTCGGCCGGCTGGAGGTTGGCAATAGGGCCGCGAAACAGACCGTATTGGGATAGTTTGTCGTAGGGTATAGCCGAAAAATCGAGCTTGGGAGGAAGTGTTTCAGAAGGTGATCGGTTGCAGGATGACGCCAGAAGATAAAAAGTCAACAAACCGCATACCGACCTCCCTAAAAAAAGAAGCGGCCTTTCACGAAAATAGGTTAAATCAAAATACAGCCTCATTTTTACATATTTATCGTACAAGATAACGTAACTTTGCATATGTACAGCTAGTGGCGACGCGAAAAATTTTGTTCCGATATCGCGCTATTCTGCTGTTTTTTAGGCGCTTTAATTCGGAGCTGCTGTGTGACAAAACCTATTCTTCCTGTAAAGCTCGAACCCTGTGGCAGTGTATAACGCACGGTATCGCGGGGTAGAAAGGCATATTTTGATACAAGCGGTCATTGACAAATAAAAAACATGTTTTACTCAGCTTTTTCAATATTGGCATTCAACATGAAAAGACAGCTATTTGCATTGGGCGCGCTCTTAATGGCGTGCTGGTGGGCATTTCCGTTGACCTCCCAGGCGCAGTGCACCAATCCTACTATTCCATTGCCAGATGCTTCTACGCCAGTAAATGGCAACCCCGCTACGGCTTATTGTACAACTTTTAGTTTTAACCCATCCATTACGGGGCTACCTACGGGGCTGTCGATGAACCTGCAGCATACCTGGCAGGGAGACCTTAGCATCTTTATTATAGCTTGTGGCCAGACACTTATGGTGCTTAACAGGCCAGGGGTTGTTGGCAGTTGTGCAGGAGGATGTCCATGTGGCAATTCTAATGATATTGGTACGCCAGGCAACCCCGTGCTGGTGACTTTTTCTGATGGTGGTGGCCCTGACCCTGAGAATGGTATAGCTTTGACAGGAGGCAACTACGGGGTCACTGCTGATAACTCCTGCGGCGTAAGCACAGTGAGTTCCTTTGCGCAGCTTTGGTCTAGTTGTCCTCCAGGAAATATTACTGCTCAGGTATGCATTGCCGACCATGCAGGTGCCGACGTAGGCGTAGCCGCCGATGTGACTTTTATGTACCCTAACCCTGTTGTATGCGGTTGTACTAACCCCAACTCACCCAACTACAACCCTAACGCCAATGTAGATGATGGTAGTTGCATACCCAACTGCCCGGCTATGAGCGTGAACGCTTCTTTTAACAATACTGTAGCTTGCCCTGGTGGTACGGTAGGGATTACCACTAGTGTGACTGGCAACCCGGCACCAACTGTCACCTACGCCTGGAGTGGCCCTAATGCAAGTTTTCTTTCAAGCACGACTTCTCCTAATCCCACCGTGAATATCCCCGCTGGTTTTTCGGGTACGCTTACTCTCAACTTGACTGTCACTTCTGGCCCATGTGTGCAGAGCACCAGCATAAGTATGTCCGTGGCACCGCCACCACCACCAGTTATCAATGGCCCACCGGGGCTTTGTACTGGCCAGAGTACGGCTGTACTAACAGTATCGGGTACCTACAATAGCTACGCCTGGGCTTCGCCACCAGGTGGTAGCAGCCCTACTATTGTAGTGAGTACGCCTGGGACTTACACGGTGACGGTTACCGATGCCAATGGGTGCCCTAGTAGCAGCAGTTTTACGCTGAATGCCTTTCCACCACCATTTGTACAGATTACTGGCCCATCTGACGTATGCCTCGGCGGAACAGCCACGCTCAGCGCAGGTGCAGGGTTCAATAGCTACCAGTGGAGCACGGGAAGCACCTCGCCCACTACTACAATAACGCAACCGGGTTTTTACTTCGTTACAGTTACAGATGCCAACGGCTGCTCCAATTCGGCACAATATACAGTTACCACCGCGCCAGCGCCTGTGCCCGGGATTTTGGGCAACAACCAGATATGCCCCAACAGTACGCTTACGCTTTCTGCTGAGCCCGGATACAGCAATTTTCAGTGGTCCACAGGGAGCAGTGCCTCCAGTATTGTGATCACTGGGCCAGGAGTGTATTCACTTACAGCTACCAATTCGGAAGGATGTATCGGAACGAATAGCATTACAGTTACCTCTTTGAACATCGCGCAGCCTATTATTCAAGGAGCCAGTACGATATGCCCAGGTGCACAAAGCAATCTCATGGTACAGCCTTCCTACAGTTCGTATCAATGGTCGAATGGTCAAGGTGGTCAGAGCATCACAGTGGATCAACCAGGCACATATTCCGTGACAGTCACCAATGCCCAGGGATGCAGCGCCACAGCTTCATTTAACATTGCATTAGCAACTACGCCGACGCCAGCTATATCGGGTAATCTCACAGTATGTCCTGGCCAAAATGCCGTGCTGAACGCCGGAGGGCCTTATGCCTCCTATTCATGGTCAGATGGCAGCACTGGCCAAACTGCAGTAATCAGTCAGATTGGGCCAGTCAGCGTGACGGTGACCAATAGCCAAGGCTGTGCAGGAGTAGCCAATGCTACTGTAGTGCAGGCGCCAACGCCTAACCCCAACATCTCAGGGCCTTCTCAAATATGCCCAGGGCAGACGGCTACGCTGAATGCTGGTGCTGGTTTTAGTAGCTACAATTGGTCTAATGGCGCTAATGCAGCTCAAGTCACCGTCAATGTGCCTAATACTTATTCCGTCACGGTGACTAATGCACAAGGATGCAGTGCTTCTGCTTCGTTTACGCTCAGCCCTGCTCCCGTACCTAATCCTTCCATTACAGGAGCTTTAACTATATGCCAAGGCGCGAGCACTACTTTGAGTACAGAGGCGGGGTTTGGTACTTATGCCTGGTCGAGTGGGGGCAACGGGCCAAGCATAAGTGTAAGTACTGCCGGTACTTACACCGTTACAGTGACTAATAGCGCCGGATGTAGTAGCACAGCGAGCGCTGTGCTGATGGTCAATGCTAATCCTAATCCTGTTATCTCCGGTTCGGCTAGTTTTTGTCCCGGCGGGAGCACTATGCTCGTAGCTGTCGGGAATTTCAGTGCTTACAGTTGGAGTACTGGTGCTCAGAGCCCTTCGATTACAGCTAGCACTGCCGGGGCATACACCTTGACGGTAACTGATGCAAATGGGTGTACAGGCTCAACGTCTATCAATGTGCAACAACTGCCTTCGCCAGTACCGCAGATTACTGGCTCCACGAGCTTTTGCGTTGGCACCAGTACCACACTGGATGCCGGTGCCGGCTATGTCACTTACCAATGGTCAGATGGAGGAGGCAATGGTCAAACCGCTACCTTTTTCGCTACGGGTACGTATAGCGTTACGGTAAGCGACACCAATGGCTGCACTGGTTCGTCTAGTGTTACTGTAAATGAATTGCCAGCAGTGACAGTGTCCATTACAGGTGCAATGACTTTGTGTACTGGGCAAAGCAGCGCACTTTTATCAGCTTCTGCCGGATTTGCTACTTACGCTTGGTCGGATGGGCAAACCGCCCAGCAGATTTCCGTCAATGCTGGCGGCGTTTATCAGGTGACCGCAACGGACAGCAATGGTTGTTCTGGCACAGCGTCAGCTACGGTGATAGCTAATGCGCCTCCGTCAGTTTCGATCAGCGGGGCCTTGCAGTATTGTCAGGGCGCTTCTACTGTACTGACGGCTACGGCGGGTTTGAGCAGCTATCAGTGGTCGAACGGAGCTTCTGGGGTTTCCATTACAGTGGGTAGCCCAGGCACTTACACAGTGGTTGTTACAGATGCCAATGGTTGCTCGGCACAGGCTGCAGTCAGCGTGGTACAAAACCCTAATCCTACACCTCAAATTTCTGGAAGTAACCAGTTTTGCGCAGGAGGCCAAACTACTTTGACCGCTACAGGCGGCAATTTCAGCAGCTATCTTTGGTCCACTTCTTCTACGCAGTCTTCTATTACTGTGTCTAATCAAGGCAATTATAGCGTAACAGTGACTGATGCTAATGGCTGTTCGGCCAGCGCAGCCCGGAGTGTGGTACAGGTTCCTTTACCTACTCCGCAGATCAGTGGTTCGCTGGCTATTTGCCAGGGGCAAAGTACGACACTTGGCGCAACGGGGGGTAGCTTTGCCAGTTTTGCCTGGACAGGCGGAGATACGACTAGCCAGATTACCGTTAGTTCAGGTGGGGTTTATAGTCTGACAGTTACCGATGCCAATGGTTGTTCGGCTAGTACCAGTGCTACCGTCACCGTCAACGCACTACCTGTTTTCAGCATAGAGGGCACGCCGGCCTTTTGTGCTGGCGCTTCTACGTTGTTGAGCGCGCCTGTAGGTTTTGCTGCTTACATTTGGTCTAACAATTCCTCAAGTAATGCAGTAACAATAAATATGCCTGGTAGCTACTCGGTGACCGTGACCGATGCTAATGGATGTAGTTCATCACAGAGCATAAGCGTGATACAAAATGCCAATCCCTCGCTAGCGATAAGTGGAGTGCTCCAGTTTTGCACTGGCGCCAGTACTGTGCTCAGTGCTAGCATAAGTAATGTTTCTTACCAATGGAGCAATGGGCAAACGACGCCTGCTATCACTGTATCTACTCCGGGCAATTATGGCCTTACCGTAACGGATGCCAATGGATGCTCATCCTCTACAGTTGCAACTGTTGTACAGATTCCGATGCCCCAGCCTGCTATTTTTGGTGCACTCCAGTTTTGTGCAGGTAGTTCTACTACCTTGAGTGGTAGTGCAGGCTTTGCTGCTTACCGTTGGTCTGATAACACTACCGACCAACAGGTTGTAGTGAATACCCCAGGGGTGTACGGCCTTACAGTGACAGACGCCAATGGCTGTACAGGTACTGCGAGCGCCACAGTGGCCATGAATCCATTGCCAGTATTTAATATTGAAGGCAACCCTGCTTTCTGCGCCGGTGCCTCCACTTCATTGAATGTTGCGCCTGCGTTCAGCGCATACAGTTGGTCAACGGGGGCTACTACCTCTGGTATTTCAATAAATACTCCAGGAAATTATGCTGTAACCGTCACAGATGCCAATGGTTGTAGTGCCTCACGTACACAACAAGTAGTACAACATACTAATCCGACTCTAGCTATAACAGGTGTTCTACAAATATGCATAGGCGGCAGCACTGTGCTTAATGCCAGTATAGCTAATGTATCTTATCAATGGAGTAATAACCAGACTACTTCAGCCATTCAGGTATCTGCTGCAGGCAACTATAGCCTCACCGTGACGGATGCCAATGGCTGTTCTGATTCGGCATCAGTGATAGTGACCCAGGTGCCGCAGTTGCAGCCCGTTATTTCTGGCGTATTATTTTTCTGTGCAGGTACTAGTACAACCCTGGACGGCGGAAACGGCTACGCTACTTATCGTTGGTCAAACAATGCCAATACGCAACAACTTACGGTTTCTACGCCAGGTACTTACGGGCTTACAGTGACTGATGCTAACGGCTGTAGCGGCCAGGCTTCAGTAGATGTAACAGAGAGGCCGTTACCTTCGCCCCAAATCACCGGCGCCTTGCAGTACTGCCAAGGCGGTTCTACTACGCTAAGTTCTTCTACGGCCTTTCAGAGCTATCAATGGAGCACCGGTGCTACTGCTCAGAGCATTACATTGAGTACGCCTGGCACTGTGCGCCTCACTGTAACTGACGCCTTCGGGTGCTCAGGTGCTGCTTCAGTCAGCGTGGTGGAGCATCCACTGGTATTTCCCAGTATTACAGGCAACCTCAGTTTTTGCCAGGGGCTACAAACTATCTTGGATGCTGGAGCGGGTTTCGTGACTTATCAGTGGTCTAATAATGCCAATACACCGTCTATCACTGTTACTTCCGGTGGGAGTTATGCAGTTACAGTAATAGATGCTAATGGCTGCGTAACAAATGGCAGTGTGTCTGTTACAGAATTTCCGGTAATACCCCCCCAAATAACTGGTACATTTACCTTTTGCACTGGCCAAAGCGTAGTGCTTGATGCAGGAGCGGGATATGCTGCTTATCAGTGGTCGAACAGCGCCAATGGGCGTACCATTTCTATTTCGCAAGGGGGCTTTTACAGTGTTACAGCTACCGACAGCAATGGTTGCGCATCTTCATCAGGGGTGCAAGTCACTCAGCATCCGCTGCCCGATGTGCAAATTGGCGGCTCTGCCAGTTTTTGCGTGGGCGGATTTACTACTTTGAATGCCGGTAACGGATTTGCTCAATACTTGTGGTCAAATGGCAGTACTGCACCCACTATACAGATATCGCAGCCGGGCGTAGTATCTGTGACAGTAACGGACAGCAATGGCTGTGTTAATTCGGATGATATAACCATTATTCAAGATACAGAACTCAGCCCACAGATTAATGGCAATTTGCAGTTTTGCCCAGGCACGCAAACCACCCTCGATGCTGGCTCTGGCTATACTACCTATCAATGGTCAAATAATGCTAATACACAGAGCATCACTGTTACACAGCCTGGCGCGTACAGTGTCACTGTGACAGATGCTTTTGGGTGTTTGGGGTCGGGTACTGTACAGGTGGAGCTTTTCCCGCAGCCACAGCTACAAATTGCAGGCACGCCGTCCTTCTGTGCCGGGGCGAGCACCACCTTGAGCTCAGCTACGCCGTTCAGCGCTTACCGCTGGAGTACGGGTGCTATTCAGCCGCAGATCACCGTTAGTGCGCCTGGCCTGTACGTACTGACTGTGACCGATGCCAATGGCTGCAGTGCGGTTGCCTCCCAAGCAGTGCAGGAGTTTCCATTGCCAGTATTCAGCATCAGTGGGGCTAACTTTTTTTGCACAGGGGGTTCTACAACTATTAGTGTGCCAGCCAATTTTACTGCTTATGGGTGGTCAAATGCCCAAACTACTCCAAGCATTACAGTAAATACCCCCGGCACGTATGTTGTAACAGTAACCAACAACTTTGGCTGTGTGGCTTCGCATAGTGTCCAGATAGCTCAGATTCCGCTACCTATAGCCGATGCCGGTCCTGCGCGCGAGTTGACCTGCAATGAACCTGTAACCATTCTGGGCGGAAGCGCTACCAGCCAAGGAGCGGCTTACGTGTATCATTGGGCTGGTCCGGGTATTACAGCTTCTAATGAAAATCTTCGGCAGCCGCAAGTTAATCAGGCAGGAGCTTACAGTCTTGTAGTGACAGACAGCATCCATGGGTGTGTATCCTCGCCGGCTAATACCTTTGTAGCTGACTTGACCGCACTACCCACGGTAGTGGTGGCTGCCCTGGATACGCTGGATTGTGTGACGCCTGCAGTGGTTATTAGTGGAGCGGGGTCGTCCACTGGCGCCGACATTGCCTATCAATGGCTAGGAGCCAACCAGACGCCTATTGCCGGTGCAAATACCATGAATTACACTGCTACACAACCTGGGCAATATACCCTGCGCGTGCGCAATACCTACACCGGCTGTATCTCAGAACGCACCGCTGTAGTGTTACAAGATGTAGAAATTCCTGCGGCTGAAGCCGGTACGCCTCGTCATCTCACTTGTATAGTCACTAGTGATGTGCTCAATGGCGCCGGTTCTGCCACTGGCAACACTATTACCTATCAATGGACGACACAAGACGGCGGTATCGTCTCCGAGGCCAATACGCTTATGCCTACAGTGAACCGCCCTGGACTTTACATCCTGCGCGTGACCAACCAGCGTAACGGTTGTTCCAATACCGATACTGTACAAGTAACGCAAGACATAACCCCGCCACTGGCCAATGCTGGTCAGGATCGTGAGATTGACTGCCTCAATCCCAGCGTGCGCATTGATGGTACGGGCTCTTCCAATGGCGCTGGAGTGCGCTACGAGTGGACGCGCAACGGTGAATCTTCCTTGGTATCCACCGACCTATCGTTTGAGGTGACCATTCCTGGAACCTACACCCTGCGGGTCATCAACCTCCAAAACGGTTGTAGCGCCTCTGATGTCATGGTCGTTTCGGAAAATTCGGAGCGTCCGCGAGCACTGAACGTAATTACAGACAACCCCACCTGCTTTGGCGACGCTGACGGCAGCATACTCATTGGTGGTATCACTGGCGGCACTCCCCCTTATCTGTACAGTATAAATGGCGGGCCTTTCCGTGCGCAGACGTTCTACCCCAACCTAAGTGGCGGCAATTACCGGATTGTGGTGCAAGATGCTACTGGATGCGAGTTAGTGCTTGATACCAACTTGCGCGAAGGCAATGCCCTAGTACTTGATCTTGGCCCCGACCAGTTTATCCGTCTGGGGCAGCATGCACGCATAGAGGCGCAGTACAACATACCGCAAAACGAGGTGCGTCTGTTTCGCTGGACAAGCGCAGATACCTTACCGTGCTTAGATTGCGCCGTGCTCGATCTCAGGCCATTCATCACCACTACTTATGCTGCAGAACTTGTGGATACCAATGGCTGCCGCATATCCGACCAGGTGACGATTTACGTGGAAAAGCCTTTTGAGATTTTTGTGCCCACGGCCTTCTCGCCCAACAACGACGGTACCAATGACCGCTTACTCGTATTTGCTGGCGAGGATGTAGAATACATACAAGCTTTTCAGGTGTTTAATCGTTGGGGCGAATCTACTTTTGAGGTGTATAACTTCCCGCCCAATGATCCAACCTATGGCTGGGACGGAAGCGACCGCAGTAGGCTATATAATTCCAACGTCTTTGTATGGTACGCCGAGGTGCGCTTCATTGATGGCACGGTAAAACTCTTCAAGGGCGACGTAACACTAATGAGATAGAGGCCGAAAAGGTGTTTTATACTGGCCCCCGACTACAGGATGGCCTACTACTCGCCTTTGAACTGCGGCTTGCGCTTTTGCAAAAACGCCTGCACGCCCTCTTGGAAATCAGCAGTTTGTCCGGCGGCAGTTTGTAGGTGCTGCTCTAGTTCGAGTTGCTCTTCGAGGGTGTGGTGCAATCCAGCATTGAAGGCTCGTTTGATAAGGCCCAGCGCTTTGGTGGGCATTTGTGCCAGGGTTTCTGCAATTTGCATGGCTTCGCTTTGGAGTTGCTCATCGGGTAAGACTTTGTAAATCATGCCCATGCGTTCGGCTTCAGCAGCGCTCACGCGTTCGCCCAGCATGGCCAGCGCCAAGGCTTTCTGAAATCCTATGAGGCGAGGTAGAAAGTAAGTGCCGCCACTGTCGGGGATCAACCCGATTTTGCTAAAAGCCTGGATAAAACTGGCCGACTCAGCCGCAAGTACTACATCGCAAGCCAAGGCAATGTTGGCGCCTGCACCGGCAGCTACGCCGTTCACAGCGCATACTACGGGTTTTTCAATCCGGCGGATGAGTTCCACAATGGGGTTGTAGTGCTCTTTGAGTATGTTAGTCAGCGAAGGGCCGTTAGGGTCCACTACTTCTTGCAGGTCCTGCCCAGCGCAGAAAGCCTTACCAGTGCCCGTCAGTAGAATGGCACGCACGTCAGCGTTGCTGGCGCATTGCTCCAGGTGGCTGATCATGCTGAAAGCCATTTCCCGATTGAAGCTATTATAGACTTGCGGACGGTTCAGCGTGAGCTGCGCTACGTTGTGCTGGAATTGATAGAGTATCATTTTTTTGAAGCTGTGAGACTATGTAACTTGGAGATCAGGAGGGCGCTTACTGTCTTTCTTCGATGACGAGTTGGATATGTGCGAGGTGATGGTCTCCGTGCCAGGCGTAGAGCGTTACCATTTCCCAAAGGCTGATGAGGCGGTTGCGATCGGGGTGAAAGATGGATCGCGCCCAGTCGGAGGGTTTCATCTGGCGCATCAGCGTTACCCAACGGGTATGCAGTGCCTCCAACCATTGGACAGATACCGAAGGCGATAAGATTTTGGAGTCGGCCAGTTCGGCCCATTGCTCTTCGAGGTAGGGCTTGATGACGGGTCGGTCTTCCGTAAGGGCTAATTTAAAGCGCATGTAGGCGTTGGCATGGCTGTCGGCCAGGTGATGCACGACCTGTCGCACTGTCCATCCGCCGAGGCGATAGGGGGTGTCCCACTGTTCAGCAGAGAGGGCGTGCAGCGCATCTTGTAGGCGAGTAGGCAGGGTTTCGATGCGTGCGAGGCAGTTTTGCAGTTCCTGTTCGTTCATCACCGGATGAAAAGAAAATCGCCCGATGGGATATTGTCTTTTTTCGCTGAGTATAGAGGCCATTTGGCAGTGGTTTTTCGTTAGGGTGGGGGAGGCAGGCATTGACTAGTTGGTGCGGGCTGCCTTGTAGCTCACGTCGAAATCGTCCAGTATCATGTCCAGGATGCGGTCTTTGCCAGGGATATAGCCCTCCTTGAGGTCGTGGCCAAAAAGTTTGCCTACTGACCCCCAGTAGTTGGCTGTCCAGCTGCCGCGCAAGTCTTTGATGATGTAGAATACGGGGGTCTTCAGTTCACGCTCCACCATTTTTATCAGGATCATACCCTGGGTGCGCGTCAGATTTTTGAGGGGTTCTTCGAAGTGGTCTTTCATGTCCTTGTACAGGTGCTTGGCATAGCGCTTGGCCTTGCCCCGGCGCATATCTTCGGTATTTTGCTTGACCTCATGGAATACCTTGACTGCTTCTACGGCGTAGGGATACACATCGGCGGCGTAACGGCGGTAGCGCCGGTATTTTTTGAGCTCTTCGTCGCTCTCAAACATCTTGGGCGAAGAGACGGATACATCTTCCAAGTCAGCTATGATGAGAGTATCGCCGCAACTATCAATGATGAAAGGGTAGAGTTTCCCATTGAGGACGACTTTGCCTTGGGTTTGGGCCTGGGCAAATGTCAGGCACGTCAGCGAGCAGAATGTAAGAGCAAGGAGTATTCGCATAGCAGTGAATATCGGTTTTTAAAGCAACCACCAAACAGCAAAAACCGACCAAACGTTGAACGTACTCGAAAAAACTACAACATTTGTACCTTTACGTCTGCTTTATTGTTGTTGCCTTTCACAAAGTTAGAACGTTATGCGATTGTTTTTCTTTTGCCTGATCTGCTTTTTATGCCTCGCTGTTGAAGTACCTGCGCAGCCACTGGCAGAAAAGCGCCCGGAGCGCGTACACATGAGCACGGGGCGCCTTGCGCGCATTGACCAATTGATACAGACTTATGTGGACAGTAGCTACATTCCGGGTGGTGCCGCGCTGATTGCCCGAAACGGCCAAGTGGTTTATTACAAGGCTTTTGGCTATGCTGATGTGGAGAGCCGGCGCCCCTTGCAGCGCACTGATATCTTTCGCATCGCTTCCCAAACCAAGGCTATCACCAGTGTAGCTGTCATGATGCTCTACGAAGAAGGGCACTTTTTACTGGACGACCCAGTGGCTAAGTATCTGCCGGAGTTCAAAAATCTTCGGGTATTGGATAGATTCAACCCTGTCGATACCACTTTTTCTACTGTGCCGGTCAAGCGGGAAATTACCATACGCGATCTGCTTACCCATACCTCTGGCATTGGCTATGCTGCCATAGGCACCCCCGAGGCCAATGCCATCTACGCCAAGCATCGCATTCCCTCCGGCATAGGCACACCCAACGAAAATCTCAAAGATGCCATGGCGCGTTTGGGGGCGCTGCCGCTTATGCACCAGCCAGGCGAGCGCTTCACCTATGGGTTGAACACCGACGTACTGGGATATCTGGTAGAGGTAGTATCAGGCATGTCATTAGACGAGTTTTTTCGTATGCGTATCTTCAGGCCGCTGGGTATGAAAGATACTTGGTTTTACTTGCCCACCGACAGGCAAGACCGCCTGGTGCGCCTGCACACGGAAAACCGCGACAAAAAGTGTATTCCCTTTCCAGCTACCGGGCAGATCAACCCCGACTTCCCCAAGCAGCAAGGGCGCTTTTTTTCCGGTGGCGCCGGGTTGTGCTCTACCCTGTACGACTATGCTATTTTCTTACAAATGCTCTTAAATGGTGGCTCCTACAACGGTGTGCAAATCCTCAGCCCGGCTTCCGTGCGCATGATGACCAGCAATCAGATCGGCGAGTTAAGTATTTCACCCACCCGAAAATTCGGTCTGGGTTTCGGCATTGCTACAGAGGCTGAAGCGGCTCGCTTATCGCCTTCTGTCGGTACTTTTGACTGGGGTGGCGCCTTTGCCACCACATATTGGGTAGATCCGCAGGAAGGTATTGTCGGCCTGTTTTTTACCCAGAAATATCCCAACTCTTACGGGGAGTTGCCACAAAAATTCAAGGTGCTTACCTACCAGGCCATCTCAAAGTCAAATACAGCAGCGAAAGGAAAATGACACTTCCGCCACCTGCGAAGTGTTTATGAGTTCACCAAACTTCGACTGCATGAAAAAACAAGCCACCCACCGCATGTACAATGTACCTGACGCCGACTTGTACGTGCAATGCATGGAACGCATTCGCTACGCCTACCGCGATCTGGAGCAGTTTCAACAGTACAGTTATAATCTGGAGCGGCTCAAAGCCTTTGGCGCGCTGTGCGAAAAATTCAAAGCCCTACCCGATGACGACGAAATGCTGGGCGATCAGATGCTCATGACCGAAAAGAAAAACGAAGCCGCTGAGCGACTCAAGTCAGCTATTCGTAGTGTAATGACTCGCGTGGAAATGAAATACAACAACCGCAGTGGACGCTATCGCAAATTTGGTACAGCCAAAATGGGTGATATGTCTGATGCACAATTGCTCTTTTGTGGGCGACGCGTGGCCAGAGTAGCTCGCCAGCAACTCGATTTCCTGACCGAAACTGGCCTGAACGAAACCATTATCCAGCGCGTAATGGACGCCTGTCGCGATTTCGAAAACGCGCTCAACATCCAGCAAGACCGAATTGCCGATCGCGACATCGCCGTGGAAAACCGCACAGAACTTGGCAATCGCCTCTACCAGGAGCTGGTGGTGCTCTGCAATATCGGCAAAGACATTTGGGCAGAGCGCGACCCCGTCAAATACGCTAATTACTGCCTCTACGAAAGCAACAACGAACAAAAAATAGCTCGCAAAAAACGCAATGAGCAAGCAAGCTGACAGGCTCTCTTGCGTCAATATATATTCACTCGCTCAAACTAATACCTGTGCCACTTCTCAAAACCATATCTGGCATTCGCGGCACCATAGGCGGCCGCCCCGGCGAAAACCTTACTCCGCAAGATGTTGTAGAGTGTGCAGCTGCCTTTGGCGCCTGGCTGATGCGCACTGGCGCAGCACCTCGAATTGTCATTGGGCGCGATGGGCGCATCTCCGGTCAAATGCTTAGCCAACTCGTTACTCAAACTCTTATTGCATTGGGTTTGGAAGTCATTGATCTGGGGCTGAGCACTACGCCTACTGTAGAGATGGCCGTGCCTCGCCACAGGGCCGGCGGCGGCATCATCCTCACCGCCAGCCATAACCCCATGGAATGGAATGCACTTAAGCTCCTTAACGCCCAAGGGGAGTTTATTTCCCGAGAAGATGGCGAGGCTTTTCTGAAATTAATAGAAAGCAAAGACATTACTTATGCTGATGTGCGCCGCCTGGGGAGCTACCATCGCGACGACACTGCCTTGGACTATCATCTCGAACGAATCCTGGCTTTGCCAGATGTAGCGGTAGATACCATTCGCTCACGAGGTTTCAAAATAGTAGTAGACCCCGTAAACTCCACTGGGGCATTAGCTGTACCGGCTTTGTTGCGGGCTCTGGGCTGCACAGTCATTGTCATTAATGCAGAGATCAATGGTCAGTTTGCCCACAACCCCGAGCCTCTGCCCGAACATCTGCTCCAGTTGGCCGAAGCGGTGCCTTATCATCAAGCGGACTTGGGTATAGCTGTGGATCCTGATGTGGATCGCCTGGCGTTGGTATGCGAAAATGGCGCAATATTTGGGGAGGAATACACCTTGGTAGCTGTGGCCGACTATATCCTTGCCCGAAGGCCGGGCAATACAGTATCCAACCTTTCTTCCTCAAGGGCTTTGCGCGATGTGACCCTGCGGCGCGGCGGGCAGTACTTTGCCGCGGCAGTAGGCGAGGTCAACGTAGTGCATACCATGAAAGCCGTACAAGCCGTCATTGGCGGCGAGGGCAATGGCGGTGTTATTGTACCAGCGTTGCACTATGGCAGAGACGCTCTTGCCGGCATAGCGCTTTTGCTTTCGCATCTGGCATCCACTGGATTGCGAACTGCCGAGTTGCGTAGTCAATATCCTGATTATTACATGGTTAAAGATAAAATAACCCTGCCACCTGACACTCGTATGGACGCCCTCCTGGAGGCTCTACACCAGCACTTCCAGCATGAAAACTGCGACACTACCGACGGGCTAAAGATAGACTTCCCGGATGGCTGGGTACATCTGCGCCAGTCCAACACCGAGCCCATTATACGCATTTATGCAGAAGCGGTATCATTAGCACGCGCGCAAGCCCTGGCTGCACAGATGAAGGAGTTGGCTGCTATATAGGTAGGGTAGGGCTTTTTGCTACCATAAAATCTGCTGAGCAGGTGTCATGGGGAAGCGATGCGCCGCCCTCAAGTGTCAATATCTTACCGAACTAAGCCCTGTGTACACATCGCGCTGCGCTATGCTTACACTTGCACGCGCTTCTCTGCAAGCGGAATAAATATCCCAAAGTAGAGTGTTGTTAGAATAGCGGCTGCAGCAGTGATGAGTAGCGCTGCGGTAGAGCCAGAGTAATGCCAGATCAGCCCTGTGAGCGTGCTGGCTGCCAGCGAGCAGAGGCTTTGCAGTGCAGCATACGTCCCAATAGCTGTGGCTGTATCGCTTTGGGGTACGAGATTGCTGATCCAAGCCTTAGAAATGCCGTCGGTGGCTGCCGCGTAAAGGCCGTACAGCACAAACATGAAGGCTGTAAGGTACAGGCCATATCCTAGTCCTATGCCTAGGTAAGTCAAAGCAAAAGCCGCAATACCAATGATGTACATGCGACGCAGACCTATCTTGTCGGCCAGCACTCCTAAGGGCCAGCTCAGCACAGCAAATACTAGGTTGAAGAAAATGTAAAAGCCAATGACGTAAGTATCGCTCAGGCCAGCTTCTTTGATTTTGAGCAGCAGAAATACATCAGAGCTGTTGAACAACGCAAATATCCACATGCCAACTACTACATGCCGGTATGGCATGCCGGCGTTTCGCCAAAAGTGCGCAAAAGCTTTAAATGAAAATTTATTTTCCTCAGACGAAATTTTCTTACCTTTTTTTCTCAAAAAAAAGGTTAATAGTAATGAAGCCAAGCCAGGTATAGCAGCTACAAAAAATAAATCGCGATAGCGGCCAGGATAGGAGAGGAGGTAGCCCAAGGCCAGCAGAGGGCCAATCACTGCGCCCAGTGTATCCATGGAGCGATGCAGCCCGAACACTTGTCCTTTAGTAGCTGGAGTAGCTTCATCAGAGAGGATAGCGTCTCGTGCGGCTGTGCGCACGCCTTTGCCCAGCCGATCCATGGTACGAGTCATAAACACCCACCAAGGCCAGGTAAACACACCCAGTAGTGGCCTGGATAATACGCTCAGGCCATAACCAATTTGTACAAAAGGGGTACGCTTGCCAGTGCTGTCAGATAACTTTCCGAAATATCCCTTACTTAACCCTGCAAGCGCTTCGGCAATTCCTTCCAACACGCCAATAAACGCTACCGAAAAGCCGATGCTCTTTAGATACACAGGTAGCACGGGGTATAGCATTTCGCTGGCTGCGTCATTGAACAGGCTGATCCAGCAAAGCACCCAGACGGTGCGGGTGATGGCCTTCATGCGCACTGCTGCTATGAGTTGTTATACCAAGTCTTTTTCGTCATAGCGCTTTTGCAGTTCCTTGAGGTCAAGGCGATCGTCGGGCAACTCGCTGAGCGGTTTGTGAGCATCGGGCAACTCGGGCCTCTCCTTTATGCCCAACTTGCGCAACTCTTCCTGCAAGGTGCGTTCTTCCCAGTCTGCGCCAGGGACAAGCATAGGCGGCCCAAAAGCTTTGATGTATTGAATGACAATGCCTATACCCCAGCCCAGCACTGGAAAAACAAACCACCAGCGCCCAGGCGAGGTGAACAGATTGAGTAATACGAAAAAGATGCTCATCACCAGGTAAGTAGTCAGGTGGCTATAGAATTTTTTTTTCTCTTCCACCCGCTGGCGCGCTATCTGGAAGCGCTTGTCTTCTTGGGTACTCATGTTTGACGGATAAGATTAACAGATAACGTAATAGCAAATGGGCATTACCTACTTAAACGGCGCCCCAGACTTCCGGTCAGTGCTCCTGCGGCGCACAACAAGCCGCCCAGCAGTGCTGTCACTAACGTCAGTATATGAACAGAAAGGCCACCTAGCATTTGACCGATGCGCGGTATGAGCAGTTTTTCTCCTGATTGATGCAGCCACCAGGCCATGCCGCCCCAGAGGAGCGCGCCAGCCAGCAAGCCGCCCCAAAATGCTGCCCCAGGGCGAACGCCGGCCACTGCCGCTACCAGTATGGCCACCAGGGGTAGCGTCCACCAGGGCAGCACTTGCTGTGTACCAAAGCCCGCTGCTGCCAAAGCCAGTATAAACGCGATTTGTTTCATTGGAGTGATGGTTTAAGTCTAGTATTTTAATTCATTGACTTTTAGGCGTAAAAGCGAGTTGGAACAGCACGGCTTGGCTGCCTGAGGCTTTAGGGTTGGGCATCACGTTTAGTTCGTCATATTCTCCCTTCATCCAGCGGTCTATGCGATTGTCGTAGAAGCGAGAGCTAGGATGGCCGCTTTGCCCACCGGGGTAAATGCCCCAGGCCTTGAGTTCCTTACCAAGTTCTACAATGACCCTCCAGGACGGCCCCGTGGTTTCCTTAATGGCGTTGGGCGCCTCACCATAACCGCCCACGGGCAAGTCCATACGCGAAAAGGCAGGAATGCGCGCTAGGTGCATGATATCCGTGCTTTTGTGTGTAGCCCAGGTGTATTCAGCAGCAGCAAACTTGCTGTGCCAGGCCTTGATGACGGTTTGGAAAGCTGCTGTAACTACCTCTCGGGCAGTTTCTTTGGCGGGTGTGCTTTTCACATCAAATACTGCGTGATCGGGGGTTTGCTCCAGTAGGTCCAGTAGCCGCCAGTTTTCTGGGCGCAACATGGGGATGCTATCGGGCAGGGTGTAGATCTCGTCAAAAGCCTGCTTGTGCGTCTCTTTAAGCCACTCTACAAATACAGATGGTGCTTTAGCTTGGGCGGCAAAAGTAAAATCCCATTGCTCCAGCCAGGCGATGTAGGCTTGCTCCTGGGTGGATAATTTAGAGCGGTCTAATAATTTCAACAGGAGGGGTGTGGCTTCCTCTGCCAGTATGCTTCGGTTTTCGTTTTGCAGGGCTTTCATGTCATCTGCTGTGAGGCGGTTCTTTTGCTCTAGGGTGCGGTTGATAATGCGCCCGCGATAGTCGTCAAAGCTATTGCTGTTGTAATAGTAGGGGTAGGAGGGGTCGGTAGAGTGCTGGTTGGCAGAAGAAACGAAGCCGCGCGGTGGGTTGCGCACCGCAGGCACTTGATCCATAGGGATGAAGCCTTGCCATTCGTTGGCCGAGTTGCTGCCATCGAGGATGTAGCGCCCCTGTCCTTTGCTTTTGAGCGGGAAGTAGCCGTTGACGCGAATGGCCACATCCCCTAGGCGATTGGCCATAATAAAGTTTTGGGCAGGGCTCTCGTAATTGTGCAGAGCGGCCGTGTAGTCTTCCCAGGTCTTTGCTTTACCTAGTCTGATGAAGGTGCCGATTTCGTAAAAAGGCTTCTCTTGTTGCACTTCGTGCGCAATCCAGTGCATGGCCAGGCCTTGGTAAGGCGAGTTGGCTTGTTCATACACTACAGGTCCCCATACGGTGTATTTTACTTTTTCGATATGAGGCATTTTTCGGCCACGTACCTCGATGACTTCTTCCTCCAGGCGGGCGTCTTGTGGCTGGTCGTCAAGCAGATAGCGTATTTGGGCGTCATCGAGCCAGGAGATGCGGTACCAGTCGAGTACGTCGTGGCCCACGTTGGTTACGCCCCAAGCAAAGTTTTCATTAAAACCGATGACGATGCCCGGCAAGCCTGGAATACCCACTCCGTAGGCACTGTAATTCGGCGTGTGGATCTGCATTTCATACCAGATGGAAGGTAGGCTAAGGGTGAGGTGGGGGTCGTTGCAGAGTATAGGGCTACCAGAGGCGGTTTTGGTGCCGCTCACGGCCCAGTTGTTGCTGCCAATGCCCGGAGGCGAGCCTGCAAGCGGTTTGAGGCGGAACAAGTCTCCAATCAACACCGGGGAGGAGGAGTCGGGAGCAGGGAGCACCGGCTGAAAGTTCCAGGGTGTCCCGGCGGGAATCACCGGCGACTGCTTGGGGTTGTACTCTGGGTAAAGCGTTTCAAACAGTTCTTTACCCCAGAATGCCAGTGCATTGGTGGTTTGTAAGTCGGAATTGCCGGAACAAAGGGTCTCGGCCATACTCTTGACCATGATAGCCGAGTGCAGGGGCTTCCAGGCTTCAGGGGCATAGCCCAGCAGCTTGAACTCCAGTGGCCATTGGGCTGGCTTGAGCGAGCGGATGTAGGCATTCACGCCTTCAGTGAATGCATTGAGCAGCGCCATCTCTTCGGGCGATTTTTCCCAGGCAGTCAATGCATTGCGGGCAGCCCACAACATGCCCTTGCGGCGTTGGCCGATGTCGCGTTCAAGGGCCTTTTCGCCAAGAATTTCTGCCAGACGGCCGCAGGCGGCGCGCATGGCAAAGTCCATCTGCCAAAGCCGATAGCGCCCCATCAAGTAGCCCTGCACAAAGATGGCATCAGTTTCGTGTTCTGCAAAAATGTGCGGTACCAAGCGCTCATCCATCACTACTTGCACAGGTGCTTTCAAATAAGTAAAGCCCTCTTGGGGCAACACTACGTCATCGCGCTGAGCAGCATTCTGCCAAAACCCTGTGAATGGAGAGAAAAAACGCCCTACGGCTGGCAGTGGCTGCCCCATGGGGTTTTCCCAGGCCAGCAGTAGTGTAAGCCCTGTAGTCGCAAGTAAGGAAACCAGAAACGCAAAGTATCGCATAGAATGGCAGGTTGATTTATGTTTTGAAAAAGCGAAAATAGGCAATTAGCAGAAATGTTGTGGTTTTATACTTCAACTCGTCAAGTTTTGTGTACAAATAAATCATGCACAAAACTTGGCGTTGCTCAGCATAACTTTTTTAGTGCTCTTTCGGCAATTTCACTAATAAAACACCTAACTTTGCCTGTAATCCCAAAAACGAGTAGCACCCATGAACAAATACTTTACGGGTCTATGGCTGGCATTAGCTCTGTACAGCACCATTCTTTTGAATGCCCAAACGCCTGATTCCATTCAGGTGGGTTTCCCTAGCCAGTTTCAGGGTAGTTTTCAATATCTCAATGCCATACCTGCTGCAGGGCTTGACCTTGATGACAATGGTACGCCCGACATCGGGTTGCCCTGCTCCTGTCGCAGTGCGCCGGTAGTAGTCAATGGCCAGCAGACCAATACTGGCGTTTTTGACTCCTGGCTGATCATTGCCGGCGGGGCAAGCGGTCGAAACTGGCAACTGCAATACGCAGCTGGAGTTTTGCATCCGGTTACGCTATCTCCTTTGCTGCCTGGTACGCCCATTCTTGAAGTGGGGCAAACTGGGATTTATGTATTGCACTTTGCTCACCGCGATGCCGCTCAATACGTCTTAGTAGTTGAGAACGTGGAGGACTATCCTGGCCATACCTTTGGCCCTGTTATCAATACTTGTTATTATCCCGACCCCTATCTTGCATACCTGGAGGATTTTTATTGCAGCAATAGTTCTGGAACACTCCTGTACGGCGGGGCTTCGACGCCATTTGATGAGCACCTGACGCCTTTGAATCCGGTAGATGATTATTGGGTCATCACTCGCCAGCAGGATGGGCAGACTTACTCCGGCCCTTTGTTTAATCCCGAGGCACTAGGGCAGGGGCATTATTCGGTGCGTTATACTTTTGATGCAGGTGCCAACGCTTTTACTACTGTCAATAAAACCGGATGCACCGTCACAGTGGAGGCCCATACTACCGTACGTCAAGCTGGCACACCTTCCTGTCAAAGCAGCATCAACATAACGCTAAATCCCACGCAATGCCAGGCCGAAGTCACGCCTGCCATGCTGATGACCACGACGCCCATTACTTATCGGGGGTTCAGTACAGAGGTGTTGGATCCCTTTGGCAACTCACTGGGCACAACGATTCCGGCGCAGTATGCCTACATCCCACTGCTGGGTGTGCTCACTGACAGTTGTACTGGTCTGTATTGCACTACCCAAATCATTGCTCGCGATGTGCATCCGCCTGTATTGACAGTGCCTGCCAACGCAACGCTGCCTTGTACCAGCGCCACAGACCCCACTACGACCGGTATGGCTACAGCTACAGATTGCGCTCCCGTACAGACTACCTACACTGACGAAATTCAAACCTTTCCATGTGGCCTTATCACCACGCGCATTACGCGTACCTGGCTTTCTACTGATGTGTTCGGCAATACTGTTACTGCCACCCAGATCATCCAGTTGGCGCGTGGCACACAGGCGCAGTTGCGTTTTCCGCCCTCGATAGTACTAGAGTGTAGCCAATACAGCGCTGATCCAACTTTAACTGACCCCCTTCCTGGCAAAGCTGGCGTGCCCAATCTGGTAGATACACCTGCTTGTGGTTTAACATATAATCATCGCGATGACACTATAGGTTTTTGCGGTAATCCGCTCACCAGTTTTATCATCCTGCGCACCTGGACAGTGCTAGACGCTTGCGGATTCCAGATCTATACCACCGATGGTGCCGGAAACAGCAACGTGCAGATTATTCAGGTAAAAGATGAAACCCCCCCGATAATACAAGCCGATACCGTGTATATGATGGCGACCTTACCCTCGCAGCAGAACGGGCTAAGCGGGTGCAGCGCCGTAGGGTTTATACCACCGCCGCTGGTGACCGACGCCTGCAATACAGCTACAGTGCGAATTTTTACCCCAGTTGGGGAGGCGCGGTATATCAATGGCAGTAACGCCAATAGTGGCGGCTGGGTGCCCTTTCCTGGCCTGCAGCTGGGGGTGCATCCAGTGCGCTATGAAGCCAGAGATGCCTGTGGCAACACATCCGAATACACCGGCTATATTCAGGTGGTGGATAGCCTGCCTCCTGTCATGTTGTGCAACGGTAGCATCAACCTGACACTCAACGCTGGCGGCCAGGGGCGCATCACTCCGCTATTGATAGACAATGGCAGCCGCGACGATTGCTGCCTAGGCAATCGCCAAATTAAACTGGCTTCTGAGCCTGATAGCGCCTATCGGAATTTTATTGATTTGGATTGTCCAACTCATCTGAGTGTACAGGTTTCGATGCGCGTAACTGACTGTGCTGGCAACTTCAATGATTGCCAGGCTACAGTGTACATCACTGACCCTGTATCTCCCTCGGTAGTGTCTTCGCCCAGCAACATGGTGGTGACTTGCCTGGACGACCCGACGGTTTTTTTCAACCCCAGCTACCAGGCGCCAGTATTTGCCGATAACTGCCCGTTTGATGTCGCTTTTCAGGTACAAAGCTCTATTGATAGTTGTGGTAACGGCTCCATACAGCGCCAGTGGCGAGTGGGCGATGCCGTGGCAAACCAGACCGTGCAGGTCAATGGCGTGTTTCGATACCGGTTTGTTTTGCCCAACGATCTGGCGACGAGTTGCTCCTCCCATACTTTGCCAGGCGATGTACAAATCCTGTTGCAAACCTGTGACAACCTTGTGGTCAGCGTTGTGACAGATACTATCACTCTAGGCGCGCCGGCACGTTGCCGGAGTATGCAGCGCACCTTCACCATCGTGAATCTCTGCGAGACTTCGGCCAATACCCCGCCTGTAACTCTGCCTCGCCTTAGTGGGCTGGATGCGGGTAAAGGCTACGAAGTATGGGTAGAAAACGGCATGCTCTACCGCCTGGCATTTGATGGCAGCCTAGTGCTGTTAGGGCCAGCCACTGGCTCATACCGCTATGTGCAGCGCTGGGATATTCTGGATGGCGAAGCGCCACAGTTTGCCTTTAGCCCACCAGTTTCGCCATTTTGTGCTACCGACGACTGCACCGGGCCAGTGATTCTCGACTTTCAGGCAAGCGACAATTGCGCGCCGCAGCCAGGCATTTTGCACCGGCTCAGGCTTCACAATCAAGGTGTAGGCCCTGATAACTTTGGCATGCTTATCCAAATGTCACCCGGTCAATACCGCATTGCTGGCAATTACCCGGTAGGCGTCCATACTATTGAATTGGTGCTGGATGACGAGTGTGGCAACGTGACTACTGGCTTGATTACCTTTGAAGTAAGAGACTGCGCGCCACCTACGCTGGAGTGCCGGCAAGACATAATACTTACCCTGGGCGATAATGGTCAACTCGAGATAAGGCCGCAAGAGTTTCCTTTGTTGGCGCAAGATAATTGTAGCGGGGCGTTGCTCTCTTTCAGCCCAATCACACTGGACACCTTGCATTTCTTGACCTGTGATTCAGTGGGTTTTCGCGCCATCAACATCTGGATGACAGACGCCAATGGCCATCAGTCAGCTTGCCAGTCCAACATCCAAGTGGTGGCGCCGCCAGAAACCTGCCCAGAAACCTGGAGCATTAGGGGCATCATCCGCACGGAGCATCATGTACCTATCGCTCAGGTCAATTTAAAACTCAGCGGCGGTTTGCAGGCAGACGAATGGACGCTCACCAATGGGCAATACGAGTTTTTGGATGTCCCTGGAGATCGCGCTTACATTGTGCGGCCTGAGAAATTGTCCAATCCGGCCAACGGTATATCCACGTTCGATTTGGTGTTGATCAGCCGGCACATTCTGGGGGTACAATTATTGGACTCGCCCTACAAACTCATTGCTGCTGACATCAATCGCTCTGGCTCCATTACTACGCTTGACATGATATTGCTGCGGCGCATGATATTGGGGGTGGACAGTCAGTTCGCCGGCAATACCTCCTGGCGTTTTGTACCAGCTGATTTTCAGTTTCCCGTACCTTCCAATCCATTCTTTGGCGCCGGTTTTCCTGAGGAGGCCACATTGCCTAATCTGAAAAGGGACACAGTCATTAACTTTATTGGCATAAAAGTAGGAGACGTAAACGCAAGTGCGCAGACGCAGTGAGTATGGGCATGGAGCATAGTGGGGCAATTTTGTAAGGAGTAATAGGCGAGGGCAATTACTGATCGGCAAGTATGGCCATTAAGCAGAGGAAGCGCTGCTCAGCCCTGTATGTTTTTATACCGGCGGAAGATGCGATGGAAGATTCTCATGCGAGGCCCTCTGGGTACCAGGCTGGCTATGCGCTCCAGTAGAGTAGGCCAGAATCCCGGTACAATAACTTGCTGGCCAGCCAGTAAGCCCTGCAAAGCTATTTGCGCCACCTTATCTGCATCGAGGGTGAGGAGTTTGGCCATACCGCCCTGGGTCTGGATACGTGCGCGAGTACTGGCGTTGGTAGCTACTGGACCTGGGCACAGAACAGAGACTTGCACGCCAAATTCGCGCAGTTCTTCTCGTAGCGCCAATGCAAAACCGTACAGGAAGTGCTTTGAGGCGGTATAAACCGCCTTGTAAGGTATGGCAATAGTAGCTTCCATACTGCTGGTGTACATTAGATAGCTTGGGCTTTGCGCTTTGAGCATGGGCAAAAAGTGGTGGGTGAGCTCTACAGCGGCCAGATTATTAAGCAAAACCATGTCTCGATACTTGCTTAAATCGTTGCGTTCATACAGGCCGCTCATGCCCATGCCGGCGTTACTCAGCAGCATATTTACAAGAAAACCATTGCGCGCGCACCACTCGTACACCGTTTGGATATCCTGAGATTTGGTCAAGTCGGCTACGAAGTAATGCGCTTCCACGCCAAAAGCGTTGCGTACTTCCAGGCAAAGCGGCTTCAGTAACTCGGCTTCAAGGGCTACCAGCAAGACGTTGCGCTTTTGAGCAGCACAGGCTAGCGCAAGGCTGCGGCCAATACCCATACTAGCACCAGTGATTAGAGTAAATGCAGGGGATGATGACATGACGGTTGTTTCTCTCTCAGGACGCAAAGATAAGCGCGCAGCAGCAATGAGGTACTTTGCAAAAAATTAATACTTTTTTTCCTAAAATCTGAAATAAAAACCGCATATGTGTTGTTTATATTGAGAGCGGCAATCGCCGGCTTCGTTTCTTAACCAGTGAGTGTAAGGCAGCGGCTCCCAACACAAGGTGTCGGGAGCCGTTCTTTTTTTTTAGTTGTAATGCCTGCCGGCTATGGGCGCTGCACGATCACTCTTTCTGTAACTATATTGTTGTTGTTTTGTAGCCGAATAATGTACATACCTGCAGGCAAGTGGATTACGCTTACCTCCTGGCGATTGGACGACAGGCGCCCCTGGCTAAATATGCGCCCTTGAAGGTCGCAGAGGATATAGGTAGCCTGCTGCCACTGAGTATCTAATACTTGAATTTCAAAAGAATGGCTGGTCAATTTCGGCACGATGTGGGCAATAGCCCTATGGGTAGGCTCTGGCTGGTGAAGGGTAGAAGACACCAGACAAGACTGTACGCTGTTGACTATACTGATTACCCAACTGGTAGCAGGAGATGCTGCCACACTCAAGGTTTCAGATGTGACGTCGGCCGAGGCACCTATATCCAAAGTGAAAGGAAAACTGTGCATACTACCTGAATTTTGCGTACAGCCCACGAAAAGTGTGCTACCGCCTTGTCCGGGCCACCTATTCAGTAGGGCATAATGCTTGCTGTAGCTAAAGACCATAGGGGTAGGTGGGCGTACAGGCGTTAGACGAATGTAGTCTAATCCATACGGGTAGTTGGTGGCGTAATGATGGGCGCTGGGGTGCGTCACTTCCAGAGATTGCACCACGGCAGCATCAAAGCCTGTAGCTTGTGGGTTAACTTCTAACAACCCCGGCACAAAAGTGCAATCTGGCCCGTTGAAACAATGTGAGCGAAGTCCGACACTTACCACGAAGTTGCCGTTGGATAAGAGCTGAAAGTCATGGGCCAAAATGTCAATGGGGTTGGTATTACTGAAAGGGGTGCGCTGGAAAAAAGCGTTGCCGTGCAGAAAGTTGCCATCGGCACTGGTGATGAATACATAGCTCATGGGCATTAGCGCGCCCACTGCGTTGTTGCCTGCCGGAATGCCCCAGGCAGATACAATGAACGAGAATTGGTTGCCCAGAAATGCCAGCCGCCCGTCCGGCAATTCCCTCACACCTATTACGGCACCCGCTGTACCGGCTCCGAAACCGAATATGATTTGCCACTCCGAATTTACAAACCCGTCAAAAAAGCCATTGCTAGCCCTGAATCTTCTGTTCCACACTAAGTTTCCTTGTGCATCAACTTTTGTAATGTAGATGTATTCGTTGCAGTGCTGGGTAAAGACGTAGCCATTGTCTTGGGTTTGAACCACTGGCCTCCGAACTGTACCTGGTAAAAGCGTGAGAAGATCAGTTCTGCACTCGCCTGTATTAGGCATGTAGCGTCTGGCCCACTCCAGGCTGCCATTGGCATCGTACTTGCCCAGCACTGTCAAAGCAACGGAGGGTGCATTCAGTGCTTGCTCTGGGTTGCTGTATCCACTGAGGATGAAACCATTGTCGCGGGTGCGCTCCAGACATTGGGGAGTGTCATTGTACACCCCTCGAAGGCGCCTGGACCATACTGTTTGAGGATTGCCGCTGGCTGGTACAATCAGTTTGAGCAAGTAATAGTCAAGATCTTGTGCAATGACCTGCCCCGCCAGGCTCATATTCACAGCAATGAGTGCTACGTATTCGTTGTTGCCGGTTTGTACGACGTCTGCTCCATAGCTTTCCTGTGCTCTGGTTTGCCCGGGTAGAAAGCCGGGTATTTCTACGTGTAAGCGAATGGCACGTTGGCAGGTTAGGTTGCCATCCATAATCATTAGAATAGCCCTTGACCATTCGCCGTCTCCCCAAGTGCCTATCGAAACATAGCCGCCCTGGGTTGTAGGACGAGTATTGCCTATGCGGGAAATGGCATTGGGATTGGAAGCCTCATCCATCTGAACAAGAAGGAAATCTGCATTGGACTGAGCAAAAACCGACTGGCTGGCAAACCCCAGGCTCAATATGAACAGGGAAAGTTGATTAAGATAATTTTTCATAATAAATCGGTTTTTGTGAATGAAAGATTTTTGATACGCTATACAAAGATACAGGGCTTTGCCACGAATGGCAAGCTCAAAATGTTTGGTAAAATGATTTAGAGGCAATAGGAACGCCATAAAGATTTTGAAAGTCGAAATGGCAAACTCCAAAGGGGAAGGATCATTGCCGGTGAGGTGTCAGTACCATGCGACCGCTGAAGATGCGCTCGTTATTCATCCGCACGTCTATCAAGTACAGCCCTGGAGAAAGTTGGGCAGTGGGGAGTAGCTGGCGGGCTTCGCCCTTTTGGATGCCGAAATTTTCGCGTCGTACTATGGTTCCGGTTTTGTCTAGGATGCGTAGTTGTGCTTGGCCGGATACGTTGCTTCGAATGTATAGCACGCGCTCGCCAGGGTTGGCGCCAGCCCATATTTTAAAGTAGAGGCGGTCAGCGGGGATCTCTACCTGCACAACCGGTGAAGCAAACCAGGTACTGTCTTTGACGGCCTTTACGCGGTAGGCATAGCGCTTGCCTTTGTCGAGGGCTTCGTCTAAGTATAGATAGGCAGCTTCTGTTGCCTGAGCTAGTACTGGCACGCGCGTCAGCAACTGGAATGGTGCACCATTTACGCTGCGCTCCATTTCAAAAAAGCGAATACCTGGCTCTGCAAGGGCATCCCAGCTCAACTCTACCGCAGCACCCGTGCGGCGGGCGTTGAGGTGAATTTCGCCAGGTATTAACAACTCGGTCTCGCCTTGCACCCATACAGCATAGCTTCGGGCGGGTACTTCCAGATAGATGGCTTGTTCCATACCTTGTACCTTGCCCGATTCAAGGCTCAGCTCCGGGGTGTTTGATAAGCCTGTGACGTCGTAGAACCGGTCGCTTGGGTGCAAGTTAGAAGTGTTGATTTCGTGCCAGACCTTGAGCGGGGCATCACCAAAGTTGATGGCCACCAGTACATCCCTGGAGGCGCCTTGCGTGGCTTTACCTGCTGGGGTATTGCGCCCGTCCAATTGAAACAACAGTACGCGGTGTTCGTCAATGCCCTGGGCGGCAGACAGGTACAGGCTGCGCAAGCCCGTGTCGGGCCGATTGAGGTATTCTACTTGCGTAGAGTTGAAAATGTAGCGCTTGTGTATTTTCAATAGTTGGTTTATGGCTTCCTGGTACTCGGGTTGCTGGTAGTCTTGGAGGGCAACCAGGGGCAGTCCAAGTTGGTTGTTGGTCAGCAGCCACGCATAGGCAAGCATCGGACGAGCAATGGAATCGCCTGGTGGGAGAAACGACGCGTTGACATAAGTAACAGCATGGAAACCAGTGAATACGCTAGCATCGCGTAAGCTGGCGCTGAATATATTGCGCACGTCGTAGCTTGGTTGGGTGCAAGCTTTTCGCAGGGCTTCACGCAGGGGGTGGTCAAGCACACGCGGGAAGGCCTGGGCAGAGTGCGGCTTAGGTAGCGAATCATATACTTCCCTGAGCCAGGCAGCCATACTTTGTACGCTGCGGCTTCTTCCTAGGTCTGCCACAGCAACCAAGGGCGGCGATTTCTTAGCACCGGCCAACTTAAGTGCAGTGGCAAACCAACGGGGCTCTGGGTTTCCGCTGAGGCAAAAACTGCGTATTCGGTACCGGTCGTACAACTGTTGGTATAAGCTCATTAAATGCTCTGGCTCTGCCGACGGAGCAGCAACCGATAGATGGGCCACAGGTTCTAATCTATTGGCTCGGAGCGGAACAAGGACGGCATTCCATGTTGAAAACTGATTGGTAGGTAGTTTAGGAAGCCATAATCCGGTAAAACCCGCGTGCGCCCACATGGGGGCTTGTTGTTGTATATGGCGCGCCCAGTGGGCAGTTGTCGCATCATTTTGGGTGCAATTTATGGTGCAAGCATCCAGTAAAAAATCCTGGCTGTGCCCAGCAGAGCAGAGTATGCCCAGGGCCAGCCCAAGCAGGGATTTTTGAAGGAAATATGCTGTAGGTCTGTATGCCACGTTGCAGTTTTTATATTTTAAGCAGGCTGGACAAAGTGTTCAAAAGTAAGATTTTGTCTAAAAGCTACCGTTCCTAAGCTATTCTGCGTCGAAAAATCAAAATATAAGCCTGCTGGCCGCTCAATAAAGTTAGGAAAAGGACGTTTAACGTACCAAGTGTTTTCATTTTTCCAGGCTCTTGAGATTGGCTACACCTAATTTTCAAGGGCTTTTTTATTCCATTCATCGGAGGTCTTCCACAAACTTTGCCCAGTGGCTAGTTCCTTGCCATCGGCCAGCCGGATGAGGCGATGCAAGCAAGTGTGGGCATCCAGCAGGCAAGTTTGGCTTTCTATTTCGTCGTTGAGTACGGCCTCTGCGGCGTACAGCACTGTCATTTCTTTTAGGAATCCGCGCCCCAGCATAGTCTCATCCATAGAAGCCAGCATCCATTCCACGTACTTGCTATTAGTAAGATGGAAGTTGAAGTCCAGATCAAACCAGTGGACGCTGAATTTTCTTGTGAAATCTGCTTGCGCGAAAGCTGGCAATTGAGCTTTTGCACGTTCCAGGCAGCTTGAAGCAGGTGGCAATAAGTTATTGTATGCCAGTATTTCTGGCGGAATGCGAGCCAGGCGTCTGGCCTTGGTCTGCATCAACAGCCAGGTGGTAGAGGCATGCGCAATTTCGGCGCCGTCGCCATCAAATACACGATAGTCGCGGTGAGTAAATACGCGCTCAAAGCCCGAAGGATACGTGAGTACCTCAATGGTTTCGCCTAACAGAGGCAGGCGATTAATGCAAAGATGCTGCCGTATGAGTACCCAGGAGATGCCCTGTGGTTCCAGATCCCACACTGAGAGTTTCAGTTTCAGCACGTGCTGCATGGAGGCTTCTTGCATGAGGCGCACCAATGCTGCTGGTGCAATGCGCTTGTATGGATCAATCTCATAGCTGCGTACGAGAAATCGCTCCCGGTATGTGAGTGCTTCTGCGGTCATAGGGCAAAAGTAAAAAGGAAAAAGAAAAATGACGCCAAGCGGAGAAAAGGGCTACATTTACTGCTTCAACATATTTTTACAAGTAGCAGAAGTAGCTGCTCCGGCAGTTTCATCACCGAAAATTCACACTTCATGTCAACAGCAGTTACCCTTCGCCTTGGTGTAGTAGATGCTGGCGCCAAGCCCCAGAACGCCAAAGCGTTCTTACTGCCTTTTCACGCCCTCATGTCGCCTGCACTGCAAAATAAAGGCATGCTGCGCGATGAAAGCAACTCCGTGTGGCGTCCGTTTACAGAAGTTACTGGCACCTCGGTGTGGGAACTTCAGGAATTTTTGCGTACTGCGGGCTTCAGCCGACGTCCTGATCCACCTGGCGTATTTGCCTATCGTACCCACTCAGCGCTGCGGCTTTTCCAAGAGTATGTGCGCAGTGTGGAGAAGGAAGCTTCCATAGGTACGCCCGATGGAGTAGCCGGTATAAAAGTACAAGAGCACATACGCCGCTGGAAGGCACAGGGGATAAATTGCAAATGGAGCAAGTACACGCCAGAAAACCCAAGCCCGGAGTACGTGCAGTGGTTTGAAGCGCTGCGCCAGGTCAAAGAGCATTTTGAGTCGGCGCCTTCACCGGTTGTACAAGCAGTGGAAAAATTCAAGAAGCCGAGCGATACGCTCAAGATGTCTCAATGGAGCTTTGACCCCAGCCAGACACATCTAATTGGCATACGACGAAACCACGACATACCGGCGGCCAAGCGCCCCAACGACGACCTTTTTGTCCTGCTAATTTCTGGGATGGTGTTCAAGTTCTGGGGCAGTACTGACCCTAGCCCTGCAGTAGCCAAGCGCAGCGACGAAGCCTACTTGGTGGAGGGCCAGCATCTGTATCGCTTTGGCTGGCACGGTTTTGATAGTGCCGAAAAGATTTACCGCGCCCTACGACCAGCCAGTGTTGGGGTGCTCGTGTTCAGAGACCGCACGGCTAACAATGCCCTAACAGCGCAGGACATTGCCGCCGGGGTAGAAGGCCCCAACAGTAAGATCAATATCCACTGGTCAGGCATCGGTTCTTCCAACTTTTCGGCTGGATGCCAAGTGATTGCTGGTGAGAGCTACATCAACCATGCCGGCGAAACCATCTCTTGCCGTAGTTTTGCCGCGCGCTCTTATGAAGAGTTGGCGCAGGGTAAAACGCGCGGCGCCTACAATCTCATTACCGACCTGGTGTTGAGCTATACGCCGCCGGAAGCACAGCACATTCGATACACCCTTGGGCGAGAGGCGCATTTGGGGTTGACTTCCATTTTAGGTGTTAATTTTGCTACCGATACTCTGAAAAAACTTCAACAAGCTGTATAATATCTTGAACCGTTTATGTCGTTTACCAGCTTACTTCTTGAAAATATCGGGGCTGAAGTGCCCGTGCAGGTGCGCAGAGGCCGTCGCGCCAATGCCAGTATTAATGTCAGGGCTGACGGTGCCATATTGCGCTTGCCCTTACAGCTGCCCCCGGCTGAAGAAGAACGGCTCTGGAGATGGGCTAAGTCTGCCTTGTGCAATTTGTTGGATAACCGGCCTGAACTGCTAGAGGCTTTTTGCACAAAGCCCTATGCTGATGGCGACATCCTGCAGGTAGGGCAAAGGCAATATGTGCTGCATATTGAGGCTCATTCGGGCACCCGGCACAGCGCCCGAATACATGGCTCGGCCATTTTCCTCAAGCTCGCCGACAAAGATCAGGGCCTTGCTTTGCAGCAGAGTATTCGCACCTTGCTTAGTCGTATCATAGCCAAAGACCAACTACCAGCACTCACTCGGAGAGTGTTTGAATTAAATGCCCTGCACTTTCGGCAGCAGGTGAAAAGCGTCCGGCTCAGGTACAATCGCTCAAGTTGGGGCACCTGCTCTCGCGGCCAAAACCTCACTTTTTCTACCCGCCTGCTCTTTGCACCATCTGAGGTGCAGGATTACGTGATTATTCACGAGTTGGCTCATTTGATTGAATTTAATCACTCGCCCAAATTCTGGAAACTAGTGGCCGATGCCGACCCGCAGTACAAACAGCATGCCCGCTGGCTTAAGGAGCACGGCAGCCGCTGTAAATTTTAGCGTATCAAAATGCCATACTCAAAAAAGGCGCTTTACTTTTAGCGTTAAATAAATGCCATGACAAACGCGGACAGGAAAAAAGTACTCGGTCATCTGCACAGCTTTATTTTCTTGGCAGGGATAGTCTGCATTGCTTGGTACTACCAATATGCCGAGGTAGCCAGGTGGGGGCCGCTATCGCTGCATAGCTGGCGCCAGAGCGATGGGGCCTCTATTGCCCGCTGTTATTACGAAAATGGGATGAGCTTTCTCCAGCCCAAATCGCACCATGTGCTGGGCGGAAACAATGCTGCCGCCGGCGAGTTTCCCATTCTGTACTATCTGGCGGCAGTACTCTATCACTTATTTGGCCCCAATGACGCCTGGCTTCGACTGCTGGTATTCGCTTGCTTTACAGCAGGTATGTGGGCTTGGTCTAAACTATTGTTACAACATATAGGCAGTTGGTCAGTATCTTTGGCTTTGCCGTGGGCGTTTTACGGCTCACCGCTGTTGGCTTTTTATGGGTTTAATTTTTTGCCTAATGCTGCGGCACTTGGTTTTGCCTTGCTGGGGGCGTATGGTGTAGCGCACTATCTGGAAAGTCCTGACAACCGAAAGTTGATGTTTGCTGGGGTGTGTATGGGGTTGGGGGCCTTGCTTAAGGTTAGCCAGTTGATCATTCCGCTGGCTATATTGGCTGTGGTAGGATGGTCTTTCTTTAGGCAGGTGCGGGGTCAAAGGGGTTATTTTGTACAGGCGCGCCATTTTTGGCAATTGGCTGGGGCTGTTGGCCTGGTGGTAGTGGCTACGGCAGCCTGGTATCTTTGGGCGGCGCATTACAACAGGACGCACCATTCCGGCTTGTTTATGACCACCATCATGCCCATCTGGAAAATGCCCGCTGAAGAAGTCCGGCGCTATGCTCGCGAGATTTACCTGTGGTATCACGACATTTACTTTTTTCCGTGGGGCATCCGCATTTTTTTGTTATTGCTGCCTTTTGTGCTATTGCTCAGAAAGCCATTTCCCAAAGCGATGCAGCTGTTTGCGTGGTTTATGACATTAGGCACAGTGGCTTTTTTGCTTTTGTTTTACAATAATATCCTGGTGCATCACTATTACATCATTGACATCATGCCACTACCCATGCTGGTGTTTTCGCTCTTTTTCTGGTGGTTGAAGAAGCGCTTGCCCGGGGCCGCCAGGGCTTGGGCGCTAGCTGCTCTGGCAGGAGTTTTTGCTGTGGTTTCTTTGCGGTATGGGCAGAAAAAAGTATATGACTACTACCACAACGATCACTACATAGCTCCATTTAATCGCAGCTTGCTCAAGCGCAAGGAGTTGCATGCCTTTATGCAAGAAAAAGGCATTACCTACCAGAATGCACTTGTTGTCACAGTACCTGATGTCACGCCTAATGTCAACTTGTATTACCTCAATACTAAAGGGTGGAATACACGGCCTGATGAATCCTTCAGCAATGCCGATCTAGAACGCTATGCACTGTGGAAAGCTACTACCCTGGTGGTCACTGATACAGCTTACCTGAGCAGACCCAACATGGAGAAGTGGTTGGCGCATCCTATTGGGGTATTCGACAGCGCCGTGTATTTCTTTGACATCAAGCCTTACTGGCAGGATACCCAGTGAGAGGGTTAGAATACGGAGAACATCACTCCGTCGCGGTAGTTTTTGAGTACGTGGCGCACTGTTTGAGTAAGGTTTTTGGGCAATTTATCCAGGTGAAACCATTCGCACTCCTTGAACTTATGGACCTCGCGGGCCATGAGTTGCCCTTCCCAGCGATACGCCTTGAAGTAAAGTGTAAGGCGATGCTCGTTGTTTTTTACTTTTTGAAGCACATGCACCAGCTGTAGGTCTTTCTCTTTGACCATGACCCCAGCCTCCTCATAAGCCTCTCGGATGAGCGCCTGCGGAGCGGTTTCCCAACTCTCCACGTTGCCGCCTACCAGCGTATAGTTGCCGCCGTTGGGCTTGGTTTGTTTGAGTAGCAGTATCTGTCCTTTGTGGTAAAGGATAAGCCTGACTTTGAGTAGCACTTTGTGGATGGCCATGACCTCCTTGTTGTAGTAATAAAGCAGGCAATACGCCCAATCTGCACAAGCCATTTATACGCATGCAAGCTGGTTTTAGTTCAAGGCTTCGTGTTTTTTAGCAGCAACACATACAAGCAATGGATTTTTCTCTACCTTTGCCATAGAATAAAGCGCCTGTTCTTTCAGAATTGAGTATCCCAAAAAACGTAAATACCCATTGGACTTTTGGCAAACGCCTTGCAAAAGCAAAAATGGTAACGTTATGTACTACGAAAACGTATTAGCAGCTATCGGCAAAACGCCGCTCATCAAACTCAACAAAATAGCCAAAGACCTCCCGGGGCTTATCCTGGCCAAAGTAGAAGCCTTCAATCCAGGCCAAAGCGCCAAGGATCGCATTGCACTCTACATGATAGAGCAAGCCGAAAAGACTGGTAAGCTCAGGCCTGGCTCTACTGTGATAGAGGCTACCTCTGGCAACACGGGCTACAGCATCGCCATGGTGTGCGGCATTAAGGGGTACAAGTGCATTCTTACCGTAACCAGCAAGGCTTCTGCAGAAAAAATATCCCTGCTGCGCTCCATGGGTGCCGAAGTGGTAGTTTGCCCCGTAGAAGTGGACCCCGAAGATCCACGCTCCTACTATATGCGCGCCGAGCAAATAGCCCGCGAAACTCCAGGGGCTTTTTACTTAGCTCAAAACTTCAACCTGGACAACGCCAACGCACACTATCATACTACTGGCCCGGAAATCTGGGAGCAAACCGAAGGCCGCGTCACGCATTATATCTGTTGTGCAGGCACAGGCGGCACATTATCTGGTACTGCGCGTTATCTGAAAGAAAAAAATCCGGACGTGCAAATCATCGGTGTAGATGCTTACGGCTCAGTACTCAAAAAATACTGGGAAACGGGCGTCTATGACAAGGGCGAAATTCGCCCGTATAAAATAGAGGGCCTGGGCAAGAATATCATACCCGACAATATGGCCTTTGACCTTGTGGACGACTTCGTCAAGGTAACCGACCGCGCCAGCGCTCATCGTTGCCGGCAATTAGCTCGCCTGGAAGGTCTCTTTGTAGGCTATTCCAGCGGGGCAGCCATGCAGTGCGTATTCCAGATCAAAGATCGCCTCAAACCTGACGACGTGGTAGCCGTACTCTTTCCAGACCACGGAAGCCGCTATCTTGGCAAGGTTTATAACGATGAATGGATGAAGCAGCAGGGCTTTTTGGGCGTACAACATCCCACCTCGCAGTATGACAATATCAAGCGTGCGTATAAGAGCTATCGCATCAAGTATCAGCGATACCTGCGGCAGACCTTGGGCTTGTAACCGTTGCCCTGTCCGGCTATCCTTTCCAGGAGTCTTTTAGTGTAGCCGTCAGATTGAATACCAGTTTTTCAGGGGTTGAATCTGGATCAAGGCAGAAGTAGCCCTTTCGGATAAATTGGTAGGGCTGGCCCAGGACGGCAGACAACAACCCAGGTTCCACCAGCGCTTCTGGCAAAAGATTGAGGGAATTAGGATTAAAAAACTCCAGAAAGTCGCGGTCTTCATGACCTGTAGGTTCTGGGTCGGTAAAAAGGCGGTCGTACAGACGCACTTCAGCTTTTGCAGCATGAGCAGCCGATACCCAGTGCAGCGTTCCTTTGGCTTTGAGACCGGAAGTGTCGGTGCCGCTGCGGCTTTCAGGTACGTAAGTGGCATGTATTTCGGCCACTTGCCCTGTAGTGGGATCTTTCACAAAGTCGGTGCATTGAATAATGTAAGCACTCTTAAGGCGTACCATCTGACCTGGTGCCAGGCGGAAGAACTTCTTTGAAGGCTCTTCCATAAAGTCTTCGCGTTCAATATACAATTCTCTGCTGAAAGGCACTTGTCGTACACCAGCAGTGGGGTCTTCAGGGTTGTTTTCTACTTCTACGTACTCCGTTTGGTTAATGGGGTAGTTTGTCAGGATGAGTTTTACGGGGTCTAAAACGGCCATGACACGCAAAGCAGTGCGGTTGAGTGCTTCGCGCACGCAGTGTTCGAGCAATTCAATTTCGATGACGTTATCACGTCGGGCTACGCCAGTGCGGCTGCAAAATTCTCGAATGGCCTCTGGCGGATAGCCTCTGCGCCTCATGCCAGCAATAGTAGGCATGCGAGGATCATCCCAACCACGCACGTAGTCTTCGTTAACCAGTTTGAGTAGGCGTCGTTTACTGGTGATCATGTACGATACATTCATTCGGGCAAATTCAATTTGCCTAGATGGGAAAATCTCCAGTTTTTCAATGAACCAATCGTACAGCGGGCGATGGTGAATGAACTCAAGCGAGCACAGGGAGTGGGTGATGCCTTCGATAGAATCGGACTGCCCATGTGCAAAGTCGTACATAGGATAGATGACCCATTCATCGCCGGTACGGTGGTGGCGGTCTCGCTTAATGCGGTATAGTATTGGGTCGCGCAGGTGCATGTTGGGCGAGGCCATGTCAATCTTGGCGCGTAGCACTTTGGATCCATCGGGAAACTCGCCGGCTTTCATACGCTGAAACAGGTCGAGATTTTCTTCAATACTACGACGGCGGTAGGGGCTTTCCGTACCTGCTACAGTAGGTGTTCCTTTTTGGGCAGCTATTTCTTCCTGGGAGGAGTCATCCACATAGGCCAGCCCTTTTCTGATAAGTTTCAGGGCGTATTCATATAGTTGGGGGAAGTAATCAGAAGCGTAATACTCGCGGTCTTCCCAGTCGTACCCCAGCCAGCGTACGTCTTCTTTGATACTATCCACGTACTCGGTTTCTTCAGTAGTGGGGTTAGTGTCGTCAAAGCGCAGGTTGGTTTTACCGCCGTATTTTTTAGCCAATTCAAAGTTTATCCAAATGGCCTTGCAATGGCCAATGTGAAGATACCCGTTAGGCTCTGGCGGGAATCGGGTGTGCACGCGGCCGCCGTGTTTGCCATTGCGAATATCTTCTTCTATAATTTCTTCGATGAAGTTTAGTGGCACTTTTTTTTCCTCTTCCATGCGAATTGCCGAGTTTGTTCAATTAAGGCGCAAAGATAAAAACCAATGTTTGACTTGGGGCCAAGGCCTTGTCTTTCTTCCATAAAATATCCCGACCGATCATATCCTGTTGCTACGGGTCAGTGCTTTTTGCCTGTCGCGTTTGCTTTGTTTTTTCAGAAGACACTATTGGCAAGCACAGCACGCGCGCTGGTTTGGACAAAGAAAGTGACATTTCAGTTATTTCAGGGTAGCGCCCGTACCGGGGGTGTGAGGCAAGTGCACCTGTCCATAATCCAGACAAACACCGGTGGCTGGGTCATTGCTAATAAGCAAGGGGCTGTCCATATCAACATAGTCCAATAGGGGTAGCAACTGCCCAATGGCGGCTATGCCCACAGAGGATTCTGTCATACAGCCTACCATGACTTTCATGCTCAGTGCGCGTGCCTGTGCGATCATGCGTCTGGCAGGAGTGAGGCCGCCGCATTTCATCAGTTTAATATTGATGCCGTGGAACAAGCCGCTGCACGCCTGTACATCTTTTTCAACCTGGCAACTCTCGTCAGCGATGACGGGCAGGGCGGAGTGTCGAAATACTTCGCGCATGCCTTCGGTGTCTTGGGGGGGCAGGGGTTGTTCGATAAACTCTACGCCGAGGTCTCGCAGCTTGGGGGCCAGAGCTAAGGTTTGCTCGGCGCTCCAGGCGCAATTGGCGTCCACTCTGAAGATGGCGTTTGTATGGGCGCGCAGCGCCTGTACAATATCCAGGTCGTGTTCTGTGCCGAGTTTGATTTTATACACTGGCCATGGCATTTCCTGCATTTTGGCTATCATTTCATCAATGGAGGCAATGCCGATGGTATAGTTGCACAAAGGCAGGTGTTCGGTATTTAGCCCCCATACCTGATGCAGGGGTAGTCCAAGTTGACGGGCGTGTAAGTCGTGGGCTGCCTCATCTAGTGCAGCCAACGGAAAGGGGCTTTGGGGCAGATACTGGCGCATCATGCCCCAGAATTCTTCTGGAGTGTTCCATTTGGCAGTTTCTATCACTGGGCGCAGGCTTTCCAATTGGGCCATCATACCCTCTACAGTAGTACCATAATACTTATTTGCAGTGGCTTCGCCATAGCCGGCCAGGCTGCCCTCGCGCAGTTCTACGATCAAGGTGTGCTGGGCGGTGCGTACCTCGCGCGAGATAGCGAAGGGGTGGCGGTATTGCAGTGTGTAAGGATGAAGCAAGAGTTGTTTCATGCCGGTAAAGATATGCCAGAAAAAGCAAAAGCTTCAACAGGCCTTCGGCTGCGCGGCATGAGTTCACGGCTGCGCAAGGGTTCGTCCAAGGTGCTAGGTTCGTCCAGATAGCCCAGGGCTATGAAGCAAACTGGCTCTAAGTCGTCAGGGATTTGCAGGGTACGCAGGGTTTTGTCCATGTCGAAGCCGCCCATTTGGTGGCCGTAGATGTCCATGTCGGCAGCCTGCAAGAGCAATTGTGCGTTGGCAGCGCCTACATCGTGTAGGGCATGTCGATTAAGTTTGCCATTGGCTAAGAAAGTTTTGCGCGCCAAGCTGAGGAGCATAAGAGGTGCGTTTTTGGCCCAGTGGTTGCCTGGCAGCAGGCAGTCGACCATGAGGTCGAAGGCAACTTCGCCCTTGTGGGCAAAAAGATATACCCAGGGTTGTTCATTCATACTGCTGGGCGCCCAGGAAGCGGCTTCCAACAGTGTCATCAGGGTAGCTTCGGCAATAGGTTGCGAGGTGAATGCGCGTGCACTCCAACGGCGACGCAACAGGGGGTGTACGGGATGCAAGGTTTGAGCCTCTTTAATAGCTATACTCGCTGGTGCAAGGGCGTGATTTGTCATCTCCTTTCAATTCTTGTTCAGATAGATTGCTCACAGGGAACAATCCAGAAATCCTTCGGTTCAAAAGCAATAGAAATATGCATCGGCCATGTAAAAGTGCCGGAGTAGTAAAACCAAACGCTGCGTAAGGCGTTGATAAAAAACCAAATTAAACCTAATTTTTCATTCACTTCAAAAACGTCATCATGGCATTTCAACTTCCTGATCTTCCTTATGGCTACGACGCGCTCGAGCCTCACATTGACGCGCGCACTATGGAAATACACCACACCAAGCACCATGCTGCCTACACCACCAACCTCAATGCAGCCATTGCCGGCACAGAAGCTGAGAACCTCAAAATCGAAGATATCTTGGCGAATATCTCCAAGTACTCGGCAGCGGTGCGCAACAACGGTGGTGGATATTACAACCATAACTTATTCTGGGAAATCATGTCGCCCAACGGCGGCGGTGAGCCTTCTGCACAGATGAATATTCACAAAGCCATCGAGCGCGACTTCGGCGGCTTCGAAAATTTCAAAACGCAGTTCTCCAACGCTGCCATGACCCGCTTTGGCTCTGGCTGGGCCTGGCTTTGCGTGGATAAGGAAGACCACCTCTTCATCACCTCCACGCCCAATCAGGATAATCCTCTCATGGACGTGGCCGAAAAGCAGGGCACACCTATTCTCGGCCTGGATGTATGGGAGCACGCTTACTACCTCAACTACCAGAATCGTCGGGCAGACTACGTGGCTGCTTTCTTCAACGTCATCAACTGGCACGAAGTAACTAAGCGTTTCAACGATGCTAATCCAGGGCGCTCCAACCTCTAAAGGTGCCTGCTGTACATGATGGGTAAGACCATATTTTCATTCCTTTCTTTGGCAAGCCTGGCAGTATCCTGCACGCCGCCGGCGAGCTCCTCTCAAAGCGACTCATCGGCGGCGCCAGTTGCTTTGCAACTCCCCACCGCCGGGCAAGTCAAGGAACTGCCTTTAGTTCGCCAGGATTCCTTCAACCTTGCTTACCTGATGGGGCACTTTGACCCCGCCAATCATCCTGATTTTACGGTTGTAGAGATTCGTTACGCCAATCGGGAGGGTTGCTACTTGCGAAAAGACGCTTATGAAGCTTTTAAAAAAATGCATGCTGCCGCACTTCAGAGCGGCGTGCAACTCCAAATCATCTCAGCTACCCGCTCATTCAAGCACCAAAAAGAAATATGGGAGGCCAAGTGGAATGGTAGCCGCCAGGTAGAAGGACAAGACCTGTCAAAAACCTTGCCCAGCCCCGAGGCGCGCGCTCGCAAGATACTAGAATATAGCTCCATGCCGGGCACTTCGCGTCATCATTGGGGCACAGACATTGATCTCAATGCTTTGACTGACAGCTACTTCCAAAAAGGCGACGGTCTAAAGATCTTCGAATGGCTCAGTGCGCATGCTCACCAATACGGATTTTGCCGACCCTACACGGCCAAAGGCCCCGAACGCCCCAATGGCTACGAAGAAGAAAAATGGCATTGGTCGTATCAGCCTGTAGCCAGACATCTAACTGAAATGGCACGCCTACACTTGCGCGACGAAATGATAACTGGTTTTCAAGGAGCAGAAACTGCCCGCCGCATAGGTGTAGTAGAGCGCTATGTACTAGGTGTAAGCAAGGATTGCCTGCAATAGATTGTAGCGTGATGTCCCGGCATTCTCCCCCCAAGCGATCATAACTTGGAGGACGAGAGTGCGTACGCTGCATTCTTACTGACCCAACCTTTCATGGGTAATCTTTCAGGCATAACTTGTTGGAATTGTGAGTACAAAAAGAAAGGGCGATTGCTCGCCCTTTCTCCCATTGTTTTTCGTGCCTGATGTATGAAGTTTGTGATTATCATTTCAGGTACCACATCTTGGAGTTTAGATCATCCGGCCCTTGGCGCTGTATAGCTGCCTGGTAACCAGCCTGGTTGAGCGATTGCTCAATAGTGGGGTAGCGGAAGCGCACCGGTATCATGTTGTTGTTTTGGTTGGTGGGGCCAGGGGTAAGTGCCGGGATGCGGGTGCGTCGCCAGTCAAACCAGGCTTCCATTCCCTGGAAGAATAGCGAGATCCATTTCTGGAGGCCAATTTTGTTGAGTTTGTCCGTTGAGGAGCCGGTGTAGGCTACTTGGGCTTGGGTGAGGTAGCCAGCAGGGGGCGTAAGACCATAGAAGGCAAAGGAACCTTCAATGCCGTTGGTGTAGAATGATTCGGCGTTGCCGGTGATCAGACCTTTCTCTGCGGCTTCAGCCAGGAGGAATTGCAACTCGGCATAGGTCATGATCACGCCTTTTGCAATGGCCAGCCCCTGAGGTGTCACAGCATTTTCGAAGTACAGGTTGCCAATGCGAGACTGAAACTGCGGCCCACCATTGTATTGAAGCGCTTCCACGTCGCCCAGGCCGTTTGGCAGACCTACATACTCAGGGTTGCCAGAGCCTTCTGTGGCCGGCGTAGGCCGGAAGAAAATGGGCATGCGCGTGTCGCCGAGGCTTATCAGGGTGTCCAGCAGCGTTTTGGAGGCGCGAAACTCATTGAAAGAGCCAATGCGCGTAGTGTGCAGGGGGAACTGGTCAGGCGCATTAGCCAGGAAGGTATATACAGCGTTGTCGGCTACACTTTGAAAGATGGGATTGGCTGCGGGGTTGTTTACAATGGCCGCCAGATCAGCACCCACATTGCGCTTGCGGGAAATGCGCATAAGGTAGCGCACGCGCAAGGAGTTGGCCAGCCGCTTCCACTTTTGCACATCACCTTTGTAAATGAGATCGCCAGCCACCACTTCACCCGACGTACCGAGTATATTATTGGCGGTAGCCAGGTCAGTCAGAATGCCATTGTAGATTTGCTCTTGCGGATCATAGTTGGTATAGTTGACACCCTCCTTGGCCTTGATGGCATCAGAGTAAGGGCAATCGCCATAGGCATCTGTGATAAGCGAAAAAATCCAGGCGCGCATCACCAGCGCAATGCCTTTGTAGTTTTGCTCATTATTGGCATCACTCTGGATGATGATGTTGTTTACATCCCGCAGGGTATTGTAGCCAGTATTCCAGATACCGTTAATCTCACCCCATAGGTAGCGGTCTTCGTTCACAAACTGGTTCTTGGCGGTGTGCTGGATAACAATATTGCCGATACCCCAGGTTTCACCCAGCACTTGGTTGATTATGTTGCGCTGGATGTTGGGCAGCAGCAGACCGGAGTTTACACGCTCGGGTGCATTGGGGTTAGTGTTGATGGCGTCAAAGTCTTTTTCACAACCAAAAGATGCCAGCGTCAGGATGATCAGCGCCAGCAGAGATTTGAAGAAAGGCATATATTTCATTGTCAGGATGATTAAGGGTGAAGCAAAATCAGAAACGACAGTTGAGATTAAAACCCACACTACGCGTGGAGGGTAGGGCCACCGATTCCACGCCCGGAATCACCGTGCCGCCTGCAGTGGAGGAAGTCTCTGGGTCTATGTGGGGCACTTTCGTCCACAGGGCCAGGTTGCGACCTACCAGGCTGATGCTCAGGTCGCGTACGGGCAGTTTGCCCCAGATTTTGTTGGGCACAGTATAGCCGAGGCGCACTTCGCGCAGTTTCACGAAGGAGGCATCGTAGATGACGCCTTCCACCAGGCGGCGGCCAAGCGTGTAGGAGGTGTGCCATTCACGGGCGCTTAGTTTCACAGTATTGGGCGTGAATTTGCCATCGGCGCCACGCACCACACCCTGGCCAATAACGCCATTGCCGGGCTTGGAGAGGTCGTAGCCGTCGGCGCGGCCTTCGAGGGTTTCAATAATCTGGCCACCTTCCCGGCCCACCGTTTGAGTATGAGAGTAAACTTGGCCGCCGCTGCGTATGTCAAAGAGCACGCTCAGCGACAAGCCTTTGAAGTCAAAGGTGTTCAGGATGCCGCCCAGCCAGTCAGGGTTGTAGTTGCCCAGGCGAATAGGGCTGGCCGTCGCTATGGGCTTGCCTTGATTGTTGTACACAATCTGGCCTACATATTGCCCGGTAGCATCGTAGTAGGGGTTGTTGGGGTCGGAGCTGACACGCTGAAAACCAATGCCGTACATGTCGCCCATGCGGCCGCCAGTGCGAGCTTCAATGGTCACATAGCGAGCTGCCATGATATAGCGGTTCACTTCCTGGCCGCTCACAGGGTCAGTGTATAGATCTACGACTTTGCTGCGGTTAGTGCTGAAGTTGAGGTTGATATCCCAGTTGAAAAGGCGGCTCTTCACTGGTTTGAGGGTAAGCATAGCTTCCAGGCCATAGTTGCGAATCAGGCCGGCATTGATGAAGCGGCGGGCGTAACCTGTGGTAATGGATAGTTCGAGTGGCAGCAACTGGTTGCGGCTAGAGGTGTGATAGTAGGTTACATCCAGGCCTACGCGGTTGCCAAAGAAGCGAAGGTCGAGGCCGGTTTCGATAGACGTACTGATCTCCGGCTTCAAGTCAGGGTTGACCAACACACTAGATTCGCTGTAAGCCGGCAGGCCCTGCACAGCGGTTTGCGCGTTGTAAACAGCGACCAGCTGATAGGGGTCGGTGTCGTTGCCTACTTGGGCAAAGCCGAGGCGAAACTTGGCAAAGGATAGTTTGTTACTCTGTATGCGCAGTGCGTCGGTGAGTACAGCGCTGAAGTTGGCGGCATAGTATAGGTAGCTACGGGAGGCCGCTGGCAGGGTGCTGCTCCAGTCGTTTCGGGCGGAGAGGTCGAGATAGAAGGCATTGTTGAGGTCAAGCTGTGCTGTGGCGTACAAACTGTTGATGTGCTTCTTGAAATAAGGCGTGCTGGCCAGGTTTTGAATGGCTACACGCGAGTTGGACAGGGTGTAGATGCCTGGCACGGCCAGTTCTGGCGCAATCACGTCGGAGTTGCGGCCTTGCTGACGCATTGCATTGCCACCGAAGCCGAGGCTTATACCCAGGCGGTCGCCCAGGTTCTTGTTGTAGTTGAGCAAGAAGTCGGTATTGATTTCAGTAAAATTGATGCGCTCTTCGCGGTAGGAGCCGCGCTGGAAGCGCTGGGTGCTGTAGGCCCTACGGCGCGCACGAAACTCGTCGCTTACATCAGCGCCGCTGCGTACCATGAGGCTTAGATTGTCAGTGAAATCGTAGGTGAGCGCTATGTTGCCGTACACGCGGTTGAGGTCCTGGCTGTTGGTGTTTTCAAATACATTAAAGTAGGGGTTGTCATGGTAGTTGTAGTTAAAGTTGAATTGATTAAGCCCTACGCGGCCGGCCATCCAGTAGTCGCGCATGGCGGCTACATTGACACTGCGCCCCAGCCAGCAGTTGAACAGGTACATGATATTTTCTGTGCCGTAGCTGAGATTGGGGCGGTTGGAGCTAGTATTATTGAAATAGTTGATGGCCGTACGTGCGCGAAATTTTGGGGAGAGTTGATAGCCACCGGCAAAAGCGATGGTATTGCGCTTGAGGTCGGTGTTGGGCACAGTGCCGGTTTGATCTAGCCAAGTGTAGGAAAGGCGGAAGTCGCTGCGGTCGTTGCTGCCAGCTACTGCGATGTTGTGAGTTTGGGTGATGCCAGTTTCAAAGAAGTCGCGGACGTTGTTGGGCAGCGGCACAAAAGGCGTAGGCTGAATTTCGCCGCGGGCAGCCAACTGCGCCGCCAGATTTACCGGGCCAATAGAAGTAAATAGGTTGCCTACGTCTCCGCCGCGCAGCCCTTTGGTAGTCGGTGAGTCAAACTGCTTGATGAGTTGACCTTCCATTTTGGGCCCCCAACTTTCGTCCACGCCGTCGGCGGCGCCCCCGCCGTTGCCGTCCTTGAACTCGAACACGCCATTCAAGCCTTGGCCATACACGTTTTGGTACTCTGGGAGGCGCAAGACGTTCTCAAAAGATACAGTGGAGTTGATAGTCACGCCAATGCCCTTAGTGTTTTTGCCCGACTTAGTAGTAATGAGGATAACGCCGTTGTTGGCGCGAGAGCCGTACAAAGCTGCTGCGCTGGCGCCTTTGAGCACCGTAATAGATTCTACATCATCAGGGTTTACGAAGCCAGCGCCGTTACCGTAGTCTGCGTCCTGAAAACTGCGACCGGAGGAGCCACGGAATTCATTGTTGATGGGTACGCCATCTACTACGAAAAGCGGCTGGTTGCGGTTGATGTTGAGTGAGCGCTCGCCGCGGATGGTCACGCGTGCCGAAGAGCCGATGCCGGAGGGGTTGCCCACGATGGTAAGCCCTGCCACCTTGCCAGCCAGCGAGCTGATGATGTTTGTCTCGCGGGCTTTGTCCAGCGCGTTGCCGCCAATTTCCTGTACTGCATAGCCTAGTGATTTTTTCTCTCGGCTAATACCCAGAGCGGTTACAGTAATTTCTTGGAGTTGTATTGCCTGCTTGAGCGTGATGCTCAGGCGCTCGTTGTTGCTGACCAGTACTTCTTGAGCCGTGTAGCCAATGTAGGAGAACACCAGCGTTTCGCCTGGGCGTGCTTGTACGCTAAACTCACCCGCAATGTCAGTTGTAGTACCTCGTGTTGTGCCTTTTACCGACACGTTGGCACCAATGAGCGGCTCCTTGGTGTCGGCGTCCAGCACTGTGCCGCTGATGTTTTGCGCCCAAACGGCCTGAGCTGCAGCCGCTAAGCACAGAGAGGCCGCAAGTAGCCTCCAGCCCTTGTACAATGTTGATTTCATAATACCAGTGATTTTTGGTGGCATTTGAAGAGATGAACTTGTGGATATACACGTAGCGAAGGTAGAGGAGCACCACTCACTCGGGTAGAAACATAGTTTTAAGTTTTGATTAACTTATTGTAAATGAATGGATTGAAAACTATTTGTAAACCTTCACTGCGTTTTTTGCATTGAAAGCGCTTCTAGTGTTGCTTCATAGTTATGCCAGTGTTAATTCTTGTCATACCTTTGGGGCATGACTTAGGAAATCATCGCGCCAGTACTCAGCACAGAGGACTGAGCGCCGGTGCCTTTGCCAATCATACGCCGCCTGTGGGCTGCTATGGCGTTGCCTGGAGGATGATATGGACAAACTATGCGAAGATTAATTGGTAAATATACTGGCAGACAGCGAGGCCCTCTGTTAATATGCTTCGGCGGCATACACGGCAATGAACAGGCTGGCGTCAAGGCCCTAGGCGTTGTATTCAACCTCTTGGAAAGAGAACCCGTAGTGAACCCCACTTTTGCTTTCAGCGGGCGCTTGGTTGGTTTCCGGGGCAATCGGCAAGCCCTGAGCCAGCGTTTGCGCTACGTAGAGCAAGACCTAAACCGCATGTGGCGCCCAGAACTCATTGAACGAGTACGGCAAACACATCCAGCTCAACTCCGTTATGAAGAGCGCGAACTCCGCGAACTCCTGGAGGCTGTGCACCGGGAAATTGAAAGCTATGCGCCTGATAGGGTAGTCGTACTTGACTTACATACTACCAGTGCCGACGGCGGTATATTTGGCATTGCCACTGACGACCCCGAGAGTGTGCGCATAGCCAGAGCCATGCATGCACCAGTAATCACGGGAATGTTAGCCGGCCTACAAGGCACTGTTTTGCATTATTTCACCACAGAAAACCTAGGTGTGCCTACGATGGCCTTGGCATTTGAAGCCGGGCAACACGACGACCCCCTTTCCATCAATCGCTGCATTGCTGCTATCATCAACTGTATGCGAACCATTGGTTGCGTGGACGCTGATGATGTAGAAAACCGCCATGATGAATTGCTGATTGCTTACGCCAAGGGCTTGCCCGATGTGGCTAAACTCTTGCACATACATCGCATCCGGCCGGAGGACGAATTTCGCATGGCGCCCAACTATCGGAATTTTCAGCCGGTGCGCAAGGGCGAAATTCTGGCCTACGACCGCCATGGCCCAGTCAAAGCTATAGCCGATGCACACATCCTCATGCCATTGTACCAGGCTCAGGGTAGCGATGGTTTCTTCTTGGTCAAAGCTCTGCCCGACAAGCGCTCCAACGGCCTATCGCGGTAGCTGGATGCAGAAGGTGCTGCCTTTGCCTTCTTCAGAAGCATGCACAAAAATACGCCCCTTGTGGTAGTCTTCAATGATACGCTTGGCCAATGACAAGCCCAAGCCCCAGCCGCGAGTCTTAGTAGTGTAGCCAGGCTCAAATATCCGTTTGAATTTGGAACTGGGGATGCCTTTACCTGTGTCGCTCACATATATATAGGCATAGTGGGCGTCTTCGGTAATGGTAGCCGTGATTTGCCCCTGACCTTCCATGGCATCGAGTGCATTGCGCAATAGGTTTTCTATGACCCAGTCGAACAACGGCGGGTTGAGTTTTACCTTCAATTGACTGCTCGCAGGGTCAGGAAACTGGAAAGCCACCTTACGCGGCGCGCGCTTCTCCATGTACAGGCGGCATTGGTGTAACTCCTCGTAGAGATTTACCTCCTCTAGTACCGGCGCAGAGCCTATTTTGGAGAAGCGGTCGGCAATAAGCTGTAGTCGCTGCACATCCTTGCCCAGCTCCTGGAGTACTTCCTCGCCTTCTTCGTTTTCTTGCAGTGTGATTTGGAGGTGTTCTATCCAAGCCATGATAGCCGAGATGGGCGTACCCAACTGGTGAGCGGTTTCTTTGGCCATGCCCACCCATACGCGGTTTTGCTCCGCGCGGCGGGCATTGCTGAATCCAATATAGCCAAAGGTTACAAAGGAGGCAATCAATAGCAGTTGTACCACAGGGAAGTATCGCAACTGAGTGAGGATAGTGGACTCGCGGTAGTACAGTTCATAGTCTAAGCCTTGTACAGGGGGGGCGCCCGAGGCCTTCATCTTTTTGAGTTCTCTGGCCCAAACAGCGCTATCTTCTGTCAAGTTTACGGCGTCAATGATGTTGTTGTCCGTGCCCACAAGGATGGCCGGGATGGTTTTGTTGCTTTGAATCAGAGCCGAATGTAGGGTAATATCCATGCAACTCAGGCAGGGCATGCAGTCTGGCCTAGGGTCGGTTTTAATCTCTTCCCAGGCCATCAGCAGTAGGTTTGCCTTGCGTTTTTCTTCATCGGCCAGCTTGGCTGTCAGATAGTTGGTATAAACGAGCGAGATACCCACAATGAGAGCGCCGCCAATACCCAAGTATAATTTCCAACGCGATTTTCGGGTGTAAATGTCCATTTGCCTAACGACGGTGAGCGCAAAAATAGCGATTGCCGGCAGCATATCCGCCGACACTTTCGTACTGTTAACGTTACAAGGTCGTCGCTTAGTCTGTTTTCAAACCAGTCGAGCAAATCTGTGCGCGGTCAATCCCGGTATCAAGGGCTAAAGCAACCCTTTGAGCAGCCGGCATTTTTCCTATGGCTGTCGCGCAGATTGCCGGGCTTTTTGACTAAGTTTGCCCCCGCTCAAAAGGCTGAGGCTGGTAAGTATGATTCAAAAACTCCTCATTCGCAATTACGCCATTATTGATGAACTGGAAATTGAGTTTTCCCAGGGGCTGACTATCATAACCGGCGAAACCGGTGCCGGAAAGTCCATCCTGCTGGGCGCCTTGGGCCTCATCATGGGGCAGCGCGCAGATACTAAAGTACTGTACCGCACCGACGACAAGTGCGTGGTGGAGGCAGTGTTTGATATTCAGGCTTATGAATTACAGCCGTTTTTTCAAGAGCACGACTTGGATTACGACACCGAGCTTGTTATCCGCCGCGAAATCACCTCGGCTGGTAAGTCGCGCGCTTTTGTCAACGACAGCCCTGTTACACTTGACGTACTTCAGGAGCTGAGTAGCACTCTAGTAGACTTGCACCAGCAGTTTGATACCCGCGACTTGCACAACGTCTCCTTCCAACTACGCCTACTCGACGCCCTGGCCGACAATAAGCCCCTGCTGGCGCAATACCAGGCAGGCTATAAGACCTGGCAGGCTATTCGCCGTCGCTTGGCCGAACTCCAGCGCATGAATACCGAAAGCGCCAATGAAGCAGAGTTTGTGCGCTTTCAGCTGGAAGAACTCCAAAAGGCCAGCTTACAGCCCAATGAGCAGGAGAGCCTGGAGCAAGAGTTGAACCTGCTGTCCAACGCCGAAGAAATCAAGCGCACCTTGATGGCAGCTTGCCACCTACTACTGGAAAGTGAACAATCAGCACTTGTCCAATTGCAGCAAGTAGGTGCTTCATTGAGCGTTTTTCGCCGGATCAATACACGGGTGGCAGCCCTGGCCGACCGCTTTGATAATGCCATAGCCGAAATACAAGATATGACGCATGAACTGGAGCGCCTGGCTGACGCTACCGAGTACGACCCCGAACGCTTAGCCGAAGTACAGCAGCGCCTCGACCTCCTGTATCGCTTGCAACATAAGCACCGCGTTGGCTCAGTAGCCGACCTCTTGGCTATGCAGGAAACCTGGCAGGAAAAACTGCGCACCTTCTCCAACCTAGATGAAGAAATCGAAGCTCTTCAGCAGCAGTTGAGCAGCTTGGAGGCTTCACTACGCGACCTGGCAGCGCAGTTGAGTGCACGTCGGCAGTCGGTTATTGGCACTTTCGAGGCGGAGGTCAAAGGCATGTTGGAGCAGTTGGCCATGGAGCACGCGATATTGCAGGTACAGTGTACGTCCTTATCTGATTTTGGCCCTACCGGTATGGATGATGTACATTTTCTGTTTGCTGCCAATAAGGGCAGTCGTCCACAGCTCATTAAAGACGTAGCCTCTGGCGGCGAGCTTTCGCGCCTTACATTAGTTGCCAAATCACTAGTGGCGGCGGCTATTCCACTGCCTACCCTCATATTCGATGAAATAGACACAGGCATATCCGGCGATGTAGCCTTGCGCATGGGCAACATCTTGCGTCGCCTTTCCAACCAGCACCAGGTAGTCGCTATTACCCACAGCCCACAAGTGGCTTCCAAAGCCGACGCGCACTACTTCGTGTACAAAAAAGATACTCCCGAACGCACTCTAACCAGCGTGCGCCGCTTGACTCCAGAAGAACGCATCCGGTCCATCGCCGTTATGCTAAGTCAGAATCCACCCAGCGCTTCGGCCTTGCAGAACGCGAAGGAGTTACTGGAGTTGGCCAACGTCCATGGCCATTAGCTAAACGCCTGGAACTCCCTTTTTTCTCCTCAAAAAATCAGCCCGATTTTTACTTTTTGACCCCTTTTTTTCTACCTAGAGGGCTTAACTTAATAGAGTTCATCTCTCGCCGCCCCCGTACTGGCTTGAAAACGGAAGAGCAGTAATAATTTTGTACCTTTGTCTTATTGTTTCAAATAGCTCATATATGTACCGATACCTTACGCTAACCCTTCTAACCATTCTATCACTAAACCGCTGCGAGAAGCCCGAAGCCATCGGCATGAGCGAAGTGACCGGCTTTGGTAGCAACCCTGGAGAGTTAAAATGCTACCAATATGTACCGGAAGGGCTGCGCCGCAACGCTCCGCTGGTAGTGGTACTACACGGTTGCCTGCAGGATGCCGCTGAGATGGCTCGCCTCAGTGGCTGGAATACCCTTGCTGACCAAGAAAAGTTTGTGGTGCTGTACCCACAGCAGCAGAGTGCCAATAATGTGAATCGCTGCTTCAACTGGTTTAACGAAAATGACTACCGGCGAGGCAGTGGCGAAGTTCTCTCCATCAGGCAAATGATAGACCACACTATAGCCGGGCACGGCCTCAATCGCCGGCAGGTGTTCATTACTGGTATATCAGCAGGTGGCGCTATGGCTGCTGCTATGCTGGCAACTTACCCCGAGGTATTTGAATCTGGCACAGTGATGGCCGGTGTACCCTATGGCGCAGCTACCGATATTCCCACTGGAATGGCTGCCATGAGTGGAGTGGTTGTTCTGAGTCCTCAAGAATGGGGCAATAAAGTGCGCGCCCAAAATCCAGGCTATGCTGGCTCCTGGCCGCGCCTGGCTATTATACATGGAGTGGACGACGCCGTAGTAAAAATAGCCAATGCCGGCGAACTGGTCAAACAGTGGTCAAATCTTTGGGGGATATCCCCCTGGCAAGGGCAGGAAGAAACTTCGTTTCAAGGCAATAACAAAGTAACGCGCACTACTTGGATGGCCCAGAACAAACGCGCCATAGTGCGTTACGACATCCAGGGGCTAGGGCATGCCATTGCGGTGGATCCTGGTACTGGCCCGCGCCATGGTGGCCAAACTGCCACCTTTGCCAAAGATGTAGATTTTCACTCCACTTGGTGGGCTGCCGAGTTCTTCGGCATAGTGCAACAATAGGGGCAAAATCCGGCACGACTTTTGGTTCTCTTCCTGTAGAAACCAGATGGAAAGAAGAACTGACTTTAGCTTTTCGGCCTCGTGCACAAGGATTCGTCCTGCTGTACGGGGCTTTTTTTGATTACCTTTGCTGCAGCAAAATTTTTCACGGGTAATGAATAACCAAAATCCGACTCCGCCATCTGAATGGCCTGACCACTCCAGTAGCAATATTTGGGGGCGCAGATTCCCCCTGTTTGGGCTGGTGGTTATTCTTTTTTTCGTGTTATTGGTTTGGATCAGAGCCTGTACTCTGGGCGTGCCTCTGGCGGATGTGTTTCGCAATACTGATGCACCACTTCCTGCTGCTGCCGATTCCATTCGGCAAAACTAGTGATGCTCCTATGGCTAAGTCAATTCCTTTCTTCAAATATCAGGGTACTGGTAATGATTTTGTGCTGATAGATGCCCGCCAGAAAAGGCTCATCGACCCCACCCATGAAGCCCTCATCCGACAAATGTGTGACCGTCGCTTTGGTATTGGGGCAGATGGACTGATGTTGCTGCGTGAGGCACCAGGCTACGACTTTGAAATGTTATACTTCAATAGCGATGGGCGCCCTAGCACCATGTGTGGCAACGGCGGGCGCTGTATTGTAGCTTTTGCGCATCGGCTGGGTGTAGTGCAAGATCAGTGCCGATTTCTGGCAGTGGATGGCCCGCACCAAGCAAGGCTTGTGCGCTCCGACTGGGTGGAGCTACAGCTCAATGATGTGCATGAGGTACGCACCGGCCCTGATTTTTATTGCCTTCACACAGGGTCGCCACACTATGTGCGCTTCGTGCCGAGCCTTAAAGGTATAGATGTACTGGCTGAAGGAAGAGCGGTGAGATATACCGAACCTTTCATTCGTGAGGGTATCAACGTGAATTTTGTAGCCGTTCAACCCGATGGCACTTTGCAGGTAGCTACTTACGAACGCGGCGTGGAGGCTGAGACACTCTCTTGCGGTACAGGCGTGACGGCTGCCGCCATAGCGCACGCTGTGTGCCAGGGGCTGCAGGGTTCACTGACTGTTCCTATACATACCAAAGGTGGTGCGCTGGAAGTCAGATTTGAAGCTGAGCCTTCTGGCTACCGCCAGGTGTGGCTCTGTGGGCCAGCACAGGTGGTATTTGAAGGCGTATATGGGCTGAGTTGAATTGCTCGTCGAAAAAAGTATCCCGACCCTGAGTTTAACTTTTGCTTGTGGAAGTTTTGGCGTACCTTTCCAACTGGATTTTTTGACGGGTATTAACTTTTTACTACACAACCCAAAAATTATGTGGTACTTACTGGGTTTTGCTGGCATGGTATTGTCGCTAACGGTATGGCTGTATCGCCACGCGGCGCAGCGGTCTGTGCGCGGCTTGCCGGCGGCTTTTGTACTGTCGCTGGCTGCGTATGTGTTGGGGCTGTTGTTCCTGCAGCAGGGTTTTGGCACCAAGCTGGGTCTTGTAGCTAGGGACTTGCTGGTGGTAGCTGGCACTGGGCTGGCAGTCATGGCACTGTCGGCTCGGGTAAAGGCGCGTCTGCCGGGGTTGATCACGTTGGCCCTACTTGCGATTTTGTACTTCTATACCAAAGCGTGGCCGTCGGCTTTTCATAGCGATGAGCCTGAGCTGGATGCCAATGCTGAGTTGCTTATCCAATTGGAAGAAGGCGGTAGCCTAGAGGCTTTACAGCACCTGCGCCAGCGCTATGGCTTAGAAATTGAGCCAGCCTTTCAGCCTGGTAGCCCTGACATTACTCAACTGGACAACTACTACACAGTGAACGTACCGCCGCGCCATACCCACAGGTTGGGTGCCATTGAACGTGCGCTTTACCGCAGTAGAGTAGTAGTATGGTCAGAACCCAATGAAATTATTGCAGTGACGCCGCAGCCTGCGCCTGCCCCAACGCCAGGCCAGCGGCAGTACGGCATAAACGATCCTGGGCTAAGCCAACTTTGGGGCTTTGATGCTATGCAAATAGCTGAACTTTATCAAATGCTGCGCGATGGCAAGGTAAAGCCTCAGAAAAAGGCCCTTATCGCCATATTAGATACCGGCGTGGATGCCGCACACGAAGACCTGGCTGGCAACTACCGCTCCATCAAGCAGATATACGATACCGACCCCATGGGGCACGGTACGCACTGCGCGGGTATTGCGGCTGCCGTGTCAAACAATGGCAAGGGCATAGCTTCTTTTTCTACGGACAACAACTTCTTTCAAGTTAGCAGTGTGAGGGTGCTGGGCGCAAGTGGGGCTGGTTCACAGCAGAGCATCATCAGAGGCATGCTAGAGGCTGCCGATGCTGGCGCTGACGTCATTTCCATGTCGTTGGGTGGCAGAGTGGGAGGGCTTAAGTCCAACGCTTACGAAAAGGCCGTGCAGTATGCTGCTCAAAAGGGCGCCATCGTAGTAGCGGCTGCAGGTAATGCCAATCGCAATGCCAGGGAGTTTGCGCCAGTGAATACCCCCGGTGTCATTGGTGTGAGTGCCATCAATGCAGATCTGGAGCGCGCCGAGTTTTCTAATTATGTGAGCGACATTGCCTGGGCGGTGGCAGCACCGGGCGTGGGTATTTATTCTACCATTCCAAAAAATCAGTATGCTACCTACAACGGTACTTCTATGGCTACGCCTTATGTAGCTGGAGTACTGGCACTTATGAAGAGCATAAAGCCAGATTTGGCCGCCCGTGATGCCTGGCAGATTCTACACGATAGCGGCAAACAAACGCGCCAGACCAGCCAAACCGGACGTCTTGTGCAGCCAGCCAGAGCGCTTCAATTACTCATGCGATAAAAGAAGACAGTTGTCTATGAATGCAGAAAACCACCGGCTCAACCTGCGTTACCAAGTGATTGTGGTGGGCGTTGGGCTGGCGCTGATGGCCGTCAAGTTTTTTGCCTGGTGGCTTACCAACTCCAATGCCGTGTTGACCGATGCCCTGGAGAGTATCATTAACGTGGTAGCTGGCTTTTTTGCCATTTACAGTGTAGTACTTACGGCCAAGCCCAAGGATGCTAATCACCCTTATGGTCATGGCAAAGTGGAGTTTCTGGCTGCTGGCTTTGAAGGCGGGCTGATTGCCATAGCCGGGCTGCTTATTATTGGCAAGGCTTTTTACAACTTGGTGTTTCCGCAACCCATTCAAAAAATTGACATTGGCCTGGTGCTTACGGCCGCTTCCGGCATAGTTAATTTCGGCCTGGGTTTCGCGCTTTTTCAACAAGGCAAGAAGTCGCGCTCGCTCACTTTGCAGGCTGATGGCAAGCACTTGCTTTCTGATGCGTATTCTTCCGGAGGTGTCATTGCAGGTATGGGCTTAGTGTGGCTCACTGGCCTGGTATGGGTTGATAATGCCACAGCGCTGATTTTTGGCTTCGTTATTCTTTACACGGGTTACAAGCTGTTGCGCTCCTCCGTTGCCGGTATCATGGACGAAACCGACCTGGATAGTCTGAGGCCGCTGGCGGAATTGCTGGCTCGCCATCGTCGCGAAAATTGGGTGGACTTGCACAACCTGCGCGCCATACGCTATGGGCCAAGCATTCATATTGATTGTCACCTTACTGTGCCCTGGTACTTTACAGTGGAGCAAGGCCATGCGGAGGTGAAAATGTTAGAAGAGATTGTGCAGCGTGAAAGCCCGATGCCAGTAGAGTTTTTTGTGCATGCCGATCCTTGTACACCGCCAGCAGCATGCGCCATTTGCTCCAAAAAAGAGTGTGCCCAGCGCCGGGCCCCTCAGGAGCGGGAAGTACCCTGGACGCTGGAGCACTTATTGTTTGTGAGCAATCACCAGGATTATCATCACATGCCAAAGGCATAGTAGTATTCGCCTGGGATATCTTCGTAGCGACCTTCCAATAGTACGCCGCCTTTCTTATCGGCCAGCGCTTGCGTAAAATCACCTACGGTTTTTACAGATTTGCCATCTACCTTAGTGATGATGAAGCCTTCGCGCATTTGAGTTTGATTGCGGATTTTGCCGTTGTGCAGCGCCGTTACGCGCACGCCTCCGGGTACGTCCAATTTGCGAGCAGTAGAGGCAGAAATGGCTTCTAATTCAATGCCTAGTATGTTCAGGATTTCATCATTAGAGGCCTTAGCGATGAGTTCGGTACCGCCCTTGCGGTTGTTGAGCGTGACGGTGAAGGTTTTCTCTGAGCCGTTGCGGTTCACTTTGAGGGTGAGTTGATCGCCAGGGCGGCGGCGAGCTACCAACTCTTGCAACTCAGAAGAGGAGTTGACTGCTTGGCCGTCAATGGCTACCACCACGTCGCCTTGCTTGACGCCAGCCTTGCCTGCGGCGCTGTTGTCCATGAGTTGTTCTACGTACACACCTTTAACCACCTTAAGGTCTTTTTCGCGCGCCAGGTTGGCATCTACAGTACGGATGGTAATGCCGAGGAAACCGCGTTGTACTGAGCCAAATTCGATAAGGTCATTGACTACTTTGCTCACGATATTGGCAGGTACTGCAAAGCCATAGCCCGAATAAGCGCCTGTAGGGCTTGCAATAGCCGTATTGATACCGATGAGGCCGCCTTGCAGATTAACCAGCGCGCCACCGCTGTTGCCGGGGTTAATAGCTGCATCGGTCTGGATAAAACTTTCTACCGCATACTGCTCTTGCAAGATGTTGATATTGCGACCTTTGGCACTGACAATGCCTGCCGTAACGGTAGAATTGAGGTTGAAAGGATTGCCTACGGCCAGCACCCACTCACCTACGCGCACTTTGTCAGAGTCTGCAAAGGCCAGGTGAGACAAGCCGGTTTCTTTGATTTTGATTACAGCCAGATCAGTAGTGGGATCTATGCCTACTACAGTGGCTTTGTAGCTTCGGTTATCGTGTAGTGTGACTTCCAGATCATCAGCGCCATTCACTACGTGGTTGTTGGTTACGATGTAGCCATCAGAGCTGATGATGACACCGGAGCCATCGCCTACGCGTGGGCTGGGCCTGCCACCGCGAGGGCTTTGACCGCGATTGCGCGGGCCAAAGAAGTACTCAAAAAAATCTTCTGGCATGCCAAAGGAGCCAGATTCATCTGCCGACGAACGAGTTTGCGTAGAGCGGATGTGTACCACGGCGTCCATTACTTTTTCGGCGGTGGCGGTGAAGTCTAGCGGCACAGGGTTGCCATTTTCATCTACAGTGTAAACAGCGCTGCGGGCAGGTGTGCCGTCAATGTGCTCCACGCGCACCTTTGTACCTCCCCATGACTGGGTGATCATCTGATATGCTCCTACGGTCAGTAGAGTTACACAAGCTGCTACCAAAGCGGATAACCACATTTGCTGTTTCATATCGTTCTTAGTTTTTGGCTGTGACTGAATACTCCTTTGCAATTTGCATTCCACTTTGTGAAAATGTCAAATTGACAGTAGTAGTAACGTGCTAAAGCGGCTTTACTGTGTACGGCGGCAGGCAAGCATAGACAAACGAAAGCTAGTTTTCGACAAAATGTGGTGGCTTTTTCTTTCCTTTGCCCATCGCAAAAATTACACGAGTATGCATCGCAAAATCAGAATGGGCATGATAGGCGGTGGCCAAGGCGCTTTCATCGGTGCTGTGCATCGCATGGCCGCTGCACTGGACGGACAGATTGAACTGGTGTGCGGTGCTTTCAGCAGTGACCCCGCCCGCTCCAGAGCCTCCGGTCAGGCGCTGTTTTTGCCGCCGGAGCGCGTGTACGGTAGCTATGAAGAAATGATAGATGCAGAGAGCCGCCTGCCAGAAGGCGAGCGCATGGACTTTGTCTCTATTGTGACACCCAACCACGTACACTTTGGCCCAGCTAAGGCTGCTCTGGAATATGGTTTTCACGTAGTATGCGACAAGCCGCTATGTATCAATGTGCAGGAAGCGCTTGAACTGGAAGCACTGACCCAACAGACCAGCCTGCTATTTGCCCTGACCCACAACTATACCGGCTACCCCATGGTGAAGCAGGCGCGCGCTATGATTCGTGCTAAAGAGCTGGGGGCAATACGTAAGGTAATAGCTGAGTATCCTCAAGGCTGGCTCTCTACCTTTCTGGAAGGCAGCAATCAAAAGCAAGCTGCCTGGCGCACTGACCCCTTGCGTTCAGGCCCCACTGGCGCTATGGGAGACATCGGCACACATGCCGAAAATCTCTTAGAATATATCACTGGTTTGGAAATCAGCGACATATTTGCCGATTTGACTACTTTTGTACCAGGCCGCAAACTCGACGATGATGGCAGCGTGCTACTGCGCTTTCGCGGCGGTGCCAAGGGCATTCTCTTTGCCAGTCAGATTGCTGCTGGCGAAGAAAACAACCTGCGCATTCGGGTGTATGGTGAAAAGGGAAGTTTGGAATGGTCGCAGATGGAACCCAATTCCCTGGTGGTGCGCTGGCTGGATAAACCCACCCAGGTATTGCGTACTGGGGTAGGCTCGCTGGCGCCCGAGGCACAAGCGCATGCCCGTATTCCAGCTGGGCATCCGGAGGGCTACCTGGAGGCCTTTGCCAATATCTATCGCAATTTTGCGCTAGCAGTGCGCGCTCGAATGGCTGGTAATATGCCTGACCCATTGTATGACTTTCCCACAGTCAGTGACGGGGTACGCGGTATGCGCTTTATTGAACGCGTGGTGGAGGCATCGAAAAAGCAGCAATGGGTAGCCTTCTAAACGTACAAAGCCTATGTTTGCCCGTTGGTTGGCTGTTCCGTTCGCACTGGCGGCTATGTTGATTCTGTACCTAGCCTTGCAGGGATATTATCAGTACACGAGCTATCTTATTGTGCCTTTGATATTTCTGGCCGTCATCTTTGTACTTGCCCCGCAAATCAACTGGTGGTGGTACAAACACCATCCGCCCGACTTACCGCACGGGCTTCGTGCCTTACTAGAGCAGGCACCGGGCTTTTATCGAAGATTGAATGCAGAAGACAAGTTAAGATTTCGGCAGCGAGTGGCATTGTTTACTATGTCCACTGACTTTATGCCGCAGGGCATGGAAAATGTCCCCGATGACGTTAAGACGGTAGTGGCTGCTTCGGCAGTAACGCTAACTTTTCGAAAGCAGGAGTTCTTGCTTCCCCGATACGAGCACGTGGTGCTGTATGCGCATCCTTTTCCGTCGCCACAGTATCCAGAGACTTTTCACACCTCGGAGGTCTATGATGAAGATGGTGTACTGTTATTTTCTATAGAACACCTGATGCATGGGTTCATGCAGCCAGATTTGTACTTTCACAGTGGCTTATATGAATATGCTAAAGTTTTTATGCGCGTCTGGCCAGAGGAGTGCCAGCTGCAGGTAAGGGGAGAGCACTGGCCAGCGCTGGAACGCATTAGCGGATTCAGTCGGGAGCGTATTGAGCAGTGGATAGGTCTGCAAGACTTATCGCTGACCGCAGTGGCGGTAGTTTGTTATTTTGTAGCACCGGAGCGATTCAAGGAGGAGTTGCCAGAGCTTTTTAAATATTTCAGCAAGATGTTTGGTCATTAACTCACATTTGAACCCCAGCCGTTTATCTTTGTTGCTTGTGAAAATTGAATGCGCATGAATACCGCCGATCTATTGCATCGGGCTTTGCAACTGAAGCACCTGAGCGCCGAGGAAGGGCTATATCTTTTCGAGAATGCTTCCACTGCTGAACTGATGTATGTAGGCAACGCCCTGCGACAGAAACACGTGCCCGGCAATGTGGTAACTTGGATCATTGATCGCAACTCCAATACTACCAACGTCTGTGTAGCCAATTGCAAGTTTTGCAATTTTTATCGCCGGCCTGGCCACCCAGAATCCTACATCACCACTATAGAGGAGTACAAGCAAAAAATAGATGAACTCTTTCAATTTGGAGGGGATCAGCTACTTTTACAAGGTGGGCACCATCCCGATCTGGGGCTGGATTTTTACGTCAATCTCTTTCGCGAACTCAAGCAACTATACCCCTCACTCAAATTGCATGCCCTAGGGCCGCCGGAGATAGCTCACATCACAAAGCTGGAAAAGTCCACCCACTACGAGGTACTAAAAGCACTTAAGGAGGCAGGGTTGGACTCGTTGCCTGGAGCAGGTGCCGAAATCCTGAGCGACCGCGTGCGCCGGCTTATCTCCAAAGGCAAATGCGGCGGCCAGGAGTGGCTCGACGTCATGCGGGCTGCCCACCAATTGCGGCTTACTACCTCGGCCACTATGATGTTTGGCCACATCGAAACCAACCTGGAGCGCATGGAACACCTGGTAGCCCTACGGCAGGTGCAAGACGAGAAGCCCGCCGATGCCAAGGGCTTTATTGCCTTTATTCCCTGGCCATTTCAGGATGAAGATACCATACTGGTAAAACTGAAGCGGGCCCGCAATACCTGCACCAGCGACGAGTATGTGCGCATGATTGCTATTAGTCGCATCATGCTGCCTAACATTCCCAATATACAGGTCTCGTGGCTCACCGTAGGTAAAGCCGTGGCACAAGTATGCCTCCATGCTGGTGCCAATGACTTTGGCAGTATCATGATCGAAGAAAATGTAGTATCGGCAGCTGGTGCACGCTTTCGCTTTACTGCCGAAGGCATTCAGAAAGCCATCCGGGAGGCTGGCTTCGTGCCACAACTGCGCAATCAGCAATATGAATATCGCGAGCTGCCAGTCAATCTGGTTAATCAGGAATTGGACCGCGTCGCACTCATCGTGGATTGAAGCATGCGCAGTATTTTTGCTGCGCAATACACATCCGATTTCATGCGCACTTGCAAGACGCCAATCTTCTGGGCACTCCTCATCGGAATGACAATGAGCGGAAGCCCTACTGCCGGCCAGTTTTTTCTTAATGGCCGCGCCGTAGCGCTCAACGACACCTGCTACCAATTGACCCCAGAGATCAACTTTGTGGCTGGTTCTACATGGCACGGTCAAAGAATCAACCTCAATGAGTCTTTTGACGTGGTGGTGCGGCTTTTCCTGGGTTGCAAAGATGCTGATGGCGCTGACGGAATAGTGTTTGGTTTTCAGCCTGTTAGCACATCTATTGGAGCTGCTGGAGGAGGTATGGGCTTTGCTAATATAACTCCTTCCATCGGCATCGAAATTGACACTCATCAAAACATTGACCTCAGCGACCCGCCCTACGACCATCTGGCTATTGTGCGCAATGGCAGCATTAACCACAGCAGCGGCAACACCCTAGCCGGCCCAGTGCAAGCCAGCGCCTTCAGTGCCAATATCGAAGATTGCCGTTTTCACGAAATGCGGGTAAGTTGGAATGCCGCTCAAAAGCATTTGCAGGTGTACTTCGACTGCGTGCTCCGCCTCAACTATACTGGCGACATCGTCGGCCAGATTTTTGGCGGTAATCCGATGGTATTCTGGGGTTTTACCGCAGCTACCGGTGCGCTCAATAACATTCACCAGGTGTGCTTTAATTACACCAGTTTTCTTGATCAACTGCAGGACGTGAGCATTTGCCCTGGAGCCCGCTACCCCCTACAGGTGCGCGGTGGGGTTTCGTACAGGTGGACGCCGGAAGAGGGGCTCAGCAATCCTTTCATTGCCAATCCCATAGCGTCGCCTGCACATACTACTACCTACCGGGTGGAAATGCTGGATGCCTGTAATCGCTCATTTTATGATGAAATCACCATTACCGTTACGGGAGATTCTCTAAGCATTGATCTAGGGCAGGATACTATCATCTGCGAAGGCACAGTGCGCACGCTGGATGCTGGCCGTATCGGCGACCAATACCGCTGGAATACCGGCGATACCACCCAAAGTATACAGGCTACCGCACCGGGTGAGTATGCCGTCACGGTGTCGTGGAGCAATCCTTTCTGCATTTCACCGGCTACTATTACGCTGATTTCCAAGCCTCAGCCTTTTGTCAACTTAGGTAATGACACCCTCCTGTGCTACGGGCAACGCTTGTTGCTGCGGGCATCCCTGCCGGAAGCTGAGTACCTGTGGCAAGACGGTTCGCAGGCCGATACTTTCTTAGTAGCCGAGCCAGGAATTTACAAAGTAGCTGTGCGCAACGTGTGCAACACTGTGAGCGATCTTATAAGTGTGGACTTTGAAAACTGCCGCCGAGTATATTTTCCCAGCGCTTTCAGCCCCAACGACGACGGTGTCAATGATACCTTTGAGCCTATGCACAGCGGTACAGTGTTGCGGGTGCACGGGTTCAGGATTTACGACCGGTGGGGCGGTATAGTGTATGAATGGCTCGAAGACGCCCCTGGCAAGCCCCTCTGGAATGGCTTTCGCCATGACCACCCAATGCCGCCTGGGCTGTACGTGTATGAGGCAGAACTCACCTTCCGTGACGGTAGCCGCAGCCGGTTTTGCGGCGAAGTAACTTTGATAAAGTAGCAAGCAGTGGCGGCTCAGGGCAGTCGCCGGTGAAATTTCAGCAGGTGCTGAGGGTCTTGCTCATTGTACAGGCAAAGGATGAGTAGATTTTTTCGGCGCCCGTCAGGAGAAAACAGAATTTTTATCGGATTGTGTACATAGCCATTGTCTTCGAACATGCGCAGTTGGCTGTGGCGTACAGGTAGTTTGAAATACAGCAATTCACTGGCGTCCTTGGGCAGCGGCACGTCGCCGTAGCCTTCTTCCTTGAGAAACTGGCGCACCATAGCAAAACTCTTCTCTAGTGAAGAGCCGGCAAAAATGGTCTTGTACTCATATCCGTCACTTTCGCCGCCCATATAGTCGGAGCCGGCGGGTGGAAAGTCATCGCGTATGGCCATGTCTGTTTGCGTAGTACGAGGCAAAATTAAGGCTTTTGTGCGTGGTCGTTTTCTGGTGCGTGCAACTTTGCTACCTTTGCGCCGCTTCTAAGCTAATTGATGAGACCTCCATACCATGGTGAATACTCTTTCAGAAACGCACTTTCAGTTTCCAGGACAGACCGGATTTTATCGGGGTAAAGTACGCGACGTGTACGCTTTGGGTGATTTATTGGTTATGATTGCCTCCGATCGGATCTCCGCTTTTGATTGTATTTTGCCCCGCCCTATTCCGTATAAAGGTCAGGTACTCAATCAAACTGCTGTGTTCTTCTTAGAAGCCACACGCGATATCGTACCTAACTGGCTGCTGGCTTCGCCCGACCCCAATGCTACCATAGGGCTTCGCTGCGATCCCATCCGCGTGGAGATGGTAGTGAGAGGCTACCTCTCTGGCCATGCCTGGCGCGAGTACAAGGCTGGCAAGCGCTCGCTGTGCGGCGTCTCTATGCCAGAGGGCTTGCGCGAAAGCGACCCCTTTCCCTCTCCCATCATTACACCTACTACTAAGGCTGAGGCTGGTCATGACCAGGACATCAGCAGGGAAGAAATCATCCGACAGGGTATTGTGGACAAGGCGGATTACGAATTGCTGGAGCAATACGCTCTTGCGTTGTTTCAACGCGGCACGGAAATGGCAGCTGAGCGCGGCCTGATTCTGGTGGATACCAAGTACGAGTTTGGCAAATGCGACGGCAAGATATACCTCATTGACGAAGTGCATACGCCCGACAGCTCGCGCTACTTCTATGCCGACGGCTATGCCGAACGCCAGGCCAGCGGCGAGCGCCAACAACAGCTCTCCAAAGAATTTGTGCGTGAGTGGCTTATGGCTCACGGCTTTCAGGGGCTGAAAGGCCAGTGCATGCCCGATATGCCGGATGACTTCGTGCAGGAAGTTTCCCGGAGATACGTTGCACTCTACGAGCAGGTAACGGGCTATCCCTTCCGATACGCCGATACTCAGGCTATTGAGCAGAGAGTATATCGGCAGGTGATGGAGTACCTGGAGCAGAAGAAGTAGTAAGGAAGCGAAAACGAAACTGGCCTGTACAGAATACCACAGGAAGAGAAGACTCAGGCAGTACTTGCGGCGTTTTCAGGAGAGTCAGACAAAAAACTCCGAAGTATGTTTTCCAGCTCGCTAGCAGTATCTGCGGCCTCGTCCGTTTGTTCATATGACAGTTGTGCCTGGCTGTAAAAAGGAAGGCGTTTTGTCAATTTGTCCTCTAGGAAACTCATCCAGTTTTGTTCGGATGTTAGCCCAGCCAGCAAGGGGCGTTTGTGCGGCTTGCGCTGCAGGCGTTGGTAAAGCACCCCTAAGGGTGGTCGTAGCCACACAGTGACCCCCCGCGCGTTCATCCATTGCATATTGTCGAAAAAACAAGGCGTGCCGCCACCGCAGGCAATCACTGCGCGTTCGAGAGCTTCAGTTTCGTGCAAAGCCTGGCGTTCCAGTTGGCGAAAGCCCTCTTCGCCGGCTTCTGCAAAAATTTCAGGAATGCTGCGCCCTGTCTTCTGTTCGATGAATGTATCTAAATCGTAAAATGGGTATTGCAGCCTGGCGGCCAGCCGCTTACCCGTGTACGACTTGCCGCTGCCCATGAATCCGATGAGAAAAATACGCATGAAGGCTTAGGTTACCATCCGCAAGCCGCATGCGAATAGCACTGCTTATGTCTCAGGGCGAGCGGCTGCGCAGATGATTGCGAAATATCAATCCATTTCCAGGTCAATATCTACTTGCTCGTGCCAGGGCAAGCCCCAGGCACCGAGTTGATCGAGGAAGGGGTCAGGATTGAACTGTTCTACATTAAACACCCCGTGTCCTGCCCAGTGACCTTCTAGCATCATGGCAGCTCCTAACGCAGCAGGTACGCCGGTGGTGTAGGATACGCCCTGAGTGCCGGTTTCCTGGTAAGCAGCCTGGTGGCTGCAGTTGTTCCAGATGTAATAGGTGCGTACCATTCCATCTTTGATACCTTTGATCCGACAACCTATGGAGGTTTGACCGGTGTAGTTTTCGCCGAGTTCGCCGGGGTCGGGCAGTACGGCTTTAAGAAACTCCAGTGGAATGATTTCGACGCCTTTGTACATGACAGGATCAATGCGAGCCATACCAATGTTCTGGATGACGCGCAAATGCGTAAGGTATTCGTCTCCGAAAGTCATCCAGAAACGGGCGCGGCGCAGGGTGGGGAAGTTTTTTACCAGCGACTCCAGTTCTTCGTGGTAAATCAGGTAGGATTTGCGCGGCCCGATGTCGGGATAGTTGATCATTTTGGAAATCTCGTGTGGCTCGGTTTCGATCCACTGGCCGTCTTGGTAGTATCGTCCTTTCTGGGTAATTTCGCGAATGTTGATTTCAGGATTGAAGTTAGTGGCAAAGGCTTTGCCATGGCTTCCGGCATTGGCGTCAATGATGTCCAGTTCGTGCATTTCATCAAAGAAGTATTTGGCTGCACGTGCGGTAAACACGCCAGTAACGCCGGGGTCAAACCCACAGCCCAGCACGGCCAGCAAGCCGGCGTCGCGGAAGCGATCGTGGTAGGCCCATTGCCAGCTGTATTCAAATTTGGCTACATCCTTGGGTTCGTAGTTGGCGGTATCCAAGTAGTGTACGCCGGTTTCGAGGCAGGCATCCATGATGGTGAGATCCTGATAGGGTAGGGCTACGTGCAGTATCATGGCGGGCTGGAAGTCGCGGATGAGCGCCACTAGTTCAGGTACGTAGTCGGCATCTACACGGGCGGTGCGGAAATTCGGGTGGCCGGTATCGCGGCGTACGGCTTCGGCTATGGTATTGCACTTGCTCAGTGTGCGGCTCGCCAGGAGGATTTCCGAAAAAATCTCTGGATGTTGGGCGCACTTGTAGGCAGCTACTCGGCCTACTCCGCCTGCGCCGATGATGAGGATCTTGGACATGCTGTAGTATTTTTCAAGATACGATTTTAATGGGTGGTCACGCAGGGAATAGAGTTTTGTGTTTTATTCTGGCCGCATCTGCGGGAAGAACAGGACCTCCTGAATGGTGCGCTGGTTGGTCATGAGCATAGCCAGACGGTCAATGCCGATACCGATACCTGCAGTAGGCGGCATGCCAAACTCTAGAGCGCGCAGAAAGTCGTGGTCAATGAACATGGCCTCTTCGTCGCCGCGCTCTTTGAGCCGAGCCTGTTCTTCGAAGCGCTCGCGCTGGTCTATCGGATCGTTTAGTTCGGAGTAGGCGTTGGCAATTTCCTTGCCATTAATCATTAACTCGAATCGCTCTACCAGCTCTGGGTTTGCGCGGTGTCGCTTGGTAAGGGGGCTCATTTCCACTGGATAGTCCATGATGAAAGTGGGCTGAATGAAGTGGTCTTCGCACTTTTCGCTGAAGATTTCGTCAATGAGCTTGCCTTTGCCCATGCTGGCGTCAGTTTCGATACCCAGATTTTGAGCTATTTCGCGCAGACCTTTTTCATCCATCTGGCTCACGTCGTAGCCGGTGTGCTCGCGTATGGCGTCGAGGATGCCTAAGCGTCGGAATGGGGCTTTGAAGGAAATGACATGCTCACCCACAGTTATGTCTGTGGTGCCGTGCAGTTCTAGAGCGACTTTTTCCAGGAGTTGTTCGGTAATTTCCATCATCCAGTGGTAGTCTTTGTAGGCGACGTAAAACTCGAGGATGGTAAATTCCGGGTTGTGGGTACGGTCAATCCCTTCGTTGCGGAAGTTGCGGCTAAACTCATACACCCAGTCAAAGCCGCCCACGATGAGGCGCTTGAGGTAGAGTTCGTTAGAGATGCGCAGGTACATAGGGATGTCTAGCGCATTGTGATGAGTAATGAAGGGGCGCGCTGCAGCACCGCCGGGAATGTTCTGCAGCACGGGGGTGTCTACCTCCAGAGCGCCACGTGCATCCAGGAAGTTGCGGATGGTTCTGATCATCTTGCTGCGCAAAATGAAAGTATCCTTGACGCCAGCGTTGACCACGAGGTCTACGTAGCGCATTCGGTGTCTTAGTTCGGGGTCGTTGAAAGCGTCGTACACATTGCCTTCTGCATCGGTTTTTACGATGGGTAGCGGGCGCAGGGCTTTGCTGAGCAATTTAAGCGAGCGCACATGCAGGGTGATTTCGCCGGTGCGGGTACGAAATACGAATCCTTCTACCCCGATGAAGTCGCCGATGTCTAACAATTTTTTGAAAAACTCGTCAAACAAGCGCTTGTCGTCGCCGGGGCAGATATCGTCGCGGCGCACGTAAATCTGTATGCGGCCGGAGCTGTCCTGGAGTTCGGCGAAGCAGGCTTTGCCCATGTCTCTGACCATCATGATACGGCCTGCTAAGCGTACGTTGTCGAAGCCCTCCGCGCCTTCTTGATACACGGCCTTGATATGAGCTGCATGATGGCTGACGTCGAAGAGTTCGGCAGGATAAGGTGCTATGCCGAGGGCTTCGATAGCCTGGAGGTTTTGCCGCCGGATGATCTCTTGTTCGCTCAAGTGCATGTTGGGTGTGCGTTTTTTTGGCGGCGCAAATGTAAGCGATTAGTATGGCATTCACAAATGAAAGCCCCCAGCCTCTTGTTTTAGGTGCATTGTACTAGGCGCTATGTTCTTCTTTTTGGGATGGTGGGATGGTAGGCGAGCTTCAAAGGGGATGTTTTGCTAAGAAGGTGGTCAGGAAAAATGCCGCCTATTGGATGTAGGTGCTGCTCTTGTGGCAGTTTGGCCAAGCCCTCACAACCTAAACTTATGGTGAAGGAGAGCCCCAGTCAGATGTCAGGCTTTGCAGAATTCCAAAAGTACCTTGTACAATGCGTTGCCTTGTAGAAGTTCTGCATTGCCAATGATTGCTATGTGCTCACGGGCGCGGGTGAGTGCCACATTGAGTTTGCGATCTACGCCTTCGTCTGATAAGGATACAATAGAGGCCAGTGCGTTAAGGGTATTGGTACAAAGCGAAATAATAATCACGTCGCGGGCGCCGCCCTGATAGCGCTCCACAGTGTCAATAGTGATGGCGTCGGTGTTTATGCCGCGCATCTCTAGCTCCTGATGAATTCGGGCAATTTGAGCTCGGTATGGCGTAATAATGCCTAGGCTAAACGAGCGCCCGGCATACAGGCGTTGAAAAGCGCCAACTACATCAGCAGCGCGCTCTGCCTCGTAGCGATTGGTTTTGTAGGCTGCGCCTTGCTCATCGGCAGGGGTGGAGAGGAAAACCATGCGGCGTTGTGCCAGTAATTTTTCCAGTTCAGTGCTGTCAGCTGGTAGAGTGCAAGCAGGCAGGGCCGTTTGTCGCAGAAATCCAGAGGTATTTTCCGGCAGTATTTGCAGTGAATCATCATAAAAAAACCGACTGGGGAAGGCCATCAACTCCTGGTGCATGCGCCCTTGGCGGTACAGTTGGGCATAGGCCCAATGGCAGCCTTTGGCTACGCATAGCTTGTAAAGTCGTTCAAAGAGCGAGTTGCGCAGATTGTCCAGGCCAATAGCCTTGAGCGCAGGGTCGTGCACGGCAGATTCTTCCGGCGATTGACTCACCACTGCTGGTAGCTGCTTGTGGTCGCCAATGAGGATAAAGCGCTCAAACCGAGGCAATAGCCCAGCCAAGGCCGGCTCTAGTATTTGAGAGGCTTCGTCAATAATGACACGAGCAAAGCTTTTGAGTTGTAATATCTCAGGTTTGCTTCCGATGGAGGCCACTGTGGCCAGCACAATGCGACGGCTGTCTATGAGTTGTCTGAGTGCCCTGCGCGTATTGATTTGTTCAATCAGTGCATCCAGTAGTTGTGGGTGAAAAGCAGGATGAGTAGCATACCGAGCACCGATGCGCAGGTAGTGTTGGCGCACGTCGGGGCCCAGTGATTCGATGGCTTCGCACATTTCGTCCACAGCGCGATTGGTGTAAGCTAGTAGGAGAAGATTTTCGGAAGTATGCCGCAACAAGTAGCCTACCAGGTGCTTGAGCATCATACTTGTTTTACCAGTACCTGGCGGCCCCCACAGAAGGAAGTAGTCGGGTGCAGCCAGCGCCTGACGTAGTATGTCCTGTTGCTCGGGCATGAGTTCATCAGAAAAAGAGGCCTGTAGCGGAGCAGCCTGGCGCGGTAGTTGGGTGCCGAGTATCAATTGTTTTTGGAATGCCGGTGCGGTGGCAAACTCCCACAGCGCCCGGTACATGGCTACGAAGGACACGTCGAGCATATCGTGCTCGAGGTTCCAGCGTTGGTACTGACGGAAGAGGGAGTCGTTGAACTGGCGAGAGCGCAGGCGCACCTTCACGCTGGTGGAGCTAAGCTCAGTGATGATGCATTTGAAAATCTGATTGGAGAGTACTCCTGCTTGGGGGGTGTCGGTAGCTGGGTACAGCACTACGATGTCGCCCTGGCGAAAATTGGCTAGTTTGCCGGCAGAATTGCGAGCAAATTCTAGTGTTGGCTCCTCGGATGCAGCTTGTATGGAGGTGATCTCCAGCCCTTGGAGGATGTCGAAGGCATCCTGTTTTTCTTGTGTGGAGTTGAGCCACAGAGAGGCCATGCCATTGATGGATTGAATGCCAGCCACGCCGGTTTTGGCCAGTTGGTGCTCACGAGCGATGAACCCTGCAAAGGCCGCGAAGTAGCGTTGCTCCAGGTCGTCCATGCCAAAGTACATCTGCTGGAAGGCTTCCACATCCTGGCGGGCGAAGCCTTTGAGCCGAGGCATGCGCTTGGGGTCAAGACATCCAAACAGACGACGTCCCTGCTCAGCCAGGTCTTCATCAGGCTGGCGCCCCAGGCGCCTCAACATCCAGTCAATAGCTACTAGTTGATTGCGTACTTGAAGAGCCTCGTACTGCTGGGTGCGTACGCGCGGGGCAAAGCGTAGCGGAGCTTCGTCCTGCCCACTGTATAGGATGTAGTTGGCAGGCCTGAGCTGCGGACCAAATACCGACTGTATCATGAGGTCGTACAGCAGCGTTTGCACAAAATGATCATGACTGATACGGTAGGCGTTGGCATGAAACGGCTTGCCGCTTTTCAGCTCTATGATGGCGGCGTAGCCATTGCCGTCGGGCGGATGGCAAAATACGTCGAGACGCCCTTGTAAACCGTAGGTTTCTGAGAAGAAAGACGGCTCCAAAAAGCAATGGCTGGGCTGTATACGATTGGCTTCAAACTCGTGGCGAACCATGCGCTGCAGATTGACAAAGTGCTTTTGTGCACCTTGATAGACATCGCGCACTTCTTGTTCGGATAGCAGGCAAAACGCTAGTGGATACAGTCGGAATACTTTCGGGAAAGTGCTTTTGAAATCGGCTTCGGGGTTGTTCATGAGTTCATCGAGGAAAAAGTTGGCAATGTGGCCTATAATACGATGCTTGGAAGTGGTGTAGGGTTTGAATTTGTCCAATAAGTATAAAAAAGGTTCTTGCATACCCTCTCGGAAGCAAGCAGCTATGGCCGATACATCCACCAGGTAGTCGGGCTCCACTACCATGGCTTTGGGGCGTAGCACGCCTTGTTCGTCCACATCTACGTCTATGAGGTTGAGCGTTGTAGGGAATCCAAACACCTTCTGGATGGCTAGTATCGTGGGCTGAAAGTTTTCATTGTGTGCTGTTGCATTGTAAGCGATGCGCACCAAAGTATCGGGGGCGGTTTCGCTGCGGGCCAGCAGGTGCTGTTGAGTAGGGTCATCAACCAAAGCTAGCACTCGCATGTGGTGATGAAAGGCCTTGCACTCGGCTGTTTTCCAGGCTACAGGCCAGTGATGTGCCAGGTAGGGTTGCAGCTCGGCAGGAGGGTTTGCACCTAGCATGGCCTTAATAGCCGTGCAAAGCGCTTTGGTGCCCAGTTGTAGCAAATCGGCATCGGTCATTTCAACTTGCCTGTGGTGCACCTGTGCAGCCAGGCGTCGGAAGGTATGTAGGTAATACTGCACAGAAGCGCTCAGTTCGTAGCGGTGCCCAGCATAGGCCATGCGAGCAAATAGGGTAGAAAACTGCAACCCTTCCTGGCGAGTGGTTTCTACGAAGAGCAGTTGCAGCAGGCGATATAGCCGCTGGATGCGGTCTTGGGTTGTCCACTCTGCATGGGAAAGAGCTTTCCATACTTCGCGGTAAAACAATTGCGCCAGGGCTTCATTATTCATGTTAAGGACTGTTTTTGAGGCGAATAGCACTTCCCTTGGAATACCTGGGCGCGCCACTGGCTGCCAAGATACTGATATGCCAAAAAGTTTTCTGTACCTATATAGCCTAAAATATCGGGCACACTCCTAATTTTGACCTCTCAAACCAAAAAGCAAAAATCATGCGATTTTTTCTGTTTTCTGCTTTAGTGTTCGTCGCCATGGCCTGCAACTATAGCCGCGATAAAATCCTGATGCAGACACCCTGGAAGTTTGACATGGAGGCTACCCGCGAATTGCTCAAAGAAAAATCTGTGAGCGAATCCCAAGTCAACTACATGGAAGGCGTCATGAAACGACTCGGGCAGACTACCCTTGAGTTCAAGAAAGAAAATCTCCTGGTGTTGCGCATGCCCGACGGCGACTCCACGCTTGGCTATTGGGCTATCAAGGGCAACCAGATACTCATGCAAGTAACGAAAGAAAGTGCCCCGCCTTACAATATTCTGGAGATGACTCCTCAACGCATAATGCTGGAGCCTACTACAAAAACGGATTTGGATTTTGTGCGTGTCTTGGTGCCTGTAGTGTATGTAAAGTAATGATGTTGCGCCGTAGGCTCTATCGCTACCGTTGGTGGGCGTTGCTTTCAATACTCATCATTTGGTGGTTGTTTTGCCTGCCGCGCCCTCTGTTCCGTGCCCCCTTCAGCATCGTGCTCGAAGATCGTCACGGTGAGCTGCTCGGTGCTCGCATTGCAACCGACGGACAGTGGCGCTTCCCCGTAATAGATAGCATCCCCGAGCGCTACGTCAAGGCACTGGTCGAATTTGAAGACAAACGCTTCTTTCGACACCCAGGCGTAGATGTGTTGGCCATTGGCAGGGCTTTTCGCCAGAATCTCTCCCAGGGTAGAGTAGTGAGTGGCGGCAGCACTATTACCATGCAGATCATCCGCCTGGCGCGCAAAAAAAATTCTCGTAGCCTGCTCAACAAACTGATAGAAGCATTCATGGCTACACGCCTGGAACTCAGCTACAGCAAGCGCGAAATATTGGCTTTGTATGCATCTTATGCGCCTTTTGGCGGCAATGTGGTAGGGCTGGATGCAGCCTCCTGGCGCTACTTTGGCAAAAGCCCCCACCTGCTTTCCTGGGCAGAAGCCGCTACGCTGGCCGTACTGCCCAATAGTCCTGCACTTATATATCCCGGCAGAAACAGGAATGCCTTGCTAGCCAAGCGCAATCGCTTGCTTGAGCGTTTGTGGCGTAAGGGTATTATAGACGATGTATCCTATCGCCTAGCGGTGGACGAACCCCTGCCCGATGCCCCCATGCCTCTGCCAAGCGAAGCACCTCACTTGCTAGACCTGGCTTGCAAAGCATCTGCCCGACGAGACAATCCCGGCCCGGCCCGCGTGCACACTTCGCTGCGCATAGACTGGCAGCGCCGTGTCAACGAAATCCTAGAGCGCCACCAACGCCTGTTGGCCGGTAATGGCATACACAACCTTGCAGCCTTGATCATTGATGTACCCCGCAATGAAGTACTAGCCTATGTAGGCAACGCCCCAGGTGCCGGCGAAGCCAATAGTGAACAAGTGGACATCATCCGCGCGCCGCGTAGTAGTGGCAGCATTCTCAAGCCTATTCTTTACGCGTTGGCCGTGCAGGAAGGCCGCATTTTGCAGCAAAGTCTATTGTCTGATGTGCCTGTACAACTGTATGATTTCAAGCCCGAGAACTTTGGAGAGCAATACGAAGGCGCTATATTAGCCCACCGCGCACTGAGCCGTTCGCTCAACGTGCCCTTTGTCAATCTTTTACAGGACTATGGGGTGGAGCGCTTTCACTTTGCGCTCAATCAGTTGCAGTTTACCACTATCCGTAAACCACCCTCGCATTACGGCCTTTCTTTGATTTTGGGTGGCGCCGAGGCCACTCTCTGGGATATTACCAACTGCTATGCAGGCATGGCGCGTATGCTAGAACACTACCCAGCCTACAGCGGGCGCTACGATGCCCGCGACTTTCAGAAGGCCACCTATATACTAAACACCCCTTTACCTAGCCCCACTGAAAGACAACTACACAAGGAGGCAGCAGTCATAAGCGCTGCGGGTGCCTGGTTTGCTTTTGAAGCCATGCGCCGCTTAGAGCGTCCTGCCGATGAAGGCGAGTGGGAGAGTTTTGGCTCAGGTCAGCCTGTGGCCTGGAAAACAGGTACCAGTTTTGGCTTCCGCGATGCTTGGGCTATAGGCGTTACGCCCCGCTATGCAGTGGGTGTCTGGGTAGGCAACGCCGATGGTGAAGGCCGTCCAGGGCTCATCGGCGTGAAAGTTGCTGCTCCGGTGTTGTTCGACATTTTTCAGTTGCTGCGTACTGATCGCTGGTTTTCCCCACCTTACGACGACATGTACCGTATAGCGGTGTGCCGGCAGAGCGGCTGGCGCCCACTGTCTATTTGCCCAGTGGATACCGTGTGGGCGCCGCGCCGCGCCGTGGATGCACCTGCATGTCCTTATCACGAGGTCATTCACCTGGATTCTACCCGGCAATGGCGCGTGTATGCCGACTGCGAGCCTGCACATCGCATCCAGTCGCAGAGTTGGTTTGTGCTACCTCCGCTGGAGGAGTTTTTCTATACCAAAAAGCATGGTGACTACCAGCCCTTGCCACCCTTGCGCGAAGATTGTGAATTCACAGACCATACCAACCCTATGCAGTTGATCTATCCGCGCCGGCCCACGCGCATCTATGTGCCAGTGAAGCTGGACGGCACCCTTTCCAATACTATATTTACGGTGGCGCATCGCCGGCCTAATGCCCAGATTCACTGGCATCTGGACGATATGTTCATGGGCACCACCTCTGTGTACCACAACATGGCACTTGCACCTGTGCCTGGCAGGCATCTGCTCACCCTGGTAGATGAAAGTGGATACCGCCTGGAGCAGCCTTTCGAGATTGTGCCGCGCAAAAAGCAGAATACGCTGGGGGAGAAGAGGCGATAGCGCAGGGCTTTGTATTTTACGAAAAGCCCTCCTTGCGGGGTGTTTGTCGAATGACTTTGCGGCTTTCAGGGCCTTTGAGGAAGTCGCCGTCATCGCTCCACCAACCAATGGCGCCGGTAGGGCAGCGTTGTATAGGGGCTTGGGTGCGATGATCTTGGGAGTAATCAATCAATGGCAAGTTGTGCACCATGGTAATGAGGCCACCAGGAGCATCCATGGCGCAGCGACCGCAGGCCGTGCAAGCTACTTGGCATTCTTCGAGGACTTGGTCGCCAGCTTCGAGGTTTTTGCAGTTGACCCACAAGCGCCGGCTTACAGGCTGCAAGGAAAACAAGTCTTTAGGGCAGGCCTCCACACAGGCGCCGCAGGCAGTGCATTTTTGCACATCCACTACAGGCAGGCAGTGCTCATTGAGATGCAGCGCGTCAAAGTCACATACGGCTACGCAGTCGCCCCAGCCCAGGCAGCCCCATAAGCATCCTTTGCCTCCGCCCGACACCAGTGCTGCCGCCCGGCAAGAACTAATACCATGGTAGTGGGCTCTGTTGCGCGCTACATTGATGCCCCCGCCGCAGGCCAGGCGCGCCACGTATTTCTCCTCAGCCCCCAGCGCTACGCCCAGGTAGAGGGCTATGCGTTTGCGGCCTTCGTCGCTGCTTACTGTGCACCTGCCAGGCAGCGCCTGGCCATTGACCAATGCCTCGGCAAAGGGGCGGCATCCAGGGAAGCCACAAGCGCCGCAGTTGGCGTGAGGCAGCATGTCTTCTACCGCGTCAATGCGAGGATCTTCGTACACATACAACTTTTTGTTAGCTGCTGCCAGGAGGATGGCCAACAGCAGCGTTAGGCTACCCAGCGCGACTACAGCAATGACGATGGCCATGAGCATGCGATGTTTTTCGGGTTAATACACAACTTCGGCCCACTTATTGCCGGCTACCAGCTCGGCTTTGCGGGCGCTCCATTTGTCTTTGCTCCCCAGAATGTTGGCAAAGGCTTTGTCCAGCATGGGCAGTATCTGAGCAAACCCAGCCACATATACATAGGTGTTCACTTGGTTGAGCATTTCCTGAAGTTCTGCAGCTTGCGCCTCCAGGGCGGCATCCAGCGCGATAGGGTCGGCCCAGTGCGGCCGGGGGCTGAGTGCATGAAAAGCCTGGAAGGTAGCTTCGTCATAGTACTGGGTCAAGTCGCCGTCTTTGTCGTTGAGGTAGAGCAATTCCAGCCCAGTGCGTGCACCATAAAATAGCCGGATACGACCATGCCAGTCCTTTACGTTTTGATAAATATGCTTGATGAAGGCTCGGAAAGGCGCGATGCCTGTGCCCATGCTCACGAGGATGAGATTGGCAGTTTTGTCATCCGGCACGATAAAAGGCAGGCTATGTGGCCCGGTGAGGGTAATGCTATCCCCTGGTTTGCGGTCGCATAGGAAGTTGGATGCTAAACCGGGATAGCGCTCACCGTTGAACTCGTCCACATAGAAGCAGCGCTTTACCAAAATGGTGAGAAGTTGCTTGCCATTGTCGTGAGCGGGTAGGTCGGCTATGCTGTATAGGCGATGATGGAATTGGTTGCCAAACTCGCCGGTGGCTTGTATCAGCACGCCGAAGCTCTGGTTGACCTGATAGGTGAAATCAGATGAAACCTCCAGGATGATTTCCCGAATCTCATCAGCATCAGGCGGGGTAAGCCGCCTGTTTTGCCTAACGCTGGCCTGATAGGTGTGCTGCGTGTCTAGTTCTGATAGGTGTGCCATAAATTTATAGTTGATTGTGATGGTTGGATTTTTTTGTGGCGGAGGATAATGAACTGTGCGCTGTGGATTGCTGTAAATTTTGTTGTTCGCTACACGAAAAAGCAGAAGGCGTAAGCGATCTTCTCGGGCAAGCAGTAGCGCAACCACATTGCCCACAAATGCCTCGCTGGGCCAGCATGTCTTGCTCGCATTCGTCGCATTCTTCGACAAATACACACCCCCACAGGCGCTGTACAGCAATCCACATCAGCATTATCCCTAAGATACCGCCCAAAGCAGTAAGCAATGTGTGTAGCATCATGCTTTTCAGTTTTAGTACTTTTTCAATTACTGCCCAAACCCGCAAAACCCATAAATGCTAACGACAGAATGCCTGCTATGAGCAGTGTGAGCACTGTGCCCTTTACCACGTTGGGCGTTTCGGCGTACTCCAGGCGCTCACGCAGGCCTGCCATCAGTATCAGTGCCAGGGTAAAGCCTGCTCCAGCCCCTAGGGCGTATACCACGCTTTGCAGTAAGCCATAGCCCTTATTGGTCTGAAACAGTGCCAACCCCAGTATGGCGCAGTTGGTCGTAATCAGCGGCAGAAAAATGCCAAGCGCCCGAAACAGTGTTGGGCTGACTTTCTTAATAAACATCTCCACCAATTGCACTGCTGAAGCAATGACCACAATGTAGCTGATGAGTTGTAGGTACACTGCACCAATGGCCACAAGCAAGCTGTGCAAGGCATAAGCGCATACGGAGCTGATGAGCATCACAAAAGTGACTGCTCCGCCCATCTTGGAAGCAGTAGCCATCTTGCCCGACACCCCCAGAAACGGGCATATTCCTAAGAAGTATGCCAGTACAAAGTTGTTGATCAAACTCGCGTTGATGAAGATAGCCCACAGCGATTCGTGTGTCATAGCGCTTTTTTGTGTGTTTTATACCAATTGAATACAAACAACCACAAGGCCAGCGTGAAGAAGCCTCCCGCTGGCAATATCATAATGACCCACTCCTGGTAAACTGGCGGAAATACCAATAAGCCAAAAATGCTGCCGTAGCCCAGCAACTCTCGCACTGAACCCAGTGCCAGCAGTGCCATCACAAAGCCAAAACCCATACCTAGAGCATCCATAATAGAACGACCTACGGTGTTTTTGGAGGCAAATGCTTCGGCGCGCCCCAGAATGACGCAATTAACCACGATAAGCGAGATGAATGCCCCCAGCGCCTTGGACAACTCCATGCTGATGGCCTGGATAGCGTAGTCCACCAGTGTCACAAACGTAGCGATGATGAGAATGTACGAAGCAATGCGCACTTGCCGCGGGATGACCTTGCGCAGCAGCGACACCAGTGTGTTTGACATGAGCAGTACAAATGTGGTAGCTAACCCCATAGCCAAGCCGTTGCGGGCAGAATTGGTTACCGCCAATGTGGGGCACATGCCCAATACTTGCACAAATACAGGGTTTTCTTTCCACAAGCCTTTGAGAAACTCGTTGGTGGATTGGCTCTGTGCCAATGCGCTCCAGAAGCCTTTGTTGTTTTGGCCTTGCGAGATGGGATTGCTCATTGCTTGGCTAGATTTTCTAATAGAGGCAGGTTTTTATGCAATACTGGCACTATATGTTCCGTGCTGGTGCCCAGTATATTGCCTACGGCTCTGGAGGAAATGGTGGCTCCAGTGATGCCGTCTAGCTCCCAGGCTTTTTCCTTTTTGCCGTGCTTGACGGCCACAATGCGGTGCTGTACCCGGCTTTTGTCGGCGCTAAGTACTATGGGCAGGGTCTTGAAGTTTTCCAGGAAAGCTGGATCTTTCTCTATTTTGTCGCCCAGTCCAGGGGTTTCTTTGCTTTCCAACACCCTAAAACCTATGATTTGCTCCGTAGCTGGATTGTATCCGTAAATGATGCGAATGACATCGGCAAAGCCCATGCCAGAAGCCTCGATAGCTACGCCTGCGAGATTGCCTTTTAAGTCGTAGCCTGCATACACAAGGCTGGCGTCTTTCGCGGCTTCCTGTACTTCTTGTAGCGTGCCGTCGGGCTGCAGGCGAAAGACTTTTTGGGATGTCATGCCGGGAATTACCTCCACAATGGCCTTCTCCAGTGCCTTGGCTTTGAGGTATTCAATGCGCGGCAGTGTACCCTGGTAGGCCAGCACGATAAACAGGGCACACAGAGCGCCCGTAGCAGTCATGGCAGTAATCATTCTGCCACTACCAATTCTAGGAGGTGTGGAGGTTGCACTGTTCATGTTGCTTTGGTTTTGTAAGTTCGGGATGTACCGTACACGCGTGGAATGACCAGCTTGTCTAAGTGCGGCGACACGGCGTTGCCTAGCAAGATGGCATACATCACACCCTCCGGTAAGCCGCCCCATATCCGAATGACTACAACAAGGACGCCAATGAGCGTGCCATATACCCAAACGCCCAGCGGCGTCACTGGCGAGGCCACCATGTCAGTAGCCATGAATACGGCGCCCAGCATCAACCCGCCTGAGAGCCACATGAATACCGGCGAAGGATAGGCCTCTGCATCGGCTAGATGCAAGATACTACTGAACACACCTACCGCAGCCAGTATGCTCACGGGAATGCGCCAGTCCATCATGCCGCGAGCTATGAGATATAAACCGCCCAAGGCAATGAGCACGGCGCAGGTCTCACCTGTGGAACCAGGTATTAGCCCCAGTGCCAGGTCATAGGCCGGTGTAATGGCGTGTTCAAATTTAAAAGCCGCCAGTGGTGTAGCTCCACTGAAGGCGTCTACAGCTGCCGGCTCTGTAAATGGGAAGGTGAGCGTAGAGGCGGTTACACTCAAAAAGCGCTCTGGTGCAAATGCTTTATGCCAGGTAGTAATGGCCACAGGGAAAGCCGCTTGCAGAAAAGCACGCCCCACCAGCGCTGGATTGAATACATTGTACCCCAGACCTCCAAAGGCAAACTTGCCCAGCCCAATGGCTACTACCCCTCCCAGGAAGGTCATCCATAGCGGAAAGCCCGGCGGCAGGGTCAGGGCTAGCAATGCACCAGTGATAACTGCCGACCAATCAGAAATAGTGCTTTCCTTGCCTGACATCCGTGCCAACAAATGCTCGGTAAGCACACAGGCCGCCGTAGCTGTGAGGAGCATCAACAACGCGCTCAGCCCAAAAACCCATATGGCATAACCCGCTGTAGGTGCCATAGCCCACACTACGTTGCGCATGATGTCGTCGGTGCCAATGCCCCGTACTACATGCGGTGATGTACTGATATGTAAGGTTTTCTGAAACATGTCAGACGGCAGTTTTACTCTGTTTGCGCTTTCTGACCATGATTTTGGCCAGTCGGAAATACTGTACTAACGGAATATGCGAGGGGCACACATACGAACAGGAGCCACACTCGAAGCAGTCCATGAGGTGGTGTTGCTCGGCCATTTCATCCCAGGCTTCAAATTTGGCCAATTGCCCCAGTTTGTTTGGCATCAGTGACATTGGGCAAGCCTGAATGCAAGCGCCGCAGTGAATACAGGGATATACCCTGTGGGGGCGGCTCACTTGCGCCGCAGTGAAAGCCAATACGCCCGAGGCACCTTTGGTGATGGGAATATCCAGGTTCGACACGGCCACGCCCATCATAGGACCACCGAGATACACTTCGCTGAGGTCGGGGTCGGCTTCGACATATTCCAATACAAAGCGCAGCGGCGTACCAATCGGGATTAGGTAGTTGCCCTTCTTGCGAATACCCGGTCCGGTAATGGTTACCACGCGCTCCTGTATACCGCGCCCGTGGGGCAGCAAGCGTCCGATTTCGGCGGTAGTAGCCACGTTGATTACAATGGCACCTACGTCTATGGGCAAGCCACCGCTGGGCACTTCGCGGCCCAACAAAGCAGTTATCAGCATTTTTTCAGCACCTTGCGGGTACTTTACAGTCAGCACTGCCACAGTCAGGGGCAAATCGCTAGGGGCACAGGCGGCCAGATGTTCTGCAGCATCCTGTTTATTGGCTTCAATGCCAATGATGCAACGCTCTGCCTGGGTGGCCTTGAGCAGGTAGCGTATGCCCATAAAGATGTCATCGGCTTGCTCCAGCATCACGCGGTGGTCGGTAGTCAAGTAAGGTTCGCATTCCACGCCATTGATGATGAGCGTATCGCAGCGTTTGCCTTCTGGTACTTTCAGCTTGACGTGAGTAGGAAATGCCGCGCCACCCAGCCCCACGATGCCGGCGTCCTGAATAGCTTGCAGAATGGCTTCTTGCTTGGCTTCGTTGACGTCTACCGGAATACCTTCCACCGCCTCCTGCGTAGAGAAGGGAAAGGTTTTTAGATAAATACCCTGCGCCATTTGCCCTGAAATAGTGGGCACATTGCCAATGCGATGTACTACGCCCGACACCGGCGCATGCAGCGGCACTGACAAATAGCCCCCTGCCTTGGCCAACAGTTGGCCACGCGATACCTCTTGCCCTTCGCGTACTACTGGCACAGCAGGCACTCCGATGTGCTGTGTCATAGGCAGGATGAGCAGCGGTGCAAAGGGGAACTGCCGTATGGGCAAGCCACGGGTATCTTCCTTGTGCTCGGGAGGATGCACGCCATGCTTGAAGGTATTGTGCCGAATATGCAGTATATTCATCATCGTTGCCGTTGTTTTGGGTGTTAGGTGCATGGGAGTAAGGATATACACAGAGAAGACGACAGTGCATGCATTGTTTGTACTGATCCTCCGAAGGGGGGGGAGGAAGATCAATTGTATTTTTCGCCGCGTTTTATCCACTTGTCTATGTCCTTGGCGCTGCGATCGGCCGGTAAGCCTGGGTGAATAACTCGCGCGGTGCATTTTTCAGCAGCCTTCACTAGGTCTTGGTAAGGGCCGCCATGTGGGTCCTTGATGTAAGCCCGTTTGTTGGCGTTGTAGGCAAAGATTTTGGGGTTGATCTTCATACACTCATCGCAGGCAGTGCACTGTTCGCTGTCAATCCAAGGCGCCATGTACTCTCCGTTGGCGGCTGCTGTGTCAGCGCTGTTGGCAGGGGTGCTTCCTGCAATACTATCTGGCGCAATGGGGAGTACTTCTGGTGCTGGGGCGGAGGTATTCCCACTGGCCCATTGCATCAATCCCTGGGCAATGCGGCTGACTACGTCGGCGCGGACTCTACGCTCCAGGCCCTCTGGCGATTCGGCTGGTTTGGACTCTTGGCCAGCCAGCGCGCGCAGCATTATCCAGAAGTTGCGTCGGTCTTCGCAAGACTTTACAATGGGCTTGGCTACCAGCACGCGCTGCAGATGCTGCTTACGATCTACAGCCCAAATATAGGGGTACTTGCCTTCGCGTTCGCTTTCGTCCATATCCAGGAATTCGGCTAGAGGAACCATGTTGTCGTTCCAGGTATCGCGCGGTGCCTGACGGAAGTGCTTTCGGAAGCGCGCCTCGGTGAGGGCAAAGTCGGCAAAGGTCATAGGCAGAGTCATGGACTTTTGACGGCCGTTTTCCATGTATTTCAACTCGTAGCTAGGCCAAATCTGGTCTATGGCCGGATTGCCGCTAAGGTCAAAGTTCTCCTCGGGCTTGACACCTAGATCGGGGTTGTACTTGAATATGGGATAAGCCCTTGATTCTACAGCGAGCTTGGCTTGTTGAGCCCCCATATCATCGCCTACGCCATGCTCGGGTTGGCAGGTAGTGTATAGGTTGAACAGTGCCGGTCGGCGGGTCATTAGTCCTTCGATGAAGCCTTCGATCATCTGGCTGGTATTGGCCAGGGTAGCTTGCAATACGTAGGTATTGCGGTGTGCCATAGCAATGAGGCCAATTTCCTTGCGCGGCTCAGCCTTACCCTGAACGGCCTTGCCATACTGCGCCATATCGGAAACCTGGCCGATGAAGCTGGAAGTGCAGGCCTGGCCGCCAGTATTGGAGTACACCTGAGTGTCCACAATAATGACTTTAATAGGCTTGCCAGAAGCCATCATGCGCGAGAGGTTCTGAAAGCCAATGTCGTACATGGCGCCGTCGCCGCCAATGGCTACTACGGGTGGACACAACAGCCACTCTTCGTCGCTGAACTGATGCCAGTTGAAATAGGTGAAAAACTCCTTGTGCTTGACTGGATCGTACTGGCCGGCCAGTTCTAACTCGGCCTTGCGAATAGCAACAAAACCTTCGGCCATTTTGGCCATGTGTCCTTCAAAAATGCCCATGGCCAGCGAGGGTGAGTCCTGGAACAGGTGGTTGGTCCAAGGGAAGGGATAGGGATTGTACGGGAAGGTACTACCCCACACGGAGGTACAACCGGTACTGTTGCAAATGCCCATACTAACGCGCCCCTTGCCAGTAGCACCGTGGGTGTATTTCCACTTCAGATTTTTGAGCTTGGCCAGTAGTTGGGTGGTTTCACGGAGCCATTCAGGGTCAATGGGTTCGCTGCCTTTGACCTGTTCAAACGCGCTGGTTAATTGGCCTACGGTGAGATCTGTGCGGCGGTTGTCGGCTAGGATGCGCTGCATGGTGGCGGCATCGCCGATGTCCACGTGTTGCATGAGACGACGCTGGATGTGGGTTTCCAGTTTGCCGATGAGTTCTTCTAGATAAGCCACGTGTTTTTGCACGCGGGGTTGCATGAGAGCCTCCACAGTGGCAGTGAACAGATGGATGACCGACTTTTCAGAGCAACCGAGGCAGGCGCCATCGCCGCTGACAAAGCGGGTATAGACATCCTTATTGAGCAGGATGGTTTGCAGTGGGCCAATTTTTTCCTCCAAGCTTTGAACGCGGTTGTACTGGGCAGGCGTGTTGGGCAGATCCAGCCAGAAGTCCCAGTCCTTGCGCAGGCGGGCTACGGAGTCATCTGTCTGGCGCATAATGCGCAGAGCGTCGTCGTTGCATACTTTGACGCATTCCATACAGCCTTTGCAGGTGGTAGGGTTGATGGTAATACTGAACAAGCCCCCGCTGCCGGGCTGCTGTTTTTCCATGACGTCGTAATACGGTCGGGTCAGGGCAAACTTGAATTCGCCCAGTTCTTCGCGGAGCCATTCCAGCTCCTGTGTCAGGCCATTGCTGTCGGCGCCGGATTGTTGAAGGAGGTCATCAATGGCATATTGAATCAATTGGTTGACGGTGACGTCGTTTTGCTGTTGTTGGAAGCTCTGGCGAATTTTGCCCTCCAACTGGCGCACAGCCCTGGGTAGGTGCTCTACCTTTTCGTGGTGCTTTTTCACGCGCTTCACTGCAGTATCCAGCACATCGGTCAGAGTGCTGACCAGGCCAGGAATAGCTGTATCCGGGCACACGGTGTAGCAATTGCCGCAAGCAGTGCAGTGGTTGGGTATCCATTCCGGGTGCTCAAAACGGATGCCAGTCATATCGCGGAAAATGGAAGAAACTGCCGGCATGACGCTCATGGCCATGAAGGGGTCGGCAAGGTTGTCGTTGCCCTGTCCGCGCTGATAAAAATAGCCGGTTTGCTCCCAGAAGCGGTGAATGTCGCTCAGGCGGGATTCGCTCTGCGGCATGAGTTTAAGCAGGGTAGGAGGGGGTGGCCCCAAGCTGCTATTGCTTTGGTTGTCGTGGCCTGCGCCATGCACTTTGACGGCAGCAGGTACTTCGCGGACTTCGTCGAAGCCGCGCTTCACCACTCGCATATTGTCGTCCACTACGCGGCGGCCTTTGGCCCCAAATTTGTGCTCCAATTGGGTTTCGATGGCTTTTAGCAAGGCCTGTTCTGTGAGGCCTGCTTTTTGCATTAGCGGGGATGCAGCAAAGAAGGCGCCCTGAAAGGCAATACCCTGCATACGCAGTTGTAGCTCGGGGTCGGTGGCTTCTTCTTTAGCAATTTTGAACCCGTCAATGTAGTAGAGGTGGATGTCTTGGTCTATGATGACCTTCTGGTAGGGCTTGGGGATGTCAGCCCAGACTTCCTCTGGTTTCTGTTTTTCGCTTTGTATGATGAATACGCCGCCCTTGCGCAGGCCAGCCAGGGCATTGGTGTGTTTGAGCACGTTGGGGTCGGGTGAGAGCACCACGTCCACATAGAAGAACTCGCAGTTGATGCGGATGGGTTCGGGCGCGGCGGCCAGATAGTAGGTGGTAGGTTGGCCTTTTTTCTCAGAGCCGTACTTGGGGTTGGCCTTGATCTCGTAGCCCAGCAAGTCAAAGAGGGTCATGGCGAGATTTTTGCCGGTGGTGATGGCGCCCCAGCCACCGATGGAATGGAAACGCACCGTGATGGCGCTTTCTGGCATGAGGTTGGGGTTTTCGGAGCCGCGCAAAGCCAATTCCTTCACATGTGGGTATGCCTCCAGGATGTTCTCCTGCCACACCCGTTGTGTAGGCGTGTAGGGTTTTTCATGTACGAAATCGATGGAGAGGTAGAATTGCTTTTTGTGCTTGCCGCCAGGTAGCATGTTTTCTACTGCGGCGATGATGCCCTCGGGCTGGAGGTCACGGCTGCCCATGCCAAACGAACCAGCATAGATGGCGGGCATATCGGTGGGCCTGTAGCTGTCCAGCTCCGGCCAGGGCAATGTGCTTTTGGCAGCAGTGCCGTTTTCGAGGCATTTGACTAGCGTAGCGCGTACCTCGCGGGTGATGGGCGGATCGGCGGCCAGGGGCTGATCGAGCCGTTCGAGTATGGCCACGCCTTTTTTGCCTTTGAGCATTTTGCCGATGAGGTCGGCAGGGAAAGGGCGGAACATGACCAGATCTACTACGCCTATTTTAATGCCACGCGTTTTGCGCAGGTAGTCGGCCACGGCCTGGGCGCTGGTGATGAGACTACCTTGCCCCAGGATGAGGTAGTCAGCATCATCGTGGCGGTAGCCCATGACGCGGGCATAGCGGCGACCGGTGAGCTGGTAGTAAGCTTCAAAAGCCTGGTCAGTGATCTGCTGTATATGGTCGAAAAAGAAAGGGCGCTGGGCAGCCACACTTTGCATGTAGGCATCCTGGTTTTGTACCACGCCAATCATGAAGGGATTGTCCACGTCCCACATTTCAGGGATGCGGCGTCGGGTAGGGCCGTAGATGAGTCGCTGTGCGGGTGTAGGTGTCTCGATGATGTCGTCGGGGCAGCCCAGAAACTCGGCAATAAGCTCTCGCTCTGGTACTTGTAGCGGTTCAATGAGGTGGGTGGTCAGGAAGCCGTCCTGTGCTACTATGCCTGGGTTGAGCGAAAGTTCGGCGATCTTGTGGGCTATGATGTTGAGGTCGGCTACGTGTTGTGCCTTACAGGCAAAAAGTTGAAAGAAGCCCGTGTCGTCAATAGCATGGTAGTCGTCGTGCCCGGCGTGCACGTTCAGGGTAGACTTAGTCATGGCCCTGGCCCCGATGTTGAGCACGTACGTTAGGCGCTTGCCTACGGCAGCATATAGAGACTCATGCATGTAGGCAATGCCCTGACCAGAAGAGAAATTGACTGCTCGCAGCCCAGTCATTGACAGGCCGGCAGTGACGGCGGCTGCGGCGTGCTCGCCCTCTGGCTCAATGAAAATAAGTGGCTTGTCGGAGATGTTCAGGTGTCCTTTGGCTGCCTCCTCAGCCCAGTATTCGCCCATCTGGGTGGATGGAGTAATCGGATAGGCGCCCGCAGCGTCGGAAGATTCCCGCTCGCACATAATGGCTGCCGTATTGCCATCCAGTGCCATGCGAATGCCAGGGTATTTAAATATTGATTTGTGCTTTTCCATGAATTATGCCTTTTTGTATCCGAAGTACGCCAGGTACGGGGGCGATTTCTCGCAAAAATTCGGTACAAGGTTACATTGAGTCCTACTGAAGATTTATGACTTTGGTCAGCAGCGGGTCTGATTGTTGTCAATGGGAATAGGGGTATTTTAACACTTCGAAAAATAAAATATTCGATTTTATTCTATATTTGCTGCGCCAACAAATCCTTCACACGGGCTAGCAGCAGCTAAAGCCACGACAGGAGGCTGCAAACATTACCAATGAACATGAGAATTCCGTTTCTTACTATTACCCTTTCATGCGTTGTATCTGTTGCATTGGGACAAGCTAAATGGGAGCTAACACTGGCTGCGGGAGGCTGGATGTACATGGGTGACCTGGCCCCCCAGCGCTTGCCGGTGCTCAAAGAAACACAGCCAGGGGCAGGTCTGCTTTTACGTCACAGATTGGCCTCTACGCTGAGCCTACGGGGCAGTTTTCTTTCAGGAGGTTTACGTGGTGCCGACGACAATATTCAGAATGACGACATTCGAGAGGTACGGCTCATTCGCTTCCAAAGCCGGCTAGTAGAAACTGGCCTGCTGATGGAGTGGGAGCCCTGGGCTGCCCGCCGCTACCCCAGCAGATTCCAATTTCGCAAGATCATTTCGCCGTATGTATTTGCTGGCGGTGCCTGGTACGCCAACGCTCGCACAATGGACTTCACAGGCATGCCAACCGAAGGTCTTTGGGGTCAAATACGCAAAGACCAGGCTTCTGAATACCCCAAACAAGGATTTACCATTCCCTTTGGCGCTGGCGTGCATTTTGATGTCAGCAAGCGCAGCATGCTCAGCATAGAGTTGGCTACAAGGCCGGTTATGCATGACTACCTGGATGGCGTAAGCTATGCCGGCAACCCAAAGCGCAATGATTGGTATGCCTTCGCTGGAGTGCACTACAGCCTTCGCCTTACACCCAGAGACCGCGACAATGACCACATTCCTGACCGCTACGACCGCTGCCCCACGTTACCCGGCGTACTCAGCGCAATGGGATGCCCTGACGCCGATGGCGATGGCCTGGAAGATCTGGAAGATATGTGCCCCAAGCAGCCTGGGCCTCGTGCAGCCAACGGATGCCCTGACGCCGATGGCGATATGATACCCGATCACGTGGACGATTGCCCACTGCAGAGTGGCCCATCTGAGCTGAACGGATGCCCCGACGCCGATGATGACGGTATTGCCGACAAAGATGACCGCTGCCCTGAGCAGGCCGGCCCGCCAATATACAAGGGCTGTCCTGATGTGGACGCCGACGGCATTCCCGACCCTGACGATGCCTGCCCTGAGGAAGCTGGCGTACCCGAAAAGAGCGGCTGCCCGTATCGTGACAGCGATAGCGATGGCATCTACGATGACTTTGACGAGTGCCCCGACCAGCCTGGATTACCTGCCTTGAAAGGCTGCCCCGACACCGATGGCGACGGCATAGCCGACAGGGATGACCGTTGCCCTATCTTAGCTGGCAGTTCAGCACTGTTCGGTTGTCCTGTTATTTCTGAGGAAGATAAAAAAATGCTGTTGGCTGCGCGTTGGGGTGTGGAATTCGAAACCGGCAGTGCCGTGCTCAAGCCCAAATCTGCGGCTGTACTCGACCAGATTGCTGTGCTGATGGAAAAATACCCAGTGCATCACCTCCACATCTCAGGGCATACAGACAATGTAGGTAAACCTGACAAAAACCTGATACTTTCCAACAATCGGGCTAAAAGTTGCATGGCGTATCTACTTAAAAGGAATATTGCACCGGAGCGGTTACATACACAAGGATACGGGCATACCCGGCCTATTGCCTCCAACAAAACCCCGCAGGGCCGTAGCCGCAACCGTCGTGTAGAGTTTGACTTAATCCTACCGCCAGAATAACTACGCTTGCTTTCTGTGGGAAATAACTGTACTTTTGCTTCTCAAAACCGATTCCATACTATGAAAAAACCGATTCTTACCCTTTGTGCCTTTTCCTTTTGCCTTGCTCTTTGGGGGCAATCTGCCGCTATTGAAGGCGGTGTAACGCTAGGCGCGGCTACTTACCAGGGCGATGTGACCAACAATCCTTTCTGGGAGTGGAAGCAGACTAGTTTTCATGGAGGCATCTTTGCACGCTTTGGCATCAGCGATACCTGGTTCATGCGCACTGGGCTTACCTACGCCCATATTTCGGGCGATGACTTGGATAATAGCGACCGCGACCGCAGAGCTTTCGCTTTTGAAAATAACCTGGTGGAGCTGACCATTACCGGCGAATGGGAGCCCTGGGCCGTGGCACGCAGCAATCGCACCCTGCCGGTTTCTCCCTATTTGATTACTGGCGCAGGCATACTCTACACCAATCCTAAGGTGGACTTCTCTCACTTTACCGGAGACCTCCTCACCCGAAATGTCATTCGCGACCGCGATACACCCTATTCTAAGCTCCGCGTCATCATCCCAGCAGGTATTGGCATCAAAACCCAGCTAAGCGAAGACTGGATATTAGGGCTGGAGGCTGCGGCTCGCTATCCGTTCACGGATTATTTGGACGGCATCAGCTATTCTGCCAATCCCAGGAAAAACGATTGGTATGCCTTGCTGGGGCTTATGGTAGCCAAAAAATTCTGAACCTACATGATCGTCATTACCGGAGCAGCTGGATTCATTGCCTCCTGCCTGTTGCGCAAACTCAACGAAGCAGGTCACTGCAACCTTCTTATTGCTGATGATTTCAGCCGCACCGACAAGAGCTTTAATTTCGCAGGAAAGCTCTACATTGCAGCCGTACACCGCGATCAACTACCCGATTGGTTGGCCCGTATGCATCGCGATGTACAGTTCGTTTTTCATCTGGGAGCTCGTACTGACACCACTGAGCAAGATACAGCTTTGTTTGACCGGCTCAATCTCCATTACTCTCAAACCATCTGGAACTTGTGTGCACAGCACGGCATTCCGCTCATTTATGCCTCCAGCGCTGCCACCTATGGGTTGGGCGAACTCGGCTACCGCGACGACCACGACATAGTACCCCAACTGAAGCCACTCAATCCTTATGGGCGATCTAAAAACGACTTTGACCGTTGGGTGTTGCAGCAAGTGCAAGCACCGCCCTTTTGGGCTGGATTGAAGTTCTTCAATGTATATGGCCCCAACGAGTACCACAAAGGCCGCATGGCCTCGGTGGTGTTTCACACAGTGCGTCAAATACAAGCCACTGGCGGCATGAAACTTTTCCGCTCGCATCGCCCAGATGTGGCCGACGGGATGCAAAGCCGCGATTTCATTTACATCAAAGATGTACTGGACATTTGCTATTGGCTTTTTGAGCATCGCCCAGCATCCGGCCTGTACAATGTGGGCACAGGGCAGGCGTGTTCCTTCTTAGACTTGGCCACGCATACTTTTCTGGCCTTGGGGCTTTCGCCTAATATTAGTTTTGTAGATACTCCGGAAGACATACGTGGCACCTACCAGTACTTCACCCAGGCCGACATGCAGAAATTGCGCCAGGCCGGCTATACTGGCCGCTTCCACACCTTGGAAGAAGGCATCTACGACTATGTAAAAAGCTACTGGCGCGGTGCTGAGCAGGGCTTTGGGTATTATTGATTTGGCGCGGAATGGCCACAAACATCACACGGTATGAAGTATTTGTTATACCAACAGCGCAAAGTAGCCTACAACGTGCAAGGCAAAGGCGCAAATGCCTTGGTATTCCTACACGGATTTTGTGAAGATAGCACTATATGGGACGAGTGGAAAGATGAACTGGTTGCCGCTGGGTACAAGGTAGTCTGCGCGGATTTGCCCGGTTTCGGCGAGTCAGAACTTGCCCAGGAGGCCAGTATTGAATATTACGCTGATACTGTGCAGGCAGTTGTACAGGAAGCAATTGGTCAGAATCGCTTCTTGCTCATTGGTCATTCTATGGGAGGCTATACGGCATTGGCTTTTGCTGAAAAATACCCAGAGCAACTTGCCGGCCTCGGGCTTTTTCACTCCCATCCCTACGCCGATAGCGAAGCTAAAAAAGAAGCTCGACAAAAAAGCATTCGATTTGTGCAGGAGCAGGGTACCGCACTATACGTCAAGCAGTTGATTTCTGATCTTTTTGCTGCCGCCTGGGCCAGGACCAATTCCTTTGTAGTCAATCGTCTCATACACAAGGCTTCTACGTATGCGCCGCAAGGTATCATAGATGGCTTGACGGCCATGATGGCGCGCCCTGATCGCCATGGCGTACTGGAGTGCGCCAACTGGCCGGTGCTGTTTATCATCGGCGAAGAAGACAAGGCCATACCAGCAGAATTGAGCCTGGCGCAAACGAGCCTGCCAGCCACAGCTTCAGTGCACATCTTGGAGAAAATAGGGCACATGGGTATGTTGGAGGCACCTCGAAAAACTAGGCAAATTGTACGGGAGTTTGCCGAGTATTGCTTTAATGGAATTGTCAGGAGCGACTAAGCGCCATGAATCCTTTATTGCTCATACTGGCCATACTGCCAGGGTTGCTCATCACCTGGTACATTTATCGCATGGACAGGTACGAGCAGGAGCATCGTTTGCACCTCATTGTCTGCTTCTTGTTGGGTATGGCGCTTACCTGGCCAGCCTCTTATCTGGACAGTGAAGCCGTAGTACGGCTGGGCATTAGGCACGGTGCTTCCGTAGAATTGAAACTATTGGCTTCCATTCTGACGGTAGCCATAGGTGAGGAGGTTGGTAAGTTCTTGGTGTTGATAGCCTATCCATTACGGCGCCCTTTTTTCAATGAGCCCATTGATGGCATTGTGTACGCAGTAGTGATTGGCATGGGCTTTGCCACTTTAGAAAACATACATTACGCCAGTCATTTTGGCCTTGGTACTACTCTGCTACGGGCTTTCACTGCGGTGCCGGCACACGCGCTATTTTCGGTTATTGTTGGCTACTTTGCTGGCTTGGCCTGGTTGAAACCGCAGCACCGCTGGCCAATTTTGTTTCAAGGGCTGGGCGTTGCCATAGTCATTCATGCTGTTTATGATTTCCTGGTACTACAGCAGTACTATGATTGGCTAATCATATTGGCAGTAGCAGGTTTGTGGATAAGTATTTATTTTGCCCAGGATTTGATCAGGAAGCACCAGGACAGTTCGCCCTTTAGGTAGCGACTGTTCGGCTGTATGAGATCGAACGTGCTTCAAGATAACCAAGTTGCACATTGCTTCACTCTACGGAGTGGTAGTAGGTTTGCATGTGGTTAGTTTGTACTGGCTTCCTCCTCTGGCAAGGTTAGGCAGTAAATTTCTGCTAATGCCTGTGCTGATATGGGGCTAGTTTCGAAGGCTTTGGCCTTTGTAAGGGCATATTGAGCTTAGCTGAACATCCACACCAGCCTCAATGAGAGGAAGTAACTCCTGAAGCGATCGACCTGCCCGCCTGCTAGTGCCGAGCGAGCTTTGTTGATGGTCATGGCTCTTGTGTAGCGCGCGTCCACTCCCCACTGGGGAGAAAAGAAATAAGCGGCGCCGAAGAAAGAGCTAAGGCCATTGCCATCTAAAGTAAAGTTGCGAGATACATCTACCCCGCCAATATCCCGAATGCGGTGGCTGATGAGGCGGTTGTAGGAAAGCCCGGCCACGGGTTGCAACTTCCAGGCGGCGTAAGAAACACCCACTGGTACTTCGAGTACATTGAGCCGGATGTTGTCGTATATGGAGCGGAAGGGGTCTTTGACCGAGCGATCGGCACCTTGCTGCGAAAAGAGCAACTCTAGGTTGAGCCGCCAGTCGTCTGAGAGCAATGCTACGGCCTTGATACCAGTATTGAGCCCGGGCTGGTGATATCCGGCCAGTTCGTCGCCGTCAATTTGTGCCATGTTCAGCCCGGCCATCAACCCTGCTTGAAATCGCTGGGCAGAAAGAGAAACAGCGGCCAAAAGCGCGCAGCAAAGCAATAATCGAGATGATGCCATATTGTTGCGTTGAAAGTTCTGTTTTTTTTTTATTTGATAAACCAACTGGATTATTTGCCAGCCTGTACAGCCGCTAGTGCTCGGGCAAAATGCTGCATATCGTTGGGCGTGCCAGTGCTTACTCTGCACCACTCCAGCAGCGGCGGAAAAGGGCGTCCAGTGAGTACGCCTTGCGCACTCATGGCATTGTTGAACTCCTGCACAGGGCGCCCGGTATGAAAAAATACAAAGTTGGCATGAGAGCGCACATACCGGAGCCGGTGCGCGTCCAGCGCCTGATAAATAATGGCTTTAGCCTCGGCGTTTTTTTGCAGACTAAAACGATAAAACTCCGGATCGTCAAGGGCGGCCAGCGCGGCATATATTGCCGGCATGCTGAGGTTGGCCATGACGTGGCGGCGCAGGCGGGCAGCCAGGTCGGGGCGGGCGATAAGGTACCCGATGCGAATACCGGCTAGCCCATATACTTTTGAAAACGTGCGCGATACGATGACGTTCATGCCAGTCTTCACCAGTTCAGTCATGGAGGGGTAGCCTGGCTCAGCCACGTAGTCAAAGTAGGCTTCGTCGGCAAATACCACAGTGCGCTTAGACAGAGAAGCGCAAAAATCGCGTATGCGGGTTGCTGGTAGCAGGGTTCCCGTCGGATTATCGGGGTTGCATACGAACACAAGGCGGGTTTGCTGCGTAATACGGCGCTCCATGGCGTCGAGATCGTGGCCAAGTTGCTCATTGACTGGTACGCGATGGATGTAGGCTCCCAACTGCTCGGCGTATTCCATCAGTACATGAAAGGTGGGGTTGGAACTAACTATCTCCGCACCGTGCAAGCCAAAGGTTAGCCCTGCAGTTTTTAGTCCTTCAGTAGAGCCGGCGGTGAGTACGATATGCTCTGGCGTAAGACCTTCTTTTTGTGCTAGCTTGTCCAGTAAAGGCTGGGTGCGGGCAAAGGGATAGCGGCAGGCTTCGTCCAGGCATTTGAGAATGGCCTCTCTCACTTTGGGCGATGGGCCGTAAGGATTTTCGTTGGAGGCCAAGCGGGCGGGGCCATCACTGGGAAGGCCAGCTTTATGCAGCGGTAGGCTGGCAGCTGTGCTTGGGACTAGGGCTTGCCATCCGCCGAGTAGGGAAAAAGCGCTGCCCAGGCCTGCGGTGCGCAACCATTGTCGTCTGTTCAGATTGGCCATGATACAGTCAGGTTTGAAAGTTACTTTTGTAAAATCACACTGTCGGGGGTTTCCAGTTTGGGAGGTATTTGAAACTTGCCGATAACACTGTCTTGCACGAATTCCATTCTCCAGCCGGCACTTTCCACCATGGATTCTAGCATATCGAATAGCTCTTGCCCTTGATTCACGGCAGTGATCATAAGTTCGCTCTTACGCGCCTTGTCTTCCAATATTTTTTTGGCGTTTCGGTTTAGCTTGGTGAAGTCTTCCGGAGTGAAGCGATTGAACAGACCCTGGGTAAGGTCGTAGTAGTCCACGTCGTGTTCGGTAGAGAGAATGACTGGGTCGGGCAAGTTACTAATGCGTACTAGTTTTTGTTCAGGTAGGGGTTCAATTTTCAAGTTGCTCAGGTCGTATCCCACAGAGACCTTTCCTTTTACGCGTAGCAGAGCTTTTTTTTGAAAGGGCGTCCAGTCAAAGCGCCAGTAGTCTTTATAGTCGTAAATTTCGGTGAAGTAGCCTTCTACTACCACTAGTTTGGCTACTTTTCGGATGCGCTCCAGGAGCACGTCGGCTTGTTCGCGTGCAGTCTGTGCAGCTCTTTTTTGGTATATAGTGCGTCCCAGCCAGAAGCCAGCGCCCAGCATCAGCGCCGTTAGCAACAGACCAGCTATTGCCTTAAAAGTGAAGGACGTAATTCGTCGTACTGCCATAACAATAACGGTGTCAATGCGCGTCAAAAGTAAGAAAAAGTATGGCGCTGGTGTACTTTCTGCATAGCAGAATGCGCATATTGTGGTGTTAGTATCATAAACTTCTGCCCATGTTAGTGGGTTATTAAAAAAGCTTTCAATCAGGCATTATGACTAAGGCCAAGTTATGCCTCTTCACCCTGATGATTTCAAGCCTGCCATCTGCCTGGCGCATCACCTTGGCGTGCCTGCTGGCGAGCTTTTCGCTGGGAGCAGCTGCTGCCGCAGAAGCCGGCGACCATGTTCGCTATGTGGAAGTAGGGCTGGCTTCTGCTGTGCTGCGCGTAGGTTGTCATGCCGACATGAGCCTGCCGGCCACGGCAGAAGCGACAGAAGCTGGTATTCACGATTTTTTCCACAGTTTGCTGGAAGCACATTATCACCCTCTGCTCAAGGATCTGGAGAGCAAAAAAGACAGCCTACAACTCAACGACTGGATGTACTACTACCTGCTCAGGAACGCAATAGACGCGCTGTGGCCCTGGGCGGAGCCGCTGCCGCGCGAGTTGGCCGCCTGGTTCCTGATGTCTATGTCGGGGTTCGATACTCGCTTGGCGTTTGACGAGCAAGCTGCGGAGTTGTACCTGTGGATAGAAGAACCGCTCTACGACTTGCCCATGCTCTGCCTGTACGGGCGTACGTATTACCACATTCCTGTACCGCTGCAGTATCCGGTGCTGGTGCAAAGCAAGTATGTGCATCCACTTGCTCCTATGCCAGGGGGTAGGGCTTTGTCAATAGACTGGGTGCAGAAACCTTTGTTGCCAGCACGCCCACAGGCGCGCACCGTGTCGTTTAGCACCCGCGACAGCCTGTACGTGCTGTCTGTGCTGACAGATGTCAGCTGGGTGCAATTGCTTGCCCAACAGCCTATTCGGGAGGAGAGTACCTACTTTTTTGCTCCCATTTCGCCAGTACTGTACCAAAGCCTTATACCGCAGCTGAAGCGCATCATGCAAGGCAAAGACCTCCGCGCCCGGCTGGAGATCCTGCTGGCAATGACGCGCTCGGCGTTCACATACCAGGAAGATGAGGCCTGCCTGGGGCGGAATTGGCCCATGACACCCGACGAAGTGTTTTTTTATCCGTGTTCAGACTGCGAAGACAGAGCGGTGTTGTTTTATCAGCTTGCCAAGGAGTTATTGGGGCTTCCCATAGCCGTAATTTCCTTCAGTGACCACGTGACCATTGGAGTAGCGACTCCTTGGTCTTGCCGCGATTATGTGCTGTGGCAGGGGCAGCCATACTGTATTTGCGACCCTACTGGCCCGGCACAGTCCACGCAGATGGGGCGGTGGCCGCCAGGGTACGAAAATCGCCCGTTTCAGGTGATGCTGGCCTGGCAGCCAGGACACTGAGTTGACTACTCTTCAAAGTGTTGATTATGAGTGCTTTATTTCGTAAACGATTCATTTGAGCATCGCGCTTTTGAAAGTTGGAATGGATCATTTTGAAAAAAAATAGGCTTGTGATTTAAAACGTTTGCGTCTTTATATCGTTATTCGCGCACATTTTCAACTCAACTATCAAAAAACAGAAAACTCGGATCGTTATGTACTGGACTTTGGAATTGGCTTACCACTTGGAAGATGCGCCCTGGCCTGCTTCCCGCGATGAGTTGATTGACTACGCCATCCGCTCCGGGGCGCCTGTAGAAGTTATTGAAAACCTGCAGCAAATGGAGGACGAAGACGAAATCTACGAAGGCATTGAAGACATCTGGCCGGACTACCCGCGCAAGGAGGACTTCCTCTTCAACGACGACGAGTACTGAGCATTGGGCACTATCGAGCTACGTAGAGTTTTGACCAACGGTGGGATTCCACCGCAAGGTACGATGGCTTTACAGCCCCGTGTTGTAAAGCCATTTCTCATTTTGTTCCGCTGATACACTTGCTACTTTTGCAGCATTATGAAAGAATTGCTGGAAATGGCCGAAATTCTGGGCAAGAATGCTCCCTCAAAAATTGAGGTGCTCGACCAACAAAGCCTGCGCAGGTCAAGCAGCAAGTATGCTGCTTTTTGGGAAGGCTTGCAGCAACACTTGTTCAAAAATGACACAGAAGCTGCTGTAGTCCTATACGGCACACCCATAGCAGACGACCGATACCGGCAGTTCAAGTCGCGTTTTAAGCGCAAATTGCTCAACACTTTTTTTTTCATTGACCCCTATCAGCCCCAGACCGGCAGCTTCGATGCCGCCCTGAAGTTCTGCAACCGACAATTGGCCTTGGTGCACTTGCTGAAGACGCATGGCGCCACTCACACTGCCATAGTAGAAGCCACTCAGATACAGGCGCTGGCGCTCAAATATCGCCTGTCTGGCATGGTGGTACAAAGCGCATCGTTACTCAGAGAAATATATGCTCTGCAGGGTAGTAAAAAAGAATTTGATGCGCAGCAATCGCTTATTGAAGCGTTCTATCCTCACTGGAATGCTGAAATCCAGGCAGAAGGATACCTGCAAAGCATACGGTTGGTCTGTTATGGCACACCCCGACTGGCTGAGGCTCAGACTGCGCAAGTTGTTCTTTGGTGTGACGAACTGTTGAGTCTTACCGAGCAGTTTGATACTCCGATAGTCAGCCTGGCAGCTTTCGAAGCTTGGATGCTTCGATTTGAAGCAGAAGGCAACTATCAGGCAATGGAAGAAACCGGACTACAAGCCGAAAACTGGCTGGTTCAAAACCCTACTTGGGCAAGTAAAGACAATATGCTGCGCTTTGCTATGCTGCGCTTGCGTACCGCCCTGCACACCCTTGACTTCAAAACTGGACGCGCGATTGCCGAGCAAGCCCTCAAAATTTCTCACTTGACACCTGACGACCACTTAGTACTCATGGAGTTGCTCCTGTTGCTCAGTATTCGCACCGACAGTCTGCTGCACGTGTTTGCCGTTTACAAGGAGGCGATAGAGTATAAATACTTCTCCAAAATCACTGCCGAACATGAGGCCAAGTGGAATATCTTTACCGTGTATGTACACCTACTCAAGCAACTCAACTCAGTGAATCAGCAAATCGTACTCTTCCAGAAAAGAAAAGCTTTCGTCGTTGAAGATTTTATGTCTGCTTCTATCCCGTTCGAGCCCAGGCAAGAAAACAAAACCATCCTGCTCGCCGTAGCGCAGATTGCATTCCTGCTGCGTGCAAAACTATTTGACAAAGCCGCCAAGCAGATTGAATGGCTTGGCAGCTTGATCAACACCTTGCGTCACAAGGAAGACTTTGCCCGCCAGGCAGCTTTCATCAAGTTGCTCAACCAATTGCGCCTGAATAATTTTAATACGGCAGGACTAAAAAAAACAGAAGTACCCCTGCGCACCCTGCACGAAATTCCCTTCCGCTATAATGGGCGATTGCAGTACCTCGAAGTCATCCCGTATCCAAAATTGTGGGAAATGATCCTCAAACTGCTTTCATAAACTTAGCCTATGACTTGCCGTACTGCCCCCCCCCCTCAACCTCCATCTGCCAATGAAAAATATCATCATCGCCATTGATGGCTTTTCGGCTTGCGGTAAAAGCACCCTGGCACGTGACCTGGCCGCCACCCTCGGATTTGCCTACGTGGATTCCGGTGCCATGTACCGGGCAGTTGCGTTATACCTACTCGATCACCTCGTCCCTATTGATGATTTAGAAGCAGTTGGGCAAGCGCTGGAACACATCCATATTGCGTTCAAAAACGTACAAGGCCAGAACCGCACTTTTCTCAATGGTGAAGATGTAGAAGATGCCATCCGCGACATGCGCGTGTCGGCTGTCGTCAGCCTCGTAGCGGCCATTCCTCAGGTGCGCAGAATGCTCGTACGACAGCAGCAAGCCATGGGGCAGGCCGGTGGTATCGTCATGGACGGGCGCGACATTGGCACTGTTGTGTTTCCTCAAGCAGAACTCAAAATCTTCCTCACTGCCGACCTCGACCAACGCGTGCGCCGAAGAATGCTCGAACTCAGTGCCAGAGGCCTTGAACCTATAGAAGCGCAGGTGCGCCACAACCTCCTGGAGCGCGACCACATTGACGCCACACGCGCCGACAGCCCTCTGCGACAGGCCGACGACGCTATTGTGCTCGACAATACTCACCTTGACCGCCAACAACAACTTGAACTAGCCCTACAGTGGGCTTATGCTAGAGCCACCGAAGTATGAAACACGCCTTGCTCTCCTGCGGCCTGTTGATCCTAACTTGCACTGCCTGCCGAAGCCCCGAACGCAAGGCTCAGCGGCTCGAAAAGCAGATTCTCAAAGAAATGTCTGTGCTGTTTGCCGGCGAAGTCCTGCCTCGCATCTTAACGCCCGAGGCTTTGGACTCCATTGCCCAGCGCTGGCAGGTCTATCGCAGGCAAACCGATGCGCTTAGTGCTCGAACATCTTCACCCAAAGCCAATGCTGCCTTGCTGCGTATTGACCAACTGCTGACCGACTACGAAGCTCGTATCAGTGCCGCTCGCTCTGATCCTTCGTGGTACAACCTTGGCGACCACCTCAAGATCACCCTTGCCCAACGCGACATACCTTTGCACAAGCGCTTGGTCACGCTCTACGACCAGATGGCTCTGACCAAAGACTGGTATGCCGCTGCCAGGCAAAACCTTCGAAGCCCTCAACCCGACAATGCCCGCCTGGCCATCCACAAGCACTTGCTGGCGTTGGAGTTTCTGCGCCAGGAACTGCCTGACTCCATTGCCCAGTGCCGCCTGCCCGAAGCCGAAAAGCAGCGCTACCTGCAGGCCATCGCCAACACCCAGCTCCAGATGAAGGACTACATTGCTTTTTGTCAAAGTTTGCTCTTTGAACACCAGGATAGCCTATTGCAGCAAAGTAAGTGACTATCTTTGCTGACACTCAAATCTTAGGGCGAATACTATTTTATGCCTCTGTTATTTGCTGCGATGTTGCCTGCCGGCGGGTATTTTGCCGGTACTGCATGGCAGCCTTGATAAAAGCGGCAAATAGTGGATGTGGGGCCTCCACGCGGCTTTTGAGTTCGGGGTGAAATTGCACCCCCACAAACCATGGGTGCTGCCGCAGTTCTACAATTTCTACCAGGTTAGTTTCGGGGTTGATGCCAGTGGCAACCAATCCTGCCTTATCCATAGCTTCTTTATAGTAGTTGTTGAACTCGAAGCGGTGGCGGTGGCGCTCTTTGATGTCTAGCTTGCCGTAGGCTTCTGCGGCTTTACTTTTTCGGGTTAGCTTGCAGGCAAAAGCACCCAGTCGCATGGTACCGCCCTTGTGGGTTACTTGCAGTTGTTCAGACATGAGGTGGATGACCGGATGAGGCGTATCAGGATTCATCTCCGTAGAGGCGGCACCTTCCAACTTCAGTACATGGCGGGCAAACTCCACTACGGCACACTGCATGCCCAAGCATATGCCAAGGAAGGGAATGCCCTGCTCGCGCACGTAGCGTATGGCTCTGATTTTGCCCTCAATGCCGCGCTCGCCAAAGCCTGGTGCTACCAACACCCCATCGAAGCTGGCCAGCATTTCAGGTACGGATTCGGGGTTCTCCTCCAGGTGCTGGGCATGTATGGGCACTACCTTTACCTTGCATTCGTGCACAGTGCCGGCGTGTACAAAGGCTTCATGAATAGACTTATAGGCGTCGGGGAGTTCGTTGTACTTTCCGACGAGAGCAATTTTGACTTTGTGTTTGGGTTTTTTGAGTTTTTCCAGGAAGGCCTTCCAGACGCGTAGGTCGGGCTCCTTGCGATCGCGCAGACGCAGCTTGGTCAGCACTACCACATCTAATCGTTCGGCCAGCATGAGTAGCGGCACGTCGTAGATGGTATCAGCATCAATGGCTTCGATGACGGAACTGACGTCCACGTTGCAAAACAGCGCCAGCTTTCGGCGGATGTCCATCTGCAGCGGGTGTTCGGTACGGCAAACCAGTATATCGGGCTGGATCCCCGCGGAGAGCAGTTCCTTTACAGAGTGCTGCGTAGGCTTGGTTTTGAGCTCTTTGGCCGCACTCAAGTAGGGTATAAGGGTGAGGTGTATCACCAGGCAGTTGTCGGCGCCTAATTCCCAGCGCAGTTGCCGCAAGGCTTCAAGATAGGGTAGCGATTCGATATCGCCTACGGTACCGCCGATTTCAGTGATGACAATTTCAAACTTGTGGCGGTCGCCCAAGATTTGGATTCTGCGCTTGATTTCGTCAGTAATGTGGGGTACTACCTGTACGGTTTTGCCCAGGAAGTCGCCGCGGCGCTCTTTTTCAATAACGGTTTGGTAAATGCGGCCGGTAGTTACGTTGTTGGCTTGCGAGGTAGGCTCGTTGAGGAAGCGTTCGTAGTGCCCCAGGTCGAGGTCAGTTTCTGCCCCGTCGTCGGTCACATAGCATTCGCCATGTTCGTAAGGATTGAGGGTGCCAGGGTCCACATTGATGTAAGGGTCCAGTTTCTGGATGGTGACTGGCACCCCTCTGGCTTGGAGTAGCTTGGCCAAAGAAGCCGCGATGATGCCTTTGCCGAGGGATGAAGTGACGCCTCCCGTAACGAAGATGTATTTGGTCATAGCAGTGCGATAGGATCGTTACGGGCTGTAAAGGTAGAGCATTTTGGGCAAAGAAGATCTCCCTGGTAAAAAAGTTGTTGCACAAAAAACAATTATATGACCTGCGTGGAGCGCCCGAGCGGCTGTTAGGGGTTTAAACTCCTGATTTTTTTGGAAAAAAATAGGCGTACTACCTTGAGGCACAGTTGCCAAGGCTGCTATGCAGCAGCTTGCCAAGTTTTGTGTACAAAATCTGTAAATCACACACGAAACTTGGCGTTGCTCAGTATAAGCCCCTGGTTAGATTTTTTATTTTTGCCTTTGTAAAGCGCGCCTGGCAAGTATTTAGCTCAACTATTACTCCATTAGCAGCACTCGGATGTCCACACGACGGTTTTTTTCGCGAGGGCCAGCGCCGCGTACCTCGCCTCTGCCTTCGATAAAGATTTGGTCTACAGTGATTTGATTTTGTAGCAGGAATACCGCTACTTGCTTGGCGCGCTCTTCACTCAGGCGTAGGTTATAGACGTCGGCACCTATGTCGTCGGCAAAACCTACGATGTTGACCCGAATCACATCCTTACTTTTCAGATTGACGGCAAACTCCGCCAGGGGCTTCTGCGATTCGGCACTAATGGTGGACTTGTCGAAGTCGAAATACACAGCATGGGTAATTTCCTTTCGGGCTCTGGGGCGAATTACGGGCTGTGTACGTGAGGTGTCGGCTGATGTTAGGGAGGGTGTTGTCACTGTTCCGGGCGGCTGTGTAGGCTGCAGGAGCAAGTCAATGGTGTAGAGGTCTTTATTGTCCCAGTGGGGTATGGGGTACTGCTGCTGGAAAGGATGGTAAAAGTGCCGTTCGGTACGTATGTTCAGGATACTGCCGGCGGGTACGCACAGGAAGAAGTGACCATCTTTATCGGTGGGGATCGTACCCCTACCTTCAATGTCAAGGTTTACTTGGAGCGGGATGCCCAGTATAGAGTCTTTGACAAAGCCTTCTACCAAGGTGATGGGGTCGGTGTACAACTGCTCGGAAAGTTGAAAAAAGTAGATATCCATGCCGCCGTACCCTTCAGGGCGGTCGGAGGCGAAGTAAGCGGTTTGCCCGTCAGCGGAGAGGAAGAAGCCGAGTTCGCGGTAGGCTGTGTTGACCCTAGGGCCGAGATTGATGGGGCTAGTCCAGCGGTCATTGGCGTCTTTCCAGGCTACGAATAGGTCTTGCTCGCCCAGCCCAGGGTGGCCATTGGAGGAAAAGTAGAGGGCTTTGCCGTCGCTGGTGATGAAGGGTGCCTCTTCGTCGCCGGAGGAGTTGATTTTGTCACCCAGATTTCGGGCTGGTCCCCAGGAGCCATCGGGCTGTCGCTCGCTCATCCATATATCGGTACCGCCCAGGCCTCCAGGGCGATTGCTGGCAAAGTAGAGCGTGCTGCCATCGCAACTTACAGTGGCTTGCGATTCCCAGCGCTCGGTATTCAATGCGCCTTTGAGAGGGCGCATTCCGGTGATGGCGGCGATTTCGGGGTCGAGGTCAGCCTCCCAGATGTCGCAAGGCCCCAACACTTGCTCGCGCCCACAAGCCGTAAAGAATAGCCGACGGCCATTGCGCACCAGGGTAGGCATGCCCTCATTATTTTTGGTATTGATGCCTGACTCCACCAAGGTGCCGGTTTGCCATTGCGTACCTGACAGTATGCTGAAGTAGAGGTCTTCGTCGGCGTTTTTATTTAGCCGCCGGGTGTAGAGCAGTAGTCGGTTGTTGTTGCTCAAAGCGGGGAAGTATTCATCGGCCCGGGTATTGATCTTGCTCCCCATGTTTTGCACATAGCTGACATTGAGCAACTTGATGGAGTCCAGTGCAATTTGACAGGCGCGCTCCAGGCTTGGCAATCGCAGCAGATAGCCGGCTTCTTCATAAAACTCCCGCTCGCCACGCAGGCTGAAGGCCGCTACTGGTTTTTGCTGCATGGATTTATAGCGTTCAAAGTATTGAGTGGCCAGCACATACTGGCCGGTTTTATAGCATAGTTCGCCAATCTGAAAGTAGATGGCTCTGGAGAACAGTGAGTCCTGCTCGGTTACTTCTATGTAGTAACCCAGCGCGCGGGGGTAGTCTTTGAGCAATTCATAACACAAGCCGAGGTAGCGTCGGGCTGACTGCATGTCGGGGCGGAGTTTGAGCGCGCGTTCCAGGGCGCTAATGGCCTTCTGAGGTCGTCCTTGTAGCAGGAGATTTTCGCCCCGCTGGAACCAGTCTGCCGCCGATTGGGCAATACTGAAAGAAGGGGCCGCCATACTGCAACACAAATTCAGGAGTAGCAAGATAGCGCGACTATTCATGGGTATCAGATTGTTGGGATTATAGTGCAAAACTGGCTGCAAGATAGAGAGAATGCTCCGATAATCTTGGCGAAACGATGTGCTTTTTCGATTTTTGCTGCCCGTTATGATACTGTGGTCGCTACAATCCTCCGCGCTGGAAGACCAGCTTGACAAAAACCCGGTTTACTACGTGGACTGGAAGCACACGCCCGTCAACTGGAGACCCGCCTACGAATGGATGGCGCAGGAGATGGAGCGCCTGGGGTTGTCGTTGCATGGGCATGCACCCGTTTGGGCCTGGCATTCTTGCGGCCAATGGCATGCGCCTCCTACCATAGGTACTGCATTAGCTCAACTTACGGATTACCAGTTGCTCAACGGGATGGTCATTTTTGAGCTGGACGTACCCGACGAGTGTTGCTTGCTGTCCAGGTACTCAGGGTTTATTCAGTTGATAGACGAAGTAGTAGAGCACGGGGAGCTCATAACCCCTCATGTGCATAGGGGCATGTTTTGCCTGCCCACGGCATTGGAAGGCGACGACATTCAGGCCGCCTTGCCCTGCCTGCGAAAGGAGTGGGTGGTTGACGTCCGCAGTGTAGATCTTAAACCCGGCAAGACCGACTACAGCCTCGATACTCCGCTTTAAAGGAATCTCAGCCTTGGTATTGCAGCACAGTGTGCTCAATGATATCACAGCACTCGTGCAGTTGGTCCTCCGTTATGACCAAAGGCGGAGCAAAACGAATGATATTGCCATGCGTAGGTTTGGCCAACAGGCCGTTTTGGGCCATCTGCAGGCACAGATTCCAGGCAGTGTGTCCTTCTTCGTCATCATTGATAACGATGGCATTTAGCAAGCCCTTGCCCCGTACGAGCACCACTAGGTCGGTACGTTCTACCAGGTGTTCCTGCATGCGCCGGCGGAATATCTCGCCCAGGTGTTCGGCGTTCTCAGCCAGTTTTTCGTCTTTGACGACTTGCAGCGCTTCCATGGCTACTGCACAAGCTAATGGGTTGCCGCCAAAGGTGCTGCCGTGCTCGCCAGGGCGGATGGTCAGCATGATTTCGTCGCGTGTCAGCACTGCCGATACTGGGAATACGCCACCGCCCAGGGCTTTGCCCAGCACCAGCACATCGGGTTTGAACTGTTCGTGGTCGCAGGCCAACAAGCGCCCTGTGCGGCCTATGCCGGTTTGTACTTCGTCGGCTATAAACAGTACATTGTGCTGCTGGCACAAATCGTAGGCGCGGCGCAAATAGCCTGCATCAGGTACTATTACGCCGGCCTCGCCCTGTATGGGTTCAATCATAAATCCGGCTACAGTAGGGTCTTGCAGTGCTTGTTCTAGGGCTACCAGGTCGTTGTAGGGGATGATGATGTAGCCAGGCATGTACGGCCCGAAGTCCTTGGTGCTTTTGGGGTCGGTGGAGGAAGAAATAGCGGCCAGGGTACGCCCCCAGAAGTTGCCGGCGGCAAACACGATTTTAGCCTGATTGGTGGGTACGCCCTTCACCAGGTATGCCCACTTGCGGGTGAGTTTCACCGCCGTTTCGCCGCCTTCCACGCCGGTATTGGCCGGCAATACGCGGTCATAGCCAAAATACTCTGTGATGTAGTGCTCAAAGCGGCCCAGCATATCGTTGTAAAAGGCGCGGCTGGTCAGTGTCAGGCGTTGTGCCTGCTCGGTGAGCGCTCCTACAATGCGCGGGTGGCAATGCCCTTGATTGACTGCCGAATAGGCGGAGAGAAAGTCGTAGTATTGCTTGCCTTCTACATCCCACACGTGCACGCCCTGCCCGCGGGCAATGACTACTGGCAAGGGGTGGTAGTTGTGCGCGCCATGGCGGTCTTCCAAATCCATCAACTCCTGCGAACTAAGGGCTACTTCTTGTACCATGATTTTTGTTTTTATATTGGCAAAGGTCAGAAGAAATGGGGAGATTTTTTGCAAGAGAAGCAAGTGTAAATGGGTGTGAGGATGGTATAAAGTAGGCCACAGGCAGCAGGCCGCACTAAAGGAAACTGCAAGTATGGTGCACACAGGTTTTGTGGCTCGTAGCTTGCGGGACTTTGACTACCACCCCGCCACATCCAAATACTTGACAAAATGCGAGACACCTCTGCCGGGTAGTAAATCAATGACGCGAAAGCCCGGCCGATAGTGATCTACGGCAAAGTCGGCTGAACAGGGATCAATCTGGAAGAAAGTAGAAGGCGTAATGTGGATGTGCATTTTACCGAGATGCAAGGATTTCTCAATGTGGTAGTGCCCACAAAACACCTGCACAGGCACGGGAGATGCCTCCACAGCAGCAGCAAATAGCTCTGGGTTTTGTAGCGGGTAGTACGCATCCATATAGGGCATACCTGCTGGAGCTGGTGGGTGGTGCATGAAAACAACAGGTAAAGCTACATTGACTGACAGAATCTGGCGCAGCCATGCTGCCTGTGTTTCCGATAAGCTGCCAGGGCCTGTATCCAAAAAAATAAACAAAGCATCCTTCACCTGACTGGCGTAGGCCATGTCGCTGCCAGAGAGCAGCAGGTGTGAACGCTTGAAGGCTTGCGCCATGATTGCGGTATCGTCGTGGTTGCCAGGGACTAGGTCGTATGGCAGGCTGGTTTCTTCCATTTGCGCCCGTATCCATTCATATACCTCTGTGCGCCCGTGGCTGAAGCACAGGTCTCCTCCCAGCACGAAGCGATCGGGATGGAACGCCATGGCCATCTGGAGGACGGCTGTGAAATTACCGCGTACATCCACATCGCGGGTAAACTCGCCTTCCGCTCCAATGTGCATATCAGTGATGTGTACCACTCGCATTGGCCGCAAGTTAGCAAAATTACCAGAGTACGCCCCGCCGCTTACAAAAAAAAAGGCCGGATGTACCCTGGGGCACACCCGACCGGAGCGCGTTGGTTGTACAGACATTCTTGAGTTGGTGGCTTACTGCACTGAAGCTGTAGTGATTTCGGGTGCACGGCGCGTTTTGCTGTCGTCGAGTATGAATACGTCTGTTTCCGGATGGAAAGCATACCAGGCAAACCAGTAGCCGCTTACCGTGGGGAATACCTCGCCCTTGATGTTGGTTATCAGTACGGTTTTGGTATCTTTATCATAGCGAATGAGCAACTCCTGGCCATTGAAGGTATCGGCTATCAGTGGGCGATTTTCCATTTGCAATACGTACAGAGGGTATGCTCTAAAAGCTCCACTGACCTCTACACCCACTACTTTTTCTTTAAGTGGCATTATTTTGTTTACTTTGTTGATGGGGTATCGCAGGCCGCGCGAGGTTTCATAGTCTGCATATGGATTTACGGCATAATCAATCTCGTGGCCAGTATGGCGGCTAAGCACTAAAGTATTGGGATGCTGATTTTTCCAGTTTTCCCAGGTAGTCCAGGTAGCAGGTATTTGGCGTAGGGATTCTCCTGAGTACTTGCCCGATACTGCTTGCCCCAGTACTTGGCACCACAACGACTCCGTTGTGCGGTCATAAAACAGGGTGTTGTTGTTGTAAACCAGGCCCGACACGGCGAAGCTTTGAGGCTGGCCGTTCAGTTCTGCCAGGTACGCGATAGCTGTGCCGGTAAGTGGTGAGTAAGTGACGGCTACGTGCTGGTCGCCAAAGCGGTCATTCACTACCTCGTGGTGGTTGAGGATGCGCGCCGGATAGGCCTTGGTCACGCCGTTCCAGGTAATGCCGATGACCATGTCGTTGCTTTGCAGGAAGTCATCGTTAGATGCAGGGATAAATTCTGGGGTATCAACAGGCTTGATATGTTCGCGCGAGGGCCCACCAATGTACATCTCTTCGATGGGCAGCGCTAGGTCTTCTAGTACAAAGCCATTGAGCGTGGGCAGTTGTGCCTGTACAATAAACGGATGAGTGCCCAAAGCCAAGCATACCAAAGCGAGAAAGCGAAGAACAGTGTTCATAGTAATAAAAGTTTTGAAATGGTGAAACATGATTGAGATTACACTTTTTAGGTGCAGCACCGCTGCTGCATGAATACACTCCATAAATCGTGCCAGTTTTTCACCCGTATCAAAAGTTGCTACATAAACATCTGTTTTTCAGTGCATAAAAATTCCAACAGCCTAAGTTCCGCCTTGCAATTCATAGCTCGCATCGTTGCCCAACGAAAAGTGGCCTGCGAAAAGAATTCCACCAATTTTTATTAAAGCAAGTAATAGCCATGGTGTTGCAAAAATTTAACTACACAAAATGCTGGCTAATGGGTGCAAATAAGTCCCGCATTCCCAAGCAGCGCCATACCTTTGCCAAACGATAAACCAAGCGTACCAATTCATGGAAACTGTGGAAAAATACATCGAACTCATCACCGAAATGCTTATCAAGTACACCCCCAAGGTGCTGCTTGCCCTGGTATTGCTTTGGATAGGCTTCAGAGTCATCAATCGCCTGGTCAAATCTGGCTTACAAGCCATGCAGCGCAGTGGCCTTAGTGCGGATGTAAGCCCGTTTTTAGCCTCATTAGGCGGCATCTTGCTCAAAACCCTGCTCATATTTAGTGCGGCAGGTATTGTGGGTATCGAAACTACCTCTTTCGTAGCAGCTCTTGCAGCGGCGGGTTTTGCTATTGGCCTGGCCTTGCAGGGCAGCCTGGGCAACTTTGCCGCCGGCGTCATTATCCTCATTTTTAGGCCTTATCGGGCTGGCGACCTCGTCACTATTGATGACTACACCGGACACGTGACCGAAGTGCAGATTTTTAATACTATAATAGCTACGTTAGACAACCGCACTGTAATTGTGCCCAACTCGGAGGCTATCAACGGCGCTATTACTAACCTGAGCACCCGCAAAATACTACGCGTGGATTTAGTAGTGCCCATGCCTTACGATGAAGATTTCGACAAAGTAGAGGCTATCATATTGGAAGCCCTGCGCCAAACGCCTCATGTGCTGGCCGAGCCGGCGCCTTTTGTAGGGATACTGGAGTTTGATAGCCACAACGTCAAGTTGGCTGTTCGCCCTTACACTGAGTCGGAGCACTACTGGGATGTGTACTTTGAAGCGTACCGCCGCATTAAGCGAGCCTTGAGTGAACACAACATCGCTTTCGCTTACTCCGAAGGCGTAGAAATGGGCAAAATTGGCAAGTAAGCGCTACAGGTTGGATTATTGCATGGCCAGTTCAATGGCATCGGCCAATTGATCAAGTACATGACGCTCAGGACGAGCGGCCTGTGCAAAGCGAAAGCGCACGTTATCGCCCTGAAATCTGGGTAGGATGTGTAAATGGGCGTGGAATTCCGTCTGGCCAGCCACTGCGCCGTTGGTCATGAGTAGATTGGTACCCTCGCATCGAATCTCTTCTACATTGCGCAGCGCTTGCTCTACGCGCATGGCTATCTGAAACACGTGCATGCCGGTGGTCTCGTCCATGTCGCTCAGGGTCTCAAAGTGGCGGCGGGGCATGACCAGTACATGGCCTGGGTTGATGGGGTTGATGTCCATGAAAGCTAGTGCCATGTTGTCTTCATACACGATACTGGCTGGCGCACGGCCTGCGGCAATTTCACAAAAGATACAAGGCATAGCAGTACAAATTCGGTGTGAGGCGAAGATAGGATTTTTCTGACCAAAGTCAAATGCCCATGCGCCTTTGAGTATCTCCCAGGTTTTCGAGGTGTACGCGAAGGACGTCTTCTGGCATCAATGGTTCCAGTATTTCCGGCCATTCGATGAATACGTAATCTGCTGATTTATACAAGATTTCTTCCACCCCGATATCCAGTGCCTCCTCCAGATGGCGCAAGCGATACAGGTCAATATGATACACCTGTGTATGGCCGTCGGGATGCGCATATACGTTGATAAGGGCAAAAGTGGGGCTTGCTGTAATATCCTGTACGCCTAATTGAGCGCAGATAGCCTTTATTAAAGTGGTTTTGCCAGCGCCCATGCCTCCGTAAAAGGCTATGACTTTGCGCGGGCCTGCCTTGGCCAGTACGAACTCTGCCGCTGCAGCAATATCGCGCAAATCATAAGTGAAGGTATTCTGGTCTTGCATGAAAAAACCGGCTAAATCTTTTCTTTTACAGCTTGCAAAATGGCCTGTTTGCGCTCGCTGGCCAAGGCGGTGGCTCCACGAGCTTGCTGTATGGCTGCCTCTGCAAAGGTACGGTCTCTGAGCGAGGCGGCATTTACCTCTACGTTCAACGCTGCACCATACGTTGCAGTCCACGCGCATAGTGCTCCCACGCCGGCGTCGGTCACGGAGTTGGGATTACCGTTTTGTACCATGGCCTCAATGAGGTCGAAGGAAGCCAGGGCGGCCTGTATGGTTTGCAGCGGTACGTCTATGGCGCGGCGAGTGGCCTGTTCGATAGCAACGCTGCGCGCTTCTTTTTCTTCAGGCGTTTGCTTGGGCAATTGAAAAGCAGCCATGATGGCGTTGAAGGCGTGCGTATCCTCATCTACTAAGTGAAGTAGGCGTTGTTTGAGGTGTTGCGCACGCTCAGCCATGTTGGAGAAATAAGCCCACTGCTCATCCCAGCCGCGCTTGTGCGACGACAGATTGGCCACCATAGCGGCCAGAGCAGCCCCTAGTGCTCCCACATAAGCCGAGATGGAGCCTCCTCCCGGGGCAGGGCTTTCGGAGGCCGTTTGGTCGGCAAATTTCGCCAGCGACATGGCTGCCAACGGCGCATCCGAGGGCTGCCGGAGTTTGTATTCAATTACTTTCTGCTGTGGGTCAAACGGCGCTAAGTCGTCCAGTCCCAGCGAGCGCACTGCCATGCGTATCAGTTCTTCCTCCGATACGCCCGCCGAGCGCTTCTGCTTGTGTAAGAAGTAGCGTCCTGCCTCTAATAGTACGCGCAGGGGTACCATGCCTACTATTTCAGACCCTGTGACGCGCATCCCCCGTGCCTCAGCGCTTTTACAACAGGCTTCAAATGCCACATGCAGCGGGGTTGTGCTCAGGTCGGTTAGGTTCATGGACACTTGCGCAATGCCGTATTCTTCGATGTACCATCCGATAGCCTTCACTGCCTTGCATGCGCCTGGCTGACGCAGGGGCTCCCCATGTTCGTCTTTGCGTACAGGGCCGGTGATGGGGTCGCCTTCGCGCAAGACCCTGCCTTGTTCCCTAACATCAAAAGCCACGCTGTTGGCGCGTCGCACCGAAGTAGTATTGAGGTTGACGTTGTAAGCCACCAGGAAGTCACGTGCACCAATGACGGTAGCGCCGCTGCGGGGGTTGAAGCGTGCAGGGCCGTAGTCGGGGGCCCAGTTGGGGTCTTGGAGTTTTTGTGGCAAGCCTTCATACTCGCCAGCGCGAATGGTGGCCAGGTTGCGGCGCTCGGGGCGTGTGGCGGCGGCCTCGTATAGGTAAACAGGGATTTCCAATGCCTCGCCTACTTTTTGAGCCAGGCGATGCGCCCAAGCAACTGCCTCAGCCATATCCATACCACTGACGGGGATCAAGGGACACACGTCGGTGGCGCCCATGCGAGGGTGCTCGCCCTGATGTTTGCTCATGTCAATAAGTGCAGCGGCTACTTTGATGGCCTGAAAGGCGGCCTCCACTACAGCTTCCGGTTCGCCTACAAAAGTGACTACCGTGCGGTTGGTGGCTTTACCAGGATCCACATCCAGAAGTTGCACGCCGTGTACAGCTTCAATGGCAGCCGTGATGCGGGCAATGACTTCGGGATCTCGCCCTTCGCTGAAGTTGGGTACACATTCGAGTATCTTCTTCATGTGCAGATAGGATAAGCAAATGGGGTGATGAGGGTCATTTCCATTGGAAGGTTTCAATCATGTGCATAATGTCCTGGCGTACAAAGTCAAACACCGGCGCGATGGAGTCAGGGTTTACCGAGGTGTTGAAGTACAGCGCTCCCCGCAGGAAGTGGCGCGTACTGTCGGTCAGATAGAACTGGAATGGCGATGCGGCCGGCCCCTCAATGTTGAAGACAAAGCCCGTGACGCCATTGGGCAGACGCACGCCTTTTTCTTCGATGAAGTTGGCGCGCTTGTTGTGCCAGTCTACCATTTCAAAGGCGTCTTGCTTAAGCCGATCCATACTCTTTGGGCGGCCTACCTGGTAGTAGCTACAGTGTATTTTGGCATCAAAATCGGGGAAGTAAATGTTGAACCAGCATGGGTGTGGTGGTGCTTCGTCAAAAAAGAAAGAGTCGCGTTGTACCACAGCATATACCGGGTACTCAAAGCTGAGGTCACAACTTGACAACTGGAAGTTTTGCCAGGCCTTCTGCGGGTATTCCACTTTTGGATAGGCTCGGGGGCGCGGTGTGTACTCGGGGCGATAGCAGGCGCTCAAGAGCAGGCAAATAATAGCAATAAAGGCGGCTGGTCTCATGTGCAGTGGTTATGGAATGGTAAGGCGCACTTGCTCAATGCGGCGCTTGCTAACGGAAACGATTCGGAAGGTGTATGAATTGTGGTGAATGACGGCATCCTTTCGAGGGAGTTGACCGCACAACTCTAATAACAGCCCTGCCAGAGAATCGGCCTCGCCGCGCACTGCTTCAAAATCCTCTAGCGGAATGCCCGTGATACGGCATAGATCGGTCAGCAGGGTTTTGCCTTCGAACAGGTAATTGTGGTCGTCAATTTTTTGGTATTCGACCTCGCTTTCGTCGTCAAACTCGTCCTTGATATCGCCAATAATTTCTTCCATGATGTCTTCTAAGGTAACGAGACCGGCGGTGCCGCCATATTCATCTACTACAATAGCCATGTGAAGATGCTGGCGTTGGAACTCGCGCAGCAAGTCGTCAATCTTTTTGGACTCGGGCACATAAAACACGTTGGTGCGTACCAGCGGCTGCCAGGCAAAATTGTCGGGTTCCTGTAAGTGCCCCAGCAAGTCTTTCACATAGAGGATGCCCACGATATTGTCCAGGTCTTCTTCATACACAGGAATGCGCGAGTAACCCGACTTCCGGGCAATAGCCAGCACTTCCTTGTAAGAGGCGGTATTTTCTAAGGCCACAATATCCATGCGCGAGGTCATAATTTGCTTAACGGCTACACCGCCAAATTTGACTATGCTGTGCAGAATATCCAACTCCTCCCTAGCGGTATCTTTGTCGCGGCTTACAGTGAGCTCAATAGCCTCCCCAATTTCCTTTTTGCTGGTTCCGCCTCGCACATGGCGTTCTAGCCGTCTTTCGATATGGTGCGTAGAGCGCGCCAGCAAAAAGCTCAGCGGCCTAAATACTACAGCCAGCACCCGCAGCGGCTGCGCCATAAGCCTGGCCAACTGCAGCCTCTGCTGCGTAGCATATACTTTGGGTGCTACTTCGCCAAAGAGCAACAGCAGGAAAGTCACAGCAATTACCGTAATAAAAAAGTTGAGTATGCGGGCAATAGAATTGTCGGCCGAAACTGCGTCGTACCCAAACCACTGCACCGTGGACAGCGCCCACTGCTCCATGAGTTCAGGTGGCAGAAAGTATCGGAGCAGCAAGTCGGCCAAGATGACAATGGAAACGTTGACAAAGTTATTGCTGATAAGAATGGTGGCCAGCAAAATGCGGGGACGTTCTTTCAGGTACAGAATGTTTTTGGCTGTAGGAGATTTTTCCTCCTGCAGTGCTTCCAGATCGTGGTGCGTAAGCGAAAAAAACGCCACCTCTGAACCCGAAATCAAGGCCGAGCACACCAACAGCAGGCATATGCCTATGAGTGCCACTAATGCAGCACTACTACTCAGAGCAGGTACTTGCAGAAACAGCGGCCAGAGGGATAAAGGTATGTCAGATGCTGGTTCCAAAAGTATCGTGATTCGTTACACGAAGAGAGAGATGCAGGCAAGCGTCAGAACGGGAGGTCATCCTGAGGAGCCCCCGCCTCTGCCATCATACGCCCGGCCATATCGTCGGTAGTAGTATGGCTGTGGATATCGTTCGCGTCAGGGGGCGGAGCTTCGGCTCCTGTCATAGGCACTGCCGCTATGGAGGTGGCCAGCTCGTCGCGCCGGTTCAAGACCCTAAAATAGTTGGCTACTACCTCAGTGGTGCGCCGGGCGTTGCCGTCCTGGTCTTGCCAGACACGAGTGCTGAGTTTGCCTTCTACATAAAGGGTCATACCCTTTTTGAGAGAGGTGGCGGCGCGCTCGGCCAGTTGACGCCAGGCAATGATGTCGTGCCACTCGGTAAGGGTTTGCCACTGCCCATCCTTGTCGCGGTATGATTCACTGGTAGCCAGGGTAAACTTTGCTACGGCAGCACCGTTGTCGAGGTGGCGTATTTCGGGGTCTTTGCCCAAGTTGCCGATCAAAATAACGCGATTTACCATTGATTATCAATTTCTTACAAAAGATTCAGCCTAAGCGTGCGCGCGTTGAGGTATTCGCCGATGAGCTTCGGAAAGGCAAAGTTAGTCAAACTCTGGCGTTCCACCAGCGCATAATCAGATGCTAACAATGCAATTTCTTTTTGAAGGGCTATTTCAATAAACACAGCCACAATGTGCTGGTGAGTAAGCGTTTGCCGCACCGGCATAGACATAGCGCGTATCTCGTGCGGAGTATCGCCCAGCCATTCTCTCCACAGGGGGTGTTGCTGCACATCGCTCATACTGCCAGCCAAGGCAGGCATTTCAATGAGCGGAAACTCATATAGCTTAGCCCAAATGTCCTTACCTACGCGCTTTCGCACATATACCCGGCCTTCGCATTCCATGACCAGGTAGTGAAAATAGCGCTCCCGCTTGACCAGGCTACGCGACTTGACGGGCAACTGCCCTTGTACCTGCCAGGCAAAGGCGCGGCAATGTGCCTGAAGCGGACAATCAGTGCACTGGGGAGACTTTGGCGTGCAGCACAGCGCTCCAAAATCCATGATGGCCTGATTGTAACGCGCCGGCTGGGCAGTATCCAGTACCTGATGAGCCAATTGCTCAAATACGCGCCGACCTTTCGGGGTATCAATGGGTTCGGTCAGGCCGAAAAATCGGCTCAGTACTCTAAACACATTGCCATCCAGCACGGCATGAGGGGCATTGTATGCAAAGGAGGCAATAGCTGCTGCTGTGTAGGCGCCTACGCCTGGCAACTGCAACAAGCCTTCATAACTGTCGGGAAACTGTCCTTGCCTTTCAAAAGCTACCACTTGCGCCGTTTTCATCAGATTGCGGGCGCGTGCATAGTAGCCTAGCCCTTCCCACATTTTCATGACCTCGTCTTCGCTAGCATTGGCCAGCGCCTGCACACTGGGAAAGCGCTCCAAAAAGCGCAGGTAGTAGGGAGTGCCCTGTGCAGCGCGGGTTTGCTGCAGCAAAATTTCAGAGAGCCAGATGCAATATGGGTCTTTAGATCCTTTCCAGGGCAGTGGACGATGCATGTGTTCAGCCCATTTCAGTAATTCTTGCCTAAAAATTTCTGCATGGGTGTCTGGCAGCAGGGTGGGGGAGGTAGTCATAAGATTTCGCAAAGACGGACGCTGTCGTTTACCTTCCAATACCTTGAAGTAATCCTACGGCAAGCCCAACGCGCGGGCAATATTCTTGATGACAACTGCCTGCAGGTATCCAATGAGATGGGCTGGAATTTCTCAGGAAATTCATTTTCTTTGCGTTCATAATTCGCAGCTTGGATTTCTGGGCAAAGATAGGACTTTAAAAACTAACGCGCAAACATACACCAACCCTAGAAAGGGTGAAAGGTAAGCAGGATAACCAAGAGAGGTAATTACTTTGGGTTGGTTTGCGTGTGGCGTTGCCTCTCTTTTGCTTTTGCGAAGGATGGCAAACACGGCTTGTCCGAATTTTTTGTCTGTTCATTTTTGCACTGTCGTTTAATGTTAGCACTGTCGCACATAGCATGACCGATAACGGTTGGTGCTGCCGGAGTAGCCGCG
>CALLPI010000006.1 GCA_938015595.1 uncultured Saprospiraceae bacterium | reverse complement strand
GGCATTGATGAAGCCAATGACCCCGAGGCTGCCGAGCAGTTCTCCCAACAAATTACCCGGCTGGCAAGTGGCGGCTGGGTCGAGTTCCTCGACGGCAGCGGATACCGACCGCACGCCCTGGTGGGCGAAGTGGTGCGCCAGCGGCTGCTGCCCGATTGGAACCGCTGCAAGGTGGTGGTCAAAAACTTAAAAATCATTCTTCGCCAGCAGAAAATCTCCCAAGCCAAAGACTTCCTGCCTGCCGCCGCCGCCGCGCTGGAAAACTTAGGCTTTCCTGTCGAATCGGACATTTCTTACCTCGCCTGCGCTACCGGGGATGCCTACCAAGCGCTCGGCGACTTGCCCGAGGCGCGCCGCTATTTTGAACAATACTTAGCCATTTCCGAACGGCTCGCCCAAGCCAATCCCGACTCGGAGCCAATCCAACGCGAATGGGCGGTGGCAAACAGCCGCATGGGCGACCTCGCTCTCGCCCTGGGGCAGCCCGCCGAGGCGCGCCGCTATTTTGAACAAGACTTAGCCATTTCCGAACGGCTCGCCCAAGCCAATCCCGACTCGGAGGAAATCCAACGCAACTGGGCGGTGGCGCTGGCAAACAGGGGCATACTCGAAATCCAAACCGGTGGAGATAAGGCACTTGGGCGTGCGCACCTCGAGAAAGCCCTCCGCATTTTGGAGGCTCGGCTGGCCATCAACCCGCAGTCGGCGGATTTGCAAGCGTTGGCAGAGCAGGTGCGCGGTGCGTTGGCGGGGCTGTGAAATGAAAACAGAAGCCGGAGCTTGGAGCAAAACTCGAGGCCGCAGTTGCCTGTTTTTCCCACAGCATGTGACACAAAGCTGGCTTGCGGTATCGGTGTCTATCAGGTCAAGCTTCCCTGGTGCAAAAAAACGGAAAGCTGGCATGAAAACCAGCACAATGAGATACCCTCCGCTCGTTTGTTGATGTGCCACTACCTGTACAACGCCATTATCACCTGCATCCAGGCCCTGCACCCGTGTTGAGCAGTGCAGTGCAGCCTCGAATCCAACGAATCAGCGCCGCAGAAAATTCCGTTGCCAAGCGAGCCAAAATGTCAGTACCGGACTACCCTGAGAAAGTATAGCTAAAAAACGAGCACAGAGGTATCGAAATCCTGATAGTTTCATGTATGTGATCTGTTTACTGTGCGGTAGGCTAAAGTGTAACTTGCTTTAATTTAGGGCTTAAGCTCAAAACTTGACGACTTGAAGTACAAATCAAAACTGAGATGGCAAATCCTCAATTTTATAGAAAACTCAGACGTTCCTCTCCATCATTCCACTACCACCACCTCCCCGTGTAGGGCGGTGATGCTGCCGTCCACCCATTGCAGTTCGGCAGTCCATATATATACGCCTTGTGAGAGTGCTTTGCCGGAACGCGCACGGCCATCCCAGCCTTGTGCAAGATTGTTGGGCAGGAAGGCATGGCGCTCAAACACCAAGCCACCCCAGCGCTCAAAAATGCGTAGGCGAACGATTTGCACTACGGCGTCGGGGTCGGCAAAGAGGGTAAAGCGATCGTTGATACCGTCGTTGTTGTATGGGGTGAAGGCCGTAGGAGCAAATACAGCCATGCGCTTGTCCACGGCTATGGTGATGCTGTCGGTTGCAATGCAGCCATCGAGGGTTTGTACCAGCAGGTGGTAGGTTCGGCTTTGCGTAGCTTGTAGTTCAGGGGTTAGGCAATCTGTGCAGCTCAGCCCTTGCGCGGGCGTCCATCTCACAGAGGCAATATCGCCAGGGGCAATGCTCAGCACCGGTTGTAGCATCTGCCGGCGGCCAAACGGCAACTCGATAAATGCAGGTAGCGATAGCGTGAGGGCAGGTGGTGCCGGCAGTTGTACGCTTTGCACAAAAGCGCAACCGGCGGCATCTATTGCCAATACTTCGTAAACGCCAGGCAACAAGCCGCTAAACACTCCTGAAGAGTCAAACTGCCGCCCGCCGTCCACTGAGTATCTCAAAGGTAAGATACCGCCGCTGAGGTGCTGTACGGTGATGCGCCCTGAGTCTTCTTCGCAGCGAGCCGGTTGCAGTACTACCGAGGCCAGGATGGGTGCAGGCTCCGTCAGTGAGTACGAGAGTACGCCGGAGCAGCCGTCGGCGTCGGATACAGTCACCGTATAGCTCCCCGCCGCCAGCCCATTGCGCTGTGCAGTGTTTGAGCCTTGTACATTCCACGCGTACTGATAGGGCGGGCGGCCTCCGTTGGCTAGGATGAGCAGCTGCCCGTCGGCGCGCCCATGGCAGGTGGGTAGGGCAGCATTGGCGCTAAGCGCCAGTTGATTGACAGACACCCGCACACTTGCCGAAATGCTTTGCCCGCAGTGATCGCTGACTGTCACGTTGTACGTAGCAGTGCCGAGTAGCGTCCCTGTCAGTTGAGCGCTGGTATCGCCGGTGCTCCACAAAAAGGTGTATCCGGGCACACCCCCAGAGACCGTGGGCGACAGTTGAAAGGGCGTGCCTCGGCATATTGTGGTGTCCGATGCTGACAACACCAGCGGTGGCGGGTCTAAGATGCGGATTTCCGCCTCGCGTACCTGGCAGGAGCAAGCTGTGCGGATTTGTATGCGAATGGTTTCGACATCCTCGGCGGCTTGGTCGCTGAAAATTTGCAACGGCAACAAGACAAAGCGCTGCCCTGGCGGAATGATTACTGATGGCGGCAGTGGGGCGTAGTCTGCACCGGATGTAGCGCTGGAGGCCGGATGCAGGGAGAACGGCACGGTCAGCGCTTCGGAGAGGTCGTCGTCGGTGCGTTCAAAGCGGAAGAAGGCTTCGGTACAGCCCTCATAAACACTCAGGCTGTCGGTGGTGGGCTGGTTTACTTGGGCGGAGATCTGTACTGGCTTGCCCGCTCTAAAGCTGTTGGCCGACAGAAAGATAGCCGAATCGTAAGCGCCCTCTGATTTGTCGGCTAGGATAATCTTGATGTGGTAGGTCTCGCAAGGTATCACCATGGCGTGCGCTTGCAGTACGGTAGTCAGGCCGTCGTATTCCAGAAAGTTTACGTACAAGCCTTGTGTATCGCTACAACTGGGCGACATGCCGTTGGGAATGTTGTTGCGATACCAGGCCGAGTTAGCCAAATGATTTATCGTGTTGATGCCTACCGGCGTATTGCTGCCTGGCACAAGAGCAATATTGGCCGCATCGTTGGTGAATCCTCCATTGATGCCGGGGCCACTCAGAAAAAAGCCAAAAACATCATTGAAGGGCGAGGCTGCGTATTCACAGTATTCTTCCGAAGCAAAAACGTAGGAAAACACGATACCAGTGTCGGTGGGTGTAAAATCAAACTCCAACGACACCGCATCGTAGATGCCGCTACCGCCGCTGAGGATGACCAGATCGGGGTCATCTACCAGCCGGTTGAAGTCGGTGGTAGTATTAGGTAGGTTGTTAGGACCGATGGCGTCTGCCACATGGCCTGTGGAAAGAATAATGCCTTGATCTAGGCCTACGGTGGCCAGCCCGTTGGAAAACACGCCCGACTGCCCCAGCAGCCCACTTAGTCGTACATTACTCACCTCATAGCAATCCGGCCAGGCCAACAGGCTCGACAACAATCGTGCAGGGTCGTTTTCGGGGGTCACCTGTATCATTTGAGCAGGTACGCAAGGGTGCGGCGAGACAGCATCCGAAGGTGCTAAAGCCCACCATGCGCACAGCAACAGCGGGATGAGTCCGGGTAGGTGTATATGGCCGGCCATAGGGGTGAATCGGTTTTCAGGGCAATAGGAGCAGCAGAAAAACGCACAAGTATAAGAAAAATTTGGCAAAGTGCTTCCCTAAAAAAGCGATGCTACCGCGCCCGTACCATTTTCATCACTGTTTCATCGGCCATGCGTACAATAAGCGAATCCTCACTCAGTTTCAGGATTTGTACTGCTTTTTCAGGCATGCTTTGCCGCAGGGTATCGGTTGTGTAGAGGTAGCCGTCGGCTATGCGGTAGTATCCTGCCTCGCGGTAGTACAAGTTGCCGGAGTAGGTATAGCGCCCATCTATGCTGAATGCCAGTTGAAAGTCTTCCACCCGCAAGTCTTGTGGCAGCAGGGTATCAGAAGTAATAGAAACTGCTTGCCAGGCCCCAGCCAGCCGTTGCCGGGCATCTGCGCCGCAGCCAGCTAATGTTACAAGCGTACTAATGGCAGCTATACACAGAAGGGCTGCAGTCCAATGGCGGATTATTGTGAGATGTGAAAGCAGCACTTGAGCCTGTTCTATTCAAATATTGGAAGCATGAGCAGGTACGTACCTGCACCAGCCAGAAAACCTACTGCCGCCAGCAGTGAAAACTTGCGCAGATACCATATAAAGTCAATGCGCTCCATACCCATGGCGGCTACGCCAGCAGCTGAGCCTACAATGAGCATGCTGCCACCAGTACCAGCACAGTAGGCGATAAAGTGCCAGATGTGGTCGTCTATCGGGTTGGTGTACATGCCCATGGAGGCCGCCACCAACGGCACATTGTCAATCACAGCAGAAAGAAAGCCCAAAATGATCACTAGTACGTCCTGGCTGGGAATCACATGGCTGAGATTTTCAGCCATAGCCGTCAGCAGGCCTAGAGGGTTGCCGCCATGAGCGTAGGTAGCTACCACTGACTCTAAACCAGCTACCGCCATCAATATACCTAAGAAAAATATGATGCTGGTCATTTCAATGCGCGAAAGTGCCTTGCGAGCCGAATACATCTCCTTGCGCTCCTCGTCAAAATTTTCCTCTGGCTTTATGTATTCCGATAAAAGCCACACCACGCTCAACGATAGCATCATACCCATGTAAGGCGGTAGGTGGGTGATGGTTTTGAACACCGGCACAAACAACAACCCTCCTACACCAGCGAAAAACATGGTGCGGCTGCTGAGCAAGCGCTTGGATTGGGCTGCAGCGGCCAGTTCCTTCTCTGACGGCGGCGGCAGTTCGCCTTTGAAGCGCTTGGAGAAAAGCCCGCCCAGTATGAGTGGTACTACAATGCACACTACAGAAGGAATAAACAAGCGCAGGATGAGTTCGCCGGAGGAAACTTTTTTGCCAATCCAGAGCATGGTAGTCGTCACATCGCCTATGGGCGACCACGCACCGCCGGCATTGGCAGCAATCACCACAAAAGCAATATACCAAAGCCGGTCGTTGCGGTTGGGTATCAACTTGCGCAGCAGCGATACGAATACTATGGTGCATGTGAGGTTATCGAGCACTGCCGACAAGAAGAATGCCAATACACACAGTATCACCAGCAGCTTGAATTTATTGCGCGTTTTGATCTGATCGGTGATGACCGAGAAGCCCTTGTGCAAATCCACCAGTTCTACAATGGTCATGGCGCCCAGCAAGAACACTAGAATTTCAGCCGTCTTGCCTAGGTGATGTAGCAAGCCATCTTCCAGGCTGGCCAGCTCGTGCGTGTGCCCCACTATAGGCAAGTGCCCCACAGCGATGATAGCCCAGATGACCGAGCCCATTAGCAAAGCAGGTACGGACTTGTCGAGGCGCAGTGGGTGTTCAAATACAATGGTGAGATAGCCAAGAATGAAGCACAGTACAATGGCGATCAGCATGACGGCGGGCGTTTGTGAGAGTGGTTAGTTGATTTCTCTTGGCAAAAATAACAGTTATCTGTAAAGTACCTGCCCTTTGGTGCTAATTCCCAGTAAAGTTTTTCAATTCAGGATAATCTGCCGCATAATCTCGCGCGGCAGCCCGCTCCAGCCGGTATCCATGCAAATATGCAGCAATAAAGGCGCTGCTCTGCCCTTGCGCCTGGAGTTTGCGCTGAAATTGCGCGGCTTCTGCCCAGGTGCTGAATGCACCTACCGTGTAGCGATAAAAGTCCACGCCGTGTATTTTTTCCACCATGGGGCTGGGGTGTTTTTCCAACAGTGAGCTGGTGTATTCTCCTTTGAGCGAAGCCACCTGCACCTTGAAGCACACTGGCGCCTCCAGGACTGCCGAGTACGAGGCCTCGGGGATGGCTTGGCGGAGTGTTTGCACCGGTAGTGCCTGTTGTCCGGTAGGAGGTAAGAAATGCATAGTCAGTACTTGCGATCCTGCCTGTGCTTTGCTCCAAGCAGCGGGCACAGCGCGTACAAAAATGCGTTCTGCTGCAATACCCTGCCTCTGTAGCTGAGCCGATACAACTTCTGCTGAGCGAATGGCGGCAAATAACCCTTGCCCTGGCGGAGTGACCTGAGTGGTAAACACCGTCAGCGTGACTTTCTGCCCGGGATGGTTGCGCAGATGAGTAGCCGCCGCCTGTATCTGCTCTGCAAATTGCGCGGGGTCTGTCTTGATTCGTTCTATGCCAAGGCATACCAGATTGAGAGCGGCAGGGCGGGGCGCAGTGCCACTGGCGGGCGAGGGCTCCGCAGGAGGCGTCACTACCGTGACGGATACGGAATTAGAAGCTGCAGCCGTAGGCGGTGCTACAACAGGCGGAGGCGGTAGTGCAGGCGCCTCATAGCCAATTACGGGTTCCAACTCTATGAAATCGCTGAAATAGGCTGCGTAGAGGTCGCGGCGGCCAAAGCCATCCTTGCGCGAAGAAGCCAGGAAAGCCGTGAATCCATCTTTGGACACCCGGAAGTGGGTATCATCAGCAGCAGAATTGATGGGTAGGCCCAGGTTTTCGGGCGTAGACCAGCGCTTTTGGCGGCTGTCCCACACACTTTTAAAAATATCTTGCCCACCGATACTTCCAGCTATGTTATTGGAGCTGAAAAAGAGCGTGCGCCCGTCGCGCAGCAGGTAGGGGGTAGTTTCATCAAAGGCGGAGTTGATCTGAGGCCCCAGGTTTTCGGGAGTGCTCCATTGGCCGTTGCGCCAGGATGACTTATAGAGATCGAAGCCGCCGTAGCCGCCTGCCCGGTTGCTGGAAAAGATTAGCAGAGTGTCGTTGAATAAGTGAAAGGACACCTCGCCAGCTGCCGGATTCAGCGGGCTGAAGAAGGGGTCAGAGGTCAGGGCTACGGCGCCGCCCTGGCGGAAAGTATCTACCAGAATTTCGCCGGAGTACAGGGTAGTGCCCTTGAAATAGAAAAGCGCATTGCCCAAGGGGCTGATGTCTGTCAGTACTTCGTGGCGGGGGCTGTTGAGGTGGTAGGGTAGGGGCTGAGCTTGGCCCCACTTGCCGCCGCTGAGCCGGCAGGAGTACATGTCGCTTGTGTAGCGGCCGTTGATTTCGTCGGGGTTGCCGCGTTCGTCGCGTTTACCGCCGGTATTGCCTTGCCGGATGGAGGAAAAGTAGAGCTTGTCCATGTAGGTTGGGCTGGGCACGGGGCCAAATTCATCGCCAGAGGTATTGACTCCCGGGCCGAGGTTTTCCACGAAGGCGGCAGGGGCTTTGTACTGCAAGTCCAGCCCGTTTTGGCAGCGGCGCACTTCGTTGGATACCGCCCGACGTAGCGGGTTGGAGGCCGATAGTGCTTTGAGATACTTCTTGTACTGGCGGCCTGCCTCGGCAAACTCGTGCCGGGCGTGATGGATCTTACCCAAGTACAGGCGACACTCCGGAAAGGCGTAGCGGTCGTTTTCGCCCAAGGCTTTGAGTTGCTCAAGAGCTTCATCCAGCAAGTTGAGGTGGTAGTTGCATACGGCCAGCAGAAAACGGGCCTCCTTGTCGCTGCGCAGTAGGTCGCGCTGGCTGTTGAGTACTGCCTTGGCTTCGGTGTAATGCCCCTGGGCCAGCAAGTCGCGTGAGCGCTTTTTGGGGTCTGCCCCTGGTGGCTGTGCCAGGAGGGCAGTGCTGGCCAAGCAACAAATCAAACCCAGCAAAAGGCTGAATTGCCCCAGGCCTCGCCTCCATGCCCGAGCACAGGTACGCTCAGTTTTGAACGACAACTCAGAGATGCGTACAGTATCCGGCATAACTCGCGTAGCTTTGGGATAAAGAACGCTATTTTCTGGCATACCATGGCCTGAAGGTAAGGATTTTTTACAGCAGGCCAGGCGTATTTGCTGGCAGGCATCAGGGCTGAGTTCTCCTTGCCTGCTTCATGGCCTATATCTGCGGCGCAAAAGCACCTGCCACGAGCGCTTCTTGCTGCTGATCGTGTATTTTCTTGAAGCCCGAGGCCGTGCTGGCGCTGGGTTTGCGGGCTATCTTGCGCAGGTTTTTGACCTCCAGATGCTGGGTGATGTAGTGATATGCTCCCATATTGAGAGGTTCTTCCTGTACCCATACCCATTGAGCTTTGGCGTACTTCACTAAAAGGGGGGCTAGTTGTTTGGCCGGGAAGGGATACAATTGCTCCAGGCGTACGATGGCTACATCCTTGCGCTGGTGGGTGCGCTTGTACTCCATTAGGTCGTAGTACACCTTGCCAGAACAAATTAGAACACGCTGGATGCCCTTGCCGGTGGCAGCGTCGTCATATACTTCCTGAAAGGCATGGCCGGGCTCAAATTCTGACAATGGCGAGATGCAGTCGGGGTGGCGCAGCAAGCTCTTGGGCGACATGACAATGAGCGGCTTGCGGAAGGGGCGCTCCAACTGACGACGCAACAGGTGGAAGAGATTGGCCGGTGTGGTCACATTGGCTACAGTGCAGTTGTACTCGGCGCAGTTTTGCAGGAAGCGCTCCAGGCGGGCGCTGGAGTGCTCGGGGCCTTGCCCTTCGTAGCCGTGGGGTAGCAGCATCACCAGGCCGCTCATGCGCTGCCATTTGCTTTCTGCTGACATGATGTACTGATCTACAATGGTTTGTGCGCCATTGTAGAAATCGCCAAACTGGGCTTCCCAAATAACCAGCGAGTCAGGAGTGGCCAGTGAGTAGCCGTACTCAAACCCCAGTACAGCAAACTCTGAGAGTAGGGAGTTGAAAATGCGGAATTTACCCTGGCCTTCGCTCAGCCCGTCAAGGCGGTTGAGTTCTTCCTCAGTTTCGGCGTCGCGCAGTACCGCATGGCGATGCGAAAAAGTTCCGCGTCTCACGTCCTGGCCGCTCATGCGCACGTCTTTGCCCTCCATGAGTATGGAGCCATAGGCTAGTAGTTCGGCCATGGCCCAGTCCAGCATGCCAGCTTCTACTAGTTTTTGTTTGCCTTTGAGCAGGCGATTTACTTTGGGCAGAGGCGTGAATCCCTTGGGCAGGCTGAGGAGGTGCTTGATGATATGCTCCATGCGCTCCCGCTCAATGCCAGTGGGCGGCGATACTTCAAAGTCTTGGGGTGTAGTTTGCTTTTTGAGGCGGCGCCAGGCTTGCTCAGGTTCCTGGTAAGTGTAGGGCAGCGGTTGCTGGCGGTTTTCGTCCAGGTTGTGCTGGAGCATATCCCAGAAGCGCTTCTCCATTTCATCGGCCAGTTCCTTTTCTAAGTCGCCGCGAGCCACAAGGGTTTCGGAGTAGAGTACGCGGGGGTTTTTCTTAGCTTCGATGAGCTTATACAGGCCAGGCTGGGTAAACTGTGGGTCGTCGCCTTCGTTGTGGCCATGCTTGCGATAGCACACCATATCAATGAAAACATCTTCGTTGAACGTCTGGCGATATTCTACAGCCATTTCAGACACGAAGAGCACAGCCTCGGGGTCGTCGCCATTGACGTGGAACACAGGAGCGTGTACCACCGAAGCCACACCCGTACAGTAGGTAGAGCTGCGGGCGTCGTCCCAGTCGGTAGTGAATCCGATCTGGTTGTTGATGACCAAGTGGATAGTGCCGCCGGTGCGATATCCTTTGAGTTTACTCATCTGGATAGTTTCATACACTACGCCCTGCCCGGCCACCGATGCGTCGCCGTGTACGAGAATGGGCAGTATGCGGTCGTACTCGCTGTCGTAGAGAATGTCGGCTTTGGCGCGAGCGAAGCCCTCCACTACTGGGTCTACGGATTCGAGGTGAGAGGGGTTGGGTACGAGTTTGAGTTGTACAATTTTGCCATCCATGTTGCTCACTTGCGAGGAGAAGCCGAGGTGATACTTGACATCGCCATCGCCGAAACTCTGGTCGGGCAGTATATTGCCTTCAAATTCGGTAAAGATCTGGCGATAGGTTTTGCCCATGATGTTGGCCAGTACATTGAGGCGGCCGCGGTGAGCCATGCCGATGATGACCTCTTCTACGCGGTCTTCGGTAGCTTTGTTGATCATGGCGTCTAGGGCAACGATAGCATTTTCTCCGCCTTCGAGAGAGAACCGCTTTTGGCCGATGAACTTGGTGTGAAGGAACTCCTCGAAGCCCACGGCGCCATTGAGTTTCTCAAGGATGCGGCGCTTTTTTTCCAAGGGGATGTCATATTGGCGTTCGGGAGCGTGACTTTCGATGTAGGCCCGCAGCCAGCGGCGCTTGTCGCGGTCTTGCATGCTGTGAAATTCAAATCCAATATTGCCGCAGTAGATGCGGCGCATTTTGGCTATGATCTCGCGCAGGGTAGCATTAGGCAGGCCGATTTCGCCGCCTGCGCGGAAGGTTTTATCCAGATGTGCTTCGCTGAGGCCGAAATCTTCCAGTTTGAGATGTGCTTTGCGGTCGCGGCGGGGTTTGAGGGGGTTAGTGGTACTCTCCAGGTGGCCTCGGTTTCGATAGGCTACAATAAGCGCCAGCACCTTGAGTTCGAGGGCGATGGTATCGGCGTCTGTCGGCATAGCGGCATAGCCGTTCTGGCTGTTGCCGGCGCTTTGGGCGAAATCAAAGCCCTTGAAAAACAGCCGCCAGGAGGCTTCCACTAGCTCAGGGTCTTGGTGGTACTGGGCGTACAGTTGGTCAATGAATGCAGGGTGGGCGTTGGAGATGAAAGAAAAATCGCTCATGGTTGTATCGTTGTTGTACGATGGCAAAAAAGTGGCGCAAATATCGGGCGCGCGCCTCGGATAAAAAAGCGCGAACGAGTAGAAACTAAACGCTTTTGCAGGAAAAAATGCCTTGCTATCAGGCATTTTTTTCAGCCTGTAGTACTTTTGCTGGTACCAAACTACCAATCATGCTCCACCGAATCCAATCCATCCTGGCCGAAAGTACCCGCGCACACGAGGCTTTGCTGCACGACGCCGCCCTGCAAAACACCCTTTTGGCTGTAGCCCATGCCTGTATGGCGGCTTTTCGGCAAGGAGGCAAGGTACTGCTATGCGGCAACGGGGGAAGCGCTGCCGATGCCCAGCACATTGCTGCTGAGCTTTCTGGACGGTTTTACAAAGACCGCCCGCCGCTGTACGCTGAAGCCTTGCATGTGAATACCTCCTACCTAACTGCCGTGGGCAATGACTATGGCTACGAGCAGGTGTTTGCCCGCATGGTGGAGGCAGCAGGCCGGCCGGGCGACGTGCTGCTGGCGTTGTCCACCTCCGGTCATTCGGCCAATGTGCTGCGTGCTGCCCAGGTTGCTCGGCAAGTGGGTATGACTGTGGCAGCCCTCACTGGTGCAGGCAATAGCCCCCTGGCTCAAGTTGCGCATTACGTGCTGGCCGCCCCCTCTCATGATACACCGCGCATACAGGAGTGCCACATTCTCATGGGGCATACGCTGTGTGCCTTGGTGGAGGAGGGGATGTTTGGGTGAGTAGCGGCGCTGCAGTGCATGGCGTCGCCAATATATATGCTGTGCAAAATGCGCAACAGCAGCGCCTATGCGATTTGCAACCGGGCGTTTCCACCCTGAGCTGGCGCACAAATACAAGGCAATACCATAAAGCAGCTAAGTGGCCAAGGGGGGCAACGACCTCACTGCCGGTTCTTGCAGCGCCAATAAGTTTTCGACCAAAATTCGTACCTTTGCGTCGCGTTTCGCGTTATGATGTTGCTTTTCACACATGGCCACACCCAAGACAGTTGCCTTTCATACCCTGGGCTGCAAGCTCAACTACTCGGAGACCTCCTCCATGGCGCGCCTGTTTGTGCAGGCCGGCTATGTGGAAGCAGACTTTGCCCAAGGCGCCGACGTGTATGTGATCAATACTTGCTCGGTGACGGAATTTGCCGACCGCAAGTGCCGCAACATCGTGCGTCAGGCTTTGCGCCATGCGCCGCAGGCTTTCGTAGTGGTAGTAGGTTGTTACGCCCAGCTCAAGCCAGAGGAGATTGCTGCTATTCCTGGTGTAGACCTCGTGCTAGGCGCCGCCGAGAAATTTCGCATCCTAGATTACATTGATGACTTGTCTAAATCGCCTGGCAAAGGCATGGTGCGCGCCAGCGCCGTGCGCGAGGCCAAGGATTTTGTACATGCTTTCTCCTTCGGCGACCGCACCCGGTCCTTCCTAAAAGTACAAGATGGCTGTGACTACAAGTGCACTTTCTGCACCATACCCCAGGCGCGCGGGCGCAGCCGCTCCAGCACCGTGGAGCAAATTGTGGCCGACGCCCAGGCTATTGCCCAAATGGGGGTGAAGGAAATTGTACTCACCGGCGTCAACATCGGCGACTTCGGCAACGGCACAGAGGTCATTGAAGGCATACGTCCTCGCAAAGAAGCCCTCTTTATAGACCTCATCCGCGCTCTAGACGAAGTAGAGGGTATTGAGCGCTTCCGCATCTCCAGCATTGAACCCAATCTGTGTACCGACGAAATCATTGAGTTTGTAGCCAGCTCGAAGCGCTTTGCCCCCCACTTCCACATGCCTCTGCAGTCGGGCAACAACAAACAACTGACCCAAATGCGACGCCGCTACCGCCGCGAACTTTACGCAGAGCGCGTAGCGCACATCAAGCACTGTATGCCCCATGCCTGCATCGGCGTGGATGTCATCGTGGGCTTCCCCGGCGAAACCGAGGAGGACTTTCTGGAGTCTTACCGCTTCATACAGGAGCTGGACGTATCATACCTGCATGTGTTTACCTACTCGGAGCGGGCCAACACTCCGGCGGCAAAAATGCCTGATCCTGTACCCATGCACGAGCGCAAGCGCCGCAACCAGATGCTGAGTATCCTAAGCGAAAAAAAGCGCCGCGCTTTCTACGCCCAGCACCTGGGGCAGACAAGGCCGGTACTGTTTGAACACAGCCCTGAGCCAGGTATGATGTCGGGCTATACCGACAATTACATCAAGATAGAAGCCCCAATTGACGAAGCCCTTCTCAACCAAGTGTTGCCAGTATCGCTGGAAAACATACTGCCACATGGCGTGGTTTCTATCCAAACGCCGGTACAGGCGCATTGAACTTATAGGTTGTAAAAAATGTCTGCGACGCTCACAAAAACTGACATCCGCCGTTTATCCAGGTCAGAACTGGAGCAAGCGCTCATAGTCCTGGGCGAGCCGGCTTTTCGAGGGCGGCAGATATACGAGTGGCTCTGGCGCAAGGGTGCTACGGCATTTAGCGAGATGACCAATCTATCCAAAGCGCTCCGGCAGGTGCTGGAGGAGCAATTTTGCATCCAGCCCATTGTATTAGACAAGGCGCAGTACAGCCTGGATGGTACGATCAAGTCGCGGTTTCGGCTACACGATGGCCACCTCATTGAGTCGGTGCTGATACCTGTGCCAGAAGAGGAGCGCTTCACAGCCTGTGTATCTTGCCAAGTAGGTTGCAGCCTGACTTGTGCGTTTTGCGCTACTGGGCGCATGAAGCGGGTGCGCAATCTGGAGGCCGCCGAAATCTACGACCAGGTGGCGTGGGTCAATCGTCAGTCGCTGGAGCACTTTGGCAAGCCGCTTACCAACGTCGTTTACATGGGCATGGGCGAGCCGCTGCTGGCTTATCGTCCAGTGATGGAGAGCATAGCGCTGCTAACTTCACCGGAGGGCATGGGTATGTCGCCAAAGCGCATCACGGTGAGCACAGCAGGTATTGCCAAAATGATTCAAAAACTGGCTGATGATGGAGCCAAAATCAATCTGGCGCTCTCTTTGCATGCTGCCGACGACGCTAAGCGCAACGAAATCATGCCCATCAACGAGCAAAACAACCTGGCTGCCCTCATGGAAGCGCTGGCGTACTTTTACCGCCTCACTCAAAACCGCATCAGTTACGAGTACATCGCATTTCAAAATTTCAACGATAGCATCGAAGATGCCGCCAAGCTGCTCAAGCTCTGCAAGCGCTTTCCTGTGCGCATCAATATCATCGAATACAACCCCATTGATGGAGCGCCTTTTGTCAAAAGTGCCGCCCATCGAATAGATGACTTTGCCCGCCACCTGCGCGAGCATGGCATGATGGTGACCGTACGCCGTAGCCGTGGCCGCGACATTGACGCCGCCTGTGGGCAGCTGGCCAACAAGGAATAAACTGCGCACATGGCAAAGTGTTGAGGCTATTTTTCCATTTGGCGGTATATCATTAGTAATTCCTGGAGTTTATTTGTCGACGAGCCACTGCCGTCGTGCTGTAGTTTGCCCAGCAAATTCCTAGCAGCCTCGGCTATCGGTGCATTGGGATAGAATCTATCGCGGGCAAAGTGGGCGAATTTCATAACCATAAAGGCATCGAACCAGGCAAAAAAGCGCTTGCGAAACCCAGTCTCGCTGGCAGTGTTGGCTCGCACCTGTGCCAAAGCTTCCGGAGCCCTCGTTTGCGCCAAAAAAGCCATCATGGCCTCTGGCAAATCCAGTTCGGACCAGTCATGCTGCCACAGCAATGGCGCCTGCTGAAACCATATGCGCAAGTCTTCAAAGGTTTGTAGCGCATAGGTGCGGTACTCCGTAGCAGGCTTTTTGAGCAGTTCGCCGACGGCACGGCCTGTGCCAAATGGCACCCTTTCGGAAGGCCGGGGCGAGGGATACACACAGGTATCCTTCAACTCGCCAAAGTGCGGGTGCGCGGTAAACTTGTGCAGAAAGTAAAAATCTTCTCCGGCTTGCCGACGATTCATGCCGCCTTGCTCCTGGTAAGCCTGGCAGCGTACCGCCATGCTGGAGCCTACGGTGTGAAAAGCCATAGGAAAGCCAGCATAACGCTGTGCCTGAATGTAGTATCGCAAGTGCAATTCGTAAGCAGCAATAGCCTCGTACACCGCCGGAGCAAAGTCAGCTCCCTGAAGTGGATGCTCAAAGTAGATGCTGCAGGCTGGGCATTTGGGGCGCTGCCGAAAGAAGGCTTCCAGTGCCTGTAGGTAGTTGGGCTGGCAGGAGCAGTCGGCATCCAGGCAGGCAATGATGCCCTGGGATTGGCCAGCTTGCTCCAGTCGGCGGCAGGCCTCGTCCATGCCTATTTTACGGGCCAGCCCTACGCCAGCTTCTTTAGCGGGTAAGCCGCAGTGATACAGGAAGTGATACCAGCGGCGCGGGTGATTGTGCCTGGCAGCCCAGCGCTCGGCCTCGTTAGCGGCGCTTAGGGTTTGGGCGCGTTGCTCGGGCATGGCAGTCTGGGCATCGTTGATGACCACCAGTACCTCTACATCACAATCTGGCAGGGCACAGCGCTGCAGGGCCATGAGCGTAAGCACCAAATACGGCTCGCGGCAGGCAGGAATAACCACTACCAGCCCCAGGTTGGGCGAGGGGTGCCGTTTCAAAGGCTGGTAGAGCAACGCGCGCTGCTGGAGATAGAGCGTCATGATAATAATGAATTGCGGCGTGAAATTATGTATTTTTGGCTGTTCAAAATCCATCAGGTGAAACGAAGCGCTACATACCGCAGCAAGGTCAATTATCTGAGTGTTATCTTCAGTATGGCACTGGTGTTATTTATGCTGGGCTTATTCGGTTACTTGACGCTATGTGGCCGTAAGTTGGTAGTGGCGTTCCGCGAGGGTATCAACCTCATTGTCGAGTTGAAACCCGACGCAGAGCAGCCCGGCATAGACTACCTGGTAAATACCTTACAGCGCAGCTATTTTGTGAAGCCGCAAAGCGTGCGTTTTATTTCTAATGAAGAGGCCGCCCGCACTATGGCACAGGAATTTGGAGAAGATTTCAATAAACTAGGGCTGCCTAATCCCTTTTACCACGTAGTCACATTCAATGTGTATGCTGCCTATCTGCAACCCGACAGCCTGGCCGGCATACGGGCTTCCCTGAAGGAAATACCAGTAGTCAATGACGTGTTTTATCATCACAGCCTAGCTGATGCCATAATTGCCAATCTGAAAAAAGTAGCCTGGGGGGCACTGGCCATTGCAGTATTTCTCATCTTTGCAGCCGCAACGCTCATTCACAACACGGTGCGCCTGGCGCTGTTTGCTAATCGCTTCTTGATCAAAAATATGGAGCTAGTGGGGGCCACCTGGGGTTTCATCAGCCGGCCCTATCTACAGCGCGCCGCCTGGCACGGGCTGATCAGCAGCGCACTGGCCTGCCTGGCGCTATGGATGATGCATGCCGGGCTGTCGGCGTGGCTGCCGGTGTGGCATAGCATGCAGTCGCCCGAAGTGCTTGGCCTGCTATGCGCAGGGCTAGTTGCCGCAGGCGTGGGCATCGGCGTGGTCAGTACCTACCTGGTAGTGCGCAAGTACCTGCGCCTGCGCGTAGATGAACTTTTCTGACGGCAGCAAGCAGGGGCGTTCTGCGCGGCCTGAAATACAAGTTTTGATATAACCAATTTAAAATCTGATGAGCAAAGGCAAACCAGCACCCAAAAAAATAGTGGTCACCACTACGCCATCGGCAGTCAAAAAAACAGCGCCTTCGCCGCGCGGCCGAGCTGCCACCGCCAAGCAGGAGTTGATATTTGGCCGCCAAAACTACATTTTGTTCATCGTCGGGGCAGCGCTCATTGCTATTGGGCTGCTGCTGATGACGGGCGGCAAAATGCCTGACGAAAAAACCTGGGATGAGTCCATTATTTACAGTTTCCGCCGCATTACCTTGGCGCCTATTCTTATTGTGGCTGGCCTGGTGGTAGAAATCTTCGCCATTTTCAAAAAATAAGCCCGGTGAGCATCTGGCAAGCCATCCTTTTGGCCATTGTGGAGGGCCTTACCGAGTTTTTGCCGGTATCTTCCACGGGGCATCTCATTGTGACCTCCTCGGCCATGGGCATTGAAACGGAGGCCTTTACCAAGCTCTTTACTATAGCTATACAGCCGGGCGCCATCCTGGCTGTACTGGTACTGTACTGGCGACGCTTTTTTCAGTCGCTGGACTTTTACTATAAGTTGCTGGCAGCATTTCTGCCGGCAGTAGTACTGGGCTTGCTGCTGAACGATTGGATAGACCGCCTGCTGGAGAGCACCGCCGTGGTGGGCGTCATGTTGCTACTGGGCGGCGTGGTGTTTTTGTTCATAGACCGCTGGTTTGCCCATGCGGAAAAAAACGACTCCACACAGTCCATGTCCTACGGTGCAGCTGTGCGCATTGGCTTATTTCAGTGCCTGGCGCTCATTCCAGGGGTGTCGCGTTCGGCAGCCACTATTATCGGCGGCTTGGCACAGGGGCTGAACCGCAAGACGGCCGCAGAGTTTTCCTTTTTTCTGGCAGTGCCCACGCTGTTTGCCGCCACTGTCAAGAAATTGTACGACTATTACGAGGACGGTATATTGCTGGATGCAGCCCAGACCAAGCTACTGCTGCTGGGCAATGTGGTCGCCTTCGCGGTGGCATGGTTGGCCATCAAAACTTTCATTGACTTCATCACGCGCCGGGGCTTCAGGCTCTTTGGCTACTATCGCATTGCTGCGGGTGCAATAGTACTCTTGCTGCTGGCTTTGGGAAAAATGCAACCCCATCTCCCATTTTGACGCTTCCAGGCAAAGAAAATACTTATTTTTGAGCGTCCAAGCGGTGCTTGCCCGCGTGGCCGACTTTTGGATTGAAGCTGCATTCAGGAACTTATGCAAAAAAGTATGGACACCACTTCCACCTTGCCAGATATTGAACACGACCACCTTCTCACCTTCACCTTGCCTGCTCGTGCCCATGGCCTGGATTTGTTTGACTTGCGCGCCGATGCCGATTTTGCCCTGCGCTGGGTGGACGACCTGTTCAACAAAGGCGTTCTGCAAACGCTGGTAGAAGCCCAGTCTTGTAACGAGCAAGCATTGCGTCACCTGTTTTTTGAAGCCCGCAACCAGGAGCGTCTGGCTGGCCACCGCCCAGTAGCCTTTGGCTTTCCGATGCTGGCACTGCCCCAGGGCGATCGCATCATGGCCGGCCCACTGCTGTACTGGCCTTTGCAAATAGAACCCAGCCCCAATGCTGCCGAATCCTGGATATTCAGCCACAGTATTGAGCAAAGACCCCTCCTCAATACCCTGATTTGGGATGCCGTGCTGCAGCGTAGCGCCGATCCCAACAGCCTGTGCATCCAGGCTGCTGCTGTACTAGACGGCGATAACAGCCCCTCCGGTAGTCAATTGATGCATTTTATCCTGGAGGTGGCCGCTTCCTGCGGGTTTGATCTGGCCGTAGAAAACCTCACCGCTCGACCCATGCCAGATGAGGCCGCCCTTGCTCAACTGCCCGCTGGTGGCGCCCTGTTCTGGGCGGGTATCATAGGCTTATTACCGACCTACGCATCTAGTTCTGGCGAGGCAGAACTGCCTTTGCCAGCAGCAGTAGAGCCAGTAGGACATCCATTCAGCGCTTTGGACTTAGATCCCTACCAGTCTACCGTCATGCAGCAAGCCAGGCGCTCAAGGCTCACCGTAGCCACAGGCATTTCAGGCACGGGCAAAACTTACCTCATTGCAGACATCCTGCTCAATGCCCTGAGCAACGGGCAGAAGTGCCTGGTGATATCGTCTTGCCTGCCTGAGTTGAAGGAGGCACAGGCAGCTTTGGGCCACCAGGGCTTTTACACGCTGCCCATCCTCATCCGGGATGTACAAAACGACCAAGCCGCAGTAGTGGGGCTGTTGCGCTCCGCCATGGCAGGTATGGCACTTACAGAGCCGTTCCCTACCGAGCGCTACAAACTGCTGGTAGAAAAAGCCCAGCGCTTGAAACAAAAACTGGATACCGCCCGCAGTGCCGCCCTGCAGCCGGTATTCGGCCCGCATAGCTGGACAGAAACCGTGGGCTTATTCCTGCGTAGCCAGCGCCAAGCGGGCAAAGAACTGCTGGGGCAGCAACTCTACAATCAGGACTTTAGCTTCACCTATCAGGAGTACGAAGTGCTGCGCCAAGGCGTAGCGCATAGCCAGGCGCTGTTTCCCAAAGTAGATACACTCAAACACCCGCTCGCAACGCTGCACAGCAGCCTGTTTTTACAAAAGGAAAAGGACGATGCGCGGCTCTTCGTGCGCCAGCAATTGGGGGCCTTCTCCGAGCGAGCCGCCCGTCTGCACCATCGCTACATCAGTACCTTGAATGGGTACTCCGATAAACTCAACGACCTGTACCAGGCGTACTACGCCCAACTCAAGGAGCGTATTTTCCACTTCAATGGCTTGTACGCCGACATGGCCAACCAGTTTGGTGCTTCTTTTGAACAAAGCAGCCAAGCCAACCTCCGCTTTATGGGGCTGATGTCGGAGCGTGCCCGGCAAATTCTACACGGACGCGAACAACTCCGACGGGCTTATGAAGACCTGGGGCGTACGGCTTCTGCACAGCCCGTCTTTGATTTTGACTGGCGGCCAGAGCAGGAACACAAATCCATGCCTGTGCTCAAGAACAGAGTGCAAGCACTGGAAACCGCGCTTGCACAATGGTACGAGCAGTTGCCTGCCCAAATTCAGGAAGAAGTACAACGCCTGAGCCACAAGTCTGTACATACCGACCTCCCCTATCATACCATCGTATTGGAACTGGAGCGCGGTCTGGACACCCTGCTGGATGAGCTGAATCACGTGGAGTTGTTTGAACAACCTTTTGAACACCAGGCTCTTACACTAACCAAACGCCTCAAATACCTGGAGGAAATCATTGAGCACTTTGATAACACGCGTCTGTACCTCAAGGATTTCGATAGTTTCCACGAGTGGCAGCGTCATTGGCTGAGCCTGCCGGAAAGCGGTCGTAAGGTGGTGCGCGCCCTGGTCAAAGTGAAACCACCAGATTGGGCCGCCGCTCTTGATAGTTGGTACTTTCATCAATGCCTGTCCTTGCGATTTTCGCCGGAGTTGCCCTTGGGTGAAGAAACCCTGCCAGAACTGGATGAAACCCTGGCGGCGCTTCAACCCCTTCTATTGCAGCGTATTCATTCGCTGTGGGAAGCCCGGCGGGAGGTAGCAGCCCGAGATATTCGCCGTGCGGGTCGGAAAATCCAACAAATGCTCAGTGCCGGCCCCGATGCAGTACTGGACATAAAGGCGCTGTTTCAGGAGGCAGGCCACTTGGTCACGGAGTTTTTCCCTGTGGTACTGGCCGTGCCAGCGGTGGCGCGCACGCTTTTCCATACAGCCAGCGGGTTTGACTACATCATTGTGGACGAAGCACAGGCGCTGCCCGCCAGTACAGGCGCTCCACTGTTGCACTTGGGGCAACGCGCTGTAGTGCTGGGCGATGCCGGCCGCCAGCCCCGCTTTGGCGATGCCTCGCTGCTGGGGCTTTGCCAGGCTGCTGGCTGCAAGGTGTGGCCTCTGCGCCTGATTCACCAACTCAAGCCAGCTAACCTCCTACAGTCTGTGCATGATGTAGCCATAGCCGACACGGAGCAGCGCCGTTTCCACCTAGAGTTTCACCAGTCTTATGGTTTTTACGACGAACACGCCGGCATCAACGAGCAAGAGGCCCAGGCAGTGATCAATCTACTCAATCGCATTGAACTTACCCCACAACATACTATGCCCAGCGTGGGCATTATATGCAGCACCCCCCAACAGCGAGACTACATCAGCCATTTGATTCTTAAAATCAAGCAGGAAGGCCAGTTCGACATCTTCAAAAAGCACCAGTCTAACCGCGACTACGCACGTGAAGATCGCACCTACCAGGAAGATACCGCCGATAAAATCAGCCAACTGGAGCGCAACGGCCTTGGGGTGTTCCACTTGGGCGAAACCTACGGCCAGCACTTCGACGAAGTGATCTTCTCCGTCACCTATGGCCCGCCTGGCCCGAGAGGCGCTGTCAGTAGCCATATTCGAGCGCTGGATACCGAGACCGGCATGTCGCAATTGGCCGCTTTGATGAATCGTGCACTGCTCAAGGTACATATATTGTGCTCCATAGACGAGGATACGCTGCATCTCATGGCCAAAGCGCCCGCCCCACAAGGCACCTGGCTACTGGCCAACTTTCTGCTCTTTGTAGAAGCCTATCAGCGTGCCGACGAAAAAACGCAACGTCTTATCATTGAGCGTACTGCCGGTATGCTGAGCAAAAGAGATGAAGGCACTACCCAACATGCGGTATTTCACGAGGAAGTGGCGAACCTCCTTGCGGCCTACTTAGGCAAAGACGCCCTGGTCACTGGAGAGCAGTTTGGCGCTGTACCGCTCCCGCTGGCTGTCCGCCATCCAGATAGCGGTCAACTGCTGGCTGCGTTGCGTGCCGATGGCAGTTTTTACGATACGCCCGAAACGGATTGGCGCTGGGAGAGTCGCATTCGCAAGCAATTGACCGACAAAGGTATCAGCTATATTCCCTTGTGGTCGGCGTTGTGGTGGCGCGACGCCAGGGAGGAGGCCCGCAAAACAGCCAGCTCTATACTGCGTACAGCCAACACAAAAGATAAGCAAAGCCAATTGGAAGCAGAATAGCTCAAGGATACCGATTTTGAGAGATCCTCTTGTTTTTGTGCTGTACAAAACGGATCACAATCATAAAAAGGTACTGCTACCACTCCTCCTTCGCATGTGCGCTTGCGCTGCTTTGCGGCGTTTGGGGGTAGCACAGACAACTGGACAAACTCAAACCCCTCGGTATCTGAAAAGCGAACGCCTCCTGGTATTCACCTATCAGGGAAAGAAACTGTTGCTGGTCCAATTAAGGTACCATACCCTTCTTATGTGCAAAGACTTGCCGATAAGCAAGGTTTTTGCTGTCAGGTGAGTGCAGATGCAATATGTAGGGCAGTCATGCTTTATGCCCCGAGGAGACCGCTTTCACCGTCCATTTGACTTCTTCCACTTTCTCGCTAAGCAAATCCTGGAAAATCATGCTTCCGCTTGCTGCTCTGGCGTTTATACTGGTGATGCTGACAGTTTGCACCAGGCCGTTGCGATTCATCACTACGTCGTTCCAGGGGTCGCCTTCACCGGCATGTTGGTGCCAGTGTAGTATGTCTTGTTGGCTGGGGGCGGGGTAGCGGCTTAGCCAATCCTCAAACCAGCGTTGGCGCTTTTGGCGGTATTCGGCGTTGTAGAGCGTAGCGGAAGCCCAGAGGTGGGGTGCAGCGGGGTTCAGTGCCTGGTGATGCAGGCGTTGTTCGTCCCAGCGCAACTCATGCAGGCTACCCGGCTCGCTGATGACCAGGGTAAACGGCTCCATGCCCTGGAATTCAAAGCGGCGCATGAAGTCCTCTACATCCTGGTATTCAAAGTATTGCAACACCATGAGCCCTCTACTGAGCCGATAGGGTGGTCGGCGCAAGTGCAGCTCAAACGCACCGTTGAGTACTACGGCAGCCCTGCCGCTGTACGAAGCGGCTATCCAGGTACCGCCGACGCCAGCATCCTGCGGAAAAATCAACTCGCCTTGTCGGCAAATACCATATGCTGCTCGCAGCGGGCTTTCATCGCGATTGGAGGTGAGCAGGTATTGGTTGGAGCCTTGAGGTAGCCAAGTAACAGTACACATACGTCAGTGGGTTTTGAAGTATTGTGTGTAAGGCGTAGGGTTGTAGGGAATTCTGCATGAAATGAACTTAGAGCTACTTTCCTTCTACGTTACATCCTCCTTGTTCCATTGGCCATTGATGAGGCGCCATATCCCCAGTGTATTGCGGTTTTTCAGCGCCTCGGGCAAAAAGGCTTCGTGGAAATTCTGAAAGCACACCGGCCTCACCCAACGGCGCACGGCATGTATGCCCACGGCAGTGAAGCGGCTATCGGTGGTAGCGGGGAAAGGCCCGCCGTGCATCATGGCTGCCGCCACAGTGACGCCGGTGGGCACGCCGTTGAGGATGATCCTGCCAGCCTTGCGCTGAGCCAGCGCCAACAGGGAAGTGTGGATCTGCAGGTCAGTGGGTTCAGCCCAGATAGAGCAGGTGAGTTGCCCACCGAGCGACTGCAGGATGTCCTGCATCTGGGTAGCATCGCGGCAAAGCACTATGAGGGAAAACGGCCCGAACACTTCTTCATGCAGGTGCGGCGTGCGCAGGAAGTCTTCGCCTGATACCCAGGCTATTGTGGCATTGGCCAGGTGTTCAGTGTCTTCGTTGGGTGCAGAACCCGCCTCAAACACCCCTTTGGCAGCCAGCGCGCGCGAGCGCTTTTCGCTATAACTGCGCAATATGCCATCGTGCAGCATGGGTGCAGCCGCCACTTGTGCTACCTCCTGGCCCATTACCTCTACAAAACGACGAAGCCCGGCGCAGTCAATGCCCAGTATCAACCCAGGATTGGTGCAAAACTGCCCCACGCCCAGCGTAACAGACGCCGCACAAGTACGAGCGATGGCTTCACCGTGTTTTGATAGTGCCTCTGGCAGCACAATTACAGGATTGACGCTGCCCATCTCGGCAAATACGGGAATGGGGTCGGGGCGCTGCTGGGCATAACTGTACAAGGCCATACCGCCACTCAAAGAGCCAGTGAACCCCACGGCACGAGTGTAAGGGTGCAGTACCAGCAGTTTGCCAGTGTCATAGCCCGCGTCATCCACGTGTTGAAACACATGAGCTGGCACTTGGCACTTGGCAATGGCGCGCTCAATGGCTTCGGCCACTATGCGCGAGGTTCGGGGGTGTGCCGGGTGCGCCTTGACTACTACCGGACAGCCGGCAGCCAGTGCTGAAGCCGTATCGCCACCGGCAGTAGAATAGGCATACGGAAAGTTGGACGCGCCAAAAACTACTACAGGGCCCAACGGCATCAGCATTTTACGTAGGTCGGGGCGGCCCTCCTGGGCGGTATCAATCGTAGCCTCTACCCAGGAGCCCTCGCGCAACATACTTGCGTACATGCGCAACTGCCCTGTGGTGCGTGTGCGTTCGCCCTGGAGTCGGGCTTCCGACAGGTGGGTTTCAGCCATAGTGACGGCGATGAGGTCTCTGCCTAGGGCCTCTATTTCGGTAGCAATAGCCTCCATAAAATCAGCCCGTTGCACAGGCTGTGTGTTGCGCCAAGCATCGGCGGCCTGCTCAGCCTGCCGCATGACGCAGTCAATGGTTTCGGACAGTGTAGTATGCGTGCTCACGGCGCAAAGATAGGCAAGGTTTGCCGTATGCCATATCAATAGGCCTGTTGCAAGCGGCGCATTTGTTCGATGAAGGCCGGACGTCGGCGGCGCGATACCTCTATCTTCATGGAGTCTTCCATGACGATGTAGCCGTCGGTGCGCACAAACTTGCGCATGAAGTTGAGGTTGATAACGTGGCGCTTGTGCACGCGAAAGAAGTTGAATGGCGCCAGCAGGTCTTCGTAAGACTTGATGGTCTTGGAGGCGGTGATGCGCTCGCCAGTGCTCAGAAAGATGTGGGTGTAGTTATCTTCGGCCTCCAAGCGAATAATATCCTTGATGTTGACGAAGTAAATACCGTCCAGACCGAATACACTAAGCTTGGTGAAGGCGTTGGGATTGTTGTAGATGTGGTTGAATACCTCCAGGCGCTTGTCAATTTGGTTGGTCTGGCGCGGGCGAATGCGGCCTACTGCTTCGCGCAGTTTGTCGGGGTCGATGGGCTTGAGAATGTAGCCGATAGAACTGTACTCGCAGGCGCGAATGGCGTACTGGTCATAAGCCGTGACGAAAATAATCTCAAAATCAATAGGCCGCAACTGATTGAGCAATTGAAAGACGAGGCCATCGGGCAGGCGAATGTCCAGGAAGGCCACATCGGGTTTGATGGCTGGGTCGTTGAATAAGTCCAGCGCGTCTTCAATTTTTTCGGCTTCGCCAATAATTTCCACGTTCGGGCATTCCCTAGCGAGCATATTTTTGAGATTGAGGAGCCCTCTTTCCTCGTCTTCTACGATAACGGCTTTGATCACGGCGATACAGATTTATGAGTAAAACGCAAATATATAAAGTTTTTCAAAAAGCAAGTTTCAACCGCCGGCGGCCTGGCTAGCAGTGCCTTCGCCGGAGGCGCGCCGAAAGCCGATGGTTTTTTTGGCAAAGACGCTCTCGCTCTTATCGGTGCGAAAATCGGCCACATCTTCCAGGGTAAGCAGGTGCGCGGAGGTGGCCTCGCGTTCGGCAGGTGACAGGGCGGCCAGGCGTAGGTTCTGGTTTTTGACGGCCTCCTGCACTACAGCGCGCACAGTACGGGCATTGCCGAAGTATTTGTCGCGGTATTCATATAGGAACGTCAGGTATGCTTTGAGATGAGCCTCGGCCTCTGGGTCGGGCACAAGATTTTGCTCGGCCAACATGAGGTGGGCAATTTGGCAGAGCTCGGCGGGGGAGTAGTCTTCAAACTTGAGCACCTTGTCGAAACGGCTGTTGAGGCCGGGGTTGGTTTTGAGAAACTGCTCCATGTTGTCGGGGTATCCGGCCACAAACACGAAGAACTGCCCGCGATGGTCTTCCATGCGTTTGAGTAGGGTTTGGATGGCTTCGTCGCCGAAGTCGCCATGAGGCCCACTGCGCGAAGACAAGGCGTAGGCTTCGTCAATGAAAAGAACGCCGCCCATGGCTTCGTCCACTTTCTCGGCAGTTTTGATAGCGGTTTGGCCCATGTATCCGGCTACGAGGCCCTGGCGGTCGGTTTCTACCATGTGGCCACGCTCCAGCATACCGAGGGCTTTGTAAATTTTGGTGAGGATACGGGCCACGGTAGTCTTGCCAGTGCCGGGGTTGCCCACCAGCACTGTATGTAGGGAAAAGCTGTTGAGCACGTCTTTGCCCGTTTCGCGGTAGTAGCGCACCAGCCACACCATTTCGTTGATCTGGGCTTTGACCTTCTCCATGCCAATGAGTTGCTTGAGTTCAAGGAGGCTTTCCTGGAGGAGGGCCTCATCTACGGGTATGAAAGGCCGTTCTTGGTTGGTCGGTGCAGCCAGGAGCATGACGTCTTCCTCTTCGATGGTGGCCAGTACGGGGTTTTCGATTTGCTCCGGCTGGGGTGTCGCCATCACGCGCAGGCCGAGGTTGACCTTGGCTTTTTCGATAAGGTCATACACGAATCGGGCATTGCCAAAAGTGCGGTCACGGCGGCGGTAAGCATCCAGGATGATTTCGTCCAGTTTTTTTCGGGCGGCTTCGGTGAGCACCACGCCCTTCTCAGAGCAGGCATATACTGCGATCTGGGAGAGTTCCTGGGGCAGGTAGTCCCGAAACTCAAAATAATGCTTAAAACGCGACTTTAGACCGGGGTTGGAATCCAGGAAGTGCTTCATTTCCTTGGGGTAGCCAGCTACAATGACAGCCAGATCACCAGGGCCGTTGGAGAGTTCTTTGACGAGGATTTCGATGACTTCCCGGCCAAAGTCCTTGCTGTCATCATTGGAGCGAGCCAGGGCGTAGGCTTCGTCAATGAAGAGTACGCCGCCGCGGGCTTTTTCGATCACGTCTTTGACTTTGGGGGCAGTTTGGCCGATGTATTCGCCCACGAGATCTACGCGGTCTACCTCAGTGACATGGCCTTTGGACAATAGCCCCATTTTCTTGTAGAGCTTGCCCATCATACTGGCCACAGTGGTTTTACCGGTGCCGGGGTTACCAATGAATACAGAGTGCACGTTGATCTGGTCGCGTTCTTCGAAGCCTTTTTCCTTGCGTAGTTGCAAGAACTGGATGTAGCGAGCATGGTTGCGCACCTGAGTTTTGACTTCGTGCAGGCCGATGAGGGAATCCAGTTTGGCCATGACATCTTCAAACTTTTCGGAGTTATCCTCTTCCTCACCCAGCACTACAGGCGCCGGCTGGTCGGGCAGTATGGCTGGGGCGATGCCTGGCTCAATATCGTCGCTGACTTCAAAGGGTACTACGGCCATGAGGCGGTCCATGAATACGAGTTCGGCGGTATAGCGATCTTTGCGCCAGGAGCCTTTGACGTTGGACCCCCACCCGGCAGTGAGGCGGATGTACTCGTCGTTTTTGCCAATTTGCTGCAAGCGCACTACCTGGCCTTTGAGTTCGCGGGCATCGTTGTAGAATTTGACGAACAGCTCGCACTGCCAAGGGCGGCCTAGGAGTTCGTTAAGCAGCACGATTTCGAGATAGACATAGCGGGTTTCTTCGCTGCTGAATCGTTTGAGATAGGTGCGCTCAAACTCGGGCACATCGTCGTAGGGGCCTTCGTACAGGCGCAAGGTGTGTACGTCAGCATACATAGAGCCGCTCTGGAAGAACTCGCGTCCGGCATCTTCGATGTAGAAGTACTTGGTGCCGAGTTTCTGGCCGTCCACCCAGGCTTCCCACAAGTAGGTGCCGCGCTTCCAGAAAGCGCCTTCGGTTTTGTTGCCCCAGCCTTCGCGGATATATACAATGGGGTCGAGCTTGCTAATTTTTTTGTTTTTGAGGTCAAGGGTGCAAACTTCGCGGCGGCCTCGCTTGAGGGAGTAGCACTTGAGCTGGATGTCGGCTTCCCAGTCTTGTACATCAAAGAGCTTGTTGTACAAGGACAACTCGGCATAGATGTAGCTGGTCTCATACCGGTCGAACACCTGCCGGTACTTTTTCTTATTGTCAGCCAACCACTCGGTAGAGGCGTAGACCTTGAGTTCGCGAAATTTGTACTTGTGGGTAGAGGGCGCTCCCAGGCCTTCTTCAAATTCCATAGACTGTCATTCACAATGGAGAATAAAGATAGGCAGGTTTCAGCAATTGGCAAGTACCTCGGGTATTTTTTTACAAAAGTCTTCTTGTGGGCGGCTCAATCACGCAGGTCTTCCACCCGATAGCCAGGGTATTTGGCTTTATCGAAACTGAAGTGCTGGGCAGCAAAGGCCTTGTTGGGGGTGAGCGTGCCCAGATTGAGGGTATAACGCGAGCCGTCCTTGCCAAAAGCCTTCATGCTGAGCACGTTGAGGGTTGCTTTCTCCACGGTAAGTCTGAACTTGCTGTACTCGGAGTTTTTGTCTAAGGGTTTGAACTCAATCTCCTGCACGACTTTTCCGGCCGCCGTAGTTTCATTGACCAGAAAATAAACAAACTTGCCCTTTTCGTAAAAGTTGAATAGCGCTTCGGGCGACAGAACGGTTTCGTCGTCAGCGGGGTCAGGTAGGTTGTTGATCTGCACCTCTTTGTTTTGATGCAACACCAGCCATAGGGAGGCGCCATCGCAGATGATAGATTGAGAGGCTAGGTCCACGCGGTATTTTTTGCCTTGCTTGGCCATTTTGCCTTGCTGCACCTCCTTTTTCTGTTCGGGTAGTTCAATTTCGAGGGTAAAGGCCTGCTCTAAAGACTGGTAGCCCTGGTATTTTTTGCGTAGCTTATCCAGAATGGCCTTGGCCTGAGGGTCCGATTCCTGGGCGGTAGTCAGTTGGCCTTTTGTTTTGGGAGTTTGCGCTTGCGTCCAGAGGCTGGTGCACAAGGCCAAAGTCAAGAGGAAGATGCTGTATTTCGGCATAGTGTGGTTTGAGTTTTTGAATCGCCTTTTAAAAGGCACGTAATCAACGTACAAAATCAGACGAATATTGAAGCAAGGCCGCCATTGGCAGAGTTAAAGTTTCTTTAAAGCCGCGGAGTTGATGCAGTACCTGAGCCGCGTGGGCGGTGGCCCATCAGGAAAGACATGCCCCAGGTGGGCGTCGCATACGTTGCAGCACACTTCTACGCGCTTCATCCCAAAACTGGTATCCACGCGGTATTGAATGACATTTTCAGCTGCTGGTTGGCTGAAGGAGGGCCAGCCGGTACCACTGTCAAACTTCTGGCGTGAATCGAACAACTCGACCCCGCAGCACACGCACGCGTATAGGCCGGGGTCGTGAGCTTCGCAGTACTCGCCGCTCCAGGGGCGCTCGGTACCATGCGCACGGGTAATGCGATACTGTTCCATAGAGAGTTGGGCGCGCCACTCGGCGTCGGTCTTTTCCAAGCGACGCGGCGGGGTCAGGTTGCCGGTCTCGGCCAGTTGCAGTACTTTGTTCCAATTTATCATCGCTTTTGTGGCAAATAAATTAAGCAAGCAGAACAACCAGTGCAGCAAAAAGTTTGCTGACAAAAGGCGGGGGAGCTCACTACAAGCGCATTTATCTGCTACTGCCCTGGGTCGTCATGACGACCGATAGGCAATCTCATGGTAAGTTTCCTGATGCGGCCCCAGGAACAAGCGCGCATAAATGCGCAAGACGGCCAGCCCGGCCACAATCAGCGTCAAAGCGATGAGAAATGTGAGCAAATATTGGTTTTTGTGTATATGCCCCAGCATGAGATCTTCGCCTATAAAAGTGGGGGTAATGGGGAAACCTATCAGCCCAAGACTGGCAATCAGAAAAACCACCGACAAGCGAGGCCGCTCATAGGAATGCCCCTGAAAACGCTTTAAACTTAATGACTCTTTAGCTTTCCGCAAATAGTAGAAAACCAGGAACCCCAGCGCGCCCGATACCAGGATGCCACTGTAAAACATGATCATCTGCACAGGGTCGAACTGCCCGTTGTAGGCAATAGCCAGTGCCAGAAACAGCTGGCTCACAATGACCAACACCCAGGCATTGTGGGCCTCTTCGCGCTTAACAAAAGCCTTGATTACCATTAGCAGGCTAATGAGCGCTAACAAAACAGGCATCCAGGCGAGCAACACGCCAGGCATAGCCAGGCTAAATACTACCCCTGCTAACCCCAATATGTACAATGGCAAAAATACATATACGGCATACCTGGCCGTCATGAAGTTCAGGCTGTTGCCCAAGCGCTTGAGGGGCATCCACAACAATCGGTACATGATGCTGTCCAGGTTCCACTCCCGGATGCTCAATACAAATATCGACCAATACACTCGGTTCCAGAAGCCAGGGCGAAGGTGGTGCTGCGGCGGCGAAAAATGAAAGAACTGGTCATGGATCATGTAGCTCAGCACTGACGGCGATACCAACAGTTGGTAGGTGCGCAAAAAGGCGTTGCCAGCAAAATGAATCAAGGCAAAAGTGTGCCAGCCTAGCGCCACCTCTACCATCATTAGGCCTATTTGCGCAATCGAGGAGTAGGCTATCTGGGTTTTCACGGTGCTTTGCACCCGCGCTATAAGGGTAGTTACTATGCTGGTAGCCAAGCCAATGACAATAAGCGCATATTCAAACCAAGCCTGCTCCTGCCACAGCGGATAGGTACGAATGAGCAAAAATACCCCAATGTGCACCGATAAAGAGCTATAGAAAATAGCCGATGAAGAGGTTGGCCCTTCCATAGCGCGGGGCAACCACGACGAAAACGGCAACTGGGCCGACTTGACCAGTGCCGCCACCAGGAAAGCCGCAGGTATGCCCACTGCAAAAAAATGGTCGTGCACCAAAGGCTCGCCCTTGGGCATCAGGTTGTGCAACTCAAAAAAACTCACGTTGTGCTCAAAGTAGTGGTGGTAAAGCCAAATGCCCAGTAGCATGAATATGTCAGCTATACGGTACAAAGACACTACCTTCAAGGCATTCTTCACAGGCAGGTAGCGATCCCGATAAAAGGCGATGAGAAAAAACGAAGTAACCCCGATAAACTCCCAGCCGATAAGCAGCGTCTCCAGGTTGCCAGCTATCAATACCATGGTCAGTCCAAAATAAAAGAACAGGATGTTATTGAAAAAGCGCTTGTAACCCTTTTCCCGGTGGATGTAGTACCGGCTAAACATCATGATGACAAAAGTGAGCAGCACCGTCACCAACAGATATACCGCCGTGTAGGTGTCAAAGTAAAAGTCAATGGTGAAGTGCGCACTACGAGTAGCATACAGGTCAAATCCCTTCCAATAGGCATGGGCAAATCCCTGGGCGGCCCAAAATACCAGCCAAACAATCAGCAATCCGAAGTGCACAATAACCGTGCCAATAGCAGCAGCAAAAATGGCCTTCTCCTGCCTGTGACCAGGCAACAGGCTCAGTACAAAGCCCAGCAAAGGCCATACGGCAATGACGGCAAGCAGTTGATTCATGGAATTGAGTGTTTCAATGTGTGATAATGTGTACCGGAAGGTTTTCCTTGGTGGCGTCCACGATATAGTTGCTCTCCATTTCTTGCGCCTGCTCGATGAGCGCGTATATATCAGGCGTAGTATCTATGCGGTCTTTCAGTGGCGTGTAAAGTTCGAAGCGCTCGTTTGTGAAGTAATAGAAAGTGTTGTCATCTGGGTGAATGGCTACCAGATGCACCCACTCATCCTTGAACCAATTATACAACTCGGGTTGTTGGCGAATGGTGCGCAACACAACTTCTGGGTAGTGCTCTACCAGGATAAGCAGTCGAATGGGGTCGTGTACTTCAATCATTTGCAACGGCAACCCGGGGCGCAGGTCGCCATCGCTGCTGTTGGCCACGCCAATGAGGCCCATCACGTTGTGCGGTAGTTTAGTGCCAGCGCCCAGCTTGTAGTTGTCCACCCTGGAGAAGTAATATTCCAGGTTGATACCTCCACACACTGGCGGTAGTGGTTTCATTACTTCCAACAAGAATTTGCCGTCGGGGTCGGTGCGATAGTCATAGGAGTTCATAAAGGCGCGGCGGTCCAAAAACAAGCCCTTGGTAAGGCTGCGGTGCCCCACAAAGCACAAGGCGTTGGTGCCGTGCCCCAGCTCCGGGCGCGGTTCAAAGTAAGACACTGAGCGGCGCCGGATGGCCTCGCGCACCTTTCGGATGTCGGCACGGGTGTTGATAGAGGCAAAGCGCCGCGAGCGTTCTTTGGCGTTGAGGTCCAGGGCACGTTCAAAGTCATCAGCACAGCGCTTGTGCAATTGTAGCAACGCCTCTGGCAGCAAGTGCGTGTCGTAGAAGGCTATCTGATCGGCGGCAGTATCGTGCAACGCGCCCACAAATCGCGTAGTATCTGGAATGTGCAAACCTCTGCTGTACAGGGTATTACGCACTTCAGGATGATTGGCCATGAAGGCAAACACTCTGGCATTGACCGAACCCGGCCGGCCGCTACAAGCGCCACAATCGTGCGCCCCGTGATGGGGGTTGTTGGCGCTGCTGGAGCCATGCCCCACTACGTATACCAACGGAGCAAAATGCTGCACCAATCCAATGCCGCGCAGCAAGCGCTCTACCCGCTCAGCCATTTCGGGCACGGTAAAGCCGATTTGCAGCCCGTTTTCCACAGCATCTGGTCCGGGGTTTTCAATAATTAACTCCGCATCCATTTGCATGTGTGCAAAGGCGTTGGATATGGCCGGGCTCATCTTGGGCCGAAACAGGTCCAAAAACAACTTGACGGCAGCCCACAAACCCAAAGACAACGATAATAAAAAGCCCTGTATGAAGGTGTACGAACGCTTGGTGTAGAGTAACTCGCGCTTGCGATGCCCCTTGGCTTCCTTTTCCTTAATCAGGTATTTGGGCGTCACGGACACCGGGCATAGCTTTTCGTAAAACTTTCCGCCGGCAGGCTGAAAGAAAAACTCTACGCCAAAAAAACCAGGCGCACCCAGGGTTTCGCAGCGGGGTTGGGTCATTTCAATATGCCGCCGCAGCGAGTCCTCTCGCTCATCTATGCAAAAGATAGCCTGGAATACCCTCTCTTCTGTGGTATCTGGGTCTTTTTGCGTCTTGAAACCCTTGAGCTGCTGCAAGCCTGCTAGTACCTCATCGTAATAGCTCCATTCAAAAGCATCTTGCCAAATCATAAGTACTTCGTGAAACTCCGTAAGCGGTACATCGGCAAACAAGTCCAGCGATGCCGGCTGAGCAGCCTTCACTAACGGCCGCCAGCGCCCCTTGCCCAACTCATGGTCAAGCGCGTCTATCTCCATGAGCAACTCCAGCATAATGAATTCCCTGAGCGTGATGCGCTTTCGGTACAGCAGGGTGTCGGGGCGCTGCTCCAGTGTAGCAACCATGCCCGACCAGCCGCGATGGGCAAAGGCTTGGTCAAAAAGATATTGCTCATAGAAGGATTCTTCGCCCACCACTACATTTAGCAACTGCTTCAAAGTGAGCGTTTCGTCCATCAGCAGAGTGCGGGCGTATCGGGTTCTAAAGAAACTGACCAAACTCCGTTTTTCCAACTCCCGTACTGCCGCCAGTAGCCCCTTGTCTTCAAAGGGGAAGTGCCAAAGCGCAATGCCTTGGTCCAGATAACTGACCACCATGCGAAACAGCAGAGGCTGTACCAGATTGTCCAGGTCTATGTGGTAGGCCTCTTTCCAGCAAGCGCGCAGCCGTCCGATACGGGGGTCTATGTTGTAGTCGTGCCGTTGGTTCAGGGTTTTAAACAGCCAATGCTCCAGATGAGCGGCGCCCTTGCGCTCTACAATGAGTTTCTCCAAAATGTCGCGACGAATGCGACCAATCTTGAACAACTTGCGATACTCATTAAGTTGCAAAGTCACCTGGTAGCCAAACATCTTGGAAGCCTTGAAAATGGCGTCGTAGAACTTCATGTCCTGAAATGCATGGAGCGAATTGTGGTGGATGAAGTCCTTGAGCGGGGTTTGCGAGGGCAGGTAATGCGCCAAGCGGTGCAGTACCTGCTCCTCTTGGAATCCCTTTGATGAGGTGTTCAGGGATGATTTATGGATGGTCATAGCTTTAGTTTAGTTTCGGTTCTGCGAAATTATCCATGTATGCCATTTTTGGCTTTTTTATGCGCGGCGAGTTTGTGCGGAGAAAGCGGCTTGTGGTTATCCAACCCCTGGATGAAGACGCGCCCACCAGATGTCATGTAATCGTGTTCAAAATGGTGCAGATTTTCTATCACGGAGTGGTCCACCAGTTGGGTTTTCGACAGGTCAATCGTTACTTCCATGCCTTGAGGAATGGATTCCAACTGGCTTTTGATACCTATCCAGTTGGTAAACACGGCAGCCTGGCTTATCTCCACCAGGTAATGACCGTTGTCGAAAGATACACTGACCGGCGCTTTGAACAGGTTTTTCCAGGGCGCGCCATTCACCAGGTGAATAACGATCTTGAGCAACATACCGGCTGCAATGCCCACCAGCAAGTCTTCATACAGCGTAAAGAAAATGGTGGTCAGGAAGATGGCCAACTGCTCTGTGCCGATACGAAACATGTGGACAAACTCCTTGGGATGCGCCAACTTGATACCCACCGTGATGAGCATGGCCGCCAGGGCAGTGTTGGGAATCATTTCGATGAGATGAGAGGCAAACAACACAAACACCAGGATGAAAAAACCGTGGAAGAAGTTGGCCCAACGGGTTTTAGCGCCGTTGTTCACATTGTTGGAGCTACGCGCTACCTCCGAAATCATGGGCAGCCCGCCCAGGATGCCAGCCAGCACATTGCCTATGCCAATAGCAATGAGATCCTGGTTGGCATTAGATTTGCGCTTGTAGGGGTCCATCATGTCAATGGCTTTCACCGTAAGTAAGGATTCCAGCGTGCCCACTAGCGCAAACATGATCACGTACTTGACGAACATGCCCAGTTGCGCCACTCCGGCAAAACTCACGTTTATTTTCACTACCTCCAACAGGTTGCCAATATGCACCAGCGCGTAGGTAGGCTCAGTGTGCTGAAAATCCATGAGTACCTGCGCCGGCACAGCAATCAGCAGCACAACCAGTGGCGCCGGAATCAACTTTAAAAACTTGCTGCGATTTTGATGCCAACTCATCATGACCCACAAACTGATAACCCCAATCAGCGTAGCCTTGGGGTCAAGCCTGGTAAGGAACATGGGGATATCGCGGATGAGTTCCAGCGGTTCTTTGCCCTTGGTTAGGGTGGGATCAATGTCCAGCAAAACAGGTATTTGCTTGGCTATGATGATGATGCCTATGGCTGCCAACATACCGTGTATGGCTGAAAGCGGAAAAACGTCTGCTAGTTTGCCCAGTTTGAATACGCCAAACAATAGCTGCATCACGCCGGCTGCTACGATGGCGCCCAGGGCGAGTTTCCACCCGGTTTCGCCTCCGCCAAAATCGGCCACTGCCCCGGCCACAATCACGATCAACCCGGCAGCCGGCCCCTTGATGGTAAGCCTGGACCCCGCCAGGAAACTGACCACGATGCCGCCAATGATGGCTGTGAGCAAACCCGTAATAGGCGGAAAATCGGAAGCCTTGGCAATACCCAGGCTCAGCGGCAATGCCAATAGAAATACAATGAATCCCGATATAGCGTCTGTTATGCCATGTGCTTTGAGCCCTGCCCAACCATCGGTGAGTATAGGCTGGTTTTGAGAAGGCTTTTCCATAGCCATCAAAAATTTTAATAAAGTGCACCTTTGAAAAAATACAACTCAACACAGCTTGCAGCGCGCAGCCATGCAGGCTGCGGCGCAGGCGCGCAGGGCAGTCATCCAGGCTGTTCAAAAAGCCTGGTTATCAGCCCCTTGCCACCGGAGAAGCGGACTTAGGCAGGCAGAAATCCCTTGAGGTCGCAGTAGAGAATATACAGGGGTAGTTTACCGAGTTTTTGCCGCTTGCGAGCAGCATAGCTTTTGGCGCCAGTATATTGCCGCTCGTACAACGACAAAAGGTAGGTGCGCCCAGACAGCCCACAGCTCGAATGGGGCAGACCGCCCTGGAAAGCCGGTGAATTGCCGCCGGAGCAGAGACGCGTCTGGAAGCCTTCCAATAGCTTGCTCGTCTCCTCCAGTTCAAGGCAGCAAGCTTTTTCTATTTCCTCGGTGTCCAGAGGGTAATTGTCGGCCTGGGGGAGAGGTATAGCGCAGTGGTTGGTCTCAAAAAACGAAACCAAGGCGAACAACAAAAACCAATGCAGCAATTTTTCCACTGGTACAGTTGATTGACTACCAAACGGCCACAAAGATAAACCACACTTTGTAGAATGCGCAAGTACTGTTTTGCAAATGAGATGTTAATTAGCTGGGCGGTAGCGGCGACGAACGCCCGCGCTCACAGGATCAACTCGCTCAGGTCATATACCATCACTTCGTCTTGCTTGTCTTTGGCTTTGACGCCGTCGCTCATCATGGTGAGGCAGAAGGGGCAGTTTACAGCAATGACAGTAGCGCCAGTGGCAAGAGCTTCTTCAGTGCGCTCTATGTTGATGCGTGTGCGCCCTGGCTCGTCTTCCTTGAACATCTGCGCGCCGCCAGCGCCGCAGCACAGGCCGTTGCTACGCGAGCGCTTCATCTCTGCCAGGTTGGCATCCAGGGCTTCCAGCACAGCACGCGGCGCTTCATACACCCCATTGACGCGCCCGAGATAGCAGGAGTCATGATAGGTAATGCACTTGCCCTTAAGTGCGCCGCCTTCCTTGATCTTGATGCGACCCTCCTGGATGAGCTGTTGCAGCAGCTGGGTGTGGTGTATTACCTCGTAATGGCCTCCTAGTGCAGGATATTCGTTTTTGAGGGTATTGAAGCAGTGTGGGCAGGCTGTCACTATTTTTTTGACGCTGTACATGTTCAGTGTTTCTACATTTTGCAGTGCCAGCATCTGAAAGAGAAACTCGTTGCCAGCTCGGCGGGCGGGGTCGCCGGTGCAGCGCTCTTCATTGCCCAAAATGGCGAAGGAAATACTCGCCCGATGCAGGATTTCGGCAAAAGCCCGCGTCACCTTTTGGGCGCGAGCGTCGTAGCTGCCGGCGCAGCCTACCCAAAAGAGAATTTCTGGCGCTTGGCCAGCAGCGGCCATTTCGGCCATGGTACGGATGGGTGTATCCATGTTGGGTATTTTACGTTTTTTTGACTGGCTTGAACGCCTTGACGGTTCATTTATTAAATCACAAATATGTAGCGCTCAGTTTGATTTCCAAAAGAACGGCGTGAGCAGCACCACAATAGTGAATATCTCTAGCCGCCCCATAATCATGAGCACTGAAAGCACCCACTTAGCCGCTGGCGGCATCCAGGCAAAGTTGTCAGTGGGGCCTACCTTGCCAATAGCCGGTCCTACATTGCCCACCGAGGTGGCCGTAGCGCCAATGGCCGTAGCAAAATCAATGCCCATGATAGACAGCGCCAAACTGCCCAGCAAAGTAAGCAACAAATACAACAAAAGGAAAATAATAATGTGCGTCATAACCCTAGGCGCTACTACTTCGCCGCTGATTTTAAGCGGCACGATAGCCCTGGGGTGCAGAATGCGCTTGAACTCCAGGTAAGAATTTTTGATAAACACCAAGTGCCGTATAATTTTGATACCACCTGCCGTAGAGCCAGCACACCCGCCCAAGAACAGGCACAAAAAAAGCAGCATGACCACGCCCGAACCCCACTGCGCGTAGTCTGCCGATACAAATCCAGTGGTAGTAACGATAGACACCACCTGGAAAAAACCCTCCCGAAAAGCCCTCTCCCAGGGGTAGCCCTTGTTTAGCAACAAGGCCAGGCTGACCACTGCCGTCAAAGAGGCCAGCATGATGAGAAACGTCCTGAACTCTTCGTTGCGCCACATGTTGCTGAAGCGCCGCTTTAGCAGGTAGTAATGTATGGTGAAGTTCGTGCCAGCAGCAATCATAAAAACAATAACCACATACTGCAAAAACGGGCTGTTAAAATGCGCCATACTCGCATTCTTGGTCGAGAAGCCGCCGGTGGCCATGGTGGTCAGCGCATGGTTGACGGCATCAAATCCGCTCATGCCGCCAGCCCAGAGCAGTACTGCCAACAGCACGGTAAGCCCCACATAGATGAGCCACAAGCGCTTGGCTGTTTCCCGGATACGCGGATGCACCTTGTCGGAGGTAGGGCCAGGGGCTTCGGCCACGAACAGCTCAATACCGCCAATACCTAACAGGGGCATCAGGGCTACTGTAAGCACGATGATGCCCATACCGCCGATCCACTGGGTAAGGCTACGCCAGTACAGCAAGCCTGCAGGTACCGATTCAATATTGGTCAGTACACTGGCACCAGTGGTGGTGATCCCCGAAGCTGTTTCAAAAAAAGCGTCGTGCCAGGCTGGCAATACGCCGCTGAACAGATAAGGCAACATGCCGAACGCCGCCATGACAAACCAACCCAAGGCTACAATCAAATACCCCTCGCGCTTGCCAATTTGCCCGCCGCTCTTGCCACGCAACAAAAGCCACCCTGGCAACCCAGCGCCCATACAGCACAACGCCGACCAGCATAATGGAGCAAAATCTTCTCCCCCATGATACCACGACACCGGTAGCGCCGTAAGCATGAAAGCGCTAATGATGAGCAGCAAAATGCCGTTGAAGCGGATGATTGGCCTGAAATTGATCATACCCCCCACAGGCTTTAGCGAAACAGTTGCTCCACCTTTGCGATGGCTTCCGGCATGGCAAATACGATAACCCTATCGTTGATTTCCAAGCGAAAATCTCCGTTGGGAATTAGGCTTTCTTCGCCGCGTATCACCCCGCCGATGAGCGCCGTCTGGGGGAAGTGTAGTTCGCGCAGATTCTTGCGAGTCAGTTGATTAGACTTGGTGACAACAAACTCGATGACCTCGGCATCCACACCATGCAGGCTGGTAATGGCTTCGATACGCCCCTTGCGTACAAAGCGGAAGATGTTGTTGGCAGCAATGAGTTTTTTGTTAATGAGCGTATCCACTCCTATGTTTTGCGAGATGTGGGTGTATTCCTTGTTTTCTACTTGAGCAATGGTTTTGTACACACCGAAGTTCTTGGCCGTGAGGCTGGCAATGATGTTGGTCTCCGAGTTGGGGGTTAGGGCTATGAAGGCATCCATTCGGCTGAGGCCTTCTTCCTCCATGAGGTTGATGTTGCTAGGGTCGCCATGAATGATGAGCGTGTTCTTGAGGGTGTCGGCCAGTTCCTTGCACACGTCCTTGTCCTTTTCAATCAAGGTGACGTTATAGTCGTTTTCCAGGCGTTTAGCGGTGGCCAAAGCCAAGGATGTGCCGCCTATAATCATCACGTTTTTGAGCTTCACCTTGCGTTTGCCTACGAGTTCGTTGAGCTCGTTAATATTGGCGCGCTTGGTAATGAAATAGACATGGTCGCCTCGGCGCAGTACCGTATCACCATGCGGAATGATGGTTTGGTGCCCGCGTAGCACGGCAATGGGGCGCACGTTGTCCACGGTGCAAAATTGCTTGAAGTTGCTCAGCGGCACGTTGACCAAGCGCGAGCCTTCCTCAAGCGTGATGCCGGCCAGGGCGATCTTGCCGTTTTCAAACTCGAAGATGTCGGTGAACGAGCACTGCTGCACCAGACGAGTGATCTCAGCGGCGGCCAGTTCCTGCGGAGAGATGAGGGTGTCAATACCCAACTCTCGGAACATTTCCTTGTTCTCCTCCGAGAGGTATTCCACGCTATTGACGCGCGCTATGGTCTGGCGGGCGCCTAGTTTTTTGGCCAAAATGGCTGACATCAAGTTGGTTTTCTCCGAAGTGGTAACGGCCAGAAAAAGATTGGCGCGCTCTACATCTGCACGCTCCAGCACCGTAGGCGAGCCGGAGTCTCCTTTGATGGTCAGCACGTCAAGATGAGTAGAGGCGTAGTCTAGTACGTCTTGGTCCGTGTCAATGAGGACGATGTCTTTGTCCTCGTATGCCAGCAGTTCGGCCAGGTGGAAGCCCACGTCGCCTGCTCCGGCAATCACGATTTTCATGGAAAATAATGTTTACTTCAAGTGGTATTACTTTCTACCGGCGTGCCAACAATTCTGACCGAGCAGTTGTTGCTACGCTCAAGTAAAATGAATACCCGTTTCAGGCTGCAAATATCGCGTCCTTTACAGCAAAAATCTAACGCTGGTATGAAAATTCTTATGGTATGCCTTGGCAATATCTGCCGCTCTCCGCTCGCAGAAGGTATTCTCAAAGACAAAATCCAGAAAAAAGGCCTTCCCTGGCAGGTAGACTCTGCCGGCACCGGTAGTTGGCATACCGGAGAAAAACCTGACAAGCGCGCCATTAAGGTAGCGCGGCAACACGGTATTGACATCAGCTACCAGCGCGCCCGGCAAATACAGCCCGCTGATCTGCGCAACTTCGACCTCATACTCACCATGGACGCTAACAACCACAACCACGTACTCCAAATGGCCCGCCAGTACAGTGCTGACGAAGCCAAAGTGCAAATGATTCTCAACTACTTGCACCCTGATCAAAATCAGAGCGTTCCCGACCCCTACTGGAATGACAACGGCTTTGAGCCCGTGTTTCAAATGCTCGACGAGGCCTGCGAGAAGGTAGTAGAAGCGCATACCACATAGTGGCACCGGTGGGCAGTGGAAAGGACAGCCTTCGCGCTCTTCGCGCGAACATACTTGAGCGCGACGACAAGCCACGAGTTGCGCAGTTAGTGTACGTTGCGCCCTTAAAAACTAGCCTCTGTGCATGGTAGTGCAACTATACAAACGCAAGCGCTGGCCTGAAGCGCTGGCGCACATCACAATACTTTGATGGTCAAGCCCGACTGCAAGAAGGAAACGCTAAGACCAGCATTGAGCTCCCTTGCTCAACTGCTCCAAGTAATAAAGCCACTGCCTAGCGCCTGCTTCCTGCTGCTCGCTTCAACTCCCCCCACCCCTGTACCCAGTTTTCCCAGGTTGTTTCGGTTTGGCCAGCCACCATGCGAATGACGTAGCGGCCGTTTAGTCGGGTTTGCGTCAGTAAAATGCGCCCGCTAGCGTTGAGGCGTAGCAGCAGGTCTTCGTTGAGGCGGTCAAGGGTTGGCTCGTCGTGTACATCGGTGGGATGGTATCGAAAGCATACCAGGTTAAGCGGTGTGGGGGCCATGCGTTCAAAGTCGGGGTCTTCATCAATAATGCGCGCCATGCGCTGCCCCCAGGCAATATGGTTGCGGATTTTTTGCTGCAGTCCCTCTATGCCGTAGGTGCGAATGACAAACCAGAGCTTAAGCGCTCGGAAGCGTCGCCCCAAAGGTATGCCCCAGTCGCGGTAGTTATTTACCAGGTGGTCTTCAGGGGTTTTTAGGTATTCGGGCAGTATGCTGAAGGTTCGCAGCAGGGCTTGTTTGTCGCGTACGTAGTAAGCCGTGCAGTCAAAGTTAGTGAACATCCACTTGTGCGGATTGCACACGAAGCTGTCGGCTAGCTCTATACCCTGACTCATCCAGCGCATTTCGGGTAGTAGCAAGGCGGTACCAGCATAGGCAGCATCCACGTGAAGGAAGACGTTGTAGCGGCGGCAAATTTCGCCGATGGGCTGTAGTGGGTCTATAGCTGTAGAACTGGTTGTACCCAGGCAGGCTACTGCACAAGTCGGCTTGTATCCCTTGGCTAGGTCTTGCTGGATGGCTTGCTCCAGAGCTTGGGGTATCATGGCATAGTTGTTATCCACGGGGATGTGCACGAGGTTGTCTTCGCCGAAGCCGGCCAAGCGCACGTCTTTGAGTATGGAAGAGTGTGCCTGGTTAGAGGCATATACCCGCAGCCGGGGGGTCTGGTAAAAACCTTGCCGAAGTACTTGCCAGTCAGTGGCTTTCTCGCGGGCGGTAAGCAGGGCGGCCAGGGTGGCAGTAGAGGCGGTGTCTTGTATGACGCCCGTCCAGTGTTCGGGTAAGCCCAACATTTGACGAAGCCATTCCATGACGCGCTCCTCCAGTTCTTCGGCGGCGGGCGAGGTTTGCCATATCATGCACTGCGCGCCCAGGGCAGCAGTGAGCATTTCGGCCAGTACAGAGGGTGCGCTTCGGCTGGCAGGAAAGTAGGCAAAAAACTGTGGGTGTTGCCAATGGGTCATGCCCGGCAAGATAATACGTTCGAAGTCAGCCATGAGCGCTTCGAAAGGTTCGCCCTGAGCAGGTGCAGCATCGGGTAGTCGGGCTTTGATCTCGCCGGGTTTTACAGCGGGCTTTACTGGGTATTGAGCCACTTGCTCAAAGTAGTCGGCCATCCAGTCGGCTAGTTGGTGTGCGCGGGCGCGAAATTCAGCGTGGGTCATGAGCCTCAAAGCGTTCGTTGGATGAATGCAAGCATAGCTGCGCAAAGGTATGGGTAAATCAAAAAGTTCTTTGACAACCCCAAAAAAGATCATGAGCACTATAATCCTAGACTTTGTGTGAGTGTCATCCGCAGATCATGCACAAAACTTGGCGTTGCTCAGTACAATACCTGCGATTCTACACCCCCTACTACTCAGTGTGGCCAGATCCGACCAGTGCTGCCCACTCTTCCGGCGTATTCACATTGGTCAGCGCTTTTGGGTTAGGTGCGGTCAGCAGTTGGGCATGGCACTGGATGAGCACCTTACGGGGGCAGGAGTAGCCCTGAGCCAAAAACTCCAGTAGGGTAGGATAAGCCTTGGGCTCCCACACGGCAATGAGTGGTTCGGGAAAGGCATCCTCTGGGCTTTGAAAAGCCGTAGCTGTACAAGAGGGATTGCGGCGTGCAGCTAAAAACTGCAGGCTATCGGCATCTAGCAAGGGCAGGTCGCAAGCTGTTACCATCCAGGCAGAATCAGGGTATGCCCGAAACGCCGATAGCAAAGCCCCATATGGCCCCAGGTCATGGAAGGAGTCGGGTAGGGGGCGGTAGGGCGCCTGGATTTCGGCGGCTTGTTCGGGGCGGCAACTGATGAACACCTCCTTGCACAGTGGTGCCAGCAGGTCGGCCATGTATTCGCGATGGGGCTTGTGGTGGTATCGTATCAGGCCTTTGTCGCACCCCATGCGGGTGCTGCGCCCGCCAGCCAGTACCAGCCCTCGAAGGGGTGGTGTGGCAGCTTGCAGTTGGTCGGCCAGCCATTGGGCTATGGCTTCTGTGTGGCGGAAGGGCAGTATAGTCGTTGTTTTGCCCTGCAGGCGCTCTGTGAGGAAAGGCCAGGGGCTTTGTTGCCCTTCTTGCAGCAGCACAGCGGAAATATCTGTGAGGCGGTCGAGTTTTCGGGAGAGTGATTCCCGCTTAGCGGGGTCTATAATGACGATTTGGCGCTGCCCGCTGAAATGATTACCATTGATGAGCACTGCATCTGCGCGGTGCAGCCAGTGTCGGAGGTCAAAATTGCTGAGTGCACCAGCTTGCTCCAGCCGGTGGCCTTTGATCTGGTCAGTATAGCGCAAGGCAAACGCTGGCTTGGGCACTTTGGTTTCGGCGGCGTGATCGGCATCGAGATAGGCTATGTCCCATTGGCCAGCCAAGTGTGCGCTCAGCGCTTCGGCCAATTGCTGAATGACGCTGCAAGACGCACCTATGATGGCCCACTCCTGGCGGGCATACTGCCCCATACTGGGCTTTACGGTGGTGCCGTGCTTGACGTGCGGCTGGGTAGGCATGGCAGCGAAATTTTCAGGTAAAGAGATGACGAATTTCCAGTGCGTCTTCCGGCTTAATTCTGCCGCCGAGCAGTAGGCGTAGCTCGCGGCGGCGTGGCGCCGATTCGTAGCGCTGTTGCTCAATTTCGGTCAGCGGCAACACGGGGGGTACAGGTACGGGGCTGCCGTTGTGGCCATCAAGTGCCACAAAGGTGAAGAAGGCCGAGTTGCAACGCCGGACGTTATGCCCTTTGATGTCACAGGCAAACACTTCCACAATGACTTCTACCGAGGTATTGAAGGCACGTGTGACGTGAGCCTCCAGCGTGACGACTTCGCCCACGCGAATGGGCTTCTGAAAGGATACGTGGTCTACTGAAGCAGTGACGACATGCGTCTCGCAGTGCTTGCCGGCGCAGATAGCGCATGCGATATCCATCCAGCACAACAGGTTGCCACCCATGAGGTTACCCATGGGGTTGGTGTCGTTGGGCATGACCATTTGAGTCATAGTAGTGGCCGATTCGCTCACCTTCTTGGGCTTGAGCGCAGGAGCAGCGGGCGCGTCTGTGCTGGGCACGGCAGTTGGGACTTGTTCGTTCATGAGTAGTATTTGTTCCATTTTGTTTTGTCAGGGTTTTTGAGTACTTAACGAATCATCACGCCCTTGCGGTTAATGAAGGGAATGTTGGTGAAGTGCGCCGGTGTGATGCTGCCGCGCACAAATACATATTTTTTGTCGTACATGTAGTTGTCGTGCAGGAAGCTAACCCAGTATTCGTTGGTCAGGTCAAACAGTTGGGTCTGAATAGGTTCGATGTGTACGGTGGCCATAGGGCCGATTTCCTCAAAAAAATGGCGCAGCGTAGTGGTACGTAGATTTTCACCGGCTCTGCGCTCGCCATACCCGGTGGAGTTGACCAGCACGCAGGTGATGGGTTCTTCTTTGAGGTTGAGCAGGATTACGTCCCAGAGTTCGTCTTGCTCGGGGTCATTCTCGGTGCGTGGCACAATGGCAATGACCAAGTCCTCCACTTTATGTACAGGGATGTCTTTTAGCATGAGCGTTCTGATAAGTAGCTGTTGTTCAGCGTTGAATTGAAAAAAAGCGAACCAATGATGCGGCAAAAGTCAGTCAATTTGCCCACTGAAAATTAAATAAACGGGAAAAATGTGCCCTTAGTTTTTCGCGTACTTCGTCCATGTCGAGCGGATGGCCGAGTTCCTGCTGTAGGGAAGTCACGGTTTTGTCGTTGTCGGCAATGCCGCAGGGTATGATGTAGCGGAAGTGCATCAGATTGGTATTCACATTAAAAGCAAAGCCGTGCATAGTAACCCACCGGCTCAGATGCACGCCAATGGCGCAGATTTTGCGCTTGGGGCGGTTGTGGTCGGCGTCGAGCCATACGCCAGTGTAGCCTTGCTCGCGGCCAGCCTGGAGGCCGTATTCGGCCAGGGTCCGGATGACGGCTTCTTCCAGGTAGCGCACATAGCGGTGCACATCGGTGAAGAAGTTGTCCAGGTCGAATATGGGATAGCCTACGATTTGCCCTGGGCCGTGGTAGGTAATGTCGCCGCCGCGGTTGATGCGAAAAAACTCAAAGCCGTTGGCTTCCAACTCTGCCTCGCTTAGCAGCAGATTGGTCATGGCGCCACTTTTGCCGAGGGTATATACGGGCGGGTGCTCGCAAAACAACAGATAGTGGGTTTGCGGCAGGGCCGGCAGGCCGGCTCCCAGGCGTTGGCGATTAGCTAGTTTTCGGTCCACCAGTTCGCGCAGTAGTTGTTCTTGCAAGCTCCAGGCTTGGCGGTAGGGTATGCGCCCCAGGTTGAGATATTTAACCAACTCCATACTGACAACAAAGGCGACACAGAGACTAAAAACGCCGCCAATATTTAACAAAATGCGCTCTCGGATGTTTCATTGCCTGTTCAGTTGCAGCAGTGGGGCGACGCGATCGCGCCTGGTAAAACTAGCTGAACCAAAACGCATGTCTGCATACGAAAAAGCGGCAAATCCATTTTTGCAAGCTTTGGCATGCCTGGGGGGCAGCCTTGGAGCCGTCTTATTGGCCAAGTTGGTGGCGCTCGCCGGCTTAACGGAGGTGTCGGTCAAGTTTCCGTGGATGTCAGCGGCCTCCTTTTTGCTCATTTTTTCCGTATTCAATGCGATCGGCTCCATATTTTCGCCCAATCGGGCCAAATATTGGGGTCGCTCCATGTACAGTTTTGTAGGGCTAGCCTTGCTTTCTGGTCTGATGGCCTGGGCATTTTCACATCTCAGTATATCGGAGGCTGGGTCTTATCGCTGGATTTTCATAGTGCTCACTTTTGGCTACTTAGTATTTGTATCCATTATGAACATTGCCCGCCTAATTGTGGAGTTTGCGCAGCGGGAAGAATGGAACCACCCCCGAATTCGGCAAAAACCCCGGCGATGAACAGTGTAGGTTTATGGTTTGTTTAACCAGTTATTAAAAGCTTGTTAACACCTCAAGGCCTAACTTTGCTCAAAATCATTGAGTCATGAAGATCAAGTACCTTATAATTGCCTTAAGCGCGGTGCTGTTTTGGGGCTCCTGTAATAAAGACAACGACAATTTTTTTCTGCAATTAGACGGTGACAATGCCACTGGCCCCCTGTTAGAAGCCGGCCAGCACGAAACTGCCGTGCGCTTTACCTCCGACCGCACCCGCCAGTTCAGTGGCAGGCAACTCACTGAAGTGCATTGGTACACCGGCCCCCGACCCGCTGCCGCCCAGGTAAAGGTGTACGGGCCTGGCCCTGGCAATGCCCCTGGCCCCCTGCTTTACTCCAAGGATGTGTCCAGTTCAGTGCGACCTTTCAACTGGAATGTACATAGGCTGGACGTGCCTATTGCGATCACTGACCAGGAGTTGTGGATTGCCATTGCCTTCACCCATGCTGAGCGCGGCCAAACCATAGGCTGCGACGCAGGCCCCAACCGTGCCGGCGGCGACTGGCTGTTCACACTCGACAACCAGTGGCGAACCTACATCCAACGCACCGGCGAAAGCGTGAACTGGAATATCCGCGGAAAGGTAAGCAACTGAGCCGGCCAAATCCATCGGCAAAATGTGTAAAAGGTGAGGCCCTCATAGAGGCTCACCTTTCGCTTTCTGGACGAACTTTTGCGCTATCGAGGAGTCTTTAGAAGGTAAAATTAAAAAAATGACATGATCAAACACATCATCACCATTGCTGCACTGGGGCTTGCCTTCGGTCTTCGCTTGCAAGCACAGCCGGCTTTTTCTGGGGGCTTTCGTGCAGGTATGACTTTTGGCACCATCAAAGGCCCTTCAGAAAAAGATGCTCAGGGCAAAGACCTGGAAAAGTTTGCCTACTCCACCGGGTTGCACGTAGGCGCTACGTTCAACTACAAATTGACTAGCATGATGGGCGTGCGTGGCGAGATACTCTACGCCCAAAGGGGAATGAACTACGAGTACGAAGGCCCTTCTTACTGGATATTCAGTGCTGCTACTAGCGCACCGGTTGTGGCAGGCGGCACGCGTACCATGCGTATGGATGTGACTAACTCCTACCTGGAAGTACCGCTTAGCATATTTCTGAAAATAGACCGCTTGGAACTATCGGCAGGAGCATCCGGCGGGCTGCTGGTGGGGTCGCGTGCTTTTGGCGAACTGACCTTTGGCCGGCAGAACGTGCCCGGCGCGCCCATTGAGCCGTTTACCGTCAACCTGGAGTTCGACTACCTGAAAAATGGATATCTCCAAACCATGGGCAACCAAACCATCAGCCGCACAGTAGGAGGCCGCCAGGTGGCCATTCCTCAAACCATAGGCGCCTACTATGAGGCCATTGACAATGGGGAAAAACTCTACCACAAACTCGACTTCGGGCTTACAGGCGGCTTGTCGTTTTACCTGAGCAAATCGCTATTTGTGGGCGGGCGTATTTACCACAGTCTATCTGATGTGACTAACGAACAGCAAGACCTTCTCAAATTTGCGCTTAATCCCGATCTAAGCTACGCCACCCTAAATCACAAAGATCGCAACCTGGTGTGGTATTTGTCGCTGGGTTTTAATCTCTGAGTATAGAGTGTGGGGCCTGCCACTGGCACGTGGCCTTTGCAGCCATCTGAACCAGCGCTCAACTAATGGGCAGCAGCGGCGAGCAGTTCTTGCGGCTTCCTTTACTATTCTTTGCGCGAAACAGTTATGGATTGGTAGCTTATTACTGGAAACTTTGCGTCCTTTGCAGTGCTTTGCCTCATCTTTGTGAAACGGCATTGAGCAGTAAGTAATAATGTGAAACCAGAAATATGCTACCAACTGACATGACCATACTCACATACATTACCTGGAACGCCTCGCCCGAAATTGCCCAGCTCGGCCCGTTCACCTTGCGCTGGTATGGACTGCTCTTCGCCGCCGGCTTCCTGATTGGCCTATTTATGGTGCGCCGCATGTTTCTGGCAGAGAAAGCGCCGGAGGCATGGCTCGACAAGTGCTTTCTCTTTGTGGTAGGCGGCGCAGTGATTGGCGCCCGGCTCGGGCACGTATTCTTTTACGATTGGGAATACTACTCGGCACATCTCGCCGAAATACCCCGCATCTGGGAGGGTGGGCTAGCCAGCCACGGTGGCGCCATCGGTATTATTCTGGCCATGTGGATTTTTTCGCTCACAGTGTCCAAAAAGTCTATCCTCTGGATTTTGGACAAAATTGTAGTGCCCACTGCTCTAGCGGGAGGTTTCATCCGCTTGGGCAACCTTATGAACTCCGAAATCGTAGGCAAACCTACCGACAGCTCAATTGGATTCCTGTTTAAGAATGCCGCCCGCGACACCTGGGTCAAGTGCTCCGAATGCGCCGAAATGGTGCAAGTCTGCGTCAAAGCCCAGGTCAATTACCTGGGCGATGAGATGTGCATGGTTCCTCGCCACCCGGTGCAACTTTACGAAGCCTTCAGCTACTTCGCCATTTTCGGCATACTGTACTATACGTATTGGCATACTAACAAACGCCACAAGCAGGGCTACCTCTTTGGCCTGTTTATGGTGCTGATATGGGGCGTGCGCATAGTGTGGGAGTATTTCAAAATGAGCCAGGGCGGTTTTGAAAAAGCGTTTGGCAATGTGCTCAGCACAGGCCAATTATTGAGCATCCCCTTTGTGCTCATTGGCTTGTATTTCATGTTCCGACCAGTCAAAAAAGGTTAAGCCGGTACATTACCACTGTTGGCCAAAATCCATTTGCCATGCACAAACCTCACAAACGCCGCTGGTGGCAATACTCCCTCCTGGCCACATTTCTTATGCTCCTGGGCTTTGTCGTTTACACGGCCAATATGTCTTTCCGTAGCTCTGATGAAGCCACACAGCGCTACTTTGCTAAGCGTAGCGTTCAGGTGGATATTCATTACATTGACTACGCTGGCGGCACGCTCAGGTACATAACAACCGGCCTGCGTGCCGATACCGCGCCTGTGGTGATGTGGGTGCATGGCGCTCCCGGCTCTGGCAATGCCGACTACGCCTACCTGTCGGACAGCATGCTGCTGCACCGTGCGCGGCTCATTACTTTGGACCGCCCTGGGTATGGCTACTCGCACTATGGCCGCAGCGAGCCGCGCCTGGCCGGGCAAGCAGCCGCCGTCAAAGCTGTGCTTGATCAATACCCGCTGGCCGTGTATCGCATATTGGTGGGCCACTCTTTTGGTGGGCCTATTGCAGCCCAAACCGCCCTGGACTACCCCGACGCTGTAGACGCCCTAATGATGCTGGCCCCCGTAAACGACCCCGATAGCGAACCTCTGCCCTGGTATGCCCACCTGGCGCGGTGGCGCGCCACCCGCTGGATGATGTCGAAGGCTTGGTGTGTGTCCGGCGATGAAAAATTTGCCCACCAAGCCCAGCTCCGGCTCTTGCAGCCCCGCTGGAAAGACTTGCGCATCCCAGTAGTACACCTCCATGGTGAATCCGACTTCCTGGCGCCGCCCGAAGCCAACATTGCCTTTAGCCGCCGTCACATTCCCGATACCTGGCTCAAAATGGTCGTCATCCCGGGGGGCGGCCACTTCATACCCTGGGCCAATCACGACCTGGTGCGCAACGAACTTCTCCTGCTGTTACCTTGAACACGGAAGACCGCCTCATTGCCCCACTTGAGAAATAATATCCCCTCCTTTCCCGTTTTTGCTCTATCTTTGATTTCGAAAAAACAACCGCTTCACTCATGAGAACCGTACTCATCGTTTGCCTGCTGGCGGCATTGACCAGCCCTGTTTTTGCGCAAGACAATGCACAGGCTTTGCCCAAGGTTTTCATACTGGGCGAAGAAGAAAAACTGTACGAAACGCTCACCAAAACCTACAGCGAAACCCTGCTCTCTGCCTGCGATGGCAATATGGAACTCGCCGTGGAAAAATGGCTGGGTATGATGCAGGAAATGGAGGCTTACGCCAAAAAAATCCGCTACGAACTGCGCGGTATTAAGCTATGGATGCACGTCTTCTGGGATACAGACGGCGCCATCAAGCATATTGGCTTCCGCCTGCGCCCCGACTCCCGCAACGTACGTCAGGAAGAGCTGGCCGCTTTTCTAGTCAGCTTCATGGGCAAGTACAAACTACCCTTGACGCACAGTACTAAATATGCGCACTACGTGGGGGTCACCTTTCCCACTTTTGTAGAAAGGTTGGAAAAGTAAAACACAGCTTGCCAGGAATTGCTTTTCTTTGCAGCGCCATTTCAAACGCCTCTCTGTGAAGAGGCCAAGAAGCGGATTACCAACTTGAGTTCTTCTTACACAACCTTTCTCTAATCATGGTCAAAATCTTAGTCAACGACGGCATTCACCCCGATGGCCAAACCCTTTTGGAAGAAGCCGGCTACCACCTCGATATCCGGCACATACCACAGAGCGAACTGCCCAAAGAACTACCCAACTACGATGTTATTCTGGTGCGTAGCGCTACTAAGGTGCGCAAAGACCTCATTGACCTGTGCCCCAACCTTAAAATCATTGGTCGTGGAGGCGTAGGCATTGACAATATTGACGCCGACTACGCCCGCAGCAAGGGCATTGAGGTTATCACTACGCCGGCGGCTTCTTCGCAGTCGGTGGCAGAGCTGGCCTTCGCCCACATGTTCTCCTTATCGCGCTCCCTACACCTGGCCAACCGCACTATGCCTACTAAGGGCGACACCGAGTTTAAAAAACTCAAAGAGGCCTACTCCGATGGCTTTCAGATGCGCGGCAAAACCCTTGGCATCATTGGGTTTGGCCGTATTGGGCAGGAAGCAGCTCGCATAGGCATTGCCCTGGGTATGAAAGTCATGCCAGTGGACGTTATGATTGACGAAGCGGATATCGCCATCGCTATCCCCGATTCTGATAACGTGCGCCTCTCGGTGCGCATGCGCACTTATGACCTCGACGAAGTGTTGCCCAAAGCTGACTTCATCACCCTGCATGTACCCTTTGGTGGCGGTTCGCCCATCATTGGTGCTGACGAACTGGCCAAGATGAAAGATGGCGCCATCCTCATCAATACCTCCCGCGGGGGTGTAGTGGATGAAGAAGCCATGCTGGCTGCGCTTGATTCGGGCAAGTTGGGTGGTGCAGGACTTGACGTCTTCGATTTTGAGCCTAGCCCGCGCCCAGAAATTCTTCAGCATCCTAAGATCTCCATGACGCCACATATCGGCGCCTCTACTCAGGAAGCGCAATCGCTCATCAGCCTTGAATTGGCCGACAAGATTCTCGCTTTCTTTGGCGACGACAAGTAGCAGTTTCTTCATACTCACGCACGTCCGCACATCGCCTTTTCTCCCTTCTGCGCCCTTGTTTTTCGCTTGCTCTACGTACTTCACAACTCACAGCCTACAGCTTATAGCTCGTGGCTCATAGCCCCTAACCACTTTGCCGTCCACCAATCAACAACTGACATGAACGCCAAAATCAATACACTCCTCCATTTGCTTTGGGCTGCCGCAGTAGCATCCCTATTGTTTATGCACTTTAGCCGTACTCAGGCCGGCTCCTCTGCTAGCAGCGACTTGTCAACGAGCATGCCCGACGCCCCCAAAATCGTATTTGTCAATGCCGATACCCTGCTGAACAACTACGAATACATGAACCAAAAGCAGGAGGAATTTGCCAAGCGCGAAGAAAAAGCTGATGCTGAACTCAAAGCACGTGGTCGGGCGCTGGAGCGCGAGTTTGCCGCCGCCCAGGAAAAAGTGCAAAAGGGGCTGCTGGCTCCCAACCAGGTAGCTGCTGAAGAGCAGCGCCTCATACAAAAACAACAAGCGCTTATGGCCGATCAGGAACGCATAACCAAACAGCTCCTGGAAGAAGGCAAGCAATTGCAAGAAGAGCTCAACAAAGCCATCAAGGACCTCCTGGCTGATATCCGACGGGAAAAAGGCTACGACTACATCCTCAGCTACGGCCCCGGCACTGGCGTACTCATGGTCAACGATAGCCTCGATATTACCCAAATAGTGTTGGAGCGCCTCAACAAAAAAGAGGAAAAAAAAGTTAATTAGATAAATTAAGATCTTACACCTCAAATGTTTATGAAGCAGATCCTCATTGTTTTGTGCGTTGGCGCGGTAGTCATAGCCTGCGGAAACGCCACTTCAGGCTCCTCCTCCAGTGAAGTCACAGTTGCATCATCCGCCCCCATCACCGACAATGCCAATGAAGGTGCCAAGCTCTATAAGCTGCACTGCATCACTTGCCACGGGCTATACGGCGATATGGGCGCCTCCGGTGCGTACAACCTCCAGACCTCCCAGCTGACCCTTGAAGAACGCATCGAAGTCATCACCATCGGGCGTAATACAATGATCGGCTTTAAAAACCTCCTCTCGCCCGAGAAGATCAAACTCGTGGCAGAGTACACCTTCGAGTTGAAGCCCAATTGAAGTGGGCAAAGTTCATCTTTAGCCATCAAGCACGCCACCACATGAAAAATACCTGCGTAGAATGTGGCGAAGAAGTCAAAGGACGAGCAGACAAGCGCTTCTGTTCCGATCAGTGTCGGAGCAATTTCCACAACCGGCAAAACAGCGATGAGACCAATTTCATGCGCAACATCAATTACATCCTGCGCAAAAACCGCCGTATCCTGGCTGAACTCAACCCCGAAGGCAAAACCAAAGTGCATCGAGACCGACTGCTGGAGCGCGGCTTCAAATTCAGTTACTTTACCAATGAGTACATCACCCGCAATGGCGGTGTATATCGCTTTTGCTACGACCAGGGCTACATCGCGCTCGACAATAACTACTACGCGTTGGTAGTGCGCCAAGAGTATGTAGAGTAAAAGCCCGTTTAGGCCAAGATGCACTTTCACATACAAACTTGCCCTCTAATTGCGTTTTTTCCTCCAATTTTGTAGCTTACTCAACAATATACACACTCGTGATCCAGGGCAAAGGCATACACAAATCCTACGATACGCTGCACGTGCTCAAAGGCGTGGATATCGAAATCAACAAAGCCGAAGTAGTAGCCATTACAGGCAAGTCGGGTGCTGGTAAGAGCACGCTCCTGCACATACTGGGCACACTGGACAAACCCGATGCCGGCGAGGTCATCATCAATGGCGTAAATCCTGCTCATCTCAATGCCCGGCAACTCTCCGAGTTTCGCAACCGCCATATTGGCTTTGTACTTCAGTTTCATCACCTCTTGCCGGAGTTCACTGCGCTGGAAAACGTGTGCATTCCCGCCTTCATAGCCCGAACACCTGAAATTCGGGCCCGAAAGCGCGCCGCAGAACTGCTCGACTACCTCGGGCTTTCGGAGCGGCTCCAGCATAAGCCAGGCCAGCTTTCCGGCGGCGAACAGCAACGCGTAGCCGTGGCGCGTGCGCTCATGAACGAACCTGTAGTGGTCTTTGCCGACGAACCCTCTGGCAACCTCGACACCGCATCTTCCCAGGAGTTACACCAACTCATCTTCCAACTACGCGACGCCTTCCAACAGACGTTTGTAGTGGTTACGCACAACCTGGAACTCGCCGCCATGAGCGACCGCCGCCTTGACATGCGCGATGGTGTGTTTGTCTGAGCACTTCATCGCCAATCCAGTGGCAATGGTCAAGTGCAGGGTATGGGTGTAGCACATAGGATGCCTGCATCAGCCAAATACAGAGTATGCCTTGCCTATACGCCTGGGAGATAAGTTTTGTACAGCCGGAAAAATCCCTTTGTCGTAAAATGAAACTCTTTCTGCTCATAGATTTCCAGAACGACTTCTTCCCACTAGGCACAGTTGAAGCCAAAGGTGCGGATGCACAGCTTGTACAACGGGTGAACCAGTTCATGCCGTTGTTCGACCAAGTAGCGGCGCTTTGCGATGCCCACCCAGCTAATCACGTATCTTTTGCTGCCAATCATTTATGGCGACGTCCGTGGCAGATATTGCAACGCGAAGGACAGCAGGCGCAGTTGCTTTGGCCTATGCACTGTGTAGCTGGCAGTTTTGGGGCGGAGTGGGCGCCGGGGTTGGACGCAGCGTCTATCCAGCGCGTGTTTCTAAAGGGGACGTCAGTGGATGCTTCCGGCATGAGCGCGGTAGAATCAGAGGGCTTGGTATCGTGGCTGATTGCCACGGGTATTACGCATGTGTATATGGCAGGTACATTATTAGAGTACAGCGTGCGGCAGTCGGCTATTGACCTGACGCGCCTGGGATTCCCCGTTACGGTATTGCTGCAGGCCTGTGCCAGCCTAGACTTGCAGCCTGGTGATACAGCGCGTGCACTGGAAGACATGCAGGCACATGGTGTGAGCTTGGCATAGGCTCGGCTTCAACGAAACAAACACCTGCAGGGTACCCGTTGCTCGCCAGCATAATAAACCCGCTCCAGAAACAAGCCCGATGGCGGGGCAGTATATTGAGCTGGCACATCGGAGCGCTCCTCCAGGAAAGAACGCACTTGGGCTTGGGTCATTTTGCCCCGACCAGTCTCCACTAGTATGCCGGCGATGCGGCGCACCATCTTCCAAAGGAAGTGTGATCCAATGATGTGGATCAAAATGAGATCGCCTTGTTCCAGAACGTCCAACTTTTCGATTTTGACCAGCGAGGAGTTATCTTCGTCTTTGTCATGGGAGAACGAGCGGAAATCGCGCAGCCCCGTCAGGGCAGCGGCGGCCTTGCGCATGGCTTCAACGTCCAGGTGGTCTTTGACCCACCAGAGGTATTTCTTGCCAAAGGCATTGCGCCGGCGCGAAATCTGATACACATAGCTGCGGGCTACGGCGTCGTGGCGGGCGTGAAATCGGGCATGGGTTTTCTCTACGTGCAGGATGTTGATGTCGGCGGGTAGTTGGTCGTTGAGCTTGATGCGAATTTGCATAGGCGGCATTTCTACTGCTACATCCAGGTGAGCTACTTGCCCCAAGGCATGTACGCCTGCATCAGTACGGCCGGCGCCGTAGAACTCGAAGCGCTCCGTTTGAAATACCATACGGCAAGCATCCATGCAGGCGCCTTGTATGCTGCGGGCATCCTTCTGGAATTGCCAGCCATTGTAGCGAGATCCGTCGTATTCCAGGATGAGTTTGTAGCGAGCCATGTTTTTGGCAGAAATATACTCCGACTCGCCAAGTTTTGTGCACAACATCCGCAAATCATGTGCAAAACTTGGCGTTGCTCAATATATAACAGCCCGGAACGATTTTCGCGCGGCAAATTGTTGATATAGCACACAAAAAGCGATATCTTTGCACTGCTCTTAAAAACAAGTCGCAATGACGGGCAGGTATGGTCCCGTAGCTCAGCTGGATAGAGCATCTGCCTTCTAAGCAGACGGTCACTGGTTCGAATCCAGTCGGGATCACAACAATAAGTTAAGGCCCCCTGCAAATAATTTTTTTGCAGGGGGTTGCAATTTGTGGAGGGTGTGTCAGATCTACGAATCATCTGGCCTTCTGACCATCACCCACTGCCCAGCGCTGCGGGCGGCAATAGAACCGTCGTACATGGCTTCGCAACTTGCTCCTGGCAAGTAAAACTGCCCAGTGTAGGCGGCATTGAGTTGTACCCGGAAGGTTTTAGTTTCGCGTTCTCGCAGGTCGAAGAAGGTATTGACACGGTCGTCGCGGGTGTCAATGTAGTCAGCTTCGCTGGGCGAGGGCAAGCCTTCGAGGTCGTGCAGGCGAGCGTTTATAATCTCCCAGCCAGAAGGGAATACCTGTGCCAGCGCTAGCTCCTTGTACGGCAGCGGGCGCTTGCCAGGGTGCGTGATTTTTACCTCGGCAAAGAAGTCCGTACCTTGCGGAATGGATTTCACATCAAGCGGCGAACCATTCATTTGCTTGTAAGCCACGGCAACATGAAGGTCGTTGGCAAAGACCGCCGTGCTGCCGGTAGCAGGCTGACCGCGCAGGATGAGCCGTGCAAAGAGCGGGGCCTTGCCGGTGTTTTTCACAGCTACGGCTCTCTGGGCGCCGTCCACAGGTACTTTGATCTGCTTCATGGGGGTATTGGAGCCAGCGTTGACCACAGCCCCACCGCCCAGTTGGTAGCTAAACTGGAGTGAGTTGCTCACACCGGCCTGCCCTACGTACTTGCCCACCGACGTGAGCGTCCATGCCAGAGTTTGGGTGCTGTGCCAGCCACGGCTACTGAGTTTTTCGGAGATGTACTTAACGGCCTCTGCTGCGGCAGTCTTATCGCCAAGTTGCAGGAGCACTTCCAAAATGATGGCCTTGTCGCGCAGGTCAGAACCATAGGTGTAGGATAGCTCCTGGTAGGATTCGATATTGCGGCTCTGATTCTTGATGAGGTCTTTGGCAATTTCCTTTTTGCCAGCTGCGGTGTAGGCCAGCGCTAGGCACCAGCGCGCCTGCAGAGCCAGTTTAGGCGTTTCGCGCAGGCGGTTCATGGCCGATATGTCGGGTGCATTGGCTAGTGCCAGGGTATAGAGGCGATATGCTTGCCCGAGTTCGTTGCTGCTTTCGTTGCCAAAGCCATATTCGCTCTGGCGGGGGTCCCACATCTTGGCTGCTTTTTTCTGAAACTTGAGCCAGTTGTCTATTAGGTTGTCGGGTACGGTATAGCCTAAGGCCTTGGCTTCTAACAAAAAGTGCCCTGCATAAGAGCTTGACCACTGGTCGGGGGTGGCTTGGCCTGGCCAGTAGGCAAAGCCGCCATTGGTGGTCTGGAATTTCTTGAGGCGCTCTACAGTGGCTTTGATATTTTCGGGGATGGCCCGCTTTTGCTGCTCGTTGAGCTCCATGAGGCGACTGACGTAGAGTTGCGGGAAGCCGCTGGAGAGGGTTTGCTCCAGGCATCCATAGGGGTACTGGAGGAGGTACTCCAGGTGCTCGCCGAGGTTTATAGGCGGTATGGACGACAACTCTAGCACACCAGTGTTGGTGCCGTTCATACCCACGGCCTCAAAGGTTTCGCGCCATTCCTTGCCGGCTTCAATGATTTGTGCCAGTACCTTGGTGATGTAGGGATTGGGGTTGCGCACTTGTACTTCTATTTCCTGAGTAGCTTTTTCGCCGCTGCCTTCGGCAATGATTTTGAATTTGGCTACGCCTATGGCCTCGCGTATTTTGACTTCAAACTCCACCAGGCCATCGCCGGGCTTGGCAAAGGAAATGTTTTTGGTGGCGCTTCCGGTGATGTCTGTCAGTTTGCTGTTCTCCTGAAGCGATACGCGCACGTATTTGACCTTTTTGTCCATGGCAAAGACGTTGACTGGCAGGGTAAAGGTTTCTCCGGGGCTGAGCACGCGTGGCACAGTAGCCAGTACCATGAGTGGTTTTTTCACGGGGGTAGTTTTTTCCGTGCTGCCATAGGCGCCATTTTCTTCCATAGCCACCACCATAGTGCGTACTGAACCTATGTAGTTGGGCATCTGGATGGTATGTTGGGCTTTTTCGCCTTTTTTCAGGTAGAAAGGCCCCAGGTGTATAACTACTGGCTTGAAGCGCAGTGCCTGGGGTTGAGCGCCGAGTATGAGGGCAGCATCACCGCCAATGCTAAGGATGCGTCCAAGCTGCCCGCCGTAGGCACCAAGCACCATATCAAAGACGTCCCAGGTAGTGACGCCTAGCGCCTCGCGTGCGTAGAAGGTTTCCCAGGGGTTAGGTGTTTTGAATCGGGTCAGGCCCAGTAAGCCTTCGTCTACTATGGCAATGGTGTAAGCCATAGGCTTTCCTTTTTCTTCCGACACTTCAATGTTGACTGCAGTCTCCGGTTTGAGTTCGTCGGGCATTTTGATTCTGGGTGCCAGGCGGCTGGCAGGGTTTTCTACACCAATGGGTACAACGCCGTACATGCGTATGGGTAGGTCATTTTGGGTTTGGGCATGCGGCTGCATGAGCGTCACATGGGCGTAGATGTTTGGCGCCATGTCGGCAGTAGCTTCTATGGTAAGCGAGTTATCGCCTTTGGAAGTATTGACCCAGTGTGTTTGCAGCACGCGCGAGCCGTTTTCGATAGAGACGAGCGCTTTGCCGCCGGTTTGCGAAGAGGGGATGTTGATTTTGATTTTTTCACCTACGTTATAGGTAGGCTTGCTGGAAGATACAGCCAGCATGGCGGCAGCTTCGCGTTTAGCTTGTTTGTTGTCTTCGCTGTCCCAGGAGTATCCTGCCCAGAAGTAGTCGCCGGTGCAGTGGCCGCTCTCGCTGTCGCACACACGGATGAAGTAGTAGCCCCAGCGCTCGAAAGTGAGCGTCCATTCGGCTTCGCCGCGGTTGTCGGTGGTGAATTGAGAGCGCATTTCGAGCGATATATTTTGGGCGTTGTTGTAATAGCTGACATTGCTTTCGTTCACATCCCACCACCAGTCGTTGTTCACCTTGTATATGGCGGCGTCGAGTTTGCGGTTGGCCTGGGGTATTCCGTTGGTATCCACTGAAGCGAGGAGCACTGTGCTGCTTTTGCGCAGGTCAAAGCGCTTCTCTTTGTACTTGTTGGAGGGTAGCCGTACGCCAGCCAGGTAAGGATAAGGCATGTAGGGAACGTTGAGCACATCGGTGCTGAAGTCGCCGCCTTTTTCAAATACGCGAGTGCGGAAGCTGGCCATGAGTTTGCCGGGTAGATCGCTGGAGTTGTACAGAGTTAGCTCAAATTGTGCGCGGCCGTCGGCGTCAAGGTTGCCCTCGAACACAGTGGCAGGTTCGTTATTTAGGCTGCTGCCGGGTAAATCAAACACAAACTGTCCGAACTTGGGGAAGCTGATTTTTTGTGGGGTATATTGCAGGTCCACTACTGCACGTAGGTTTTTAGCGGGCGCGCCGTGCAGCCAGGCAGCCTGGAGGTCAAATCGCGCGGGATTATCTTCGCCAGTAAGTATCTCCTTACCTGGGCTGAGATTGATTTTGATGCGATTGGGCTTTACGGTTTCCACCTTGAGAATGCGTTCGAATGTGGCACCACCTACTTTCACTTTGGCCATCCAGTTGCCAGTGGGGGCGTCGGTATTGGTTTTAAGGTGCAGGGGGTACAAGCCACTGACGTTCTGGGTGGCGGTGCGCTTGAGGAAGAGCTGGCCGCGGGGGTCATACACTTCCAGCGCAATAGGGTAGTTGGGCGGTAGTTGGTTGAGGCGGTCTTCGAGCATAAAGTGCAGGAAGATGGAGTCGCCGGGGCGCCACACGCCGCGGTCGGCATATATGAAGCCCTTGAGGCCTTTTTGCGGCTCGGAGCCGGCTACATCAAAGCGGCTCAAGGAGAGCGAGCTGCCGTCGTCAATGCGTAGGTAGCCAGCCTGGTTGTTGTGGCTGACAACTACAAAAAATGCCTTGCGGGGTAGCATAACCATGGCATTGCCCTGAGCGTCGGTAACAGCTTTTTGAATTTGCTGGAGCGGGTAGTCAAAGAACTCCACAGCAGCACCACTGACTGGGCTGGCGTTGCGCAAGTCGGTGACGGTGACCATGCAGGAGTTGTCCTTGCCCAGCTTGGCAATGATGCCTAGATTGGAGGCTAGTACGTTGCGGCTCACAAAGCGCTCGGTATTGTAGTATGCGCCCTTGCAGGGGTTTTCGCGGTCGCTCCACTCGTAGTCTTCGTAGTAGCCGTCGAGGCCGTACCAACTGTCCATTATGCTGGGAATCTCGCCGTTTTCATCAGGGGCAACTTCCAGCGTGCTCATGTTGCTTTGGTCGTCATTGCTCTGGTTAAGGCAGGCAATAGCGGCATACTCCTTGCGAAAGCCGATGCGCACCTGGTAGATGGCCATGGGGTCTTTGCCAATCATAGGGCCGAGGTCGAAGTTGTAGCGCGTCCACTCTTGCAGGCGGTTTTGCGTGGCAAGGTCGTCTAAGGCAACTTTTTTGCGCAGTATCACCCGACCTACGCGGTGCATCTCGTAGTCGGATTCCGATTCGAGGGTGTTGTTTTGTAGAAACTGGAGGATGTTGTTGTTGTAAATTTTGAAAATCTCCACCTCCACAGCGCGCAGGCCAATGGCCTCAAAGGGGAAGAGCAGCCCGTCGGAATTAGGCACGATGACCCCCCTGCCGACCAGGCGCACTTCGGGTTGAGGGTTGTTGAAGTGTACCGACCAGTTGCTGGAGTTTTGCATGGCCTGCCCAGAGATGTTGCGCACCGCCGAACTGATCTGCAGTGTGTAGGTGCCGCTGAGCCGCGAGGAGGGATAGATGCGCAATTGGTTGCCCTGGACGATGTAGCGCAGGTTGCCGCTGTAATTTTGTAGCCGCACGAGGCCGTCCAGGTTCTGGGTGGCTTGTAGGGGGTCAGAGAAGTGCACCATGATATACTGCTCTTGCCCTTGCACAGCTCTTACGCTTACTTCTTTGAAGGTGCCCAGAGCGGGTACAGGCAGTTTTTTGCTACCTTTGATGCTGGTATTGAGGGTTTTGCCATTCCAGGAGAGTTCCACCTCGGTGTCCTTGCCAGAGCGGATCACATTGTCAATGATGAAGTAGTGTGAGAGTTGGTCGCCGCTTTGCGTCCACTTTACCGGCAAGGCTCTACCTTTCTGGCGGGCGGTGAGTAGGTTTTCTATATCTTTTTCAGTAGCCACATCAGCCGTGATCACTGTACCTGTAATTTCCTGCTTGCTGAGGTCGGCGGGGTCGGTAGCACTGATGCCGTCGGCTTCTACTTCAAAGTATTGCTCACGGGTCTGGAAGTCGAAAGTAAAGGTTTCGGCTTCCTGAGGCAATCCTTTGAATACTCTTTTGAGGTGCAGCGTGGCAGTGTAGGCAGTACGGGAAGGCAGAGGCATCTCTGGCTGGAATACCAACATGCGCTCGCTCTCCCACGTGGCTTTGCCTTTGATGGTCGGGCTAAAGGAAATAATACCCGAAGCATCTTTCCCTACATTAGCTGCGGGTACGGCGTCGGCAGCAAACTGCACTTTGATGGGTGAGACCTTCGAGATAACGCCCGACGTGAAACTGTACACGTAGGCGCCTATGCTTTCGGGAGTGAAACGACTGGCCGACCGGTTTTTCTTGCTGCATGACGGTACGGTAAAGACAAGCAGAACTACGGCGCTTATCAGAAACAAAGCGCTACTTGGTGCAAGCATTCTTCGCATGGCATGGTGTTTTTTGAATATTTGTTTTTGGGAAACGAAAGTGCAACCCAACCTTGGGGCACGCAGGTAATTTGTCCACGAGCCCTGAAATCAAGGGGGAAGGTAAGCATTTTCTTATCTTTGGCGTTAGTATTTATGAAAAAAAATTCAGTGCTAATGTTTCCCCTCTTCCCGCTTCAGATTGTGGTGTTCCCAGGCGAAATGCTCAATCTACATATCTTCGAGCCGCGCTATAAACAGTTGATGCAGGACTGCGAAAATCAAGGGCTTACCTTTGGAATTCCTCCCTACATCAACGGCAGGGTCATGAGCTTCGGCACGGAGGTAGCGCTCCGGCAAGTAGAGAAACGCTACGCCAATGGCGAACTGGACGTGCGCACCCAGGGCGTGGGGCTATTTCATCTGGAGGAGTTTTTTCGGCAAGCACCAGACAAACTGTATCCAGGTGGCCATGTGGTTCGTGTAGGCATTGTTATGGAGGGTGATCGAAAACTCGGTGGCCACCTGCTTAGCATGGTGCGCTCACTGTTTCATTTGCTGCATATTGACAAAGAACTCCCTGCCGACCCCGACCGCTTCTCTGCTTACGATATAGGACATCATGTGGGCTTGTCGGCGCAGCAAGAGTACGAGCTGCTCTGCCTCACAGACGAAAGCGAACGCCGCGAATACCTCATTGCTCACCTGGAGCGCCTGCTGCCCATAGTGCGCGAAACCGAAGAGATCAAGCGTAAGGCGCGAATGAACGGACACTTCAGGAATATTATTCCGCCGGAGGTGTGAAGGAGGGGGGGGCAGTCAGTGGGTGCAGGGCATAGCGCAGGCATGTACAGGCCTTTACTGCCCTTTGCGAGAACTCATGCATAGTGGGCAAAAGCGAGCACAGCCTCTGTCAATCTTGGCGAGTCGAAGCATAGTACGATGGCAAACAAGAAGTATCGGTTTCAACAGGTTTATCTATATTTGCCTGAGTCGTTAGGGCGGTGCGCAGTGAAGCCGCTCCTGGATGGCCGGTAAAAAAGATAAAAGCGCCATGTCCTTAAAAATATACACCAAAACCGGCGATGCCGGCTCTACGTCCTTGTTTGGGGGCAAGCGGTTGCCCAAAAGCCACCTGCGCATTGAGGCTTATGGCACTGTGGACGAACTCAATAGTTTCATGGGCTTGCTGCGCGATGCTTGCGAGAACCCCGCAGTGAAAATGCGCCTGGAAGCCATCCAGAACCTGCTTTTCAACATTGGTGCTGCGCTGGCTACCGAGCCAGGCCAACCCGCTGTGGTACCCGCTGTGGAGGAGGAGCACATCGTCTTGTTGGAGCGCCTTATGGACGATATGGACGCCCAACTCCCTCCATTGCGCAACTTCATTTTGCCGGGGGGGCATCCTACGGTGTCGTTTTGCCATATTGCCCGTTGTGTGTGCCGTAGAGCCGAGCGACAAGTAGTGGCACTGGCTGCTGAAGAACCCGTGCATGAGCTTATCATTCCGTATCTAAATCGCTTGTCCGACTACCTTTTTGTGCTGTCTCGAAAACTAGCGCAAGACCTCGAAGCACATGAAGTCATCTGGGCGCCTGTCAAAGATACCGCTTCATGAACCGGCTGATGGACATAGCCCGCCGCGTGCCGGCGCTTGTTCGCCTGGTGCTATTCCTGGCACTGGCGCTGTATTGGGTATTGCTGTTCCCCTCGCAAGCTAAGTTGCACTTTGACATTCGCCCTGGGCAAACTTGGCGATTCGATGACTTGATAGCGCCTTTTGATTTTGCTGTACGTCGCTCGGCTGCCGAGCTCGAACAAGCACAGCAAAAAGTGTTACAGGACTTCTCGCCTTACTACCGGGTAAATTCTCGTGTGCAGGACGAACGCATCGCGCTATTTGAGCAAAACTTCCGCGCGCAGGTAGTCCAACTCAAAGAGCCCAGCGACTTTCCAGATGTGCTCCAGCACCCCGACGCTTACCTCACCTATGGAAAGCGTCTGCTGCGCCACCTCTTTGAGCGTGGCATCCTCAACCCCATCCCAGAGCACGCCCAAAAGGGTAAAACCTTTGTCATCAATGTTATAGATGGTAATACCTCCCGACAACGCACCCTCGAGTATTTCTATACCGTGCAAACAGCCCAGGCTGCTCTGGTAGACTCTTTGCCCGCCAGCAACCTTGCCGAACCCGACTTTCTGTATCCTCTGCTGGAAAAAAGCATTGCGCCCAATGTAGAGTACGACGCCGTGGTGTCGGAGAACTTTCGGCAAGAAACCCTCAAGACTGTGCCGCAATACCGAGATATGGTGCGTAAAGGCGAACTGATTGTGCCCCGCAACGGGCTAGTCACCGAGGATGTGTGGCAAAAAATTAGCTCTATGCAAGAGCACTACGAGGATGAGATAGCTGGTCGTTCCGCTGCCAGTCGTATTCAACTCGGCTACCTGCTACTGGCCTTGCTGCTGGCTTTTGTGTATTATTTTTACCTTAGAAATCGAGACCCCGCAGATCTGCAGAGTTTCCCAAGGCTAATTTTTTTGTTGACTTGGATGGCTGTATATGCCGGCTTGGTGTACTGGGCCGAGCAAAGCAGCCCGATCAATGCATACTTCATCCCGTTCTGCATTGGCCCCATCGTCATTCAAACTTTTTACAATAAGCGACTGGCGCTTTTTACTCATCTCATTACGGTACTAGTAGCGGGTTTCATCTCCTCCCTGGGCTGGGACTTTACCTTCCTGCAAATATTGGCTGGTGTCGTCATTTTGCTTACCAATGTGGATGTGAACAGTTGGTCCAGGTTCTTCCTGTCTATTTCAGCCATGCTAGCTGTGATGTTGTTGTCCTTCGTTGCACTCGCACTGGTAGAGCACGGCAACTTGGCTGGCTGGAGCTGGACGGCGCTCATCTGGATTTTCCTCTCGGCGTTCCTGACCTTGCTGGCCTTGCCGCTGGTACCGTTGCTGGAGCGCATCTTTGGATTTGTGTCGCCCTTGCGCCTGCGCGACCTCAGCGATCTGAACCGCCCCCTGCTGCAGCAACTGGCACTCAAGGCGCCAGGCACTCTCCAACACTCCATTCAGGTAGGTAACCTCTGCGAGGCCGCTGCCCGTGAAATCGGCGCCGACGCTCTGCTCGTCAAAGTGGGTGCTCTTTACCACGATATCGGCAAAATGATCAACCCAGAGTTTTTTGTGGAAAACCAAACCGGCCAGGAAAGCCCTCATGTGGGTAAATCACCCCAGGAAAGCGCCCAGATCATCATCAGCCACGTGACCGAGGGCGTGCAAATGGCCAAAAGACACCGGCTGCCCAAAAATATCATTGACTTTATTGAAACCCACCACGGCACTACTCGCGTGGAATACTTCTATCACAAAATGCTCAATGAGTGGCCCAATGCCGACATCCCCGACGCCGACTACCGCTACCCAGGGCCCAAACCACGCACCAAAGAACAAACTATCATGATGATGGCCGACTCTATCGAAGCCGCCTGCCGAAGTCTGAAAAACCCTACTGAGCAAGCCATTTTTGAACTGATTGACAAAATCATTGACGGCAAAATCCGAATGGGTCAAATGCAAGAATCCGACCTGAGCTTCCAGGAACTGGAAGTCTGCCGCCAGTCCTTCCGCAAAACCATGCGCTCTGTACATCATCAGCGCATTGAGTATCCAGAGGTGAGGCTGTAAGTATGTGGTATTGTGAAACTTGGAGACTGGGTAAACGCAAGTAGGGAGGAGGTCAGACTCGCTTTTCCCACACGCGGAAGGGGGCGCTTTCTTCATACACCCGCAGCAAGATGAGTCGGTCTTGAATTTCGAGTATTTGGTTGCGACGTTGCATGATGCGCTCTGCCGATTCAAAGGCTTTCTCTAGGCGGAAGGTCTGGAAGCCGGAGGCTCCACCCCAGGCAAAGGAAGGGATGAAATTGCGCGGGAAGCCCTCACCATAAATATTAGCCGAGATGCCCACTACTGTGCCAGTATTGAACATGGTGTTGATGCCCGAGCGCGAGTAGTCGCCCATGAAAAGGCCACAGAACTGCCTACCAGTGGGTAAAAATCGCTGCTTGGGGTAGTTCCAGAGCTTGACCTCCTCGTAGGTATTCTTGAGGTTGGAGCAATTGGTATCAGCGCCGATGTTGCACCACTCACCAATGACAGAGTTGCCAAGGTAACCATCGTGTGACTTGTTGGCATTGGCCAAGAACACACTGTTGTTCACCTCGCCGCCTACCTTGCAGCCTGGGCCAAGTGTAGTGGGGCCGTATATTTTAGCGCCCATTTTCAGCACGGACTCCCGCCCCATGGCAAATGGCCCCCGAATAAGGCATCCTTCCATGATGAGCGCATCCTGGCCGATATACACAGGGCCTAAAGTAGCGTTGATGGTAGCAAACTCCACGTTGGCACCTTTTTCCACAAAAATGTGTTCGGCACCCAGTACACGGTTGGTATCGCTAAGTGGTTCGGACTGCCTACCAGCGGTGAGCAGTTGAAAATCCTCTTCAATAGCTTGGCCATTGAGGGCAAATATATCCCACAGATGATTGATTTTCAGAAAGCTAGTGTCAGCTATATCGATTCCGCTTAGCTCGCTGATGTCTTCGTCTCGCACCAGGCGGTCTATCTGGTCTCCGTCGAGTTTGGCCACGATCAGTTCGTCGCCCTGTAAATAGACCTGACCAAACTCCATTTCTTCCATGAGTTTGAGTAGTTGGTCGGAAGGGCAAACAGAGCCGTTGACAAGGTAATTTACGGAGCCAGTCTCGATGGGGTATTTGCCGGCCAGGTAATCCTGGGTGATAAAGGCAGGCTTGATACCGGTGCGGCGCTCCCACTTTTCCCGAATGGTGAGGATGCCCACCCTCAATTCGCACACGGGGCGCAGGTAGGTAAAAGGCAAGAGCTCGCCTCGTACTTCACTATCGAATAAGATGATATTCATAATATCCGAGTGCTCAAACGAGGCGGGTGTATAGTTTGGTATGGCAGGCAAGGAGTTTTTTGCCGGTGCTGCTCTAAGCGGCACGCTGGTGGTGCGAGCTATTGATTTTGCTTAGAAAAGCGCGAGTTGGCAAATTTCTTATTGAATTTGTCAATGCGGCCGGCGGTATCCACGAATTTCATCTTGCCGGTGAAGAAGGGGTGCGACATATTAGAAATCTCCAGCTTGATTAGTGGATATTCATTGCCGTCTTCCCATACGATGGTGTCTCTGGTGGGCGCGCACGAACGCGACAGCCAGGCTTCGTCGCAAGAGAAGTCTTTGAATACAACGAGGCGGTAATTCTCCGGGTGGATACCTTTTTTCATGGCTACAGAAGATCTTTTTTCAAAACAGGGTGCAAAGATACGCTTTTTCGGCAAACGCACAAGTTTTGGCCTGGTTTTTTGCACAGATTTTACGGTGTAAGCCACATCTTTGCAGCCATGAGCACGCTGTTCCAATTTCTCAAGTTTTGCATAGTAGGGTTCAGCGGCATGGCGGTAGATTTTGGGCTTACCTGGCTGTGTAAGGAAAAATGGTGCTTCAACAAGTACGCGGCTAACTCCATCGGATTTTCCGTAGCAGTGGTCAACAACTTTTTCTGGAACAAGTACTGGACGTTTCACGATCCTAGCCGCGAGGTGGGTTGGCAGCTTGCCCTTTTTTTGGCGATTTCTACAGCCGGATTGCTGCTCAACAATGGGGTGGTATTTGTGTGCATCAACAAGTGGCGCCTGCCCTTCTACCTGTCCAAACTCATGGCCACTGCTGTGGTGCTGGCGTGGAATTTTACAGCCAACTACCAGTTTACTTTCCGGCACTGAACCAGCACCTCAGCGATACAATCCGCTGCTTTCCAAGTATTCATATACAGCCTCTGGCACAAGATACTGTACTGACTTGCCAGCTTTGAGGCAGTCGCGGATGTAGCTGGCTGAGAGGTACATCATAGGTGCGTCGAAGGAGCGCACGCGCGGATGCTGCTCCAGTTCGGCAGGCGGTGCGTCGGGCCGGCGATATACGTAGAGTTCGTAATCGGCCAGGATGCGCTCGTAGTGTTTCCATTTGTGGAAGGTGGCCAGGTTGTCGCTACCCATGATGAGCACAAAGCGGCGCTCAGGGTATTTTTCGCCCAGGTGGGTGAGGGTGTCAATGGTGTAGGAGGGCTGGGGTAGATGGAACTCCACGTCGGAGGCACGCAGGCGAGGGTTGTCGCCGATGGCCAGGCGCACCAGGTGCAGGCGGTCGCGATCGCGGGCCAAGGAGGCTTTGGCTTTGAGCGGATTGTGCGGCGATACAATAAACCACACCTGGCGCAGGTCGGTTTGGGTGGCCATGAAATTGGCGATGATGAGGTGCCCGATGTGCACGGGGTTGAACGAGCCGAAGAACAGGCCGGTTTTGTCAGGCATGGTATTCAGAGCTTTTGCGGGAGCGCCATGGGCTTGCTTTGCGGCTGGGCCGCCGGGGCTACGGGTTCCTCCTCATCGAAGTGGGGGAAGTCTATGAGCCAGGTACCGTGTGCCTTAACGAGATGGAAGGTGGCCTCGTACTCGCCGGCCTCTTCGTCTTCCAAGAGGCAATCGCACACCACGAGGTGGTTGTTGATTTCCCTGCACTGAATTTTGTGGAATACTGTGTGCAAGACGGTGGAGTCTGCTGGGAGCATAGCTATGAGAGTAGCTTCCTCGTCCAGTCTTTTTTGCTCTGCTGGCGTACTGAGTTTCTTGGCATCGTCAAAGCGGTTAAGGTCTATAAAACTCTGGTACTGCCGGATGACTTCTTCCGGCGGGAGCCCCTGCCCTTTATCGCTTTTGCAGGCCAAGGTAGCAGTAGCTGCGTAGCCGACAAGTAGATAATAAAAAGCTGTTTTCATACGCAATAGCGCTAGTTGCTAAGCATCACCGGCATGACCAGCATGAGTATCTGCTCGCCGGGTTTTTCTTCTGTAGGCAGCAGGATACCGGCGCGCGAAGGGCTGGCCAATTCCATTTTGACTTCATCAGACTCCAGTACGCCCAGCATCTCAATGAGAAATTTGGCATTGAAGCCGATGATAAGCGGATCGCCTTGGTAAGAACAAGTCATTTGTTCGGTAGCTTCGTTGGAAAAGTCGAGGTCTTGAGCGGAGATGGTGAGGCTGCCTTCGTTAATATTGAGAATAACTTGGTTGGTAGTTTTGTTGGCGTAGATGGCAATGCGCTTGAGGGAGTTCTGGAAGTCATTGCGCGATACGGTAAGGATGTTGGGGTTACCGACAGGGATCACGGCGTTGTAGTCAGGGTAGCGGGCATCAATAAGACGGCAGATAAGACGGGTATTGTTTACGGTAAAGAAGGCATTGGCTTTGTTGAAGGCCAGGGTTACTTTATCTTGGCCAGCGAAGGCGGTTTTGAGTAGGTTGAGCGCTTTTTTGGGCACGATGAAGGCAGTGGATACATCGCTGACGACATCGGCAAAGGTGAATTTCACCAATTTATGGGCGTCGGTGGCCACCATGGTGAGCTTGTTGAAATCCACCTGGAAGTACACACCCGTCATAGCGGGGCGTAGCTCGTCATTGCTGGTGGCAAAAATGGTTTTGGAAATGCCATCGAGCAGGCCAGAAGCTGGCAGGGTGGCACTGTCCACGCCATCGGGTTCAGGTACTTGGGGGAAGTCATCGCCATTCTCGCCAGCCAGGCGATACTTGCCGTAAGCCGAAGTAATTTCAATGCTGTGATTGTCAGGATTGACGGAGAAAGTAACGGGCTGCTGGGGCAGGGCTTTAAGCGTCTCGAGCAATATCTTGGCTGGTACGGCCACAGAACCATCTGCATCAGCCACGACGTCCATCTCGGTGATGATAGTGGTTTCCAGGTCAGAAGCAGTGATGGTTAGCTTATTGTGGATGATAGAGAAGAGGAAGTCCTCCAGGATAGGCAAAACGGGGTTGGAGCCTATGGCACCACCCGCCACCTGGAGTTGTTTGAGCAGTTCAGAGGAGGATACGCTAAATTTCATGATTCGGCTTTCGATTGGTGTGGTTACAAGAGACAAAGTTACGATACTCCGCAAACTTTTGGAAACTAATTCATCCACACTTTGTGGAAAACCAAGGGCTTGCGCTAAAAAAAGCCCAAAAACTTGCGCTTTTGCCAAACATCCTGTACATTCGCTTTTGCATAGTGACGGCAAGAGAAGATGAGCATCAGCATTCAGTACAGGGGTAGTATCTTCGACCGCGCCTACGTGGCCAAGCTCACCGATGAGGTAGAGGATATAGCTCGGATCATGGGCTGGCCCTATGAATTGTGGAACGAAGACTGGAATTACCCCATGGATGCGCACTTTGAGAGCATACGCGGTGCCGGCATACAGATCGTGGGGCATACTGCGCTTCGGGGAATATGCTTACATCCGCACCCGCAAGCCGAGCCACTGTGGCTGGTATTTCGCCCTGATGGCACGCTTAGTTCGCCCTTTCATCTGGCTTTGGATGCTGGAGAGCGATACCCGCCCAAGAGAGTCTGGCTATCCACTGAAACGCAATGGGCCGGCCCCGAGATTCACGCTGCCTTGGTGCGCCTGCTGCTGCACCTGCGCAAGCGCTACATACATGACTTGGAACTACGCGATGCTACAGGCTTTCCCCAGTCAGGCGATGAAGCGCGTTTGCGCCTATTTTTTGACGCTATGGATGCCGTGCAGTGAGCAGCGTCATTCCAATGATGTTTTTGCGAAGCGCAGAAAGTGCATCAATGCGCGACTTGTACTTCCACTCGCCAAGTTTTGTGTACAGCATCTGTAAATCATGCACAAGACTTAGCGTTGCTTAGTGCAAGTGATGTGGTAGAAGTAAGAGTACAAACTATTTTTCAAATGCTTATCAGGTTGGCCTGTACGTCGGTCATCTGCATGGCTGCCGGTGGGTGAAAACGCAGCCACAGTTCAGGTTCTATCAGTTCCAGCTCCATTACGGCTGGGTTGCTGGCGTTGGTGAGTACTAGGTTCACGCGAGCATACAAGGGTGGCTCAGGGCAAGCCGCTACGGCACGTTCGGGCCTCAGCATCGGGCGTGTAGGCATGTACTGTGCCGCCAAAGTCGTTCTGTACGCGAAAGTCTCCAGGCTTAGCTAATTTTTTGTACGGTATGGATGTAGTGCCCGCCGATGACCATGAGGGAAACTTCGCCTTGGGTGAGCACAGTGTGCTGGAAGGGTTGTGGGAGCATGTCTTTGGCAGCTACAAGTTGTTGAAATACCGCCTCATAATGCGCCCATTGACCTGGACGGATGCGGTAGGTATGGCGAGCACCGCCAGGAATGGCAGGCTTGAGCACGATCTCTTACTTGACCCAGCCGCACTGCTCGTGCCATTGCGCCAGCGATGCTGTCGCACCACGCCGGATGAGGTAGATGGGTACAATGAGGACGCCGCACCCTCCAGTACCAGAAGGTAGCGCTTGCCAATGTTCCAGTGGATGAGTGCGCCAGAGCATTGACCAATTGCGTCAGTGGCGCCACCTGTTCCAGCCAGGTGGAAAACTCGGCAAAGCGATGGAAGTAATCCCAGGTAGTGCGAAACACAGCCAGGCGGGTGCTAGCCCAGTCAAAGGTGGGGTCGGCCCGGTCTTTGCGCATTACCTTCAGGCCACGCGCCTGTAGGGCTTCGGCCAGGAGGCGGTCTTCGGCAAGAATTTGTTGCAAATACCAGTCGTCTGGAGCAGCCTCAGCAGCAGTGTAGCACAGGATTCCGTAAGCAAAACTACATCGTGCAGGTGCATACTTGCCGTTATTCAATAACTTCGACCAGATGAACCAACCCATCCACAATGAACTGTACACCCAGGGCTACCACGAGGAAACCCATGATACGAGCAATGGCCGACAAGCCACCGGCGCCGAAAATGCGAAACAGCAAAGGTGCCGTTCGCAGGCTGAGCCATACCAAACCACCCATGGCCAGTATGGCTAGCAAGATGATTAGACGCTCCGACCACTCGGGATGCTGCTTGAACTGCATGATCAGGTACGAGATAGACCCCGGCCCCGAAAGCAAGGGCATGGCCATAGGCGTGAAAGCTATTTCAGAGCGGCTGGCTGCATCGGCCTGTACGGCTTCGTTGTAGCCTCTGTGTCGGGAAAAGTTGGTGCCCATCAACCCAAAGCCGGTGCTCAGCAGTACCATGCCGCCGGCTATGCGCATGGCATATACCGAAAGTCCGAAGAAGCTCAGTATGTACGTACCGGCCAGGAAAAACCCCACCAGAATGAGCAGGAAGTATAGGCTGGTGTGCAGGGCAAGTCTGTTGCGTTGCTTTTTGTCCAGGTCAGCAGTTAGCGACACATACACTGGCAACGCGCCGGGTGGGTCTACTATGGAAAACAGGGAGAAAAGTGTTGCGAGCAAGAGTTCCATGGCTTTTGAGTGCTTTTGTAGCAGCAAAGGTAACGCTTTATGCTGCAGCCAGGAGGCCTTTCTCAGCATAGTATAATTAAATTAAGGATAAAACTCATTGGCGAGCGAAGCAAGAAAAGAGACACAATAAAGATGATGAGAATCCGGCGCTGGCCTGCTGGCAACAGTGTTGATCATGCGTAGCACACTCCAAATAAGTGCCTAAATCTCAATGTGCCTCGGGGCTGCATTGATTGATGGCCATCTGTACATTTGCGGCGACTTGTTGCCGAGGCAACTACTCGTCAGGGAGGGGGAGTATGCCTTAGTTTTTACCGTAATTTTGCCCCTGCAGTTTGCCTGCTGTTAAGGGCTGCATCAAAATGCCGCAAGCAATATGAAATACAAACTTCTATGGGTCGTTTTTTCTGTGCTATGGCCTGTGGCGCTCACAGCGCAAGAAGCCATTGTGGATACGACCTCCGCCGAGTATCGCCTGGGGCGGCAAATCGGCAGTTGGATACCTTTTATCGTACTGGCCACGCTATTTGTTTGGATGTGGTCGGCGGCCATGCGGCGCAGTGCGGGCAACGAGGGCCCCAAGCCACTGGACGATTAGCGCGTTGCCCTTGTCTTATTTTTGCTACAATACCACCAATAGCCATAAGCTTTATGAATTACGAAAACCTCTCTTTGCAAACGCTGGACGGCAATATCCTGCTCGTGACCATCCAGCGTGAAAAGGCGCTCAACGCCCTCAATACCCAAACCATGCTGGAGCTGCAGCGCCTGTTTTCGGAGGATGTGCCTCAGCGGTCTTCGCTCAGGGGTGTCATCCTAACTGGGTCGGGTGAGCGCGCCTTTGTAGCCGGCGCTGATATCAGCGAGTTTGTGGCGCTGGATGCAGCCCGAGGCGCGGAAATGGCCCAGCGCGGTCAGGATATTTTTGCTCTTATTGAGTGCTTTCCCAAGCCAGTGGTAGCGGCAGTAAACGGCTTTGCACTGGGCGGTGGCTGCGAGCTGGCTATGGCCTGCCACTTGCGCGTAGCTGGAGAGAAAGCCCGCTTTGGTCAGCCTGAAGTCAACCTAGGGCTGATACCTGGCTACGGCGGCACACAAAGGCTCGTCCAGTACGTGGGCAAGACCAAAGCTATGGAACTGCTACTCACCGGCGATATGATAGACGCCCAGGAAGCCCTGCGCTTAGGGCTGGTCAATCATGTAGTACCTGCAGGGCAGGAAGTTAATAAAGCCGCTGAGTTAATTGGCAAAATAGCGACCAAGGCGCCACTGGCTATTGCCGGGGTGATTGCCTCAGTAAATGCTTATTTCCAGCTGGACGAAGACGGCTTTGCCCGCGAGGTAGCTGAGTTTGGCAAACTTGCCGGTACGGAAGACTTCCGCGAAGGCACATCGGCATTCCTGCAGAAGCGGGCACCGGTATTTAAAGGCAAGTAAGGTATGTGTTCAACAAAAGTATTGAGAGCAGGTTATCGGAGCGCCGCCCTGTTTAAAATCCTACAAAGGCCGCTGGCCTTCTGTTATTGGATTGTATGGGCTGCAACTACAACTGGCCAGTCGCTCAGTGGGCAATGGCAGGGGTATTCCATACAAGAGGGCACGGCTCAGCCTTTCTACTACGAAGTTACCCTCAGCCAACAAGCCGATGCTCTGCAAGGTGTAGCCCATGTGCGCAGCACCGATGGCAGGCTTCAGGCGTCGTTTACCCTCGCAGGTGTGGTCAAAGCCGACAAGGTCATCTTGCAAGACGTAGCTCAAAACACTCCGACCCAGCCGCGTTGGTGCCTCAAGTACGCCATGCTCAACTTGTACGAGCATCCGGACTCGCTCCTGCTGGAGGGGACCTGGACAGCCCAGGGCTGCAAACCTGGGTATCTTAGGCTGGCTAAGTTTGCCCCAGCCAAGTCCGTAGCTGAGGCGTGGCTACCCCTGGGGCAGTGGAGCGGATACCTATCGCAAAGCGACCGTCCCTATGGCTTTTCTTACCAACTCTACCTGTCGGCTGGCGGCAGTGGCTTTTCTCAAATTATTTCAGAAGGCCACGGTGGCAGCGCCCGCCATGCCTTGCAATGGACAGCTGACTCCGCTGGACAAATGCTACGCATCAAAGAAGTAGAGGTTACAGAGCGCTCCGACCCACAGTGGAAATGGTGCCTCAAGCAGGCCGATCTGACACTGCTCCGTGAAGATCTGCACTGGACACTGAAAGGCGCCTGGGAGGGCTACATCGAAGGCCGTGGCGACAAAGCCAGCCGCTGTGCGCCAGGTACCCTCTTTCTCGAAAAGCCAATGCTATCGCCGCCGATGACGCAAGTTATGGAAAACCAGGCCAATACCTACCTCGCCGAGCAAGGCCGCAAGGTGCACGTCGGGCATATTATCCAGGTGGCAGGGCCGCAAATTCGCCTTCGCGTGTGGGACAATGGCGTGGTGGACGGTGACGTAGCCACCCTCTTCCTCAATGGCAAGCAGTTGCTACATCGCCACCGAGTGACCAAAAGCGGCTACACCCTTCCGGTAAAACTAAGCCAAACTGATAACATACTTTTGCTCCATGCCGAGAGCATCGGCTCTGTACCGCCCAACACCGTGGCTGTATCTGTATTCGATGGCAAAAAAGAACAAGTGGTGGTGTTGTGCTCCAACCTCCAGGAGAGCGGCGCTGTACTCATTCGCACTTTTCGGGTGGAATAAAGAAAATAGATAGCAGATGCTCGGGGGAGGGGGGGGGATTCTCCTCCTGGCCTTTAGAGTTCAACTCTTTGAACAATGGTGTCATAGGGGGCAATGCGTTTGAGTGCAATTTGGTCCTCTCCTTTTCTGCAACGGCATACCTGTTGGTGTTAATTTTATAGAGGGGGGCACTCAGTAATGCAAGCGTGGCAAACTGTATTTGGGCTTGCTTGATTTTCAGGTAGGATTCCTGAAGAAAGAATAGCCCACATAGCACATCGCTGCATAGGGTAGAATGTACAGAACAGGAATTTTTCGGCATTCAACCCAGTCAGAGCAGGGTTTTATACCTTTGTCGGGGGCTTCCCCTATGCTAATCAACAAAACCACTGGGCATGACCATACAATTTTGCGGTGCAGCGCGCGAAGTCACCGGCTCCTGCTACTTGCTTACCCTCAACAGCGGCTTTAAAATACTATTGGACTGCGGCCTGTACCAAGGAGCGGCCCAACAAATGAGAGACTTCAACACGACTTGGCTATTCAAACCAGAGGAAGTGGACTGCCTTATTCTCTCCCACGCCCATATTGACCATAGTGGGCGTATTCCTTACCTGGTCAAGTGCGGATTTTCTGGCACGATACACAGCACCCACGCCACGCGCAGCTTGTGCGCCTTCATGCTGTTGGATAGCGCCAAAATACAGGAGCGCGACGTAGAATACTTCAACAAACACCGTGGCCACCGCGACGAACGCACCCCCCTGTACAACGCTAATGACGTGCAGGTGGCCATGCAGTTGTTTCAGACTTACAACTACGGGCGCTGGGCAAAAATTCACGATGACGTGGAAATCCTCTTTCGCGACGCCGGCCACATCCTGGGCAGCGCCAGCGTAACGCTCAAAATCCGCGAAAACGGCCACACCTGCTACTTGGGCTTCACTGGTGATATTGGCCGCCCGAATCGCCCTATTCTTCGCGATCCGCAGCCCATGCCTGAAGTGGACTATCTCATCTGCGAAAGTACTTACGGCGACAAAGAACATCTGGAGCAACCCCAGGAAATTGAGCGCTTTCTGTATATCATTAAGGATACCTGCCTCCGGCGTCGGGGCAAACTACTCATCCCGGCCTTCAGTGTAGGTCGTACTCAGGAGTTGGTCTATATTCTGGACCAGATGGAAAACGCCGGGCGCCTGCCGCATATCCCTGTGTATGTGGACAGCCCCATGGCCGTGAATGCAACTGAAGTGTTTGCCGCCCACCCTGAATGCTACGACGACAACCTCCACGAGTACTTACTGACTGACGACAATCCCTTCGGCTTTAAAAACCTCCACTACATTCGCGGGCTGGAGGAGTCTAAAATGCTCAACCACACTACCGAGCCTTGTATCATCATTTCCGCTGCGGGCATGCTCAATGCTGGCCGTTCGCGCCACCACCTATTCAACAGCATGGACAACAGCCGTAATACCATCCTCTTGGTGGGCTATTGCGCGCCCGACACGCCAGGTGGCATGTTGCTGGCTGGGGCTAAGGAAATCAAACTCTTCGGCGAGGTGAAGCCCGTACGCGCCAAAGTAGAGGTTATGGACTCCTTCAGTGCCCACGCCGACCGCCTTGAAATGCTCGACTTCCTGCGTAGCCAGCGCCGACGTCAGCCCAAAATCTTCCTGGTGCACGGCGAACAGAACCGCCAGGAGGCCTTCCGCACCTACTTGACCGAAAATGGATTTGAAGATGTAGAGATCCCTGTGCTGGGCGAGGTGTTTGAGGTGTGAGCACAACGCATACATAGCTACTGCGTTTTGGCATTCGGGCAACATGTGCTGTGCCCAAGCATAGAAGGTATTGTCTGCAAAAAGAAAATACGATAGAAAGGCAGTACCGGCGGGCAGGTCAGAACCTGCCTAGTAGCTCGTGCGGTATGAATCTCGTACGGATCTATGGGGGGGCATGCATTTTTAGCGGCTTTATGTCGTCGCTTGGTGTCCCCAAAGCCAATGCAGTTTTTTCACTTCCCTACCATGCAGCCAATAGCTTCTGTATGCCGTATGGCGGGCGGTTTATTGGCCAGGCAGGCCTCTATGGCGTCGCGTAGGTAGTGATCTGTTGCTGCGGGCCGGTAACGTCCCAGTCCAAAAAACCAGTTGTCCACTGCACCTCGATAAGCCAGTCGTCCCTGTGTATCGTATAGGAAGACCTCCGGCGTAACGCGAGGTTGTAGCCGGCGCTGCAGCCGGCCTTTGCAGTCGCGCAGCAAGTGTAGCCCGGTTGAGTAAGTCGCCTCAAACTGCGCTATGTCTGATTTGCTATTCCATCGAGTGAATACACCAACGTACTGTACCTGCGGAAAATCAGCTGCCAGTTGCCGCCACACCCCCGCATATTTCTGTACAATGGGGCATTCCGCATCCAGAAAGACAAATATTGTCAGCTTGTAGTGATGGGAGCGCGGCGCTACTAGCTCCAATTGGCCGGTGGCATCCTGTAACCTAAGTGGCCGAAATCGGCTGCCGATATGCTGCCCATGCAGGGATGCACCAACCCCACATAACAGCATACATACGATAAGAGCTTTTTTACCCATGCTATTTCTGTTTTGATAAAACAAGGAGAGCACCCTCCATGCTCTGGCGGAGGATGCTCTCGAGTTGTGTCAGTAATTGGCCAACCCTTTAATTGCGCAGTGGCGGCCAATTGCGCCCGTCAGTACGGGTCAGTACCACTAAGCCACCATCACCGTAGGTATTGCGCCAGCGGATGGTCAAATTGGGTCCATCCACGTTCTGAATGGTGTAAGTGTAGGCATCGCCGTACTGGTCGCGGCCTTCAGTCGAGATTTTATTGCACACGTCATTAATGCGGAAGGTTGGCGAATTGGCCGGATCATCGCCCCAGCATTCGCCAAACTGACCAAATGAGGCGTCTGTAGTGCTGTACTTGCCGGCAGATACCAGCGTCCAGGTTACTTGCCCAGTAATGGGGCCGCCACAGGCTGTTCCGCCAGGGCCTCTAACTAATTCCGTAGAGACGTAGTTGAATGTGCCAGCAAGGTCAGATACACATACTACACCCCAGCGAATCTGGCAGTTGGCGCCTGGAAATTCGGAACAAACCGAATCTGACCAGGAATCAAAGTAGCGGCCATCCGCTGTGGTAAATGCCCAGGTGACGGTGAAGGTATCGTCGGGTGTAAAGCGCGAATTGGGCGTACGGTCAGGTTTGAACGTGTTGTTGAATACCGGTACACTGCCGTTGCCATCGCCATAGTTGAACTGTGCATCTCGGTACAAGTTGTAAATCTGCTCAGCAGTCACTGAAAAACCAGTGAAAGTACGGTTTGCTGGCACATTACTACCTTCGATGGTCAGTAGTTTTTTAGTACCGTGGTTGGCCACGCGCGGGTTGCCTTCCTGGTCGAGGTAGCTTTCGCGGAAGTTAATGAAGACTTCTATCTTGGTTACCGTATTCTTCTGGTCAATGGAAACCCACTGAAGTTCCATGTCAATTTTGCCTGTATTCTCGCCAAAGAAGAAGGTAGTGGCCGACCCCTGCTTGATGCGTGCAAAGCCATGCACAGCAGTTTCGTATTCAGGGATGGGATACAAAGACTCATCCCGACACGAGTACACCGGCAACAGCAGTGCTACAATGGCGGAATAGATGATGAGCTTGATATTTTTCATAAGCGCAAAGAGTTTTTAAATGGTTTAAATCCTGAGACTTGCTGATTAACGATCCCAGAAAATTGGGTCGCGGTCATATACTACGGTGCTGTAAGAGGCGGCATTCGGGTTGAGTGTCAATTCCACCTGCGGATACGGCAAGCGCAGCGGGAAGTTGCGCGAGAAGGTGTTGATCGGCTCTTGCAGAGTGTTGGGCAAGCCTGTGCGGCGAATGGCGTTGTAGATCTCGTAGCCATTGCCCCAGCTTGACGTCCACAACTGCTTGAGCACTACGTTGAGTTTGGCGTTGTTGCCGGAAGCATTGTCGTAGCGCGTCAGCCACTTGTCAACGTAAGCGTCTATGGCCGCCGTAGAGGGCGCTATGGCATTGGCATCTGCAGCGCGGCTGAAGCTCACCACCTTGTCAATGTGCCGGCGTATGGCCGTTTCAAACAGGGCGCGTGCATCGCCGGGAGACCCCATGGCCAATATTGCCTCAATGTGATAGTAGAGCGTGTTGTAGCTCATGAGGATGGGAAAGATACCACCGCCTGGAGCCGCATTAGGCGTCGCAGGGCGTACCGATGAGCCTACATTAGCCGGATTGTCATAAAATCCGCCAGCAGGATATACGCCCGGCGTCAGACGCAACGCGCCGTCGAGCGGAATACCGGCGGGGTCAGCGCGGTCGCGGCCGAAAAAGCCAGCCAGGTAGGCAATCTGGGAGGCGCTCAGGTCTGTGGTGCCAAAGATGCGCTGGCGCACGTTGTTATTGAGCACCAGGTAGCCGTACTGGCAACCCACCGTCATGGAGCAGGGCGTAGTGTTGCGTTGCGAGGGGTCGGTTTGGTCCAGTACGGTCGTCGTTTGGCGGCGGAAGTAGAAGGGCACGCGCGGGTCTTGGTCTTCGAGCATTTCCACCATCAGTTGGTGCAATATGTAGCCAAAGCCGTTCTCATCCACAGCATACACATCCTGATACCATGGGTGGCGGTTGTCAGGTGTTACCAGTTTGCTAAACTGGAACTGGAAGTCATCCGCTGGCGCACTGATGAGTTTAGATGGGTCTGCTAGAAGTGCCTCGATCTGCGCCTTTGCGCCGGGGTTCACAATACGGGTGTTGAGCAACATGCGCAACTTGAGTGTGTGTGCCACCTTAGACCAACGGGCTGCATTACCATTGTAGATGGCATCTCCCCTCACAGGCACCGGTGAGCCAAGCGCCAGGTTAGCGATAGCCTTGTCCAGCAGTGCAATACAAGCCGCATACACCTCGGAGTCTTTGTCAAACTTCGGGTTTTTGATGGGCTTCTCCGGGTTGTCGGCCTGAAGCGCTTCAGAGAATGGCACATCGCCAAACAAGTCCACCAGTGTAGCAAACACATACGCCTTAAGGGTTTGTGCAATGCCTAGGTAATGTGGGCTATCGGGGCGTCCGTCGTTGTTGCGGTCTACATCCGATGCGGCTATAATACCTTCCAGGTCTTTGAGCGGTCCGGCGTATATGCTGTTCCAAAAGCCGTTGAAAGTCGTATTGAACAAGTTCCAGCTGTCAAAGTCAGAGATTAGGCCACAGAAGCCCATTTGGGCATTGTTGACCCCTCCGGCCATACTGGCCGCAATGGAATACTCTGCACTAGTGAGCAGTAGTTCTGGGCTGGCCTGAGCCGGGTTGTTGGGGTCGGTGTTGATGTCCAGATCAAAAAGATCACAGGCGCTCAACATGAACACCAGCACAGTGGCTGCGGCAAATTTGGTTACTCGATTTATGTTCATCATGTTGTGATTAAATTTTTGGTGAGTCGCATGGTTGTCAGAAAAGTCCATCAGAATGTCACAGAGAGGTTTACCCCAAAGCGGCGAGTAGTGGGCGCCGAGCCATACTCAAACCCCTGTACGTTGGAGTCAGCAGGCTCTGCCAGCACTTCTGGGTCCATGTTCAGCCCTTTCAGGAAGTTGGGAGCGCGGAACCACAGGTTGCGGCCAGAGAGCGAAACGCGCGCTGAGCCGAACGGCGTTTTTTGCAGCACCTTTTTAGGGAAGTCATAAGCCAGCGACACCTCGCGCAGGCGTACTACTGTGGCATCGAACACATTGGTATCGTCGCCGCCGTACGGGCCAAAGCCATTGGAGAAGTGGTAGTCGAACGAAGTAATCGGCGTGGTATTGCGAATAAACTGCCCCTGCTCGTTGGTGATGGGCTTCTGTGTGGCGGGGTCGCCATACACGCCAGGTATGATGCGCAGGGCTTCGCGCTCTTCTGTAATCTTGAGTTGACCACGTGCCAGCAATGCTCCCCCTGTGATGGTGTAGACATCACCGCCCTGGCGCCAGTCAATCAATGCCTTGATTGTTAAATTCTTGAACAGTGTGAACGTATTCACAAAGCCAGCGATGAAGTCTGGGTTGGGGTCGCCGATGATCTCTGAAGTAGGCAGCAGGATGGTAGTGCCCAGAGATTTGTCAATCAGTATCTGCCCTTGCCCCAGGTATTTGCCGTCAGCATCGTAGGAGTTGGTACGGGCAATTGGAATACCAAATATCTGCCCGTAGGGTTTGCCCTCGCGGTGGATGGTACCCAAGCTAGAGCTTACACCGCCCACGAAGAGTTGCGTGCCTTCGCCTACGTCCAGCACCAAGGAGCGCACCCGAGTGAAGTTGATGAAGGTATTCCAGGTGAAGTTCTTGGTTTTGACGGGCGTGATATCTATGCCAATTTCGATACCCTTGTTTTCAATTTCGCCGGCGTTCACAATGGCACTGCTGAAGCCGCTGGAGCGAGGCGTTTCGGCGGCAGTGATCTGGTCAGTGGAGTTGCGCTTGAACCAGGTGAAGTCAATGCCCAGGCGATTGCGGAAAAACCGTACATCGGCGCCGAACTCCAACTCAGTGGTCAGCTCGTTGCGCAAGTTGGCATTGCCCAGGCGGTTGTCCAGAGAAGCACGGTTGAGGATGGTGCCGCCAGCCGTCGTAAAGGGCGTATTGAGCCGGTACACTGTGCTGGTTTCGTACGGGCGCGCTTCGTTGCCCACCTGCTGCCAGGCAGCACGTATCTTAGCAAAGCTGAATGTATTGTTGGCAATATTAAAGGCATCAGTCAGTACGAAAGAAGCATTGGCGCCGCCATAGAAGTAGCTGTTGTTGCCCGGAGGCAGAGTAGAAGACCAGTCGTTGCGGCCTACGATACCCACGTAGAGGAAGTTTTTGTAGGCCACCTGAATATCGCTGTACAGTGCATAGAGGCGCTGCAGCCGGCGGAAGTCAGCACCGGCAATCTGCGTCGAGGTGCCATTGAGGGTAAAGAGGCCTGTAGAAATGATGTTGTCGCCTTGGATAAACCGGCGGTTGAAGGAGCGCTGGTTCTGGTTGAGGCCAGCCAGTACCCGGATGTCAAAATCGCTACCTGCTTTGAAGTTGGCTGTAGCAATGTAGTTGAAGTCAATCTCTGTGTTGGTCAGGTCGTCCGTCCATACGCCACCGTTGGGATCGGCTACGCCACCAGGACGCACGCGGTTGCGGCGTGCTTCGCTGTAGGTATTGGCACCGCCCTTGGCTGTCAGGTTGAGCCAGGGTAGTACGTCATAGCTGAGCGTAATGTTGCCGAATACGCGGTTGAGGTTAGATTCGTAGCCGTTGTACTTGGCCAGCCAGCGCGGGTTGTCTAGTGCGCGGTAGAAGACGTTGTCGCCGCTCACCGGGTTTTCAAACGGATAGCCCATCAGGTTGTAGTTGCGTGGCAGGTAAAACAAGCGGCTGAAGATAGAGCCTTCGGCAGCCCCGCCATACCAGGCGCTTTCAAATATAGAGCCGTTTATGGGGGGGTTAGCCTGGGTGGTATTCACGTAGTTGACATTGCCAGATACCACCAAGCCATTGGTGAGTTGGGAGTTGCCCCCAAAGCTGAGCGTGGTACGCGACGACTTGGAGTTGGGTACAATACCCTGGTTGTCCATACGCGATACCGTAGTGCTGATGGCAGACTTGTCGCCGCCTGCATTGATAGACAAGGAGTTTTCCCAAAGATTGCCCTGGTTGAAGAACTCTTTAATGAAATCGTAAGGCCGGTAAGGCACAGGAATAGCCTCACCACTGTCGTAGCGACCATTGTTGTTCTTGTCTTCCCAGAATTCAGGGAATACGTTGGCGTAGCGCGGCGTGGTGTAGCCCAAAGATACTAACGGATGCGGTACAGTACCCTCCGGATAACCAGGTACAATCACCTTGGAGTATGATGTGCCGTATTGGGCATTCAGGCGGTCTACATGCTCGGCAAAAGGAGCGCCCCAGTTGCCGATAAAGCCACCGTTGTATATTTGGTTGGCACCTTGGCCATACACATTCTGGTAATCAGGAATACCCGAGAGTTGCTCGGCCTGGTAGGACGAGTTGTAGGTCACTTCCAGTCCTTTACGCTTATTGCCTGCTCCAGTTTTAGTAGTAATGACCACCACGCCGTTGGCTGCACGTGAGCCGTACAAGGCTGAGGCAGCAGCACCTTTGAGAATGGTCATGGACTCAATGTTGTTGGGGTCAATGTCGAAGGCGCGGTTGGAGTACTGCGAGCCGCCGTTGGCCCCTGTAGAGGCGTTGACGGAGTTGTCAAACGGGATGCCGTCCACTACAAACAAGGGCTGGGTGTTGCCCAGAAGCGAAGAGTTGCCCCGGATATTGATCTTAGTGGACTGCCCCGGAATACCACCAGCGCCCTGGATAATAACCCCAGGTGTTTTGCCGGCCAGCGCACGCAAGGCATCCGGCTCGGAGCGCTGCGCTATCTGGTCAGCACTCAATTCTACTACTGCATAGCCTAGTGCTTTCTTCTCGCGCTGAATGCCAATGGCCGTAACCAGTACCTCCTTTAGGGTTTCGGAGGATTCTTCTAGGCTTACATCCACCACGTTGGATACGCCCAAGGCGACCTCCTTGGTGGCATAGCCAGTGTAAGACACCACTAAGGTAGTGACGGAGCCAGGCACGGTAAGGCTGTACTTGCCATCTACATCCGTAGTGGTGCCAATGGTAGTGCCCTTGGCGAGTACACTCGCTCCAATGAGCGGCTCGCCCTTGGTATCTGACACTACACCACTGACAGTGCGCTGTGCTGAGGCAGCGCCCAGCACAAATAGTGCCAGTGCAAGAACCAGTGAGAGTTTTTTCATACTAATGCGGTTTTGATGAAACAAAAAATGAAATCGAAATTATGACTTTTATAGAAAGCGCCTTGCAAAGGTTGCTCATTTTTTGGTAATGACCAATATTCTTCGATTTAGTGCACAGGCTATGGCTGCTCCGTAATTTAAAATTATTTGCTTGGCTTTATGAGGCTTACGCCTACAAACGGCGTGTACAAAATTTAACACGCCTTTTACAACGATTTAAAATATCATACGCTGCCTGGGTATGGAACATGCCGCCAAGGAAGTTATTAGCGCTGCAAAAAAATTGGGGTGCCGGCAATTTTTGCCGGCACCCCAGATTTGAGCATTATTGAGTTCTACTAGTTTTGTATCGTGACGCGATACAAGAACGGCGAATTATAGAAAGCACCACCCGTAATGTTGGCTCCCGTGTTGGTAGCATCAAACACTTTGCCGTCTTTGAGGAACATCTTGGCGCGGATCTCAAAGCGGTCAGTAGCCGAAATCTGATCGTCCTGCAGCCCTAGGGCATCTTGCAATTCTTTGCCAGTGAACGACACTGTCAGGCGCGGGTATTTGGTATCTGCATCTGGTGAAAACTGTGACGAATTGTAAGTGCGGAAGGCCTGGTCAGGCTTGCTGTTGTTGCCGTTGGCAGCCGTATTGTCCACAAAACGAATGACGGTTTCGTAGCGGTCGAAGTTGGCACCAAAGTTGGGCGTCACAGCTTCCCATACCATCTCCACGCGCGAACCGGCCATATTAGCCTTGCTCACATTGAAAGCATTGCAAATAGGAGCACAGCTTCCCGTACCATTAGAAGACACTGTGCGCATGTAGCCGCCTTGCTCGAAACTGTAAATATCGAAGCGCTCGATCATTTCGGTTTCGCAGGCAGCGAAGGCAAAGGCCAGCAGCACAAAAAATCCGAATTTAAAAAGATTTTTCATATATGGTTTGCTTTTTAAGTCAGTGAAAATTATCGAATGAAGTTGTCGGGATTGGTGTCCCAGAACACCTTGACTGTCATATTCTGTTTCTGCACTGCATTGCGGTTGTTTACAATGAAGTTGGTCGGATAGTAGAATGAGCGCACAAATGGCCCTGGGTTGGCTTCTAGTGCAGGTTGCTGCGGCGACGGCTTGCCCGTGCGGCGGTAGAGGTTGTAGATCTCCATACCGTTGCCTCTAGCGGCTACCCAGTATTCAAAGGCGATGATGTTCATGCGTTGGTCATCGGTGGTAGCAGCGTCGTAGTCCTCCAGTACTTTATCTACGTAGCGGGTTACCTCGGCATTCCAGTTGTAGCTGGAGTCGGCTTCCCATTGCGTGATGCGGGAGGCCTCGGTGGAAGCCATGGCAAAGGCGCGTACATCAGCAAAGGATTTTTCTACGGCTGTCTTGAGCAATTCGCGGGGGTTGCCTGCAGTACCTAAGGTAAGAGCAGCTTCGGCCAGCATAAAGTCCACAAAAGAGCGCATCATAATAGGGTGAATGCCTGCTCCACCAGCACCAGCGCCTAATGATACACCGCCGCCCAGGCCACGGTCATACAGCCCACCGGCAGGGTATAGCCCCCAAGCTGTACGAGCTAAGCCGTCTGGTGGAATACCTTCATTGCTGAGGTGGTCACGGCCCCAGTAGCCTACTGGCGTGGGCACGCAAAACACATCTGTGTCGGAGTAGTGTGCTGGGCGCGGGTTGGTGATGCAGCGCAGTTCGTTCACATCAGTAGTGTTGCGCACGCGCTGGCGATAGAAGTACATGCGAATGCGCGGATCCTGGAAGCCTTTGGAGGCATACATGTGAGCCATGTAAGAGTTGGACTGGTAGTCGCCACCCCCTGTGGGGCCGTACTGGCTAGCATAGCGCGGGTGACGGGTATCTGGGTTGGCCAGGTTAGAACCAAACTTGAACTGGAAGTTCTGCGCGGTAGTAGAAATCATCTGGTTCTGTGTGATCAGCGCATTGATGGCCGCAGTAGCACCGGCGCGGTCTATGAGCTTGCGGTTGAGGTGGTATTTGAGCTTGAGTGAGTTGCACAAGCGAATCCAGTTGTCTTTGTTACCACCATAGAACAGGTCACTGGTAGGAGTTGGAGCCGTTTTGCCAAAGTCTTCGATAGCCTTGTCAAGGTCAGCCAGGGCTACGGCATATACTGTAGCGCCACCGTCTACCTTAGGATTGAAGTTACTGGCATCCAAAGCCTCAGTGTAAGGTACATCGCCAAAGGCATCCACCAGGTTCATCAGCACCATGGCGCGGATAGTGCGTGCAATAGCTGCATGTGTGAACAGGTTGGATTTTTCAGCAATGTCAATGGTGGTCTTGATGTCGGGTAGCAAGCCTGCATAAGCCGTGGACCAGCGGGCATTAGAGCCATCCGGCGTCACGGCATTGTCATAGATAGCGGCCCCCTGGTTGAGCATGCGGGTCAAGCGCATAGCAGGGTCGCTGAATTGGTTGAAGTGCGTGGCGAAGTCTAGCGCAATACGGTTGAGGAAGAAGTTTACATCACCGCCGGCTACCGGTACCCGGTTGGGGTTTTCCAGCAAGTCCAACTCGCAGGAGCCGGCTACGAAAGCCACGCACAGAAGAGCAAATATTTTGATTTTGCGAATCATTTTCAAGTTTTTTTGATGAACCAAAAGAAACAGTGGTTTCCTGTCAGAATCATTATTTAGAAAGTAAGTTTCAACGTACCGCCAATACGGCGAGCGCTCGGGCCGGTGAGAAACTCAAAGCCCTGGCCGTTGCCTACGCCCAGACCGAGGTTGTCGGTGTCGAAGTTGAGGCCCTTAGGCATGTTGATGGCGCGGTACCACAGGTTGTTGCCCTGTACCGAGAAGTTGATGCCTTTGAACGGTGTCTTGCTCACTATCTTCTGCGGGATGCTGTAGCCGAGCGACACCTCCTGGATGCGGATGGTGGTGCCGTCGAAGATACGGCCTTCGTCGCCGAAGAAGTATAGGTTGTTAAAGCCAATGTCGGCGGCCGTTACCTGGGTGGTATTAGGCATGCCATCGGACGAACGCACACCAGGGATAATCCACGTTTGGGCGCGGTCATACACAGCCTTTTCGGTATCAATAGTCAGACCCCGGCCCAGAAGTGCGCCAGCCGTACTGCTGTACAAAGCACCGCCATGGCGGTAGGAGATCATGAAGTTGAGGGTAAGGCCCTTATAATTGAACTCATTGATCAAGGAGCTGAGGAAGGCGGGGTTGGGGTTGCCCAATATAATGGGGGTCGGCGTAGAGATGAGATAACCGCCGCCGTCAATCAGGGGCTGGCCTTGTTCGTTGCGGCGATAGCCTGTGCCTTTGATGATCCCGAAGGGTTTGCCAGGCACGGCGAAGTTGCCCAAGCCTACAAAGCCAGTAATCTGTACTTCATCCAGGTCGGCACCTAAGTCTACTACTGTAGGTACGTTGCGGCTGTAGTTGAGGGTCATGTCCCAACTCAAACTGGAGGACTGTACCGGGCGTACTGTAGCACTCAATTCGATACCGCGGTTGCGAATCTTACCGATGTTAATAGTCGTGGAGGTAAAACCAGTAGAGGGATCCAGCGGAGAGTTGGTGATCAAGTCGCGGGTATCGCGCTGATACAACGTCAGGTCAATACCTAAGCGGTTGCGGAAGAACTTGCTCTCCAAGCCAGCTTCATACTCGGTGTGCAACTCGGGGCGCAGGTTGGGGTTGCCCAGGAAGTTGTCCACGGCATGAGTTTGCAGAGTAGCACCAGCAGCGTTGAGCCATGCGCGGGCATTCTGCGCCAAGACGTTGCGCGTAGAGTACGGGCTGGGGAAGCCGGCCGAAGTACCTACGCCAGCACGGATTTTCATATAGCTGATTAAGCCGCCTTCCAGGCTGGAGAAAGCCGATACCGGCAAGAAGGATATACTGGCCGAAGGATAGAAAATGCGGCGATTTTCTTTCTCCACAGTGGAGGTCCAGTCGTTGCGGCCAGCTACGTTCAGGTACAGGAAGTTACTATAGTCGAAGGTCACTTCGCCGAAGATACCCATACGGGTTTGCTGCTCGATGAAGTCGCTGGAGATGTTGTCAATGAAGTTGTTGTGGCGGAACAGGTTACGGGCCAACTGATTGAGGCTTTCGTTGCGCAGGTTGCGGTAGTCGTCGTAGCGCATGTTGCCACCCAACTTGGCCGTAGCAGCAATTTTACTGCTGAACTGCTTTTCATATAGCAAGATGGCGCTGTTGTCCCAGATAGTGTTGCGAATGTCGAAGGTTTCCATACGACCAGTGACGAATACCGTACCGCCTTTGTTGTACTTAAATTCCTGCTGCTCGCTGTAGGTATCCATACCCAGTTTGTAGAGCAGGTTCAGCCCTTTGGCCAGTTGGTAATTGAGCGTAGTGGCAGAGAATATGCGGTTTACCAGGCCATTGGTGCGGTAGTTCTTGAGAATCCAGCGCGGGTTGGGAATGTCGTTTGGGCCGCGGAAGTACACCGTACTGCCGTCTACAGGGCTTTCAAATGGCCAGCCCATGAGGTCTACCTGACGTGGTGTGAAGAATACGTTGGCAAACACGGAGGGGAAGTCATTAGCGTTATTGCCCGTACCAGAACTAATGGGTGGTGAGAATTGGTCGGTGTTGGCAAAGGTGAAAGAGCTGTTCACCGACAATCTCTTGCTCAGTTGGGCATTGATGCCTGCACCCAGGTTGAACTTCTTGAGCCCCATGTTAGGCAAATAGCCTTCCTCATTGAGGTAGCCGGCAGTCACGCTGTAGCTCATGCCCTGAGCACCCCCTGTAATATTGAGCGAGGTATTCCAGATGTTGCCCGTGCGGAAGAAGTCGCGCACGTTGTTGGGGAATACCCGCATCTCATAGGGGCTGACTGACTGCACGTAAGGCGCCATAGCTTGGCGTAATGCCATATTGGACAAGAAAGCGTACGGGTGGTTGGTCAGTGCTGGGTTGGATTTTTGAGACGGGTAGGTACGTGCTTCCTGCAGCGTAGGGCCCCAGTTGGAGAAGAAGTAGCCCAGGTTTTGTTGGAAACCGCCCACGTAGTCGTTCTGGTAGCGCGGCAGGTGAGCCTGGTTGGTGAAGTACGACTGGGAGAGTTGGATCTGTGCATTGCGCTGCTGCCGGCTACCGCTCTTGGTCGTTATCAGTATTACGCCGTTGCGGCCCTGGTCGCCGTAGGTTACAGTAGCTGCCAGGCCTTTGAGCACACTCACGCTTTCAATGTTGTTGGGATCCAGGTCGAGGAAGCGGCTGGACACCTGTTGGCCGCCCTGGGTGAAACCCCGAGAGTTGTTAGTGCTGGAGTTGAACGGCACTCCATCTACCACAAAGAGCGGCTGGTTGGAACCGCTGATGGAGGAATACCCCCGGATAATGATATTGGTGCCCGTGCCCGATACCCCGGAGGTTTGGGTGATGTTTACCCCAGGTACTTTGCCTTGTAATACGCGGCCTACATCAGCCTGCGGACGGTCGGCAATGAGTTTTTCATCCACCGTGGAAACGGCGTAGCCCAGGGCTTTCTTTTCGCGCCGTAGCCCCTGGGCAGTGACTACCACCTCAGAGAGTTGTTCGGCAGATTCCTCCAACGTGACGTCCACGGTGTTGGAGGCGCCAATAGCTACCTCTTTGGTGACGAAGCCGGTGTAACTGATCACGAGCGTAGTGGCTCCTGCCGGTACGGCGATGGAGTACTTGCCGTCGAAGTCAGTGACTGTGCCTGTTACCGTGCCTTTTACCAAGACGCTGGCGCCAATAAGCGGCTCCTTCTTGGTATCGGTAACTGTGCCGGAGATGGTTCGCTGTGCATGCAGGGCACCTAAGGCGAACATCACCAGCGCGAGAACCAGTGAGAATTTTTTCATACTAATTCGAGTTTTAATGAACAAAAAAAAATCAAATGCTTTCTTCAAAAGAGGCCTGGCCTCTGGATCTTTAGCGTGACCATGACCAGCGAAATAGCCATCAGTCTCTATAAAATTAGCTCGTTTTCAAATGATTTTGGAGGGTTGCTTTTAAATGAAGCAACCTGTTAACGCAAAGTTAAGCAACGTACCTCATTATTGCTATTATAGCTATACTTTTTTAGGTAAGCGAGAAACTTTATCTTGAAAATCGTGCTGCAAAGTTGGCGCCGATTTGAAAAATGTGCAAATTTTTTCTTTTTTTTTCTACTTATGACAATTGCCGCAGATACATGCGTATGGTATTGGCCAACCCGTAGTATAGAGCGTCGCATACCAGTGCATGACCGATGGATACCTCCAGGAGGTCGGGTACGTGCTGATGATAAAAGCGCAGGTTGTCCAAGTTGAGGTCATGGCCAGCATTAAGGCCAATACCTATATCGGCAGCCAGTTGAGCGCACCGGCGGTGTGGGGCTATGGCAGCTTCGGGGTCTTGAGGGTATTGCTGGGCATAGGGGCCGGTGTAGAGTTCTACTCGGTCGGCACCCACGGCTCTGGCGCCTTCTACATACCGCTCTTCGGCATTAATGAAAATGGAACTGCGTATGCCGGCTTCGCGCAAGCAGGTGCAGATATCGCGCAGAAAACAGGCGTGCGTTAGGGTATCCCATCCAGCATCTGAGGTCAGGGCGGAGGGCGCGTCGGGCACCAGTGTGCACTGGTGCGGGCGGTTGTCCAGTACCAGTTTCATAAAATCTTCAGTGGGGTTTCCCTCAATGTTTAGCTCTGTAGTCACTACAGCTTTCAACACAGGAATGTCGGCAAAGCGGATGTGCCGCTGGTCGGGGCGCGGATGCACCGTAATACCTTGTGCACCGAAAGCCTCACAATCTTTGGCTACCTGCTCTAGGTTGGGTAGGTTGCCGCCGCGCGCGTTGCGAATAAGTGCTATTTTGTTTATATTTACACTTAATTTAGTCATAATGTGCAGGTTAATTTAACACGACTTTTTGAAAGTACTTGCCAGGCGACTGCTGCTGCAGTGTTGACTGCTGTTAAAAATCATCCCACAAAAGTAATAATACCTCATATTAATATACCTTTACCTGGCGATATGCACATCGCTCAAGCATTTGTCCTCTTTATATGCGTTTTAGTACAATCCTGATCATATTTGCCTTGGCTGGGCTGGCCATAACTACCAGTGCTTGCGGCCCTAACACTGGCCGCTCCGTCGAACAACTCTCTCAAGGCGCTGATACTGCCCAAGCAGAAAACATTGTGCGACGCCCCGGTATAGCCGACGACTATATCAATACCAACCGCGTCATTTGGCAAAAGCCTGACTTGATACTGGACTTGCTGGGCAACCTGAGCAACAAAACCGTTGCTGACATCGGCGCGGGCACGGGATTCTTTTCACTGCGACTCGTACCCAAAGCTAATAAAGTCATTGCCATTGACATTGACCGCCGGTTCATCAATTACCTGGACAGCGTAAAAGTACTAGAACTAGCCGAGCATCTTCAGCCCCGCCTGGAAACCCGCCTGGCTACCCCCAGTGATGCCCGCCTGCGCCCCGGCGAAGCCGACGTCATCATCATCGTCAATACTTACATGTACATCAAAGATCGCGTCAACTACTTGCGCAATCTCAAAAACGGTATAGCCGACGGCGGTACACTCCTCATCATTGACTTCAAAAAGAAACGCATGCCTCTGGGGCCACCGCAAGACATCCGAGTACCCCTCTTTCAGGCCGAAGAAGAACTCTATGAAGCAGGCTATCAAGACATTGTCACCAATGATACTGCGCTGGACTATCAATACATCATCACGGCTAGGAAATAGTGGGCTCCCGCTTGGCATTGAAGAGCCGGGCTGCTTTTGCGTCGGGGTTGCTTGCCAAGCGTAGAGAACGCCTTCTCATGGGACGCCCGCAAAGCAAGCAAAAGCCGCAAAGGACTGCAAAGAATACCCACTACTAACTGCTAACTGCCCGCAATCCAATTGAACATGAAAATAGCACTCGCTCAAATCAACCCCCTCATCGGCGATTTTGAAGGCAATCTCCACCAGATGCTGCGGGCTGCCGAGCAAGCCCGTAGCGATGGGGCCGACATCATCATCTACCCAGAATTGACTACCTGCGGCTACCCACCCCGCGATTTTCTGGACTTTGACGATTTTATCCGCTTGGCTGAGACCACCATAGAACAGTTGGCACAGGCCGCCTATGGCATTGCTATGGTGGTGGGTTCGCCCTCCCGAAATCCGCGCATCGAAGGTAAAGATCTGTTCAACTCCGCCTATTTCCTGGCCGATGGCCAAGTGCAGCACGTCCAGCACAAAGCGCTGCTGCCCACCTATGATGTGTTTGACGAATACCGCTACTTTGAGCCAGCCTCCGAGTTCAATGTAGTGACCTACAAAGGCCTGCGCTTTGCTCTGACCATCTGCGAAGACATCTGGAACGTCGGCAATGAAAACCCGCTGTACACTACCTGCCCCTTGGACGAAATGCGCGCGCAGCATCCGGATGTCATCATCAATATTTCCGCTTCGCCATTCAACTACGCCCACTCGCACGGGCGCATACACGTGGCCAAGGCCAATGTACAGCGCTACGGCATTCCCATGTTCTACGTCAATCAAGTGGGCGCGCAAACGGAACTCATCTTCGACGGCGGCTCGTTGGTTATTTCGCCCGACGGCCAGGTGTACGACGAATTGCCTTACTTTCAGCAATGTGTGCGTACTTACGAACTTTCTAAAGTGATGAGCGGCCGCGGCTCCAGCGAGCAGCCCAAGCACAAATACCATCTCATTCATGATGCGCTGCTGCTGGGCTTGCGCGACTACTTTAGCAAGCTAGGCCTGCGCCGGGCCATAGTGGGGCTTTCTGGCGGTATTGACTCAGCAGTGACTGCCGTACTGGCTGTCCGTGCACTTGGCCCCGAAAACGTATTGGCGCTGCTGATGCCCTCGCCGTTTTCGTCCCAGCACTCCGTGGACGACGCCCGCCAACTGGCCGAAAACCTGGGCATATCCTACAAAATCATCCCAATCTCCAACGTGTATGACGCTTGCTTGGAACTCCTAACCCCCCACTTTAAAGGCCGCCCCTTCGACATCACTGAAGAAAACTTGCAAGCGCGCATCCGCGCCATTGTGCTCATGGCTTTCTCCAACAAGTTTGGCTACATACTCCTCAATACCAGCAATAAGAGCGAAGCCGCTGTGGGCTATGGCACGCTTTATGGCGACATGTGCGGCGGTCTCTCCGTGCTGGGCGACGTGTATAAAACCGAAGTGTATGAATTGGCCAAATACATCAACAAAGACGGTGAGGTGATTCCTCACAACACCATTGTAAAGCCGCCCAGCGCCGAGCTACGCCCCAATCAGAAAGACTCTGACAGCCTGCCGCCTTATGAAGTGTTGGACCAAATCTTGTATCAGTACATTGACCGCAGCCAAAGCCCAAAAGATATCCTAGATATGGGCTTCAACCCCTCTCTGGTACGCAGGGTACTGCGCATGGTAAACATCAACGAGTTCAAGCGGCACCAGGCGCCGCCCATCCTTCGGATATCCGGCAAGGCCTTTGGCGTGGGCCGGCGCATGCCTATTGTGGGCAAATATTTGGGGTAAGGTTTAATTCAAGCAACTGCCGCGCTATTTCTGTCGGTTCGGTGCTGTCAGGTGTCAGGCTCCAGTGCTGTCCTCGGTTCATAGCACTTAGCGAGAGTTGGTAGGCTTTGTCATAGTACTCCAGAGCAATGGTGGCAGCCTGGGCGTAGTCATTGGCCTCGAGTGCTTCTAGGGCCTGGTGCAAGCGCAGCCCGCCCAGGCGCTTGGCTATGCGTCGGAATGCTTCCGCTAGTTGAGCCTTGGGGTAGGCACCGTATAGAACTACGAGGTTGGCCAAGCGCTGCTCCAGTGGGATCTGGATTTCAATCATTGGTGCAGCGCAGATGTGCCGCCACAATTCGTTGGGAATTTGCACTTTGCCAATGGCCTTGCTTTCGCTTTCTACCCAGATGCGGCGACTGAAGTCCAGCGCAAACAGAGCGTCGTACAGTAGGTTGGTAAAGTGCTCATGAGTGGGCTGGGGTGCTTCGCCCAGGCTGCCAAATGCCGAACCCTTGTGGTTGGCCAGGGCTTCCAGGTCGAGGATTTGCTGGCCGGCTTCACGCAGAGCATGCAAGATGCGGGTTTTGCCGGCGCCAGTTTGGCCGCCTAACACAATGAACTGCGCCGGGCATTGCGCCATTTGCTCAAAAACATGCTGTCTCCAGGCTTTGTAGCCGCCTTGCAGGGTCACAACGTCCATGCCAGCTGTGTCCAGCAGCCAGGCCATGCTACCGCTTCGCTGTCCGCCTCGCCAGCAGTACATGGCTATGCGTCCGTGGGGTGCCATGGCCAGCGCTTGTTCTACGTAGCTTCTCATGCGGGCACCGGCAAGCTCTAGCCCGCGCAAGAAGGCCGCCCGCGGGCTGACCTGCTTGTACAGCGTACCTACTTCTGCCCGCTCTTCGTTGCTGAACAGTGGCAGATTGAGCGCGCCGGGAATGTGGCCAGCCTCATATTCGGCAGGGGTACGTACGTCGAGCAGCGCGCGCTCGCGGCGTTCTGTCAGAAACTGGGCAATATCCACCCTTGCAGGAGGCATACTCTGTTTTTTACTCAAAAGTAGCGTTTTGGCAGCAATTAATCGTTTCTGGATGGCCTTTTGCGCTTGGAGGCGTAGCAGAATTTCCAGAGGCGCACTATTCGCAAGTCTAAAGGAGTCATTGCTTGTGCAATGCGCAACTTTGCTCACATCCATCGCCGCAGCAGCACTGGCAGCAGCAGCAAGTCACACACCAGGGCGCTGACTAAAGTAGTGCTAATAACCAAACCGACGTACACGCTAGGCGGATTGATGGAAAACAACAGCACCAGAAAACCAAAAAACAGTAAGATGGTGGTTTGTACAATGGGCTTGCCCGTCTCCATCATAGTAGCCTGGATGGCATGCTCTACTGCTATACCCTGGCCGCGCAGCAGCTTGAAGCGGCTTAGGAAGTGAATGCTGTCGTCCACCGCAATGCCCAGCACAATGGTGAAGATAATGGAGATGCCCGCGTCAAGCGTTATGCCAAAGTAGCCCAGTAGCGCCCCGGCCACCAGTAGTGGAAGAACATTGGGAATCAGAGAAATAAGTAACATTTTGAAATTGCGAAACAATAGCGCCATAAGCAGCGAAATAATGCCCACTGACACGGCCAACCCCTCAAACAAGCTAGTGCGCACGTACTCGGCGTTTTTGTCAATGATGAGACCTGTGCCAGTAAGCCGAAATTTAGCCACGGTCGGGTCAGTGTGTGCTGCCACAAATCGGTCAATCTGGATTCCCATAACCTTGATGCTGTCGGCACCGCAGTCTTTCACGCGCGAGGTGATGCGCGCTTTGCTCCCATCTTTACTTAGCAGCACGCTTATGCCTTGCTTGGGTATTTTGGCGCTTAGGCGGCGGTACTGCTCCAGGGTTTCGTCGTCGTCGGGTAGGCGGTAGGCTGCGCGCTGGTTGCCGTTGTTCATCTGGTGTATGGACTTATACACGGTCGTTACAGAGTTGATGGCCTGAATAGCTGGGAAGCGGCGCAAGAACTGCTCCAACGTATCCATTTGGCGCAGCACGGCGGGGTCGTCAGCGCGGAGGCCATTTTGGGCGTACACAGCAAACTCCAGCGGGCGAAAGCCGGCCAGTTCGCGCTCAAAAAACTGGAAGTCTTCGGTGATTTTACTGCCCCGTGGCAAGTTGTTAGCTAGGTCGTAATTTGTACCTACCCGTGCTATGCCCACGCAAAGTATCACACATAGCAGTACCGCCCCCCATACAATGGGCTGCGTATGCATGCGAGTAAATAGGTAAACCCCGTTGAGTAGTTTGTTCCAGAAGTTTTGCTCGCGCCCCAGGCGGCTGATCTGATCAGCGCTGAACCAGGTGAGCAGCGTAGTCGTAAAAATGATAACTGTGATGAATGCCACCAGTACCCCCATGGCAGAATTGACCCCAAACTCCCGAATGGGGCCAATACGGCTGGTCATCAGCGACATAAACCCAATAGCCGTAGTAGCGGAAGTCATAAACGTAGCCAGGCCTATCTCCTTGATGGTGATGCGGATGGCGTCGCGCCGGCTTTTGCCCCGCAGTAGTTCGTCTTGATACTTCGACAAAATGTGCACTACATCAGAAGTACCTACAATGATCATTAGCAGCGGATACAAGGCCGACAGCGCATTTAGGCTGCGCCCCAATGCCCCCAGCAACCCCAAAAATAGCAACATGCCCAACCCAATGGATATCAAAGACACAAACACGCCCCAGAAGCGTCGCAACAACCACCACAGCAGCAGCGTGACCAGCAGCGCTGATGCTGCTGCCGATACGATGATCTCTCGCAACTGCATACGCACCAGCTCTTTTTGAAAATAAGGCCGCCCCAGATAGTGTACTTCCTCGAAATCGTAGCGGGCGACAAGCTGGCCCAGGGCTTTCATAAACTCACGCGATGGTCCCAGGTCTATCTTGTCTGTCATTTTGAGCAACACGGTCAGGGTGCGCGCGTCGGTGGTGATGAAGTTGTGCACAAAGCGCTCGTCTGACAGTATGCGCGCTTTGTCTTCCGCATAGCGCTCCGGCTCAGAAATGTGCACCACAGGGATGGTGGTAATGGCAAACGGCGTCTTGAGCGGATAGCTGACCGTGGTAAGCGATTGCGCCTCCTGCACGTGAGGCAACTGCCGGCATGCCAGCGTAAACTCCCGTACTTGCTCCAGGAAGCGCTGCTCGAATACCCCCTCTTGACGCCGTATGGCAATGAGCATGAAGTTGTCGTCAGTTTCAAACTCTTGCACGAATTCCCGAAAGAAAGCCAGGTCTTCGTCGCCTTCGGGAAAGAACTGCTCGAAGTCAAAAGAAAACTGAATGCGCAGGCCGTAATACACTGAAAAAGCCGCCAGAAGCGCGAAGGCCGCCATAATGCCCCAGCGCCAAATGAAAGTTGCTCTGTCCATAGTTGCAGGCATAAACTCCACCTGCCGCGAAATGTTTACCTTCGCTGCAGAAAATTGACTGCTATGTCTGTTACCCAAAACTGGCCCGAGGCGCTGGAGCCCTATCGCGCACGCCTGGCTGCTACGGAAAAGCCCTTTATTCGCATCACCCTGGAAGAGACGGATGCCGCTGCCTTGCCTCCGTGGCAAAGCAAGGTTGGCGGTTATCCCTACTGGCTTCAGGATGCGCCTTACCCAGCCGGATCAGATGGCCGGCCACTATTTTTCCTGGCGCAAATCAACCTGGCCGAAACGCCACTGCTGGAGGGCTTTCCCCGGAGGGGCATCGTACAGTTTTTCATTGCCGACGACGACCTGATGGGGCTGGACTTCGACGACCCCGAGGCTCAGCGTGGGTTTCGGGTCATACATCACCCAGCGCCGGTGCAGCAAGCCAATGCCCTGCAGCAAGATTTCGCTTTCTTGCCCGATTTCGACCCAGACAACCTTCCCTTTGACCCAGGGCGCTGCTTTGCCATGCAGTTTGCTCCCGACACTGGGCTGATGCCAGAGTCGGACTACCGCTTCGATGGCCTCTTCGGCGAAGATTTTTTTGCCCGATTCCAGGCCGATGAATGGGCAGTAGCCGAAGCATGGGGGCAGATAGCCGATGCTGCTGGCCACCGCCTGGGGGGGTACGCAGAGTTTACACAGGAAGACCCTCGCAGCCCCGACGACCCTATGGAACTGTTCTTCCAACTAGACTCCGATTCCCATAACCGCATTCAGTGGGGCGATCTCGGCGTGGCCAATTTTTTCATTCGCCCCCAAGACCTCCTGGCTGGTCGCCTGGAGCGGATCAGGTACAATTGGGATTGTTATTGAGGCAAGAAAAAAGTTACCAGCAAGATGCTTGCATGGCTTCGTAATTCCCTGTATCTTTGCAGGCCTAAAAGAAGCGGCAGTAGCTCAGATGGTAGAGCATCAGCTTCCCAAGCTGAGGGTCGCGAGTTCGATTCTCGTCTGCCGCTCACTTTTTGAAGGAGAAGTGCCAGAGTGGTCGATCGGGCCGCACTCGAAATGCGGTGTACTCGCAAGGGTACCGGGGGTTCGAATCCCTCCTTCTCCGCCGATGCCTTGTATCGCTTGCCCTATGTCAAGCCGCACGCTCAATGCAGATTGCCTACATCCTCTACGACAACATCACTCTCCTAGACCTCGCTGGCGTATATGACCCCGTGAGCCGTTTGCGCCCCCTGGGGTATCTGCCCCACCTCAAGTGGGACTTGTGCGCCTTGCAGGAAAGCGTCATGGACAGCTACAACCTCTCTATACAGATCAACAAAGTACAACCCAACCTGGCAGTGTACGATATGATCATTGTGCCTGGCGGCCTTGGCTCGCGCACTATGATACGCAACCCCCAGTTTATGAAGTGGTTGCGTACTGCGGTGGGCGTGCGCTGGAAGGTGTCGGTGTGCACCGGCAGCTTGTTGTTGGGGGCGGCGGGCTTCCTGCAAGGCCGACGCGCCACTACTCACTTTGAGCAGTACGAGGCCCTGGCACCCTACTGCGGGCAGGTGCTCCAAGACCGTATTGTGGAAGATTTTGACGTCATCACTGCCGGCGCTGTTGCCTCCTCGCTCGACCTGGGCCTATATTTGTGCGAAAAACTGGCCGGCCCAGAAGCCCGCCTGGCCGTGCAGAAAAGGATGAATTATTGGCCACCGGCATGAAGAAGGTATCCGTCATACTGACTACCTACAATGCAGAAGATTTCTTGGAGCGCACCCTGAAATCCATCTTAGGCCAGGACGAATGCGGTAGCGTTTTTGAACTGGAACTGATTGTGGTGGATGATTACTCCAATGACCGAACCCCTCAAATACTCAAGCAATACGGCATTCCCTTTCATCGCCCCCCACAAAAAGCGGGAGGCCCCAATCCAGGGCGAAATATGGGGCTTCGCATGGCCACCGGCGATTACATCTGTATTGTGGATCACGATGACGAATGGCTGCCTCATAAAATAATCACTCAACTTCCTCTCTTGCAGAAAGCCCCCATTGTAAGTTGCGGCTATACTATTCTCGACAATACGAGTGGCAAAACATTGCAGCGCATTAATCCCTCTCCTTCAAGCCAAAACTTTATATTTTACGATGCCAATGTCACTTTTCTGCAAAAGTTGACTAAGGCCCACCAAGGGCAACAAGCGTATTTAGCTGGCATCATATACGATGCATCTCTCAGGCACATCGAGTTTGAGGAGCACTTCAATCTTTCCGATTACGATTGGTTCTTGCGATTGTTTCATCAGCGCCCCAGCATAGAAGTGTGCGAAAGTCTGTACCACCGCCATGTGAAAGGGGGCAACCTTTCACTGAATAGACGCTACGTCATTCAGGATTTTTACTATTCTCTGTACACTCTCGAATCCTATGCCTCAGCCTACCCCCATGAGGTACGCCTGGCTCGTAAGCGCATTCATGGTACGCGAGCGCGCTACCACTACCTCATGGGCGAAATGGAGCAGGCGCGTTTCTACTTCCGACGCGCCGGATGGCATTGGAAGCACGTGCTGTACTATCTGACCACCTTTGCAGGGTCGGAGTGGGTCAAGCGCCGTTTCAATGTGTTTGGCTAAGCGTAAGTTCCTTATGCGTTGCGCACTTTTCAAAAAACAGCGCTGAATTTTTGATAAAAGTCATTCTGGCAGGTGATGCGCATCATCTCATTCCAGTAAGTAAAGCGGCTAATTTTGTTTCAGCAGCGAGGACCTCACTTTCACAGATTTTGGAACCACTGCTTTTGGGTCACTTTAAAATACTGGAGGTATGAACACCGCACTATCTTTCACCAACCAGGAATTTCTACTGCTGACCGCCGCCGTAGTAGCCCTGTTAACTTTAATGGTCTGGCTGGCCAAACGCCATTTCAGTGCCCAGGCCAACAAAAAACTGACGGAAAAATACAGCGCACAACGTGGCCAGGGTATCTGGGATGTTACCAAAAAGTATCCCGAGGCAGACGTGTTCCGCTGGAGCGGCATTTTTTTTCGCATATCGCTGGTAGCCGTGCTGGTTATCATCATCGGCGCGTTTAACCTGACTACCTACGAATACAAAGCCCGCATCCCCCAAGGCGCACTGGACGTGATTGCCACAGACATAGAAGTAGAGCCACCGCGTAGCACTGACGCGCCCCCGCCTCCGCCACCCCCGCCCCCGCCCGTCATTCAGGAAGTGCCCAATGAGGCTATTCTGGATACTGCGCCGGTAGAGTTTGTGGACCAATCAGTGGAAGCCAATACAGCCGTAGATGCGCCGCCAGTAGTAGTAGTAGAAAAGAAGACAGAGGTAAAAGCGGCTACGCCTCCGCCACCCCCGCCCCCGCCTTTGCATGTAGAGGAAGAGGAAATTTTTAAAGTGGTAGAAGAAATGCCCCGCTTTCCGGGCTGCGAAAACCTGGCCACCAACGATGAACGCAAGGCTTGTGCCGATAAGAAGATGCTCCAGTTCATCTACGACAACATCCAGTATCCTGCCATGGCCCGCGAAAATGGCATTGAAGGTACAGTAGTGGTGCGCTTCGTAGTGGAAACCGACGGCTCTATCCAAAAAGCTGAAGTAATACGCGACATCGGCGGCAAGTGCGGTGAAGAAGCTCTGCGCGTGGTCAATCTTATGAATACCTTGCCTCAAAAATGGACGCCTGGCAAACAAAGGGGCAAGCCCGTGCGCGTGTGGTTCAATCTGCCCGTGAAGTTTATCCTCGAGTATAACTGACGCAAAATACCAACAATAGTCATACGCTGAAGAGAAGATCATTTTTGGATAAATCCTCCTGCAAAACAGCCGGCAGCACCCTATGCCGGCTGTTTTTTTGCTCCGCCGATTCCGGAAAGATAATAGACTGGAAGTTTGTCAAATCTCATTGAGTATGGGAGGCAAAAGTAGAGGGGGCTGTATTTTGCGTGGGTGTATTCCATTTTTTTTTAGGAAGTTTGCCTTCGAACTTCGCACATCATGCGCCAGTATCACGAACTACTTCATCATATTCTCTCTCGGGGCGAAGCTAAATCTGACCGCACAGGCATCGGTACGCTCAGCATATTTGGCTACCAGATGCGCTTTGACCTGACGGAGGGATTTCCCTTGCTCACTACTAAAAAACTGAACGTCAAGGCCATCATACACGAGTTACTCTGGTTTTTGGCGGGCGATACCAACATACAGTACCTGGTACGCCACGGTGTCAATATCTGGAACGAGTGGCCATACCAGCACTGGCTGGAGGCCACCGGGCAGACGGTACAATACCCCAAGTACAGCGAGGCCTGGCGCGAACACATGGCTGTTTTTGTGCAGCGCATCCGCGACAACGACGCCTTCGCCCGCCAGTGGGGCGAACTCGGCCCCGTGTATGGCCGTCAGTGGCGCAACTTTGAGGGTGTGGATCAAATCAAAGAGGTGCTGGCCAGCATTCAAAACACCCCCGACTCCCGCCGCCTCATCGTGTCGGCTTGGAACCCCAAAGACATACCGGTCATGGTCAGAGCTGGCCTGCCGCCCTGTCATGCACTTTTCCAGTTTTATGTGTCCAATGGTCGGCTTTCTTGTCAGTTGTACCAGCGCTCAGCAGATGTGTTTCTGGGCGTACCCTTCAATATTGCCTCTTACGCCTTGCTCACTTTGATGGTGGCGCAAGTGTGCCGGCTTCAGCCCGGCGAGTTTATACACACCTTTGGCGATGTACATCTGTACAACAACCACATCGCGCAAGCCCAACTGCAACTCAGCCGCGAGCTGCGCCCCCTACCCAGCATGATACTCAATCCGGCCGTAGCTGACCTATTTGCCTTTCGCTACGAGGACTTCACCCTCATCGGCTACGACCCCCACCCACACATCAAGGCAGAGGTGGCTGTGTGAGCGAAAACCTTTAGCTCTGTTGTCGTGTTTCCACTGTCGCTGAAAACAATGCTGCATGAAATACCCAGCGCAGGGCGATCCTGCCGAATCAACTTCCCTGGCTAATTGTCTGGGCTTCCGGTATCAGCACCCCTTGCTTGACCCGGAAAATTGGTGCAAGTCCATACCGGACGACAGGATTGACTTGCCAGTAGGCGGATGGAGCCTGCGCATGGCGCACACCTTGGGTGCTTTCTCCACTCTGTGGGATGAACTGGCCGCCGAGGCGCCTTTCTTCCTGCAACGCCCCTTTTTGCAGGTCATTGAGCAGGCCCCGCCGCACCAGATGCGCTTTGTTTACCTGGTGTTTTTCCAGTACAATTGCCCTTGCGGCATTGCCTATGGCCAGTTGCTGAATCTCGATATGCAGGAAAGCCTACAGACGCCCCTTGCCGCAGAAAAGGGGTGGATGGGATACCTCAAGCGTCAACTGGCTGGCCTGACTCGCTTTCAGATGCTAGTGTGTGGCAATATGCTCCAAACCGGCGCGCAGGGTTTTCACTTTGCCGACGACGCTGCATTGCCGCCGCGCCTGGTTGCGCAATTACTCGAGGCGGCTTTGCAATGCGCTGCCGAGAAATTCCGCACCCTGGGCCAGCGGGTCAATATCCTGATGGTCAAGGATGTCCATTCAGCGCATCGCGCCTTACTGTACGAATTGCAACTCAAGAGCTTCTCGCTATTCAGTTTTCAGCCTAGTATGATCTTCCACATCAACCCCTCCTGGCAGACATTCGATGACTACCTGGAGGCTATGAGCAGCAAGTACAGGGTGCGCGCCCGACGGGCTTTCAAGAAAAAAAACGGCCTGGAGCGCAGGGCAATTGACGCTGCCGCACTTTGCCCAGAGTCCTCATCGGTGTATGAATTGTACCGAGAAATAGCTGCCCATGCCGACTTCAATGCCTTTGCACTGCATCCGGGGTACTTCTGCGCACTGGCTCGAAATATGTCCGCACAATTCCAGATATGGGGCTATTACCTGCAAGACCAGTTGATCGGCTTTTACAGCAGTATTCAGGCGCAGGGCGTGCAGGAAGCTCATTTCGTTGGGTTCAAAAACGCCTTCAATGCCTCACATCATTTGTATCTCAATATGTTGTACGATATGGTGAGCGATGCTATTCATGCCAGGGTACACACTTTGCATTTGGCGCGTACTGCTATGGAAATTAAAAGCTCAATAGGTGCTACGCCGGAGTATTACCCCTGCCTCATCAAGCATTTGCATCCTGTGGCTAACTGGCTGATGCCCTACTGCATTCGCTTCATGGAGCCTGAAGCCAACTGGACGCCCAGGCACCCCTTCCGCCATCAGGGTTAGTAAATTGAAAGTACAACTCACTGCCCTACTGCTACTCGGCTATGCAGGGCTTGGCCATCGGCCGTGCGCACGCGCAGCCAATACCATCCAGGAGCTAAGGCATGCACGGGCAGCTCTGTTTGAAAAATGGCCGGCGTGTAAGTTGCTTGCCATACCAATCGCCCTTGTACATCGTACATGTGGAGGGCGGTGAATCCGCCGTTTTCCAGATGGACACTCAGCCTGTCAGTAGCCGGATTGGGGTATGCCCAGAGCTGCGGCTTAGATCTACAGGTGGTAGCTCGTACTGGCGAGATACGTACTTCGCCATCAACAGATAGGCTACGCAAGCGATACAGTGCCTGTGCAAGGGGTGTTGGGTCGGTGTAGGCGTAGGTATGCTGCCCTGGCTTAGCTGGCAGCGCGTAGATGGTGTGCCAGCGTATGCCGTCAGTACTGCGTTGCAATTCCATGCGGTCTTGCGGGTGATCACTGAAGGCTGTCCATTGCAGCAAGGCGTGTTCGCCCTGGCAGTGCGTATCGAAGGAGAGCAACTCCACGGCAGCGGGAGTTTGATATAGCCCCAGCGCCATTTTGAAGCAGGGGATGCAGTAGGGCTCATTGATATTGCCGCCGGCGTAAAATCCAAAAGCATCAGTAGGGCTGATGGCATCCCAGTAGAAGTAAGAGAACCCGTGTAGGTTAACGGCATTCATCACGGCTTGCACCCAGTTGCATCGGCTGATCGAGTCGGCAGAGGTAGTCACGCCAAACTCGCCCATGTTTACTGGTATTTGCCAGTAGGTTGCCCAGTTTTTTACTGCGGTGAAGAGATTGTTCAGTTCATCCAACTCTCCCGATAGGGGGAAAGTGCGCGCGGGGAGATATGGCGGCGAAGTCCAACTCATGCCCTGATGCGTAAAAAAATAGGGATCGTAATAATGAAATGTATAGATGATATTGGAGTCGCTAAGCGGAGTAAAGTTAAGCAGTGCTGCGCCATTGTTCCATTGGTTGGCGCCAACGAGTATACTGTGCGTGACGGTCTCGTTCTGGCGGATGGCCTGCACTATAGCTTGCGCTACGGTGCGCCAGTTGGCGTTGGTAATGCTGTTGTCGGGTTCGTTATATGCTTCAAAGAAGTATCGTTCGGGATCGAGACTTCCATAGCGGTTGGCCAGTTGCGTCCATACTGCTTGCAGGCGGGGTATCTGGCTTAGGTAGTTGGCGTTGGTCAGCGGCAAGCCGTGGTGGTTGTCAATGATGAGGCGGAAGTCCATTTCGGCGGCCCAGGCAATCATACTATCTACCAGGCTGAAAGCGATGTGGTTGGTATTCAGTGTATAAGGCGGGTTGGGGTCGCCCAAACGCTCAAAAGTGACTGGCATGCGAAAAGTAACAAAGCCTGCATCCCGAAGTGCCTGTATCTTGCTGCGATTGTAGCGGTTCACTTCGGGGAATGCATTATAGGGTATTAGCCAGTAAGCCTCTAGCCAGTTGGAGGTATTTACCCCTTTGCCCAATACGGCTGCGCGCGCCATGGTGGCCGCCGAAGCGGGCGTAGGCCCCCCGCTACTGAGATTGACCAGCTCGATGGCGTCGAAAAACACTGTGCCACTGCCCGACTGCGTGGAGGTCAGGATGGATAAGTTGATCTCGCGCACAGCATTGGCATTAACCTGGCCATTGGCCGTGAGCGCAGCCATCGCAATATCTACTACAGTATAGGTGCTAGTTTGGCTGCCCACTACTATTTCTGTGCCAAAGTTACTGCCATTGCGCAAGCGAATAGCCAAATATTGCCCCGATGACAAGCCGCGGTAAGCGATGCGCAGATGGGAGTAGCCTGACAAATCGCGCGCTGGGCTGTTGCCCCAGTTGTCCATATTCAGGCCGCAGCCAGCCCACCAGTTCTGAAAACTGTACGTGAAGCGGTAGTGCCAGGCTCCCTCATAGGGGGCATCCGTATTAACCTGCACCAAAGAGGCGCTTTCTGACGAGTTGTTGGGCGCTGTCCAAGTTCCAGTAATTAAAGTGGTAGCGTCTTTATAGATAATAGGTTGCGCCAAGGCGGCGCCGTGCGGCATAAGCCAAGCTAGCAGGAAAAAGAAAGGATGAACTCGCATATTGGTGTAAATTAAATCATAACGGAAGCAAAGTTAACCTCAGAACAGACCATACTTGGTATATTAGTAGTGCTTACCATGTGCCACCAGTCAGGCAAAAAAAAAAAAAATGAACTCTCATATAATGAATTTCTACATGTTTTGGTTGTTGGGTTATGTAAGGATGTTCAAGCTCATTCCTTATGTGATGAAAAAAACAAGGTCATCGTTGCAAGTCCAATTGACGAAGTGCACAGCGCGTAATTTTTTTTGCCTTAAAACTTGCACATATCCTCAATACAACTGTATCTTTGCGCTCGCTTCTGTTAAAGGGCGAAGCAAAGAAAAAGGTCCGGTAGTTCAGTCGGTTAGAATACGTGCCTGTCACGCACGGGGTCGCGGGTTCGAGTCCCGTCCGGACCGCTGAAAAGCGCCTCGACAAAAAGTCGGGGCGTTGTTGTTTTATGCCCATTCGCTGCTACACTTGGCAGCATCTTGCCGCTGGGCAGCACCTCCCTACGTGCGGCACCGTTGCCAGGTCACTAATCTTTTCAGGCCTAGATACCTGTTTGCGGCATTCTCTGTCAGTACTTTTACTCCAAATTAGGCGCCGATTTTTCCTTCTTGTACAGTAGCTCTACCCAGCTCACGTTTTCCTGGGGCGGATTTTGCCCTTCGTCAAAGTAGCGCAGCCCCATGAGCACAAAGAGAATGTAAAATGCTGTGCCTAGCTGGGTTTCGATAGTATGCTCTACCAGAAATGAGGTGAAGACGAGCAAGTGAAAACTCGTGAACAAAGTGTCGCGCCAGGCACCTCGGTATAGCCAGGGGTACATCATGCACACTGTGAAGGCCAGCAGCCCTAGTACTCCTGTAGCTGCCCCCACCAGTAAGAACTGGTTGTGTGGCATAAGTTGCAGCCCTGCTAGCGAGGGGTAGTGCGCCTGTAGCCAGGCGTCGGTGGCGTCGCGTATGTCGCCAATGCCTATACCCAGTAGCGGGTGTTGTCGCAACAAGTCAAGCCCAGCGTACAGAGACCCCATGCGCCGTGCATCTGACAACTCGCCAATCTGCTCCTGCCGCTCAAACATGCGCAAGGTGTAAAGCGTGTAGTTGATTCGGTTCTGAAACGACGGTAGGTAGCGATACGCCAGTGCCCCACCACTCAGTATGGCTACTGCCAATAGTCCGGCTAGTGCAAAGTGCCGCTGCTTCCACACCAGCAAGCCGGCATAGTACATTATCATGACGTACAAGGCCATGAGGCCGCTGCGTACGGCCAGCACGTGCAAGTACACCGCCAGAAACACCGTTAGCCCCAGAATAAGCCGCCGCTCCCAGGCATACCGCCACACGAAGTGCTCGCGCCACAAATATGCACCAATGGCTGCCGCAAAAGCTGCCATCAGGCTGAATCGCACGTGCTGCACCGGTGTAGGTAGCACACGCCCCTCGCGGTAGGCGTAGGTGATGGCCTCGTAGTTCAGGGCATATAGCAGCAGCGAGTGCAGTGCCGCTAGCGCAATCCACACCAGAAAAGCATACAGCAGTTGGAGATACAGCGTCCTGTCCAATCGGGGGATGGCGACCATGGCAAAGGGTACGAGCAAAAACGGCAACTTCATGCGCAGACGGTCGAGCCACCAGCCCAAGTTTTCTGACCAAAGGCCACTGACGGCGTAGATGAAGAATACGCACGTGAGTGCTACCAGCGCCTTGTGCTGTAAGAAGTACTGAAAGTTGCGGCGAAATTGATTGTTGAAAACCGCGCTGGCCGTTAGCCCGATCATACCCATGCTCATCATGGCCTCAGAAGCCACCATGCCGCCCATGATGAACACCAGCGCCAGCACCCCGATAAACTGGTGGTCTATCCAGGCAAAGATGCGGGGCAAGCCTTTGCGGCCGAGCCAGGGGGCGTTGGCAGATTGGTTCATGCTGCAGCGTATGCGTTTGAGTGCGCTAGAGGCTGCAAAGTAAGGCAAAAGGAAGGTATTTATCCAGGCGTACTCAAAGGCTGTGGGGTTTGAGTCGCTGACGTCTGCGCAAAAATCGCCCTGGAATCCTCCAAAAGCTCTATTTTTGCACAGTTCTTTTTTTGGCGCAGGAGCGCCCGAAACCACCCACTGACCAATGGCTCAATTCCGCACCAACCACTCTAAATCCAGCGCTGCCGGCGGCAACATCGCCCGCGTGGGCATCTTTGCGGCTATCCTTGCCGCTATGTTCTACTTGTTCAACCTCTTCTCTAGTGGTAAAGCATCACAGCCCGACGCTCCTGTCGCGCCCACCGAAGAAAACGCCGACCGCCCCAACTACCTGCCTAGCTCTTCCACTGGTCAGATTATTGACCATGGCTATTTTTGGCTCTCCTATGACGAGGAGCACGAGCAAGCCGAGTGGGCGGCACACATCCTCTCCAGGGAGCAACTGGAACTACCCCGGGTGGACAGAAGCGGCGATTTTCGACCCGATGACAAGGTGAAAACCGGCTCTGCCAACCCTGCTGACTACCGCAACTCCGGCTACGACCGTGGCCACCTCGTGCCTGCTGCTGACATGGGGCACAGCGCCGAAGCCATGAGCGCTACCTTCCTGATGAGCAACATCAGCCCCCAGGCGCGCAGCTTCAATGCCGGTATATGGCGCGAACTCGAAGAACTCACCCGCACCTGGGCGAAAAAATACGGCAAGCTCTACGTTGTCTCCGGGCCGGTACTCACCAAGGCGCCCAAGGGTCGTATCGGCGTCAACAACGTGGCTATTCCAGCAGCGTACTTCAAAATACTCCTTGACCTGGACAGCGCCAACCCCAAGGCCATAGGTTTTCTCATTCCCAACGAAATTAGCTTTGAGCCCCTGACTAAGTATGCCGTCTGTGTGAATGAGGTGGAAAAAGTCACCGGGCTGGATTTTTTTCCAAAACTGCTCGATGACAGCATCGAAGAGCAAGTCGAAAGCCGTTTTAATGTAGATTTGTGGCAATTTAGCAAACAGAAGTTCCAGCAGCGCATCAACAACTGGAACAAACAACAGTAATCCAATGGCCAACAAAGCAAAATTCATTGAAACCATTACCCAGGGCTATGCCTTCAAAGGCGATTCCATTGTGCTCGGCGCAGCTATGCTCGGCGGCGAAGCTATCAACGGCCTACAGGTCAAAATCCCTCTGCGCACGCTCAATCGCCACGGGCTAATTGCCGGCGCTACAGGCTCAGGTAAAACTAAAACCCTCCAAATCATTGCCGAGCAACTCTCCGCCAAAGGCACCCCTGTGTTGCTCATGGATATCAAGGGTGACCTCAGCGGCATTGCCGCACCTGGAACCTCTAACCCCAAAATCGAAGACCGCCACGCCAAAATCGGCGAGCCTTTTGTGCCCAGCGCTTCGCCGGTGGAGTTCCTCAGCCTCTCCGGCGAAAAAGGTGCCCGCCTGCGCGCTACCGTCACTGAGTTTGGCCCAGTGCTGTTTTCCAAAATCCTCGGCCTCAACGATACCCAGGGCGGCGTCATCGCTGTGGTATTTAAATACTGCGACGATCATAAACTCCCTCTGGTGGACCTCAACGACTTCAAGAAGGTCCTTCAGTACATCACCGGCCCCGGCAAGGAAGAGATTGAAGCCGAGTACGGCCAGGTGTCTTCTGCTACTGTGGGCACTATCATGCGCAAAATCGTAGAACTCGAACATCAGGGCGCTGATCTGTTCTTCGGCGAGCGCTCCTTTGACCCCAGCGACCTGGTGCGCTTTGATGAACAGGGACGCGGCGTTGTGTCTGTTATTCGACTCACCGATATTCAGGACCGCCCCAAGCTCTTCTCCACTTTCATGCTTCAACTCCTGGCCGAAATATACAGTACTTTCCCTGAAGAAGGCGACCTGGACCAGCCCAAGCTGGTCATTGTCATTGAGGAGGCACACCTCGTATTTTCGGAGGCTTCCAAGGCCTTACTCAACCAAATAGAGGCCATTGTGCGGCTCATCCGCTCTAAAGGCATAGGCGTGTTTTTTGTGACTCAAAACCCCGCCGACATCCCGGAGGCTGTACTGGCGCAACTGGGTCTGAAGATCCAGCACGCTCTGCGTGCCTTCACTGCCAAAGACCGCAAGGCCATCAAATTGGCTGCCGAAAACTACCCTATTACTGAATACTACGACGTAGCCCAACTCATCACCGAGTTGGGTATTGGCGAGGCATTCGTTACTGCCCTCAATGAGAAGGGCATCCCCACTCCGCTGGCGCACGTGCTGCTGCGCGCTCCGCAAAGCCGCATGGATGTGCTCACCGACCAGGAAATTGACGCCATCCTGCGCCGATCCCAGATTGCCCGTAAATACAGTGAAGTGATTGACAGCGTAAGCGCCCAGGAAATCCTCACCAAAAAGATGGAGCAGATAGCCCGCGAACAGCAGGAGGAGGAATACCAAAAGCAGCGGGAAAAGGAATTGGCGCAACTCAATAAAGGTCGAACTACCACTCGCACTACGCGCGCTCAAAAAAGTACGCTGGAGAAAGTGCTGGATAACCCCACCACCCGCCAGATCGGCCGCACCCTGGCCTCTGAACTGACTCGAGGGCTGCTTGGCGTGCTGGGCATCAGGACTACCACGCGCCGCAGGCGCTAGGGCTGTCATCTGGCGAAGTAGGGCTACGGAATCTGGGGCCTCCCATCCTTCATCAACCCGCCTTGCTTGATGCCTGAAGCAAATCTAGCCCGATGTCGCGGCGATAGTATTTGCCCTCAAATTGTATTTGCTCAGCCGCTTCCCTGGCATGTGCCAACGTTTCCTCTACGCTGTAGCCCAGGGCAGTGAGTGCCAGTACGCGGCCACCGTCGGTGCGTATTTGTCCGTCTTCTGTGCGCTTGGCACCGGCATGGAAGATCAGGTGGTTTTGCACTGCTTCCAGGCCGCGGATTACTTTGCCTTTTTCATAAGCCTCTGGATAGCCTCCGGATACCAGTACGATGGTAGCCGCTGTGCGGGGGTCAATCTCTATTGGCACTTTGTGCAGGAGGCCTTCACCGGCAGCCTGGAATAGTGCTACCAGGTCAGACCGCAGGCGGGGTAGCACTACCTCGGTTTCGGGGTCGCCCAGGCGGCAGTTGTATTCAATGACGTAAGGCTCGCCACTTACATTGATTAGCCCGAAGAAAATGAAGCCCGTGTAGGCCATACCCCGCGCCTGTATGCCGTGGATGGTAGGTTCGATGATGCGCTGGCGCACTTTGCGCATCAGGGCGTCGTCTGCAAACGGCACAGGTGACACCGCCCCCATGCCACCAGTGTTGAGGCCGGTATCGCCTTCGCCTATGCGCTTGTAATCTTTGGCTTCGGGCAGCAACACCCACGAGCGCCCGTCGGTGAGCACGAATACCGAAAATTCAATACCGGTGAGAAACTCCTCCACTACCACGCGGGTACTGGCTTGACCAAACTTGCCAGCCAGCATCTGGCGAAACTCGTCCTGGGCCTGCTCCACAGTGGAGCAAATGAGCACGCCTTTGCCGGCAGCCAACCCATCGGCTTTGAGCACCACTGGGGTAGAATGCGCGCCGATGTAGGCTATACCTTCCTCCAGTTGGGCAGCGTCAAACTCGCGGTAGGTAGCTGTGGGTATGCCATATTCCTGCATGAATTGCTTGGCGTAGGCCTTGCTGCCCTCCAGTTGCGCACCTGCTGCCGAGGGGCCTATGACCATGATGTGTTGCAGGGCGGGGTCTTGCCGAAAGAAGTCCCACACGCCCCTAACCAGTGGCTCCTCTGGCCCCACAACTACCATATCTATGCTTTCGGCCAGGCAAAACTGCTTGAGCGCTTCAAAATCAGTGGGCGATATGGAGACGTTCTGGCCGTGCAAAGCCGTGCCAGAGTTACCGGGCGAAATGCACAAGCGCGAGCAAAGGGGGCTTTGCGCTATTTTCCAGGCCAGGGCATGCTCGCGGCCGCCACTGCCCAGCAGCAGGATGTTCATACGCGTTTTTGTAGCAAAGGTAGCATTTTCACGGTGCCGCGCAAATCTGGCAGGTGCAGCGCTTGAAGCGCCAGTTGACTACGTGAGCACTTGTAATGAGTATGCCACCTAGAGCGGTGAGCCAGTGTTCCCACTCGTGCGGCATGCAGCGCCCTACAACAAGCCATGCGAAGCCCACACCGGCCAGCCACAGCGGCAGGGAGCGGTGGTGGTCAAAGCGGTAGGACTTGACCAGTGAATGCCCAGCAAACCACGCTGCAGCCAAAATAAACAGCCACTCTAGCCAGGAGTTTTCCAGCCACTCCAGCCCTGCGAAGGCCCCCATAGTAAACGCAATAGGAATAGCCAGGCAATGCAACGCGCATGCGCCGGAGGCGAGGATGCCCCAGAAATCGGGGTCAGCAGTAGAAAACAATTTCTTCATCTATGCAACAACGTTGCAAATATCTGTAATTTTGTCGAAATATGCAAGTTTCCCGCCGTATATTTTTACCGAATGTACGACCTTTGCTTATAGACAAACATGCGGCATACCATATCCATACTGTTGCTCAGTGTTTTTTGCCTCCCGCTTGTGGGGCATTGGCTGCCGTTTGCCTTGCGAAAATATCAGATCAGGGAAAACACCGAGAGGCTGCTCCGTGCGGGCGTGAGCGAAGAGCAGTTGATACTGGTGCGCATTCCCGACGACTGGAAGCGGCACCTTAGTTTTCCCCTCCAGTTCATGAACGGCCGCGAGTTTAAGTACCAGGGCGTCATGTACGACGTAGTGCGCCAGGCGCGTAGCGGCGATACTACCCTGTACTGGTGTGTAGCTGACTATGCCGATACCGAATGGCACCAACAATGGGAAGCCTGTGCTGGCGACTGGGCTCGCAAAGGCCCTGCCAACCGGAGAGCCGACGAGCGCTTGCGCTTGTTTTTGCAGGACTTGTACTTGTCGGCAGTGCATGAGCAAGTACTCTTGCCGGCTCGTCATACTGCCAAGCTATTTTTGGGGTATGAAAAAGACGCCTTGGACTCCGGCCATACTATCTGCCTGTTTCATCCGCCAGAGACAGAGTCAGGCCCAGCTATATGAAAGCCTTATGTTGGCTCCTCTTTTCTGATTCCATCTTTCAACTTTGCCACTGCGCGTCGGTACCATAGGTATTGGTGTAGCTTGTATAACGGCAAGGTCCTCATCATTGCTCAACCTTCTATTGTAGAAATCTTGCAATAGCAGCTAGTTTTTTAGAATATCATGAAAAAACTATTGATCAGCTTGACAACGTGCCTGCTGGCGGGTATCAGTGCATTGCACAGTCAGATCCTTACCGTACGCGACTATACCACCCGACAACCCATGGAGGGTGTCACGCTTCAGACGGCCTCGGCTTATGCGGTGACGGACGTCCGCGGCCAGGCCGACATTTCAGCCATGAAGAATGCCGAAGCCATTACTATTCGATTTGTGGGGTACGAAACCCTTCAGCTCAGCTACGCTGCGCTGGAGCAGCAGCAGTTTCAGCTCCTGTTGCGAGATGATCGCGTAGCCCTGGATGCCGTGGTGGTGTCGGCTACGCGCTGGCAGCAGTTGCGCCGCGAAACGCCCTTGCGCATCAGTGCTATTCGCCCGGCAGAGGTAGCGCTGCAAAATCCGCAAACCGCTGCCGACTTACTGGGGCTTTCTGGTGAGGTATTCATCCAAAAAAGCCAATTGGCTGGGGGCAGCCCTATGATTCGGGGTTTTGCTACCAACCGCGTGCTCCTCACAGTGGACGGCGTGCGCATGAACACTGCCATCTTCCGCAGTGGCAACGTGCAGAACGTCATCTCCCTTGATCCCCTGGCCATTGAGCACACTGAGGTCATCTACGGCCCTGGCTCCATCATCTATGGCTCGGACGCCATTGGAGGCACTATGAACTTTTATACCCTCACGCCGGCACTGTCAGGAGGGGACAAGCCAGCAGTGCGCGCCAACGTCATGGTGCGGCACAGTACGGCCAACAAGGAGAAAACCAGCCATGCCGATTACAGCCTGGGCTGGAAGAAGTTTGCCCTGGCTGGCAGTATGACATACAGCGACTTTGATGACTTGCTCATGGGTAGTAAAGGCCCCGACGACTACCTGCGCACCCGCTACGTACAGCGCATCAATAACCGCGATTCTGTGCTGACCAACCCCCGCCCACGCCTCCAGGTTCCCTCCGGCTACAGCCAACTCAACCTGATGCAGAAACTGCGCTTTGCCCCCGGCGAGCGCTGGGATATCCAGTATGCCATACACCACTCCAAAACCTCCAGCTACTCGCGCTACGACCGCCTGACGCGCCCTCGCAACAACACTTTGCGCAGTGCCGAATGGGACTACGGGCCGCAAATCTGGACTATGAACCACCTGAACGCAACCCACCGCGGCTACGGTAAACTCTATGACCACGCTGCGCTACGCCTAGCACACCAGTTCTTCGAGGAGAGCCGCATTGAGCGCAACCTCAACAGCGCCAACCGCATTATCAATGTGGAAAAGGTAAATGCCTGGTCGGCCAACCTCGACCTCGATAAGCAATTGGCCAACGGCAAGCACCGCTTGTTTTACGGGGTGGAATACGTATTCAATAAGGTAAACTCCACCGGAGAGACGCGCAACATTCTCAACGAAACCGTACGCCCCTCGGCTTCGCGTTATCCCGATGGTGCTATCTGGACTTCTGCCGCAGCCTATCTGACCTGGTGCGGTAAGCTCAGCGAGGCGCTTACTCTGCAGGCTGGAGCTCGTTACAACTTTGTGGCGCTGGATGCGCAGTTCAGTACTGAGTTTTATCCCTTTCCGTTTGCAGAGGCCAGGCAGCGCTCTGGAGCGCTTAATGGCAGTTTGGGCCTGGTGCATCGTCTGTCGCCATCGTGGCAGGTCAGCGTCAATGCCGCTACGGGCTTTCGCGCACCTAACGTAGACGACATCGGCAAGGTATTTGACTCCACGCCTGGCTTTGTCATTGTGCCCAACCCTGACCTCAAGCCGGAGTATGCTTACAACTTCGATCTGGGCATTGCCAAGGCCTTTGGTAGTGTACTTAAGATTGACGTCACGGGGTTTTACACCTATCTGGACAACGCTCTGGTACGGCGCAACTTCCAACTGGGTGGACGCGACAGCATCTTCTACTCTGGTCAGATGAGCCGCGTGCAGGCCATTCAGAACGCTGCCTTTGCCACTATCTGGGGTATTCAGGCCGGCCTGGAAATCAGCCTGCCTGCTGGCTTTGGCCTCTCCTCCCGCTACAACTACCAGTCAGGGGAGGAAGAACTGGACAATGGCAACAAGGCACCCCTGCGCCACGCCGCCCCTGCCTTTGGCATCAGCCGCCTTACTTGGAAGCGCAAGAGTCTGAGCGCCGAGTTTTATGTGGTGTACAACGCCGAGGTGAGCAACGAAGACCTCGCGCCTGAAGAGCAAGCCAAAGACTGGCTCTATGCCAAGGACGATAAAGGCAAACCCTACGCGCCCGCTTGGATGACGCTCAACCTCAAAGCTATGTACCGTATGGGCAATCGCCTGAGCCTCAGTGCTGGTGTAGAGAATATTACCGACCAGCGATACCGGCCTTATTCTTCCGGTATTACCGCAGCAGGCAGAAACTTTATCGTGGCGCTGCGGGCAGGGATTTGAGGCGGGCAAAGGAAGGAAAGGAGGTTGTTCCGGAAGGAGGCAAAAGCAATGGTGGGTTGAAACCTGCCTAATGCCTACCTGGCATAATATGGGAAATCTTACACTATGACCTTGTAAAGATTAGCTCTTGCTGCTGTGCACAACGCTTGTCGGATTCTATTGGCCAGGCTTTTAGCGCGACCTGTTCTTTTTTGGGGTTTTGGCGAGGCGCTTATTCTGACTTTAAGAAAAGATTAACTGATTTGTCTGTCATTACTGCCGGGGCCAAGTATTTATATTGCGGCACGACAAAATTCCGGGCTGGATATTTGTGTGTTCGTGATGTGACTTTAATGCACAACAAAAAAGTGAATCCACTATGACGAGGGCTATTCCGTTGCTCATCAGTATAAATGGTCGTTCTAAAGAGACATTATACTTGATGTCATCTACGCAAAGCGCGCAAAATTGCTTTACTTCGCGGCGTTTACAAGTATGAGACTACACAAAAGCGCACCGAAGCTACGCTCACGCTACGTATTTGCCGGAGCTGTAGCCTTTGTATGGATTTTGGCAGGGCAGTTGCCTGTGCGAGGGATCGCGCAAGGCGATATTACTTATTACCAGCATGTCAAGCCCATTCTGGATCGCAACTGCGTGGCCTGCCATCGCCCGGGCGAGGCGGCGCCATTTGCTTTGACTACTTACGAGGATGTTGTCAGGCGGGCGGAATTTATCCAATGGGTCACCGAGTCGAGATACATGCCCCCGTGGATGGCCGATCCGTCGTTTCGCGTCTTTGCCAATCAACGCTTGCTCACGCAAGGCCAGATAGACACCATTGCAGCCTGGGTGCACGGCGGCCAGAAGAAGGGCAAGCCCGTGCCAGCAACTCAACGAGTTGCTGCAGAAACCTGGCCTGAACCCGACCTGACGCTGAGCATGAAGCCCTTTACGCTGCCTGGCGACGGTAGCGAGCAGTTTCGCATCTTCATCATCCCCACTCAGCTACAGGAGGAGCGCTACTTGCGCGGCATTGACTTTCAGCCGGGCAATCTACGCGCCGCGCATCATGCCCGCTTGATGGTGGATACCTCCCAACTGCTGCGCCCTGACGACGGCGTGGTGGCCGGCGACCCCAACACGGAGTTTACCCGACTTAACGTGCGCCTGGCCGATTACTTTCTTCACGGCTGGGTACCAGGCAACTTCCCTGTGTTCTATCCCGAAGGCATTGGCAAGCGCTTGCCTGCCGGCGCTGACTTGGTGCTGAATATGCACTACTCGCCCACTACCCGCCCGGAGCAAGACCAGTCGCGCATTCGCCTATATTTTGCGCCAGAAAAGCCGCGCCGCCTGGTCAAAACCTTCATTCTTGACGAAAACTGGGTAGTCAATCAGCCTTTCGTCATTCCTGCCGATACGGTCATTCGCTTCACCATGCGTTCGCCGCTCATCCCAACTGATATTTCGCTGCTCAGCATCATGCCACACATGCACCTGTTGGGGCGCAGTTTCAAAGCCTGGGCTGTGACGCCCCAGGGCGAAGTGCTGCTCCTCATCAAAATAGACGACTGGAACTTCAACTGGCAAATGACCTACCAGTTTGAACACCCGCTGAAACTGCCCAAAGGCGCTGTCATTTTTGCCGAGGCTGTGTATGACAATACCTCGCGCAATCCGCGCAACCCCTTTCATCCGCCACAAACGGCGACCTACGGCTGGGGCACTACCAACGAAATGATGAACCTCATCTTCGAGTATTTAGACTACGAGCCGGGCGACGAAGCGCTCCAAATGCCAGGATACGCGCGATAGGGCAGTGGTAGGGCTATTGTCAAACCCACTTAAAGGGTTGTTTTCGCATAGATTGAGCGGATTTGACGGGATAATCGCTTGAAGTGTGTATTTTTGTACGGAAAGGATGAGTATCTTTCATGTATGAGTACCTGCTTTTCAGTATGCCAGCGGCTTGAGGCCCAGGTTTTCTTGCGCCTGGCGCCGGCGGTTTTGTATGGGCTGTCTGCGCCGCTGTGGCTGTTGGCGCAGACTACCTTGCAGCAGACTACCGTGGACAACCTCAACTACGGCGACTTTGACCCCAAGGCCTCATTTGTATATTATGGCAAGGAGTCCTCGCTCAAAGGTGCGGTTGCTGGCGATATTTATTGGGATTCTACCTGGCAGGTGGGCAAGGCTTGGTTTTATGCGGAGATTGTGCGCTTTTATACGCCGGATGCCCCTGACTCTGTGGCGGGGTATCCCATTCGGGTGGATGCGTTGAACCACTTGGTGGAGTTTCGCCTGGATGCCGCACGTGCAAAGGCCATAGACGCCTCTTCTGTAAGAGCGTTGAGTTGGTTTTCAGCTGAGGAGCAGCGCCAGGTTACTTTGGTTAATGCCAGAGAGTACCCCTTGCTTCGGGATAAATGTAGCGGCCTGGTGGAACTTTTGGCCCAGGGTGTGTGTACGGTTTTTCGCTGTATGAGAATTCAGATAATACAGCCTACCTACAACGTGGCGCTGGATGTGGGTAGCCGCGACGTCAGGCTGATCAAGAAGCAGGTGTATTATGCCTTGAAAAATGGGCAATTGCAGCGCTTTAGCCCTAGAGCTGTGATTCGGGAGTTGCTCAAAGACCAGGAAGCTGCCCTTCAAGCATACCAGCGAGCGCAGCAATTAAACCCCAGACAACTGCCGCATTTGGTCAGACTGCTAGCTTACTACAATGAGCTGGAGGCAGCCCGGCAGTAGTAGCGCGTACCAATGCTGAGGAGATACCCTAAATCAGGCATAAGTCCGTTAGCTTTGCTGGGTAAAACACAAGATATGCAGCAAGGGAGCAAGTCTGGTCTGCTGGTCATCGGCGCATTTGCTGTGGTGTATGTGGTGTGGGGTTCTACTTACTTGGTCAATTACTGGGCCATACAGGCCATACCGCCGTTTTTGATGTCAGGCGCGCGTTTCGTTACAGCGGGGCTACTGCTGTATGGGGTGGGGCGGCTGGGCGGGCATCCGGTAGGCAACTGGATACAGTGGCGTAACGCGCTGTGGGCCGGCGTGTTGTTGCTGGGTGTAGGCACAGGAGGTGTGGTATGGGCTATGCAGTGGATAGATACCGGTATTACTGCACTTATTGTGGCATTTGAGCCACTGCTGGTGGTGCTGCTCCTATGGCTCATGCGAGGCAAGCGTCCAAATGCGCGTAGCCTGCTGGGCGTGGCCATAGGCATAGCAGGCATGACCCTGCTGGTGTGGCAGGACGCGCTGATCACTAACCAGGACACTGCCTGGGGCGTGGGTGTCATCTTCCTCAGTATTCTGTCGTGGGGGTACGCTTCCATCTGGGTAGGGCAGGTGAGGCGGCCTGCTTCTTCGCTGCAAGCAGCGGCTATACAAATGCTGGGCGGTGGCCTGGCTTTATGCCTAGCGTCGTGGCTTAGCGGCGAGTGGCGCGCGTTTCAGTGGCATCAGGTGAATGCGCGTGCAGCCTGGGCGTGGAGCTACCTTGTATTGTTGGGGTCTATACTGGCCTTTTCGGCATTCAATTATCTGCTGGTGCGTGTGTCGCCAGAGAAGGTGGTCACTACCAATTACGTCAATCCCGTAGTAGCGCTCTTTTTGGGCTGGAGCCTCAATAACGAACACGTGAGCGTACAATCGCTGGGCGCTTCGGTGCTACTGCTGCTGGGGGTGTTTTTTATTGTATCAAGGAAAGAGTGAATTGGAGATTGGGAGATTGGAGGCGGAAGTGTGTAGAGAAAATTTGCCTACGATGTGTTCTCTTAGTTCTCCTCGGCTTACAGTCTCATAAACTCTGCCTATATTGCACGCACAAACCACTACTGGATGAAACTTTCATTTCCAGAGGGCTTTATTTGGGGGACTTCTACTGCGGCTGCGCAAGTGGAAACGGCTTTCGATCACCAATGGAAAGGCTTTCAGGCCAAAGACGGCTTCGTACTGCAGCGCACCACCGACCACGAATTGCGCCGTGAGGAAGACGCCGGCTACATTGCCCAACTGGGCAACCTTTATCGCTGCAGCTTGGATTGGTCCAAACTCCAACGCGCCCCTTTTGCTCCTTTCGACGCTGACACTGTAGCAGAGTACCGGCAGTTTTTGCAAGAACTACGCGACAAAGGCGTGCGCCTCATGCTGGTGTTGCACCATTTTGCCCATCCTAACTGGTTTGAAAAGGCCAGCGCCTGGCTCAACGAGGACAACCTCCCTGCTTTCATGAACTATGTGCAGCAAATGGTGCAGCATTTTGGCCACCTGGCAGATTACTGGAATACCTTCAACGAGCCCAACGTGCTGGCTATGAATGCCTACGTGCGCGGCAATTTCCCACCCCACAAGCGCAACTACTTCCTCGGCAACCGCGCCCTGCGCATCATGGGGCTGGCGCACGATCTGGCCTACAAATATCTCAAGCGCCAATACCCCAATGTTCCTGTAGGTATTTCACTCAATACTGCCACTTTTAAAGGGCTGAACCTCCTGGGGCGCATTCCTGCAGCGTTTGTGGCCTGGTGGTTCCATCATAAGGCAGCCAGGTACTTCAGGCAGTTGGACTTCTGGGGGCTGAGCTACTATGCATACGTACCCTTCATCCCTTTCCCAGTGGATGAAGTTGGCAGCCCTGGTCGTCTGGATAAACTCGGTATCCCGCACGACAATATGTGGGGCTACTACCCCGAAGGCCTTGGCTATTGGCTCCGATATTTTCACCAGCGCTACCGCAAGCCCCTTATCATCACCGAAAACGGTATTTGTACTGACGACCCCCAGCGCCGCATCCAAAGTATCAAAGACTACCTCACTGTATGCCACAAAGCTATACAGGACGGTATAGACCTTCGGGGCTATATTCACTGGAGTACATGGGACAACTTTGAGTGGGATCTCGGCCCTAGCTACCGATTCGGCCTCGTACACGTCAATAACTACACCAAAGACCGCGAGCTTACCCCAGCAGGTTTATTTTATGCGCAAATTGTTAAAGACAATGCAGTGGACATCTAACCGCCGCCGAAAAACAGCTTTTTCCTGGCAGCTTCTGTCGGGCTTACTCCTGCTATGCCTGGCGCGACCTTCGCACGCGCAAGGCAACATTGTACCCAGCGGTGGCGCGCGTGGTGCTGGTATGGGGGCAGTCGGTGTAGTTTTCCGGGATGCTCAAAGCATCTTGGCTAATCAGGCCGGCATGGCCTTCGTGGAAGCGCCCACCGCCGCTGTCTTTGGTGAGCAGCGCTTTCTGTTGGCTGACCTGCGAAACGTTGGCGCAGGGTTTGTTCTGCCATCGAGCAACTTAGGCGCTTTTGGCCTTTCACTGCAATACTTTGGTATGAGTGAGTACAATGAGCAGCGCGCCGGCTTGGCCTATGCCCGTCGCCTCTTTGCCGGTACATCTATTGGGTTGCAGTTCAATGCCTTTAGTTCGCGCATACCCGACTACGGCAATGCCCTGCGCCTCAACGCCGAAGTTGGCCTGCAAACTCAACTCATGCCCAAACTCATCCTAGGCTTTCACTTGGCCAACCCCCTGCGCACGCGCACGCGTGGTGGCGACCGCATGCCGGCCATTCTTCGCGCCGGCCTGGGATACCAAACTTCCGACAAGGTACTCATGGCTCTGGAGTTGGAAAAAGACATAGACTTCCCGCTGCGCGCCAAAGCTGGCATAGAGTACCGTCCAGCGGAGGCGATCAGCCTGCGCGCCGGTGTTGCTACCCAACCCGCCACTGCTACCCTGGGGCTGGGGTTTCGCTTGCCTGCTGGCCTGGCCTTTGACTTTGCCGGTGGCTACCACCAGTTTCTTGGTTTTACACCCACTTTTGGACTGATTTACACCCGTCTGGCCAAGTCATGAACCTCCTTCTCGTAGCGGCTACCCCTGCGGAGATTGCACCGCTGGAAGCCCACCTTCAACAAGCCGGCACGGCTGTGGATGCTTCCACCTTCAAATGTGGTGCCGTGCGCGTCACCCTGCTGCTGACAGGCATAGGCCTTACTGCCACGGCGTTCAGTTTGGGCCGGGTATTGGCTTTGCGTTCCTTTGACCTGGTGATCAACGCCGGCATCTGCGGTGCGCTTGACCCTACCTTAGCCATTGGCGAGGTAGTGCACGTCACTTCCGAAACGTTTGGCGACCTGGGCGTGGAAGAAGCTGACGGCAGTTTTACCGATGCCTTTATTCTCTGGCCTAATACGGCCAATCTGCCACCTTTTCGCAATGGCGTACTGCGCAACGATGCCAGTGCGACCTATGATTTTCTCCCTCGCGTAGCTGGCGTCAGCGTCAATAAGGTGCATGGCTCGGCGGCAAGTATTGCTGCCTTGCGGGCGCGCTCTCATGCTCAAGTAGAAAGCATGGAGGGCGCCGCCGTATTTTACGCCTGTCTGCTTAGTGATGTACCCTTCCTCGAAATCCGCGCTGTATCTAACTACGTAGAGCCGCGCAACCGCGATCAGTGGAACATTCCCCTGGCAGTGGCGCGGTTGAACCAGGTGCTACTGGAGTTGCTGGAGCAATTTAGTTGATGAGTATGCACAGTTGTCTGTTTTGGCGTTTGCTGCTATGAGAGGCTATGGCCTTAATTTGGAGGCACCTACATTCTTAAATTGCTTTACTGTTGGTGTGCAATTTGCTGCGGGCTGCTATTTCCTGGCGGTATCCTTACAATCAAGAGCAACCACCTCAATAACTATGCAACATAAAAACATGGGGTTATTGCGAAGTTTTGAACCAAAAATTCTGCTTTAGTGTGTTGGCTGCGTAAGGGAGGTGCACAACTGCAATGCATGGCAATTGTCTGGGCAGATTTTAGCGATATGCAAAATTCTGCGAATCCTGGTATAACTTTGCAGCCCAAATCATTGTAACACATGGTATCAACCACCCATAACGCCATTCACTACGATCGTGGTACCCTCTCCGACGCGCAGCTCTTGCACCTGTACGAGCAGCTTCTGTACCCGCGCCTGATAGAGGAAAAGATGCTGATTTTGTTGCGCCAGGGCAAGATCAGCAAGTGGTTTTCGGGTATAGGCCAGGAGGCTATTGCTGTAGGCGTCACGGCGGCTTTACTGCCAGACGAGATGCTCTTTACCTTGCATCGCAATCTGGGGGTGTTTACAGTGCGAGGCATTCCGCTAAGCCGCCTTTTTTGTCAGTGGCAAGGCAAGACTTCAGGCTTTACTAAGGGCCGCGATCGCTCCTTTCACTTTGGCGCGCCGGAATATGGTATCGTGGGCATGATTTCGCACCTGGGCCCGCAGTTGTCGCTAGCGGCAGGTGTGGCGCTGGCCCACAAGTTGTCGGGCGAGGGTAGGGTAGCGGTGGCTTTCAGTGGCGAAGGCGGTACTAGTGAGGGCGAGTTTCACGAGGCACTCAACACAGCAGCGGTGTGGCAATTGCCCGTCATTTTCGTTATCGAAAACAACGGCTACGGGCTTTCTACGCCTACCAGCGAACAATATCGCTGTGAGCACTTAGCTGATCGTGCCTTGGGTTATGGCATGCGTTCTCAGATAATTGATGGCAACAACGTACTGGAGGTCTACAACACTATAGCCCAACTGGCTGCCGAACTGCGCGAAAAGCCCGAGCCGGTACTTCTGGAGTGCATGACTTTCCGCATGAGGGGTCATGAAGAGGCTTCTGGCACCAAATACGTACCCAAAGCACTGATGGAGCATTGGGCTGCTAAAGACCCCGTGGCCAACTACGAGCAGTATCTGATACAGGCGGGCGTGTTGTCGGAAGCAGATGCACAGCAGACGCGCAGGCGCCTCAAAGTGCAAATAGAATCCGAGTTGCAGAAAGCCTATGCTGAGCCGGATGTGTCCTCCATGGAAGATGCCGAGTTAGCTGATGTGTATGCGCCATGGTCGCAGCAGGTTGTACCCCCTGCTGTACCTGCCGAGACGGAAAAGCGTTTTGTGGATGCCGTGTCAGATGGGCTGCGCACAGCTATGCGCCGCTACGACAAACTAGTGCTCATGGGGCAAGACATTGCCGAGTACGGCGGGGTATTCAAAATCACGGATGGGTTTGTAGAGGAGTTTGGCCGCGAGCGCGTGCGCAATACCCCTCTGTGCGAAAGCGCCATTGTGGGTGCCGCCATTGGCCTGACCTTTAAGGGCTACAGAGCCATGGTAGAGATGCAGTTTGCTGATTTTGTCAGTTGCGCCATCACGCAGATTGTCAACAATGCGGCTAAGATGCACTACCGCTGGGGGCATGCGCCTAATGTGGTAATTCGGATGCCAACGGGTGCGGGTACGGGTGCCGGGCCATTTCATTCTCAGAGCAACGAAGCCTGGTTTGCGCATACACCTGGGCTGAAGGTATTGTACCCTGCTACCCCGCGCGATGCCAAGGGGCTGCTGTTGGCTGCCTTTGAAGACCCCAATCCGGTGATGTACTTTGAGCACAAAGCTCTATACCGCAGTGTGAGCGGCTTGGTACCTGACGACTACTACACCGTAGAAATTGGTAAGGCAGCAGTGGCGCGTCCGGGTAGTGAGTTGTCTATTATTACCTATGGCATGGGCGTACACTGGGCACATAAGGCTGTGGAAAACCTGGGCATTGACGCTGAAATCATAGATCTGCGCACGCTCTTGCCGTTGGACTACGAAGCCATAGCCGCTACCGTGCGCAAAACCAACAAGGCGCTGGTACTGCACGAAGATACACTTTTTGGGGGCCTTGGCGGCGAAATAGCAGCCTACATCAGCGAGCACTTGTTTGAATACTTGGACGCACCTGTGCTGCGGGTAGCCAGCCTAGATACGCCTGTGCCTTTTTCGCCAGCTATTGAACGCATCTTCCTGCCGGAGGAGCGCCTGGCTAAACAATTGCTCTGGTTAAAGAATTATTGAAGGGCGCGCTTGCCATTTTGTACAGCCTCTGCAAGTAAAGAGGGGCGTACAAGCAAATGCGCTCAAACTTGCGATTGAATGCTATAAACTACGCATGAAAGTAACCGATTATTTCGACAAATCCGCCGGTACTACGCTCATTTCCTTTGAAGTACTACCCCCGCCTAAGGGCGGTGGAATGCAGGCAATTTTCGATGTGCTGGACCCGCTCATGGAGTTCAAGCCTCCGTTCATTGACGTGACTTACCACCGTGAGGAGTTCGTATATGTACAACGGCCAGGGGGGTATTTCGAGAAAATTTCTATCCGAAAGCGCCCGGGGACAGTGGGTATCTGCGCCGCCATTGTACATCGCTATGGCGTGGATGCCGTACCCCACCTGATTTGCGGAGGGTTCACTAAAGAAGACACCGAAAACGCCTTGATTGACCTCAACTTCCTCAACATCAACAATGTGCTGGCCATACGCGGCGATGCCCGCAAGTTTGACAACAAGTTTGAACCCGAACCCCAAGGCCATGCCTACGCCCTAGACCTCGTCAGGCAAATAGCCGATATGAATCAAGGCAAATACCTGGACGAAAATATCGAAAATGGCCAGTGCACTGACTTCTGCATCGGCGTAGCTGGCTACCCGGAAAAGCACTTTGAAGCGCCCAACCTCCAGGCAGATATGCAGTGGACCAAAGCCAAGGTAGAGGCTGGCGCCAACTACATTGTCACACAAATGTTTTTTGACAACCAGAAATACTTTCAGTACGTACAGCAATGCCGCAACATGGGCATTGACGTACCCATAGTGCCGGGCTTAAAACCGCTGACCCGCGAGGGCCAGCTCAATACCATACCCCGCCACTTTCACGTGGATGTACCCGCAGAGTTGGTCAACGCCATGCGCCAGGCTAAGACGCCCGAGGCCAAGCGCCAGGTGGGTATTGAATGGTGCATTACCCAAAGCAAGGAACTGAAAGCTGCCGGCGTACCCTGCCTGCATTACTACACCATGGGCGACGCGGCCACTACCCGACAAATAGCCGAAGCAGTTTTTTGAATGCCCCTGTACCCTTACACCTTTTGAGCCAATGAGCAACATAGTAGCCATAGTAGGAAGACCCAACGTAGGAAAGTCCACCTTCTTTAACCGCCTCATCGGCGAGCGACAAGCCATTATTGACAACATGCCCGGTGTGACCCGCGACCGCCAGTACGGCTCCTCTTTTTGGAATGGCAAAACCTTTAATGTAGTGGACACCGGCGGGTTTGTCGAAAACTCGGACGACGTGTTCGAGGCGGCCATTCGCTCCCAGGTGCGCATTGCCATTGAGGAGGCAGCCGTCATCTTGTTCATGGTGGACGTCACCACCGGCATCACCGACTTAGACGAAGACGTGGCCGACCTGCTGCGCCGCACCGACAAGCCTGTATATCTTGTAGTCAATAAAGTGGACAACACCGAGCGCTACATGGAGGCCAACGAATTTTGGAGCCTCGGTATTGAGAATACTTTTTTCATCTCTTCCCTAACCGGCAGCGGCACCGGCGAGCTTCTCGATGCCGTGGTAGAGCACATCCAGGACGAAGCCCAGCAGGAGAACAGTTTGCCGCGCATTGCCATTGTAGGGCAGCCCAACGTAGGCAAAAGTTCGCTGACCAACGCATTATTGGGCGAAGAACGCCACATTGTGACCGATATAGCTGGCACTACCCGCGACGCCATTCACACCAAATACTCTAAGTTTGGCAAGGAGTTTCTGCTCATTGACACCGCCGGCATACGCAAGAAAGCCAAAGTACACGAAAACATTGAGTTCTACTCCGTTATGCGCGCTATTCGCGCCATGGAAGAATCGGATGTGTGCATGCTCATGGTAGATGCCCAAACTGGCCTGGAAATGCAGGATGTCAGCATCTTCCGGCTAGCGCAGCGCCGCAACAAGGGTATTGTCATCGTCGTTAATAAGTGGGACTTGGTGGAAAATAAAGAAACCAATACTGCGCGCGACTTTGAGCGCACCATACACCAGCGCATAGCCCCCTTCACAGATGTACCCATCGTATTTGTATCTGCCACTGAGAAAGTCCGTATTTATAAAGCCATAGAAACTGCCCTGGAAGTGTTTGAAAACCGCAGCCGCAAGATTAAGACTTCCCAGCTTAACGAAGTCATGTTGGAAGCCATTCAGCGCTATCCGCCGCCGGCCTATCGCGGGCGGCTTATTAAGATCAAATACGTCACGCAGTTGCCCACGCCCTTCCCGTCATTCGCTTTCTTTTGCAATCATCCCAAGCACATACGCGAGCCATATCGCAACTATTTGGAAAACCAGCTACGCAAAAATTTTAATTTCACGGGGGTGCCCATCAATATTTTCTTCAGAGAAAAATAAGCCGCTTGGCCCTCTGCAAACTGCTCTATCATGCCATTTCATCCAACGCCTATAGATGGCCTTCTCATTTTTGAACCCACCGTCTGGGCAGATGCGAGGGGGTACTTTTTTGAGAGCTACAACCAGCGCGTCTTTGCCGAGGTTGGCATCTGCGCCGACTTTGTACAAGACAATCAGGCGCGATCCTCCTATGGCGTGTTGCGGGGCTTGCACTTCCAGGAATTTCCTCACGCACAAGCCAAGTTAGTACGCGTTACGGAGGGTGCAGTATTTGATGTAGCAGTGGACTTGCGCCCAGGCTCACCCACCTTTGGCCAGTGGTTTGGTATAGAGCTAAGTGCCGAGAACAAGCGCCAGCTTTTCATCCCCCGCGATTTTGCGCACGGTTATGTGGTCGTCAGTGCAGTAGCGGAGTTTTGCTACAAGTGCGACAACTTCTACGCCAAGTCTCACGAAGCAGGTATTCGCTACGACGACCCCACGCTCCGCATTGCCTGGCCTGTGCCTGCCCAAGACATCATCCTTTCGGAAAAAGACCGCGCACTGCCTTCGTTCGAGGACTATCGCCGGCGTTTTCAACTTTGACACAAAATAACAAGACCACCTCAGAAAAACATCTGAGGTGGTTTGGTCTTATAGAAAAAAGCAGGGCTAAATGCTTTTATGCCGAGCAGCGCCGGGTCTTGTGCATGTTTTACAGATGTATTGTGCACAAAACTTGACGAGTCGAAGCCACATATCGGGTGGCAATTACGCTTTCGTCTTAGCCTTGCCCTTGCCTTTAGCGCTGCTGCTGCAACATTCAGCTTTGGCGGCGCCAGCAGCACAGTGTGCTTTGTCTTTATCTTTACCTTGGGTTTCTACCTGTGCTTCGGCAGCTACGTCCACGAAGGTATTAGTTTTGGTGCAGTATTCCACAGCTTTGTAAGTAATGGCGCCGGTTTCAGCATTTACTACCCTGCGCACGTAAGAAACCTGGCCAGCAGCATCAGTGCGTTGTTCGATATCGGCGCCCATGGATGGTGTAGCGTCGGCGGAAGTAGTAGTAGAGGCTTTAGACTTGGAACAGCAGGCCGTAGCGCTGGTCTTGCTAGCAGCGGAGCCGCTGCATTGCGCAGAAGCTGTGAAGGCAAACGCCAGTGCGCATACAAGGAGCAAAAAGAGTTTTTTCATTGTCGCAAAATTTTTTGTGATATAAACTGCAGCAAAGGTACGCTTCTTACGTCATGTTCAGGTGTTATGACTATTTTAACATTTTCTTAAAGTTGGGCACATACTGCATTTCTTACCAAAAAGTTGATCAGCCAGTAAATGGGCATGCCTGGGTAATGTCTATATTTGAGCGCCCAAGCGCTTCACTTCGAATCAAAGTATCTGCCTCTTATGAAAAGAATTGCTGTTTTTCCTGGCTCCTTCGACCCCATCACGGCAGGGCATGTGGAAATTGTACGCCGCGCCCTGCCGTTGTTTGATGAAGTAGTGGTAGCCATCGGCAACAATGCCCAGAAGAGCTACCTGTTCAGCCTAGAGCAGCGTATGGAGTGGCTGCGGCAGGTGTTTGCCTGCGAGCCCAAAGTACAGGTGGACTACTTCGAAAACCTCACGGCGCACTATTGCATGCGCATCGGAGCGCGTTTTCTCATCCGGGGGTTGCGCAATGCCTCTGATTTTGACTACGAAAAAACCATTTCTCAACTTAATCACATCGTGGGGCAAGGAGTAGACACGATATTCCTCATCAGCCGCCCTGGTTACTCACACATTAGCTCTACCATCGTGCGCGAAATCATTCGCGGCGGCGGCGATGCCAGTCCTTTCCTACCGGCGGAAGTCGTCATTCCGCCCAGCGCATAATAAAAACTGTAACGAGCAACGCACATGTCACACCATTCCAATCCACAGCTTGAACTGGCATACGACTATGTGGTGAATACCCGCCAACACATCTTCCTAACTGGCAAGGCTGGTACTGGCAAAACCACCTTCCTGCATCGGCTCAAGCAGGAAGCCCCCAAGCGCATGGCCATAGTGGCACCTACCGGCATAGCGGCTATCCATGCGGGCGGCATGACCATACATTCGTTGTTTCAACTGCCCTTTGGCTTGTTTTTGCCCGAGCACCGCCGTGACATTTCGCAACAGCGCCGCTTTACTCGCCAGAAGATCCGGCTTATCCAAAGCCTTGACCTACTGGTAATTGATGAAATCAGTATGGTGCGCGCCGACCTGCTCGACGCCATTGACGAGGTGCTGCGCCGCTACAAGAATCGAGCCCTGCCTTTTGGCGGCATTCAGTTGCTCATGATCGGAGACCTGCACCAGCTACCCCCAGTAGTCAAAGACAGTGAGTGGCAATTGCTGAGCCAATACTACTCTACGCCCTGGTTTTTCAGCAGCCGTGCCTTGCAGCAGTCACCTCCTGTAGTCATTGAGCTCAGGCACATCTATCGCCAGAGCGACCAATCCTTCATTAACCTCCTGAACAAGGTGCGCGAGAACAAGGTGGACGCCCAGGTCATGGACTTGCTCAACAGCCGTTATCTCCCAGATTTTGAGCCTCCTGCTGATCAGCCCTACATCATCCTTACCTCTCACAATGCCACTGCGCAGGACATCAACATCCAGAAACTGGCTGCACAGCCAGGGGCCGCGCATCTCTTTAAGGCCAGAATAGAGGGCGATTTTCCCGAGCATGCCTGGCCTGCTGACGACCTTCTGGCTCTCAAAGTAGGTGCGCAAGTCATGTTTTTGCGCAATGACCTCAGCCGCGAAAAGCGCTACTACAATGGAAAACTGGGGCGTATCATTAGCATTGAAGAGGAGGTGGTCGTGGTACGTTGCCCTGGCGACGAAAATGACATCGCCGTGACTCCCGCCGAATGGACTAACGTAAGATACACTCTGAACGAGGCCACCAAAGAAGTCAGGGAAGAGGTCATCGGTACGTTTACGCAGTTGCCGCTGCGGTTAGCCTGGGCCATTACCATTCACAAAAGCCAAGGGCTTACCTTCGAGCGCGCTATCATTGACGCGCAGTCGGCTTTTGCCCACGGGCAGGTGTATGTGGCGCTTAGCCGTTGCAAGAGTTTTGAAGGCTTGGTATTGCGCAGCCCCATTCGGCATGCCGGCATCAAAACCGACACAACAGTGCAGGCATTCAATGCCCAGGTGGAGAAAAACACCCCCGACGAAGCCTACCTCCAGCACAGCAAGCGAGCCTATCAGCAGAGTCTCATCAGGGAACTATTTGACTTCCAAGATCTAAAGCGCACTATGGAGCAACTTCACCGCATCTTGCTGGGGCACGCTGGTTCGCTGCATTCTGGTGGCCAGCAGGCTTTTGCACCGCTGTACAGCCTGGTCAAGGAGCAAATTGCTGGAGTAGCCGCCAGGTTTCATACCCAGCTCAACACCTTTTGGGCACAGCCCGACATGCCCGAGGCCAATGCTGCCTTGCAGGAGCGCATTCAAAAAGCGTGCTCGTGGTTTTTGGAGCAAATAGAAAACACACTCTGGCCTGGCATCTGCCAGATTCCCCTACTGAGCGACAATAAGGCCGTGCGCAAAGCTGCTGAAGAAGCGCTCGAAAGTGCACAGCGAGAGGTATTTATCAAAAAAGCCTGCCTCAAAGCCGCCCTCAATGGATTCAGCTCACAGGCCTACGTACGCGCTAAGACGGATGCGGAGATAGACTTCAATGCCCCGGCAGCCAATACGCCCAAGAGCAAACCTGCTGATACCCCGGCTAATGTGGCCCATCCTGAGCTATACGCCAGCCTCAAAAAATGGCGCGACGATACCGCCGAGTTGAACGACCAGCCCGCATACGAGGTGCTCTCCACCAAGTCGTTGCTACAAATCATAGAGCTACTGCCGACCTCTCTTGCTGCGCTCAAAAAAGTCAAAGGTATGGGCGAAGGCAAGGTGCGCCGCTACGGCCATGAAATTCTGGACATGGTGCTGCGCTACTGCACCAAATACGACCTATGCGATACGCAGTTGTCCCTGCCTGACCCAGAGCCTAAGCCAGACACCAAGCGCATCAGCTTGGACATGTGGCGCGCTGGCAAAAGCATAACCGATATTGCCAAGGAAAGGGGGGTTGTGCCTTCTACTATCGAAGGTCATCTGGCACACTGGATAGCGCATAAGGAATTATCGATATACGACATACTGAGTGCCACTAAGGTTGCTGCTATACAGCAGTGCCTAGTAGAAAATCCGGGCAAGCCGTTGGGGGAGGTGCGCCTTCTTCTGGGCGAAGATTTTTCCTTTGGAGAAATTCGCATGGTCATGGCAGCTATGCAAGCCGAGCAAGTGGAAGCCTGAACCACGTCAAAACGCAAAGCCGCCCCATGCCTGGTGCACAGAGCGGCTTTCGTTTGCTTTTTCTGCCTGACTGTCGGGCAGCAGTTGCTGCTTATTGGTTGATCTGTAATTGCGGTTGAGCCTGTACGGCGTTAGGGTCGCCTTCCACTTTGCCTTTGAGCGTCAAGAAGGTTTGCGGCGGATTGGTATTTGCCGTCAGCGTTACCTTCTGGTTGCGGTCGCCAGCTTTGCCACGGGTGTCAAATTCTACTACGATTTCGCCAGTTTTGCCGGGAGCAATGGGGTCGCGGGGCCACTTAGGCACGGTGCAGCCGCAAGAGCCTTGTGCGTTGGAAATGACCAGAGGCTCTTTGCCTGCATTCTTGAACTTGTAAGTGTGGCTTACTTTTTCGCCCTCTTTCACGGTGCCGAAGTCAAATTCAGTTTCCGTGAACACCATTTCAGTGGTGGGGCCGCTGGGTACAGGCGAAGACTGAGCCGCTGCGGGATCCATGGGATTGGGATTCTGCGGCGTAACCGTGTTGTTGACGCCCTCAATGCTTTGGCGAGCTTCTTGGCGTATGTCTTTATTGCCGCTTTGGCAGGCAGCGAGCAGGCCAGCCATCAATACAAGCGACAGAGCGATTTGGAAGAACTTCGACATGTTGCGTCATTTTTAATGTGATGAACAATTTCGGGTGCAAAAGTATGAGACGCACGGCCTATTCCTTGTTAATGGCTCGACAATTTTAGTTAATAAAGGGTTAATGAAAAGGAGCATTTACTCAAACTGAGAGCGGAGTTTGTCGAGCAGGAACTCCGGCGCGGATACGGTGCGGCCACTAGCTTTTTCTACAAAGCAAAGGCGCACGCTGCCGCCGTTGACGAGCTTGCCGTCGGGGTTGAAAATCTCCACCTCAAAGGTGATGAACCTGTCGGGCAGGCGCCGCAAGGTGGTACGTATGGTTAGTAGCTCATCGTAATAAGCCGGGCGTACAAAGCGCATCTGCAACGACACTACCGGCATCATGATGCCGTGCTCTAACTCCATCTCTCGGTAGGTCAGCCCACAGGAGCGCAGCATTTCCACCCGGCCTATCTCGTAGTATTGCGCATAGTGGCCGTAGTACAAATAGCCCATCTGGTCGGTTTCGCCATAGCGCACTCGTTTTTGATATTCATGTACCAGCATGTTATCGTCAGCATTTCAGATACGATCGGCAAAGTTACCCTGTTTCTGTGGCTCGCAGCGCATGCCAAGGGTTGCAAAATGAGAGATCGCTCAAAGCTGGTAGCCAAGAGTTCGGGCCAGCGAAAAGACAGGCAGCCGTTCAGTTGCGCTCGGTTAAAAAAAAAGCCCCAGTGGCAGCCAGGTAAGGTACCTCTGCTGACACAAGGTAGGAGGGGCAAAGAGGCGCCCTTGATAAGGGCAGGCAGCAAAGAACGATGGGGTGATGGCGCAATGCACGGCGCATAGCCCGCTTGCTAGTATGCCGGGCACGTCTGATTTTTTGGAGATGTCTGAATAATGCATAGGATTATTTTTTACTTCGGAAACGGGAAAATCTTTCAGGATTGCAGGGAGCTAAAATTGCTTCATCCAATTGAGCTTGGCAATGGCGCCGGTTTGCTTAAACCGGTTGATCCCCAAGTCGTTGCGCGTATCGTTAAACACCAAAAACAGAAAAGACAAAGGCTGATATTCCCAGCTCAGGCGGGCGTTCCAGCGGCCAATTTTGTCCAAGGAGTTGAACTGGTAAAAAGCAGTGCCCTGCAATTGTGCGTTGAGCGCCAGGCGTAACCCACCAGAGTAGAGATACACGGTTTTGTCTTCTGCGTTTTCGCCTAAGGCGCTGGCCTGATTCAGCTCGTAGTCTAATACCAAGGCAGCGTAAGGCGATGGGGCGTAGCGGGCGCCGGTGGTCAGCGCAAGCAGGCGGCCATCGTAAAAGTTGCCGAACTCCGCCCTAAGCGAGCCAGAAAGTTGGCGGCTTTGGTCGGAATAGTAGCGCAAGCGGTAACGGGTATAAAAATACCTGCCTTGCGAAATGATGACATTGAGTGGTGCAAAAGTGAAATCAATATTTTGCCAGGTTGGTGTAAAAGACATCTCTAAAAAGGAGTTGTCGCGGAACCATTGGTAAACTGGAAAAATGAACCACTCCAATTGCTGGAAGCCCCCGTCGGACACATTGTGGTAGTAGTTGAAAAAGAAGCCGGGGTCGGCTCTGCGGATGAGAGAATTCTCTTTTTTGGGCCGCCAGATGTAGTAGCCGCCGGGGCTATGAAAGGCCACGTTTTGCCCGAAGATGAAGCCCATGCGGGGTAGGTAGTCCGGTGATACCCATTTGCCCACGTACCCGGTGTACAAATTGATGAGCCGAAGGCCGGTAAAGAAAGACCCGGCATGGCCGAACCTGCCCGTGTACTCATCCTTACTGCCGCTCGCCATAAAAAAGATGGTCCAGTTGTCATTGGGGCGCATAAATATATCGGCGGTGAGGGTGGTGTTGTGATTGCTGCCGGCATTGCTGCCCGCGTCATCGTAGCTGTGGGTGAGCATTACGCCGATGTTATTTTGCTTGCCGGAGTTTTTCTGGAATCGCGCTAAGGCAAAGTTTGCGGCGCCCTGTGTATCGGTTGCCCGTTGATTCACATAAAGGCCTGACCATGTGCGGTTTTCGTTGCGGTCGTTAAAGCGCACACCGGCATTGATGGGTACTGGCTTGGCATTGAACTGGTTATTAGACAGCCCGATGCTGCGGCTGAAGTAAGGGGCAATTTGCCCGCTGCCAATAGGAAAGATACCACTATTTTCTAAGAAAAACTGTCGTCGCTCCGGGAAAAACACGTTGAAGCGGGTGAGGTTGTTCACGGCTCTGTCCACATCAGCCTGAGCGAAATCGGTGTTCACGGTGAGGTCGAGTACGGCATGTGAGTTGATTGCCCACTTGGCATCGCCGCCGAATTTGGAGGTTCCGGCGCCAGGTACAGACACGCCGCTGTTCGAGCGCTTTTCATAATTGTAAAGCGCATAAAGATTGATGCGCAGGTTCAGGGCCGGCTTGGGCAGCTCCAGCCCTTCGAGGCGGGCGGCATAGGTCATCCGGTAGGGAGAGAAAGTTTGCGGTACCGGCGGGAAAACCGTCTGCTCATAGGTGCGCCGAGCGAGCCGGGAGGCCGAGAAGCCCCAGGTGGCCGTTTGCCCTTCAGGCGGCAGTTCGTATCTCAAGCTTTTGAACGGAATGCTGAACTCTGCCGTCCAGCCGGTATCACTTATGCGGGTTTTGACCGCCCAAAGCGCATCCCAGTCGTTGTCTATGGTCGTATCGTCAAAGACCTGGATATCTCGTTGCGTGCCTAGGGGTGTTGTCTGGAAAGAAACGCAATACCGACGCAGGTTTTGCGGATCGAGTTGGAAGAAAAAAATGTCGTTATCACCGAAGCTGAAATCGCGCCGGAAATCCTGTACCCGCATGCCTTTTTTTCCCAGCGAGTCGGCGCACCCCCCCCCGACGTAGAGGTTTTTGTCATCAAACAACACGCGCATTTCGGTTTTGAAATCGTATGGCCCGCCCTGCTTGGGTTCGATGCGAAAAAAGTCAGAGATCAGCGGGGCATTCTGCCAATCGGGTTCGTCTAATATTCCATCCAAGTTGATTTTGCCCTCCACTTTCATCGCGCGCACCACCAAAGGCGTATCTGGGGGCTGAAAATTGCCTTCATATTGCTGACTCCGCGCACACAACGGCAACAGCATCAAGAAAAAGGAGCGCAGTAGATGTCGCATGGTATTGGCGTTTAAGAAAGCCGAGTTTCAAATCAACACTGCTGCCTGCCGTCTGAGCAGCGCCATAGGCAGTACTGCCAGCACCAGATGTACGCACAGCCATAGCAACCCCCTATGGTCATAGGCTGCAGGCTTTTGCTCCAGCGGTGCCACCATGGCCTGAATGACAGGATAATCAGCCGAGCTAAGGGGTTGATTGGCTATGTACCTGGACTTAAACCACTCCGACCATTTGTGCTCTTTGGCCTCCAGTTGAGTCTGTATGGCCAATTGGGTGGCACGGTTGGTTCCAGCCAGGGCTGTGAGGCGATCATACACTGCCAAAGCCGGAGAAAGCAACATGAGTTGGCGGACGAGATCGGCATGGTGCTGTACCTTTTCATTATACTCGGCCTTAACGCGAGACGCGCGCTCCTTCAGGATGTCTCCAATATAAAAACTTTCGAGCCACAGATCGCGAGAGGTTTTCTCTTCGTCTGGTTTGCGCTCCAGCTGGGGGTTGGCTGCATAGTAGGCGTCCAGTAGGGCAGGCCGTTCTTTCTCCAGTTGGTTATCTAGTTCGCGTAGATCATTTTCGTAGCTTGCACGCGAAGGCACAGGGCGTGCTTTTTCGGCCAACATATTAACCACTGCCGGCATGATCACCACCAGCATCAGCCAGGCGCCTATGCCGGCCAAGGCGTTGAAAGCGCTGCCCTGCTGCCAGGTGAGGTTGATGGCCAAAGACAGCAAAAACCAGAATAGGTTGTACAGCAAAGCCACACCCAAGGCTTGTGCCGTCACGGAGGCAGGGATACCCGCCCAGGCGGCTGCTGGCCACCACAAAACCGCTATCAGCAGGGACAACCACACGAAGCGAGCCACCAATTTAAATACAAATACCTGTCGTGCTTCCACCGGTTGAGAAAGAAGCAGCGCTAAGGTGCCTTGCTCGCGCTCGCCTGACAGAAGGTTGTACGTGAATGCAATGACAAACAGCGGCAGCAGGTACACGATGACAAAAGCCAGGTCGAATGCACCCAGTGCCAGGCGCGCCGGGTTGTCGTAGTCGCTGCTGTTGTGCGGATGTTGCTCTCCGATACGCAAAATGAAAGCCTCCGGCTGCAGATCACTCATGCCAGTAGCCAGCGCCTGCTCGGGTGTAGGCTTCAGCACCAATGTGCCGCCGCCCCGCCGCAAGGCTCCTATTGCCAGGGGGTTGGTGGGGTCAAGCCACCATCGGTCTGTCTTCTTCAGGCCCTTGATGATGCTGTCGGCCTCAGTGGCCAATGCTGTGAATTTTTCCGCCTGTGCTTGTTGCAATTCTGCTATGCTTGCTTGCCGATGGGTTACGTGCTTCCTGCCATTGTAAGCGCCAAAAGCCATGGCAGCGCCCAAAAATAATATCAATAGCCAGGAAACAGGGCTTCGAAGGAGGTGTTTCCACTCGTACTGCAGTTGAAGAGCAAACATGGCTATACGGGTTTGATGCGTTGTAAAATGAGCAGGCCAATAAAACCACTAAGCAAATACCAGCCTGCCAACAATACCAGCGAAGGCCTGCTGACACGCCAGGCTTGCACCAAATCTGGCCCCTCGTACTCAAACTTTTTGTTGGAAGCGAAGAACGCTCGGTCGCGTGTTCCCTTCCAGTCGCCGTATTTAAAGTTGAGCATAAGGTCATTATTCAGTTCGCCTATGAGCTCGACGCGGTATTTTTCGGCAGCAGCCAGAAAGTTGTGGTAGGTGTGTACATCCGTGCCAGCGAGCCGTTGCGAACTGAGGTTGACCAGCAAATATGGAGAGAGTAGCGCTGCAGTTTCCAGTACGCCCTGCTGCTGCTGGTAGATGGCCAGCAGTTTGTCTTTATGCTTTTGGAAGACGTAGGTTTCGTGTTCTTCTCCTTTTTGCATGATGAAGCCATCCCAGTTGAAGGGCAAGCTGTCCACCGTGCTCACACCGTATTGCTTGAGCGTCTCTTGTTCTAGTTTTTTGGAGTATTCACCAGAGGGATCATGGCCGTCCACGCCTTCTTCGAGGTCTTTTTTTACTGCTTTTTGATAGGATTGCCGGGTAGGTGTGGGGTACTTCCAGGCGGCATATTCGGCTGCGGCTTTGGGCGCTATCAGGCACATTAGTATCCAAAGGCCGAGCAAGGCCACCAGCGCTACATTGGCTCGTCTGACCAACGCTGATACTATCAGTGCAAGGTGCACAAAACAGCCCAGATACACCAGATAGGCCAAAGCCATCAGCCCATAGCGTATCCAGTGTTGCTGCTCTACCTCAGGCAGTAACAACCCTACGCTGCCTACAAGCAAAAAAGGCAGCGCCAGGCTTAGCACGGCCAGCCCCAGCCCTAGTCCCTTGCCCACAAATAAAGCAGCCGGCTGCACGCCCTGGGCTAGCAATAGGCGCAGATTGCCGTTTTCCCGCTCTCCAGTTATGGTGTTGAACGCCAGCACTATTATGAACAACGGAAACAAGATTCCCAACACAAAAGCTGGCGTAAGCACGCCCAACCGAGCCAACTCCCCGCGGTCGGCTATGGCGCGGTGTTGCGCCTCGTTCATCCGATGCCCCTCCAGAAATAAAGTGTTGCCCGTAAAGGCGTCTATTCCTCGGTCAAAAAAGGACAGCGGATACACCGGCTTGAACACATATGTGCCGTAATGCGCCGCGCTGTGCGGATTCTTGGGTTCTTGGTTGTCCCATTGGTTTCGTGCTATGCGTGCAGCTTCGGTGTGTTGACGTTTCAGGGAGGCGTAGTAATCCCAGGCGCCGTATAGCGACAGTGCAAAGAGCGCGCTCAGCACCAGCGCAGCCACTTGGAAGCGGCGCTCCCGCACAATGCTGCGTAGCTCTTGTCGAGCAATGGTAATGACAGTCATAGCTTATACAGTTTCGAGGTAAACTTTTTCTAACTCATTGGCTGTCAGTTCATCTGCTTGATGCACGGCTACTAGCTTACCTTCGCGCATGATACCAATGCGGGTGGCCACCTCCCGGGCGCGGAAGATGTCGTGCGTGGCCATGAGCACGGCCACACCGTCCTGGGCCAAGGTCTTGAGCAGTTGAGCAAACTCATTACTCGCCTTGGGGTCAAGGCCGCTGGTGGGTTCGTCCAAAAACAAGGTCTTAGCCCGTTTGGCCATGGCTATGGCTATGCCGGCTTTCTGACGCATACCCTTGGAATATGTGGATACCCGCCGTAAAGCAGCGGCTTCATCCAGCCCAGCCACTTGCAAGAAGGCCAACAACTCGCCTTTTTCATACCGAAATCCGGCCAGGCGGCTGAAATACTGGAGGTTTTCCAGCCCGCTCAGGTTAGGATACAGCATTACTACCTCCGGCAGGTAGGCCAGATGTTTTTTGCTCTCTACTGGCTGTTGGCTCACGTCAATACCGTTGATGAAAGCTTTGCCGGCACTGGGTTGTACAAATCCCAAGAAACAATTGATGGTAGTAGTTTTACCAGCACCATTTTGCCCCAGCAAGCAGAAGATTTCGCCGGGGGCAATGTCTAAGTTCAGGTCTTCCAGTGCTTGAGTATTGCCATAACGCTTGTGAAGATGTTGAGCAGCAATCATTGTCACTAGTCTGATTTTGAGGATTCTGAGAGATGAGTTTAGGCACAACGCCTTTCTTTTATGCAACAATAGTGCAAAAATAAATTAAAAAACCTAAATTGCAACGCTGTTGCATAAGCAATTTCACTGCTGCTGCAAATCCCTCACTCCATGCCGCAGGGTAAGAGCTGTCGAAGTTCGGGTGTAGTGACTTGCACAACTGCTCTGCACCTCTGCTCGAAAGACCTGTTCTTCGCATTTTCCGAAAACCCCTTACCTTTGCCTGCGCACCAAAAGCTATGCTGGCATGTCAGTACATAAAGAAGTCAAGCGGGTTACCACTCATGTGCTTCAGGCCATGAAGGCTCAGGGCGAGAAAATAGCCATGCTCACAGCCTATGATTACTCTATGGCGCGCATTCTGGACGCAGCAGGTGTGGATATACTGTTGGTAGGCGACTCCGCCTCCAATGTAATGGCCGGCCATGAAACCACACTGCCCATCACGCTAGACCAAATGATATATCATGCCGCCTCGGTGGTGCGAGCCGTGAAGCGCGCCCTGGTAGTAGTGGACTTGCCCTTTGGCTCCTACCAGGGCAATTCAAAGATAGCGCTGGAGTCCACCATTCGCATTATGAAGGAAGCTGGCGCCCATGCTGTCAAACTGGAAGGCGGAGCGGAAATTGCCGATTCTATCAAACGCATTCTCTCGGCGGGCGTACCGGTGATGGGGCATCTCGGGCTTACGCCCCAGTCTATCTACAAATTTGGCACCTACACTGTACGCGCCAAAGAAGAAGCTGAAGCTGAAAAACTGCTGTGCGATGCTCAACTGCTTCAGGAACTGGGATGCTTTGCCATTGTACTGGAAAAAATACCAGCGCAACTAACACGCAAGGTATCTGAAGCCTTGGCCATCCCTACCATTGGTATCGGTGCAGGGCACTATGCCGATGGGCAAGTGCTCGTCACCCATGATATGCTGGGTATTACCAAAGACTTTCAGCCAAGGTTTCTGCGCCGCTACCTCGACTTGTACGAGTTGATCAAAAGTGCCACCATGCAATACATAAAGGACGTGAAGTCGGTAGACTTTCCTAACGAAAAAGAAGAATACTAATCACACATGTCGCGTGCTACGCTTCGCAACTTCTTTCTGCTGCTGGCCGTACTGGCCATGTCTGCTTTAGTTGCATACAAATTGTATTTGGCCAAAACAGCTGTACCCAGCGGCCTGCCCGATTACTATGTGTACATACCCACTGGTGCTACGCCTGCACAAGTGGCAGATTCCTTACTGGGCAAGCGATTCATTCGCAGTCGCGAAGCCTTCCTCCTAGCCGCCGAGCAGATGGAGTATGCTCACAACCCTGTGCGTGCCGGGCGTTTCAAGCTTAAACCAGGCATGACGCTGGTCAAAGTGATTCGTCATTTGCGCAGCGGAGAGCAGGCCCCCGTAAACGTAGTGCTCACCAACGAGCGCTTACTAGAGAACGTGGCTGCCAAAGTTGCTCGCTTCCTGGAGCCAGACTCGGCGGCTTTTTTAGAGGTGTTTTATACTCAAAGCTTCTTGGACTCGCTCGGCTACACCCCCCAAACACTCATGGCGCTATTTATACCCAACACCTATCAAATGTACTGGAATACTTCGCCCCGCAAATTTGTAGAACGTATGTCTAAAGAGCATCAAGCCTTTTGGAGTAAAAACAACCGATTGGACAAAGCGCGCCAGCTCAACCTCACGCCTACTGAAGTTTATACTCTGGCTTCCATCGTAGACAGGGAGTCGCTGCAAACTTCCGAGAAGCCTACTATTGCTGGAGTATATCTCAATCGGCTGCGCATTAATATGCCGCTCCAGGCCGATCCTACCGCCGTATTTGCCACCCGTGACTTTGAGACTACCCGTGTCACTGAATATCACATCCGGTTTGATTCTCCTTACAACACCTATCTCTATACCGGCTTACCTCCCGGCCCTATCAGCATGGCGTCCATCTCGGGTATTGATGCAGTACTCAATGCGCCTTCGCATAATTACCTTTTCTTCTGCGCCATAGGCGACGGCTCCGGCCTCCATGCCTTCGCCGAAACGTATCAGCAGCACCTGGTCAACGTGGCTCGCTATCGCAAGAATTTGAAGGAAAGAGGGATTCAGTGACTGGATGACTTTGAGACTGGGAGACTGGGGAATATTTTTGAAACAGGGTTGCCCTGTACTTATATTAAGCAACGCTAAGTTTTGGGCATGATATACAAAATGTCGTGCACAAAACCTAGTGGGGTCGAAGTACACACGCACAGGCAGTACATGCGCTGTTTCTGTCTTCAGGGCTTCTCTCCTCAGCGAGTGGGCTCTGGTGCTCGATAATACAAACGCTCACTGCAACAAAAAAAGCAAAACAACCATGCCAACCGCTATCCGCGAAGTAATCCAGCATCTGGAGGCTATTGCACCGCCAATATACCAGGAGAGCTACGACAACGCCGGCCTTATCACCGGAGATCCTGACTGGACAGTAAGCGGCGTACTCTGCTGCCTCGACAGTACCGAGGCCGTAGTGGAAGAAGCTGCCCGCAAAGGCTGTAACCTCGTGGTGGCGCACCATCCCATTGTTTTCAAGGGGCTGAAGCGCCTCACTGGCAAAACCTACGTCGAGCGCACGGTCATAGCCGCCATCCGACACGGCATAGCTATATATGCCATCCATACCAATTTAGACAACGTTTACAGACAAGGCGTAAATGCTCGCATAGCTCAGGCCATCGGACTACAAAATACCCGCCTGCTGGCGCCAAAGAGCATCCTGAAACAAGCCACGGTGAGCAGCGCCGCACCGCTGTCGGAAAACCTGCTGTTGGAGGCTGGTGCCATCAAGGTAGTTCCCAAGGGTCAAGGCAACATCTGGAGTTGCATCTTCCCGCAAGACCGGGAAAACGCCTTGCGCGCTGCCGTACGTGCTATCGGCGCTGAACTCACCAGCCTCTGCGCTATAGAAGACCCTCATGTACACACTGGTGCAGGCATGATTGGCGATTTGCCGCAACCCATACCCGCTCTAGTGTTTTTACAACAGCTCAAAGCCACTATGCGCGCCTCGGTGGTGCGCCACACTGCCTTGCTGGAGCGCCCTGTGCAACGCATAGCCGTGTGCGGCGGCGCAGGTAGCTTCTTGCTGCCGCAGGCCATCGCGCAGAAAGCCGACGTATTTGTCACCGCTGACTACAAGTATCACGAGTTTTTCGATGCAGAGGGGCGAATCATCATCGCCGACATCGGCCACTTTGAAAGCGAGCAATTTACCATAGATTTATTGTACCAAATCATTTCAGAAAAATTTCGTACCTTTGCGACCCATTGCACGCAAGTACGCACCAATCCCGTTTTTTACCTGTAAAAATTGATCGCAAAATTTCTATACAATGGCTGAATTGACCGTAGCGGAAAAACTGCGCCAACTCTATGAGTTGCAACAAATAGACTCACAAGTTGACGAAATTCAGATACTTAAAGGAGAGTTGCCCATCGAGGTGAGTGACCTGGAGGATGAAATAGCCGGGCTGCAAACCCGTGTCCACAAACTGGAGAACAACGTCAAAGATATTCAGGCCGAAATATCGCGCCACCACGCCAATATTGAGCATGCCAATATGCTCATCGAACGCTACAACACCCAGCTGGACAATGTGAAAAACAACCGCGAGTACGAAGCATTGACCAAAGAACTGGAAATGCAGCGCTTGGAAATCCAGCTCTCCGAAAAGAAAATCCGGCAGCTTCGCGCCGACCTCGACGCTAAGGAAGAAACTCTGGCCGCCGCTCGCGAACGAATGGAAAAACGCGCTAAAGAACTGGAAGCCAAGCGTATAGAACTTCAGCAGATCATTGAAAAAACGGAAAAAGAAGAAGAAAAACTCCGCAAAAAATCCGACAAAGCCCGCAAAGGTATCGAAGAGCGCCTGCTTAAGGCTTACGACCGCATCCGCAGTTCTTATCGCAATGGATTGGCCGTAGCCCGCGTGTCGCGCAACTCCTGCGGCGGCTGTTTCAATAAAATCCCGCCGCAGATGCAGCTCGAAATCGCTATGCGCAAAAAAATCATGGTGTGTGAGCACTGCGGGCGCATTCTGGTGGACGACTTCATCATGCAAGACGAAGCACAACCCATCTTCCTTGGCGAAACTGCGCGCGTAGTAGAAGACCTCGACGAATAGCTGCCTGTCTATGTAAATTTATTCACTCAAAAACCGGAAAGATGCAGCAGCCACTCAAGCCAAAACTTTCCGGCTTTTTGATGCCAATGCTTCAGGCCGCAGCCCTTTGGCTATGGTGTAGTGCATCGCCCGTACTGGCCAATGCCCCCTTTCGATATGAAATTACCCCTTCTTCCCAGCAGGCATACGAGCTGGTCACCAGCCTTCGCTTTGCAGAAGCCCAGCTCTTGCTAACCTATATCAAAAAAAGCGATCCTGACAATCTCATCGCCCTGCACCTGGAAAACTACCAGGATTGCCTCACTGTCTATATCAGCGAAGACGAAGCCACGTTCAATCGCCTGAAAAAGAAAAAAAACGAACGCATGGCACTCCTGATGCAATGCGACCCCAATTCACCTTGGTATCGCTATACCCAAGCTGATGTACGCCTGCAGTGGGCCATGGCACATCTCAAATTTGGTGAATACCTGGCCGCCTTTACCGAAGTAGGTAAGGCACATAAACTTCTGCGCAAAAACCAGGAGCTTTACCCCCGATTCTTGCCCAACCTCAAGGATATGGCACTGCTTCAGGCCGTAGCCAGTGTCATTCCTGACAACTTCAGGTGGGGTATGAAATTTCTTACTGGCCTGGAAGGCAGCATTGCACAAAGCCGCAAGATGATGGAAGAGGTACTGCAGAAAGCTCGCACTGAGCATTTTTTATTCGAAACCGAAACACGTGTGCTGTACGCATTCTTGCTGCTGCACCTGGCCAACGACGGTGAAGCCGCCTGGCGCACCATGAATGCAGGCCACTTGCAGCCTGATACCAATCCTGTGCATTGCTTCATTATGGCCAACATAGCCATGCGCACCGGACGCAATGATAAGGCCGTCGCTTTACTCGAGAAATGCCCGCGCTCTTCGGCTTATACACCCCTGCCTTTCATTGATCAAATGCTGGGCGTGGCCAAGTTGCGCCGCCTGGACAAAGACGCCGACCGGTATCTATTAAAATTTTTACAACAATACAAAGGCCATAATTTCATCAAGGAAAGCTGGCAAAAACTGGCTTGGCATGCTCTGCTCCAGGGGGATAACCAAGGCTACCAGCGCTGTATAGCGCAGTGTATCAGCCAAGGGCATACTACCTCTGGCAGTGACCGCAGCGCAATGCGCGAAGCGCGCTCTGGCCTAGCGCCCCACCCGGTACTATTGCGCGCGCGTCTGTTATTTGATGGAGGCTACTACGCCAAGGCACTGGAAGAACTGAAAAACCACCCGCCGACCTACTTTGTCAATGATCGTTATCGCGCTGAATATGCCTACCGCATGGGCCGCATCTACCACAGCCTGCAACAGTTGGACGAAGCCATCAAATATTACCAGTCGGCTATGCGCCAGGGCAGTTCACAAGGCTATTTCTTTGCCTGCAATGCCTGCCTGCAACTGGGGCTGATCTATGAACAACGCCAGCAAAAGGACAAGGCTAAAGAATACCTTCAACGTTGCCTCAGCCTGGAATCTGATGAATACGAAACTGAACTGCACCAGAAAGCCAAAGCTGGGCTGAACCGGTTGCGCCAGGGGTAGTCACGAGTTATCAAGATAGAAGGGGATAGCCCCTGTTTATACTTTGACTCGCCAAGTTTTGTGTACAACATCCGCAAATCATGCACAAAACTTGGCGTTGCTCACTGTATAACCTCTATTTTGCTATGTGCGTAGTTGAATCAACGCCGCATCTAGTACAAACTTAGCTGCCCAGTTGGGCAGGCGCCAGGGTAAGTACTTACCCCATACGGGCTGAGAACCGGGCACACCGCCTATGGTATCTTTGCTGCCATAGCGCCACACGGCTGTTATTGCATCCTTGTATAACATTTGGGCACCTTGCTGAAAGACAGCCTCCTCCGTTACTTCAAACAAACGGTGCAGCAGGATGCTCAACTGGGCGTTGCCTGTCACGCAGGTAAACGACCAATCGCCTTTCCACTGTGCATTCAGTGCACCGGGCAATGCGCCCTGTCTGGCACGTATGCTTATGAGCTTACGCCCGAAAGCGGCTACATTTTCAATGAGTTCATTATACTCCAGGCGCACAGCAGACTCCAGGAATCCCCGCCAGGTGTAGGCAATGGTGTGAGTAAACGCTGGCTCGTCTGGATGAAAGCCCCAGTCATTGGCACTCTTTGAGGCGGTGATTTGCCGTGCGTAAGAATCCAGTGCTTGCTGCATCTGCCTCAGTACATTGGGCATGCCCGGCAACTGACTAGCGTACAGTATGGCCCATATCACACGGGTGTAGTAGCTGGGCACAAACCCCGGCACATAAGCTGCTTGCCTCCAACTGCCGTCAGATTCAAGCAAATCCAGCAGCCATTCCGTTGCGCGGCAAGCCGCTGTTGCATAGCGCTCCTCGCCGGTTTCGAGATAGCTGCGGGTCAGACCAAAGAGGATCATGCCCGTATCGAATACAATGGGTGGCAAAGCCCCGCCTATACCACTGGGCCATGCGCCGCTTACCTGCTGAATGTCGCACAGCCAGTCAGCGCATGACAAAGCATTTCTGCGCAACCCCTCATCGCCTGTGCGGTGATAGTAATCCCAGAGTGTTTCTATGATGTAGCCGGTGGTTTCAGGATATGGAGCCGACCATCCCTTCCACAGATGATAGTACCCTGCAGAGCCTCGCCCTCCATGCACATCTATGCTGCGCTGAAGCCATCGCAGGGTGGGCATAGCCTGCGCGAGGAGGGTTTCAGTAGCGATGCTCATGTCGGGTATCTGGAAAAAATTAGTAGATGACGCGACAGTGGCTGGGTCAGTTTCGTAGCGGCTTATTGGTTTGCAGCATGTGCTGGATACGTTCCAGGGTTTTTTGCTCTCCGCACAAGCTGAGGAAAGCCTCGCGTTCAATATCCAGCAGGTATTGTTCTGAGACGTGCTGAGGCGCGGTCAAGTCGCCGCCACATAGTACGTAGGCAATTTTTTTTGCAATCTTAATATCATGCTCGCTGGCGTAGTGGCCGAGGTACAACTCATTGGCAGCCAACAGTAAGGCAGCCATACCCTGGCGTCCTAGTACATATACATCCTGGCGGGGAATGGGCTGTACGTAGTTGTCGGCCAGTTCCAGCACTTTTTGCTTGGCCTCGGCAATGGCGCGGTCTTTATTGAGCACCACCCTGTCGCGGCTAGGCAGCAAGTATCCATAGCTATAGGCTTCGTACGCGGAGGTGGCTACTGAGGCCATGGCAATGGTTTTGAATTTTTCAATCAGCGTAGGAATGTACACATCGCCTTCGTGGAAAGCATCAGAGGCGCGCAGAGCAAATTCCTTGGTGCCGCCGCCGCCGGGCAGCAAGCCCACGCCCACTTCCACAAGGCCAATGTAAGACTCCGCTGCACATACGGCTGCATCGCAGTGCATGAGTGTTTCGCAGCCGCCGCCAAATACGTAGCCCTGGGTAGCTGCCACTACTGGTATGGCAGAATAGCGGCAGCGCATAGTGGTTTGCTGGAAGAAGTTGACAGCCATGTTCAGCTCGTCAAACTCCTGCTGATAGGCCATCATAGCAATCATCATCAGGTTGGCACCCACAGAGAAGTTCGCAGCATTGTTGCCGATGACGAGACCTTTCCAGTTGCCTTCTTCAGCAATTTGTATAGCCTCCTGGATACCGCGTAGTACGCCTTCGCCAATAGTATTGTGCGGGCTGGTAAACTCCAGGCACAGCACGCCATCGCCAATGTCATGCAGAATGGTTTCGGAGGTGGTATGCACCGGAGCCGCATCGCGGTAGTTGTCTAAGATAACGAAAGCCTCCGCACCGGGTATGGGCTTATAGCTCTTGGAGGCAGGATCATAATACATACGGCGGCTTTGGCTGCGCTTGTAGAAAGAGTTGTGGCCGGCGGCCAGCATGTCTTTGACCCAGGCAGCAATGGACTCGCCTTGGGCTTCGGCCAGGTCCACGCATCGTGCTACGCCGAGGAGGTCCCAGTACTCAAACGGTCCGAGCTCCCAGGCGAAGCCGGCGCGCAGTGCATCGTCAATGCTGTATGGGGCGTCGGTAATTTCGGGTATGCGGTTCGACACATAGGCAAACAACCCTAGTAGGGAGCGGCGTATAAGCTCGCCGCCTTTATCGGGAGCGTCAAAAAGCGCGGGAATGCGTTTGTGTAGGTTTTCGATTTGCTTGGCGAGGTTGAGGCTGGGCAGGCTCGATTTTTGCGTAGGCTTATATTCTAGCGTTTCCAGGTCGAGAGCCAGGATGATGTCTTTGCCGGAAGCGTCTTTTTCTTTGGTTTTCTTGTAGAAGCCCTGGCCAGATTTGTTGCCTAGAAAGTTGTTGTCGAGCAAAAACTGAAGGTATCGAGGTATTTCAAAAGCGCCGGCTTGCTCATCGTGCGGGCAATTTTGGCGAATGCCGGCAATCACCTTGGCGGCAGTATCGTGGCCCACGAGGTCGCCCAGGCGGAAGGTTCCGGTTTTGGGGCGGCCAATGGCGGGGCCGGTGAGTTTATCCACTTCGTCAATAGTAAGGCCCAATTGGGTGGTCAGTTGGTATATCTTGGCCATGGCATATACACCCACGCGGTTGGCTATGAAGGCTGGCGTATCTTTGCACAGTACGGTTTGCTTGCCCAGATATACATTGCCGTAGCGCATAAGGAAATCTGTGAGTGCTGGGTTGGTTTCCGGGGTGGGGATGATCTCCAACAGGCGCATGTAGCGAGGCGGATTGAAAAAGTGCGTGCCCAAAAAGTGGCGGCGGAAGTCCTCGCTACGCCCTTCCAGCATCAGATGTATAGGAATACCGGAGGTGTTAGAACTTACAATGGAGCCGGGCTTGCGGTACTTGTCCACTTGGGCAAATATCTGCTGCTTGATGTCGAGGCGCTCCACCACCACTTCGATCACCCAGTCGCAATCGGCAATTTGTGGCATGTGATCTTCAAAGTTGCCGGTGCGGATACGCGAGGCAAATTTTTTGTCGTACAGTGGGGCCGGCTTGGCTTTGAGGGCATTGGCCAATGCATTGTCGGCTATGCGATTGCGGGCGGCGGGATGGCTTTTTTCTTCTTCTGCAAGGTTATTGGGCACAATGTCCAGCAACAGCACTTCAAGGCCAATGTTGGCGAAATGGCAGGCAATACCACTGCCCATTAGGCCGGAGCCGAGCACGGCGGCCTTTTTGATTCTTCTGCTCATGTGCGTACGTGGTTTTCAATTAGCGCTGCGAAAGTAAGGTGTTTTTTGCAGAAGAGCGAAAATTCGCTGACTTAATGTACTCCGTGCATCCATTTCTTAAGCACAGGCGAAAGCAGCAGCAACAAGGCAGCGCAGGCCAGTACGAGATACACGCCCCAGTTCATGTACACGCTGATAAAGTTGCCCAGTTCGGCAGCTTTGGTAGCGCCTTCAGCAGGCTGAGCAATCAACTGCCCCAGAAAACCACCAATTTTATGGGCAAACGCAATAGATAAAAACCAAGACCCCATCACAAAGCCTACCGTCTTGGCTGGCGAGAGCTTGGTGACTACCGAAAGCCCTACTGGCGAAAGGCTTAGCTCTCCTGTAGTATGGAACATGTACATGAACAACAGAAAGTGCAGCGGAATGAGCGCTCCATTGTCTGCACTACCCAAGATAGATTTGGCGCCCACCACGATAATAAAATAGCCTAAGGCCATCTGTACCAGTGCAAGTACGAACTTAACTGGCGTGCGCGGCTCTGTTTTTCGCTTGCTCAGTTGCGTCCATATCCAGGTGAAGAGCGGTGCAAACAGGATGATAAACAAGGGATTGACTGACTGAAACTGGGAGGTCTCTATGCCCATCTTGTTCACATAGCGATCGGTGAGAATGTTGAGCGATCCGCCAGCCTGCTCAAACAGCGTCCAGAAAATCATATGGAAGAAGAACAGGGAAATAAATACCAACAGTCGCTGGCCTTCTTTTTTGTCTTCAGCTGTAAAGGAGGTGTAGAGCAGGTACCCAATGACGCCCAGGCCTACAACGACCAACAGCCAGCTGGTGATCTCTTCTGAGCGAATCAGCCAGGCGAATGTGGGGACAAAAGCCAGCGAGGCTAGCACAATGAGCCAGAACTTGTTTAGCCCTGCCACGATGGGCTTGTTTACGTCAGGGTCGGGGGCATTGCCCTTGTCCTCATATTTGCTCATGTTGATCCAAAATACAATCAAGCCCAACAACATACCTATGCCGGCTGCTGTAAAGCCCAGCGAGTAGTGAATTTCCCGCGCCAGATAGCCGCAAGTGAGTGGTGCCAGCAGTGCGCCCACGTTGATACCCATATAAAATATGGTGAAGGCGCTGTCCTTGCGGTTGTCGTTGCGGTCATAAAACGTGCCTAGAAAACTGGAGATGTTGGGCTTAAAAAAGCCGTTGCCCACCGCCAGCAGACCTAACCCCGTAAAAAACAGGAGTGACTGATTGCCCGATGAAGCATTGAACGCCAGCGTAAACTGCCCAGCAGCCATAAACAAGCCTCCCAGAATGATGGCCTTGCGGAAGCCAATGATACGATCGGCCAGCATGCCGCCCACGATAGGCGCTGCATACAGCAAGGCATTGAAAGCCCCGTACACGCCATATGATTTGGCGTCGGCTTCTGGTTGGTTATATTGCTTGAATATCTCTGATACCATATACAATATGAGAAAAGCGCGCATGCCATAAAAGGAAAAGCGCTCCCACATTTCGGCAAAAAACAAGGTGAACAAAGCTCTGGGGTGCATCTTGCGCTGCGACAGTACCACCAGCGGTACCCAAATCAGTACAAAAGCCCAGCCAAGAATCAACAGTAGTAAAGCAGTATTCATACGTTTAATGCTTGTTTATGACAGGTTGGAACAAATTTTGTGCGAGAAAAATGCGGCTAAAGTTAGATTTTTTCTAAAGAAACCAACCTCAAAAAATTTTTTACTCTGAAAATTTCCTGATATTGCCCTCAAATTCCCGTCTGGCTATGAAAAAACAACTTCTCCTCTGGGCAATAGGTCTCTACGCCGTCACTGATTTGCCTGCTCAAATGATCAACCCCTGCCTGTACGACCTCGCTGTATATCAATACGAACAGGAATACCCCGGCTACCAGGCTGCGCTACGGCGCGCTATTGAAGCGCACCTGCCCAATGTAGCTGCCAAAGACCCAGAGCAAGTATTTACTATACCTGTGGTAGTGCACGTGGTATGGCGCGAAGCCATAGAAAACATCTCTCAGGAGCGCATTGACGCCCAGATTCGCGTACTCAACCAAGTCTATCGCCGCCGCAACTCCGATACGATCAATACCCGCCCACTGTTTCATCCCGTAGTGGCCGACGCTGGCATTGAATTTGTCCTTGACAGGGTCATCCGCGTACAAACTAATGAAATTTTTCAGCCCACTTTTAGCCTCAGCGGCACAACTTTGCCCGACAAGGTGAAGCGCACGGCTCAGGGCGGCAGCGATGCAATAGACCCTGCCAACTACCTCAATCTATGGATTTGCGCCATTCGTCCGCTTAATATTCTTGGCCAGCAAAGCCCCATTCTTGGCTATGCCTACCCGCCTCCGGGGCTACCCAACTGGCCCAACGGCGCCAGCGCACCTTCTCCCGAACTGGACGGCGTGGTGGTGGACTACCGCACCGTGGGCGATAGCCTTACCTACAATGCCTGGGGGCTGAACCTGCCCATGCGCGGCCGCACGGTAGCCCATGAAGTAGGCCACTACCTGGGCTTACGCCATATTTCAGGCGACGGCCTATCGGGGTTGCTGGGCTTGCCTGACTGTAATGCCGATGACGGCGTGGATGATACACCCAACCAAGGCCGGCAAAGCCAGTTTGTCTGCAATCCGCAGCAAAACACCTGCAACGATGGCCCCAGTGACCTGCCCGATATGATCGAAAACTACATGGATTACTCTACCGAAACCTGCCAAAACTCCTTCACCGCCGGCCAAGTAGCCATTATGCGCACCGTACTGACCAGCCTACGTGCCAACTTGCCGCTGATGCCCAGTCGTGTGCGCGAGCGCGCCCAAGGTACTCTGACACAGGTTTGGGTCTTTCCTAACCCTTCTGCAGGGATGTTTCAATGGCGTCTCCCACATGATCTTGGCACGTACACCTTCTCTGTGACTAATGCCCGAGGGCAGCTCGTCGTGCCGCCACAACAAGGCCAACCTCATCAGTTGCTGGATTTGAGCCATTTGCCTTCGGGTATGTACTTCCTGCAAGTACGCCCCCAAGGGCAGCCTGGCTGGATGGCGAAACTTATACGGCAGTAGCCTTTGCGTACTTTGCTCTCTTTGCGAGCACCTTCATGCGCACAGCAGTGGGCGGCTCAGCCTGTGCCTAAAATCCTTGCAAAGCGCCGGCGCACCAAAACAATAGGCGGCTCGCCGACGTTTGTAATGGCAAAATTTCTTGTTTTAACCTTCCAAATCCAAAAGCGCGTTGCTCCCTATGGCCTCGCCACACGAACTTCTCGCCGCACACCGGTTGCGCAAAACCCGATTCCGGGAGCGCGTGCTGGATATTTTCCTGCAGCATACTCGAGCACTGTCACAAAAAGATATTGAAGATGCCCTACGCGAGTCTGATCGCATCACCCTGTACCGAACGCTGAAAACCTTCGAAGAGTACGGGCTGATTCATAAAGCTATAGACGGTAGCGACAAACTTAAGTACGCTCTTTGCCACGCTGGCTGTGGCGAGCGTGCCCATCAGGACGACCACGCTCACTTTCATTGCGATACCTGTGGTCAAACCTTCTGTGTAGAAGACATAAAAACGCCTATAGCTGCTGCTGCTCCGCCAGGCTTTGTAGTAGAAAACACCTGCCTAATCATCAACGGGCGCTGCGCCCGGTGCGCACATTAACTGCGTGGAATTCCAGTTGATAAAAATCAATCATTCCTTATGATGGGTATCATTGGTGCACCTCGGCGCAATGCGCTACATTCGCTGAGTATTCGAGACATTCTTCATCACCAAAACATTGCTGCAAATGAACATTCTCGCACCCATCAAAACGATCATGAGTACCCATCTCATTACCGTGAACCCCGAAGATAAGCTCTCCAAAGTGCAGGAGTTGTTTGATACGCACAACATACATCACTTGCCTGTAGTGCGCTACAAAGAGTTGGTAGGTCTTATCAGTAAAACTGACTTCCTGCACTTCATGCGCGGTTACAACCAAAGCGAGGAAGACCGCTACGTGAACGAAGCCCGTCTGCGCGCCTACAAAGCAGAAGACATCATGACCACCGGCTTGGCCAAGCTGTCTCCCGAAGACCGCATCAACGTGGCACTGGAGGTATTCCTGGTCAATCGCTTCCATGCTATTCCTATCGTAAGCGATAGCAATGAATTGGTAGGCATCCTCACTACCTTTGATATCATCAAAGCGGTATCTCAAGAAAAGATAACGCCCGAGCAAATACTGGAAAACCTCTGATTCTCCAAACGAAGAAGGGTTGACCTCAAGGCCAACCCTTCGTGTTATTCCCTTTATTGTACTTTACTTCTTCTTGAACAGATTGCCCAGTACGTTGAGGCCAATGCGGGCAATGTCGTCCATAGCACTGCCGTCGCGGTCGCGATCCAGCAGCATAGTCACCATTCTCATGGCGGGATTGCTTTGCGCCTGGCGAGACTGAGCTGTACCGGAAAGTAGATTTACCAAGCCACTCACATCCAGCCCTTGTTCGCGCTTAGTTTTGCCTAGCAGCCCCATCACTACTGGTGCGAGCATTTGCATCATGCTGCCGGTTTGGTTGGAGTTGAGGCCACTCATCTGGCTGATCATCTCAATGGCACTGCCTTGGCGGTCTCCGAGTATATGCTTGAGAATGCCAGCTCCATTTAAAGCGCGGCTTTGCTGGGCAGGCACTTGACCACCGCCTAAGAGGCCGGCCAAGTTCTCCAGGATACTTCCGTCGTGGTCGCTGTCCAGAGCATTGGCCAGCGACTGAGCGCCTCGCTCACTGGAGGCGTTGCGCGCTAGCGCGCTCACAAGGGTGGCAACGATGCCCGATGCGGCGGTAGCAGTTTGCTGGCGGTCAGCGCTACCTATCTGGTTGCTAAGTTGATCCAGCATTTGGTCGGGCAGTTGCCCCTGGAGCAAGTCTATCAAATTGAGATTCATTGTACTTTGCTGATTTTGGTGAAAAACGTATATTAGACGATGGGTTGACCTGAAGTCACACAAATATAATGGTTTTTGAATAGTAGTTGTACTTTGCCTACTCGAAAATCACTCCTGAAAAAATCGCCCTTTTTCTTTGTTCCACTTGAAGGCTATCTCCGTGTGCCTCACTTGCCCGAATAGCCCGCAATAATCAGAAAACTCATTTTCGTTGCCTCGGCAGTAGATGTCCTTGAGGCCGGTGTAAACCTTGGCTTTCACTACTGTACCATAGCGAGGCAGTTCAAGTGATGCTGGCAGGAGTTTTTGTGCTATGACGGGCTCCTCGGCGTTATCTTGGGGCAAGAAATCAAAGGCAGACACTTGCTTGATGATCTGTTTGGTCCAGTCCAACTGCCTGGAGTCTTCGGGTTTGAGGAAGTAACACTCATGCAGCAGGGTAGCCCCGTCGAAGAAGGTGTGGGTAATGCCCAACAAGGGGTTAGCGTCGGCCATGTGAAAGAAGACGACGCGAAAAGTCCATTCGCCGCCGCCAGTACCAGAATCCACTATCATAAAGCCACTTTTGGTATCTACTACTACACCCTTCAACGGCTCCTCGGTGGAAGGCCAAAGGCACGTCCATTTTCCGTTGACTTGCCTGAGCGCATACTCCACATGAAAATAAGGCACCTTTAGGCGCTTAAGGCAGTAGAGAGTACGTCGCGCTGGTTTGGGGGAAGCGTCGTCGGGGGGCTTCTTCGATCGCCATCTCCGCTGACTCGGCAGCAGTGGTATTTTTATGCACGACGTTGTGCTCTTCTGAAACTGAAGGATTATCGGCATTGCGTGCCTACGTTGCCAATAGCAGTAGGCACAACCCAAGGATTTTTCTTATGGCTCGTGCGGATTTGTGGCCAAGATAGTCAACATTCGGCAAATAGCAGTGTGTTAGAGCCCATCGCGCTCAATTTCCATGATAGCGGCTACGTGTGCGTCGGCAATTTTTTTGCGCACTTCGGGCTTCATCAGCTCCATGACTTCGGTTTTGTTGTTGTAGAAGCCGTTTTCCGTCAGCACGGCCGGCATGGTAGTATTGCGCAACACGTAGAATTGCCCTTCTGGCTGCGACTTGATCTGGCGGTTGCGGAACCCTGTATGTTGTATGAGATATTTCTGAAATACCGAGGCGAGTTTTTGGCTGCGCTTACTGCCGTGAAAAAACCAAGTTTCGATGCCATTAGCAGGGCTCCAGGATTCGGGTGTGGGCGCAGGGCCGGCATTGGCATGTACCGAGACAAAAATTTTGGGCAGGTCCGACTGGAGGTTGTTGGCTCTGTCCACCCGGCCTTTGAGGAAGTCGTCAATGTCCACCTCGGGTACAGTGATGAAGTACCTGACTCCCCTTTTATCCAGTTCTTCGCGGATGAGGCGCACAATGTCCCGGTTGAATTCAAACTCAAAAAAGCGCGTTTTGCCATCGTCAAACAAAGGCGAGCGCTTACCTGGTGTGCGCCGACCATGACCGTTGTCAAGGCACCACATAAAGCGCGGCTTATGGCCTGTAGCAGAGCGAGGGGGAGTGGTTGGGGTAGCTGGGGTAGCTGGAGTAGCTGG